>NZ_DASQNH010000105.1:0-61486 GCF_035645055.1 Streptomyces sp. | reverse complement strand
CACTGGAGTGACACTACAGTCAATGCCGCGGAAGGCGTCCCGCTCAGCCCGCGTGCCCGATCACGGGGTAGTGGTCCGACAGGTTGGTGTACGTGTGCGACGAGCCCCAGCTCGACACCGTCCAGGGTGTCGAGGTCTCCTTGACCACGTCGTTCTTCCACACCGCCGGACGGGCGTGGCCCGCGCGGTGCAGCACGTGGTCCAGGTCCTCTCGCGGGTCGTCGGGGTAGCGGTCCCGGGCGATCGAGTTCTCCGCCGTGTCGAAGGAGTACGGATGCCCGGTGCGGGCCTCGGTGTCCACCAGGCCGCCGTCGGTGAGCATGGAGGCGTACTCGGCGCTGCGCGAGTCGACGTTCAGGTCACCGGCCACGATCACCTGCTCGCTCGCCGGGATGTTCTTCGCGTCGAGGAAGGCGTCCACGGCCCTGAACTGACGGCTGCGCATCGCGGCGGCCTCGCCCGGGTCGCAGCCCGGGTCCGTCGACTGGGCGTGGGTGCCCAGGACGTGCACCCGGGCGCCGTCGACGTTCAGCACCACGTACGCGAAGCCCTTGTTGGAGTACCAGTCCGCCCCGCAGGCGTCCTGGTAGACGTACTGCTCCTTGCGCAGGATCGGCCACTTGCTGAGCACGGTGACCCCGCCGTCCTCCGGCGTCGTCGCCGAGTAGGCGCCGCCCGTCGCGTCCCAGCCGTCCCTGCTCCGGCCCACCACCGGCGTCTGGTGGGGGTAGGCGGTCGCGGCGGCGCGCTTCAGCGCGTCCGAGGAGGAGTTGTCGAAGGCCTCCTGGAGCACGACCACGTCGTTGCCGCGGAAGAAGGGCGCCTTCGCGATCTCCGCCGCGCGGTGGTCCTGGCCCCAGTTCGGGTACAGGCTCTTGCCGAAGAGGAACACGTTGTACGACAGGACCCGGACCGGCGGCGTCTGCTCGGCGGCCGTGGCGGTCGGCGCCGTGCCCGCGAGCCCCGCGGCGGCGAGGGCGAGGGCGAGCACGGCGGCGCCGGAGGTGCGGCGCGGGGTGCGAAGCGGCACTGGATCTCCCTGTGGGCGAAGGGGGTTGAGCGGCGCCGCACATCAAACCACCGGGAATTACCCCCTGGTAACCGCCGCGCGGAGAAAGGATGTCCGCCCGAGGGCGAGCTGCCTCAGACCGCCCAGACCCCGTCCCGCATCAGATACCGCCCCTTCATCTCGTGCTCTCCGCGCAGGGCCTGCACGACCCGCGGGCGCACCCGGAAGTAGGCGTAGGAGGGGCTGTCCCCGCCCGGATTCCAGCCGTACTTGGCCACGTACGCCTCCGCGGTCGCCGCCGGCACCTCCTCACGGGTGAAGACCTCCGCCTCCCCGTCGATCAGCACCACGTCCTGGGTGTCCCCGAGCGCCAGCCGGACGCGTCCGCCCTCGCGCAGATTGCGTCCGGTCGGATTGGTCGTCCGCGTCGCCAGCCACACCGCCTCCCCGTCCCACAGGAACCAGAGGGCGACCAGCCAGGGCGTCCCGTCGGCCCCCGCGGACGCGACCCAGACGTCCTCCTCCCGTTCCAGCCGGGCCAGGACGTCCTGCTTGCGCTGCGCGGGGGTGCGGGGTGTCTCGGTGATCTTCATGGGGGGACGCTAACCGGCGGGGCGGTCCCGCACCTCGGGCGCCGGGCGGAGGCCCTCTCGGGCGTCGGGCGGACGGCGCCTCTGTCGTGCGGCCTAGGTCGCGCGCTGTGGTGTGCGTGCGCGTGGACGTGCGGGGGATGGCTCGGGGACCGCGCTCGGGGGCGCTCACGCGCTGCCGCCGAGCGCTGGTGTGCGCCGAGTGCCGCGAGAATCCGGGCTCCGCCGGCGGCGCGCCGGTCCCGCGCACGCTCATCTGCTGACGCGGACCGCTCGCCGTCGGCCACCGGGCGCGACCGCACCCCGCGACCGCACCCCGTGGCCGCGTCCCCGCCGTGTGATCGCAGACCCCGGAACCCGGCGCGCCGACAAGGACTGGCATCCGGTAAGTTTTACGTATAACCTCTCCCGTCAACCCGCCTGGTTCCCCGCCCGCGCGCCGAAAGGTCCCGATGAGACGCATCGCCCTGGTCACCCTCGTCGTCGACGACTACGACGAGGCGATCCGCTTCTGCACCGAGGCCCTGGGATTCCGGCTGGCCGAGGACGCCCCGCGACCGGACGGCTCCCGCTGGGTGGTCGTCGAGCCGTCGACCGGTGCCACCGGTACCGCCCTGCTGCTCGCCCGCGCCAAGAACGACGCCGAGCGCGGCCGGGTGGGCGACCAGACCGGCGGCCGGGTCGGCTTCTTCCTGCACACCGACGACTTCGCCCGCGACCACGCACGGATGCGCGCCGCGGGCGTGACCTTCCTGGAGGAGCCGCGGCACGAGCCGTACGGCACGGTCGCCGTGTTCCAGGACCTCTACGGCAACCGCTGGGACCTGCTCCAGCCCGCCTCCTGACCCGTCCCCCTTCGCTCACCGAACCGCCGAGGAACGCCCGCACCATGTCTTCTACGCGCATAGACACCGACGTCGTCCGCCGCCTCCCCAAGGCCGTCCTGCACGACCACCTCGACGGCGGCCTGCGCCCGGCCACCGTGGTCGAGCTGGCCCGGGAGGTCGGCCACACCCTGCCCACCACCGACCCCGACGAGCTGGCCGCCTGGTACTACGAGGCCGCGAACTCCGGCGACCTGGTCCGCTACATCGCCACCTTCGAGCACACCCTCGCCGTGATGCAGACCCGCGAAGGCCTGCTGCGCACCGCCGAGGAGTACGTCCTGGACCTGGCCGCGGACGGCGTCGTCTACGGCGAGGTGCGCTACGCGCCCGAGCTGAACACCAACGGCGGGCTGACCATGCGCGAGGTCGTCGAGACGGTGCAGGAGGGCCTGGCCGCCGGGATGGCCAAGGCCGCGGCGGCCGGCACCCCGGTGCGGGTCGGCACCCTGCTGTGCGGCATGCGGATGTTCGACCGCGTCCAGGAGGCCGCCGAGCTGGCCGTCGCCTACCGCGACGCGGGTGTCGTCGGCTTCGACATCGCCGGCGCCGAGGACGGCTTCCCGCCCGCCGACCACCTCGCCGCGTTCGAGCACCTGCGCCGCGAGAGCGTGCCCTTCACCATCCACGCCGGCGAGGCCCACGGCCTGCCCAGCATCCACCAGGCCCTCCAGGTCTGCGGCGCCCAGCGCATCGGCCACGGCGTGCGGATCACCGAGGACATCGTCGACGGCAAGCTCGGCCGCCTGGCGAGCTGGGTCCGCGACCGCCGGATCGCGCTCGAGATGTGCCCCACCTCCAACCTCCAGACCGGCGCCGCGACCTCCATCGCCGAGCACCCCGTCACCGCGCTGAAGGACCTCGGCTTCCGGGTCACCCTGAACACCGACAACCGGCTGGTGTCCGGGACGACCATGACCCGGGAGATGTCCCTGCTGGTCGAGCAGGCCGGCTGGACCCTCGAGGACCTGCGCACCGTCACCGTGAACGCCGTCAAGAGCGCGTTCATCCCGTTCGACGAGCGCAAGGCCCTCATCGAGGACGTGATCCTGCCGGGTTACGCCGCGCTCTGAAGCAGCCCGCGCACATAGGCGGCCTGTCCGGCGTGCTGGAGATCGTCGGACAGGACGCTGACCAGCCGTACGCCGAGGCTGACCGGCGGATCCCAGCCCTCGTCCACGATGCGTTCGAGGTCCTTGGCGGCCAGCCCGCGCAGGAACTCCAGCGTCTGCTCGTGCACGGCGTCGTAGTACCCGGTCAGCAGGTCGGGGGAGCCGACCCGCACCTTGGCGACCTGCGCGGAGTCGTGTCCGTACCCGATGTCCCGCTGAGGAAGGCCGAGGTCGAAGCGCTTCGCCCAGTCCTGCGCCAGCCACACCTGGTCGAGCCCCGCGACGTCCGCGATGTGGTCGTCCTGGACCCGGGTGAGGTGCCAGACCAGCCAGGCGATGGAGTTGGCGTCGGCGGACGGCCGGGCGTTCAGCTCCTCGGGTCCGAGGCCGTCGACGGCGGCATGGACTTCTTCCTGGATGCGGCTGTAGCCGTCGATGAGGATGTCCTTTGCGTGCATGGGTCCACCATGACCCCTGCGCCCCTCACGCGCCCCCCGTTTCCAGCAACGTGATCAAAGCCCGGGCCGCCGGACTGGTGGCCTCCGGCGGCGGCAGCAGGGCCACCGTCTCGTACGCGGCCTCGCCGGTGCCCTTCAGCGGCAGCGCGGTCAGCGACGGCCGCTTGTGCCGGAAGTGCTGCGGCACGACGGCGACGCCCAGGTTCTCGTCCAGCAGGTCGAGCAGGCTGTGCACGTCGTTCACCTCCAGCGCCACCGTCCGCCGTACGCCCGCGGCGGCGAACGCCGCGTCGGTGGTGCGGCGCGGGCCCCAATCGGGGTGGAAGTCGACGAACACCTCGCCGCCGATGTCCTCGGGGGTGACGGCCGCCCCCGCCGCCGCCAGCGGATGGTCCGCGTGACACAGCACGGTCATCGGCTCGCTGGTCAGCGAGACCGTCCGGAGCTGCTCGGAATCCGTGCCGGTGCGCACCGCGAACGCCAGGTCCAGCCGCCCGGCGGTCACCTCGTCGGCCAGCGCCCCGGAGCCCGCCTGCCGCAGCCGGATCTCCACGTCCGGGTGGCGCCGCCGGAACGCGGCGAGCAGCCCGGCCACCGGCACTCCGGCGATGCACTGCTCGGTGCCCAGCGCCAGCGTGCCGCGCAGCACGCCCTGCACGGCGGCCACCGCCTCGTGCGCCGCCCGCACCCGGTCCAGCACCCGCTCGGCCTCGACCAGCAGCGCCCGGCCCGCCTCGGTGAGCGTGACCCGGCGGGTGGTGCGGACGAACAGCGGGGTCTGCAGCTCCCGCTCCAGGGCACGGATCGACGCCGACAGGCCCGACTGGGAGACCATGAGCCGTTCGGCCGCGCGGGTGAAGTGCTGGTCCTCGGCGACCGCGAGGAAGTGCCGGAGCTGGCGCAGTTCCATGACCGAGAAGCGTAGTCGCTGAATCCCATCGGATTCTTCTGTTGGACCACTGGCCGCAGGTCACGCCAGAGTGGGGGAGGTTTCGGACCCCGAAGCCGCCCCTCGTGTGCCAACCCCTCTGGAGTCGCGTTGTACACCGCACACCCCGACCGCTACGCCGAGATGCCCTACCGGCGCACCGGACGCAGCGGCCTCAAGCTCCCGGCGCTGTCGCTCGGCCTGTGGCACAACTTCGGCCCGGACCGGCCGGTCGAGACCCAGCGCGCCATTCTGCGCCGCGCCTTCGACCTCGGTGTCACCCACTTCGACCTGGCCAACAACTACGGCCCGCCGCCCGGCGCCGCCGAGTCCGCGCTCGGCGAGGCGCTGACGGCCGACTTCGCGCCGTACCGCGACGAGCTGGTCATCTCCACCAAGGCCGGCTATCTGATGTGGCCCGGCCCGTACGGCGAGTGGGGCTCGCGCAAGTACCTGCTGTCGTCGCTGGACCAGAGCCTGAAGCGGATGGGCCTGGACCATGTCGACATCTTCTACTCGCACCGTCCCGACCCGCAGACTCCGCTGGAGGAGACGATGGGCGCCCTGCACTCCGCCGTGCAGCAGGGCAAGGCGCTGTACGTCGGCGTCTCCAACTACTCCCCGGAGCAGACCCGGGAGGCCGCCCGCATCCTCGGCGAGCTGGGCACCCCGCTGCTGATCCACCAGCCGCGCTACTCGATGCTCGACCGCCGCCCCGAGGACGAGGGCCTGCTGGACGCGCTGGACGAGCTGGCGGTGGGCTCCATCGCCTACTCACCGCTGGAGCAGGGGGTGCTCACCGCCCGCTACCTCGACGGCATCCCGGAGGACTCGCGGGCCGCGAGCGACAGCCCGTTCCTGAACTCCGACGCGCTGACCGAGGAACTGGTCGGCAAGCTGCGCGCGCTCGACGAGATCGCCGAGTCCCGCGGCCAGTCCCTGGCCCAGATGGCCCTCGCTTGGGTGCTGCGCGGCGGCCGGGTGACCTCCGCCCTGGTCGGCGCGAGCAGTCCGCAGCAGCTGGAGGACAGCGTCGCGGCGATCCGGAACCTGGACTTCGACGCGGACGAGCTGGCCCGCATCGACGCGATCGTCACCCCGTAGCGGAGATTCTCCCGATGCCCGGAGACGGCCGCCGTCTCCGGGCATCCGGTATTCCGATCAAGAATGGCCGGAAGCGGTCAAGAACTCAGCCGCTCCTCGATGCGCACGGTCACCGCATCGCCCTCGTCTTTACCGATCGCCCGGCGGATCTCCGCCTTCACCGGCAATTTGTGCGTGCCGTCGCCCAGGGCCATGAAGGAGCTGCGGAATGGGTGCCCGTCGATCGTCCCACGGATCTTGACCAATCCGCGGGTGCCGAAATAGGCGACCGATTCCGGCCAGACGACATAGGTCCAGCCGCCCTGCTCCGGGCTCTTGGTCAGCACCGCCGTGAATTCCACGCCCGCTTTTCCCGTCGTGTCCATACGGGGCAGACTCCGGCCCGCCGCGGAACTCATCGCGGGGCCGTAGCATTCCGGCCAATCGGCTCGCGCGGAATATGCCAGGAGACTGGCCAAAAAGGCATGGTGACAGTGGTTCAAGAGTGAAGATACTCGACGGCAGGGGCAGTTCCCCGACGGGGGAGGCGAACGTGCACGACGAATTCCTGTGCCATGTCACCGCGTACGGCACCTGCGGCGGGCAGCGCATCGGAGTACCCCTGGGCACCTACCGGGCACCCACCCTGGCCCTCGCCCTGTGGTGGCTGCGGGACCGCGCCACCTGGATCGCCGAGCGGCTCGACCCCCGGCCCGGCGACGCCCCCTATCCGCCGAACGCGCTGGTCCCGGTCGGGGACGGAGTCCAGGACGTGCCCGCCGTACTGCGCTCCTGGTGCGCGGACGCGGACCGGCAGGAGCGGGTCGCCGACGAACTCGCGGCCGGACGGCTGGTGCGGATCGCCGTGAGCGACGACACCACCGAGTACGAGCTGCTGGCCGAGTCCGTCGACGCCCTGCGGATGCAGCGGACCGGCCCCACGCTGGTCGTGCCGGTGGCCTGACCGGCCGCGCGGAGCCCCGGCGGCCGACCGGGCAGGTGGGCCTGGGCCGATCGCACGAATGTGGGCCAATCGGTAGAATTCTGGCATGGCGGAGCGGCCGGCCGCGTCCACGGCACCCGAACTCGTCCTGGAGACCGAGACGGGCGTCACCGTGATGACCCCGGCCCGCGACTACCACGTGGGCCGTGACCCCCTCAGCGACATCGTCCTCGACGACGCCCGGGTCTCCTGGCACCACGCGGTCCTGCACCCCGAGGCCGACCACTGGACACTCCAGGACGAGCACAGCACCAACGGCACCTACGCCGACGGCCGCCGCGTCCACGAGCGGGGCGTCGGACCGGGCACCGTCATCCGCTTCGGCAGCCCCACCGACGGCCCCTGCGTCGTTCTCACCGGCCTCGCCGTCACCGCCCCGCAACGCCCCTCGACGGTCTCCCGGCCCGCCCTCACCGGGACCTTCCGGGAGCCGACCAGCGTGCGGCCGCTGCCCACCCGCACCGTCCGCATCGGCCGCGCCGCCGACAACGACCTGGTCGTCGACGACCTGGTCGTCTCCCGCCACCACGCCGAACTGCGCCTCCACGCCGACGGCAGCTACCAGATCGCCGACCTCGGCAGCCACAACGGCACCTACCTCAACGGTGTGCCGGTCGACCGGGCCGGTCTCGGCCCCGGCGACATCGTGGGCATCGGCCACTCCGTCTTCTGCCTGGTCGGCGACGAACTCCAGCAGTACGTCGACACCGGCGAGGTCTCCCTCGACGTCCAGGACCTCACCGTCTCCGTCGACCGCGGCCGCAAGCGCCTGCTCGACCAGGTCTCCTTCCCGGTGGGCGAGAAATCCCTGCTCGCCGTCGTCGGCCCGAGCGGCGCCGGCAAGTCCACGCTGATGAACGCGCTCACCGGCCAGCGTCCCGCCGACCACGGCACCGTCCTCTACGACGGCCGCGATCTCTACCACGACTACGCCGAGCTGCGCCAGCGCATCGGCCTGGTCCCGCAGGACGACATCCTGCACGCCCAGCTCACCGTCCACGCCGCCCTCTCCTACGCCGCCGAACTGCGCTTCCCGCAGGACACCGCCAAGGCCGAGCGCCGGGCCCGGGTCGACGAGGTGATCCGGGAACTGGGCCTCCAGGAGCGCGCCCGGCAGCACGTGCACAGCCTCTCCGGCGGCCAGCGCAAACGGGTCAGCGTGGCGCTGGAGCTGCTGACCAAACCCTCGCTGCTCTTCCTCGACGAGCCGACCTCCGGCCTCGACCCCGGCATGGACCGCTCGGTGATGCACATGCTGCGCGGTCTCGCCGACGACGGCCGGACCGTCATCGTCGTCACCCACAGCGTGCTCAGTCTGGACGTCTGCGACCGCCTCCTCGTCCTCGCCCCCGGCGGAAAGGTCGCCTACTACGGCCCGCCCGGCGACGCCCTCGCCTACTTCGGCTTCGAGCACTGGCCGGAGGCCTTCGAGGCGTTCGACCAGGACCAGGACCGGGACTGGGCGGGGGAGTACCACGCCTCGCCGTTCCACCGGCGGTACGTGGCCGAGGCCGGAGGCCAGCCCAAGGTGCCCCGTCAGGGCCCGGTCATCCTGGGACCGCCGCCGCGGCCCCGCGGCTGGGGCGGCCAGCTGCGCACGCTGGTCCGCCGCTACTCCGCCGCGCTCGCCGCCGACCGCACCTTCCTCGCCGTCATGATCGCCCTGCCGTTCGTGATGGGCGGCATGACCCGCGCCCTCGCGGGCAGCGAGCTGACCCACAACAACGCGCTGAACGTCCTGCTCATCCTCTGCGTCGGCGGCGTCCTCACCGGCGCCGCGAACGCCGTGCGCGAACTGGTCAAGGAGCGGGTGATCTACCAGCGCGAGCGGGCGGTGGGCCTGTCCAGATCGGCGTACCTGATGTCCAAGGTGGTGGTGCTCGGCACGGTCACCGTGCTCCAGGCCGTGGTGCTCACCCTGGTCGGGCTGTACGGCGTCGACCTCAAGGCGCCCGGCGGCCGAGGGGTGCTGATGCCGCCCCTCGCCGAGATCATCGTCGCCGTCGCGCTGCTCGCCTTCACCGCGATGATGCTCGGCCTGCTGGTCTCCGCCCTGGTCCGCAAGGAGGAGGTGACCATGCCGCTGCTGGTCCTGCTCGCCATCGTCCAGGTCGTCTTCTGCGGCGCCCTGCTGCCGCTCGACGGCGTGCCCGGCCTCGAACAGGCCGCCTGGCTGGTGCCCTCCCGCTGGGCGTTCGGCGCGATGGCCGGCACCCTGGACCTGGCCCGGTTGTCGCCCGGTGACCTCACCCGCGATCCGCTGTTCGCGCACACGCTGGACACGTGGCTGCTCGGCATCGGCGCGCTGGCCGTCCTCTCGCTGGCCTTCGGCTGGCTGGTGATCCGGCTGCTGCGCCGCCACGAGCCCGTCGTGATGCGGAAGTAGGTGCCCTCATGACGGCCCGCGGCTTCCGGCCCACCCACGTCGTCCCCCGGCACGGCCTGCCGAGCTGGGAGACCCCGGCACCCGACCGGCCCACGGTCCCCCTCGATCCGCTGCTGCCGGTGCAGCTCGTCGAGCGGCGCGGCGACTGGGGCCGCGTCCGGTGCTCCAACGGCTGGTCCGCCTGGATCGACGGCCGGGCACTGGTCCCCGTACCGCAGGACCCGCCCACCCGGAACCGCCGGCTCGCCCCCGACGGCGACCCCCGTCCGCTGCTCGCCCGGGCCGAGCAGGCCCTCGCCCGCTACCGGGCCGCCGTGGAGGAGCTGGCGGACGACGCCCTGGACGGCGAGTCGTTCCGGGACCGCACCCGCGGGCTGCGGATCGGTGTCGTCGTGGACGGGGAGTCGGTGTGGCTGTACGACGCCGAGCGGGAGCGCTGGTCGTACAGCGACGGGACGGGGCTGAGCACCTACGCGGCCGACGAGGACCCGCGCTCCCGCGAACATCCGTGGGACGAGCAGGACGAACGGCGGTGGGACCAGGAACGGGAACCGCCGTACCGCCGGGACTCGGGGTACGGCGCCGACCCGGGGCACGCGCCGACGCGGCTGGTGTCTCCGGAGGATGACCTGTGATGGCGCGGGACACAGCCGCGTTCGCGGGCCGGTCGGCGGAGATGGCGGGCCGGCAGGTCGCCGGGTACCGCATCCAGGACGAGATCGGCCGCGGCGGCATGGCCGTCGTCTACCGGGCGCGGGACCTGCGCCTGGACCGCGTGGTCGCGCTGAAGCTGCTCGCCCCCGAACTGGCCCGCAACGACACCTTCCGCAAGCGGTTCACCCATGAGTCGCGGGTGGCCGCCGCGATCGACCACCCGCACATCGTGCCCGTCTTCGAGGCGGGCGAGACCGACGGCGTGCTGTACATCGCCATGCGCTACGTCGAGGGCCGTGACCTGCGGCATCTGCTGGACCGGGCGGGCCCGCTGCCGCCCGCGACCGCCGTCCGGATCGGCATGCAGGTGGCCTCCGCGCTGGACGCCGCCCACGATCACGGCCTGGTCCACCGGGACGTGAAACCCGGCAACATCCTCATCGCCCGGGGCACCGACAGCGAGCACCCCGAGCACGCCTACCTCACCGACTTCGGGCTGACCAAGAAGTCCCTGTCCCTGACCGGGTTCACCACCGTGGGCCAGTTCGTCGGCACCCTCGACTACGTGGCCCCGGAACAGATCTCCGGCCGGCCCGTCGACGGCCGCTGCGACGTCTACGGCCTGGCCTGCGTGGTCTACGAGACCCTGGCGGGCCGTCCGCCGTTCCTGCGCGACGACGACATGGCCCTGCTCTGGGCGCACCAGCACGACACCCCGCCCGCGCTCACCGAGTCCCGCCCCGACCTCGCCCCGCGCGTCGACGAAGTGTTCGCGCGCGCCCTCGCCAAGAGCCCCGACGTCCGCCACGACTCCTGTCTCGCCTTCACCGCCGCCCTGCGCACGGCGCTGAGCGGATACCCCGCGCGGGGCGGACCCGCGGACGCCGGGCACCCGCCGACCCGGGTGGACGCCGGCGCCGAACCGGACGCGGGGGAGCGGCCGGGGACGCCGCCGAGGTGGGCCGAGCCGGTGTTCGGGCGGCGGACCCAGCCGTAGCGGGCCGGTCGTAGGCGGCCTCGGCCTCGCGGGCTCCGCCCTGACCGATCCCCGGCCGACAGGCCCCGCGGGTCAGGGAGGACGCTCTAAAGGGGTGACTCGTCCGGCACCTCGCCGGAGCGGCGCACCCGCAGGGCGAACACGGCACCGAGGAAACCGGTCACCAGCCCCCACAGCAGGGCGAGGCCCAGCGCCCCCCAGATCCGGGGTCGCAGGAACAGGTCCCCGGACAGCCCGCCGCCCAGATCGCCGATGCCCAGCACGGACAGGCCGAAGACGGCGGAGATCCGGCCGACCAGGCAGATCATGAGGACCGCGAGGGCGAGCGCCACCGCCATGTGCGCCGCGTGCTGCCACAGGTGGACACGGGCCGGTGAGCGGACGGCCATCAGGAAGGCCGCCGCCAGCAGCAGCACCGCGTCGACCACCACCAGCCACCACACCCGGCCGTCGTAGTCGGAGAGCGTGCCCAGATTGACGGTGCTCACGTCCGCGGACCGCATCACCTGGTCCAGTACCTGCGGCATCGGCAGCCCGAACGGCCCCTCCACATGACCGTCCCAGGTGGCGCCGAGCCCGAGGGTGAGCGCCAGCCACGCCAGGTTCGGCGTTCCCAGCAGGATCACCGCCAGCGTCTCCGCACCGTGCCCGCGCGTCACCGCGACCACCAGCCCGGTGACGACGCCCAGCACCACGTAGGCCAGCAGCAGGACGACCATCGCGTACGCCGCCGGGCGCACCGACTCCTGGAACCGCAGCAGCCGCCCCGGCAACGGGGCCCCGCGCGAACACAGCAGGGCCAGCACCAGCACCCCGGCCAGCCACAGCACCCCGAAGACCAGGGTCAGCGGCACATCGGTGGTGAAGCCGAGCTTGGGTTCGACGCCGAAGAGGTCGGCCAGGTCGCTGACCGCGCCCTCGCCGAGGGAGAAGCCGAAGGTGTGCCGGGCGGTGAGGGCCAGCGCGATCAGTACCAGGAGCCACAGCACGGCGATCCGTGCGGCCCAGCCGACCAGCTCACCCGCGCCGGCCACCGCCCGGTGCCGCAGCGGCCGCAGGAAACCGGCGGCGAACACCAGTGCGCCGACCAGCGTCACGGACAGCGGAACGACCGTCAGACCGCCCTCGACACCGGCGAGTTGGCCGGCGTCACCCGACAACTCGACGCTGCCGCCGACCGCCGTGACGACCGTCGCCGCGACCACCTTGGGGTAGGCACCGTCCGGCAGGTCCGTCGCCCCGGCCGCCCACAGTCCCAGTGCGGCGACGACGCCCATGGCGAGCACCCCGGCCAGGGTCACGGCCAGGGCCTGGACCCACCCGTGGTGGGCGACGGCCCGGCCGGCGGAGATTCGCAGGCTCACATGCCCACGCTAATCAGCGCCCGGGCGCCTCGCCCGCCGGGAGAGCCGTCCGCGTCAGCTTGCGGGCCGTACCGCACTGGAGCACACAATAGTCAGTAGGGGCATGAAATACGGCTGAACGGAGTAATCCGGGCCGTCGGCACTCCCCGACAGGAGCACAGCTCGTGAGCGTCGAACCGCCGACCTCCGGCCGCCCCACCAGGCCGCCCTCGGGCCCGCTCGCCGACCGGGCGCAGCCGCCCTCCGGCCCGCCCCCGCCGCCCCCGACCCCGACGCCCGGTGGTGAACCGCCGCCGGAACCCGGCCGGCCGTGGTGGAAGTCCGTCCCTCGTGTCGCGACGACCGCCGTGCTGGTGGCCGCGGTGGCGACCGTGGGTGTCCTGGTCACCCGCGGCGACGGCGGCCCGGGCGGCAGTGAGGTCTTCCTGCAGGCCGCGGCCGAGGAGGGCCCGGACCCCTTCACCCCGCCCACGGCCAGGAAGAGCGCCGTGAAGCCGGTGAGCCCGTCGCCGGCGCAGTCGATCGGCAAGAACGAGGTGCGGCCCCTCAACGGTGGCCGGGCCGGGGTCTACGGCGGCACCGAGAAGGTCGCCGCCTGCGACGTGGAGCGGCAGATCTCGTATCTCTGGGAGAACCCGGCGAAGAACAAGGCGTTCGGCTCCGTCCTCGGGATCGCCCCGTCCGACGTGCCCGGTTATCTGCGCGGTCTCACCCCCGTGCAACTGCAATGGGACACCCGTGTCACCAACCACGGTTACCGCGACGGCAAGGCCAATCCCTACCAGGCCATCCTCCAGTCCGGCACGGCGGTGCTCGTCAACGACCGGGGCATGCCGCGGGTGCGCTGCGCCTGCGGCAACCCGCTGACCAACCCGGTCCAGCAGCACAGCGGCTTCCAGCGGACCGGGGACGCCTGGCCGTCGTTCAACGCGTCGAACGTCGTCGTGATGCAGCCGTCCCAGCAGGTCGTGACCACCTTCGTGCTCCGCGACTCCGAGAACGACAAGTGGGTGGCCCGCCCCCGCGGTGACGACGGCGGCACCGACAAGCCGGCCCGGCCGCCGAAGGCCATGCCCACGCCGTCCGTCAGCGTCGTGTCGCCCTCGCCGGACAGCCCGCCGGACGACAGGACGTCGACCCCGGACGACGAGACGACCACGCCGGACGAGGAGACCTCGACTCCGGAGGACGAGACGACGATCCCCGGCGAGGACACCTCCACGCCGGCCGAGGAGGCCCCGGTGGTGACCACCGAGGCCTCCACGCCGGGCCCCGAGAACCTTTCGCCGCCGGAGCCGGTCACCTCCACGCCGTTGCCGGAGCCGTCGCCCGAGACCTCGACCTCCCTGCCGCCCCCGCTCGCCTTGCTCCTCCTCCCGCCGAGCATGCCGGGAGCGGCCACCTCCGTGCCCGCCGTGTGACGACCGCCGCGTCATGGACTGCTCCGCCGAACTCGGGGTACGAGGACTGGTGCAGCAGTATCCGGCCAAGCCGGCGTGGGAGAGAGAAACGCATGATCGAGCACCGGGACGGCACGATCGCACCCTCCGGTTTCGACGTGCCCGTGGAACCGCTGCGGCGGGCGGCGCACTACACCGGGGAACCCGGGTGCATAGCGGACGCGCGGGCGTTCGCCGCGCAGTTCCTGAACCAGCTCAGGACCGAATGGTGCGCCGAGATCGCCGAGCGCGCCCGGGAGGGTCTCCTCCTGGTGGTCAGCGAGCTGGTCACCAACGCGGACCGGCACAGCGACGGACCGTACATCCTCGACCTGGAGGGCACGGACGGCGCGGTCACGGTCTCCGTCTACGACAGCAGCGACGCCCTGCCCCGGCGCTTCCCCCGGGACCCGGAGCGCATCGGCCGGCACGGCCTGGAGATCGTGCACGCGCTCGCGTCCCGGGTCGCCGTCGAGCGGGTGCCGGTCGGCAAGCGCGTCTGGGCCGTGGTCGAACTCGACGGCGGGTGAAACCGCCCGGACGGCATGGCGCCCGGGTCCTCCCGGGGCCTCAGACGCGGTCCAGCTCGCCGAGCATCCCCTCACGCAGCCGGACGATGATCCGCTTCAGCAACCGGGACACATGCATCTGCGAGCAGCCGAGCTGTTCGCCGATCTCCGCCTGGGTCGCCTCCTCCACGAACCGCATGTGCAGGATCCGCCGGTCCCGCTCGTCCAGCTCGGCCATCAGCGGGGCCAGCGACTGGAAGTCCTCGACGAGCCGCAGCCCGTGCTCCTCGACGCCGATGAAGTCGGCCAGCACCGCTTCGCCGTCCTCGGGTCCGTCACCGGTCAGAGCGGCGTCAAGCGACGCGGAGTTGTAGCCGTTGGCCGCGATCCGGGCCTCGACCACCTCGTCCACGGAGATGTTCATCAGCGTGGCCAGCTCCGCCACCGTCGGATCGCGGTCCAGGCGGCTGGACAGCTCCTCGCGCGCCTTGGCCAGCTCCACGCGCAGTTCCTGGAGCCGGCGCGGGACGTGCACCGCCCACGTGGTGTCGCGGAAGAACCGCTTGATCTCGCCCACGATGTACGGCAGCGCGAACGACGTGAACTCGACCTCGCGGCTCAGGTCGAACCGGTCGATGGCCTTGATCAGGCCGATCATGCCGGTCTGGACGATGTCCTCCATGTCGTCACCGCGGCCTCGGAAGCGCCCGGCCGCGAAGCGCACCAGCGAGATGTTCATCTCGATGAGCGTGTTGCGCGCGTACTGATACTCGTGCGTCCCCTCCTCCAGCTCCTGGAGCCGGCGGAAGAACTGGCGGGACAGCTCTCGTGCGTCGCGGGGTGCCACGGCCTGCGGGTCCACGACTGCCGGCACCGGCCCCGACCCGGTCCCGGTTCGCTCGCCCTGCCCGGTGGGCGGTGCCTCAGGCCCGGTCATGGCGGTGGCGGTGTCCATTGCCTCTCTCACGAAAGTCATGGCGCGGCGTCTGCCTCTTTCGAACTGTCTTTCGGATGATGACCTGGTGCGCCCCCGGGTACCGGGGACGCAACCGTGCGGGTACCCGGACTGTGGCCGACCATGCACTACCAGTGCCAAGGAGGCGCAAAACAGTGGTGGCGCGCCCGATGGCGGTGCCGGGAGGGGGCGGTCGCGGCCCTCCCGGCACCGCCATCGGGCGTGGTGGCGATGCACTCGGCCGCCGGGCGGCCCGGGGGTAAACGAGCGGGTGCTCGACGCGTCGGCGGGCGCCCCCGGCCCAGCCGGGGCGCGCGAGGCGGCAGACCGCGCGCCCCACTGGACCATCGATGCCCGAGCCCCTGCGCCGGCCTCCTCCTGGCCGGCGTGCGGGACGCGGTCCCGGTGCCCCAGACCGCCCCCCGTGTGGAGGCGACGTATGGCGGCCACGGCCGCTGACCCGTCGGGCGCCGCTTCCGAATTGCCCCATTCCACCGAGGGCGGAACGCCGGAATCTTCCCGTCCGGCCTCCGGCTCCTAGGCTGAAGCGATGACCGACCAAGCGACGAACGAAGCCCGTGTCATCCCCCTTCGCCCCCGGGCCGACCGCCCCGCGCGGCCGGAGGCCATGCCCCCGTCCCCCGCGCCCCTGCGGCCGGCTCACCCACAGCGCACCGCCCCCAGGGAGCCCCTGTGGCGCGACCTTGTCGGCGACGTCCTGCGCCGCGAACGCCTCGCGCAGGAGCGGACGCTGAAGGATGTCGCCGACGCGGCCCGGATCTCCATGCCGTATCTGTCGGAGGTGGAGCGGGGCCGCAAGGAGGCCTCCTCGGAGGTGCTCGCGGCCGCCGCCCACGCGCTCGGCCTCGGCCTCGGCGACCTGCTGACGATGGCTCAGCGGGAGCTGCTCCGGGTGACCTCCCGGCAGGCCCACCGCGGCCGTACGACCACGACCTCGTCGTACGACGGACTCTGCCTGGCCGCCTGAGACCGGTGCCCGGCCGGCGTCTCAGACCGCCGCGAGACGCCGGCTCAGCACCTCGTCGGCCAGCCCGTACGCCACCGCCTCCTGCGCGGTGAACACCTTGTCCCGGTCCATGTCCGCCCGCAGGGTGGCGATGTCGTGGCCGGTGTGCCGGGCCAGCACCTCCTCCACCTGGGAGCGGATCCGCACCATCTCCTTGGCCTGAAGGGCGAGGTCGGACACCGTGCCCTGGCGTCCGCCGCTGGCCGGCTGGCCCAGCAGCACCCGCGCGTGCTCCAGCACGAACCGCCGCCCGCGATCCCCGCCGGCGAGCAGCACGGCCGCCGTGGACGCCGCCTGCCCGACGCAGAAGGTGGAGATCGGCGCCTTCACGAAGGTCATGGTGTCGTAGATCGCCATCAGCGAGGTGTACGAGCCGCCGGGCGAGTTGAGGTAGATCGAGATCTCGTTCTCCGGCGCCGCCGACTCCAGATGGAGGAGTTGGGCGATGACGACGTTGGCCACACCGTCGTCGATCTCGGTGCCGAGAAAGATGATCCGCTCCGAGAGCAGTCGGCTGAACACGTCGTACGACCGCTCGCCCTGCGGGGTGCGCTCGACCACGTGCGGAATCGTGTAACTCCCCATGCCTACAGCCCCGTCCGTCGTCGCGTCGCGGCCGGCAGGACCTCCGCGAAGGAGTCCACGATCCGGTCCACCATCCCGTACTCCCTGGCCTCCTCGGCCGTGAACCAGCGGTCCCGGTCACCGTCCCGGGAGATGGTCTCCGGGCTCTGCCCGGTGTGCTCCGCGGTGATCCGCTCGATGGTCCGCTTGGTGAACTCCAGGTTGTCCGCCTGGATCTCGATGTCCGCGGTGGTGCCGCCGATGCCCGCGGACGGCTGGTGCATCATGATCCGCGCGTTCGGCAGCGCGTACCGCTTGCCGGGCGCGCCGACGCTGAGCAGGAACTGCCCCATGCTGGCCGCGAATCCCATCGCCAGCGTGGAGACGTCGTTGGGGATCAGCCGCATGGTGTCGTAGATGGCCAGTCCGGCGTGGACCGAGCCGCCGGGGCTGTGGACGAACAGGCTGATGTCGGTCCGCGGGTCCTCGGCGGACAGGATCAGCAGCTGGCTGCAGACCCGGTTCGCGGAGACCTCGTCGACCTGGGTGCCCAGCAGCACGATGCGCTGCCCGAGCAGCTGTGCCGCGAGATGGTCGTCGAACCGGTTCGGCGGGGTGTCGCCCTCCTGCGCGCGCGGGGCGAACGTCGTGAGTGGAGTCATCGGACCTCCTTGTCGGGGATGCCGTCGACTCCACTCTCGACCGCGCACGGCGCCGGCCGGCGCTTTCTCTGCCCGCCGCAGATTCGCCGAGGGCAGAGCCTGCCGCCCTGGGCAGTCCCTCGGAGTTCGTCCGTGTCCGGCCGATGAGTTTCGCGGCGGGCGGCGGTCGACAGTGGTGACCGTGTTCCACGCCCAGGAGGTGCCCATGACCACCGACGGATTCACCACGTGTCTCTGGTTCGACGACCAGGCCGAGGAAGCCGCCCACTACTACGTCTCGGTCTTCAAGAACTCGGCCATCGGCGGCGTCACCCGCTACGGGGAGGGCGCTCCCCGGCCGGCCGGCACCGTGCTCACGGTGGACTTCACCGCCAACGGGCAGCGCTTCGTGGCGCTCAACGGCGGCCCCGAGTTCACCTTCAACGAGGCGATCTCCTTCCAGATCTTCTGCGCCGACCAGGAGGAGGTCGACTACTACTGGACCAAGCTCACCGAGAACGGCGGCGAGCCCGGCCCCTGCGGCTGGCTCAAGGACAGGTACGGCGTGTCCTGGCAGGTGATCCCGGAGCGGCTGATGACCATGATCAGCGACCCGGACACGGAGAAGGCGTCCCGCGCCACCCAGGCGATGCTGAAGATGGGCAAGCTCGACATCGCCACCCTGGAGCGGGCGTACGCGGGCGGGTGACGGCTCAGCCGTCGCCCCGGGCCCGCGCGCCGACCACCCGGGTGATCTCCCGGGCGATGCGCAGCACGCCGGGGGAGCGCACCGGGCAGGGCTTCGGCGTGGACGTCGTCGGAGCGAGGCAGAAGTGCAGGTAGTCGTCGTCCCGGTGCAGGGCCGTACGGCCGCTGCCCGGCTCGGTGCAGTAGTCCGGGTGGGCCCGCTCCCAGGCGGTGCACGGCAGGAACCGGGTCCAGGTGTAGCGGCCGGACGCGGGACTCACCGCGCGGCCCGCGTCGGCCACCAGATCGCCCCCGGCGGCGGCCCGCTCCGCGTAGACGGCGTTCACCTTCCGCACCCGCTCGGGGGTGATCGGATCCGGTCCCTGGAGCACCCACACGAGCCTCGGCCGCCGTTGGCCCCCGGCCGCCGCGATCTGCTCGGCGAGCCGCTCGGCGTCGGCGGCGTACCGTTCCAGATAGCGGTCCGGGGAGGCGTCGTAGGTGATGCCGCCCATGCAGGGGGTGTACCCCCAGGCGTTCCCCCAGAACTGGAGGACCACGACGTCCGGCCGCACCGACCGCACCAGTGCCGCCGCCTTGTCCGCGGCCGGGACGAGGGAGCGTGCGCCGGTGCCCTCCAGGTAGTCGCACAGGGTGGTGCCCGAGTACGGGGCGCTGGTGTAGTCGGCCCTCAGCTCCCGGCGCAGCTCCTGCCCGAGGACCCGCTGGTTCTCCATCGCCAGGGAGTCGCCGAGGTAGAGCACCGCCGGCGGCTTCGCGGGCGGCGCCGTCGGTGTGGCGGGTGCCCGCTGGTGCGTGGTGGCCGGCGCCTCGGGCAGGGAAGGGGCGGCCGGTGGACGGTCCGGCTCCGACGCCGGATCACCGCACCCGCCCAGCAGCAGCGCACCGGCCAGCGTCCACCCCGCCACCCACCGTCCGCGCATCAGGTCACTCCCACCCCGCCACCGACAGGGCTCACCAGGCAAGCACAGCCCGGCGGCGGGGGGAAGACACGCGTCAGCCGCGGTCGTCCGCGCGCGTACGGCGGGGTACGCGCGGTGACCGCCCGGCCCGCGCGGGCACGTCGGCGGGCAAGGCGACCGCCGGATGGCTAGCGTGAGGAACGAACTATTCCCCCCGAACCGGAAGGGGGCCGCGATCATGGCCGTGAAACCTGAGGGACACCCCTGCTGGGCCGACGCGATGTTCACCGACCTGGAGGGAGCCAAGAGCTTCTACGGCGCTGTCCTCGGCTGGACGTTCGGCGAGTCGGCGACCGAGTTCGGCAACTACACGGAGGCCTACCGAGACGGCAAGGCCGTCGCCGCGATCGTCCCGCCCATGCCGGGCCAGGAGGGGGAGGCGCGGTCGCAGTGGTGTCTCTACCTCGCCTCCCCGGACGCCGCCGCCACCGCAGAGAAGATCCGGCAGAACGGCGGCGAGGTGGTGACGGAGCCGATGTCGGTCGCCGACTTCGGCACCATGTGCCTGGCCCGCGACCCGAGCGGGGTCGCGTTCGGCGTGTGGCAGGCGGGCACCCATGAGGGCTTCCAGGCGGAGACGGGCGAGCCGGGCGCGTTCTGCTGGGCGGAGGTCTACACCCGCGAGCCCGAGAAGTCGGACGCCTTCTTCCCGGCCGTCTTCCCGTACCGGGCCAAGCAGATGCAGGACCACGAGATGGACTTCCGGATCTTCGAGGCCGGGGACGCCCCGGTGCTCGGCCGGATGAGGATGACCGAGGAGTTCCCGCCCGAGGTCCCGCCGTACATCAACGTCTACTTCACCGTCCCCGACTGCGACGAGGCCGTGGCGAAGGCCACCGAGCTGGGCGGTGTGCTGAGGTTCGGCCCGATGGACACCCCGTACGGGCGGTTCGCCGCGCTGAGCGATCCGCAGGGAGCGAACTTCTCGGTGATCGACGTCACCAGGACGGAAGGGGAGATGCCCGAGACCGTCGAGGTCTCCTGAGCCCCGGCCCCCTCCCCGACCGGGAGCCCGCCCCGGCCATGGCATGATCGGGCACATGCGTGAACGAGTGGTGGCCGCGTGCGACGGGGCATCGAAGGGAAACCCCGGACCGGCGGGCTGGGCCTGGGTCGTCGCCGACGAGACGGAGAAGCCCGCCCGGTGGGAGGCGGGCCCGCTCGGCCGGGCCACCAACAACGTCGCGGAACTGACCGCCCTGGAGCGGCTGCTGGCGGCGACCGACCCGGCCGTGCCGCTGGAGATCCGGATGGACTCGCAGTACGCGATGAAGGCCGTGACCACCTGGCTGCCGGGCTGGAAGCGCAACGGCTGGAAGACGTCCGCCGGCAAGCCCGTCGCCAATCAGGACCTGGTCGTGCGGATCGACGAACTGCTCGACGGCCGCACCGTCGAGTTCCGCTACGTCCCCGCCCACCAGGTGGACGGCGATCCGCTCAACGACTTCGCCGACCGCGCCGCCAGTCAGGCGGCCTCCGCCCAGGAGCCCGCGGGCAGCGGCCTGGGCTCCCCGGAGCCGCCGCCCGCCCCGGACGCCCCGCCCGCCAAGACGCCGCGCCGCCGCTCTCCGGTGGCCCGGAAGAGCGGCGGCGCGCGGACGATCAAGGCGAAGTTCCCCGGCCGCTGTCTGTGCGGCCGGTCCTACGCCGCGGGCGAGCCGATCGCCAAGAACGACCAGGGCTGGGGCCACCCGGAGTGCCGCACCGCGGCGGCCGGCTGAGCGACGGCGGCGCGGGAGATCCCGCTGACGGCCGGGAGGCGCGGTGCGCTCACACCACGCCGCGCCAGGCCCCGGTCTCCTGCCCGCGCTCCTCGATGTACTTCTTGAAGCGCTCCAGGTCGCCCTTGGTCTGCCGCTTCACGACCCCCAGCTTGTCGCCGACGGTCTCGGCGACGCCGTCCGGCTGGAACTCCATCTGGAGCATCACCTTGGTGTGGGCGTCGTCGAGGCGGTGGAAGGTCACCACGCCGGCCTGCCGGGCGTCGCCGGCGACGGTCGTCCAGGCGACCCGCTCGTCCGGGATCTGCTCGGTGATCTCCGCGTCGAACTCCCGCCGGACCCCGTCGACCTTGGTCACCCAGTGGGTGAGCGTGTCGGTGCGCTGCTCGATGCGCTCCACGCCGTCCATGAACGCGGGGAACGTCTCGAACTGCGTCCACTGGTTGTAGGCGGTGTGCACGGGGACGGCGACCTCGATGGATTCCTCGACCTGCGACATGCGTCGGTCACTCCTTCGTCGTTCGTCGGACAGGTGTGACGCGGGTACCCGTGACCTGCGGGGCGATGCCTCTCGTCGACCGGGGGTGTCAGTCGGTGTCGAAGGTGTAGTGGGCGGTGTGGTCCAGGAGATCGGCCGGGGAGGTGTCGTTCCACGGCTTCATCTTCTCGTCGAGATCCACCACGTTCGGTGTCCCGGCGGCGGGGAGATAGCCGGAACCGGGGTGGCGGCGCTGCCACTCGGCCCACAGCTTGTCGATATAGGCGTGGTGCAGCCAGAACACCGGGTCGTTGGGCGACATCCCGGTGGCCATCTGCCCGCCCACCCAGACGTGGACGCGGTTGTGCAGATTGACGCCGCGCCAGCCCTCCAGATGGTTGCGGAAGCCGTCGGAGGCGCTGTTCCAGGGCGCCATGTCGTAGGTCGCCATGCCGAGCACCGACTCCACCTCGGCCCGCGTCGGCAGTTCCCGCACCGCGGTGCCGAGCGACCGCCGCAGGAAGGCGCGCCCGTCCACCCGCACCGAGATCGGCCAGTTGCCGGCCGACGTGGCGAACGGCCCGTCCATCACCCGGCCGTCCAGGCTGCGCCCGGTGCCGCCGAGGAAGTCCGGCGCCCACAGGGAGGCCCGTGTGGTGCGGTCGGCGGACCAGTCCCAGTAGGGCAGCGCGACCGAGGCGTCCACCGCCTGCAGGGCCCGCTCGAACTCCAGCAGGTATCTGCGGTGCCAGGGCAGGAACGAGGGCGAGCGGTGGCCGGTGCGTTCGCCGTTGTCGGTGTCGCCGATGATGAAGGCGTTGTGCGTGGTGACGAACTCGTCGTAGCGGCCACTGCGCTTGAGTTCCAGGACGGCGGCGACGAAGCGCCGTTTCTCGTCGGCGGTCAGGGTGGCCTGGTTCTTGCGGACGGTCATGTGCGTGTGCTCCAAAAGGCGTGCGGGGGCGGATCAGTTGGCGGGGAACGGCAGCAGCCGCGCGCCCTGGAGTTCGTCGACCGCGGCACGGGCGGCGGCCCGCGGGGTGGGCACCGGGTCGTAGTGGCTGACGACGCTGATCCAGCTGCCGTCGGCGTTGCGCATCACGTGCAGCTCCACCCCGTCGATGAAGACCGTGTAGCCGGCCCCGTGGTGGTGATGGCCCCCGGCGGTCGGCCGGCCCTGTATCCGGCGGCCCTTGTAGACCTCGTCGAAGGAGCCGGGCGCGCCGGGCGCGCCGGGGTGGTGTTCGGTGGCGGTGGCGGCCGGGGCGGCGACCGCCTGGGTCCCGGCTGCCGCGGCGAGGGCGGCGGCGGCACCGAGCGCGCGACGACGGCTGAGTTCCGGCATGCGGACCTCCAGATGTGAAGGGGGTGGATGGCTCCGCATGCCTATCGGGCCGCCGGGCACTCCCGCGAACGGTTGGCTCCGATCCGGACAATTGCCTACATGTCGTGCAGTGTTGAACCAAGTTGATCTTGCTGATGGTGATGGTCCGATGGGGGCGGAACGGGCAATTCCTTCTCGTGGGGCCCCTGTTTCGCGAGGTAACTTCCCGCACCCCGGCCGCGCGCGTGGCGCGGCTCACGCCGGGAAGCTGACGCAAACCCCCGCCGGGTGGCTGCTACTCTGCGTTGCCCGTTGACCGCCAATAGTTACCAGGGGTGCGCGTGAAGGTCGCCTGCGTCGGCGGCGGGCCCGCCGGCCTGTATCTGTCGATCCTGCTGAAGCTCCAGGACCCGTCCCACGAGGTCACCGTCCACGAGCGCAACCCCGAGGGCTCCACCTACGGGTGGGGCGTGACCTACTGGCGCGGGCTGCTCGACCGGCTGCACCTGCACGACCCCGAGTCGGCGCGCGCCCTCGGCGAGCACTCCGTCAGCTGGAGCGAGGGAGTCGCCCACATCGGCGACCGCACCGTCCGGCACACCGGCGACCAGGGCTTCGGCATCGGCCGCCACCGACTGCTGGAGATCCTCGCCGCCCGGGCCCGCTCCCTCGGCGTCCGCCTGGAGTACGCGCACGAGGTCACCGCCGACCGGCTGCCCGACGCCGACCTCGTCGTGGCGGCCGACGGCGTCCGCAGTGCGCTGCGCACCCGGTACGCCGACCACTTCGGCACCGAGGTGACGGCCGGCCGCAACTCCTACATCTGGCTCGGCACCACCAAGGTCTTCGACGCATTCACCTTCGGCTTCGTCGAGACCGACCACGGCTGGATCTGGTGCTACGGCTACGGCTACGGCCCCGGCCGCGGCACCTGCGTCGTCGAGTGCGCCCCCGGGACCCGGACCGGCCTCGGCCTGGACCGGGCCGACGAGGCCGAGGGACTTGTCCTGCTGGAGAAGCTGTTCGCCGACGTCCTCGACGGCCACCGGCTGATCGGCCGTTCCCCGGCCGACGGCAGCGCCCCCTGGCTCACCTTCCGCACCCTCACCAACCGCACCTGGTACCGCGGCAACCTCGTCCTGGTCGGCGACGCCGCGCACACCACCCACTACTCCATCGGCGCGGGCACCACCCTCGCCCTGGAGGACGCCATCGCGCTGGCCGGCGCCCTGCGCGACCTGCCCACCCTGCCGCAGGCCCTCGCCCGCTACGAACGGGAGCGCAAGGCGGCCCTGCTCTCCGCGCAGAGCGCCGCCCGCTACAGCGCCCAGTGGTACGAGAACCTGCCCCGCTACCTCCGGCTCCCGCCGGAGCAGATGTTCGCCCTGCTCGGACAGCGCCACTCGCCCCTGCTGCCGCACCTCCCGCCGCGGCTGTACCACCGGCTCGACCGGGCGGCCGGACGGCTGGCGCCGCTGCGCCGGTTCAAGCGCTGGCTGGGCCCGAAGATGGCCCGCGCCGCGCACACCCGCGCCGGGGCGGGCCGGGACGGGTGACACACTGACGCCATGGAAGAGCGCGTATTCGACAGATGGGGTCAGCGGGCGTCCGTCATCGGCCTCGGGACCTGGCAACTGGGCGCCGACTGGGGCGACGTCGACGACAAGGAGGCCCTCGCGGTGCTGGAGGCGGCGGCGGAGTCGGGGGTGACCTTCTTCGACACCGCCGACGTGTACGGCGACGGCCGCAGCGAGCAGACCATCGCCACCTTCCTGCGCGGCAGGCCCGATCTGCACGTCCTCGTCGCGACCAAGATGGGCCGCCGCGTCGACCAGATCCCCGAGAACTACGTCCTGGACAACTTCCGCGCCTGGAACGACCGGTCCCGGCGCAACCTCGGCGTGGACCGTCTCGACCTGGTGCAGCTGCACTGCCCGCCGACCCCCGTCCACTCCTCCGACGAGGTGTTCGACGCCCTGGACACCCTCGTCGCCGAGGAGCGGATCGCCGCCTACGGCGTCAGCGTCGAGACCTGCGAGGAGGCGCTGACCGCGATCGCCCGGCCGAACGTGGTCAGCGTGCAGATCATCCTCAACCCGTTCCGCATGAAGCCGCTGCGCGAGGTGCTTCCCGCCGCGCGGGAGGCCGGCGTGGGCATCATCGCCCGGGTCCCGCTCGCCTCCGGCCTGCTGTCCGGAAAGTACACCAAGGACACGGTGTTCCCGGAGAACGACCACCGCACCTACAACCGGCACGGCGAGTCCTTCGACCAGGGCGAGACCTTCTCCGGAGTGGACTTCGCCACCGGCGTCGAGGCCGCCGCCGAGTTCGCCGCCCTCGCCCCCGGGGGATACACCCCGGCCCAGCTCGCGCTGCGCTGGATCGCCCAGCAGCCCGGCGTGACCACGGTCATCCCCGGCGCCCGCTCGCCCGAGCAGGCCCGCGCCAACACGGCCGCCGCCACGCTGCCGCCGCTGCCGGACACCACCCTGGACGCGATCCGGGACCTCTACGACCGGCGGATCAAGGACCAGGTCGAGGGCCGCTGGTAGGCCGTACGCCGCAGGTGCCTCCCCCGGCGGGGACAGTTCCGCCGCCGAGCGGGCATTCGGACGGGAAGACATCCATTCGTTTCCACCGGGGAGGCAGCGCCGTGACGGCCGCGGAAGACAGCACGAAGAAGAACAGAGGGCGCAACGAGACCGAGGAGGAGAGAGCCGACCGGATGTGGGTCGAGCTCATCCAAGAGGTGCGTGTCGCCCAGATGGGCGTACAGATTCTTTTCGGTTTTCTGCTCACCGTGGTCTTCACTCCGACCTACCGCGAGCTGGAGGACACCGACCGCATGATCTACATCGTCACGGTCGTCCTGGGGGCCGCCGCGACCGGCGCCCTCATCAGCCCCGTCTCGCTGCACCGGCTCGTCGCCGGGCGGCGGATCAAGCCGCAGGCGGTGAACTGGGCCTCTCGGATGACCATCGTCGGCCTGATCCTGCTGCTGGCCACCACGACCGCCTCGCTCCTGCTGATCCTGCGCGTGGCCACTCACGACCCCTACGTTCCCTACCTGGTCACAGGCGTGCTGGCGTGGTACCTGGTGTGCTGGTTCGGGATACCCCTGTGGACCCGCCACCGGCACACCAGCCGCTGAGTGCCGCCAGCCGGCGGCGGTCGTGAACGTCGTCCGCCGCCGGCTGGCGGAGCCGGACATGAGTACGGCTGCTCAGCTCCGCCCGGGGAGGGCCGGGCCGGTCGGCGGGAGCGTGCTCAGCCCTCCGCGATGACCTCGGCCAGGAAGTCGTCCACCCGCACCCGCTCCCGGCCGGGCGCCACCACCGCGTAGGTCTCCTCCAGGAAGGACGCGATCGCCGGGGCCCAGGCGAAGACCGCCGCGTGATGGTGGCCGCCGTCGGACCGCGGGTCGCCGAAGAAGTCCAGGCGCAGTTCCTCCCAGCGGCCCGTCGACTCCGGGCGTATCCGGACGTCGCCGATGCCGACGGGACCGCGCATGCCGTCGGCCAGCATCTCCCGGTCCAGCCGCCAGCGGGCGAGCACCCGGCCGTCATGGCTGAACACAGCGGTGACGGCGAACGGGTCCTCGGCGTCGTACCCCAGGTGGGCGAGGACCGGGAAGCGGTCAGCGGTGCCGGCCTGGAGCTGCATGACCAGGGTCCTGTGCACGAAGGGGTTCACCAGAAAGCCTCCGGGGAGTACGGGTCCAGAGCCTTCTGATACCCGCTCAACGCACAAGATGCGCCGGACACCGGTGACTCTCCTGGGATCGGGCTGCGAAAACGGCAAACCGGGATGATCCGCACCCCTGAGGGTGACCGGCCGGGGAACCGCGCCCGGGCCTCCGGTCAGTCCAGCGCGTCGTGCAGCGCCGGCAGCAGGGTCTTCGCCGACCAGTCCAGGAACTCCGCCTGCGTGTCCCCGCCAATCTGCACCAGCGCGATCTCGGTGAAACCGGCTTCGGCGTACGGGCGTACGGCCTCGACGAAGGCCTCCGGGTCGTCGCCGCAGGGGATCGACTCGGCGACGTCGTCCGGTGTGACGAACTGCGTGGCCGACTCGAAGGAGTCGGGGTGCGGCAGCTCGGAGTTGACCTTCCAGCCGTTGCCGAACCAGCGGAACTGGGCGTGCGCCCGCTTGACCGCCGTATCGCGGTCGGTGTCGTAGCACACCGGCAGCTGGCCCACGCGCGGCTTGCCCGTACCGCCGTGCCGGTCGAAGGCCTCCAGCAGTCCCGGCTTGGGCTCGGTCGCGATGACCAGGTCCGCCAGGCGGCCCGCCAGCGCGCAGGAGCGGTCGCCGGAGACAGCGATGCCGATCGGCGGCGGCGCGTCGGGCAGATCCCACAGCCGGGCCGACTCCACGTCGAAGTGCTGACCGCGACGGGTGACGTGCCCGCCCTCGAACAGCGCCCGGATGATCTCGACGGCCTCCTCCAGCATCTCGTGCCGCACGTCCACCGAAGGCCAGCCGCCGCCCACCACGTGCTCGTTCAGGTTCTCGCCCGAACCCAGGCCGAGCCGGAACCGGCCTTCGGACAGCAGCTGCATGGTCGCCGCCTTCTGGGCCACCACCGCCGGGTGGTAGCGGAAGGTCGGGCAGGTCACGTACGTCATGAGCGGGATACGGGACGTCGCCTGCGCCGCCGCGCCCAGCACGCTCCACGCGTAGGGGGAGTGGCCTTGCGAACGCAGCCACGGAAAGTAGTGGTCCGAGGTCACCGAGAAGTCGAAGCCGACCTCCTCGGCCCGCGCCACGTGCTGGACCAGGTCACGAGGGCCGGCCTGCTCGGTCATCATCGTGTATCCGATTTGCACCATAACGGGCGAGTCCCCGGCTCCGAGCCGGGAAAACGGGACTCCTGTGATCTCTGTGAGAACCCTCCCCGTCCGGCCGGTCACCGGGGAGGATGACCGTATGAGTGTGCGCCCTCTTCCCACGAGCACGCCCGCCGCCCAAGGCGTCGACCCCGCCGGGATCCTCGCCTTCCTCGACGCCCTCGACACGGCCGACGAGATCGAGCCGCACAGCCTGATGATCCTCCGCCACGGCCACGTCGTGACCGCCGGCTGGTGGGCGCCGTACACCCCCGACCGCCTCCAGCTCCTGTACTCGCTCAGCAAGAGCTTCACCGGGACGGCCGCGGCGTTCGCCGCCGCCGAGGGGCTGATCGACTTCGACGCCCCGGTGATCTCGTACTTCCCGGAGTTCGCCGCCGACATCACCGACCCGCGCAGCCGCGCGATGCTCGTCCGGCACGTGGCCACCATGTCCAGCGGACACCTCGGCGAGACCCTGGACGCCGCCCGCGCCCTCGACCCGGCGGAACTGGTGCGGGGCTTTCTGCTGCTGCCGCCGGAGCACGACCCCGGTACCGTCTTCGCCTACAACCAGCCCACCACCTACACCCTCGCGGCGATCGTCCAGCGGGTCACCGGACAGCCCCTGACCGCGTATCTGCGCCCGCGGCTGCTGGACCCGCTCGGCATCGGGGACGCCGTCTGGCTGCGCGACCGCACCGGCCGCGAACTCGGTTTCAGCGGACTGCACGCCACCACCGACGCCGTCGCCCGGCTCGGCGAGCTGTACCTGCGCGACGGCGTCCGGCAGGGTGTGCGGCTGCTGCCGGAGGGCTGGGTCGCCGAGGCCACCCGCGCCCACGTCCCCACCGCGGGCGGCATGGGCGACACCGAGCGCGAGGACTGGGACCAGGGCTACGGCTGCCAGTTCTGGATGTCCCGGCACGGCTACCGCGGCGACGGGGCCTTCGGCCAGTTCTGCCTGGTCCTGCCCGAGCAGGACGCCGTGATCGTGACGACCGCCGAGACCGAGCGGATGCAGGGAATGCTGAACCTGGTCTGGGCCCATCTGCTGCCCGCCTTCGGCGCCGCGCCCCTGACCGGCCGCGAGCCCGGGGAGCGGGCCCTCGGGGAGCGGCTGGCGGGACTCACCCTGCCGCCCGCCCCCGGCCGGCCCGCGCCACCCGCGCGGGCGGACGACTGGACCGCCGCCGCGTTCATCCCGGCCGGGGGCCTGTGCGCGGACCAGCCCGGACTCACGGCGGTCACCCTGAGCGGCGAGCCGGACGGCTGGACGGTGACGCTCACCGACGACGGGCACGACCTCCCCCTGCGCCTCGGCGGGGCGGGGTGGACCGTCACCGAGGACCCCGCCCCGGTGGCGGTGAGCGGTGGCTGGACGGACGCCGCGACCCTGAGCCTGGACCTGCTGTTCCTGGAGACCCCGCACCACCTGCTGATCACCTGCTCGCTCCCGGGCCGGGTCTTCACCGCCCGCTGGAGCACCCAGCCCCTGCACGGCGGCCCGCTGCGCACCCGGCGCACCCCGCGCCCTCCGTCACGCTGACGGGGCGCGGAAGGTGCGCAGGGCGGTGTCCAGCGCCTGCCGGTTGGCGGGTGCGTCGAAGCCGTCCGCCGGAGCCGTCCAGCGCAGTGAGTAACCCCGCCCGCCGCCGATCAGGAAGCCGCGCCCGAAGGTGCGCACCCGTGTGCCCTCGGACGCGGCCACCCACTCCATGTCGGCGGCCTCGCGGCCCTGGTACGTCGTCGCCCGGATCTCGCCGAGCCTCCGGTAGCCGTCGGCGCCCTTCAGCCCTGGCTCCACGTCGTCGCGCCACACCACGACCGGGTCCGGGCCGATCCGCTCGCTGTAGGTCACCGCGAGCGTCCGGTCGTCACCGTCCGCGCCGAGCACGACGCGGTACGCCAGGTCGGAGACCCGGGTGGTGCGCAGCGGACCCCAGCCGTCGGGCAACGCCACGGAGAAGCCCTCCGGGGCGGCATACATGCGGAATCCCCGGGGCAGGCCCGTCGGGCCGGCCGAGGGCGGGCGCGTGGGGGAGGAGTCCCGGGTCGCGCTCGGGTCCGGACGACCGGGCGCCGGGGCGGCCGGGGGCGGGCCGGTCTCCGGCGAGCCGGTGGCAGGTCCGCCGGACGCGGACGGCCGGGACGGGGCGTCGGCCGCGATGGGACCGCCGCCCGGCAGGCCCCGGGTCGCGGCGAGGACCGCCACCGTGACCACGGCCACGGCCAGCGCCGTCCCGGCGACCATGGCGCGTCCGCTCCAGCGCGGCGCGGCATGGCGGACGGCGGCGCAGGCGCGGCGCACCCGGGGCGGCGGCGCGCTCGGCGGCACGGCCGCGAAGTCCTCGCGCAGCACCCGCAGGAGGGCCGCGCGGACCACCGGCCGGGACAGCCGCTCCCGGGAGTCCTTGCGCAGCAGCCCCCGCACGACCTGCGTGAGCGGGCCGGCGCGCCCCGGGGCGCGCGGCGGCAGCCGGTCCACGCCCCGCAGGGTGGCCTCCGGGTCGTCCCGCTCGCGGAACGGCGGACGCCCCTCGACCAGGGTGTAGAGGACGGCGCCCAGCGCCCACAGGTCGGCGGCCGGGCCGATGCGCTCGTCGCGGGCCTGCTCGGGGGAGGCGTACGACGGTGCCGTCAGCCGGGGGGCGAGGGTCGCCCCCGCCAGGCCGAAACCGGTGATGACGACCGGGCCCCGCTCGGGGACGAGCACCTGGCCGGGGCTCAGCTCGCCGTGCGTGACGCCCTCGCCGTGCGCCGCGTCCAGGACGTCCAGCATCTCCAGGCCGATCCGCGCCGCCCGCACATGGTGGAACGTCCCGCGTTCGGTGAGGAGTTCGCCGAGCGGTGTGCCGCCGGCCCGGTCGGTGACGGTCCACAGCACCTCCTCCTCCACGACGGCGTCGAGCACCGGCGCCACCCGCCCGGGGCACAGCCGCTCCACCGTCCCGGAGACGCGCATCACCCGGCCGACGACCCGGCGCGCCGCGTCCTCGCCCATCGCCTCCGGCAGCCTGACCCCGGTCACCAGACAGGGCCGCCCGGCCTCGATGTCCTCCCCGTACCAGCAGACGCGGTTCGTCTCGCGGTGGACGACGTCGAGGAGCCGGTATCTCCCCGCCACCGACTCCTGCGCGCCGATGTACGCCTCGTCCATGGTCATCCCTCGCTGAACGCCCGGTTCTCACCCTTTGCCAGTGGTACGAGGGGTGCGACGGCGTGCGTTCAACGCGCGGGCGCGTATTCCTGACGGGGGCGCAGTTTTGACCACGGGTCAGTCCGCAGGGCTCCGCGACGGCGTTCAGTCCAGCCCGAAACGCTCCGCCCAGTCCCGCAGGTCACCGGTGGGCGCGTTGCCCCCGCACACCACCAGACCGAGCCGCGCCCCGGACCCCACCCGCTCCAGCACCCGCCGGGCCGCCGGCAGCAGACAGCCGGCGGCCGGCTCCGTCCACAGCTTGGCGTGCTCGGCCAGCTCCAGACAGCCCCGCACCGCCTCCCGGTCCGGGACCACCAGCACCTCGTCCACCAGGGCGGACACATGGTCGTACGTCAACCGGGAGACCGCGGGCGCGCAGAGCGTCGACACGATCGACGACAGCTCCACCGGCACCGGGCCCCCGGCCCGCAGCGCCGCGGACATCGCCTCGGCGCCCTCGGTCTCCACCCCCCAGATCCGCACCCCCGGCCGACGGGCGCGCAGCGCGGCCGCCACCCCGCCGATCAGCCCGCCCCCGCCGATGCTGACCAGGACGTCGGTCACCTCGCCCGCGTCCTCGGCGAGCTCCAGGCCCACGGTGCCCTGCCCCGCGATGACCACCGGGTCGTCGAACGGGTGCACAAGGGTCAGCCCTTCGTCCCGCAACACCTCCACGAGCCGGAAGGCCTCGGCCATCCCGTCCGTCAGCCGCACCGCGGCCCCGGCGTCCCGGGCGAGCGCCACCGACCGCGCGGGCGCCGAGCGCGGCATGACCACCGTCGCCTTCACATCGAGGGCGGCGGCCATGACCGCGAGCGCGATGCCGTGGTTGCCACCGCTGACCGCGACCGCCCCGGCCGCCCGCTCCGCCTCGGTGAGCGACAGCAGCTTCGCCGTCGCCCCGCGCGACTTGAACGAGCCGGTGCGCTGGAGGAGTTCCAGCTTAGTGATGACCGGGACGCCGAGCAGGGCGGACAGCCCGGGACTCGGCACCGTGGGAGTGCGGACGACGTGGCCGGCGATCCGCCCGGCGGCGGCTTCGATGTCCGTGATGCCGATCAAGGAGCTCACTCATCCTTCCGGCGCGGCGGTCCGGTGAACCGCGCCGGTTCGACCCTCACCCGGCCGCCTCCGGCGGTCAACACGGTTTCGCCCCGGGCGCACGCTCAGTGCGGCTGCGCCTTCTGCGGGGTCATCTCGCTGGGCCGCACCACGACGTGCCCCTCTCCGTACAGCATCAGCTGGACGGCCTCCCCGGAGCCACCGCGCAGCATCGAGCCGATGGACTGCGACCGGTGCAGGGAGGTCTGGAGCCCGGCGGTCCAGCCGACGACCGCGTCCGTGTCGACGTACACCGGGGACCCCTGGGTCACCGGGATGACCAGCGGACTGCCCTCGCAGACCAGCCCCAGCCTGCCGTGCCCGGTGAAGACGCTGTTGAACAGGCCGCCGCCCGTGATGCCCGCGCCCCTCACGGTGGCGATCCGGTAGGCCAGCGTGGCGTCGAAGCACAGCACGTTGCGGCCGTTGACGGTGAACTCGTCACCGGGGCCGACCTCCACGACGAAGCAGTTCTGGGCCTCGTGCGCGAACCAGGCCTCGCCCTGTCCGCGCACCGTCATCAACGGCAGGCCCTCGCCGGTGACCGCGCGTTTGAGCATGCCGCCCACGCCCTGACCCTTGCGTTCGAAGGCGAGGTCACCGCGGTAGGCGACCATCGCGCCCTGCCGGGCCAGCATCTCGCCGTCGACCGTGTACCGGATGCACTTGGCGTTCTCGACGGTCATGCCCGGGCCGGCGGCCGGCCGCACCATGTGCTCGCTGGAAAAGAGGTCACCCTTCATGGGGGCATCCTGGCCAAAGGATCCGCTGTCGCCAAGATCGAGGGTGCGGGGTCAGCCACCGAACACCTGTGTCCAGTACGTCCCGGCCCGGCCGCCACCCGCGAATGCCACGCCGATACAGAAGTCCGGCTTGAGGATGTTGGCGCGATGGGGCGCGGGTTCCCGCGGTGCGCGTCGCGGCTCAGTCACCGGCGGACTCCGCCAAGCGGGCCTGCGGGGCGGTCACGGGCACCTGCGGGGCGATGTCCTCGTACCGCCGCACCGGACCGGCCGGCCGGGTCTTCGCCTTCTTCCCGCAGAACACCGGCTCCAGGGTGCCGAGCAGGCTGTTGAGCACGGCCCCGTTGTTGGACGTGTTGGCGAGCGCGGTGAGGCTGCGGCTGCCGTCCCCGGAGGTGAACGCGTAGGTGTAGTAGCCCTGTACGGCGCCCGTGTGGCCGTACACGGACACCCCGCACGACAGCTTCCGGCGGCGCAGGCCCAGCCCGTACGACTGCGTGCCGTCGACCGTCACCCACCGCTTCATCTGGGCCAGCATGGCCGCCGAGGTCAGCCGGCCGCCGAGCAGCGCGGAGTAGAAGGTGTTCAGGTCCCGGGTGCTGGAGACGAGCGCGCCCGCGCTCTGCGCCCAGGACACCGTCTGCCGGGTGGAGTCGACCAGCGGCGCGCCCGCCCGGTCCGGCGTGAGGTAGCCACGGGCGTGCCGGCCGGGGATGCCGGTGGCGGGATGGACGTAGAAGGTGTCGCGCAGGCCCAGCGGCCGGACGATCCTGCTCTCGTACGCCCGTCCCACCGGGCCGCCGGTCAGTTTTTCGACCAGCATCCCGGCGACCACGAAGTTGGTGTTGGAGTAGGCGTAGGCCGCGCCGGGCGCGTTGGTGCGCGGGTGGCGCAGCGAGCGGTCGACCAGCTGGCGGTAGGTGAAGACCCGGTCGCGCACCGCCTCGAAGCCGGGCACCGTCCTCGCGAACATGTCGTTGGTGTAGTCGTACAGCCCGCTGCGGTGGCTCAGCAGGTGCCGCACGGTGATCCGCCGGTCGGGGAGCGACCCCGGCAGATGACGGTGGACCGGGTCGTCGAGCCGCAGTCTGCCCTCGGCGGCGAGTTGCAGCAGGACGACGGCGGTGAAGGTCTTGGTGACGCTGCCGACCCGGAAGCGGTCCCGGTCGGCGAGGGCCCGCCCGGTGCTTCGGTCGGCGACGCCCACCGCCGCCCGGCGCACGGTGCCCCGGTCGTCGATCCTGGCCATCGCCCCGGGCGCGCCCTGCCGTCCCGCGCCGCGCAGCACCCCGCGCAGCCCCGCCAGGTCCGCCGCGGGCAGCGCCGCCGCGCCCGCCACCGGGGCCTCCCGGCCCACGGCCGGCGCCGGTACCGCCAGCAGGGACAGCACCACCGCTCCGATCACCGCACCACCGCGTACCCTCGCCGAGGCCATCCGGTCCCTCTTCCGCGCGCGCCCGCCCGGAGTCCGTACGACACCGGGCACCTGAAGGCGAGGTCACCTTCTCGCACACGGCCGGTTCACCAGGGACGACACACAGCCGGCCTGCCGGATGTCAGCGGATGCATCACCTCACGCGGGAGCGCGGGGAACCGCGCACACGACCGGCGCACACGACCAGCGCACACGACGCGCACGCGACCAGCGCGCACACAACCCGCGCGCATGCGATGCGCGCCACCTCCCGCCGTCGCGCGTGGGCCCCGCTCCTAGGCGCCCAGACCCTTCGCCCAGTCCTTCGGCACCCGCCCCGCGGGCCCCGGCGCGGGCTGGTCCTCGGGGTGGCTGGACGGCGGGGCGAGCGCGGGGCCGGAGTCGTGCAGGGAGTCGGCGGCGTAGTCCCAGAACCAGTCCTCGCCCGGCTCGTAGCTCTGCACCAGCGGGTGCCCGGTGGCCCGGTAGTGGGCCGTGGCGTGCTTGCCGGGGGAGGAGTCGCAGCAGCCGACGTGCCCGCACCGGGCGCAGCGCCGCAGATGGAACCACCAGCCGCCGACGGCGTCGCACTCCACGCATCCGGTGCCGCTCGGCGGCACGCTCGGATCGATTCCGGTCCGCTCGGTCATGCGGGCTCCTCCAGGGGTTCGGGAGTCGTCTCGTCCTCCGCGGCGGTGAGCGGGAGCAGCACCTGGAAGCGGGTGTCACCCGGCACCGAGTCCACCTGGAGGGTGCCGTGATGCTTGTTCACCACGATCCGCCAGGAGATGTCCAGGCCGAGCCCGGTGCCCTCGCCCACCGGCTTGGTGGTGAAGAACGGATCGAAGATCCGGTCCCGGATCTCCGGCGCCACGCCGGGCCCGGTGTCCCGGAACTCCACCAGCAGCCGGTCGTGGTCGCGCGCGGTCCGTACCGTCAGCGTCCCCTCGCCGCCCGCGCTGTCGATGGCGGACACCGCGTTGTCGATCAGGTTCGTCCACACCTGGTTCAGTTCCGCCGGGTACGCGGGGATCGGCGGCAGGCCGCGGTCGTACTCCTTGACCACGGTGATCCGCTTGCCGATCTTCCCCGACAGCATCAGCAGCGTGCTGTCGAGGAGTTCGTGCACATCGGCGATCCGGTAGGGCGCGCGGTCCAGCTGGGAGTACTGCTTGGCCGCGTCGACCAGGTGCGAGATACGGGTGGTGGCGTCCGCGATCTCGTCCATCAGCAGTTCGGTCTCCACCGTGTAGTTGAGCCAGCCGATCGCGCCCGGCAGGACCGACTCGTCGACGGCCGCCGCGACCTGGTCGAGCCAGTCGAGGTCGAGACCGGCCTGCACGAAGGTGGGCGCCAGCCGCCAGCCGTCGGGGATGCCGTGGTCGTCCAGCCAGTCGGAGACCGCGTCCTCCCGGTCGGCGGCCTCCAGCGGGCTCAGCGCGGGCGCCTTGCCCACCCGCTCGGCGGTGCGCTCCTGTATCTCGATCAGATGCGCCAGCACTTCGCGCGGATACGGGCCCGCCGAGATGACGCTCAGCTTGTGCCGCATCTTCGCCACCCGCTCGCGCAGCGCCTCGGTCGCCCGGACGGCCGCCGCCGCGGGGTTGTTCAGCTCGTGGGTGAGCCCGGCGGACAGCGAGCCGAGCGCCAGCAGCCGCTCCCGCTGGCCGATCATCCGCTGGGTGTTCTTCGACCCGAAGAACAGTCCCTCCAGCAGATGGGCCGCCATCGGGAACCACTCGCGCATGACGCTCGCGAACGTGTCGGCGGGCAGCACGAAGAACCGGCTCGGTTCGGTGACCCGCATCGAGTTGTTGTAGACCTGCCGCACCCGGTCCCCGAGATACGCCTGCATGGCGCCCGCGTACACCCCGCGCTGCGAGGTCCGGGTGACCTCGATGTCGTCGCCGCCGACCCGCCGGGACAGCACGACGGTGCCCTCGATCAACACGTAGAAGCAGGTGGCGGGTTCGCCCTCGGCGTAGACGGGGCCCGGCTCGAACAGCTCCACCCGCCCCTCGGCGCACAGCCTTCCCAGCTGCTCCGGGCTCAGCTTCTCGAACAGGAACAGCGAGCTGATCTCCCGCGGGTCGCACGGCATGGGCCGGCCGCTCATGACTGCTCCAGGTAGCGGTGGACGAGCATCACGGCCATGGCTCCCTCTCCGACGGCGGACGCCACCCGCTTGGCGGACTCCGCGCGCGCGTCGCCCGCGACGAACACCCCGGGCACACTGGTCTCCAGGTGGTACGGCGGCCGGTCCAGCTCCCAGCCCGCAGGCGGGCGCCCGTCCGGGGTGAGGTCGGGCCCGGCCAGGATGAACCCGCGCTCGTCGCGCAGCACGGTGCCGTCCAGCCAGTCGGTGCGCGGGGCGGCGCCGATGAACACGAACAGCCACTGGGCGTCGACCGGCTCGGTCTTCCCGGTGGCGATGTCCCGCAGGGTCAGCTGCTCCAGGCGGCCGGTGCCGTGCGCGGCGTCCACGACGGTGCCGCAGCGCACCGTGATGTTCGGCGCCTGCTCGATCTGCTGGATGAGGTAGTGCGACATGGACGCGGCCAGCGACTCGCCGCGCACCAGCAGCGTCACCGACTTGGCGCCCCGCGCCAGGTACATCGCCGCCTGTCCGGCGGAGTTGGCGCCGCCCACGATGTACACGTCCTGTCCCTGGCAGCCGGCCGCCTCGGTGAGCGCCGAGCCGTAGAACACGCCGCAGCCGGTCAGCTCGGTCAGGCCCGGCGCGTCGAGCTGCCGGTACGACACGCCGGTCGCGAGGATCACGCTGTGCGCGGCGACCGCCGAGCCGTCGGAGAACCGTACGATCCGCGCCGCCCCGTTGACCTCCAGGCCCGTCACCTCCCGGGCGGTCAGGATCTCGGCGCCGAACTTCGCCGCCTGCCGGCGGGCCCGGTCGGTGAGCTGCGCGCCCGACACGCCGTCGGGGAAGCCCAGATAGTTCTCGATCCGCGAGCTCTGCCCGGCTTGGCCGCCGGTCGCCGACCGCTCCACCAGCACCGTCCGCAGCCCCTCGGAGGCCCCGTACACCGCCGCGCCGAGCCCGGCGGGCCCGCCGCCGATCACCACCAGGTCGTAGAACTCGGCGGTCGGTGTGGTCGCCAGCCCCACCCGCGCGGCCAGCTCCGGCGCCTCCGGCTCCACCAGGGGCGCCCCCTCCGGGGTGACCACCAGCGGCAGCCGCGAGCCGTCCTGCCCGGCCGCGGCCAGCAGCCGCCGCCCCTCCGGCTCGTCGGCCGAGTACCAGCGGTAGGGCACCTGGTTGCGGGCCAGGAACTCCCGTACGTCCGAGGAGCGCGCCGACCAGCGGTGCCCGACCACCTTGGTGCTCGGCACCGGCCGGTGGTCGCTGGCCCGCCAGGCCTGGAGGAGATCGTCCAGCACCGGGTAGAGCTTCTCCTCCGGCGGGTCCCACGGCTTGAGCAGGTAGTGGTCCAGGTCGACCACGTTGATCGCGTCGATCGCCGCGTTGGTGTCCGCGTACGCCGTCAGCAACACCCGTCGCGCCCCCGGATACACGTCGAGGGCCTGCTCCAGGAACTCGATGCCGTTCATCTGCGGCATCCGGTAGTCGGCCAGGATCACCGCCACCAGGTCACCGCGCAGCTTCAGCTCCCGCAGCGCCTCCAGCGCGGACTCCCCGGACTCGGCCCGCACGATCCGGTACGACGCCCCGTAGCGCCGTCGCAGGTCGCGGGCGACCGCGCGGGAGACCCCCGGGTCGTCGTCCACGGTCAGAATGACGGTCCGCGCTGTGTCGGCGGCCTGTGCCATGCGTCTCCCACCCCGAGCGGTCGGACAATCGGCCGCGGTGTGCCCGTCGTCACCGCGGCCGGCTCCCGCCATCGTATGTTCGATCGCCGGGGTTCGCTCAGGTATGCGAAAGGGCCGCTCAGGCGGCCCGCGACCGCAGCACGCAGAACTCGTTGCCCTCCGGGTCCGCCAGGACCACCCACGTCTGCTCGCCCTGGCCGACGTCCGCGTGCCGGGCCCCGAGCGCGAGCAGCCGGTCGACCTCGGCGCGCTGGTCGTCGGGGCGGAAGTCCAGGTGCAGACGGTTCTTGACCGACTTGCTCTCGGGAACCCGGACGAACAGCAGACCCGGTACCCGGTCCGGCGCCGGGCGGATCTCGAAATCCTCGGGGTCGTCGTTCACCACCGTCCAGCCGAGGGCCCGCGCCCACCAGCGGCCCAGGGCGACGGGATCGGCGGCGTCCACGATGACTTGCTCCCAGACAAGGCTCATGGCGGCAGGGTAGGGGAAGATCACCGGTGACCGCCGAACACAAGCACGAGGAGGCAGTGGGATGGCACGTCCGATCACAGCAGGAGTGGACGGATCGGAGGAGAGCCACGCGGCGCTGGCCTGGGCGGCCCGGGAGGCCGTCCGGCGCGACCGGGCGCTGCATGTGGTGCACGCCTGGCGGTTCACGCCGCATGAGGCGGTGGACGGGGACCGGGGCACCCAGGCGGGCTGGGTGCGGGGGGCGCTGGACGGGGCCGTCCGGGAGATCGCCGGGCGCCACCCCGGGCTGGACGTGACCGCCGAGGTGGTGGAGGGCGACGCCGTCGGGACCCTGGTCGCCGCCACGGGCCGGTCCGAGCTGCTCGTCCTGGGCTCCCGCGGGCACGGCCGGGTCGTCGGCTTCCTGCTCGGCTCGGTCGGCCGGCAGGTGCTCGCGGAGGGCACCGGCCCCGTGGTGCTGGTGCGCGCGGGCGGCCGGGCTTCGGCCGAGGCGGAGGGCCGCGAGATCGTCGTCGGCCAGGAGGGCGGCCCCGAGGACAGCGCCGCCGTGCTGCGGTTCGCCTTCGAGACGGCGGCGGCCCGCGGGGCGACCCTCAAGGCGGTCCGGGCGTGGACGCTGCCGCCGGTGTTCGCCTACAGTCCCGCCTCGCTCCAGCTGCTCGACGAGGCCGGCGGCCCGGTGCCGTACGAGAAGAAGGCGCTGAGCGAGGCGTTGCAGCCGTGGCGGGAGCGGTTCCCGCAGGTCCCGGTGGTCGAGCACGTGGAGATGGGCAGCGCGGGGCAGGTGCTGCTGGACGTGTCCGCGCGGGCCCAGCTGGTGGTCGTCGGCCGCCGGGCCCGGCGGACCGCGGTCGGCGCCCGGATCGGCTCCGTCGCCCACGGGGTGCTGCACCACGCGCCGTGCCCGGTCGCGGTGGTGCCGCCCGCCTGACCACGCGGGCCGATCACCGCGGCGCCGGCGGCTCCAGTGTCCTGCGGGCGCGGGGGAGGATGTTGTCGACGTAGTCCTTCACGGCCGTGTCCAGCCCGATGTCGTGCTGGGCCCGCTCCGAGAGGTACCACCGGTGTTCGAGCAGCTGGTGGTAGATCTCGGCCGGGTCCATGCCGCCGCGCAGTTCCGGCGGCACCGCGCGCACGGTGGGCCGGAAGACCTCCCGCACCCAGCGGTGTGCCAGCACCTCCGGGCGGGCGGCCAGGGGATCGCCGGGCGCGTAGTCGTCCTGGGTGGCCATCCAGGACTCCAGATCGTTCAGCAGCCGCCGGGCCTGGTTCTCCTCGGTGTCCAAGCCGGTCAGCCGCAGCAACTGGCGCTGGTGGTGGCCGGCGTCGACGACCTTGGGCACGAAGGTGACCGTGTCGCCGTTGGAGGAGTGGTCGATCTGCATCTCGGCGACGTCGAAGCCGAGGTCGTTGAGTCTGCGTATCCGGCGTTCGATGTAGTGGTACTTGCCCGCCGGGTAGACCGAGGTGCGGGTCAGTTCCTTCCACAGCCCCTGGTAGCGGGCGCAGATCTCGGTGCCGAACTCGACGGGGTCGACGGAGGGGTGCAGCGCCCCGGACGCCTCCAGGTCGAGGAGTTCGCCGCTGATGTTGACCCGGGCGAGGTCCAGGTCGTAGTCGCGCTGCCCGTCGCTGAGCCGGGCGTGCAGCTCACCGGTCTCGGCGTCGACGAGGTAGGCGGCGTAGGCGCCCGCGTCGCGCCGGAACAGGGTGTTGGACAGCGAGCAGTCGCCCCACGCGAACCCCGCCAGGTGCAGCCGCACCAGCAGCACCGCGAGGGCGTCCATCAGCCGGTGCATGGTCGCCGGGCGCATGGTCGTCTCGAACATCGAGCGGTACGGCATCGAACCGCCCAGATGCCGGGTGATCAGCACCGGTTCCAGCGGCTCGCCGTCCGCGTCCGCGCGGCCGGTGACCACGGCGAGGGCGTCCACCGCCGGGATGCCGAGCCGGTCCAGGTCGCGCAGCAGCTCGTACTCGCGCAGGGCGGGCCGCTCGGCCAGCTCCTTGACGGCGATCACCTCGTCGCCCGCGCGGGCGTAGCGCACCACGTGCCGGGAGATGCCGCGCGGCAGCGGGACCAGGTACTCCTCCGGCCACTCCTCCAGCGGGAGCTGCCAGGGGAGTTCGAGCAGGAGCGCCGGGTGCTCCGGGTTGGTGGCGCTGATGTGCAAAGCCATGGCCTGACCTTAACGGCGACCGGGCGGGCCGTGGCTGCCCGTCTCAGGCGGCCCGTTCCGCCGCGTGGAGCGCCGCGTCCCGTACCGGGCCGCGGTGCGCGGGCCCGTGCCCGGGCAGCAGGACGTCCGCGTCCAGCCCGGCGAGCACGTCCAGCGAGGCCACCGCGCGGGCCCGCTCGTGGTGGAACATGTCCGGCAGCAGCTGAGGGCCCGTCGCCCGGCTGGTGGGGTGGCCGCCGACCAGCGCGTCACCGGAGATCAGCACGCCGGCGTCCGGCAGGTGGTAGGCGCAGTGGCCCAGGGTGTGGCCGGGGGTGTGCACCGGCACCGGGCGCCCCGGCAGGTCCAGCGGGCCCGCCGCCGGGAACGGCTCGGGCGCCGCGACGGGGAGGTGCGCGGTGCCGCCGGAGCGCAGCGCGTGCACGGCCCACGGCAGCACGCCCGGCCGCCAGCCGTTGCGCAGCACCCGCCCGATCGACACCTGGTGCAGGAAGTCCCGGCGGGCGTGCGGCACTTCGGCCTCGTGCAGGTACACGGGCGTGCCGTGGGCCGCGCGCAGGTACTCCGCCGAGCCCAGATGGTCGTTGTGGGCGTGGGTGACGAGCACGGCCGCGACCGCCTCGGGTGAACTGCCCACCGCCGCCAGGGAGTCCAGGACCAGCTCGCGGTCCCCGGGGTATCCGGTGTCGACGAGGGTGACGGCGTCCCCCTCGGTGAGGATCACCCAGTTGGTGTTGCTGCCGTGCACCAAGTAGGCGCCGTCCGTCACTTGCCGCACATCTGCCCGCATGCTCGTCCCGCGTGGTGAGGTCCGTACCGACGGGGACAGCAAAGCAGACGGGACTCAGTGCACGTCGGCCGGACGGAACTGGATGCTGATGCGCGGGCCCGCGGCCCGGCTGGTCTTGGGTACGCAGTGCTCCCAGGTGCGCTGGCAGGAGCCGCCCATCACGATGAGGTCGCCGTGCCCGAGCGGGCGGCGCAGGGTCTCGCCGCCGCCCGCCGGGCGCAGCAGCAGATCGCGCGGCGTCCCCACGGAGAGGATGGCGACCATGGTGTCCTCGCGGGCGCCCCGGCCGATCCGGTCGCCGTGCCAGGCGACGCTGTCCCGGCCGTCGCGGTAGTGGCAGAGCCCTGCCGTGGTGAACGGTTCGCCCAGTTCGTCGGCGTAGTGCGCGCTGAGCGTGTCGCGTGCCTCGGTGAGCACCGGGTGGGGCAGCCGCTCACCCGCCCGGTAGAAGGCGAGCAGTCGGGGGACGTCCACGACGTGGTCGTACATCTTGCGCTGCTCGGCCCGCCACGGCACCTCGGCCGCCAGGTGTTCGAACAGTGTGTCGGACCCGCTCAGCCAGCCGGGCAGCACATCGATCCAGGCCCCGGAGCCGAGGTCCGTCCGGCGGATCCCGTCCAGAGGCCCCAGCCGCAGCTGGTCGGTCTGGTCGAAGAGGGAGCCTTGGAGGTGGTGCATGGTTCCAGCGTACTCCTGAATCGAAAACTTGTTCCCGTGACTCCTTCCCCCTGTCGGCGCCCTTTCGATACATCGATGCATCCGATACATTCGCGCATCGAACGGAGGCTCGACCTTGGTTACGGAACCCAGCACCCCCCGCGTCACCAGGCGCCGCGCCCGCACCCGGGCCAACCTGCTCGACGCCGCGTTCGCCGTGTTCGCCGCCAAGGGGTTCGGGCGCGTCTCCATCGAGGAGGTCTGCGAGGCCGCCGGCTACAGCCGGGGCGCCTTCTACTCCAACTTCGACAGCCTGGACGAGCTGTTCTTCGCCCTCTACCGGCAGCGCGCCGACCTCATCGCCGAACAGGTCTCCGGCGCGCTCGCCCAGGACGGCCCCGACCTCGACGTGCCGGCCGCCGTCGACCGGGTCACCGACGTGCTGCTCCTGGACCTCGACTGGCTGCTGGTGAAGACCGACTTCCTCGTGCACGCCGCCCGGCAGCCGGCCGTCGCCGCGACCCTCCTGGAACACCGGGCCCGGCTGCGCGGCGCGATCGCCGACCGGCTGGCCCGCGCCCAGGGACACACCCCCCTGCCCGCCGTGCTCGGCGACATCGACGCCGCCGCCCACGCGGTGGTCGCCGCCTACGACGGGGTCACCACCCAACTGCTGCTGGACAAGGACGTCGAGGGCGCGCGGGCCTGGCTCGAACAGCTGCTCACCGCGCTGCTGACGGACGGCGGCGGCGCACCGCCCAGGAAGGGATGATCGCCATGGATGCCGACGTCATCGTCGTCGGAGCGGGACTGGCCGGTCTGGTCGCCGCGCACGAGCTGACCAGCCGTGGCCGCCGGGTGGCCCTGGTCGACCAGGAGAACGCCGCCAACCTCGGCGGACAGGCCTTCTGGTCGTTCGGCGGGCTCTTCCTCGTCGACTCCCCGCAGCAGCGCCGCCTCGGCATCAAGGACTCCTTCGACCTCGCCTGGAACGACTGGCAGGGCAGCGCCGGGTTCGACCGGGTCGACGACGAGGACTCCTGGGCGGTGCGCTGGGCCCGCGCCTACGTCGAGTTCGCGGCCGGCGAGAAGCGGTCCTGGCTCGACGGGCACGGCATCACGTTCCTGCCGACGGTCGGCTGGGCGGAGCGCGGCGACCTCACCGCGCACGGCCACGGCAACTCGGTGCCCCGCTTCCACATCGCCTGGGGGACCGGCACCGGCGTCGTCGAGCCGTTCGCGCGCTATGCCCGGCAGGCCGCCCGCGACGGGCTGCTGACCTTCCACCACCGGCACCGGGTGGACGAGCTGGTCGTCGAGGGCGGCGCCGCGCGCGGGGTGCGCGGCACGGTCCTGGTCCCGGACGACGCGCCGCGCGGTGTCGCCTCCGGGCGGGAGGCCGCCGGCGAGTTCGAGCTGACCGCCCAGGCCGTGATCGTCACCACCGGCGGCATCGGCGCCGACCACGACATCGTCCGCCGCCACTGGCCCGAGCGCCTGGGCACGCCCCCGGCCCGGATGGTGACGGGCGTGCCCGCCTACGTCGACGGGCGGATGCTCGACATCAGCGCGGAGGCGGGCGTCCGGCTGGTCAACCGCGACCGCATGTGGCACTACACGGAAGGCCTGCGGAACTGGGACCCGATCTGGCCGGGCCACGGCATCCGCATCCTGCCCGGCCCCTCCTCGATGTGGTTCGACGCGCTCGGCCGCCGCCTGCCCGGCTCCTGCCTGCCCGGCTACGACACGCTCGGCACCCTGCGGTACCTGCGCACCACCGAGGACATCGCCGAGTACGACCACTCCTGGTTCATCCTCACGCGGAAGATCATCGAGAAGGAGTTCGCGCTGTCGGGCTCCGAGCAGAACCCGGACATCACCGCCAAGGACCGCACGGCGTTCCTGCGCGAGCGCGTCCTCGGCAAGGGCGCCCCCGGACCGGTGGACGCCTTCCTGCGCAACGGCGCCGACTTCGTGACCGCGCCCACCCTCGAACAGCTCGTCGAGAAGATGAACGGTCTCACCGGCAAGCCCCTCCTCGACGCGGCCGAGGTGCGCCGCCAGATCGAGGCCCGCGACCTCCAGATCGCCCACCCCTACACCAAGGACGCCCAGGTCCAGGGCATCCGCAACGCCCGCCGCTACATCGGCGACCGGCTCGGCCGGGTCGCCTCGCCGCACCGGCTGCTCGACCCGGCGGCCGGACCGCTGATCGGCGTCAGACTGCACGTGCTGACCCGCAAGACCCTCGGTGGCATCCAGACCGACCTCGACTCCCGCGCCCTCGGCACCGACGGCACACCGATCGAGGGTCTGTACGCGGCCGGTGAGGTCGCCGGGTTCGGCGGCGGCGGGGTCCACGGCTACAACGCCCTGGAGGGCACCTTCCTCGGCGGCTGCCTCTTCTCCGGGCGGGCGGCGGGCCGGGCGGCGGCTCGGCAGACCGGCTGACCCCGTCCCGGCGTCACCGCTCCAGCAGCCGGGCCAGCACCGCGGCGTGGCTCTGCTCCGGGGACTTCACGGCGGTCAGCAGCGTCACCGGTCCCTCGCGCACCCACGCCCGGGTGCGCGCCAGCGCTTCGGCCGCCCCGGGCGCGGCCAGTTCCGCCTCGTAGCGGCGTGCGAACTCCTCGTACGACCCTTCGCCCGCGTGGTACCAGCGGCGCAGCTCGGCCGACGGGGTGAGGTCCTTCGGCCACTCGTCCACCCGGGCGGCGTCCTTCGCCAGGCCCCGCGGCCACAGCCGGTCGACCAGGACCCGCAGGCCGTCGTCGGGGGCCGGCGGCTCGTGGACCCGGCGTACCCGGACGCTCATGCGCGGACCTCCCTCGGACGGCGGTTCGTGCCGGGAGCGTAACCCGGGGCGGAGCGGTCCGCCCGATTCCGATCCCGCCGAGCGGGGTACCCCGTTCGCCTGACGGCGAAGAGGGAGGTCACGCCATGAGCGCCTGGGACGACCTGCCGGTCGTGCACACGCTGGCCGAGCTGACGGGGTTGGTGGAGGAACGGCAGGGCGGACTGTACGTCCGGTGGTCCAAGGGACCCGAGATCGACCTGGGCGAGGTCTCCAGCACCGACGAGCTGACCGGTGTGCCCATGCCCGGCCTGTCGGCCAATCCGCTCGATGTCGAGGACTGGTGGCAGGACCGCCCCGTCCGCCTGTGGGTGGCCCGGCGGCTGTACGACTACGCCCACCTGCCGCACGAGAAGGGCCCCGGCGTCCGTCCCTGGGTCCTGGAGGGCAGGGAGAACGGCCGGGGCCCCGACAACGAGCCCCTCGTCGAAGAGGTGCGGCCCCTGTGCCGTCTCGCCGACGAGGTGATCGACGAGGCGCGCGCCGAGGTGGCCCGCCAGGAGCGCGAGTGGGGCCCGCTGCGCCGCGGCGCCCGCGGTTGACGGGCGCCGCGGCGGCCGGAGCCGCGGCGGGCTAGCCGGTGTGGCGGGCCTTCCTGCGCCGTTGCAGCGCCCGGCGCTCCGTCTCCCCGGTGCCGCCCCACACGCCCAGGGTCTGGCCGGTGTCGAGGGCGAATTCCAGGCAGGGCTCGCGCACGGGGCAGCGCCGGCAGATCGCCTTGGCCTGCTCGGCCTGCATCAGGGCCGGTCCGGAGGTGCCGATCGGGAAGAAGAGATCGGGGTCCTCAAGGCGGCACGCCGCCTGCTCACGCCAGTTGCTCATGTGACGTCACCCGTCATCGAAGTCGTCTGTACGGTCGGTTACCCGGTTCCGGGTCACCTGCGGGGCAGGGGTGAAACGCGCTACGACGGAGGACGCAAGGCTTCGGCGGCCGTCACCGCCACCGCGCGGGCGACCGCGGCGAGGGCGGGGGAGTCCAGTTTCCACTGCTGCCAGTACAGCGGCACGTCCACCTCGCGGTCCGGGGCGAGGTGGACCAGCCGGCCGGCCCGCAGCAACGGCTCGGCCTGTACCTCGGGCACCATGCCCCAGCCCAGTCCGGCGGCCACGGCCTCGACGAACCCCTCCGAGGTGGGCACGGAGTGGCGCAGCGCGCCCGCCCGGCCCCGGCCGTGCCGCAGCAGCCGCACGAACCCGTCCTGGAGGTCGTCACGCCGGTCGAAGACCACCACCGGTGCGTGCGGCAGGGTCTCCGGCAGCGGTCCGCCGAGATGGCGCCCGGCGAACTCCGGGTGGGCCACCGCGACGTACCGCATGGTGCCCAGCGCTCGCACGGAGCAGCCCGTCACCGGCTCGGACGACGAGGTCACGGCCGCCATCACCAGTCCCTGCCGCAGCAGCACCGCGGTGTGGTCCTGATCCTCGCGGCGCAGCTCGAAGCAGAGCCGCAGCTCCTCGGGCACGCGGGTGAGCGCGGTCAGGAACCAGGTCGCCAGTGAGTCGGAGTTCACCGCCACCGACACCCGGGTCGGCTCCCCGGCGCCGCGCAGGCCCAGCTCGGCGCGCGCGTCCCGCTCCAGCCGGACCAGCTGACGGGCCAGCCGTACGACGATCTCGCCGGACTCGGTGGGCCGCACCGGCTTGGTGCGCAGCAGCAGGACGCGGCCGGTGCGCTGCTCCAGCGCCTTCACCCGCTGGCTGACCGCCGACGGGGTCACATGCAGGGCGGCGGCCGCCGCGTCGAAGGTTCCCTCGTCGACCACCGCGAGCAGCGTGCGCACCTGGTCGAGGGGAAGTTCCGGCATTCCGGACGCAAGGGCTTCTGTCTTCACAGTCGCTAAAGATACGTAAGAATCTTTAGCTGTACGCAAGCTCGTCGGCTGCCTAGCGTCGAGGCATGTCCTCCACGCTCACCGCCGCTGCCGCCGGATTCGGCACCGGTCTCTCGCTCATCGTCGCCATCGGTGCCCAGAACGCCTTCGTCCTGCGCCAGGGGGTCCGCCGGGAGGCGGTCCTCGCCGTCGTCGGGATCTGCGCCCTGTCCGACGCGCTGCTCATCGCGCTCGGCGTCGGCGGCGTCGGAGCGGTCGTGGTGGCCTGGCCGGGCGCGCTGACGGCGGTCGGCTGGATCGGCGGAGCCTTCCTGCTCGGCTACGGCGCCCTCGCCGCCCGCCGGGTGCTGAGGCCGGGGACGGCGGGGCTGCGCACCGAGGGGGAGGCGGTGACCTCGCGCCGCCGGGCGGTGCTCACCTGCCTGGCGATGACCTGGCTCAACCCGCACGTCTACCTCGACACCGTCTTCCTGCTCGGCTCGGTCGCCGCCGACCAGGGCCCGCTGCGCTGGACCTTCGGCATCGGCGCCGCGCTCGCCAGCCTGTGCTGGTTCACCGCCCTCGGCTTCGGCGCCCGGCTGCTCGGCCGCTGGCTGGCCAGGCCCACCGCCTGGCGGGTGCTGGACGGCGTGCTCGCGGTGACGATGATCGCGCTCGGCATCTCGCTCATCGTCCGGAGCTGAGCGATCTCTCCATCAGCGCCGGTCACATCTGCGACAGTGACCCTGATTCGAAAGATGTATCGAGCAACCAGGAAGCGAGCGACCGGCATCCCGTGGAAACCAGCGACAGCGGCACCGAGCAGCAGCACCCCGTACCAACCCCGGCCGAGCCGCCCGGCCGGGGCCGGCGCCGCTGGGCGATGGACACCCGGCCGCTGCGCCGCCCCGCGTACCGCAGACTGTGGTCCTCGACCATCGTCACGGCCGTCGGCAGCCAGCTGACGGCCGTCGCCGTGCCCAAGCAGATCTACGACATCACCGGCTCCTCGGCCTGGGTCGGCTACGCGAGCCTCGCCGGGCTGCTGCCGCTGGTGGTGTTCGCGCTGTGGGGCGGGGCGATCGCCGACGCCATGGACCGCCGCACCCTGCTGCTGATCACCAACAGCGGCATCGCCGTCACCTCGCTGCTGTTCTGGGCGCAGGCGGTGACCGGCCTGGAGTCGGTGGGCGTGCTGATGGTGCTGCTCGCCGCGCAGCAGGCGTTCTTCGGCCTGAACTCCCCGGCCCGCAGCGCCTCCGTCGCCCGCCTGGTCCCCGCGGGCGAACTGGCCGCGGCCAATGCCCTCAACTCCACGGTGACGCAGACCGGCCTGGTCGCCGGGCCGCTGCTGGCGGGCGCCCTCATACCGGTCGTCGGGCTGCCGGAGCTGTATCTCCTCGACGCCGTCGCGCTGTGCGTCACCGTGTGGGCGGTCTACCGGCTGCCCGCGCTGCCGCCGCTCGCCGGTTCGGCCGCGCGGAGGGCCGGGCTGCGCGAGATCGCGGCCGGGTTCCGCTACATCGCCCGGCACAAGGTGCTGCTGCTGTCCTTCCTCGCCGACGTCGTGGCGATGGTCCTCGGCATGCCCCGCGCGCTGTTCCCGCAGCTCGCGGCCGAGACCTACGCCTCGTACGGCGAAGGCCTCGCGCTCGGTCTGCTGTTCGCGGCGATCCCGGTCGGCGCGGTGGCGGGCGGGCTGTTCTCCGGGACGTTCTCGCGGGCCCGCCGGCACGGGCTGATGCTCATCGGCGCGGTGGTCGTCTGGGGCGTCGCGATCACCGGCTTCGGGCTGAGCACCAGCTTGTGGCTCGCGGCGGCCTTCCTGGTGCTGGCCGGGGTCGCGGACATGGTCTCGATGGTCTTCCGCGGGGCGATCCTGCTCTCCGCCGCCACCGACGAGATGCGCGGCCGGATGCAGGGCGTGTTCACCGTGGTGGTCGCCGGCGGGCCGCGGCTCGCGGACGTCCTGCACGGCACGGCCGGCTCCGCCTTCGGCCCGCGGGCCGCCGTGGCGGGCGGCGGGCTGCTCGTCGTCGCGGTGATGCTGACCCTGGCGGCGGCGGTCCCCGCCCTGCGCCGCTACCGGGTCTGAGTCAGCCGCTGCCGGGCCCGCGTCAGGAGGACCGGCGGCGCAGCGAGTACTGCTCCATCAGCTGGCCCCGGGTCGTCTCCAGCCGGTGGGCGAGGATCTCGGCGACGGTCCGCACCAGCGTCATGCCGAGTCCCGGATCCTCCTCGCACAGCGCGAGCACCGGCTCCGCCTCGAACTCGTAGGCGCGCACGGGGCTGAACGCCTCGGCACCGAAGTCCCACCGGTGCGGCGGGAACAGCCAGGACCAGCCCAGCAGGTCGCCGGAGCCCAGGCTGGCGACGGTCACCCGTTGGAGCGTCGACACCCGCTGGTCGAGCGAGACCGCGCCGGAGCGGATCACCCAGAACCGGTCGGCCACACCGTCCGGCTCGAAGATCCGGGTGTCCTCCGGGAAGGACACCTCCCGGGCCAGCGTCATCAGGCGCTGGCGTTGCGCCGGCGGCAGGGCGGTCAGCAGTTTCGTCGCTTTGGTCATGACGCGGTGCTCCTCGCCGACGGTCGGTTCCCGTGCGTTGCCTACGCCTATTTCAGCCGCTGCGGGCGCCGCGGGCACCTTGGCGGAGGGCGGAATCTCGCCGCGGGGGAAAATTAAAAGCCCTGGCTGGACGGGGGACACCAGCCAGGGCCGTAGCGGTGCCGGAGGAGGATGCCATCGACTCCGTCACCACGTATGTATGAACCATAAACCATCTGCGGGCGGTTCCCCACCCGGAACCCGGTCACGTGACCTGTTTCACTTCGGTTTCCCGTGTGTTTCGCGCACGTGTCGGTGGACAAGGCGGCGGGCGGGACGGCCCAGTGGAGGGTCGGCCGCGTCCGGCAGGTTCGTCCCCGCCGCCGACTCCGCGCGCAGAGAGCGCGGCAGGTTCGCGCACCCGGTCTCCGGCGTCCCGGCCGCCGGGCGGCACCGCCGGGATCCCGGGCGGATACGGCGTGATCACATCGGTCAGCTCTCCTCCGGGTGTCTGCCCGGTGTGAGGATCTCGTCCAGCACCCCGATCACCGCCTGGTAGGCCAGCGCACGCACCGCGGCGTCACGGGCCTCCTCGGGTTCGGCCGATCGCAGGGCGTCGCTGCGCTGCCGCCACGTGTTTTCCTCCCGCAGGGCCCACGCCCTGCCGCGCTGGATGCGCCGCACCAGCTCGTCTGAGTCCACGACATCGGTCATGACGTCCGCGTACCCCGGTTCGCGGCCTCGATGGCGGCTTCGACGACGACTTCGAGAGCGGCTTCGACGCCGGCTTCCATGACGGTCGCGCCGGCGGTCTCGATCACGGTTCGGCCCGGGACGACTGGTTTGGGTCCGGCCTCGATGGTCAGCCGAAAAGAGGGGCAATCGGGTAAAACGGCTTGCCCCTCCCCTTTCCCGGCCGACCAGTCAGGGAGCGAAAGAACGTGAGCATCCAGTACTCGACCGAGCGCCTCGACGGGCCGCCGGGCCGTCCCGGACCCCCCTGCCCGGGACCCTGCCGCCCGGCCGATGTGCGCGGGGCCGTACGGCGCGTGGTGGCCCGGCGGTGCATGGCCACCGGGAGGCACTGCGACGAGGACGGCCTGGCCGACGCGCTGCTGGTCGCCTCGGAGCTGACCACCAACGCCATCCTGCACGGCGGCGGGATCACCGAGGTGGACGTCGACGCCGTCGAGCACGGCGTGCGGGTGTCGGTGAGCGACCGCAGTGACCGGCTGCCCGAGGTCAGGCCGCCGGTCGATCCCCGCGGGCGACGGCGCCCCGGGGGCCGGGGCTGGCCCATCGTCTGCCGGCTGGCACGTGACGTGCGGGTCACCGGCCTGCCCTCGGGCGGCAAGCGCATCACCGCCGAGGTGGACGTGTTCTGAGCGGTCGCGGACTCTTGGCCGGCGGCCCGGGTTTGCGCTCCGGGCGACCGGGCAGGCGCATGTTCGTGCTTCGGACCGGAGGCGCGCCAGCGGGGAGTGGTCTGCGCTCCGGGGCCTCCGGTCGACCGGAGCGGCACCCTTCCCGCGGTCAAGTCAGTCCCGAGAAAGTCGCTGAGAAGACCGTTCAGGAGCGAATCCGCATGCGCATCGACACGTCGACCAGCCGCACCACCACGTCCGGGCCCTCCACCACGCACCCCAACCGACGACCGCACGACGACGCTCCGGAGACCGCCGAACTCTTCGCCCGGCTGGCCGAACTGCCGGACGGCCCCGAGCGGGACGCCCTGCGCGACGAACTCGTCACGGCCTGGCTGCCCATGGCCCACCGCATCGCCGGCCGGTTCCGCGACCGGGGTGAGTCCGTCGAGGATCTGCGCCAGGTGGCGGCCCTCGGACTGGTGAAGGCGATCGACCGCTACGACCCCGAACGAGGGGCCTTCGAGAGCTACGCCGTCCCCACCATCACCGGTGAGGTCAAGCGCCACTTCCGGGACCGGATGTGGGCGCTGCGCGTCCCGCGCCGGGTGCAGGAGCTGCGCAACAAGGTGCGGGTGGCCCGCCGCGAACTCGCCCAGAGCCCCGGCACGCGCGAGCCCACGATCGCCGAGATCGCCGCCCACACCGGCCTGACCGAGGAGGAGGTCGGCACCGGGATCGAGGCCCTGGAGAGTTTCAGCACCCTCTCCCTCGACGCCGAACTGTCCTCCGACGAGGACGGCTACAGCCTCGCCGACACCCTCGGCGCGCCGGACTCCTCGTACGACATCGTGGTGGACCGCGAGTCCGCCAAGGAGTGCCTGCGCAACCTGCCCGAACGCGAACGGGCCATCCTCTACATGCGGTTCTTCGAGGACATGACGCAGAGCCGGATCGCCGACCGGCTCGGCATCTCCCAGATGCACGTGTCCCGGCTCATCAGCCGCAGCTGCGCCCGCGTCCGGGACGAGGCCCTGGGCCGGCGCGGCGCCGGGCGGCCGGGCGCCGGCCACGCGGCCGGGTCGTGCAACGGGCGGCGCCGGCGTCGCTGAAGAGCACGGCGGCGAGGGGAAAGGGGAAGGGGGCCGGTCACGAGGACCGGCCCCCCTCTTTTGCGTCCCCGCGCCCTGTCGTCCCCGCGCGCCGGGAGGGACCGCCGTCAGGATGCCCCGCGGCCCGAGCCCTCGACGTACTCCCGCACCTGCTCCGGGGTCATATAGGCGTCGGTGTACTCGAAGTCCTTCAGCTTGGCGGGCTTGCGGGCCTGGAAGCCGGTGCGGACGAAGTCGTCCCCGGCTACGGCGTTGAGCACCCAGTTGGTCAGCACCCGGGTCTTGGCCACGTTGGTGCGCAGCGCGGACCAGTGGTAGCCACGCGCCACGGCCTGGGCGGGCAGCCCGTGCAGCTCCACGCCGAGCGGCTTGGACACCGCGTCCTTGCCGCCGAGGTCGACGACGAGACCGAGGTCCTTGTGGATGTACGGCTCCATGGACTGGCCGCGGAGTGTCGCGATGACGTTGTCGGCGACCTTGCGGCCCTGCCGCATGGCGTGCTGCGCGGTGGGCGGGCAGACATTGCCCAGGCCCTTGGCGACGTCGGGCACGGCGGCGGCGTCTCCGAGCGCGAAGACCCCGTCGTGGCCCGGCAGGTTCATCTCGGCGGTGACCGCGAGCCGCCCGCGCACCGTCTCCGCGCCCAGCGTCGCGATGAGCGGGCTCGCCACCACCCCGGCCGTCCAGATCAGGGTGCGGGTGGGGATCACCCGGCCGTCGGTGAAGGTGACCTCCTCGGGGCCCGCCTTCTCGATGGACACGCCGAGCGAGACCTCGATGCCCCGCCGGTTGAGGATCTCCAGGGCGCTGCGGCCGAGCTTGTCCCCCAGTTCGGGCATCAGCTTGGGCGCGATGTCGATCAGGTGCCACTTGATCAGGCGCGGATCCAGTCGCGGGTAGCGCTTCACCGCGCTGTGGGTGAGCCGCTGGAGGCAGGCGGCGGTCTCGGTGCCCGCGTAGCCGCCGCCGACCACCACGAACTGGAGCCGCGAGGCCCGCTCGGCCGGGTCCTGGCTGGCGTCGGCGAGGTCGAGCTGCGAGATGACGTGATCGCGGATGTAGGCCGCCTCGGCGAGGGTCTTCATGCCGAAGGCGTGGTCGGTGAGCCCGGGGATGTCGAAGGTGCGGGTGACGCTGCCCGGGGCCAGCACGAGATAGTCGTAGGGCTCGTTGACGGTCTGGTCGGTGATCGTGCGGATGACGCAGACCTTCGCCTTGAGGTCCACACCGATGGCACCGCCGGGGATGATCCGGGTGCGGTACTTGCGGCTGCGGCGCAGGGACAGCGCGATCGACTGGGGAGTGAGCACCCCTGAGGCGACCTGCGGCAGCAGCGGCAGATAGAGCTGGTAGGAGAACGGAGTCACCAGCGTGACGTCGGCCTCGTCGGGGCCGAGCCTGCGTTCCAGGCGCCGTACGCACTCCACTCCCGCGAAGCCCGCGCCCACCACCAGGATCCTGGGTCGTGTCACGTTGTCCTTCCCTTCCGCGGTTTACGCATCGATCCCACCGTGCCGGACGCCGGCGCGCCAGTCGGGCGCCGCTCGACGGGCCAATGGCCGCGGTGCCCGCCGGCACCCGCGAGGCGGCCGTCGGTGCGGTCATCCGGGTGCCCAGCGGGCGCCGGCTGACGCCCGGGGCCTCACCAGGGAAGGAAGGCGTGCACGTCCTTGCCGCGCTCCCCGGTCACCACGCTGACCTGGTCGCACAGGGCGTGGAGCAGATGCCAGCCGATCCCGCCGCCACCCGTGCTCGGCCGGAACGGCCGCGGTGACGGCGGGGTGGTGCTGGTGTCGTGCAGGGTGACGTGCACCCCGTCATAGGCCCGGCGCATCCGCAGCTCGAAGGGCCCGGGCGCGTACTGCACCGCGTTCGCCGCCAGTTCCGTCACCACCAGCAGGATGTCGTCCCAGTGTTCGGGCGAAGCGGGCGGCGATACGCGCGCCAGGTCCCGCAGAAAGCCTTCAGCGGCGAGCCGCGCACCCGTCACGTCGCGCGGCTCGCCCGGAAAGCCGGTCGTACGGCTTGGAATTCCTCGGGCAGCCAGTCTGTCGTCCCATCCCGGCTCGGTCGTCATGTCGCCATTCCCGCGTGCGTTTCCGCAGGCTCGTCGCCACGTCACTTGCATGTGCCAGGCGAGTTCCCCCGGCTGCCGAGCCCATGCGGACCCGTCGCGGCGGGCTCAGCGAAACACGTTGTCCGCGTCGTCCCAGCCCGCGGGATCGTCGGCGGCCGGCCGGGGCAGGGGCGCCCGGGCCGCGTACATCGCGTCGATCTCCGGCGCGTAGTGCCGCACGATCGCGTCCCGGCGTGGCTTCATCGACGGCGTCAGCAGCCCGCTCGCCACGTCGAACGGCTCGGGCAGCACCCGGAACACCCGGATCGACTCCGACCGGGACACCGCGCTGTTGGCCCCGGCCACGGCCCGCGCGACCTCCTCCCGCAGGGCGTTCTCCTCCCGTGCCTCGCGCAGCGGCGCGTCGCCGGGCAGCGCCAGCCCCGCCCGCCAGTGGACCAGGAACTCCGGGTCCAGCGTGATCAGGGCACCCACACAGGGCCGGTCGTCGCCGACGACGACCGCCTGGTGGATCAGCGGGTGCATCCGCAGCCGCTCCTCCAGCACGGCCGGGGCGACGCTCTTGCCGCTGCTGGTGATGATGACGTCCTTCTTGCGCCCGGTGATCGTCAGATAGCCCTCGGAGTCCAGCTGCCCCAGGTCACCGGTGGCCAGCCAGCCGTCGCGCAGCGCCGCCCGGGTCGCCGTGCCGTCGCCGAGGTAGCCCAGGAACACCGACGGCCCGCGCACCAGGATCTCCCCGTCCGCGGCCACCCGGATCTCCGTGCCCGGCAGGGCCTGCCCGACGGTGCCCGACTTCTCCCGGCCGTGCGGCTGCATGGTGATGCCGCCACTGGTCTCGGTCAGCCCGTACCCGTCGTGCACCGGGATGCCGATGCCCTCGAAGAACCGGGACAGCTCCCGGCTGAGCGGTGAGCCGCCGGAGGTGGCCCGCCCCACCCGGCCGCCCAGGGCCGCCCGCAGCCTGCGGTAGACCGCCCGCTCGTACACCGCGTGCTGGAGCCGCAGCTCCATCCCGGGTCCCGATCCCCGGCCGAGCCGCTGCCGCTCGGTGGCCGCCGCGAACGCCCGCGCCGTCTCCGCGGCCCGCTCGAACAGCGCCCCGCGGCCCGTCTGCTGCGCCGTCCGCAGAAACGTCTTGTACACCTTCTCGAACAGCGACGGCACCCCGTAGAAGTACGTCGGCCGGAACGAGCGCAGCGCCCGCGCCAGAGCCTCCTCGCTGCCCACCTCCGGCTCATGCCCCAGCAGCAGCCCGCCCCGCACGCACAGGCCCTGGATCATCAGGCCGTACACATGCGAGAACGGCAGGAAGGCGAGGACCCGGCCCTGCTCGCCGGGCGGTGCCACCGTGTGGCCCCAGCCCGCCAGCAGGGTGTCGCACGGGTTCGCCAGACCGCGGTGGCTGAGCGCGCAGCCCAGCGGGCGGCCCGAGGTGCCCGAGGTGTAGGCGACGACCGCGGTGGTGTCCGGCAGTACGATCCGGCGCAGCGAGTCGACCGTCTCCGGCGGGATCGCCTCGCCCCGCGCCGCCAGCCGCGCCAGCCCGTCCGAGTCCAGCTGCCACACGTGCCGCAGCGCGGGGAGGCCGGCGCACACCGAGCCGACCGTCATCGCGCCCAGCTCGTCCTCGACGACCACGGCCACACACCCGGCGTCCCGCAGGATGTACGCGACCTGCTCCCGCGACGCGGTCGGATACACCGGCACCACCTCGGCGCCCACCGCCCACAGCGCGTAGGCCAGCACCGTCCACTCGTACCGGGTGCGCGCCATGACAGCCACCCGCCGGCCCGGCGAGATCCCCGAGGCGATCAGCCCCCGCGCGAGGTCCACCACCTCGCCGCGCAGCTCCGCCGCGGTCACCTCCCGCCAGTGATCGGAGGCGGGATCGGGGCGGTACGCGGCCAGCGGCCGTGCCGGGTCGCGCTCGGCCCGCTCGAAGAGGCTGTCGGCGAGCCCGCCGGTGAGGGCGGGCGGGACGGTCGGGGGAGCGAGAGCGACGTCGCGCATGCGCTGCTCCTGTGGTGTACGGGCCGTGACGTTGCCGACGAGAACCGTTATCGACGCTGGTCGAATGTAGCGGTCGGCGGGCCCGCGTGGTGCCCGGACGAGGGAATCGGGTCCGGTCCGATGATCTCGGCCGGATCGGGGGACTCGGAGCCCATGAGTCACATCAACCCCGATCCGGAACCCGAGCGGACGACAGGCCTGGAACCGGGCGGCGGCGTACCCCCTGGGGAGACCCCGCCCGCGGAGAGCAGCATGCCGGAGGCCGGGCCCCGCGAGACCCACAACCCGCCCAAGGGCTGGGGCAAGGGACCGCTGACGCTGATCATCGTGCTGGCGGTCCTGGTGGCGGCGTTCTTCCTGGCCTACGCCCTGGTGCTCATCCTGTAGCGTCCTGGTCCCGGGCGGTCATTCCGTAACGCCCTGGGTCCGGCGCACACAGGCGGCGACGACCTCGCGCAGACTGCCGGTCCGCGCGAGCAGGTCCCGCTGCACGCGGGCGCCGTTGCCGTCCCGCAGCAGCCGGGCGCAGCTCTCCCGCGCCCGGTCCAGGTCGCCGCTGTCCGCGAGCGCGTCCTTGACGTGGTCCAGCAGGGCTTCCACCACCGTCTCGGCGGGCGCGGGCTGCATCCCCGGGGGCAGCAGCAGATCGCCGGTGAGGCCGGAGCGAGCGGCCCGCCATCCGGCGAGGCGCAGCACGCTCACGCCGAGGTCGGCCGGCGCGCGCCCCTCCCGCCAGTCCCGGGCGGCCGTCTCCACCAGGCCCCGGGTGAGGGTCGCGATCAGCGTGGCGGTGTCCGCGTCCAGGCAGACGTCGGAGACCCGTATCTCCACGGTCGGGTACTGCCGGGAGAGCCGGGCGTCGAAGTAGACCATCTTCTCGTCGAGGAGCGTGTCGGTCGCCATCATGTCGGCGACCCGCCGGTCGTACTCCTCGGCGGAGCCGAACAGCTCGGTCGGGCCGGCCGACGGCCAGCGCTGCCAGACCCGGCTGCGGTAGCTGCTGTAGCTGGTGTCCTTGCCCTGCCAGAAGGGGGAGTTGGCGCTCAGCGCGGACAGCACGGCGAGCCACGGCCGCAGCCGGTCGATGACCGCCACGCCCTCCTCGTCGGAGTCGACGGCCACATGGACATGGCAGCCCATGACGAGCTGTTCCCGGGTGGCGATGCCGTACTCCCGCTCCATCCACTGATAGCGGCTGTTCGCTCCGACGGCCGGGCTCACCGGCAGCGGGGAGGTGGCGAGCGCCGCGATCGCGCACCCGATCTCCTCGGCGTGCCGGGCGGCCTCCCGGCGGCACCGGACGATCTCCTCGCCCAGGGCCGCCATCTCCGACTGCGGATGGGTGGCGAACTCCACCATCTGCTCGTGGAGTTCCTTCTCGAAGACATCCTGCCCGGCGTCCTCGTGCTCCGCCCGGGCCAGCACGGCCGCGGACCGGGCCCGTGGCTCGCCGGTCTCCGGATCCACCAGAAGGAGCTCTTCCTCCACACCGACCGTGCGCACCGTGTGCCGCCTTTCCGAGGCTCTGCCGCTAAGCGAGAGGACGGTCCTCCCGTAGCCCCCGCCTGCCCCGGCGGCGGCGGTTCACACCGGCACGGGCGTCAGCCAGAGCGTGGCCAGCGGCGGCAGGGTGAGCCGGATGTGGTCGTCCTGGGGCTTGACCGGATCCGGGTTGGTGACGTCGCTGCCGCCGTAGCGGGCCGCGTCGGTGTTCAGCACCTCCTGCCAGGCGACGACGTCGTCCGGGGCCCACAGGCGGTAGTCGTGGCGGACGACGGGGGAGAAGTTGCTGACCGCCAGCAGCGGGCTGCCGTCGGCGGCGTAGCGCAGGAACGCGAAGACGTTGTCGTCGGCCGAGTCGCAGGCCACCCACCGGAAGCCGGACGGGTCGGTGTCCCGCTGCCAGAGGGCGGGGCTGTGCCGGTAACGGGTGTTGAGGTCGCGCACCAGAGCCTGGACACCGCGGTGGTCGCCCGCGGCACAGTAGCCGTCGTCCAGCAGCCACCACTCGGGGCCTTGTGCCTCGGACCACTCGCCGCCCTGGGCGAACTCCTGTCCCATGAACAGCAGTTGCTTGCCCGGGTGGGCCCACATGAAGCCCAGGTACGCGCGGTGGGTGGCGCGCCGCTGCCACCAGTCGCCGGGCATCTTGGAGACCAGTGCCTGCTTGCCGTGCACCACCTCGTCGTGGGAGATCGGCAGCACGTAGTTCTCGCTGTAGGCGTACACCATCGCGAAGGTCATGTCGTGGTGGTGGTACTTGCGGTGCACGGGCTCCTTGCTGATGTACTGGAGCGAGTCGTGCATCCAGCCCATGTTCCACTTCAGCCCGAAGCCGAGGCCGCCGCAGTCGGTCGGCTTGGTCACCCCGCCCCAGGCGGTGGACTCCTCGGCGATCGTCACCACGCCGGGCACCCGGCGGTAGAGGGTCGCGTTCATCTCCTGGAGGAACGCCATCGCCGCCAGGTCCTCCCGGCCGCCGTAGGCGTTCGGCGACCACTGGCCGTCCTCGCGGGAGTAGTCGAGGTAGAGCATCGAGGCGACGGCGTCGACGCGCAGCCCGTCGATGTGGAACTCCTCGCACCAGTACACGGCGTTGGCGACGAGGAAGTTGCGCACCTCGGTCCGCCCGAAGTCGAATTCGTACGTGCCCCAGTCCGGGTGCTCCGCCCGCTGCGCGTTTCCGGGCTCGTACAGCGGATCCCCGTCGAACCGGGCCAGCGCCCAGTCGTCCTTCGGGAAGTGCGCCGGCACCCAGTCCATGATCACGCCGATCCCCGCCCGGTGGCAGGAGTCGACGAAGTACCGGAAGTCGTCCGGGCCGCCCAGCCGCGGCGTCGGGGCGTAGTAGGAGGTCACCTGATAGCCCCACGACCCGCTGAACGGGTGCGCGGCCACCGGCATCAGTTCCACGTGCGTGAAGCCCATGTCCTTCACGTACGCGGGCAGCTCCTCGGCGAGCTGCCGGTACGTGAGGCCGGGCCGCCAGGACGGCAGGTGGACCTCGTACACCGAGAACGGCGCCTCGTGCACCGGGGTGTCCGCGCGATGCGCCAGCCACTCCTGGTCGCCCCACTCGTAGTGCGACGCCGTCACCACCGACGCCGTGTCCGGGGGCATCTCCGTCTCCCGGGCCATCGGGTCCGCCTTCAGGAACCGGCCGCCGTACTGGGAGGTGATCTCGAACTTGTACCGGGCGCCCTCGCCGATCCCCGGCAGGAACAGCTCCCACACCCCCGACGCGCCCAGCGAGCGCATCGGGAACGCGGTCCCGTCCCAGTGGCAGAAATCCCCGGCGACCCGCACCCCGCGCGCGTTCGGCGCCCACACCGTGAACCGGGTGCCGGCCACGCCCTCATGGGTCGTCGGCTCCGCGCCGAGCGCCTTCCACAGCTGCTCGTGCCGGCCCTCGCCGATCAGGTGCAGATCCAGCTCGCCGAGCGCCGGCAGGAACCGGTACGGGTCGTGCGTCTCCCGCTCGCCGTCCCCGTACGAGATCAGCAGCGTGTACGCCGGGATGTCCGTGCCGGGCAGCACGACGGAGAACAGGCCGTCACCCTCCGAGACCAGCGGGTGCCGCACCCCGTCGACCAGCGCGGTCACGGACTGCGCGAAGGGGCGCAGCGCCCGCACGGCGACCCCGCCCGGCACGGGATGCGCGCCGAGCAGGGCGTGCGGGTCGTGATGGGAGCCGTTCAGCAGCCGGTCCCGGTCGCCCGGGTCCAGCGGCGGGGCCGCCCCGCCCGGCCGGTGGACGGCCTGGCTCGGGGCGGACGGCTCGGGCAGTGAGGTGTCGCGCAGCGCCACGGTGTCAGTCTCCTCTCACGGCGAGTCGTTCGATCGCCGCCATCGGCACGGGGAGCCAGTCCGGACGGTGTCTGGCCTCGTAGATCACTTCGTAGACGGCCCGGTCGGTCTCGTAGGCGCGCAGCAGGCCGTGCTTCTTGCGCGGGTCCCATCCGGCCCGGGCCGCGTAGCCCGCGCAGAACGCCTCCCGGCAGCGGCGCGCCCACTCGGGGCGCCAGGGCCGGCGCTGCCGGGCCGCGTAGTCGAAGGAGCGCAGCATGCCCGCGATGTCCCGGACCGGGGACTGGGCGCCGCGCCGCTCGGCGAGCGGACGGGACGGTTCGCCCTCGAAGTCGATGACGAACCACTCGCGGCCCGCGCGCAGCACCTGACCCAGGTGCAGGTCGCCGTGGATCCGCTGGGCCGGCGGCCCCGGATCGCAGGTGGTGAGCGCGCTGAACGCGCCCCGCAGCCCCGGCACGAACGGCCGCAGCGCGGGCACGCTGTGCGCGGCGGCGTCGAGGCGTTCGACCATGGCCGCCGCCGTCAGCCCGTTCTCGCCGGGGGCGCCGGTCGGGAAGGCGGCGGCCAGCGCCAGATGGACGTCCGCGGTGGCCCGGCCCAGCTCACGGGCATGGGCGGTGAAGTCCGTGCCGGTGGCGAGCGCGTGCAGGGCCAGGGTCCAGCCGTCGGACGCGTCGCGCAGGAACGGCTGGAGCACGCCGAGCGTCGCGGGCTGCGGCTGGGTGGTGCGGAACCACGCCACCGGAGCGGGTACCCGCTCACAGCCCTGCCCGGCCAGCGCGACCGGCACCTCCAGGTCCGGGTTGACGCCCGGCTGGATGCGCCGGAACACCTTCAGGATGAACTCGTCGCCGTACACCAGCGAGGAGTTCGACTGCTCGGCCTCCAGCACCCGCGGCACCAGCCCGGCCGGCACCGGCTGGGCGGGGTCGGTCTCGAAGCGCAGCGGGCCCGCCGAGCCCGGCTGCCGCAGGCGCTCCAGGAGCAGCTGCGCCGAACGGGGGTCGAGGAGGGCGTCGTAGACCGTCAGACCGGCCAGCGGGCCGTCCTGCGCCCGGCCGATCAGGGCCCGGCCCAGGCGTGGCGACGGGTGTTCGTGGATGCCCAGGAACAGCTGGTAGATGTCCCCGGGCGGGGGTGTGCCGCCGGGCGCGGGCACGCCCGCGTGGCCGCCGTGGCCGCCCGCGTGACCGGCGTGCACCAAGAGGTGCAGACAGCCCGGGAACAGCTCGGTCAGGGACAGCAGCCGCAGATCCGTGACGGGACGGTCCTTCCCGGCGAACCACCGCTGCCTCGGCAGCCACGCCCGCAACAGGCCGTCGAGTGAGGCCATGGGCCGGGTCAGCCCGGCCCTGCCGCTGCCACTCGGTCGGAGGTATGCGGTCTTCGTCATGGTGACGCCTCCTTTCGTCGGCGCACGCTCACGGTCGTCGGCCTCACAGCCGACGGCCGATGCGAGATGCGACTCGGACGAGCCGGAACCAGTAGAAGCCGTGGCCCCCGAGGGTCAGCAGGTACGGAAGTTCACCGATGGCGGGGAAGCGGACACCGCCGAACAGCTCGACCGGGTGGCGGCCGGCGAACTCACGCAGGTCCAGCTCGGTCGGCTGGGCGAACCGCGCGAAGTTGCTCACGCACAGCACCAGGTCGTCCTCGTACTCGCGCAGGAACGCGAGCACCGCGGGGTTCGACGACTGCAGCTCGCGGAACGAGCCGAGGCCGAAGGCGGGGTTCTGCTTGCGGATCTCGATCATCCGCCGGGTCCAGTGCAGCAGGGACGAGGGGGAGGCCATGGACGCCTCGACGTTCGTCACCTGGTAGCCGTAGACCGGGTCCATGATCGTGGGCAGGAACAGCCGTCCCGGGTCGCAGGTGGAGAAGCCCGCGTTGCGGTCGGGCGTCCACTGCATGGGGGTGCGGACG
>NZ_DASQNH010000104.1:0-61643 GCF_035645055.1 Streptomyces sp. | reverse complement strand
GCGGCCGGCGGGGTGGCCGCGGCGCCGTCCGCGCGGGCGGCGCGGGGGTCCGGGGCGCCGTCGGCGGAGGCCCGCGGGTCGGCGCCCTGCGGGGAGCCCCAGGAGACCCGGCGGTCCTGGTCGCCGCCGAAGCCGGACTGGCGGGAGCGGTCGGCACCCCAGGCGGGCGCGGGTCCCTGCGCGGCGGGTTCCGGCTCGTCGACCGGGTCCTCGTCGAAGAAGTGCGGCCCGGTCTCCTCCACGGACGCGGTCGCGGGCGGGGCCGGACGCACCCCGGGCGGCGGGGCGAGCGGTTCGCCGTCGGCCGGGGCCGGACGGCTGGTGCCCGGTACCCACGCGGCACCGTTCCAGTACCGGACATATCCGGGGATGGAAGGGTCCGGGTAATACCCTTCGCGGGGCCTGTCGTCGCCGGGGGCCGGGGTTGGGGCGCTCATGTCCGTCGTCCCGTATCTGCTCGGGGGTGTAATGGGGGCCTCCACATCTATCAGACGGGCGCACCCCGCACCGCCCGTCCCGCCGTACCCACCCCTTTCGAGCACGGTTGTGCCACCCCCGCGCCACAGTCGCGGAAAGTTCCGGGAACCCGCGTAATGCTCCCGGCCCCGCCCGCTCTCTCCCCGTACGGACCCGCCGCGGGCCCGTCACTGGAGACCGAGCGAGAGGAAACCGCCATGTACACCGTCGTGGAGCGCGAACTGGAGCTGCGGCTCGTCCTGTCCCCCGAGCGCGGCGTCACCGTCCCGGCCCGGCTGGGCTACCGCACCGACGACCCGTACGCCGTCCACATCACCTTCCACATCAACTCGCCGTGCCCGGTGTGCTGGACGTTCGCCCGGGACCTGCTGGTGGAGGGGGTGTCCCGGCCGTGCGGGCAGGGCGACGTGCGGGTGTGGCCGTCGACGTCGGAGGGGCGCGGTGCGGTGCTGATGGCGCTGAGTTCGCCGGACGGGGACGCGCTGCTGGAGGCCCCGGCGGCGCAGGTGTCGGCGTGGCTGGAGCGGACGCTGCGGGTGGTGCCCCCGGGGACGGAGGGCGAGCAGCTGGGCATCGACGACGGTCTCGCCCAGCTCCTCGCCCAGTGAGCGGGAACGCCGGAGCGCCCAAGGTCAGAACAGCTTGCCCGGGTTGAGGATGCCCAGTGGGTCGAAGAGCTGTTTGACGGCCCGCTGCATCTCCAGGCCCACCGGGCCGATCTCCCGGGCCAGCCACTCCTTCTTCAGCACGCCGACGCCGTGTTCGCCGGTGATGGTGCCGCCGAGTTCCAGGCCGAGGGCCATGATCTCGTCGAACGACTCGCGGGCGCGCCGGGACTCGTCGGGATCGGCGGCGTCGAAGCACACGGTGGGGTGGGTGTTGCCGTCGCCCGCGTGCGCGCAGACCCCGATGGTCAGCCCGTACTTCCCGGCGATGCGCTCGACGCCGTCGAGCAGGTCGCCGAGCCGGGAGCGGGGCACGCACACGTCGTCGATCATCGTGGTGCCCTTGACGGCCTCCAGCGCGTTGAGCGACAGCCGGCGCGCCTGGAGCAGCAGTTCGGACTCGGCGGCGTCGTCGGCGAACACCACCTGGGTGGCGCCGGCGGCCTCGCACAGCGCGCCGACGGCGGCGAGGTCGGCGGCCGGGTCGGGGGTGTCGAAGGCGGCGAGCAGCAGCGCCTCGGTGCTCTCCGGGAGGCCCATGCGCGCGAGGTCGTTGACGGCCTTGACCGTCGTACGGTCCATGAGTTCGAGGAGTGACGGGACGTGCCCGCCCGCCCGTCGCCCGCCACCGTCCTTCTGCGGAAGCGCTTCGCGCCCTCCCGCCCCCATGATCCGGCAGACGGCGTCGCAGGCGGCGCTCGCGGACGCGAACTCGGCGGCCAGCACCAGCTGCCGGGGCGGCTGCGGCTTGAGGGCGAGGGTGGCCCGTACGACGACGCCGAGGGAGCCCTCGGAGCCGACGAACAGGCGGGTCAGGTCGTATCCGGCGACGCCCTTGGCGGTGCGACGGCCGGTGGACAGCAGCCGCCCGTCGGCGAGCACGACGTCCAGGCCGAGCACGTACTCGGCCGTCACCCCGTACTTCACACAGCACAGCCCGCCGGCGGCAGTGCCGATGTTGCCGCCGATGGTGCACATCTCCCAGCTGGACGGGTCGGGAGGGTAGTGGAGGCCGTGTTCGTTCACCGCGCGGGAGAGCGTGGCGTTGACGACACCCGGTTCGACCACGGCGATGCGGTCGACCGGGTCGATCTCGATGATCCGGTCCATCTTGGTCAGGGACAGCACGACGCAGTCGTCGGCGGCGTTGGCGCCGCCCGACAGGCCGGTGCGGGCACCCTGCGGGACCACCGGGACGCGCAGCTCGGTCGCGGTGCGCATGACGTGCTGGACCTGTTCGACGGTGCGCGGCAGCACCACCACGGCCGGGGTGCCGGCCGGGCAGAAGCTCGCCATGTCGTGGGCGTAGGAGGCGGTGACGTCGGGGTCGGTCAGGACGGCCTCGGCCGGCAGTCCCGCGAGCAGCCGGTCGATGAGGTGGCTACGGCTCATGATCACAGCGTCGCACTGGGGGCCATCGGTGTGAACCCCGCGGGCGGCACCCTTGGGCTGACCGGATGTGCTCGTCGTATTGACGCACAGTGAACGGCATGAAGACGCAGGACAGCTGGTTTTGCGGGCGTTCGCGCCGGGCCCGGATGGTCACCGGTGTGCTGGCCGGCTCGCTCGCCGGGTCCCTGGTGCTCGGCGGGGCGCTGATGCTGCTGCCGGACGACCGGCCGCCCGTCGCGCCCACGGCGGGACCGGCCGCGGCACGGGCCGCGGTCACCAAGGGGGTGCCGGCCGCGCCGGCCGATCTGTCGGTGCTGATCGGCGACCGGGAGGCGCACCTGCGCAAGCATCCCCGGGACGCCGGGTCGTGGGCGCTGCTGGGCGCCGCGTATGTGGAGCAGGGGCGGCGGACGGCGGACGCCGGGTACTACCCGAAGGCGGAGCGGGCGCTGCACACCTCGCTGAAGGCCCGGCCCCGGGGCAACGCGCAGGCCCTGGACGGGCTGGCGGCGCTGGCCAACGCGCGGCGGGACTACCCGGCGGCACGGAAGTGGGCCGAGGCCGCGCTGAAGGCCGACGGCAAGCGGTGGACGACGTATCCGCTGCTGATCGAGGCGTACACCGGGCTCGGCGACCACAAGGCGGCCCGGCGCACCCTGGACCGGTTGCAGAAGCTGAAGTCCGGGCCGCCCGTGATGGCCCGCGCGGCGGCCGTCTACTGGGACCAGGGGTGGCGGGAGGACGCCGCCGCCCAGCTGTCGGACGCGGCGGCCTCCGCGGGGTCGCCCGCCGAGCGGGCGGCCTGGCTGGAGCGGGCCGGGCAGCTGGCGTGGGAGCGCGGGGAGCGGGAGGCGGCCCTTCGGCACTTCCGGGAGGCTCTGCGCACCGACCCCGAGCTGCGGGCCGCGCAGGCCGGGGAGGGCAGGGCGCTCGCGGCGCTGGGGCGCACGTCGGAGGCGCTGAGCGCGTACCGGGCGGCGCTGGCCAAGCAGCCTTCGCCGGCGTACGCGCTGGAGCTGGGCGAGCTGTACGAGTCGCTGGGTCTGGAGCAGGCGGCCCGGGTGCATTACGAGCTGCTGCGCCAGCGGGTGCGGCTGGCGGCCGCGGGCGGCGCGGACGAGGAACTGCTCCTCGGCCGCTTCGAGGCGGACCACGGGGACGCGGGGGCCGCGGTGCGGCGGCTGCGCGCCGAGTGGCGGCGGCAGCCGTCGATCGCCGTCGCGGACGCGCTGGGGTGGGCGCTGCACCGGGCGGGCGACCACAGGGAGGCGCTGCGGTTCGCGGTGCGGGCGACGGACCGGGAGAAGGAGAACGGGGGCGGGGTGCGCAGCGCGCTGTACGCCTATCACCGGGGGATGATCGAGCGGGACCTGGGGAAGGCCGGTCCCGCTCGTCGTCATCTTCAGGAGGCGCTGCGGCTCAACCCGTGGTTCTCCCCGCTGCACGCCCCGCTCGCCCGGGCCGCGCTGAAGCGGCTGGGCGAGCCGTCGGACCGGCTGCCGCGCGGAGTGCGGGCGCCGGACTGATCCGGGCCGGGGGTTCCTGGCCGGAGGCCCCGGGTCAGAGGTTGCCGCGCTTGGCCTGCTCGCGTTCGATCGCCTCGAACAGGGCCTTGAAGTTGCCCTTGCCGAAGCCCATCGAGCCATGGCGCTCGATGATCTCGAAGAACACGGTCGGGCGGTCCTGGACCGGCTTGGTGAAGATCTGCAGCAGGTAGCCGTCCTCGTCGCGGTCGGCGAGGATCTTCAGCTCGCGCAGCGTCTCGATCGGCACCCGGGTGTCGCCGACCCACTCGCCGAGGGTGTCGTAGTACGAGTCCGGGGTGTCCAGGAACCGCACACCGGCCGCGCGCATGGTGCGCACGGTGGCCACGATGTCGTTGGTGTTCAGCGCGATGTGCTGGACGCCGGCGCCGCCGTAGAACTCCAGGTACTCGTCGATCTGCGACTTCTTCTTGGCGATCGCGGGCTCGTTGATCGGGAACTTGACCTTCAGCGTGCCGTCGGCCACCACCTTCGACATCAGCGCGCTGTACTCGGTCGCGATGTCGTCGCCCACGAACTCCTTCATGTTCGTGAAGCCCATGACCTTGTTGTAGAAGCCGACCCACTCGTTCATCCGGCCGAGTTCCACGTTGCCGACGCAGTGGTCGATGGCCTGGAAGGTGCGCTGGGCGGGCGGCTCGACGATCGGGTCGGCGGCGACGTAGCCGGGCAGGTAGGGGCCGTCGTAGCCGGTGCGCTCGACGAGGGTGTGGCGGGTCTCGCCGTAGGTGGCGATCGCGGCGAGGACGACCGTGCCGTGCTCGTCCTTCACCTCGTACGGCTCGGCGACCGAGCGCGCCCCGTGCTCGACGGCGTAGGCGTACGCCGCCCGCGCGTCCGGCACCTCGATGGCGAGGTCGATGACGCCGTCGCCGTGCTGGGCCACGTGCTCGGCCAGGAAGTGGCCCCAGTCGGTGGCGGGCTTGATGACGGAGGTGAGGACGAAGCGCGCGGAGCCGTTCTCCAGGACGTAGCTGGCGGTCTCGCGGCTGCCGTTCTCCGGTCCGGAGTAGGCGACCAGCTTCATGCCGAAGGCGGTGGAGTAGTAGTGCGCCGCCTGCTTGGCGTTGCCCACGGCGAAGACGACCGCGTCCATTCCCTTGACCGGGAAGGGGTCGGCCTGCCGGGCGGTGTCGGGAGTGTGGTGTGTGGTCTGCGTCATAGCCGAAGCGTGGCTCCGCTCTGCAAGGTGCGCAATAGTTTGGGTTTCTGCTGGGCAATGTGACCAGTGCAGGGTCCGTTTCTGCGGGCTGTCTGTACAGGATGACCACTGGAGGAGCCGCCGTGGCGATCGATCATCTGGACGGCCGCATCATCGTGCTGCTCGCGCGCGAGCCACGCATCGGCGTGCTGGAGATGTCCCGGCGCCTCGGCGTCGCGCGCGGCACCGTGCAGGCCCGCCTGGACCGGCTTCAGTCGAACGGAGTCATCCGCGGATTCGGTCCGCAGGTGGATCCCGCGGCCCTCGGCTACCCCGTGACCGCCTTCGCCACGCTGGAGATCCGGCAGGGCCAAGGAGCCGACGTACGGGCCCACTTGGCGACCGTGCCGGAGGTGCTGGAACTGCACACCACCACCGGCACCAACGACATGCTGTGCCGCCTGGTGGCCCGCTCCAACGCCGATCTCCAGCGGGTGATCGACCGGGTTGTCGGTTTTGATGGCATCGTCCGGGCCTCCACCGCGATCGTCATGGAGAACCCCGTTCCGCTGCGGATCATCCCGCTGGTGGAGCAGGCGGCGCAGGAGGACCCCCGAGGGATGACCTAGCCGTTGGGATGAGGCGATGTGAACTTCTGGGAGTACCTGGGCAATCGCCACCAGCAGCTGCTCACCGACGCCGGGCAGCACGCCAGCGCCGTCTTCCAGTGCATGGTCGTGGCCACCGTCCTCGGTGTGCTGATCGGTGTCGTCACCTATCGCACCGAGTGGGCCGGCAACCTGGCCACCACCGCCACCTCCACCATCCTCACCATCCCGTCGCTGGCCATGATCGGTCTGCTCGTCCCGATCGTCGGCCTGGGCGTGCCGCCGACGGTCATCGCCCTCACCCTCTACGGGCTGCTGCCGATCGTGCGGAACTCGATCGTCGGCCTGCGCGGTGTCGATCCCGCGCTGGTCGACGCCGCGACCGGCATCGGCATGTCCCGGCTGTCCCGGCTGGTGCGGGTGGAGCTGCCGCTGGCCTGGCCGCCGATCCTCACCGGCATCCGGGTCTCGACGCAGATGCTGATGGGCATCGCCGCCATCGCCGCCTACGCCTCCGGACCCGGCCTCGGCAACGAGATCTTCCGCGGGATCGCCTCCCTGGGCAGCAAGAACGCGCTGAACCAGGTGCTCGCGGGCACCCTCGGGATCATCGTCCTCGCCCTGCTCTTCGATGCCGCGTACGTCCTGATCGGACGGCTGACCATCCCGAGGGGGATCCGTGCCTGAGAACACCGTGAGCGGCGGCGCGACGATCGAGCTGGAGAACCTGACCAAGCGCTACCCCGGCAACCCCGCCCCGTCCGTGGACAACGTCAGCATGGAGATCGGCGCGGGCGAGACGGTGATCTTCGTGGGGCCGTCCGGCTGCGGCAAGTCGACCACCCTGAAGATGATCAATCGGCTGATCGAGCCGACCAGCGGCCGGATCCGCATCAACGGCGAGGACGTCACCGACATCGACCCGGTGAAACTGCGCCGCAAGGTCGGCTACGCCATCCAGTCCGCCGGACTCTTCCCGCACATGACCGTCGCCCAGAACATCGGCATCGTCCCGAAGATGGTCGGCTGGTCCACGTCGCGGATCCGCGACCGGGTCGAGGAACTGCTCGACCTCGTCGGCCTGGACCCCGGCGAGTTCCAGGGCCGCTACCCGCGCCAGCTCTCCGGCGGCCAGCAGCAGCGCGTCGGTGTGGCCCGGGCACTGGCCGCCGACCCGCCCGTACTGCTGATGGACGAGCCGTTCGGCGCGGTCGACCCGATCACCCGCGACCACCTCCAGGACGAGCTGATCCGGCTCCAGCACGAGCTGCACAAGACGATCGTGTTCGTCACCCACGACTTCGACGAGGCGATCAAGCTCGGCGACCGGATCGCCGTACTGCGCGAACGCTCGCACATCGCCCAGTTCGACACCCCGGAGGCGATCCTCACCAACCCGGCGGACGACTTCGTCTCCGGCTTCGTCGGCGCGGGCGCCGCGCTGAAACGCCTCAACCTCACCCGGGTGCGGGACGTGGAGATCACCGACTATCCGACGGTGACCGTCGACGACCCGCTCCAGGACATCTTCGACAGGCTGCGCCGCAGCGGCACCAACGAGATCCTGCTGCTGGACAAGCGGGGCCGCCCCTACAAGTGGCTGCGCCGTGGCGACCTGATGCGGGCCAAGGGCTCCCTGGCCCGCGCCGGCACCCTGGTGCACGACACGGTGACCCGGGAGGCCACCCTGCGCGACGCCCTGGAGGCGGTGCTCACCGACAACGCCGGGCGGGTCGCGGTGACCGGCCGGCGCGGCGAGTACACCGGCGTCGTCGACATGGAGACCCTGATGAACTCCGTGCACGAGCTGCTGGAGGCCGACCGGCTCGACGCGATGGAGCACCGGCACGAACTGGAGGAGGCCCGCGAAGAGCTGACCCACGCCGAGCAGGAGGGCCACGAAGGGGAGGCGAAGGCGTGACGACCGCACCCGACCGCGGGCCCCGCCCGGAGGGCGAGCACGAGGTCAGAGGGCTGCCCTTCCGGGACGACGGCGAGGCCGAACTGGAGCCGGTGCCGCATCTGCGGCCCGCGCGGCCCCGCCGGATCGGCTGGCGCAAGCTGACCATCGTGCCCGCCTTCCTGGTGGCCATGCTGCTGGCGACCTGGCTCTGGTTCGACCAGGCCGACCTCGACACCATCTCCGAGAACGCCCTGTCCGGCGGCCAGGTCTCCCAAGCGCTCTGGCAGCACGTCCAGCTGACGGTGATCTCCACCTTCTTCGTGCTGATCATCGCCATCCCGCTGGGCGTCCTGCTGACCCGGAAGGCCTTCCGCAAGGGCGCCCCGGTGGCGATGGCGCTGGCCAACATCGGCCAGGCCACCCCCGCGATCGGCCTGCTCGCGCTGCTGGTGATCTGGCTCGGCATCGGCCGCCGGTCGGCCCTGATCGGCATCATCGTCTACGCCGTGCTGCCGGTCCTCTCCAACACCATCGCCGGTCTCAAGGCGAACGACCCGACGCTGCTGGAGGCGGCCCGCGGCATCGGCATGTCCCCGCTGGGCGTGCTCGTCAGGGTGGAACTCCCGCTCGCCGTCCCGCTGATCCTGGCGGGCGTGCGCACCGCCCTCGTGCTGAACGTGGGCACGGCGACCCTGGCGACGTTCGGGGGCGGCGGCGGCCTCGGCGTCCTGATCACCACCGGCATCACCAACCAGCGCATGCCGGTGCTGCTGCTGGGCTCGATCCTCACCATCGCCCTGGCCCTGCTGGTGGACTGGCTGGCCTCCCTGGCCGAGCTGCTGCTGCGGCCCCGGGGCCTGGAGGTGGGCACATGAGACGGCCCTGCCTCCTGCTCGCCGGACTGCTGGTGGCCGCCTCCGGATGCGGTCTGACCAGTGGCTCCCCCATGGTCGACGACGTACGGCCCGGCTCCATCGGGCAGGGCGAGCCCCTCAAGGGCGCCGATCTCACCGTGACGTCCAAGTCGTTCACCGAACAGCTCATCCTCGGCGCGATCATCGGCATCGCCTTCCAGGCGGCCGGCGCGGAGGTCCTCGACCGGACGGGCATCCAGGGCTCCATCGGCTCCCGCGAGGCCGTGCGCGGCGGTGACGCGGACGCCGTGTACGAGTACACCGGCACCGCCTGGATCACCTACCTCGGCAACAAGGAGCCCATCCCCGACCCGCGGCAGCAGTGGCGGGCGGTGCGCGACGCCGACCGGAAGAACGGCCTGACCTGGCTGGCCCCGTCCTCCCTCAACAACACGTACGCCCTGGCGATGAACCAGGCCAACTTCGAGAAGTACGGCACGAAGACGCTCTCGGACGTGGCCGCGCTGGCGAAGAAGGACCCCGGCGCGGTGACCCTGTGCGTCGAGGGCGAGTTCGCCAACCGGGCGGACGGGCTGCCGGGCATGCAGAAGGAGTACGGGATGAGCGTCCCGGCCGGCCGCATCACCCAGATGGACACCGGCATCATCTACACCCAGGCCGCCAAGGGCAGTTGCACCTACGGCGAGGTCTTCACCACCGACGGGCGGGTCAAGTCCATGAACCTGGTGGTGATGGAGGACGACAAGAAGTTCTTCCCCAACTACAACGCGGCCCCGGTGATCAACACCAGGACGCTGAAGGAGTGGCCCGCGATCGCGGACATCCTCGACCCGATCACGGAGAAGCTGAACAACGACGTGGCGCAGACCCTCAACGCCAAGGTCGACGTGGACGGCGAGGACCCCCACCAGGTCGCGCTGGACTGGCTGGTGGCGGAGGGGTTCGTGAAGGAGGGCTGACGGTTTCAGCAGGAGGGGACGGGCCGGCCGGACTCCAGCGCGACGAGGGACTGCACGGCGCCCTTCAGCGTGGTCACCGGAATCAGCCGCAGCCCCTTCGGCAACTCCGCCTGCGCGTCCGAGCACTCGGCCTCCGGCACCAGGAACACGGTCGCGCCGTCCCGCCGCGCGGCCTGTGTCTTGAGCGCCACCCCGCCCACCGCGCCGACCTCGCCGTCCGCGGTGATGGTGCCGGTGCCGGCGATCGTACGGCCGCCGGTGAGGTCGCCGCCGCGGCCGTTGCCGTCCAGCTTGTCGACGATGCCCAGCGAGAACAGCAGACCCGCGCTGGGCCCGCCGACGTCCTTCAGCTCCAGTTCCACCTCGATGCCGTCGTCGGCGCGGCCGAGATAGTTCAGCGCGGCGGCGGTCGCCGCGTCCTGCGACTCCCTCATCTGCTCCGCGTTGTACTTCTCGATCTCCTTGACGCTGTCACCGCTCGGATAGACCGCGTCCAGCGGCATCACGGCCCGGTCGGCCCGGAACCACCCGTCGACCACGTCCCCCAGCGACACCCGCGCGTCCGGGCCGGTCGCCACGATGGTCGTCATCCGCAGCTCACCCCGCGTGTCCCGGCTGGGCGCCCCCGAGATGGTGATCACCGGGGTCCCCTTGTCCTTCCCCAGCACATCCGCGGTCGTCCCCGGCTGCGCCACCGAGAACGGCAACGGCGCGAACACCGCCGTGGCGACAAGCCCCACCACCGGCAGAGCACAGACAGCGAGGGCCTGGGGGCGCGAGAGACGAGAGAGCACGGAGCCAATCTAACCTGCGTCACCCGCGTCGCCCGCGGGCGGTGGCGCCGCCTGGGGCGGCACCGGCCGGCACGGCTACCGCAGCGCCTCCGCGACCTCCCGGGCCGCCTCGACGACCCGTGTCCCGACCCGCTCGGGCACGGCGTCGGCGAGCATCACGACACCCACGCTCCCCTCCACCCCGGTGACGCCGAGCAACGGCGCCGCCGCCCCACTCGCCCCGGCCTCCAGCTCGCCGTGCGTCAACGTGTACCCGGGATCCCCGGCCGGCTTCGCCCGCGCGGACAGGATCGCCTTCCCCGCGGCCCCCCGGTCCAGCGGATGCCGGAACCCGGCCCGATACGCCACGTGATAATCCGTCCACGTCGGCTCCACCACCGCGACGGCCAGCGCCTCCGCCCCGTCGACCAGCGTCAGATGCGCCGTCGCCCCGATGTCCTCCGCCAGCGACCGCAGCGCCGGCAGCGCCGCCTCCCGCACCAGCGGGTGCACCTGCCGGCCCAGCCCCAGCACACCCAGCCCCACCCGGGCACGCCCGCCCAGGTCACGTCGTACGAGTGCGTGCTGCTCCAGCGTGGCCAGCAACCGGTATACCACCGTCCGGTTCACACCCAGTTTGGTGGACAGCTCGGTGACGGTCAGCCCGTGGTCCGTGTCGGCCAGCAGCTTGAGGACCCGCAGTCCCCGGTCGAGCGTCTGAGAGGTCTCCGCGGTCACGACGCCCACTCCTTAAGTGGTGAGGTCGGCAGCCCCCTCGCGGCGGATGCGTCGCCGAGTCCCGTCAGCGACGCGCTTCAGAGGCTGCCGATCGGCCGGCGGCCCGGCCTGTACCGAGCCGCGTCGCTTCACGGCTGCGCTCCGCGGCGGCGCTGCCACGGGGCGTGTGCGTAGCGGGACAGTAGCGAGCCGGTTCGCTGAGCGGAAGGCTCCGTCCAGAATCCGGGCAGTGGCCGATATGACCTGCCGCGATATGTCCCGATTCGTACGGCGTGCGGGAGAACCTCTCAAGCCCCCGGCGGGGCTACCGCATCCGCGTGGCCCACTCCTGCACCTTGGCGATCCGCTGCCGCAGCTGCCCGGCCGTCGCCTCCGCGGCCGGCGGCCCGCCGCAGACCCGGCGCAGCTCGGTGTGGATCACCCCGTGCGGCTTGCCGCTCTGATGGACGTACGCGCCGACCATCGTGTTGAGCTGCCGCCGCAGCTCCATCATCTCCTTGTGGGAGACCACGGGCCGCCGCTCGGCGGGCAGCTCCAGCAGGTCCGCCTCGGTGTCCGGCTTCTTCTTGCTGTGCGCGATCTGCCGCGCCTGCCGCTTCTGCAGCAGCAACTGCACCTGCTCGGGTTCGAGGAGCCCCGGAATACCGAGGTAGTCCTGCTCCTCCTCGCTGCCCGGGTGGGCCTGCATGCCGAACTCGGCGCCGTTGTACATGACCCGGTCGAAGACGGCGTCGGACTCCAGCGCCTCGAAGGGCAGCATGTCCTGCTCGCCGGTGTCCTCGTCCTGCTGCTTCTCCGCCTCCTGGAGGAGCTTCTCCTCCTCGGCGTACGGGTCCTCCTCGCCGTCCTTCTTCGGCTTGTCGAGGACGTGGTCGCGCTCGCGCTCCATCTCGTTGGCGAAGCCGAGGAGGTCGGGCACGGTCGGCAGGAACACCGACGCGGTCTCGCCGCGGCGGCGCGACCGCACGAAGCGTCCGACGGCCTGGGCGAAGAACAGCGGTGTGGAGATCGTCGTCGCGTACACGCCGACCGCGAGGCGCGGCACGTCGACGCCCTCGGACACCATCCGGACGGCGACCATCCACCGGTCGGTGCTGTTGCTGAACTCGTCGATCCGGCTGGACGCGCCCGCGTCGTCGGAGAGGACGAGGGTCGCCTTGTGGCCGGTGATGTCCCGGATGAGCTTGGCGTAGGCGCGGGCCGACTCCTGGTCGGAGGCGATGACGAGGGCGCCCGCGTCCGGGATCGCCTTCCTGACCTCGGTGAGGCGCTGGTCGGCGGCGCGCAGGACGGCCGGCATCCAGTCACCGCGCGGATCCAGCGCCGTGCGCCAGGCCTGGCTGATCGCGTCCTTGGTCATCGGCTCGCCGAGCCGCGCCTCGATCTCGTCGCCGGCCTTGGTCCGCCAGCGCATGTTGCCGCTGTAGGAGAGGAAGATGACGGGGCGGACGACGCCGTCGGCGAGCGCGGAGCCGTAGCCGTACGTGTAGTCGGCCGACGACCGGCGGATACCGTCCGCCCCCTCCTCGTACGTCACGAAGGGGATCGGGTTGGTGTCGGAGCGGAACGGCGTACCGGTCAGCGCCAGGCGCCGGGTCGCCGGCTCGAACGCCTCCAGGCACGCCTCGCCCCAGGACTTGCTGTCACCGGCGTGGTGGATCTCGTCGAGGATGACGAGGGTCTTGCGCTGCTCGACCCGGTTGCGGTGCAGCATGGGCCGCACTCCCACACCGGCATACGTCACGGCCACGCCGTGGTACTCCCGGCCCAGCGGGCCCGCGCTGTACTCCGGGTCCAGCTTGATCCCTATCCGCGCGGCGGCCTCGGCCCACTGCTTCTTCAGATGCTCGGTGGGGGCGACCACGGTCACCTGCTGCACGACGTGGTGGTGCAGCAGCCAGGACGCCAGCGTCAGCGCGAAGGTCGTCTTGCCGGCGCCCGGGGTGGCGACCGCCAGGAAGTCACGCGGCTGCTCCTGGACGTACTTCTCCATCGCCCCCTGCTGCCAGGCACGCAGCTTGCTGGCGGTGCCCCAGGGGGCGCGGCCGGGAAAGGCAGGTGAGAGGTGGTGCGAGGAGGAGGACGAGGCGGCGGTGGTAGTCACGGTCTCCGGGGTGGGGGTAGGACGGCTCGGCTACGTATGACAACCGGGCCACCCTACCGGCGGCCCGGCACCGTCAACGCGCGAACGAGGCCGGGTCGCCCGAGGGTGGGACCCACGTCACAACACCCTCGGTGACACCGCCTGTCACTCACCGCTCCCGCAGCCGTGTCGTCACCCACGCGCCCGCCAGCGCCACCCCCGCCATGGGCAGGAAGACCGCGGCGAACGCGGCCGGATGGGAGGCCGCGCCGGCGGCCCCGGCGGTGGCGTGGGCGACCGTGCCGCCGCCCAGCGCGGCGAAGGCGGCGCCGCCGATCGCGAGGAGGATCACATTCGACAGGCCGTCGGAGATCTGGAGGGCGGCGGAGTTGGTGCCCGCCTCCTCGGGGGCGGACAGCTGCAGCAGCAGCACACTGGTGGAGGAGATCACCAGGCCCATGCCGAAGCAGCCGAAACCCCAGGCGACGGCGACCGTCCACACCGGCACCGCGTCGATCAGCACGCTCGGCGCGCTCGCGATGGCCGCCGCCGCCAGCACCATGCCCAGCGTCATCAGCCGCTCCCGGTACGGCTCCACGCGGGGTCGCGACTGAACCCAGGAGCCGAGCGCCCAAGTGGCTCCGCCCGCCGCCAGCGAGAACCCGGCGAGCGTCGGCGACAGGCCGCGCTGGGTGACCAGCATCAGCGGCACGAAGGAGTCCGCCGCGATGAACGAGCCCGCCGCGACACCGCGCAGCAGCACCACCGAGGGCAGCCCGCGCGCCGCCCGGTAGGTGCCGCGCGGCAGCAGTCCGAGCGCCGCCGGGACCAGCAGCGCGGCACCGACGGCGCCGGGCAGCAGGGAGAACCAGCGCAGGTCCTGGGCGGCGTACTGGAGGAGTCCGGCGCCCAGCGAGATGCCGAGCGCCAGCCGGATGCGGCGGCCGTCGGAGGAGGCGTCCCGGTCCGGGCCGCCGACCGGGCCGGACGCCAGGCGCCGGATCTGCGGCAGCGCGAGCGCCAGCGGCAGCACGACGAGGACCGGCATGCCGAGGAACACCCAGCGCCAGCCGAGGTGCTCGGTGACCGCGCCGGCGGCCAGCGGCCCGACGACCGACGGCACGACCCAGCTCGCGGCGAACGCGGCCATGATCGCGGGTCGCAGCCGCTCGGGGTAGGCGCGGCTGACGATCACATACAGCGCGACGATCACCAGTCCGCCGCCGAGGCCCTGCACGGCCCGCCCGAGGATGAACAGCCACATCGCCCCGGACGTCCCGGACAGCAGCAGCCCCACCGCGAAACCGGTGATACCACAGGTCAGCGGGGCCAGTGGGCCGCGCCGGTCGGACCACTGACCGGCGAGCACCATCGCGAACAGGCTGGTCGTGAAGTATCCGGAGAACGCGAACGCGTACAGCGACACCCCGTCCAGCTCGCGCGCCGCGACCGGCATCGCGGTCCCGACTGCGGTCGCCTCGAAGGCGATCAGCAGGGTGACGGAGACGATGCCGATGCTCAGCGCCCGATACGGCCGGCCGAGCACGCCGTCGGTCGGCGACTGCGGTATGTCGACGGGGTCTGCTGCGTCCGCGACGTCGGAGTCGCGTGGATTCGGGGCGGCCATGCCCGCCAGGGTAAGGGGCTCGGCGGCAGTTGACCCCTGTCGGGAGACGGTGATCTCCTCCGCCGTTGGTCCTACGCCCCCTGCCACCGCCTCCCGTCACGCCCCCGCGTGAACGGCGTATGGCAGTCATGTTGCGGCCCCCGGCGAACCCTTGAGCCCTTTGCCGCCCCGCCCGTACGGTCGAGTCAACACGTTGGCCGTGTGCCCGAGTGGTTCAGGGACTCGCCTGCACCGCGTACATCAGCGAGCTCCGCTCGCGGGGAGTTACGCGGGTTCGATTCCCGCCACGGCCACGTGAGTGAGTTGGTCATGGCCGTGTGCCCGAGTGGTTCAGGGACTCGCCTGCAAAGCGAGTTACGCGGGTTCGATTCCCGCCACGGCCTCCACGAAAGTCAGGCAGGCAGGGGCGACACGCATGAGTGCCGCCCCTTTCACCGGTCTGTCAGCTGGTGTATCCGCTGACCTGCCTCAGCCTGTAGCCCTGTTCGACAAGCTCATTGAACTTCCCTTGGTATCCCGATGGATCGAGACCGTGGAAGGCAACGAACGGCGGTCCCTCACGCTGCTCGAACACCCCCGCATAACGAACCCCACCCCCATCCCCGTAACCACTCACATGCGTCGGCCGGAACCCCTGCCCCACAAGCTCATCGAACCGCGCCTGATACCCCGCCGGATCGAGACCGTGGAAGGCAAACCATGAGGGGCCTACAGCGCGTTCCCAGACTCCTGCGAACCGATCACCCTCCACGGACACCGCGCTCGATGTCGTGCAGGCGATACCTTCGTCGCCGACCGTGCAGTACCCGTTCTCCAGCGTGTACGTGACTTCCGCGTCTCCCCCCTCTCCCCCGGTGTGCAGAATGGTGAAACCGGTCAAGGGGAACGGTGTCGCGGCTGGCGTCACGTTCTCGTGGTACTCGTTACTGCCGCTGAACGGGTTGTTCCAGTGGACGTAGATGTCACCGATGCGTACGCCGTCTATGTCCTCGATCTGGTACCGGACCCGCCCCTCGGTGCCTGTCAGGAGACCGTTGGATTCGGACTCCCACTCACCGAAGTCTCCGATCATCAGCGGAGGCTTGGTGACCCACTCCCCGTGCTCGAGCTCCATCGAGGTACGCCTGAGGTTCAGGGGTTCCGCACGATCGGGCATCCACCACAGAAGAGCGCGATTCACCAACCTGACCCGCGTGGACCTGGCGGCCATGATGAGCACCTTCTTCCAGGACGTTCCACTGATTCCAACCTACGCTTCAGGGAACGCACTCGCTCGCCGGAGACCGCCTGCCTCCGGCGAGCTGGTTGAAGTTGCGACTTTCCGGCGGATCCGGGGCGGATCGGAAAGAGCGCCGCCCTCCGGCACCCTTACGCGGGTTCGATTCCCGCCACGGCCTCCAGTCCTTCCCTTGTCTCCGTGCCGTTGGTGCGCAACAGGCAGAGGGCCAGGACCAGTTCGGAGACATCCCGGTTCAGGGGGTCCAGGCGGGCCTCCGGTTCGGTCCAGCGGAGGATCTCGCCGGACGTGCCGTCCACCACCAGGCCCGCGTCGCCGATCAGGCGGCCGAGGCGTATCAACCGGTCCGCGTCCCGCGGGAGTCGGTCCAGGGGGAAGCCGCCCGTGTACTCCTCGTCCGTGTAGTACTCGGTGAGCGTCGGCAGCGGCAGGTCCGTGTCCAGGGAGAACAGGACCTCGTCCGCGGGCAGGCCCGTCTCGCGGAGGAAGCGGCGGGTCGGTTCATGGGTGAGCGTCGCGGGGAAGTCGACGTCCTCGAAGCGAGCCACGCGGCCCCGGCCGAACTCCTGGTCCAGCAGGCGCGAGGACAGGTCGAGGGCGAGGCCCGATGCGGTGGCCGGGGTGCTGATCGCCGTGACGACGGCGCCGGTCGTGCTCATGGGAAGAACCCTACGCGGCGCCACTGACAACGCCCCCGACCAGGCCGAATCCGGCGTATCCGGGGCTTACTGCGCCATCACGACCGCCGCCTGCGGCCGGATCGGCAGCCGGTTCACCGGGCGGCCCGTCGCCGCCCGTACCGCCGACGCGATCGCCGCCGGCGACGCCACCACCGGCACCGCGCTGACCGCCTTCGCGCCGAACGGCGCGACCACGTCCCGCTCCTCGACCAGTTTCACGATCCGGATGTCCGGCGCGTCCAGAGCCGTCGGCAGGGCGTAGCCGGTGAGATCGGGGTGCCGTATCACCCCGCGCGGGGTGCGCAGGTTCTCGGTGAGCGCGATGCCGACGCCCTGGGTGACGCCCGCCTCGATCCGGGCCGCCAGCTGGGCGGGGTTCAGCACCCGGCCGACATCCTGGGCGACCGCCAGCTCCACCACCCGGACGGCGCCCAGCTCGATGTCGACGTCGACCACCGCGCGGATCGCGCAGAAGGCGAGGCCCACGAAGGCATCGCCCTGCCCGGCGTCGTCCAGCGGCTCGGTGGGGTGCGGGCGGCACTGCGCGGTCGCCCACAGCTCCTTGCCGTCCAGGGCCTCGGTGACGGTGGTCGACAGGACCCCGTCATACGAGGTGATCTTGCCGTCGGCGATCTGCAGCAGCTCGGTGGACATGCCGAACTTCTGGGCCAGCGGCTGGAGCAGCTGGGCGCGGACCATCTTGGCGGCCCGCTCCACCGCGCCGCCCGACACCCAGGTGTGACGGCCCCGGCAGCCCGCCCCGGCAGGTGGCTGGTCGGTGTCCACCGGCGCCACGTGCACGTCGTCGACGCCCAGGATCTCCTGGACGATCTGCCGGGCCAGGGTGGTGAAGCCCTGGCCGGTCTCGACGGCCGCGCAGAGCACGGTCGCCACCCCGTCCTGGACCTTGACCGTGGCCGTGGAGACCTCGTCGGCGCCCTCCGCGCCGAGCATGTGCACCATGCCCAGGCCGTACCCCACGCCCCGCCGCACGGCGCCCGGTTCGCCCGCGCCCTCGGGGCCGCCGGGCAGCAGCCACTCCTCCTCGGGAGTGTCCTTCGGCAGCGGCGGGAGCGGGAAGTCGCGGACCGCCTGGAGGAGTTCGGCGACCGGCGCGGGACAGGTCACGGTCTGGCCGGTGGGCAGCACGTCGCCGGTCGCCATGACGTTGCGCAGCCGCAGCTCCGCCGGTTCGATGCCGAGCTTCTTGGCGAGCTTGTCCATCTGCGCCTCGTACGCCGCGCAGACCTGCATCGCGCCCTCGCCGCGCACATGGCCGGAGGGCGGGTTGTTGGTGCGCACGGCCCAGCCCTCGATGAAGGCGTTGGGGACGACGTAGGGGCCGCAGGCGAACGACACGGCCGCCGCCAGCGCGTCCGCCGAGGTGTCCGCGTACGCGCCCGCGTCCAGCAGGATCTGCGCCTCGACCTTCACCAGCCGGCCCTCGGCGTCCGCGTGGTGGCGGTAGCGCAGCAGGGTGGGGTGCCGGTGGACGTGGCCCAGGAAGGACTCCTCCCGCGTGGCGGTCAGTTTCACCGGGCAGCCGGTCTTCAGGGCGAGCAGCCCGAGCGGCAGCTGGAAGCCCTGGTCCTCGCGGTCGGCGGTGGCGCCGGGAACGCCGGTGACGACGACCTTGACGCGCTCGGGCTCCAGGCCGAAGGCGGCGGCGGCCGTGTCGCGGTCGCCGTGCGGGTCGGTGGAGGCCACGTACAGCTCGACGCCGCCGTCCGGGCGCGGCACGGCGAGGCCCGCCTCGGCTCCGATGGGCGCGGGGTCCTGGCGGCCGATGCGGTACAGGCCCTCGACGACGACCTCGCCGGCCGCCTCCGGGTCGCCGTGGCGCAGCGGGATGTGCCGGATCAGATTGCCGTCGGGGTGCAGCGGCTCGGCCTCGAAGGCCTGCTCCGGGTCGGTCACCGGGTCGAGCAGCTCGTACTCGACGATGACGGCCGCGGCGGCCATCCGCGCGGTGTCCGGGTGGTCGGCGGCGACGGCGGCGATGGGCTCGCCGTGGTGGCGGACGACCTCGGAGGCGAAGACCGGGCGGTCGGCCTTGCCCCGGCCGTACAGCGGGCTGCCGGGCACGTCCTCGTGGGTGACGACCGCGCGGACGCCGGGCATCGCGCGCGCGTGCGTGGTGTCGATGGACGTGATCCTCGCGCGCGCGTGCGGGGCGCGCAGCACGGCCGCCCACAGCAGGCCCTCGGCCCACAGGTCGGCCGCGTACGGGAAGGTGCCCTCGGTCTTCGCGCGCGCGTCGGCGGCGGGCAGGGAAGAGCCGAGGCCGTGCGGGATCGGCTCCGGGGCGGGGCCGCCCTCCGCGGTGCCGGCCGCGGTGGCGGTGGTCGCGGTGGCGGCTTCGTTGCTCACGCCTGGCCTCCGTCCTGCGGGTCGTACGGCTGGTTCTGCTGCTGGTTGTGCGGCTTCTCGCGCGGCTCGAACGCCGAGGGGTGGACGCCGCCGGCGCCCGGGCCCGCCTGGTGCGGGATACGGGCCTCGTCGGCGCCGGGCTCGCCCGGGTCACCCGCGGTGTGCGCGTCGCGCTCGGCGACGACCTCCTGGACGGCGTCGACGACGGCCCGGTAGCCGGAGCAGCGGCACAGGTTGCCGCACAGCGCCTGGCGGGTCTCCAGCTCGGTCGGTGCCGGGTTGCCCTCCAGCAGGTCGTGCACGGTCATCGCCATGCCGGGCACGCAGAACCCGCACTGCACCGCGCCGCACCGGGCGAGCGCCCGCTGCACGTCCGAGGGCTGCCCGTCGACGGCCAGGCCCTCGACGGTGCGCACCTCGCTGCCGGCGGCGGTCACGGCGGGCACCAGACAGGAGGCCACGAGCCGCCCGTCGACCTGGACGTTGCACGCTCCGCACTCGCCCTGCGAGCAGCCGTCCTTGGCGCCCGCGAGGCCGAGCCGTTCGCGCAGCACGTACAGCAGCGACTCGCCGATCCACGCGTCGGTGACGGGCCGGTCGCTGCCGTTGACGCGCAGCACGTAGGAGGCGAGGGGGTGTTCGTCGTGCGGCGGGGCGGGGGGTTCCTCGGCGGGCCCGGCGGAATCCTGTCCGGCTGCCCGGTCCCGCGCCGCGGCGTCGGGCTCGGCGGACGACGGGGTGTCCTCCGCGGACGCGGCCTCCGGCCGCTCCTCGGCTTCCGCCGCCCGTCCGGCCTCCGGGGGCGCCTCCGCAGAGCCCTCAGCCGGGCCCTCGGCGCCCGTGGAGGCCTCCACGGCGCCTCGGGGGCCTTCGGCATCCTCGGAAGCCTTAACGGCCCCGGAAGCCGCCTCCACGGCCTCCGTGGCCGCCATGGGCTCCACGGGCTCCACGGGCTCCGCGGCGTACGTCCCCTGCGCGGGTGTCGGCTCCGGGTGCGCGAACTCCGGGTGCGCGGACTCGGGGTGGTTCTGCTCCGGGTGGGTCCGCTCGCCGTAGGCCTGCTCGGGCAGCTCCGGCTCGTGCGGCGCCGGCCCGGGCTGCGGTCCCGTGGCCTGGCGGGCCCACGCCTGCCCCGCGCCTTCCGTCGCCCAGGGCGCGGGGGCGCCGCCGGGCAGGGTCGCGGGCGGGGTGCCGCCCCACTGCTCGACCAGGGCGGAGGTGGTGAACTCGCCGGACTCGTCCGGAAGGTCGCCCCCCGCGACGGGGATCGACCACTGGCCGGTGACGTCGTGGCCGGGTGCGGACGGCGCCGCGGCCGCCGGAGCGGTCCCGGCCGTGTCCTCGTACGTCTCGTACGTCCACTGCCCGGTCGCCCCGGGGTCGTACGTGAACCGGTCGTGCCCGGCGTCCTGCTGCCGCGCCGTGTTCGGGTCGGGCCACTGGGCGCCGACCGCGGGCATGCTCCAGGTGCCGGTGGCCGCCGGGTCGGTGCCCGCGGTGGTGGCCGGGGTGACCGTTATGGGCGGCGGCACATAGCCGTGCCCGGGTGCGGCGAGCGGGCTCTCGGAGGAGGCGAGCAGCGCGTCGATGCCGCCTTCGGGGAGCTTCACGAACGCGGTGGCGCCGTCGTCGTAGTCACCCTGGGGCAGCGGGTCCCAGCGGCCGCCGCCCTGGGGGGCGCCCTGTCCGTGCCGGTCTCCGTGCTGGTCGTCGGTCACGACAGCGCCCTCCCCAGTGCTCGTCGGGCCAGCGCGGCGACGGTGCGCCGCAGGTGCAGTACGGCGGGCGGCAGCGGCTGGACGGTGCCGTCCTCGGTGGGTGCCGGATCGGGGATGCAGGCCGCGGCGACGTACTCGCCGAAGGCCCGCAGCGCCTCGGGCACGATCGCCCGGTCGTTGTCCCAGTCGATGAGCTGGGCGACCCACTGCTCGGCCTCCAGGGGCCGCAGCGGCATCGGCGCTATGGCGCCCACGGCGCAACGGACTCCGCGCCGCGCGGGGTCGAGGACCAGGGCGACGGAGGCGACGGCCCGGCCGGGGCCGGTGCGGCCGGTCGCCTTCAGGAAGACCTGCGGGGCGTGCAGCAGCGGCACGCGCACGTAGCCGATGAGTTCCCCGCCGCGCAGCATGTCCATCCCGGCCAGCAGGTGCGACACCGGGATCTCCCGGCGGGCCCCGCCCGGACCGGCGATGATCAGGGTCGCCTCCAGGGCGGCCAGCACCGGCAGCGCGTCGCCGGTGGGGGCGGCGGAGGCGATGTTGCCGCCCAGGGTGCCCGCGTTGCGGATGTGCGGCGGGCCCGCGGCGCGCGCGGCGGCGGCGAGCGCGGGGATGAGGGCGGCGAAGTCGGGGCGGCCCATGCGCGCGTGCGTGAGGCCCGCGCCGAGCAGGGCGTGACCGTCCAGGTACTGCCAGCCGCGGATCTCGCTGATCCGGCCGAGGCCGACCAGTCCGGCGGGCCTGAGCTGACCGGAGTTGACGGCGGTCATCAGGTCGGTGCCGCCCGCCACCGGGACCGCGGCGGGCATCGCGCTGAGCGCCGCCACGGCCTCGTCGAGTGTGGCGGGCAGGGTGACGGCCTGCGCCGCCTGCGGTGCGTGCGTGGTCAAACCGGCTGCCCCTTCCCGCTGCCCACCTGGTCCCGCCTGTGCTGCCGTACGGTACGTGCTGACAGGGCGGACGTGGCAACTCTGGCACATCTTCGCAGGGCCCGAACGCGGGGGTCCGCTAGGAGGCATTCGCCCACCTCACCAGGGAGATGCCCCGTTTTCAGGCAGCTGATCCGGTGTGCGCGAATTGCCCCTCTTCGGTGAAGCCGTCGGCGTTTTCCCATTTATCTGTTCGGGGCGGCCCGTCTGCTGTTCGGGGCGGGCCGCCCACCTGTTCGGGAGCCCGGGCGGGGCCGGGCGGCTACCTGTTGGGAGGCGGGCCGTCGATCGGGCGCCCGAGCACGCCCGGCCGCCGTTGCCACGGCCGCGGCCCGGTGGGCGGCCGGTAGGCCACGCCGAGGGCGTCGAGCCGCCGGTAGTGGGCGGTCATCCGCCGCTCGAAACCGGCGAAGTCCCGCTCGGGCGGGGCGGGCAGCGTGCTCCAGGCGACCTCGGCGAAGGCGGCGAGCCTCGGGAAGGCCTGGTAGTCCACGCGCGCGGCGTCCTCCATCACCTCGGTCCACACGTTGGCCTGGGTGCCCAGCACATGCCGGGCCTCCTCGGGCGTCAACTCCGGGGGGACCGGCTCGAACCGGAAGACGTCCTCCAGGGTGCGGACGTACCCGATGGGGACCGGCTCGTCGGCGCCCGCGTCCTGCCGGTGGTCCAGGTAGACGTGCTGCTCCGGGCACATGACCACGTCATGTCCCGCGCGCGCGGCCGTCACCCCGCCCGCGTAGCCGCGCCACGACGACACGGCCGCCCCCGGCGCGAGTCCGCCCTCCAGGATCTCGTCCCAGCCGATGAGCCGGCGCCCCCGCGCGGTCAGCCACCGGTCGAAATGGCCGATGAACCACGCCTGGAGCCCCTCCTCCCCGGCCAGCCCGAGTTCCTTCACGCGCGCCCGCGCGACGGCCGACCGCCGCCACTGGTCCTTGGGGCATTCGTCACCCCCGACATGAATGAACCGCGAGGGGAACAGCTCCAGCACTTCCTCGAAGACCCCTTCGTAGAAGCGCAGGGTGTTGTCGGTGGGGGCGAGGACGTGGGGAGAGATCCCCCAGTCGTCCCAGACGGAGAGCGCGGTGGTGTCGATGACATCGGTGTTCCCGAGTTCCGGATACGCGGCGATGGCGGCCTGCGAGTGGCCCGGCACGTCGATTTCCGGGACGACGGTGATATGCCGCTCGGCGGCGTAGGCGACGATCTCCCGGATGTCGTCCTGGGTGTAGTGGCCACCGTGCGGCTTCTCCTCCCACAGCGGTGAGGCCCGGTGACCGAATTTCGTCCGCGCCCGCCAGGCGCCGACCTCGGTCAGCCGGGGGTACTCGCGGATCTCGATCCGCCAGCCCTGGTCGTCGGTCAAGTGGAAGTGGAGGACGTTGAGTTTGTGCGCGGCCATCAGATCGAGGTAGCGCAGCACACCGTCCTTCGGCAGAAAGTGCCGGGCGACGTCGAGCATCAGGCCGCGCCAGCGGAAACGGGGGGCGTCCTCGATCACGACCATGGGCACGTCCCACTCCCGGCGAGCCGGATCGACCGGCGCCCGCCGGAAGGCGTCGGGGCCCAGCAGCTGACGGAAGGTCTGCGCGCCCCAGAAGACACCGGCCGCGCTGCCGCCGTCGACGCGGATCGCGTGCCCGTCGACGACCAGGCGGTACGCCTCGGGTGCCAGCTCCGGGTCCACGCGCAGCACGATGCCGTTGTCGTCGCGGCCCTCGGCGAACGGCAGTCCGGTGGCGGCGCCCACGGTGCCCCGCAGCCAGCGCGCCACCCCCTCGGTGCCGGGCTCCGCGCGCAGCACGGTCTCCTCGTCCAGCGGGAACGCCCCCCGCGCGGGCGGCACCCAGCGGCCCTTACGGGGAGCCGGGATCAGATCCTCGAAGCCCATGTCAGTCCTTCACCGCTCCGCCCAGTCCGGAGACCAGCCGTCGCTGTACGAGTACGAAGAAGATCAGCACCGGAATCGTCATCACCGTGGACGCCGCCATCACGCCGCCCCAGTCGGGATCGTCCGGCTTGTAGAAGACCAGCAGGGCCATCGGCAGCGTCGACTGCGAGGTGTCGCTGATGATGAACGACTTGGCGAACAGGAAGTCGTTCCAGGCCGAGATGAAGGAGAACACACTGGTGGCCACGAGCCCCGGGAAGACGAGCGGGAAAAGAATCCGCCACATGAATCGCGCCCGGCTCGCCCCGTCGATGTACGCGGCCTCCTCCAGCGCCTCCGGGACCGCCTTCACAAACCCCCGCAGCATCCAGATCGCGAACGGCAGCGAGAAGGCGATGTGGGGCAGGATCAGTGACCCGAGAGTGTTCAACTGACCGGCGTCCCGCATGAGGAAGAACAGGGGGATGGTGAGCGCTTCCACGGGCACCATCTGGGCCACCAGAAACATGATCAGCAAGGTGGTCCGGAAGCGGAACCGGAATCGTGTCACGGCGGTCGCCGCGAGAAACGCGATCAACGCCGAGGCGATCACCACGGTGCCGGCGACGAGCAGACTGTTGAGGAAGTAACGGCCGAATTCCTGCTGTCCGAAGACCCGCCGGAAGGAATCCAGCGAGGGCGCGAGCGTCCAGGGACGCGGCTCGCTCGACTCGATCTCCCCGGCCGGCCGGAAGGCGCTCAGCACCATCCAGTACAGCGGGAACGCCACCACGGCCGCCACCAGCAGCGCCGACGCCTCGGCGGCCAGCCGCCAGGGACGCCGTACGCGTACGAGAACTCTCGCGGAATTCACAGCTTCTCCCCCTGCCCGCGCAGCAGCCGCAGATACCCGAGCGTCACCGCGAGCAGGATCAGCAGCATCACCACGCCGATCGCCGAACCGAGGCTGTACTCGGAGGAGGCGAACGCCCGCTGGTAGGCGTAGACGTTGAGCACCAGGTTCTGCCCGGCGATACCGCCGCCGTTCGTCATCACGTAGATCTGGGTGAAGACCTTGAAGTCCCAGATGACCGACTGGATGGTCACGATCGCCAGGATCGGCCGGAGCATCGGCGCGAGCACCGACCGCCAGATCCGCCACTGGGAGGCACCGTCCAGCGCGGCGGCCTCCAGCACCTCGGACGGCACCGCGCGGATGCCCGCGTACACCGTCACCATCACGAACGGGAAGGAACACCACACCACTTCGAGCAGCACCAGCAGGAACGCGCTGTAGCGGCCGTACGTCCAGGAGTGGCCGCCGAGCCCGAGCACCCGGTTCACCGGCCCGAAGTCCGGGTCGAACAGCAGCAGCCACACCGTCGACCCGGTCACCGCCGGGGTGGCCCACGCCCCCAGCGCGGCCAGCATCAGCACCAGCCGGGGCAGCGCCCGCACCCGGGTGAGCAGCACGGCGAGCGCACAGCCCACGGCGAGCGTGCACACCACACAGGCGGCGGCGAACAGCACGGTCGCCAGCAGCACGCGCCAGAACTGCTCGTCGCGGAACAGGGCGCGGTAGTTGCCCAGCCCCCGGAAGGAGGTCGGCTCCCCTCCACTGACCTGCGCCTGCGTGTACTCCAGCAGCGAAATCAGCCCGAGCTGGCAGACGGGGTAGACGAGCAACCCACCGAGAACCACGAGCGCGGGCGCCAGATACAGCCACGGCACGCTCCCACCCGCCCAGGGACGCGCGGAACTGCGCGACGAGCCACTGCGGGGCCGCACGCGCCGACGCACAGCACCCCCCACCGCCGTAGGCACACCCCTCACCCCGCGGAGCCGAACGCGTCGTTCATCCTCTTCGCCGCGTCCCGGGACGCGGCCCCCACGTCCTTCCGCCCGCTGACGATCTCCTGGAACATCGTCGGCAGCACCAGCGAGGAGTCGATCCGCGCCCAGGCGGGCGAGACGGGCACGAACTTCGCCCCGGCGGCCAGCGTCGCCACGAAGGGCTTCACGAACGGCTCCCTGGCCGCCGCCTCCCGCCGTACGTCGGTGAAGGTCGGCAGGAAGCCCATCGCGTCGAAGAGTTCGCCCTGGGTCCGCTTGGACGCGAGCCGTTTCATCAGGTCGACGGCGAGGGTGCGGTGCGAGGTGCTCTTCAGGACGCCGATGTTGTTGCCGCCCGCGAAGGCGGGCGCGATCTCCCCGGATTTCACTCCGGGGAGCGGTACGACGGCGTACTTGCCCTTGACGGCGCCCGCCTCGACGGCCGCGTGGCTGAAGTCCCCGCCGATCGCCATGCCCGCCTTGCCGGCGGCGAAGGCGGTGATCGTGTCGTTGCCGGTCATGCCGGCGCACTTGGCGGCGGGGCAGTTGTGGTCGCCGAAGAGGGAGGTGTAGGCCGTGATGCCGCGCCGCGCGGCGGGGCTGTCGACGGCGGCGGTGTACGAGCCGCCCGTGCCGGCGGCGAGTTCGCCGCCGTGGGCCCAGAGGAACGGCAGGGCGCCGTAGGTGTACGCGCCGCCGACGACGAGACCGTACAGATCCGGCCGGGCGGCCCGGATCCGCCGCGCTGTGCCGGCCAGCTCGTCCAGGGTCCTGGGCACTTCGAGACCGAGGCCGGCGAAGACGTCCGTGCGGTAGTAGAGCGCGCGGACGCCGACGAAGAACGGGGCGCCGTAGACCTTGCCATCGACCGTCACCGACTGCCGGGCGGCCGGGTCGGTGTCCCTCGCCTCGTCCCAGGCGGTCACGTCCCGGGTGACGTCGGCCAGTCCGCCGTCCCGTACGTATCCGGCGGTGTCGGTGTTGCCGTACTCGATGACGTCGGGGGCGGACGCGGGGTCGTTGAAGGCGGCCTTGACGCGCTGGGCCCGGGTCTCGACGGGGATGTACTCGACCTGGACCTCGACGCCGTCGTGGGCCTTCTCGAAGCGGTTCACGACCGCGTCGACGACCCGTTCCTTGGGCCGGTTGTCGACCTCCTGGAAGAGCCAGACCCGCAGGGTGCCGGTCTTCTCGTCCTCCCCGGAGGCGGAGGTGCCGGTGGTCTGTGGGGCGCAGGCGGTGGCGGCCAGGACGGCGAGGAGCACGGCCAGCCGGGCGGGGAGCTTCATGCAGCAGCCTCCGAGCGTTGCAACATATGCAATGGATGTTTCGCTCTGCACAACATCAGGGAGGGTAAGGAGTACATGAACATGCCGACAAGAGGTCTCCACCACTTCGTGACACACGTCGACACGCACGAAGGCCCCCGGAGCACGCCTCAGCGCACCCGGGGGCCTCGCGGAACGTCAGCAGGACCAGGCGGACGGGTTACTTGTCGCCCTTGCCCTTGCCCTTGTCGTCGCCACCGGCGCCCATGGACTCGTAGATCTCCTTGCACATGGGACACACGGGGTACTTCTTCGGGTCGCGGCCCGGCACCCACACCTTGCCGCACAGCGCCACGACGGGGGTGCCGTCGAGGGCGCTCGCCATGATCTTGTCCTTCTGGACGTAGTGGGCGAAGCGCTCGTGATCACCGTCGCCGTGCGACACCTGCGGCGTCGGCTCTACGAGGGTCCCCGTACCAGTCCCGCGCTCGGGCTCGAGAGTGCTCATGGAACCCAAGAGTACTGAAGCTCACATGCTTCAGTTGAGCGACGGGTCGTCCGGATACGTGGCCACCATCGCCAGTTCGTTGCGCTGGCGGCGCAGCACCTCCCGCCAGAGTCTCTCCGGGGCAGGGGAGGACACGTCCCCCGGCTCCGACTCGACCACGTACCAGGCGCCCTCCACCAGCTCGTCCTCCAGCTGGCCGGGGCCCCAGCCCGCGTACCCGGCGAAGATCCGCAGCGAGCCGAGAGCGGAGGCGAGCAGCTCCGGCGGCGCCTCCAGGTCGACCAGGCCGATCGCCCCGTGCACCCGGCGCCAGCCCAGTGGGGCGGCGTCCCCGGAGGCCCCGCCCGGGACGACGGCGACCCCGAGGGCCGAGTCCAGTGACACCGGGCCGCCCTGGAAGACCACACCGGGCTCGCCGGCCAGGTCCGCCCAGCCCTCCAGGATGTCGCCCACGCCCACCGGCGTCGGACGGTTGAGGACGACACCGAGGGAGCCCTCCTCGTCGTGGTCGAGAAGGAGCACCACCGCACGGTCGAAGTTCGGGTCCGCCAGGGCGGGCGTGGCCACGAGCAGCCGCCCTGTGAGCGAGGACACCTCGGTCATGCCAGACATGATCCCGCATCTTCCCCCTGCGTGGGGAGGCAATCCGGACGCCCGGATGAGGGCAGCCAGGGCGCACCGGCGCGCCCCGCGCGCACGGTGGCGTCCACGGCCCCCGGGGTCCCTGCCCCGGCCGCCCGCGCCCCACCGCGCCGGTGACCCCATGTGCCCGGCGGGGAACGGTTCGTGTTGTGACACAGCTATGACGTACCGGGGCGGCACTTGGGCTTACAGGAGTGGGGTCCGCGGCGATTACTCTGTCTCTCCTGCCCTGCCTCCCACTCCAACGGAACGCGAGATTCATGACCGTCAACGACGATGTCCTGCTTGTCCACGGCGGAACCCCGCTGCAGGGCGAGATCCGTGTCCGCGGCGCGAAGAACCTCGTGCCGAAGGCCATGGTCGCCGCGCTGCTGGGCAGCGCTCCCAGCCGGCTGCGCAACGTTCCGGACATCCGCGACGTGCGCGTCGTCCGCGGGCTGCTGCAGCTGCACGGGGTGACGGTCCGGCCGGGCGAGGAGCCGGGCGAGCTGGTGCTCGACCCGACGCACGTCGAGAGCGCCAACGTGGCTGACATCGATGCCCACGCCGGTTCCAGCCGCATCCCGATCCTCTTCTGCGGCCCGCTCCTGCACCGCCTCGGCCACGCCTTCATCCCGGGCCTGGGCGGCTGCGACATCGGCGGGCGGCCCATCGACTTCCACTTCGACGTGCTGCGCCAGTTCGGCGCGACGATCGAGAAGCGGGCCGACGGCCAGTACCTGGAGGCCCCGCAGCGGCTGCGCGGCACCAAGATCCGGCTGCCGTACCCGTCCGTCGGCGCGACCGAGCAGGTGCTGCTGACCGCGGTGCTCGCGGAAGGCGTGACGGAACTCTCGAACGCGGCCGTCGAGCCGGAGATCGAGGACCTGATCTGCGTCCTGCAGAAGATGGGCGCCATCATCGCGATGGACACCGACCGCACGATCCGCATCACCGGTGTGGACAAGCTGGGCGGCTACACCCACCGCGCCCTCCCGGACCGCCTGGAGGCCGCCTCCTGGGCGTCCGCGGCGCTGGCCACCGAGGGCGACATCTACGTCCGCGGCGCCCTGCAGCGCTCGATGATGACGTTCCTGAACACCTACCGGAAGGTGGGTGGCGCCTTCGAGATCGACGACGAGGGCATCCGCTTCTGGCACCCGGGCGGGCAGTTGAAGTCCATCGCCCTGGAGACGGACGTGCACCCCGGTTTCCAGACCGACTGGCAGCAGCCGCTGGTCGTCGCCCTCACCCAGGCCACGGGACTGTCCATCATCCACGAGACGGTCTACGAGTCCCGGCTCGGCTTCACCTCCGCGCTGAACCAGATGGGCGCCCACATCCAGCTCTACCGCGAGTGCCTGGGCGGCTCCGACTGCCGCTTCGGCCAGCGCAACTTCCTGCACTCCGCGGTCGTCTCCGGACCGACCCGGCTCCAGGGCGCCGACCTGGTCATCCCGGACCTGCGCGGCGGCTTCTCGTACCTGATCGCGGCCCTGGCCGCCCAGGGCACGTCCCGCGTCCACGGCATCGAGCTGATCAACCGCGGCTACGAGAACTTCATGGAGAAGCTCGTGGAACTGGGTGCGAAGGTCGAACTGCCGGGCAAGCCCCTCGGCTGACCCCACCAGCGCAAACGCCGATGGGGCGGTCACCCGGACTCCCGGGTGACCGCCCCATCGGCGTTTGCTACGAGGCCCCGAAAGGGGCGCGGGGAACTGCGCGACCAGCCAGAGGCGGCCGGCAGTCGCCCACGGCGCCCACCACAACGGCGCTCGGGCGGGCTTACTTGCCCTTGGCGGCTTCCTTCAGCTTGGAGCCCGCGGAGACCTTCACGCTGTAGCCGGCCGGAATCTGGATCGGCTCGCCGGTCTGCGGGTTGCGCGCGGTGCGAGCGGCACGGTGGGTGCGCTCGAAGGTCAGGAAGCCGGGGATGGTGACCTTCTCGTCGCCCTTGGAGACGATGTCGCCGACGACGTCGGCGAACGCGGCCAGCACGGCGTCGGCGTCCTTGCGGGTCACCTCGGCGCGGTCGGCCAGCGCGGCCACCAGCTCACTGCGGTTCATGTTGTTACTCCCGTGTTCTTCTTGCTGTTGGGGCGTGCCACGCGGCGGAGCCGCTGTCGGGCACAGCGAGGCCGATGCTGCCAGGGCCCTCGGACGGCCCCCGGACCCGGGTCCGCCGTAGGACACTCGCGACGCCTTGGGGGTGCCCCCTGGACGAAGTCCTTGGGGGAGCATCCTGCCCCTACCTGCGGCGGGAAAGCCAATCCGGCACCCGTAGGAGTCGTGAGAACACCCTTGGGAGTCACACGAAAAGCGCCACTGACCGGCCGTCCACCCGAGTGGGCGGCCGACGGCCCGCTCACCCTAGAGGGCGGCCGGGGCCGCGAGGTTCCACGACGCGCCGTGATCCCGGCGCATCGTGGCGATCCTCACAGCGGGAGGGTCAGGCGGTGGCGCCCGCCGCCTTCGCCGCGTCGCGCACCGCGCCCGCCACGGCGCCCGCGACCTTGTCGTTGAAGACGGACGGGATGATGTAGTTCGGGTTCAGCTCGTCCTCGGTGACGACGTCCGCGAGGGCCTTGGCGGCGGCGAGCATCATCTCGGTGTTCACCGTGCGGGACTGGGCGTCCAGCAGGCCGCGGAAGACGCCCGGGAAGACCAGCACGTTGTTGATCTGGTTCGGGAAGTCGGAGCGGCCGGTGGCCACAACTGCGGCCGTCTGGCGGGCGATTGCGGGGTCGACCTCGGGGTCGGGGTTCGCGAGCGCGAACACGATGGCGTCGTCGGCCATGGCGGCCACGTCGTCGCCGTCGAGGACGTTCGGGGCGGAGACGCCGATGAAGACGTCGGCGTCGCGCACGGCCTCCCTGAGGGTGCCGGTGATGCCCTCGGGGTTGGTGTTGTCGGCGATCCAGCGCAGCGCCGAGTCGGGGGCGGCGTCGACCAGGTCCTCGCGGCCGGCGTGCACCACGCCGTGGATGTCGGCGACGACGGCGTGCTTGACGCCGGCGGCGAGCAGCAGCTTGAGGATGGCCGTACCGGCCGCGCCGGCGCCGGACATGACGACGCGCACGTCGCCAACTCCCTTGCCCACCACGCGCAGTGCGTTGGTGAGGGCGGCGAGCACGACGATCGCGGTGCCGTGCTGGTCGTCGTGGAAGACGGGGATGTCGAGGGCCTCGCGCAGCCGGGCCTCGATCTCGAAGCAGCGGGGCGCGGAGATGTCCTCCAGGTTGATGCCGGCGAAGCCGGGGGCGATCGCCTTGACGATCTCGACGATGGCGTCGGTGTCCTGGGTGTCGAGGCAGATCGGCCAGGCGTCGATGCCGGCGAACCGCTTGAACAGGGCCGCCTTGCCCTCCATGACGGGCAGCGCGGCCTTGGGGCCGATGTTGCCCAGGCCCAGCACGGCGGAACCGTCCGTCACGACCGCAACGGAGTTGCGCTTGATGGTGAGGCGGCGGGCGTCCTCGGGGTTCTCGGCGATCGCCATGCAGACGCGGGCCACGCCCGGCGTGTAGACCATGGAGAGGTCGTCACGGTTGCGGATGGGGTGTTTCGACGCCATCTCGATCTTGCCGCCGAGGTGCATCAGGAACGTACGGTCGGAAACCTTGCCGAGCGTGACGCCCTCGATGCCGCGCAGCTGCTCGACGATCTGGTCGGCGTGCGCGGTCGACGTGGCGGCGATCGTCACGTCGATACGGAGCTTCTCGTGGCCGGACGCGGTGACGTCGAGGCCGGTCACCGAGCCTCCGGAGGACTCCACGGCGGTGGTGAGCTGCGAGACGGCGGTTCCGCTCGCGGGCACCTCCAGCCGGATGGTCATCGAGTAGGAGACGCTGGGCGCCGTTGCCATGGCCGACTTCCTCTGCTTTCACCGTGTCGCGAAGTTGTGCCGTCCGATCGTCGCACCTACCAACGAGTAGGCAGTAGTCACCCCGGATTGCGGACGTTTTGTTCACAGGGCGACGCGACTTTCGGAAAACATCTTCCACGATACGAGAATCGATCAGCCAGTGCCAGGGCAACAAAGAGGCCCACGTCACATCGGACGTGGGCCTCTTCGTACGTTCATGACACCGACCCGCCATGCTCGCCTCGCGGCAAGTGGTCGCTCGTAGCGACGAAGGTTGGGCCCGGGGGCTTGGATCGGGCCGGTGTCACATCCAGGCTAACAAACGATCCCGGACGGCCATTCCCCTCGCGGGGAAAACACTCCGCGCCCACCACAGGCTCAGTCCCGGAGCAGGTCCGGCACCCCCGTCGCGTCCGGCTCGTCGCGCTCCCCGGAGACCACCGTCAGCTGCTGGGTGGCCCGGGTCAGGGCCACGTAGAGCACCCTGAGGCCCGCCGGGGACTCGTCGGCGATCTCCGCCGGGGAGACGACCACCGTCGCGTCGTACTCCAGGCCCTTCGCCTCCAGGCTGCCGAGCGCCACCACCCGGTCGCCGAGCCCGGCCAGCCAGCGCCGCGCCTCCTCGCGCCGGTTCATGGCGACGACCACGCCGATCGTGCCGTCGACCCGCTCCAGCAGCCGCGCCGCCTCCTCGCGGACGGTCTCCCCCAGTGACTCCCGTACGACCGTGAAGCGCGGCTCCACGCCCGTCGAGCGCACGGCCGACGGCGACTGTGAGCCCGGCATCGCCAGCGCCAGCACCTTCGCCGCCAGCTCGGCGATCTCGGCCGGGTTGCGGTAGTTCACGGTGAGCCGGAAGCGGCGGCGCGGGCGGGTGCCCAGGGCCTCGTCACGGGCCGCGGCCGCCTCGTCCGGGTCGGACCAGGACGACTGCGCCGGGTCGCCGACGACCGTCCAGGTGGCGTGCCGGCCGCGGCGGCCGACCATGCGCCACTGCATCGGCGTGAGGTCCTGCGCCTCGTCGACGATGATGTGCGCGTACTCCACCCGCTCCTGCGCCAGCCGCTCGGCGCGCTCGCGCTGCGACTCCTCGCGCACCGGCATCAGCTCCTCCAGGCCGGTGAGCTGGTCCAGCGGGTCCAGCTCGCGCTTCTTCCGGGGGCGGGCCGGGGCGCCGAGGAGGGCGTTCAGCTCGTCGAGGAGCGCGATGTCGTGCACGGAGTGACCGTCCCGCCGCAGGGAGCGGGCGACCTTGCGGACCTCGCCGGGGTTCAGCACCCGCCGGGACCAGCGGCCCAGCCGCTTCTCGTCGGCCATCGCGGCCAGCACGCCGGCCGGGGTCAGCTCCGGCCACCAGGCGTCGAGGAAGCCGATGAAGGAGTCCTCGCTCGTCACGTCCTCGTCGAAGGAGGAGCGCAGCTCGGCGGCCAGCTCCGGATCGGTGTGCCGGCCGGCGGCGCCCGACTTCTGCCACAGGGCGTCGAGCAGCAGCTTGCGGGCGCGCGGGCGGAGCAGGTTGACGGGCGCCGTGCCGCCGAGGGCGGCCTGGCGGATCCGGCCCAGCTCCTCGGCCTCCAGCTCCAGCCGCCGGCCGAAGGCGACGACCCGGAGCCGGTCGGGCGAATCGTTCCGTTCCAGCGCGCCGCGCGCGGCCTTCCGCAGCACCTTGAGCATGCGGGAGGAGCCCTTGGCGCGGGCCACGGCCGGGGAGTCGTACACGGTCGCCTCGGCGCCGACGGCGTCCACGGCGAGGGAGCCGATGGCGCGGATCGCGACCTGGCCCTCCTCGCCCAGCGAGGGCAGCACGCCCTCGGTGTACGCCACCAGCAGCGGGGTCGGCGAGACGATCAGGATGCCGCCCGCGTACCGGCGCCGGTCCTGGTAGAGCAGGTAGGCGGCGCGGTGCAGCGCGACGGCGGTCTTCCCCGTTCCCGGGCCGCCCTCCACGTACGTCACCGAGGCGGCGGGGGCGCGGATCACCAGGTCCTGCTCGGCCTGGATGGAGGCGACGATGTCCCGCATGGTGTGGCTGCGGGCCTGGCCGAGCGCGGCCATCAGGGCGCCGTCGCCGATCACCGGCAGCTCGTGCCCGTCCAGGAACGCCTTCAGCTCGGGGCGCATCAGGTCGTCCTCGACACCGAGCACCCTGCGGCCCTTGGAGCGGATGACGCGGCGGCGTACGACCCGCCCCGGCTCCAGGGGGGTGGACCGGTAGAAGGGCGCGGCGGCCGGGGCCCGCCAGTCGATGACCAGCGGGGAGTAGTCCTCGTCGAGAACGCCGATCCGGCCGATGTGCAGGGTCTCGGCGATGTCGGCGGTGTTGTCGTGGCGTACCGCCCCCTCGGCGGGCTCCACCGAGGTGTACGCGCCGTCGGGACCCTTCTTGCCGTCCTTCCCGAGCAGCAGGTCGATCCGGCCGAACAGGAAGTCCTCGAACTCGTTGTTCAGCCGGTTGAGGTGGACGCCCGCGCGGAAGACCTGCGCGTCCCGCTCGGCGAGCGCGCCGGGCGTGCCGACCTGGCCGCGGCGGGCCGCGTCCTGCATGAGGAACTCCGCCTCGTGGATCTTCTCCTCCAGGCGGCGGTACACCTTGTCCAGGTGCTCCTGTTCGACGCAGATCTCGCGATCGCGTACGGAGTCGTGACCGGTGTCCTGAACCGGGTCGACCGCGGAAGTCTGCTGAGCCTGTGCGGCCACCGGGCCCCCTTCTGACGTGCTGGGCAGCCGTCCACCGTACGCGAAGGGGGTGGCCTTCGGCTACGGGGGCGCCTACCGAGGAGGGGGGTTCCGTCCGGCGGCGGGCGCGGGTGTGTCGTGGCTGGTCGCGCCCGCGCGGCGGAGCCGCACATCCCTACAGCCCCGCGCGCCCCTGGGGGGGCGCACCTGCGCGGACCGGCGACCAGCCGCACCCGGTGTTACGCGTCCACCTCCACCAACCGCTTGCCCTCGAAGGTCATGACCTCGAAGTGGTCGATCTCCTCCGGCGTGAACGCGGCGCCGCCGTGCACGTACAGCGGCTGCTTGGCCTGGTCGGTGGTGGCGCCCGGGATGCCGTAGCCCCAGTCCGGCACCGACCAGGAGGTGACCGTCTCGCGTTCGCCGTTCTTGCCGACGGCGATCAGGGAGCACTTCAGCGGGCCCTTGACGTTCTTCAGCTCCAGGACCGCGTGGGTGCCCCAGGCCTTCTTCTCCAGCGCCACGGTCGCGCTGACCTGGGTGCCGGGGTCGGTGGCGGTGACCTTGTCGTCGATCTCGTCGAAGGACGCCTTGGCGGGGCTGGTGGCGTGGGCGGAGACCGGCCGGCCGCCGCCGCCGTCGCCCCCGCTGGTCGCCACGGCGACGAACGGTCCGCCGACGATCAGCGCGGCCGCCGCCGCGACCATGTAGAAACCGCGCCGGCGCTTCTGCGCGCGGCGCTCGGCGACCTCGTCGACGAGTCTCTCCGCCAGCCGTGGGCTGGGCTTGGCGGAGAGGGACTCGCCAATCGCGGGCGTGCCGGCGCCGGGCAGGTCGGCGAGCGCCGCGAGCATCGGCTCCATCCCGGCCAGCTCGTCGAGCTGCTGGGCGCACCACTCGCAGGTCGCGAGATGCGCTTCGAAAGCGGTTGCTTCGGCGTCGTCGAGAATCCCGAGGGCGTAGGCGCCGACGGTCTCGTGTTCGTTCGGGCCCGTGGGTCCCTGTGGCCCCTGAGATCCCTGCATGGGGCCAGACATACCCGGACCCCCCGCGCCGTATCCCCCGTACCCACTCATCACGCCGTCACCCCCCGCTCCTCCAGTGCCAGCTTCATCGAACGCAGTGCGTAGAAGACCCGGGAGCGCACGGTGCCACTCGGTATCCCCAGGGTCTGAGCCGCCTCATTGACGGTACGCCCCTTGAAGTACGTCTCGACGAGCACCTCCCGGTGTGCCGGGGTCAGGTCGTCGAGCGCGTCCGACAGCGTCATCAGCCACAGCGCCTTGTCGATCTCGTCCTCCGCGGGGATGACCTCCAGCGGCGACGGGTCGACCTCCTGCGGCCGGGCCTGCCGGCTGCGGTGGCCGTCGATGACGATGCGCCGGGCGACCGTCACCAGCCAGGGGCGTACCGATCCGGTCGCTCGGTTGAGCTGACCGGCGTTCTTCCAGGCACGGATGAGCGTTTCCTGCACGACGTCCTCGGCGCGCTGCCGGTCTCCGGCGACCAGGCGCAGCACATAGGCGAGCAGGGGTCCGGCGTGCTCCCGGTACAGCGCGCGCATCAGCTCCTCGTCGGGCTCCGAGGGCTGCGCGGACATGCGATGTCGGGCCCTCGTTCCACGTTCCTTGGCCACGACGGAATCCTTGCGCACGCCCACCTCCGATGTCCGGGGGTTCCCCCAGCCGGTCGCTCAACGACGGGTACGCACGCGACGCGTGGGGTGTTCAAAGCGGGGCGACAGATTTCTGCGCGGTGCCGCGACGAGGCGGACATGCCGCCGCAATTCCCCCCTACGGCCTCTACATTTCCCCCACGCGGTCAAGGGCGGGCGGGGAGGGCCGTGTTGGCCCCGCGGGGGTCCGTGTCACGTGCGTCACTCCGGCAGCGGGGCACTGGTGAGCGCGGCCCGGCGCCGGTGCCGCGCCACCCGCTCGCGGTTCCCGCACACCTCGCTGGAGCACCAGCGCCTGCGCCGCCCGCGCGAGGTGTCGAGGTAGACGATCGGGCAGTTGTCGCCCGCGCACTGCCGCAGACAGGCCCGCGCGGCGGGGTCGGTGAGCAGTTCCACGGCGTCCCGGGCGACCGCCGCGAGCAGCGCGGGACATTCGGGCGGGCGGTCCAGCCGCCGCACGAGCGTGCCGTCCTCGGCGCGCACCGCGCGCGGGGCCGGCGGCGCGGCGCGGGCTGTCTCGTTGAGGCGGGCGAGCGCGCGGTCGTACCCGGTTCCGTTCCCTGCGGGCCGCAGCGCCCCGCGCACCAACGGATCGATCCGGGCGCGCAGTTCGCGGAAACACAGCAGCCAGGAGGCGTCCGCGTGCCCGAGCGGGGTGCCCGGCGGCACCAGTCCGGCCCCGGTGATCCAGGCGCGCAGCACGTCCACCGAGTCCAGCCGTTCGCCCGGATGCGTGGTCGCCAGCAGGTCGAGACAGCTCCGCCCGGCGTCGAACCGCAACTCGGGGGTGTCCGTGGCCGTACCCAGTGCCATGCGCCTGTCACCGCCTAGGGGTCACCTGGGTGTTCCCTCCTACAGTGCCTGCCCGCTTTCCCGGCCGGAACCCCTGAAGCGGCCACGGACCACACGCGGATGGGCGGATCGGACGCCGGGCGATGTACGGGCCGGACGCCGGGCGATGTACGGATCAGGCCCGGGCCGGTGCACGGATCAGGCGCCGGGCAGGGTACGGATCAGGCGTCCGCGTACTTGGCGTCGGCCGCCGGGTCGAGGGCCAGGCGGTAGCCGCGCTTGACGACGGTCTGGATCAGCTTCGGCGCGCCGAGGGCCGTGCGGAGGCGGGCCATCGCCGTCTCCACGGCATGCTCGTCGCGTCCGGCGCCGGGCAGCGCGCGCAGCAGGTCCGCGCGGGCCACCACCCAGCCCGGCCGCCGCGACAGGGCCCGCAGCAGGGACATCCCGGCGGGCGGCACCGGCCGTAGCGCGCCGTCGACCAGGACCGCGTGCCCGCGGATCTCCACCCGATGCCCGGCGACCGGCAACGCCCGGGAGCGGGCGGGCAGTTCCTGGCAGAGCAGCTGGACGAGCGGGCCCAGCCGGAAGCGTTCGGGCTGCACGGTCTCCACGCCGTGGGCCTGGAGCGGCAGCGCGGTGACCGGTCCGACGCAGGCCGGGAGGACGTCGTGCTGGAGCGCGGTCAGCAGTTCGGGCAGCAGCCCGCGCTCCTCGGCGCGGTTGAGCAGGGACTGGGCGGCCGGCGCGCTGGTGAAGGTGACCGCGTCCACGCCCCGCGAGACCGCGGCGTCCAGCAGCCGGTCCACGGGCGACAGGTCCTCCGGCGGCATCCACCGGTACACCGGCACCCCGACCACCTCGGCGCCCGCCGCCCGCAGCGACTCCACGAACCCGGGCAGCGGCTCACCGTGCAGCTGTACGGCGATCCGGCGCCCCTCGACTCCCTCTTCGAGCAGCCGGTCCAGCACCTCGGCCATCGACTCGGAGGACGGCGACCACTCCTCGGTCAGCCCGGCCGCCCGGATCGCGCCCTTCACCTTCGGCCCGCGGGCCAGCAGTTCCACACCCCGCAGCCGCTCCAGCAGCGACTCGCCCAGCCCCCAGCCGTCGGCGGCCTCGACCCACCCCCGGAAGCCGATGGCGGTGGTGGCCACCACCACGTCCGGTACCCGGCCGAGCAGATCCTTCGTGGCGGACAGCAGCTCGCTGTCGTCGGAGAGCGGCACGATCCGCAAGGCCGGGGCGTGCAGGACCGCTGCTCCGCGCCGCTGAAGCAGCGCCCCCAGCTCATCGGCCCGGCGCGCGGCCGTCACTCCCACGGTGAACCCGGCGAGGGGCCCGTGTTCGGCCCGCGTCCGGGTCCCGTTGTCCGGTCCCTGCTGTTCCTCGTACATAAACTCTCGTCCCGCACTCGAGTTGCCGCACCTACATGCCGCCGAGCCTGTCAACGCCGCGTGACAGGCTCGGTTCGGCTCGATGTCGCCGGTGTTACGTCACACCTCGGCGTAGCTGAGCTGCGGCTTCTTCTGGGTGGTCGCCTCCGACGCGGGGGTACGGCCCGCGGGGCGGCGAAGGTATACGGACCAGGTGACCACGAAGCAGGCCGCGTACCAGACCAGGAAGGCGACGAAGGCGCCGGTGCCGGTGCCGTAGGAGAGGAAGGACTGGCGGAAGGCCATGTTGATGCCGACCCCGCCCAGCGCGCCGACCGCGCCGATCAGGCCCATCGACGCCCCGGACAGCCGTCGCCCGTAGGCCGCGGCCTCCTCCCCGCGCAGCCCCCTGGCGAGGGCCTTGGCGTGGAAGATGCCGGGGATCATCTTGAAGGTGGACCCGTTCCCGAGCCCGCTGAGCACGAACAGCACCACGAACACGGGCACGAACAGCGCGAGTGTCTTCTGCATGCTGGCGTAGACGAGGACGGCGGTCGCGGCGCCCATGCCGACGTAGTTGCACAGGCTGATGCGGGCCCCGCCGTAGCGGTCGGCGAGCCAGCCGCCGAGCGGCCGGATCAGGGAGCCGAGCAGCGGGCCGATGAAGGTGAGATAGGCGGCCTGGAGCGGCGTACGCCCGAACTGGTTGGTGAGCACCTGCCCGAAGGCGAAGGAGTACCCGATGAACGACCCGAACGTCCCGATGTAGAGGAACGACATGATCCAGGTGTGCGCGTCCTTCGCGGCGTCCCTGGCGGCCCCGGTGTCGTTCTTCACCTTCTCCAGGTTGTCCATGAAGAGCGCGGCGAGGACGGCGGCGGCGAGGATGAGCGGGATGTAGATCCCCAGCAGCACGCGCGGCCCGCCGCTCGCCCCGATGATGGCGAGCGCGACGAGCTGGATGACCGGCACGCCGATGTTGCCGCCGCCCGCGTTCAGCCCGAGCGCCCATCCCTTCTTCCTGAGCGGGAAGAAGGCGTTGATGTTGGTCATGGAGGAGGCGAAGTTGCCGCCGCCGACACCGGCCAGCAGGCCGACGAGGAGGAAGGTGGAGAAGGAGGTCCCCGGCTCCATCACGGTGAACGCGGCGATCGTCGGGATGAGCAGCATGGCCGCCGAGATGACCGTCCAGTTGCGCCCGCCGAAGATCGCGACGGCGAAGGTGTAGGGAACGCGGACGACCGCTCCGACCAGGGTGACGACCGAGGTCAGCAGGAACTTGTCGGCCGGCGTGAGCCCGTACTCCGGGCCCATGAACAGCACCAGCACCGACCACATGGTCCAGATCGAGAACCCGATGTGCTCGGAGAGCACGGAGAAGAGCAGGTTCCGCCGGGCGATCCTCTCCCCCTTCTCCTTCCAGAAGGTCTCGTCCTCCGGATCCCACTCCTGGATCCAGCGCCCGCCCCTGCCGGGGGACGGACCCCTGCCGGGGGACGGGGGTGCGGGGGCTGAACTAGGGGCCGTCATGACGCCTCCACGGTGCTCCGGGCTGGGGTACGTCCCGAAGGTAGGGAGGGCGCGTTTCCGGACTGTGGCTGTGGGTGACCGGAAAGGAACTTTGCTCTCACCCCGGGGGGAGGGGGGATGAGAGGTCGTCTGCGGCGGGGGCGGTGATCAGTGGGCCGGGGGCTGCTGGGCGTACGGCGGGTGGGGCTGCTGGGGTGGGTAGGGCTGGTGGGCGTAAGGGCCGGGGGCGGCGTACGGCTGCTGCGGCGGGTGGGGCTGGCCGTACGGCTGCTGGGGCAAAGAGGACTGCCGGCCGTATGGCTGCTGAGGCGCGTAGGGCTGGGCGAACGGGTTCCCGTGCCCCGGCAGGTAGCCGCCCGGCGGCAGATACCGCACCCGCCCGCTCTCGTCGGTGACCGGCGTGAACCCGGCGGCCTGGAGCCGCGCCGCGAACTTCGCGTTGCGCCGCCGGTTGAAGAAGAACCCGAAACCGGTGACGCCCATGAGGACCGCCCAGAGGATCCCCGCCCACAGCAGCGCGCCGGACCCGTCCTGCACGCCGACGGCGACGGACCCGGCGGTGGCACCCAGGGCGGCGAGGAGCAGCCGCCTCTCGACGCCGTTCCCCGTGAGGTCGAAGTTGATCCGCGCCTTGAGCAGCTCCAGCGCGTCCGGCACGAACGGCGGCAGCGAGACCCCGTCCCCCGCGTTCGGGTACTGCGCCCAGTTCTGCGCGGCCCGCGTGCGGGCGTACGGCGACGGATCGGGCACGATCAGCATCACGAGGGCGCTGTTGTTGGCCCCGCCCTGCCGTACGTCGGCGTACTCGTAGCCGAACTGCTGGGCCACGAAGGCGAGCCGGGCGAGCTTCTTCACGGACGCCATGCCGCTCGTGACCTGGACGGGCTCTCCGCTCGCCATCAGCCGCAGCATGCTCTGTATCTGCCGCTTGCTCACCTGGACCCACTTCCCGCGCCACTTCGGTCACGCTGTTCACTTCCGCAACGCGGGGCAGTTTTCCACACGGGCACGCGACTACAGAACCGGCGGCCCGTACTCGGCGATCGGCTGCGCCAGCCGGTCAGCGGCATACGCCAGCCAGCCGCTCGGGGTGTACGGGGCAGGCGGGTCCACCTCCATGCCCAGCTCGCCGAGGGCCAGCGCATAGCTGGTCTCGTCGAGGTCGAGGGCGAGGAGCTCGTGCAGCTCACCGACGAGCCGGGCGACGACGCGCGGATCGGTGGCGGTCCTGTAGTCGGTGACCGCCGTGTCATGGTCCGCGAACTCGTCGGGCATGTCCTGCGAGAACCAGCCCCCGAGGAACTGGCCCAGCTCCGGGAAGCGGGCGTGCCACTCCCAGTGGGTGGCGGGCGGGGCGGGCGGCGGCACCTCGCCCTGCTCGACGCTGCGCCGGAGGTGGTCGGCGAGCGTGAACAGCCACTCCTGGACCTCGCCCTCCGGGAGGCCCACGTCGGGGATGGCGTAGAACTCGCCCAGCCGCAGCCGGAGCCGTCCGGGCGGGTTCTCGGCGTACTCCCGCACCTGGCGCTCGGCGACGGCCAGTGCCCAGGGCCGGGTGTGCCAGGTGTGCCGGAGATACGCCGTCAGGGCCTCACCGGGCGCCTCCGGGGTGTCGTCCGCCGGCTGCCCGGTGTACGCGCGGATCACCTGGTCCAGTTCGCCGTAGCGGCGGTCGTGTTCGAGAGGGCTGAGCGGCACGGGTCGGGCCTTCACAGGTAGACGGGGAACGTGGCGTGGACAACGAAGCCGTGCGGGGCCGAGGCGTCCCGCCGGAGCACGACCCGCGCGGCCCGCACGTCGACGGGCTCCCGCCCCGCCAGCATCATCGCCTGCAGCAGCACCCGGCCGACCGGCTCGGGCCGCGAGGGCCAGGACGCCTCGATGGTCAGGCGCGGGCGGGTGCCCTGGGCGAGCCAGCGGTGGATCAGCTGCTCGTTGGCGGTGACGACCTGCTGAGTGGCCCACTGGGCGGTTTCGCGGTCGGGATAGGTGGCGGACCGGTTCACGGACGGCATGGCGGACGGACCTCTGGTGGATGTCGGGTCAGGGCAGGGCGACGTGTTCCCGCCGCATGTGGTCGTCGACGGCCTGGAGCAGCTGACGCAGCGCCTGGGGGGTCGCCCAGCCGACGACCGGAGACAGGCCGTCCTGCATGGCCCGCTCTCCCGGGAAGAGTACGAGGGCCGACTGGGCCTCCGCGGCGAGCGGGGCCAGGAACTCACCGCAGTAGGGATGTTCCGAATCGATCGCCGCTTCCAGGGATTCCGCCAGGGTCGGGAATTCTCCCCCGTACACCCAGTTGACTCCGAATCCGGAGAGCTGGGCAAATCTCACGTCGATCTCCCAGCGGGACAAAGGAAGCTCGTCGTAGTCGTCCTCCAGACCCTGTTCCAGGGTCCGGATTTTCGACGCCAGCGAGTGCAGGTACGCGGCGGCGTCAGTTCCGGCTCCGGCCCGTTCCAGAAGCTGCCAGAAATTCTCGGGCGGGCTTTCCCGGCCGCTGTCGCAGAGACCGGCGGTGTGGTCGAGCAGCGCGGCCACGGTGGCGATCGGGCACAACCAGTCCGTCGCGACGGTCGCGCGCGTGGTCCGGATGAGACGCCGCAGCTCGGCATCGAGGGACAGCGCTCCCCCCGAGTCCCTCACCAGGGCTGCGATTTCCAGGACCCTGCGCATCGGGCCGTCGACGAAGAGCCGCGCGGTGTGCGGGATCAAGCTGTCACCGTCCTCTTTCCACGAACATGCGTCACCTGGGACCGGCGGTGCGCTAAGGACTGACAGGGTACGACGTGATCACGACGAAGGGCGGGTCGATGCCCTCCTTGTACTTCAGCGCGACCTGAACCGAATGCACATCGCTCGCCGAGGCGTTCATCCCTTGCGAGGCATAGGCGCCGCGGTCCACGGTACGTCCGGTCACCTCATTCACGCTGAGTGTGAGAGGCGGGCTGATGCTGGAGTTGTCGGGATTCCAGGTTGGATTGTTCGCCTTGCGCCGCTCCACCCGCTCGATCCATTTCTCGACGCGATCGGCGTTGCCGATGTCGTCGAGTGCGAGCTGCGTCAGGCGCTGGGCGGAGTTCAGATCCTTGTAGGAGGAGGCGGAGGGGGCGTTGCCCTGGTCCCGCAGTCGCTGCTTCAGCTGGTCGTCGGTGAGCCCGATGTGCTTGTCGACACCGTGGCTGCCGTGGATGCCCTCCTGGCTGGCCAGGTCCAGCGGGTAGAAGTGGTCCTTGGGGTCCTCGCCCGGTACCAGGTACTGGTGCTCGGTCTTGAAATCGTTGAGCGCCCGGGCTCCGAAGGCCTGCGCGCGGGCCTCCTCCGCGTGGAAGGACGGGGCGCTGCGGTAGGCCTCGTCCAGTGGCCCGATCAGCGCGTCGAGCCGCGGCACCAGCGCGTTCACCCGCCGGTTGTACTCGTTGACGATCGCGTTGAGCTTGGCCGTGTCGATGTTGAGGACGATGCCCGCGCCGAGCTGGCTCGCCCCCTTCGCGACCCCCTTCACCACGCCCTTGACGAGCCCCTTGAGGTCGTCCATGCCGACGCCGTCCTTGAGGTTGACCTCGACCTTGGGGATGGCGTCCTTGATCGCCTCCACGTAGACGTCCCACACCTCGCCGTTGACGTAGACGGCCGCCTCGGCGAACTCGTACAGCAGGTCGCTGACCTTCTGAGCGGTGTCGAAGAGCACGGTCATCACCGGGTGCGAGGCGGTCCTCGATGACGCGGAGTCGTGCTTCCACTCGTAACCCTCGCGACTGGTGCCCCAGGCGGTGGTCCCCCACAGCGAGCTGCAGAACTGCCGCATGGCGTCGTGCCACTCGCTGTTGCTCTGCTGGGTGATGCTGCTGACGTTGCCGGTCAGGGCGGACTCGGACATCGAAAGCGTGGTGGTCATCGCCATCCACGCCTTGGACAGCGAGTTGAGGTAGTGCTGCTGCGGGTAGGGGTAGACCTCCGCGACCTTCCCCATCCGGAAGGCGTGCTTCACGATCGGGCGCAGGACCTCTCTGACCGGCTCGGGCACCCACTCCAGCACGGACCGGAGGAAGTCGTCGCCGCCGTCGTCGTCACCCCATTTGAGGTTGGGGACCGGGCCGTAGACCGGCGCCTTGTCGATGACCTGCGGGGGTGCCTGGGTGACCGCCCTGGTCGCGCCCGAGGGGTCGTTGGCGGCTTCCGCCTTCGCGTAGTTGTTGGCTGTGGTGGTGAAGCCGACCGCCGCGCCGCCGATACTCGCGACGCTCTTGGCCCACACTTCGAGGAAGCGGTTGCCGACCTTGACGTACGAGGTCGCGAACGCCTGCGGCGCGGTTCCGTAGCCACCCGCGTCCGGATACTTGTTCAGTTCCTCGAGCAGGGTCTTGGCACCCTTGTCCATGGGTGTCTGCTGAGCGGCGACCCCACTCGACACCCGGAACAGATCGGACGGTTTGACGTCGATCGTGCCGTTCTGCCCGCCCGGGCCGGGCGCCGCCGGCTGCGGGCCCGCCATCAGCGCGCTCCCCAGCCCCGCAGCACGGCCTGGTGCGCAGCGGCGTAGTTGACGTGGCTGGTGGTGGCGCACTCGTGCAGCCATTTCTGCGCGGCCTGCAGGTCCTGCGCCGAGCGGTCCCACTCGTCGAGTTTGTCGACGAAGACCTCACGGGCTTCGCCCTTCCAGGAGAGCACGACCGGAACGACGCGGTCGTAGAGGTCGTCGAGCCGCTCATTGAGCTGTTTGAGGATGTCCTCGAGGTCTCCGGCGAGTTCGGCGAGTGTGCCGAGGGAGACGGTTATGTGGTCGTCGCCGTTGCTGCCCGTAGCCATGCTGGCCCCCGTTCATACGCTTTCGCGCGTTTCATGCTCATTCGGACGACGTGGAGAGGTCAGAAGGAGTCGAAGCTGCTGCGCGGCTGCCCCGACGTGCCCGCGGGCCCCGTCTCCGCGTTCGGCGTCGACAGCTTGTCGACCTCGCTGTCGATGTCCACCTCGATCCTCCGCATCTGCCGCATGACGTCCAGCTCTCGCTGCGTGAACCCGTCCCGGCTCATGCGCACGGCCTTCTCAAGATGGCGCATGACGTCGCGGATCCGCACGGCGTCCTCGGCGGCGGCCCGGTGGAACCCGCGGTACGCCGTCCCGGCCGGACCGCGCCAACCCGCCTCGATCCGGTCGACGATCGCGTCCATGCGCCTGAACTGCTTGTCCAGGTGGTCCTGCATGTCATCGAGATCGTTCGCGAGCTTGGTGAGGTCCTCGTCGGACGCCTTGAGATCGGCCCCACCGGCCTCCCCCGCCCCGGCTCTGTCACGTATGCCCACGCGCTGTCACCCCAGCCCCCGTCGCTTCGGCATCGCGCGCACGTACCCCATACGCGCGTACGGAGATCATATTGCGCCCAGTGGGACAGCCGCGGCTGCCACGCGGGCGACTCCAGGAAGTCGGGCCTGCCCCGCCTCCTCGCGGCCGGTCGGTACGACGACTACGGCCGCGGCGGCGAGGAAGGCCGGTTCGGGCGCATGCCGCTCAGGGAGCGATCGGCAGCTGCCGCTTGTGCTCGGTGAGCCGGTAGCGGCGGACGATCGCCTCGAAGGCGGACTCGGCGACCGGCTTGCCCTCCAGGAAGTCGTCGATGTCGTCGTACGTCACCCCGAGCGCGTCCTCGTCGGGCTTGCCCGGGTCGAGGGTCTCCAGATCGGCGGTCGGCGTCTTCCACACCAGCGAGTCCGGCGCCCCCAGCTCGGCGGCGACGGCCCGCACCCGCCGCTTGGTGAGCCCGGTCAGCGGCACGACGTCGGCGGCCCCGTCCCCGAACTTGGTGAAGAACCCGGAGACGGCCTCGGCGGCGTGATCGGTCCCGACGACGAGCCCGTCGTGTGCCCCCGCCACCGCGTACTGCGCGACCATCCGCTGCCGCGCCTTGATGTTCCCGTGCACGAAGTCCTGGTGATGCGCGTCGCGGAACACGGTCCCGCCGGCGATCACGGCCTCCAGGGCGGCGTCACTGGCGGGCTTCACATCGGCGGTGAGCACCTGGTCGGGCCTGATGAACTCCAGCGCCCGCTGCGCGTCCGCCTCGTCCGCCTGCACCCCGTACGGCAGCCGCATCGCGAAGAACGTCGCCTCGCCCCCGCCCTCCCGCACCCGCTCCACCGCGAGCTGGCACAGCCGCCCGGCGGTCGAGGAGTCCACGCCCCCACTGATGCCGAGCACGAGCGCCCGCAGCCCCGTGGACGTCAGCCGCTCGGCGAGGAACGCCACCCGCCGCTCGATCTCCTCCCGCGCGTCGAAGGACTCGCTCACCTCCAGTTCACGGGCGATCTCCTGCTGGAGGGCTATGGGCGCCGGGTCGGTCATGCGTGCTCCTCGATCGAGCCTGCGGCCGGGGCCACAGGGGCTGTGGGGACGCACAGAACTCTAGAACCCACCCCACCGGCCCGTCGGCCCGCACCCGCCGTTCCTACGGCCGGCTGTCCCCGTAGCGCTCCGGAGAGACGTGCGCGCTCGGCGCGCCGTAGACCGCGTCCTCATCGGCACGCCGACCCGTCGGCGCCGGACTCGACGGGCTCAGCACGGAGGTCCGGTCCCCGGCGAGGACGGCGTATCTTCTGGCCCGCCCCCTCGTTTTCGCCCGCCCCCTCGTTTTCGCCCGCCCCTCGGAGGAGTCAGCCGCGCCGCCGCCTGCCTCCCGCCCCCGCTGCTCCGGCGGGCCGGGTGCCGTTCGGCCACAGGCGGGGCTTGCGCTTGGCCGCCACGTCCTCGATCCAGCCGACCGCCGCGATCATCAGGCCGATGAGAGGCCAGACGAGGAAGAACATCCAGATGAGGTAGGTCGCGTCGAGGGCGGCGACCGCCTGGTCGTTCTGCATGAAGGGCAGTTCGTAGAGCGGGTCGAGGAGGGGGACGGTGGCCATGATGAGCATGTTGTGCCACAGGTAGATCGTGACCGCGCGGTTGTTGGACAGGGTGATCCACTTGTCCCAGCGGGCCAGGCGGCCTGGCAGGGTCTCCCAGGACGGCGAGTACTGGAGGAGGATCACGACGAAGCCGAAGGACCAGGTCGCCTGGGCCAGCGGGATGTCGTTCAGGTCCCAGCCGTCGGGGCCGAGGTGGCCCGAGGCCCACCACAGGCCGAAGGCCATCAGCAGGGCGGAGCAGGACACGGCCACATAGCGGGGGATCTGCTTGAGCAGGCCCTCCTGATGGGCGAAGCCCAGCACCCAGCAGCCGCCGTAGACCGCGAAGTCGGTGACCGCGTTGCCCGTCTCGCCGGGGATCTTCACCAGGCCGGTGCCGACGATCGCCGTCAGGCCGAGCGGGGCGAGGAGCGTGGGCCACGGAGCCTTGCGGAACGCCCAGAGCAGCAGCGGGGACGCCACCACGAACCACAGGTAGGCGCGCAGGTACCACAGCGGGCCGGCCGCCTGCACGGCCCAGGTGTCCTCGAGCAGGCCCGACTTGGAGCCGATGTGCCAGGGGAACGGCGGGGCGCCGATCGGGACGATGTAGTTGATCACCTCGACCACGCCCCAGGTGGGGCCGTCGGAGGACTCCTCGGCCGGGTTCCAGCCGCCCGCGAAGAGCAGCACCAGCACGACCGCGCTGAACGCCCACAGAGGCGGGAGCAGGCGCCGGACGCGGCCGCGGATCACGCTCAGCGCGGGGCGGTTCAGCGAGCGGGCCATCAGCGAGCCCGCCAGCGCGAACATGACGCCCATCGACGGGAACAGCACGGTCAGCCATGCCCAGCCGAAGAGGTGGTAGACGACGACGCGGACCAGGGCGATGGAGCGCAGCAGGTCCAGGTAGCGGTCGCGGGCCGGGCCCTTCTCCCGGCGCTCCCCCGTGGGGGCGGACGGTGGCTGCGGGGCCGGGTCCGTCGTGCGCTGCTGCGGAATGCCGTACGGCTGTTCCTGCCGTCCGGTGTCCGCCGGATATCCCTGACTGCTCATCCCACCGGCTTCCGGTCGTCGTTCCTGATCCCCTGTCGGGTCGGCACCGGTCCGCCCGGCGCCTCCACCACCCCGGTCCGCCGCAGCTTCTGCCATCGCAGCCGTCCGCCCGTCAGCGCGGTGATCCAGGACTGGAGCAGGACGACGTACATCAGCTGGCGGTAGAGGATCTGCTGGAGGGGCAGCGATATCAGGTGGGTCATGCGTTCGTGGTCCAGCCGGAAGGCGTACGCGGCGCAGAACGCCTGGATGGCGAGGACGCCCAGCCAGGCCGCGATGGTCTTCCCGGTGGGGCCGAAGACGAGGCCGTAGAGGAGGAAGACGTCGATCAAAGGGGCCAGGAGCGGGGCGAGGACCATGAAGAGGGAGACCAGGGGCAGGCCCACCCGGCCGAAGCGGCCGGAGGGGCCGCGCTCCACGAGGGCCCGGCGGTGCTTCCAGATCGCCTGCATGGTGCCGTACGACCAGCGGTAGCGCTGGGACCACAGCTGCTGGACGGTCTCGGGGGCCTCGGTCCAGGCGCGGGCGTTCTCCGCGTACACGACCTTCCAGCCGTCGCGGTGCAGGGCCATGGTGACGTCCGTGTCCTCGGCGAGGGTGTCGTCGCTCATGCCGCCGATCCGCTCCAGCGCCGAGCGGCGGAAGGCGCCGACCGCTCCGGGGATCGTCGGCATACAGCGCAGCACGTCGTACATCCGGCGGTCGAGGTTGAAGCCCATCACGTACTCGATGTGCTGCCAGGCGCCGATGAGCGTGTCGCGGTTGCCGACCTTGGCGTTGCCCGCGACGGCGCCGACGCGCGGGTCGCCGAAGGGCTGGACGAGTTCGCGGACCGTGGCCGGTTCGAAGACGGTGTCGCCGTCCATCATGACGACGATGTCGTAACGGGCGTTCGCCAGGCCGCGGTTGAGGGCGGCGGGCTTGCCCGCGTTGAGCTGGCGGACGACCCGGACGTTCGGCAGGCCCATGGCCTCCACGATGCGGGCCGTGCCGTCCGAGGAGCCGTCGTCGATGACCAGCACCTCGATGGGGTGCTCGCTCGCCATCAGCGACCGCACGGTGTTCTCGATGCACTTGGCCTCGTTGTACGCCGGGACCAGCACCGACACCGGTTCGGTGACCGGCGGCCCCCAGCGGAAGCCGCGGCGGCGGACCCGGCGGGCGTGCCAGCCGGAGAGCAGCAGCATCAGCACGAAGCGGCCGATGACCAGGCTGCCGATGATCGCGAGGCCGACGACCAGGCCGTCGGTGATGTTCTCCGAGGCCTGGACCAGGAAGATCCACGCCTTGCCCTTCCACAGGTCGAGGCCGGTGACCCGGGTGTGCGCGCTGGGCGCGTCGAGGGCCTCGGTGAGGTTCTGGAAGGCGTAGCCCTGTGCCTTGAGGTCGGGCAGGAACCGGTCCAGCGCCTGCACGGTCTGGTGGCGGTCGCCGCCGGAGTCGTGCATCAGGACGATGGCGCCCTTGCCGCCCTTCGGGGTGGCGCGGCGGATGATCTCGTCGACGCCGGGCTTGCGCCAGTCCTCGCTGTCGGTGTTGTTGACGACGGTGATGTATCCGCGGCTGCCGATGTACTCGGTGACCGGCCAGGACTCGTTGTCCATGGCGGCGGAGAAGGAGGAGTACGGCGGGCGGAACAGGGAGGTGCGGATGCCGGCCGCGCCGGATATCGCCAGCTGGTTCTGGGACAGCTCCCAGTCGATGCGCTGCTTCGACTGGTAGGAGAGGTCGGGGTGGTTGAAGGTGTGCAGGCCGATCTCGTGGCCCTCGTCCACCATGCGCTGGACCAGGTCCGGGTAGCGGGAGGCCATGGTGCCGGTAACGAAGAAGACGGCGTGCGCGTCGTGCTCCTTCAGCACGTCCAGGACCTTCGGGGTCCACACCGGGTCGGGGCCGTCGTCGAAGGTGAGGACCAGCCGGTGGTCCGGCATGGACAGCGTGGTGGCGCGGCCGCTGCGGGCGTCGATGACCGGGCCGCCCTTGAGGACGTTCTCCGGGACCCGGTCGGAGGCGGCCGGGGGGCGGACGCGGTGGTCGGCGAGGATCTCGCTGTGCACATAGCCGCGCAGCATCAGCATCGCCATCAGGGCGACGAGGACGAGCGCGGGCAGCAGGAAGCGCAGGGGCAGGCGGCGTTGCCGGGAGCCGTCACGGGCTCCGGTCGCCGCCCCACGGCGGGGGCGGGGTGCCATCAGAGGACGTGCTCCGGGGACGAGGCGTGGGCGGAGAGCGGGGAGACGACGGACGTGCGGTCGGAGCGCCGGTCCGTGCCGCGGCCGGTGTCCGGGTTGTCGCCGCCGGTGGCCGGGGAGGGGGCGGCGGACGGGCTGTCGTCGGTGGGGGTGGGGTCCGGCGCCGGGCCGGCGGGCGGCTGCGACGGGGCGGGGGCCCCGCTTCCGGTCGTGCCGGGACCGGGGCCGGTGGTGGCCACGGTGGCCGTCGGGGCCGGAACCTGTACGGCGGTGCCGGGCGCGCCGGGTCCGGTGGAGGCATCCGGTACGGCGTCGTCGGCGCCCGGCGCGGGGGCCGTGCCCGTACTCCCGTCGGGGGTCTCGCCGGAGACGGGAGCGGAGGGGTCCGCGGCCTCGGCGTCCAGCGGGGGGCTGTCGACCTGGCTGGCCGGCCGGTCGCCGTTCTGCTCCGGCACGGGCAGCGCCGGCGCCTCGGAGTCGCCGGAGAGGAGGGTGGCGACGGTGACGACCGCGAAGGCGGCACACACGAGTCCGACGGCCATGCCGAGGCGGCGGAAACGGCGGACGCGGCGGCCGGTCTCGTCGACGAACACCGGGCCGTCGGAGCCGTCCGCGGCACCGGCCGGACGCCCGGCCGCGGCCTGGCGGATCAGGCCGTCGCCGAGCTGGACGGCGTCGAGCTGGATGGTGACTTCGTGGGGGTCGTGGGTGGCGGCGCCGGCTCCCGACCCGGGAGCCGTACCGGTGCCCGCGCGAGGGCTCGCCCCGGCGGCCGTGCCGAGATTCATGCCCGCATCCGCCCCGGTAGCGGCATGACGCCCCCGGCCCGCACCCGGGCGGGGCACAGCGCCGGACCCCATGCCGGGGGCCGGGCCCGCGAAGCCGGGCTGCGCCCAGGGGTCGTCGAGTCCGGAGGGACCCGGCTGCCGGGGCAGCCGGACCTTCCGGAACGCCAGGGTGTCGGCCGCCGACGGTATCGCCCGGGTGTCAGCGGCCGGGGGCATCGCCTGAGGCTGTGCCGACCCCGGTATCGGCGGTATCGGCGCGGGTGCCACCCCGGGCTCCCCCGGGGGGCCGGCCACCGGAGGTATGAGCTGCGTCTCAGCCACCGGAGGTATGAGCTGCGTCTCAGCCACCGGAGGTATGAGCAGTGGCTCGGCCACCGGAGGTATGAGCAGTGGCTCGGCCACCGGAGGGATCATCTGAGTCTCCATCACCATCGGTAGCACCTGCGTCTCGGCGGCGTCCGACGGGAGTCGGCTCTCGGGGTCGGCGGACAGGGACCTGGCTTCCGGAAAGGCCTGTGTACCGGTCCTCGGTTCCCCCGCCGGGGACGCGACCTCGGGCCACTCCGGTTGGGCGTCTTCTCGCCACTTGTTCACGCGCGCACTTCCCCCCACGGGACGGGTACGGGTGCGCCTACGACCCTGAGCACCCCGTCGGCCGAACCAGGCCCCCACCCGGCCCGAGCGCCCCGTTTACCACACGGTACTCAGGCCAAGAATGTAGCGCACGCGCGAGTCATGTGTTCGCCACGTGCGCGTTGTGGGCATTCATCAGCGCTTTGTCCATGGCTGGAATCCATCCCTCGGCAGGCCATCGAAGCCACCCCTCCTCGGTGGCCGTTTCCCCCGCGGCCCGCCGCAGCGCGTCCAGTCCGGGATGCACAAGCCCTTTCCGCCACACCAGCGACACGGGTGACAACGGAACGGGGTCGACGAGCGGACGCAGCACGCAGCCGGGCATGGCCGGAAAGCTCACGACGGCGAGCACCGGGCTCCCTGATTTGGCCATGATCCTCTGGAACTCTTCGGCCCCGACGGCCAGCGGAGCGGGCGAGGCGACCTCGATCCCGCGACCCTCGAACAGGCGATGCGCGAGATCGGTCCACTCCGGCGTCCGGGGGTTCCCGGCGCCGGCGTACACCGTCTCCCCCGCCAGTTCGGCCAGCGGCACGGTCTCCCGGGAGGCGAGCCGATGCCCCTCGGGCAGCACGATCGCCATCGGCTCCCACCGCACCGGCTGGTGCGCCAGCTGACTGCGCAGCGCCGGCGCGAGTCCCGCGTACCGCCCGAACGACGCGTCCAGCCGCCCCGCGACCAGCTCCGTCGCGGCACCGGTGAGCCCGCTCTCGTAACGGGCCATCAGCTCCAGTTCGGGGGCGAGTTCACGGGCCCGGTGCAGGACCCGGCGCGGGGTGCCCAGGCCCGGGGAGTTCAGGTCGACCAGCAGGGGCCGGGCCTGCCCGAAGGCGGCGAGCAGTTCGTCCTGCGCCTGGAGCACCCGGCGCGCGTGCGGCAGCAGCCGCTCGCCGTCGCCGGTCAGGGTCACCTGGCGGGTGGTGCGGACGAACAGCTCGGCGCCCAACTCCCGTTCGAGCCGCCGTACGTCCCTGCTCAGCGCCTGCTGGGCGACGTAGAGCCGGGCCGCGGCGCGGGTGAAGTGCAGTTCCTCGGCGACGGTGACGAAGGCGCGCAGCAGCCGGGGTTCTATGAAGGAGGGGGATGAGGGCGAGGGCGAGGGCGAGGACATGGGCGCGGGCATCGGGGGAATTTACAACACGGGTGCGTCAATCGGCGCCGAACCGGTGTTGGACCCCTTGATCACTGCCGGGCGACGGTGGACCCATGCCGTACCGCCACCTCTTCGCCCACCCGGGCGCCAAGGCCTTCACCGCCGGAAACCTCATAGCCCGGCTGCCGATGGGCATGTTCAGCGTGAGCGCGGTCGTGATGATCGCCGGCGCACGCGACTCGTACGCCCTGGCCGGCGCGGTCACCGCGACCGGTCTCGCGGCGACCGCGCTGGTCGCCCCGTGGACCGCCCGGCTCGTGGACCGGTACGGCCAGGCCCGGATCGCCGTGCCCGCCACCCTGGTCGCCGCCCTCGGCAGCCTCGCCCTGATCCTCTGCGTCCGCCACGACACCCCCGGCTGGACCCTGTTCGCCTCGTACGCCGCCACCGCCACCACCCCCAACACCGGCGGCATGTCCCGCGCCCGCTGGGCCCATCTGCTGAAGGGCGACCAGGCCGCGCTGCACACCGCGAACGCCTTCGAGCAGGCCGCCGACGAGCTGTGCTTCATGCTGGGCCCGGTCCTCGCGGCCTTCCTGTGCGGGGCGGTCTTCCCCGAGGCGGGCACCCTCGTCGGCGTGGTGCTGCTGGTGACCGGGGTCCTGCTGTTCGCCGCCCAGCGGGCCACCGAGCCGCCCGTGCGGCCGGGCGCCCGGGGGACGTCACCGATCCGCGCGCCGGGCATCCCGCCGCTGCTCGCGGTCTGCCTCGCCATGGGCACGGTGTTCGGGGCGATGGAGGTCGTCACCCTCGCGTTCGCGGACGCCCACGGGCACCGGACGGCGGCCGGGCTGGTGCTCGGCCTCCAGGCCGCCGGGTCCTGCGCGGCCGGGCTGCTGTACGGCCGGTTCCGGCCGACCGGACCGGCCGAGGCCCGGTACGCCCGGTGCATCGCCGCCATGACCGCGCTGCTCACCCTGCCGCTGCTCGCGGCGGCGCTCACCGGCTCGCTGCTCGTCCTCGGGGGCGCGCTGCTGGTCGCCGGGATGGCGACCGCGCCGACGATGGTGACCGGGATGGCCCTGGTGCAGGAACGCACTCCCGAGGGGCGGCTCAACGAGGGGATGACACTCGCGGTGACCGGTCTGCTCGGCGGGATCGCCTGCGGCAGCGCGCTGGGCGGCTGGACGGCGGAGCAGCTGTCGGCGACGGCCGGGTACGGGGTGCCGGTCGCGGCGGCGGGGGCGGCCCTGCTGCTCACCCTGGCCACGCTCCGCCCCGTCCGGGTCGTCGAACCGCTCCGCTGATCCGGCGGATCCGTCCGGCTCAACCCATTGACGTCCCCCTGCGCCCCACATACCTTCGCCCGTCGAAGCGCTTCGACGAGTCGGCCGTTCTCCCCCGCCTTCCCCTTACCGCCATACTCCCCCTGAGGACCTGATGGCCAAGATCACGGACGTGGCCCGGCACGCGGGCGTCTCCCCCAGCACCGTTTCGTACGTGCTCAGCGGCAAGCGCCCGATCTCCGAGGAGACCCGGCGCCGCGTCCAGGCCTCCATCCGCGCCCTCGGCTACCGCCCGCACGCCGGCGCCCGTGCCCACCCGGCCGGCGGCAGGGCGAACGTACTGGCGCTGGTGACGCCGTTGTGGGCGGGCGTCCACGCCCCGGTGGCGATGCGGTTCGCGGCGTCGGTGCTGACCGCGGCCCGGTCGTACGGCCAGGACGTGCTGGTCCTCACCCGGGACGAGGGCGAGGAGGGCCTGCGCCGGGCAGCGGACACGGCGCCGGTGGACGGGCTGATCGTGATGGACGTACGGCTGGGCGACCCCCGGCTGCCGCTGCTGCGGGACCTGGACCGGCCCTCGGTGCTGATCGGTTTCCCGGCCGACCGGGCCGGGCTCACCTGTGTGGACCTCGACTTCAGGGCGGCGGGCGAGGCGTGTGTGGACCACCTGGCGGGCCTGGGCCATCGGGTGGTGGCCCTGGTGGGCTCGCCGCCGGAGGTCTACGTCCGCCGGACCGCCCACGCCCAGTACGTGCTCCAGGGCTTCACCGCCGCCGCCCACCGGCACGGGCTGGCCTCCGCCGTCCACCCCTGCGAGGCGACCCCGGCGGCGGCGCGCGCGACCGCGGAACGGCTGCTGCGGGAACACCCGGCGCTGACCGGGGTCGTCGTGCACAACGAGGCGGTCCTGGAGCCGTTGACCGAGGCCTTCGAACACCTGGGCCTGCGCGTCCCCGACGACCTCTCCGTCACCGCGATCTGCCCCGCCGACCTGGCGGAGTCCGCCCGCGTACCGCTGACCTCGGTCGCCCTGCCGGCCGCGGAGATCGCCCTGCGCGCGGTGGAACTGCTGATGCGCAAGCTGGCCGGCGAGCCGGTCCCGGCGGCCACACCGCTGGCGCCGGCCCTGACGGTACGGGCGAGCACGGCACGGCGGACGGTCGGGTGAGGTGTCCGGGCAGCGCGGTGGGCGCGCAGGCGCACGACAGCCGAGGCGCATGACAGCCGAGGCGCATGACAAAGGCCCCGGCGCTCGTAAGCGACGGGGCCTGTGCCCACATGGGGTAAGTGGAGATGGCGGGAATCGAACCCGCGTCCAACGGTGCGGAATCAGGGCTTCTCCGTGTGCAGTCCGCTCTGATTTTCTCGGCCCCGGAGATCACGCGGACAAGTCTCCGACGGGCTCAGTCACTGTGTGATTTCCCTCTTCACCCCGTGACCGGGATCGAGGTTTAGTCCCCTAGCTGATGCCAGGAACCGGGTCGGGAACAGCCCCGGGCTGACACTCCCTTAGTAGGAGGCTCGCTCCGCTACCTGAGATCAGGCAGCGAGGGCGAAGGCCTGCTGGGAGGAATCGCGCTTGGTGTTGGCGATTATTTTTTTCGGCCTGTGGTTTACGAGATCATGGCCGCTTCCTCGACACGCTTCCCCTGCTTCGACAGCCGCTGTCGAAACCGATCATCCCCATGTTGATTTTTCAAGACCCGGTTTCCCGGGCCGCGCGCACCGGCTTGGCCGGTACTGGTGCCATCGTACGGGATCAACGCCAGCCGATGCCACCGTATTCCCGTGCGGTCACGGCTCAGGCGCGCTGCTTGCGCCGCACCGCCGAGATCACCCGCTCGGCCTCGCGCCGGTCCTGCTTCTCGCGCAGGGTCTGCCGCTTGTCGTACTCCTTCTTGCCCTTCGCCAGCGCGATCTCGATCTTCGCCCGGCCGTCCTTGAAGTACAGGGACAGGGGCACGATCGTGTGGCCCGTCTCCTGGGACTTGGACTCCAGCTTGTCGATCTCCTCGCGGTGCAGCAGCAGCTTGCGCTTGCGGCGGGCGCTGTGGTTGGTCCAGGTGCCCTGGCTGTACTCCGGCACGTGCACGTTGTAGAGCCACGCCTCGTGGCCGTCCAGCTGCACGAACCCGTCGACCAGCGAGGCGCGCCCCTGACGCAGTGACTTCACCTCGGTACCGGTGAGGACGAGACCGGCCTCGTAGGTGTCGATGATGAGGTAGTCGTGCCGCGCCTTCTTGTTCTGCGCGATCAGCTTGCGTCCTTTTTCCTTAGCCATAGTGCCGACCATTTTCGCACTACGGAGGAGGTGTGCGGGAAGTCATTAAGCGGCGCGGCCGTCCGGCGGGGCGGTCAGTGGCGGTCAGTCCCCCAGACCCTCCAGCACCGTCTCCGCGCGCCGCAGCGCGTCCTCGTCCGCCTCCAGGTCGGGGGTGATGCCCCGCCCGTCCACCCCGCGCCCGGAGGGGGTGCGGTAGTGCCCGACGGTCAGCTCGGCGACCGAGCCGTCGGGCAGCCGGCTCGGCATCTGGACCGAGCCCTTGCCGAAGGTGCGGGAGCCCACGACGACCGCCCGGCCCCGGTCCTTCAGGGCCCCGGTCAGCAGCTCGGCCGCACTCATCGTGCCCCCGTCGACGAGCGCGACCAGGGGTCTGGCGGTGTCGCCGCCGGGCTGGGCGTGCAGCGCGCGCTGCCGGCCGTCGACGTCGTAGGTGGCGACGAGCCCGCCGTCGAGGAAGGCGGCGGCGGTCGTGACGGCCTCGGTGACCAGGCCGCCGGAGTTGCCGCGCAGATCGAGGACGACCCCGGCGCCGTCCGGGGCCCGCCGGACGGCGTCCCGGACGGCGTCGCCGGAGCCCTTGGTGAAGGCGCCGATCTTGATGAGGGTGTCCCCGCCGGGGAGGGTGTGGACGGTCACCGAGTCCGTGGAGAGCCGGGCCCGGCGCAGCGTGAGGCTCCACGCGCGCGTGCCGCGCTCCAGGCCCAGCCGGACCGGCGTTCCGGCGGGCGCGTCGGTGGCGTCACCGCGCAGTAAGGAGACCACTTCGGTGACCGGCCGTCCGTCGACCGGCCGTCCGTCGACGCTGCGCAGGCGGTCGCCCGCGCGGATCCCGGCGTCGGCCGCTGGCGATCCGGCGGCCACCTTGGTCACCTCGATCCGCCCGGCGCGCTCCCGCCGCGCCCACAGCCCGACACCCGTGTAGGCGCCGTCCAGGGCCTCCTCGAACTCCTCGTACTCCCCCGGCGAGTACACGGCGTCCCAGCGGTCCCCGCTGCGACTGACGGCACGCTCGGCGGCCTTCAGCGGCGAGGTGCCCTCGGCCATGGCCCGGGCGGCGGCCGCCGTGACCGCGTCGGGGCGGGCCGCCGAGGGCGTCCGGGACGGGCCGGGCGCGGGGCCCCGCTCGGCGCCGGGCAGCGAGCCCGTGGCGGCACCGGCGACGAGCACGCTCGCGAACACCAGGGTCAGGGCGGTCCCGCGGCGTGCACGAGGGGGCTGACAGAACAGGTCACGACCTGACATGGCGGTGAGTCTAGGACAACGCGAAGGGCCGTACGGTCCGTTGACCGTACGGCCCCTCTTGGCATGCGTCACACCTTCAAGTACTTGCGCAGCGCGAAGAACGCGGCCAACGCGGGCATCAGCAGGCTCGTGGCGAGGATGAGCGGCAGCTTCGTCAGGACGGCGTCCCAGCCGATGAAGTTGATCAGCTCCAGCTGGTCGGCCAGGGCGAGTCCGTGGTCGATGAGGAAGTACCGGGCGGTCACCAGGAACGCGCACGCAACCGCGCCGCCGATCAGTCCGGCGACCGCGGCCTCCATGATGAACGGGGCCTGGATGTAGAAGCCGGAGGCGCCGACCAGGCGCATGATCCCGGTCTCGCGGCGCCGGCTGAACGCGGAGACGCGCACCGTGTTGACGATCAGCATCAGCGCCACGACCAGCATCAGCGCCATCACCGCGCGCGCGGCCCAGTTCATGCCCTCCAGCAGCTTGAACAGGTTGTCCAGGGTTTCCTTCTGGTCCTGCACGGACTGCACGCCGTCCCGGCCGTTGAAGGCGGTCGCGATGACCTGGTACTTCTCCGGGTCCTTCAGCTTGATGCGGTACGACTCCTGCATCTGATCCGGCGTCAGCGAGCTGGCCAGCGGTGAGTCGCCGAACTGCTCCTTGTAGTGCTTGTACGCCTCGTCCTGCGACTCGTACGTCACGGTGTCGACGACCGGCATCTTCTGCAGGTCGGACTTGATCTGCTGCTTCTGCTCCTCGGTCACCGCGCCCGTGGCGCAGGCGGGGTCGGACTCGGCGTCGCTCTTGTTGCAGAGGAAGATCGAGACGTTGACCTTGTCGTACCAGAAGCCCTTCATGGTGTTCACCTGGTCGCTCATCAGCAGCGAACCGCCGAACAGGGCCAGGGACAGGGCGACGGAGACGACGACCGCGAAGGTCATCGTCAGATTGCGGCGGAGACCGACACCGATCTCCGACAGAACGAACTGGGCGCGCATGGCGTCTGGTTAAGCCTTTCCGTCGTGGATCGTCAGTGCTGGTAGCCGTAGACGCCGCGGGCCTGGTCGCGGACGAGGCGGCCCTTCTCCAGCTCGATGACGCGCTTGCGCATCTGGTCCACGATGTTCTGGTCGTGCGTGGCCATCACGACGGTCGTACCGGTGCGGTTGATCCGGTCGAGCAGCTTCATGATGCCGACGGAGGTCTGCGGGTCGAGGTTGCCGGTGGGCTCGTCGGCGATCAGGAGCTTGGGCCGGTTCACGAAGGCCCGCGCGATGGCCACGCGCTGCTGCTCACCACCGGACAGCTCGCCCGGCATCCGGTCCTCCTTGCCGCCGAGCCCGACCAGTTCGAGCACCTGCGGCACGGATTTGCGGATTTCGCCGCGGGACTTGCCGATGACCTCCTGGGCGAAGGCCACGTTCTCGGCGACGGTCTTGTTCGGCAGCAGCCGGAAGTCCTGGAACACCGTGCCCAGCTGGCGGCGCATGTGCGGCACCTTCCAGTTGGAGAGGCGGGCGAGGTCCTTGCCCAGCACGTGCACCTGCCCGTGGCTGGCCCGCTCCTCGCGGAGGACCAGCCGCAGGAAGGTGGACTTTCCGGAGCCGGAGGACCCCACGAGGAACACGAACTCGCCCTTCTCGACCTCCAGGGAGACGTCCCTGAGGGCCGGGCGGGTCTGCTTGGGGTAGACCTTGGAGACATTGTCGAATCGGATCACGGATGCACCACGGGTCGCCGGGGGTAGATGAGCGTGACCATACGCGAACCGGGTAGGTGACCGCAGTCACCGGTCACCGTTGCGCGCGGGTTGTGCGCATTTATACCGAGGGCGAGCGCACTCTGCTCAGGGGCGCGAGGAACTGCGCGATCAGCCCCCACGGCCCGCGGCCCCGCGACCACGGAAGCCGCCCCCTTGGAAGGGGCCCCGCGCACCCTCCGGAGGAACCTGGCACAGTGGAGGGGGAACGTTCTCACCCCCGAGGGCGTTGTTCAACGAGAACCGGCACTAGGAGGGCGAGCACATGACGTACGACCGGCTGGTGTGCGCGAACTGTGCCGCGCCCGTCAGCGAGGGCCGCTGCCCCGTGTGCCGGGCCAACCGTGAGCGGCTCCAGCAGGAGAATCCGCTGGCCGCCCTGAATCCCATGACGCTGATCGCCCTGCTGGCGGTGCTGATCGCGGCGCTGGCGCTGCTGGCACACCAGACGGCGTGACGAGAAGGGCCCGGAGCGTAGCGCTCCGGGCCCTTTCGACTACGGCCGGCTATTCCGGCCGACCGCTACGGCCGGCTCGACTGCCTCAGGCAGCCGCACCGCCACGGCCGCCCACGAGACGCGGCAGCACGCGGAAGCCGATACCGCCGGCGATCATCGTCGCGGCACCGATCAGCAGGAACGTGGTCTCCGCGGCACCGGTCTCGGCCAGCTCGTCGCCACCGCCCTGGGCGGAGGGGTCGGAGGCCGGGACGTCGGCACCGGTGTCGGTCAGGGCCGACGAGCCCGCGTTCTGAGCGGAGTCGCCGGAGCCGCCGTCGGGGTTGGTGTTGTTGCCGCCACCGTTGCCGTTGCCGTTGCCATTGCCGTTCCCGTCGCCCGGGTTACCCGGGTTGCCCGGCTCCTCGGGCTCCTCCGGCTCGGTGGGCTCCTCGGTCGGGTCGGTCGGGGGCTCCTCCGTCGGAGGCTCCACGGTGGGCGGCTCCTGGGTCGGCGGCTCCTGGGTGGGCGGCTCCTGCGTGGGCGGGAGCACGGTGGGAACATCGGTCGGCAGCTCGGTCGGGACAGGCGGGGTCGGCTCCGGGTCGGGAGACGGGGTCTCGCACCCGATCCCCAGGAACCCGCAGTCGCCGTCACCCGGAGCGGCCGAGGCGACACCCGCGGCAGTCAGCGAGGCACCGGCGGCGATCACGGCGCCGGCCGCTATCCGCGCGACACGGATCCGCGTCTTCTTGGTCATGTGGTTGCTACCCCCAGTAGCTGATCGTCAATGAGGCGGCGCTCGGGGCCGTGATCAACGGAGATAGCTGTCTTGGATGAAGCCCCCCGGTTCACATGCGCCCCAGAGATACGCATGCCGCGCTTCACCCTTCCGATTTTTCAAAGCAACGTCAAGGCCGTTGCGCACGGTTATGCCCTATGCGCTGCGGTTTGCCGGGGACGACGCCTGTGAGTGTGATGTGAAACCTGGGCAAAGAACAACCGCCCCTGCGTGAGGGGCGGTTGACTTTGTCGACAAACTTACTTCTCCTGCTGCTTGCGCCAGCGAATTCCGGCTTCCAGGAACCCGTCGATCTCACCGTTGAACACGGCCTCGGGGTTGCCGACCTCGTACTCCGTGCGCAGGTCCTTGACCATCTGGTACGGGTGCAGGACGTAGGAGCGCATCTGGTTGCCCCAGCTCGAGCCGCCGTCGCCCTTGAGCGAGTCGAGCTCGGCCTGCCGCTCCTGACGGGCCCGCTCCAGCAGCTTGGCCTGGAGCACCCGCAGCGCCGCGGCCTTGTTCTGCAGCTGGGACTTCTCGTTCTGGCAGGTCACGACCACGCCGGTGGGGATGTGGGTGAGCCGGACGGCGGAGTCGGTGGTGTTCACGCTCTGCCCGCCCGGGCCGGACGAGCGGTACACGTCGACCCGGATGTCGTTCTCCGGGATCTCGATGTGGTCGGTCTCGGCGACGACCGGCAGCACCTCGACGCCGGCGAAGCTGGTCTGGCGCCGGCCCTGGTTGTCGAACGGGCTGATCCGCACCAGCCGGTGCGTGCCCTGCTCGACGGACAGGGTGCCGTAGGCGTACGGCACGCCGACCTTGAAGGTGGCCGACTTGATCCCCGCCTCCTCGGCGTAGGAGGTGTCGTAGACCTCGGTGGTGTAGCCGTGGCGCTCGGCCCAGCGCAGGTACATCCGCATCAGCATCTCGGCGAAGTCTGCGGCGTCGACCCCGCCGGCCTCGGAGCGGATCGTGACGAGGGCCTCGCGGGAGTCGTAGTCGCCGGAGAGCAGGGTCCGGACCTCCAGCTCGCCCAGCGCCTTGGTGACCGACGCCAGCTCCGCCTCCGCCTCGGCCTGCCCGTCCGCCGTCTCGGCGGCGTCGCTGCTCTCGCCCACCATCTCGACGAGCACCTCGAGATCGTCGATGCGGGAGGTCATCCGCTCCAGCCGCTCCACCTCCGACTGCAGGTGCGAGAGCTTGCTGGTGACCACCTGGGCGCGGTCCGGGTCGTCCCACAGGTCGGGGGCGGACGCCTGCTCGGACAGCTCGGCCACCTGCCTGCGCATCGCGGGCAGGTCGCTCACCTCGAGGATCGAGTCGAGCGTCTGGCGGAGCTGCTGGATCTGGACGGGGAAGTCGACGGCTGCCACGACGCTCCAGCTTACGCGCTGAGCCAGCCGGGCAGATCGCGGTGCCCGGAACGGCGGTCGCGGCGGCGCGCGTGGGCGTCGTGGTGGGCGTGCAGCACGGCGGCCAGGTCGCGGT
>NZ_DASQNH010000103.1:0-2876 GCF_035645055.1 Streptomyces sp. | reverse complement strand
GCACGACTCCATCGGCCTCGGCGAGGACGGCCCGACCCACCAGCCGGTCGAGCACCTGGCCGCGCTGCGCGCCATCCCGGGCCTGAACGTCGTCCGCCCGGCCGACGCCAACGAGACCGCCATCGCCTGGCGCGAGATCCTCAAGCGGTACACCAAGGAGTTCGGCAAGGGCCAGCCGCACGGTCTGGCGCTGACCCGGCAGGGCGTGCCGACCTATGAGCCCAACGACGACGCGGCCAAGGGCGGCTACGTCCTGTTCGAGGCCGACGGCGGTGAGCCGCAGGTGATCCTGATCGCCACCGGCTCCGAGGTGCACGTCGCCGTCGAGGCCCGCGAGGCGCTCCAGGCCGATGGTGTGCCCACCCGCGTGGTGTCGATGCCGTCCGTCGAGTGGTTCGAGCAGCAGGACCCTGGGTACCGGGACAGCGTCCTGCCGCCGCACGTGAAGGCGCGTGTCGCGGTCGAGGCCGGCATCGGTCTCACCTGGCACAAGTACGTCGGGGACGCCGGCCGGATCGTCTCCCTGGAGCACTTCGGTGCCTCCGCCGACGGCAAGGTGCTCTTCCGCGAATACGGCTTCACCGCGGAGAACGTGGCAGCCGTGGCCCGGGAATCGCTCGCCGCCGCCCAGCGCTGACGCTCATATACGACACGTAGGAGATGCATTTTCCATGACAGACGCACTGAAGCGCCTCTCCGAGGAAGGCGTCGCGATCTGGCTGGACGACCTGTCGCGCAAGCGGATCACCTCGGGCAACCTCGCCGAGCTGATCGACCAGCAGCACGTCGTGGGCGTCACCACCAACCCGACCATCTTCCAGAAGGCGATCTCCGAGGGCGACGGCTACGACCAGCAGCTGTCCGACCTCGCCGCCCGCAAGGTGACGGTCGAAGAAGCCATCCGCATGATCACCACGGCGGACGTCCGGGACGCCGCCGACATCCTGCGCCCGGTCTTCGACGCGACCGGCGGCCAGGACGGCCGGGTCTCCATCGAGGTCGACCCGCGCCTGGCGCACGACACCAAGGCGACCGTCGCCGAGGCCAAGCAGCTCGCCTGGCTGGTGGACCGTCCGAACACGCTGATCAAGATCCCGGCCACCGAGGCGGGCCTGCCCGCGATCACCGAGGTCATCGGCAACGGCATCAGCGTCAACGTCACGCTGATCTTCTCGCTCGAGCGCTACCGCAAGGTCATGGACGCCTACCTCGCCGGCCTGGAGAAGGCCAAGGAGAAGGGTCTCGACCTCTCGCAGATCCACTCCGTGGCGTCCTTCTTCGTGTCCCGCGTGGACACCGAGATCGACAAGCGGATCGACGCGCTCGGCACCGACGAGGCCAAGGCGCTGCGCGGCAAGGCCGCCCTCGCCAACGCCCGGCTCGCCTACCAGGCGTACGAGGAGGTCTTCTCCTCGGACCGCTGGAGCGCGCTGGAGAAGGCGGGCGCCAACAAGCAGCGTCCGCTGTGGGCCTCCACCGGCGTGAAGGACAAGGCGTACAAGTCCACGCTGTACGTCGACGAGCTGGTCGCGCCGAACACGGTGAACACCATGCCGGAGGCCACCCTGCTGGCCACCGAGGAGTCGGGTGAGATCACCGGCGACACCATCGCCGGCACGTACGAGCAGGCCCGCGCCGACCTCGACGCCGTCGAGCGGCTCGGGATCAAGTACGACGACGTGGTGCAGCTCCTGGAGGACGAGGGCGTCGACAAGTTCGAGGCGTCCTGGAACGACCTGCTGAAGTCGACCGAGGCCGAGCTGAAGCGCCTCGCCCCCGCGGAGGGCTGACACCTTGTCTCCCTCCGTCACAGGAGCGAATCCGCTTCGTGACCCCGCAGACCGACGGCTCCCGCGTATCGCGGGGCCGTCGGGCCTGGTCATCTTCGGCGTCACGGGGGATCTGTCGCGCAAGAAGCTGATGCCGGCCGTCTACGACCTCGCCAACCGCGGTCTGCTGCCGCCGGGCTTCTCGCTCATCGGCTTCGCCCGCCGCGAGTGGCAGCACGAGGACTTCGCGCAGGAGGTCCACGACGCCGTCAAGGAGCACGCCCGTACCCCCTTCCGCGAGGAGGTCTGGCAGCAGCTCATCCAGGGCATGCGGTTCGTCCAGGGCACCTTCGACGACGACGAGGCGTTCGAGAGGCTGCGCGCCACCATCGAGGAGCTGGACAAGGCACAGGGCACGGGCGGCAACTTCGCCTTCTACCTGTCCGTGCCGCCGCGCTCCTTCCCGGTGGTCATCCAGCAGCTGAAGAAGCACGGGCTGGCGGACCAGACCGGCGGCTCCTGGCGGCGCGCGGTCATCGAGAAGCCGTTCGGCCACGACCTGAAGTCGGCCGAGGAGCTGAACAAGGTCGTGCACGAGGTCTTCGCCCCGGACCAGGTCTTCCGCATCGATCACTACCTGGGCAAGGAGACCGTCCAGAACATCCTGGCGCTGCGCTTCGCCAACACGATGTTCGAACCGATCTGGAACCGGTCCTTCGTGGACCATGTGCAGATCACCATGGCCGAGGACATCGGCATCGGCGGCCGGGCCGGCTACTACGACGGCATCGGCGCCGCCCGTGACGTCATCCAGAACCACCTGCTCCAGCTGCTCGCGCTCACCGCGATGGAGGAGCCCGCCTCCTTCGACGCGGACGCGCTGGCCGCGGAGAAGACGAAGGTGCTCGGCGCCGTGCGGCTGCCGAAGGACCTGGGCCGCGACACCGTGCGCGCCCAGTACTCGGCGGGCTGGCAGGGCGGCGCGCAGGTGCGCGGCTATCTGGAGGAGGAGGGCATCGACCCGGACTCCAAGACCGACACCTACGCCGCGATCAAGCTGGGCATCGACAACCGCCGCTGGGCGGGCGTCCCCTTCTACCTGCGCAC
>NZ_DASQNH010000102.1:0-36289 GCF_035645055.1 Streptomyces sp. | reverse complement strand
CGCTGTCATCTGGTCCGCGTCGAAGCGGGGGTGCCAGCCGTCCGGGTGCTCCTCCAGGCCTCTTGCCCAGGCCTCGTGGCCGAGGAAGGTCTCGGCGGAGGACAGGGATTTGAAGGGGGTGGGCCAGGAGCGGAGCCAGGTGGAGATTTGGGAAGGGAGGTCTGGGGCTGGGCCCCCTGGGCCCGCTTCGATCAGGATCAGGGCCGCGACCAGGTCCGAGTGTGCCGCCGCGGTGAGGAGGGCCGTGTGGCCGCCCAGGGACTGGCCGATGAGGGTCGCGGGAGCCGGTCCGAGTTTCCTGATCAGTGTCGCCGCGTCCGCGACGCAGGCCGCTCGGGTCATCGTCGGTGGGCGGCGGGTGCTGGCGCCGTGGCCTCTCGCGTCGTACTCGATCACTGTGTGGCCGTCGCGGAGCAGGTATGCGCGCACGGCGTCCCACTCGCCCATGTGACCCGCCAGGCCGTGGAGGAGGAGAAGGGGTGGCCGGCCGGAGGGCGGTCCGGGTGGGGTGTGGACGCGGTAGGCGAGGTGCGTGCCGTCCGGCATGGTCAGAGAGGGCATGTCTCGGTTCCTCCGGTCGCTGATGTGGACTGTGGCGATTCTGTTGCCGGAGGTGTGGGTTCCGCCACTGCCGGGTGGCTGGTGGGCTGTTGGACTCCGTGGATGTTCTATATGAGCCTGCTGTTGCTCGTGGTGTGCGCTGTCGCCGTCGTCGGGTTTCTCGGGTACGGCGGGCAGACCTTCGCCGGCGGGCTGCGGCGGCAGAGCCTTCCGGAGGTGCTGCGCGGGGGTGCCGCGATCGCCGCGGCCGTCGCGGCCGGGGCGTACGGGTGGGGGCTGCTGGGGGTGTCCGGGGCCGTCATGCAGGCGCAGGACGGGGGGACCGGTTCCGCGCCGGTGCAGGCCTGTCGTACGCCCGGGCAGCAGGCGGACGGCCAGGTCACCGGCTATCACGTCGACTGGGTGCCGCTCGGGTTCGTGTGCGAGACGAGCGACGGGGGGAGTCACGGGAGTGGTGATGTGCCCGCGTACGTCAATCCCGTCGCCTTCGGGGCTGGGCTTGCCGCTGCCGGGGGTGCCGTCTGCTCCGCGTATGCCGTGGAGTTGCGGGCCCGGCAGCGGCAGCGCAATCGCTAGTTACGCCGCTCGCGTCAGTTCCGGTACGCCGAACAGCAGCGCGTAGCCCGGCGGGAGTTCGGACAGGATGCGGGCCACCAGGTCCTTGCCGATCAGGGGCGGCAGGACGCTGAGCACCGAGCTGACGTCCCAGCGGGCCGTCGCGGAGGTCGCGCCCTCGATGCGGGCGGCCACCGAGTCCACGAACTCCGCGGCGGTCAGGGGACGGGTCGCCGGGATCTGGGAGGCGATCACCCTGGCCGCCTCGGGGGGCAGGGCCCGGGCCAGGTCGACCCGTTCGTCTCCGGTGACGTGGCCGCCCAGCGCGGAGAGCACGATGCGGGTGACCCGCTCCGCTTCCGTCCTCGTGGGGTACTGGCCCGCGTCCCGCACCGCGTCGATCAACGCCGGCCAGCCGTCCGCGTCCAAGCCAGCGGGGTCCTGCGTCGTCGTCACGGTCGTCACGGTCATCGTTGCGTTTCTCCTCCCAGTTCGCTGTTCCTCGGTCCCCGGCGGTCAGCCGTCCAGCCGCTCAGTCACTCAGCCGCTCAGTCACTCAGCCACTCAGTTGCTTCCTGCCCCCGTCGCCGCCCGTGATCCGGATGCGGCGTGGCTTGGCCGCCTCGGCGACCGGGATGCGCAGGGTCAGCACTCCGGCGTCGTACGAGGCGTCGATGCGTTCGGCGTCGAGGGTGTCGCCGAGGAACAGCTGGCGGGTGAAGGTGCCCGTGGGTCGCTCGGCGACGAGCACTTCCGCGTCCTCCGGGGCCGGGAAGCGGCGCTCGGCGCGGATGGTGAGGACGTTGCGTTCGACGTCCAGCTCGATCGTCTCGGGGTCGACGCCGGGCAGGTCGAAGTGGACGACGAAGTCGTCGCCGGCCCGGTACGCGTCCATCGGCATCGCGACCGGCTGGGCGGGGGTGTTGAGGACCTGCTGCGCGAGGCGGTCGAGTTCGCGGAAGGGGTCGGTACGCATGAGCATCACAAGTCACTCCTCTCGGCAGGCGCTGTGTGTGTCGTCTGCGATGCCCTACGGCTTTTTATATAACTCCCGAGAGGAAACTTGACAAGCCCCGGCTCAGGTTCGGGTTCGGCCGCCATCCCCGAGCTATGGTCGGGGCCATGGCAGACATTCCCAGCTCCCTCGTCGCCGCGAGCGGTCTCGTCGGCGGTTACGGCGTCGCCCGCTGGACCGGGAAGCGGCCGCTCGGCGGAGCCGTACTGGCCGTCGCGGGCGCCGCGGCGGCCCGGCGGTGGCGGCAGCGGGCCGGCGGGAAGGCCGCCGGCGCCCTGACGGCCGCGTACGTCGCCGCCTTCGCCGGGTCCCACCCGCTGGCCAAGAAGGTGGGCGCCTGGCCCGCCGTGTTCGGGGTGGCCGGCGCCGTCGCCCTCGCCTCCTGGGCCGTCGCCGACCGGCAGACGGACCGCTGAGGGCCTCCCCTCACACCGTGTCCGTTCGGAACGCCCTCCGGTAGCCCTGCGGGCTCGTCCCCACCACCCGTCGGAAACGTTCCCGGAAGGCCGTCGGGGAGCCGAAGCCGGCCTGCGCCGCGATCCGTTCCACCGGGTAGGCCGTCGTCTCCAGCAGGTACTGCGCCCTGCGCACCCGCGCCCGGTGCAGCCACTGCAACGGCGTCGTGCCGGTCTGCTCGCGGAACCGGCGGTTCAGGGTCCTGGTGCTCATGCCCGCCCGCGCCGCGATGTCCTCCAGGGTCAGCGCCTTGTCGCAGTGGTCGTCCAGCCAGCGCAGCAGTGGCTCGAACGTCGCCCCGGACGGCGCCGGCGGGCGGTCGTGGACGATGAACTGGGCCTGGCCGCCCTCCCGTTCCAGCGGCATCACGGACATCCGGGCGGCGTGCGCGGCGACCGCCGAGCCGTGGTCCTTGCGGATCATGTGCAGGCACATGTCCAGCGCCGCCGCCGCGCCCGCCGAGGTCAGGAACTGGCCGTTGTCGACGTAGAGGACGTTCGGGTCGACGGTCACCTTCGGGTAGCGCGCCGCGAGGTCCGGCGCCGCGATCCAGTGCGTGGTCGCGCGCAGCCCGTCCAGCAGGCCTGTCGCGGCGAACAGGTACGCCCCGACGCAGACGGACGCGATCCGCGTGCCCCGCGCCGCCGCCACGCGCAGTGCCTCCGTGACGCCCGGCGGCAGCGGGTCGGGCGGTTCCTCCACGCCGGGCAGGATGATCGTGTCCGCCTCGGCCAGCGCGTCCAGCCCGTACGGCGCCCGCACCGTGAACGCGCCCGCGCCGACCTCCTCCCGGTCCGAGCAGACCCGCACCCGGTACGCCTCCCGGCCGTCCGGCAGCCGCGCCCAGCCGAACGCGTCGATCGGGGCGGACAGGTCGAAGGGGATCACCCGGTCCAGGGCCAGTACGGCGACGGTGTGCATGGCGAGAGCGTAGGGGTACGACGGGAAGTCGCCAACCAGAAGCCGGCCGGGTCTGCCCCGGACAGCCCTCGCCCAGCCCTCCCCGATCCCCCCTGATCCCTCCCCAGCTCCGCGCCCGCCTCCGCCCGCACCGCTGGCGAGAATCCGTCGAACCCTGGCACTATCGCCACTTCTGCAAGATCCCCGGCTCCGCCTACCGTCACCGGCGTGACCAAGTTCCTCCTCACCGTCCACGTCCTCGCCGCGATCGTCGCGATCGGGCCCGTCACCGTCGCGGCGAGCATGTTCCCGCCCGCCGCACGGCGGGCCATGGCCGCACCCGGTGACGCGCGCGCCACCGAGACCGTGCGCCTGCTGCACCGCATCTGCCGGGTCTATGCCACCGTCGGCGTCGTCGTGCCGGTCTTCGGCTTCGCCACCGCGAGCAGCATGGGGGTGCTCGGCGACGCCTGGCTGATCGTGTCGATCGCGCTGACCGCGCTCGCCGCGCTGGTCCTCGTCGCCCTGGTGCTGCCCCGGCAGAGCGCGCTGCTGGAGGGGAGCGGCGGGTCCAGGGAGGCGACCGTGCGGCTCGCCATGTTCACCGGGATGTTCAACCTGCTGTGGGCGGCCGTCACCGTGCTGATGATCGTCCGGCCCGGGTCCACCACCGGGGCATAGCCGAGGCGGGCCCGCCGCGGCGCGTAGCCGAGGCGAACCCACCGCCGCGGGAGCCGGGACTACGGCGTCACCGTCCCAGGAACCGGGGCTAGGGCGTCACCGTCCCGGGAGCCGGGGCTACGGCGTCGCCGTCCCGGTCCGTACCGAGGACGCCCCGGCCGCCCCCGTCTTCTCCACCGCCTCCGACAGCGGTCGCGCGATGTCCTCCAGCGAGCGGCGTTCCGCCTTCACCGCGAGGAACGCCGCGACCAGCCCGGCCGCGCACATCAGCCCGGCGCCGATCTGGAAGGCGAGGACGGTGTCGCCGACCACGCCGGACTCGGTCAGGTCGGCGAAGAGCAGCGGGCCGCTGATGCCGCCCGCGGCGGTGCCGAGGGCGTAGAAGAAGGCGATGGCCATCGCGCGGGTCTCCATCGGGAAGATCTCGGAGACCGTGAGGTACGCGCTGGAGGCGCCCGCGGAGGCGAAGAACAGCACCACGCACCAGCAGGCCGTCATCGTGGTGGCGGTCAGCGAGCCACGGTCGAAGAGCCACGCGGTGCCGAACAGCAGCAGGCCGGAGATCACATAGGTGCTGGAGATCATGATGCGGCGGCCGACGGTGTCGAAGAGCTTGCCGAGCAGGAGCGGGCCGAGGAAGTTGCCGGCCGCGATGACGGCGAAGTAGTAGCCGGTGTGGCCGGTCGGCACGTCGAAGAAGGTGATGAGGATGGTGCCGAAGCCGAAGGTGATGGCGTTGTAGAGGAACGCCTGCCCGATGAAGAGGGACAGTCCGAGGACCGCGCGGCGCGGGTACGTGCCGAAGACGGTCCTGGCGATCAGGCCGAAGCCGATGCTCTTGCGCTGATGGATGGTGATCTCACCGGCGGGCGGCGGCAGCTGCTCACCCTTCTCCTGTTCGATCTCTCGTTCGACGGAGGAGACCAGCTGCTCGGCCTGCTCGCCCTGGCCGTGGATGAACTGCCATCGCGGGCTCTCCGGGACGTGCCGCCGGACCAGCAGGATGACCAGGCCCAGGACGACGCCGAGGGCGAAGCTGAGCCGCCAGCCGAGGTCCTTGGGGAAGATCGTGGTGTCCAGCATCACGATGGACAGCAGCGAGCCGCCGATCGCGCCCAGCCAGTAGCTGCCGTTGATGATCAGATCGACGCGGCCCCGGTACTGCGACGGGATCAGCTCGTCGATCGCGGAGTTGATGGCCGCGTACTCGCCACCGATGCCGAAGCCGGTGAGGAAGCGGAAGAGGAAGAACCACCAGGTCTCGAAGGACAGCGCGGTCAGCGCGGTCGCCGCCAGATAGACGACCAGCGTCGCCATGAACAGCTTCTTGCGGCCGTAGCGGTCGGTCAGCCAGCCGAAGAACAGCGCGCCCGCGCAGGCGCCCGCCACATACAGCGCGGCCGCCAGGCCGGTGACCTGGGCGGCCGAGATGTCGAGGCCGCTGCCTTCCTCGGCGATGCGGCCGGCGACATTGCCGACGATCGTCACTTCCAGGCCGTCCAGGATCCAGACGGTGCCGAGGCCGATGACGATCATCCAGTGCCAGCGCGACCAGGGAAGTCTGTCCAGGCGGGCGGGGACGGCGGTGGTGACGGTACCGACGGACACGGGCTCCTCCTCGTCGAGACAGCCGACCGAAGGCGGCACTGCCGAAAAGGACGTGGCAGCCCCGGCCGGGTGCCCCGTCAACCCCGCCTTTACGCCTGGTCAGGCCCCGCCCACACCGTCGGCCTACGCCCCCAGCACGCGCGACACCGTGTAGATCAGCAGCCCCGCCAGGGAGCCCACCACCGTGCCGTTGATGCGGATGAACTGCAGGTCACGGCCGATGTGCGCCTCGATCTTCCTCGTCGTGTGCTCGGCGTCCCAGCCCGCCACGGTGTCGGTGATGAGGGAGGTGATCTCCTTGCGGTAGGTGGTCACCACGTGCACCGCCGCGCCCTCCACCCAGCCGTCGACCTTGTCCTGCGTCTTCGGGTCCACCGCCAGCCGGGCGCCGAGCGACAGCAGGGAGGCCCGCACCCGCAGCCGCAGCTCGCTGCGCTCGTCCTCCGCCGCGGAGACGATCATCGACCGTACGGCCGTCCAGGCGGAGGCGATCAGGTCCTGGACCTCGCCCCGGCCGAGCACCTCGCCCTTCAGCCGCTCCACCCGGCCCCGGGTGTCGGTGTCGGACTGGAGGTCGGTGGCGAAGTCGGTGAGGAAGCGGTCGAGGGCGCCGCGGGCCGGGTGGGAGGGCATGTCCCGCATCTCGGCGCAGAAGCGCAGCAGCTCCTTGTAGACCCGCTCTCCCACCTTGCGGTCCACGAACCGCGGGGTCCAGCCGGGGGCGCCGCCCTGGACGGCGTCCATCACATCGCCGCCGTGCAGCACCAGCCAGTCGTGCGCCCGGGTCACCATCAGGTCGACGGCCCGTTTGTGGCCGCCGTCGGCGACGACCTTCTCCAGCATCTTGCCGAGGCCGGGCGCGATCTCCTGGGCCTCGGCGCGCCGGGTGATCGCCTCGCCGACCACCGCCTGCACGTCGGAGTCGCGCAGCACGGTCAGCGCGCCGCGCAGGGCGGTGGCCAGCTCGGCGGTGACCCGGTCGGCGTTGGCGGGTTCGGCGAGCCAGACGCCGAGTCTGCTGCCGATGCCGACGGCGCGCAGCCGCTGCCGTACGACGTCCTCGGAGAGGAAGTTCTCGCCGACGAACTCACCGAGGGAGACGCCCAGCTGGTCCTTCTTGTTCGGGATGATCGCGGTGTGCGGGATGGGCAGGCCGAGGGGGTGGCGGAAGAGGGCGGTGACGGCGAACCAGTCGGCGAGCGCGCCGACCATGCCGGCCTCGGCGGCGGCGGCGACATAGCCCGCCCAGGCGCCGGCGCCCTGGTGGGCGGCGATCTCGGCGAGGACGTAGACCACTGCGACGAACAGCAGCAGGCCGGTCGCGGTGAGTTTCATGCGGCGCACCCCGCGCCGTTTCTCCTCGTCGGCGGCGCTGAAGGTGGTCATGGCGCGGGCGGCGGAGGCAGGGACGCGGGTGGCGGCCGCCCGGCCCTCGCGGCCCGCTCGATCCGGCGCCTCGTCCGGTTGCCTGTCCGGTTTCCCATCCGGTTCCGTAAGATCCATCCACTCCACCCGTTCCCGATGCCCCGCTATGACATTGTCCCTTCCTGACCGACTCCCGGAACGGAACGAGAGTTCCCGGCGTCTGTCCGGCCGGGGAAGTCCCAGGGTTGGACCAGGAGGTGGTCCAGGGGTGGACACCCCCGACCCCCAGGGGGTCCTGTGCGCCTCCTCTCCGCCGCATGACGCATCATGAAGTGATCACACCGGGGCCTCCGGGGCTCCGCGCGCCCGAGGAGACCCACACCCGCATGACCAGGCGTCACGGTTATGCCCTGCTCGCCGCGATCTGCGCCCTGATCGTGGCCCTTTCCGCCGCCCTATACGCCGGTGTCTCGGCCGGCGACGGCAGCGCCCGCCGGGCCGCCACCGCGGGCAACCGCCCGGGCAGCTCCGCCGCACCCGCCTCCACCGGCACCTGGGTCGGTACCTGGTCGGCGTCCCCGGCGGCGGCCGAGCCCGGCACGGAGACCACGGGCCTGGCCGACCGCTCGGTGCGCAACGTCGTCCACACCAGTGTCGGGGGGACGAGTGCCCGTATCACGCTGTCCAATCTCTACGGCCGGCGCCCGCTGCGCGTCACCCACGCCTCGATCGCCCTGGCCGCCGCCGACGGCAGCGCGGCGGCCGTGCCGGAGACGATGCGGCGGCTGACGTTCGCCGGTGCCACCGCCGTCGCCGTCCCGGCCGGCGGCCAGGTGACGAGCGACGCGGTGCGCCTCGCGGTCCCGCACGACAGCGACGTCCTGGTCACCACCTACTCCCCCGCTTCCGCCGGCCCGGTCACCTGCCATCCGCGCGCCCGGCAGATCTCCTTCGCCGCCCGGGGCGACCGCACCGAGGACGTGACCGGCGCGGCGTACACCGAGGAGGTCGGGCACTGGCGCTACCTCACCGCGCTGGACGTGCTGAGCAACGAGTCCGACGGCACCGTCGTCGCCCTCGGCGACTCCCTCACCGACGGAGCCGGGTCCACCGAGGGCGCCAACCGCCGCTGGCCGGACGTCCTGTCCGGGCGGATCCGCGACGCCGTGGCCAGCGGGCGGGACGTACCGCGCTACGGCGTGGTCAACCAGGGCATCAGCGGCAACCGCGTGCTCCACGACGGCCCGGGCCGCCCCGCCGACAACCCCAGCGGGCTCGACCGCTTCGCCCGCGACGTCCTCGGCCGCGCGAACGTCAAGGTCGTCGTCATCGACCTCGGCGTCAACGACATCCTGCGCAGCCGGCGGCTCGCCGACCCCGACCGGATCCTCGACGGCCTGCGCACCCTGGTCCGCCAGGCGCACGCCCGCGGCATCAAGGTCGTCGGCGCCACCCTGATGCCGTTCTACGGCCACCGCGGCTACACGGACGAGCGGGAGGGCGTACGCCGGGAGATCAACGCGGAGATCCGCTCCGGCTCGGTCTTCGACGCCGTCGCCGACTTCGACGAGGCCCTGCGCGACCCCTACGACCCCCGCCGCCTGCGCGCCGACTACGACTCGGGCGACCACCTGCACCCGAGCGACCGGGGCTACGAGCGGATGGCGCACGCGATCGACCTGGACGACCTGAAGGGCGCGGCACCGGCCCGGCTGTAGCGGACGCCGCACCGCCCCCCGGGCCTCCCGGCGGGGCGCGGGCCTCCCGGCCGTGCGGGTCCCGCCCGCGGAGGTCCCGCCCCGTCCGGCCGTCCCACCCGTGCGGGTACCGACCACCTCAGGCCGTCCCACCGGGGCCCAGTCGTCCCCGCCCGCGCGAGGCCCAGCCGCCCTCACCGCGCCGGCGAACTCAGCTGCCCAGCCCGGGCTCCGTCATCCCCGGCCGCGCACGTCGCGCCGACGGACTCAGTCCTTCCGGCCGTGCGGATCGCGCCAGTGCAGCTCATGACCGTGGGGGTTCCGCTCCGGCTTGCCCTGGCGCCGCTCCCCCTTCAGCCGCCTGCGCTCGGCCCGGGTCGGCTTGCGCTCCACCCCGACGCCGCCCCAGAAGGCGAACCCGGAGACGATCACCCGGGGGGCGCCGGGTTCACCCGGCACGCCCTCCTCGCGCTGGTCGAAGCCGCCCATGACCCCGATACCGCGCACCACGACCTCGACGCCGGGCGGCACGACGACGTTCACCCCACCCATGATCGCCACGCAGTTGATCCGTACCTCGCCCGCCACGAAGTCCGCCTCCCGCAGGTCGACCTCCCCGCCGCCCCAGAAGGCGAAGCAGTCGAACCGCCGCGGCACGGTCCAGCGCCCCCTGCGCTGGAACCCCGACATCACGGCCACGGCCCGCGCCGACGACCCCTCGCCGCCGACGATCCGCCCGGCCCAGCTCCCGGCCGTGGACGGGTCCTTCGTCATCGGCACGGCGGGCCCGGTGCCGTACGCGACCGGCAGGTCACGGGTGATCGGCGCGAGTTCCCCGTAGGTCCGCGCCTGGTACGTCGCGTCGAGCCGCTCCTCGAATTCCGTCATGTCGAGCCGCCCTTCCGCGAGGGCGTCCCGCAGGACCTCGGCGACTCGTTCACGATCGGCGTCGGAGGCGCGCAGCTCCGGAGCATCGTCGGTCATACCCAGCAGCCTACGGACTCCCCGCGCCGCGCACTACGCGGTTGCCCGCTCCTCGTACATCCGGGCGATCACGGCCTCGATGTCGGGCTCCCGCACCGACAGGTCGACCAGCGGATACTCCGCCGCGATGCGCGCCACCAGCGGCGCCGCCGACTGCGCGGCCGGGAAGGCGAGCCACTGCCGGGGCCCCTCCACCCGCACCACCCGGGCCGGGGCCGGGGCGTCGATCGGCGGCAGCTCCCGCTCCAGGTCCACGACCAGGGTCCGCTCGCTCTCCCCCGCCTCGTGCAGCCCGGCCAGCGGGCCGTCGTACATCAGCCGCCCGTGGTCGATGACCATCACCCGCGAGCACAGCTGCTCGATGTCCTGGAGGTCGTGCGTGGTCAGCAGCACGGTGGTGCCGCGCTCGGCGTTCAAGTCCCGCAGGAAGCCGCGCACTCGGGCCTTGGAGACCACGTCGAGGCCGATGGTCGGCTCGTCCAGGTACAGCACCTCGGGGTCGTGCAGCAGCGCCGCCGCGATGTCACCGCGCATCCGCTGGCCGAGGGAGAGCTGGCGCACGGGCACGTCCAGCAGGGCGTCCAGTTCGAGAAGTTCGACGCACCGGTCGAGGTTGGCGCGGTACCGGGCGTCGGGGATGCGGTACATGCGGTGCATCAGCCGGTACGAGTCGATCAGCGGCAGGTCCCACCACAGCGTCGTCCGCTGCCCGAACACCACCCCGATCCGGTGCGCGAGCCTCGACCGTTCGCGGGACGGGTCGATGCCGGCGACCCGCAGCCGGCCGCCGCTCGGCGTCAGGATCCCCGTCAGCATCTTGATCGTCGTCGACTTGCCGGCGCCGTTCGGCCCGATGTACCCGACCATCTCACCGCGCGGCACGGTGAACGAGATCGAGTCGACGGCCCGCACCTGCCGCCGCTCCCGCTTGAGGAAGCCGGTCTTCCTGCGCACGTCGAAGACCTTCTCGACGCGGTCCACCTCGATGAAGGCACTGTCCATTGGAACCCTCAGCTCCTCAGTTCCCCGTGCTCCGATACGTCCGCAGCCCCGCCCGCCACGCGAGTCCCGCCAGCGCCCCGCACGCCACCGCCACCAGCGGCGGCGTGAACGCCACCCACTGCGGCAGCCCCAGCGGATACGGCCGGTCCAGGATGTACGCGGCGGGCAGCCAGTTCACGAAGGCCAGCGGCAGGACGAAGGTCACCCCGCGCACCAGCTCCTTGCCGAAGATCGTCGGCGGGTACTGCAGCAGCGTGGTGCCGCCGTACGTGAACGCGTTCTGCGCCTCCGACGCGTCCTGCGCGACGAACTGGAACGCCGCCCCCGCCACGAACACCGCGCCGAAGATCCCCGCCCCGCTGACCAGCGTCACCGGCATCAGCAGCAGTTTCGGCACGGTCCAGTCGATGTCCACCGTCCACAGGGCGTACGTCAGCACCAGCGCGCCCTGGGTGACCCGGCCCAGGCGGCGCAGCCCGAACCGGTCCGCGGCGACCTGGGCGAGCACCGGCGCCGGCCGCACCAGCAGGGTGTCGAGGGTGCCGTCGCGCAGCCGGCGGCCCAGCCGGTCCATCGAGCCGATCGCCAGGTCGGCCAGGCCGAAGGAGACGCTGGACAGGCCGTACAGGAAGGCGACCTCGGGCAGCGCGTAGCCGCCGAGCGCGTCGACCCGGGAGAACATCAGCAGGATCGCCACGAAGTCCAGCGCGGTCGCCGCGAAGTTGCCGAAGGTGGTCATCGCGAAGGACGCGCGGTACGCCATCGTGGAGCGGATCCACATGGCGGTGATCATCCGGTAAGCGCGCACGCCGTCGGCCAGCCGGTTCTCCCCCAAGCGGCGCTCAGCCACCCTGCACCACCACCCGCCGCGTCGCCGCCGACTGCACCAGCCGTCCGGCCGCCAGCAGCCCCACCGCCCACGCCGCCTGGAAGGCGAACGTCGGCAGCGCGTCGGCCTTCCCCAGCAGCACGTCGGCGGGCGCCTGGAGCAGCGACGACCAGGGCAGCGCCCGTACGGCCTCCCCCAGCCCGCCCGGGAAGACGTTCAGCGGCAGCAGCATCCCCGAGCAGAAGAACCCGGCAAGCCACGCCATCTGCGCCACGCCCGTGCCGTCCATCAGCCAGAACGCGCTCAGCGCCACCAGGTAGCGGATGCCGAAGCTGACCACCGTCCCCAGCACCACGGCCACCAGGAACGCCGCCCAGACCAGCGGCTCGGAGGGCAGCTCCACCTCGAAGAACACCGCCCCGAAGGCGAACGGCACCACACCGCGCCCCAGCAGCTGGAACGCGGCCCGGCCCAGGTCCGCGGCGAGCCACCACAGCTGGAGATCGGCCGGCCGGTACAGGTCGATCGCGACATCACCGGTACGGATGCGCTCCATCAGCTCGTCCTCGAACCCACCGCCCCCGATCGCGGCGGCCGCCAGCAGCGCCTGGCCCAACCACACATAGGTCACCGCCTGTGCCTGGTCGTACCCGCCGAGCTGCGGTCTCTCCTCCCACAGCGCGAGGTAGGTATGGACGAGAATCAGCCCGAAGACGGTATTCGCGAACACCCCCGCGGCCGTGGCCGCCCGGTACGTCGCGTACCGTCGGAAACCCCCCGCAGCGACGGCCGCGTACAACCGTCCCGCACCCACACCAACCGCCTCCCCGGGCCCGCCGACACGAAGCGCAGGAGCCTAGCGGGCGGCCCGCGGCGCCTGCCACGCGATTTCCGGCAGACCCGTGCGGTGATCCGGGAACGGAACGCGCGGTGCGAGAGTCTTCATCCGGGGGGCGCTTAAACGTACGAGGCGTACGGGAACGTACGCGGCGAAACAGGAGTCCGTGCACGACATGAGCGACGAGCCGCAGGCGCAGGCGCAACAGCCGAACGAGGGCGGGCCGGGAGGCGGGCCGGAGGGCGGCGAGGCCAAGCGGCCGAGGCGCACCGGCTGGCGCCGCGTCATCCCCACCTGGCGGATGGTCCTCGGCACCTTCGTGATCGGCCTGCTGCTGCTCGGCGGAGTGTTCTTCCTCGGCTACTCGCTGGTGAAGATCCCGCCGGCCAACGCCCTCGCGACCAAGCAGAGCAACGTCTTCCTCTACGCCGACGGCACCCAGCTCGCCCGCGACGGCGAGGTCAACCGGGAGAACGTCACCCTCGCGCAGATCTCCAAGGACGCCCAGCACGCGGTGCTCGCCGCCGAGGACCGCGACTTCTACTCGGAGTCCGCGGTCGACCCCAAGGCGATGGTCCGCGCCGCGTGGAACACCGCCACCGGCAAGGGCAAGCAGTCCGGCTCCACCATCACCCAGCAGTACGTGAAGAACTACTACCTCGCCCAGGAGCAGACGCTCACCCGCAAGGCGAAGGAGTTCTTCATCTCGATCAAGCTGGACCGCGAGACGTCCAAGGACGAGATCCTCCAGGGCTACCTCAACACCAGCTACTTCGGCCGCAACGCCTACGGCATCCAGGCCGCCGCCCAGGCCTACTACGGCGTCGACGCCACCGAACTCGACGCGGCCCAGGGCGCCTATCTCGCCGCGCTGCTGAACGCGCCCAGCGAGTACGACGTCGTCGCCCACCCGGAGAACCGGAAGTTCGCCGAGGCCCGCTGGAACTACGTCCTGGACGGCATGGTCAAGGAGGACTGGCTGAGCGAGTCCGAGCGGGCCGGGATGAAGTTCCCGATGCCGAAGGAGACCACCGTCTCCACCGGTCTGTCGGGACAGCGCGGTTACGTGGTCCGCATCGTCAAGGACTACCTGATCAAGAACGACATCGTCGACGAGGCGTCCCTCGACGCGGGCGGCTACCGCATCACCACCACCTTGGAGAAGCCCAAGCAGGACGCCTTCGTCAAGGCCGTCAACGACCAGCTGATGGACAAGCTGGACCCGAAGAACAACAAGGTCGACGCCTACGTCCGCGCGGGCGGCGCCGCCGTCGACCCGAAGACCGGCAAGGTCGTGGCGATGTACAACGGCATCGACTACGTGAAGCAGTACACGCCGAACGCCACCCGCCGCGACTTCCAGGTCGGCTCCACCTTCAAGCCGTTCGTGTTCACCTCCGCCGTCGAGAACGACTCCACCACCCAGGACGGCCGCCCCATCACCCCGAACACCCTCTACGACGGCACCAGCGAACGCCCCGTTCAGGGCTGGGACGGCGGCTACTACGCTCCCGAGAACGAGGACCACTACGACTACGGCGACATCACCGTCCGCGAGGCCACCGACAAGTCCGTGAACTCGGTGTACGCGCAGATGGCCGTCGACGTCGGCTCCGACAAGGTCAAGCAGACCGCGATCGACCTGGGCCTGCCCGCCGACACCCCCGAACTGCACACCGGCCCGTCCATCGCCCTGGGCACGGCCACGGCCAGCGTCCTCGACATGGCCGAGGCGTACGCCACCCTCGCCAACCACGGCGAGCACGGCACGTACACCATGATCGAGGAACTCACCAAGGACGGCGTCGAGATCCAGCTCCCCCAGCGCACGACCCGCCAGGCGATCAGCCGCGCCGCCGCCGACACCACCACCTCGATCCTCCAGAGTGTCGTCGAGAACGGCACCGCGCAGGCCGCCCTCGCCGCCGGCCGCCCGGCCGCCGGCAAGACCGGCACCGCCGAGGAGGACACCGCCGCCTGGTTCGCCGGTTACACGCCCGACCTGGCCACCGTCGTCGCCGTCATGGGCCAGGACCCGGTCACCGCCGCGCACAAGCCGCTCTACGGCGCGCTCGGCGAGCGCCGGATGAACGGCGGCGGCCCGCCCGCCGCGATCTGGGCCCAGTTCACGAAGGACGCTTTGGAGGGCACCCCGGCCACCGAGTTCAACCTGGAGCTCCAGAACGGCGCGGAGGACTGGGTGTACCCGGAGGTCCCGCCGACCACCGAGGCCCCCGAGACCGACGCTCCGGCCGACGCCGCCAGCCCCGGCGCGACCGGCGACACCGGCGACACCGGCGGCACCGGCGAGGGCCGCACCGAGGGCCAGACCCAGGGCGGCACCACCGGGGACGGCGGCACGACGGACGGCGGCACCACCGGCGAGACCACCACCGGCGGTACCCCCACCGACGGCGGCGGCACCGGCGACGGCGGCACGACCGGCGACGGCGGGACCACGGGCGACACGACCACCGGCGGCACCGACGGCGGGACCACCGGCGGCACCCCGGGCGGCACCGGCGGCCCGGCCGGAACGACGGCGGGCACCACACCGACCGGCCGCCGCGAGTGACCCCGCCGGGATGACCCCGCCGGGTGGGGCTCAGTGACCGGAGGTCGCCTTGAGCCCCACCACGGCGACCAGCAGCAGACAGACGAAGAAGATCCGGGCGGCGGTGGCCGGCTCCCCCAGCACCACCATGCCGAGCACCGCCGAACCGGCGGCGCCGATCCCGACCCAGACGCCGTAGGCGGTACCGATGGGCAGGGAACGGGCGGCCCAGGACAGCAGCAGCATGCTGGCGACGATGCCGGCACCGGTGAACAGGCTCGGGACGAGACGGGTGAAGCCGTCGGTGAACTTCATCCCGATCGACCAGCCGACCTCCAGCAGCCCGGCGACGATCAGCAGAACCCAGGCCATGAGGCACCTCCGAGAGACGTGTGTCGCTGAACGGGGTGCGTCGTCTTTGCCTTGACCCGGTACGGCGCGTCTCGTCGGGTGCCGTTCCAACGTAGCAAAGGCAGCGGAAAGGGCCGGTGACGATGGTCACCGGCCCTTCCCCACCGCGGGTCTACAGGTACAGGCCCGTCGAGTCCTCCGACCCCTCGAACCGGTCCGCGGCCACCGCGTGCAGATCGCGCTCCCGCATCAGCACATACGGCACACCGCGCACCTCGACCTCGGCGCGGTCCTCGGGGTCGTAAAGCACCCGGTCGCCCGGCTCCACGGTCCGTACGTTCTGCCCCACCGCGACGACCTCCGCCCAGGCCAGGCGACGGCCCACGGCCGCCGTGGCGGGGATCAGGATGCCGCCGCCCGAACGCCGCTCGCCCTCGCTGGTGTCCTGCCGTACGAGCACGCGGTCGTGCAGCATCCGGATGGGCAGCTTGTCGTGCGGGATGTTCTGGTCGTCTCTCTTGGCGCTCACGCTTTCGAACCTACCTGTCCGGCCTCAGCCCTTGCGCCGCCGGGTCCCGAGGACGAGCAGCCCCACAACCCCCGCGGCAAGGAGCGCGACGGGTACGACCCGCTCCAGTCGCGGTGCCCCCTCGTCATCGACGAGCGACGCCCTCACCTCACTCACCACACGATTGAGCTGCACATATGCCCGCCCGACCGTGTGATCGATATTGCTGACCACCTTCGCCTTGGCATCCCCGACGATGGTCTTCGGATGCACCCGCACCCCGATCTCGTCGAGCGTCTCGGCCAGCACTTCGCGGCGTCGCTTGATGTCCGCCTCGATCTGCGCCGGGGTTCTGGTGTCCGACGTGTCCGCCACCGTACGGCCTCCGAAGTCTGCGTTTGCCTGTTCCGGACAGTCTGTCAGCTCGGCGGCCCGCCGCACTGTCAGCACCCCCGGTTACGCTAGCCGGATGAGCGAGCGACTTCAGCCCGGGGACACCGCCCCCGCCTTCACCCTCCCCGACGCCGACGGCCGCGAGGTCTCCCTCTCGGACCACAAGGGCCGCAAGGTCATCGTCTACTTCTACCCGGCCGCCCTCACCCCCGGCTGCACCAAGCAGGCCTGCGACTTCACCGACAACCTGGAGCTGCTGGCCGGCGCGGGCTACGACGTGATCGGCATCTCGCCCGACAAGCCCGAGAAGCTCGCCAAGTTCCGCGAGAAGGAGTCCCTCGGCGTCACCCTCCTGGCCGACCCCGACAAGCAGGTCCTGGAGTCATACGGCGCCTACGGCGAGAAGAAGCTCTACGGCAAGACGGTCGTCGGCGTCATCCGCTCCACGGTCGTCGTCGACGAGGACGGCAAGGTCGAACGCGCCCTCTACAACGTCAAGGCCACCGGCCACGTCGCCAAGATCATCAAGGATCTGGGGATCTGACCCACCCCCCTTCCCCCGATGGCCGGGCGTGACCACTTCCACCGCGGCTCGTCGATCCGTACGAGACGGGAACGCCTGACCGATCCGGGGTGGGCAGGGGCGCCAGGTACACCCGCGAGCTGCTGGAGAGGCAGCCCGCGAGACACGGCACATCGACGACGCGGTCCGGTGGTGCGGAGGACGCGATTTTTCGGCAGCAGCCGACGGGCACGCCCCGGACGAGGACGGAGGTCCTGCGCCGTGCGCTCGACGACCTGAGCGAGCCCCGCGTCCGCGCCAAGTGCGGCCTGGGGGACACCTGGCAGGGCAAGCGGCTCGTGCTCGAGATCCACGTCAACGGCGACCGATGGGACAACCGGCGGGAGAACCTGCGGTACCTGTGTCCTTCCTGTCACAGTCAGACGAGGACCCACTCCCGACCGGGTCGCGTGCGAGCCGCTCGCGACCAGTAGAGTAACGGCGTTGGGCCCGTACCCCAGCTGGCTAGAGGGCGCCGGTTTAGGTCCGGTGTGTCGTGGGTTCGAGTCCCACCGGGCCCACCCAACGCCCCCCTTTCACCCGGCTCAGACCTCGAGCAGTTCCCGCACCACCGGAACCAGCGCCCGGAACGCCTTGCCGCGGTGGCTGATGGCGTTCTTCTCCTCCGGGGTCAGTTCCGCGCAGGTGCGGGTCTCGCCCTCGGGCTGGAGGATCGGGTCGTAGCCGAAGCCGCCGGTGCCGGCGGGCTCGTGGCGCAGGACGCCCCGCAGGCGGCCTTCGACGACGCGCTCCGTGCCGTCCGGCAACGCCAGGGCCGCCGCGCAGGCGAAGTGGGCGCCGCGGTGTTCGTCGGCGATGTCGGAGAGCTGGGCGAGCAGCAGGTCCAGGTTGGCCTTGTCGTCGCCGTGGCGGCCGGCCCAGCGGGCGGAGAGGATGCCGGGGGCGCCGCCCAGGACGTCCACGCAGAGGCCGGAGTCGTCGGCGACCGCGGGGAGGCCCGTGGCCTGGGCGAGGGCGTGGGCCTTGAGCAGGGCGTTCTCGGCGAAGGTGACGCCTGTTTCCTTGACGTCGGGGACGTCGGGGTAGGCGTCGGCGCCGACGAGTTCGTGGGGCAGGCCTGCGTCGGCGAGGATCGCCCTCAGCTCGGTGATCTTTCCGGCGTTGCGGGTGGCGAGGATCAAGCGGGTCATGCCGTTCAGTATCCCTGCCGGTGTCCGGGCCGCCCGCGGGGCGTTACGAGGTGCAGACCTTGGTCAGTTCGCCGGCCGCGTCGGTGACGCCGGTGATGTCGGGGGTCTGGTCGCCGTTCTCGATGGCGGTGGTGACCTCGGTGAGGGCGCGGCGCAGATCCTCGGTGGCCTTGTCGAGGTCGGCGTCGCCGGTCTCGCTGTCGATCTTGTCGAGGCTCTTCCCGATGGAGTCGATGGCCTCCTGGGTCTGCGTCGGGTCGTTGGCGGCGCTGTCGACGGCCTGCTGGAGGTCGGTCACGGCGTCGGCGACGGCGTCGGCGGTCTCGACGCAGTCGAGGGCCTTGCTGACGGCGTCGCAGCCGGTGGTGAGGCCGAGGGTGAGCCCGACGGCGGCCACGGTGGCGGCGATGGCGGTACGGCTTCGGCGGCGGCTCATGGCCATGCTTCTGATTCCCTCCCTGACGCAGGCCCACGGGCCCCCGGACTGGCCGGGCGCACGGTGTTGAATCCGTGCGCCCGTACTTCTCAAGACGCGGTGATGCCCGGCGCGGTTGCCCGTGCCGAGCATCGGATTTTGTGCGCCCTTTACTTTCCGGCGACCGTTTCGAGCGCCGCCCGCTGGGCCGCGGCCAGGTCGGTGCAGCCGGCGACCGCGAGGTCGAGCAGGGCGTTCAGCTCGTCGCGGGCGAAGGGCTCGGCCTCCGCGGTGCCCTGGACCTCGACGAAGCGGCCGTCGCCGGTGCAGACGACGTTCATGTCGGTCTCGGCGCGCACGTCCTCCTCGTAGCAGAGGTCGAGCAGCGGGACGCCGGCGACGATGCCCACGGAAACGGCGGCGACGGTGCCGGTCAGCGGCTGCCGGGCGGGCTTGATCAGCTTCTTGCCCTGGGCCCAGGAGACGGCGTCGGCGAGGGCGACGTACGCGCCGGTGATGGCGGCGGTGCGGGTTCCGCCGTCGGCCTGGAGGACGTCGCAGTCGAGGACGATGGTGTTCTCGCCGAGCGCCTTGTAGTCGATGACGGCGCGCAGGGAACGGCCGATGAGGCGGGAGATCTCGTGCGTACGGCCGCCGATCTTGCCCTTGACGGACTCCCGGTCACCTCGGGTGTTGGTGGCGCGGGGCAGCATGGAGTACTCGGCGGTGACCCAGCCTTCGCCGCTGCCCTTGCGCCAGCGCGGGACACCCTCGGTGAAGGAGGCGGTGCAGAGGACCTTGGTGTCGCCGAAGGAGACGAGGACGGAGCCCTCGGCGTGCTTGCTCCAGCCGCGTTCGATGGTGACCGGGCGGAGTTGTTCGGGGGTGCGGCCGTCGATTCGAGACATGGGGTGAGCCTAGCCGTATATGGAAGGGGCCCTTCCCGGGCGGGCGGCGCGGGAAGGGCCCCTTTCGGCGGTGGGCCGTGGCTCACCGGAAGGCCTCACATCAGGTCTTCGATCTCCGCCGCGATCGGGTCGGCGTCGGTGCCGATGACGACCTGGATGGCGGTGCCCATCTTGACCACGCCGTGGGCACCGGCGCCCTTGAGGGCCGCGTCGTCGACCAGCGAGGCGTCACCGACCTCGACCCGCAGGCGGGTGATGCAGCCCTCGATCTCTTCGATGTTGTCGATGCCGCCGAGCCCGGCAACGATCTTCTCAGCCTTGCTGGCCATGTTCTTTCTCCCTGATCCGGCAGGATGTGTGCCGTGTGTGCTGCTTTGTCGAAGTAACCCACAGTCGGCCCACCTTCGCGAGCATATCGACCGTGCGAACCGCAGGATGACGTCACGGCAACACAATCGTCCATGACTGGTCTACACCACCTGACAGACGGTCGCCAAACCGCTCGGAAGGACCCCCATGACTGCCGACGCCGTCAGTCCCGCACGCGCTCGCTGGAACTCCCTGTTCCAGGGCCTGCAGAAGATGGGGCGCAGCCTCCAGCTCCCGATCGCCGTGCTGCCGGCCGCGGGCATCCTCAACCGGCTGGGGCAGCCGGACGTGTTCGGCGACGAGGGGCTGGGCTGGACCGATGTGGCCAAGGTGATGAACGGCGCGGGCGGCGCCCTGCTGGACAGCGCGCTCGGGCTGCCGCTGCTGTTCTGCGTCGGTGTGGCCATCGGCATGGCGAAGAAGGCGGACGGTTCGACGGCGCTCGCCGCCGTGGCGGGCTTCCTCGTCTACTACAACGTGCTGCGGCAGTTCCCCGAGGACTGCCCGGCCCGGACGAACCCGGTGCCCAACATCGGCTGCCAGGGAACGGTCGACGGGACGGTGACGGCGTTCACCTACCAGAACCCGGGGGTGTTCGGCGGCATCGTGATGGGGCTGCTGGCGGCGTTCTTCTGGCAGCGCTACCACCGCACCAGGCTGGTCGACTGGCTCGGCTTCTTCAACGGCCGCCGGCTGGTACCGATCATCATGGCGTTCGTGGCGATCGCGTTCGCCGCGCTGTGCCTGTGGGTGTGGCCGCCGATCGGTGACGCGCTGGAGGGCTTCAGCGACTGGATGAGCGACCTGGGCGCCTGGGGCGCGGGCGTCTTCGGCGTCGCCAACCGCGCGCTGCTGGTGATCGGGCTGCACCAGTTCCTGAACGTGCCCATCTGGTTCCAGTTCGGCACGTACACCAAGCCCGACGGCCAGCAGGTGCACGGTGACATCAACATGTTCCTGGCGGGCGACCCGGACGCCGGTCAGTTCACCTCGGGCTTCTTCCCGATCATGATGTTCGCGCTGCCGGCCGCGGCGCTTGCGATCGCGCACTGCGCGAGGCCGAACCGCCGCAAGGAGGTCAGCGGCATGATGCTGTCGGTGGCGCTCACGTCCTTCGTCACCGGCATCACCGAGCCCATCGAGTACTCGTTCCTGTTCATCGCGCCGGCGCTGTACGTGATCCACGCGGTGCTGACGGGGGTGTCGATGGCGGTGACCTGGGGGCTGGGCGTCAAGGACGGCTTCAGCTTCTCGGCCGGGCTGATCGACTACATCATCAACTGGAATCTCGCGACGAAACCCTGGCTGATCATTCCGATCGGGCTGGTATTCGCCGCCGTCTATTACGCGATCTTCCGTTTCGCGATCACGAAATTCGATCTGAAGACACCGGGGCGGGAGCCGGAAGAAGAGGTCGAGGACGCCGCGAAGGTCTGACTCGGCGTAGCGGCTCCGTAGCAGGAATCGCGGGTTCCTTATCCGTCCTTCATCGTGCTACAACAGGTCTACACCACTGGTGGTGTAGACCTGTTTGGACGCCGCCGTCCCCTTTCCTTTGTCCCCGGGCGGCGCCATGCCCTCTGGAGGAAGTTGTGTCCACGGCCAGCGCCGCTCCCGCGGCCGAGAAGAAGAAGGGCTCCGGCGTGATGGCTGTTCTGCAGCGCATCGGCCGCAGCCTGATGCTGCCGGTGGCCGTGCTGCCCGCCGCCGCCCTGCTGGTGCGCCTCGGCAACACCGACATGCTGGGCCGCGAGTCCTTCCCGGCGTTCGTGACGAAGATCGCCAGCTTCATGACGGCCGGCGGCAACGCCATCCTCGACAACATGGCGCTGCTGTTCGCGGTGGGCATCGCGATCGGCTTCGCGAAGAAGTCGGACGGCTCCACGGCCCTGTCGGCGGTCGTCGGCTACCTGGTCTTCAAGAACGTGCTGGGCACCTTCACCGACGGCAGCCTGCCGAAGAAGGAAGCCATCGTCGACGGCAAGATCGTCATGGTCGAGCAGGCGGTGGACGCCAAGGTGCTCGGCGGTGTCGTGATGGGCCTCGTCGTCGCCCTGCTCTACCAGCGCTTCTACCGCACCAAGCTGCCCGACTGGGCGGGCTTCTTCGGCGGCCGCCGCCTGGTCCCGATCCTGTCGGCCTTCGCCGGTCTGTTCATCGGCATCGTCTTCGGCTACATCTGGCCGGTCCTCGGCACGGGTCTGCACAACTTCGGTGAGTGGCTGGTCGGCTCCGGCGCCGTCGGCGCGGGCATCTTCGGTGTCGCCAACCGCGCCCTGATCCCGGTCGGCATGCACCACCTGCTGAACTCCTTCCCGTGGCTCCAGGCCGGCGAGTACGAGGGCAAGAGCGGCGACATCGCCCGCTTCCTGGCCGGCGACCCGACCGCGGGCCAGTTCATGACCGGCTTCTTCCCGATCATGATGTTCGCCCTGCCGGCCGCGTGCCTCGCGATCGTGCACTGCGCCCGCCCCGAGCGCCGCAAGGTCGTCGGCGGCATGATGTTCTCCCTCGCGCTGACCTCGTTCGTCACCGGTGTCACCGAGCCGATCGAGTTCACCTTCATGTTCATCGCCCCGGTCCTGTACGGCATCCACGCCCTCCTCACCGGTGTGTCGATGGCGCTGACCTGGGCGCTCGGCATGAAGGACGGCTTCGGCTTCTCGGCCGGCGCGATCGACTTCCTGCTGAACCTGGGCATCGCGACCAATCCGTGGGGCCTGGCCCTGGTCGGCCTCTGCTTCGCGGCGGTCTACTACGTGGTCTTCCGCTTCGCGATCACCAAGTTCAACCTCCCGACGCCGGGCCGCGAGTCCGACGAGGAGCTGGCGGAGATCCAGAAGGCGGAGGCCAAGTAACACCCCGGCCACACGCGCGAAGGCCCCCGGAGCTGTCCCGCTCCGGGGGCCTTTCCGTACGTGGGTGCTAGATCTCGTACGACCTCCTGGGCACCGCCAGCTCCACCGGGCCCTCGTACACCGCCCGCGCGTCGGTCAGGTTGACCTGGGGGTCGGTCCACGGGGGGATGTGGGTGAGGACCAGGCGGCGGGCGCCCGCCCGGGTCGCCGTCTCCCCCGCCTCGCGGCCGTTGAGGTGCAGGTCCGGGATGCTCTCCTTGCCGTGCGTGAAGGCGGCCTCGCACAGGAACAGGTCCGCGTCGCGGGCGAGTTCGTCCAGGGCCGGGGTCACGCCGGTGTCTCCGGAGTAGGTCAGGGTGCGGCCGCCGTGCTCCACGCGGATGCCGTACGCCTCCACGGGATGGGCCACGCGCTCGGTGTGCACGGTGAACGGGCCGATCTCGAAGGTGGACGGCTTGACCGTGTGGAAGTCGAACACCTCGCTCATCGAGGAGGCGGACGGGGTGTCGGCGTAGGCCGTCGTCAGCCGGTGCTCGGTGCCTTCGGGGCCGTAGACGGGGATCGGATCACAGCGTCCGCCGTCGTGCCGGTAGTAGCGCGCCACGAAGTAGGCGCACATGTCGATGCAGTGGTCGGCGTGCAGATGGCTGAGGAAGATCGCGTCGAGGTCGTAGAGACCGCAGTGGCGCTGCAGCTCGCCCAGGGCGCCATTGCCCATGTCGAGGAGCAGCCGGAAGCCGTCGGCCTCGACGAGGTAGCTCGAGCAGGCCGATTCCGCGGACGGGAACGACCCCGAGCAGCCGACGACGGTGAGCTTCATGAAGCAGAAACCTCCGCTGGCGGGTGGTGAGTAACGGGGGTCGTGCGGTCCGTCGAGCGTAAGGCGCAAAACGTCCGGTCGCTCCTCCGGCAGTCGCCGTTGTGGGCGAACTCACCTGCGTTGTCACCGGTTCGGCTGGAGGCGGAGCGCATACGGCGCATGCGCAGGCGCGCGGGGGTGACGATGCGCCGGTAACGTCGTCGGTATGGACACGTCCTGGTGGCCGGCGCTCGCGGTGGTGGTGCTGCTCGCGCTCGTCGCCGCGCTCGCCGTCGCGTGGGGCGGGCACCGTCCGGGGGGCGGCCCCCGGCCGCCGGGCCGTACGGACACCGTCCGGCCGCGGCCGGCGGAGATCTGGTGGGCGGACGGGCCCTGCCTGGTGCTGTCGGTGCACCGGCGCCGGATCACGGTCGTGAAGATCACCAGCCGGTACCGCGACGAACGCGCCGGGGTGATTCCGCTTCCGCCGGGGTCCGTCGGGGACACGCGGGGCCGGGCGAGCTTTCTGGAGACGGACGAGCCGTGCGAGGTCCCTGTCGGGGACTTTCGCCGGAGGGTGGGGGTGGTGGACCCGGTCTTGTGGGACCAGGTCCGTCACCTGACGGGCTAGCTGCGCCGGGGTGCCGCTTCAGTGCCGGGTGCGGGTGCGCCGCGGCTGGGCGCGCAAGTCCCCGCGCCCCTGACTCGTCATGCCCAGAGCTGGCCCTGCAAGGTCTCGATGGCCTCTTCCGTCGTCGCGGCCGTGTAGACGCCCGTCGACAGGTACTTCCAGCCGCCGTCGGCCACGACGAAGACGATGTCCGCGCTCTCGCCGGCCTTCAGTGCCTTCTTGCCGACACCGATCGCGGCGTGCAGGGCGGCCCCGGTGGAGACCCCCGCGAAGATGCCCTCCTGCTGGAGGAGTTCCCGGGTACGGGTGACCGCGTCGGCGGAGCCGACCGAGAAGCGGGTGGTCAGGACGGAGGCGTCGTACAGCTCGGGGACGAAGCCCTCGTCGAGGTTGCGCAGGCCGTACACGAGGTCGTCGTAGCGCGGCTCGGCGGCGACGATCTTGACGTCCGGCTTGTGCTCGCGCAGGTAGCGGCCGACGCCCATCAGCGTGCCGGTGGTGCCCAGGCCCGCGACGAAGTGGGTGATGGAGGGGAGGTCGGCGAGGATCTCGGGCCCTGTCGTCGCGTAGTGCGCGCCCGCGTTGTCCGGGTTGCCGTACTGGTAGAGCATCACCCAGTCGGGGTGCTCGGCGGCGAGTTCCTTGGCGACGCGGACGGCGGTGTTGGAGCCGCCCGCGGCGGGCGAGGAGATGATCTCGGCGCCCCACATGCCGAGCAGGTCCCGGCGTTCCTGGGAGGTGTTCTCGGGCATCACGCACACCATGCGGTAGCCCTTGAGCTTGGCCGCCATGGCGAGGGAGATGCCGGTGTTGCCGGAGGTGGGCTCCAGGATGGTGCAGCCCGGGGTCAGCCGGCCGTCCTTCTCCGCCTGCTCGATCATGTGCAGGGCGGGGCGGTCCTTGACCGAGCCGGTGGGGTTGCGGTCCTCCAGCTTGGCCCAGACGCGGACGTCGGCGGACGGCGAGAGCCGCGGCAGGCGCACCAGGGGGGTGTTGCCGACCGCGGCCAGCGGGGAGTCGTAGCGCATCGCCGGTCAGGCCATACCGCCGGCCACGGCCGGCAGGATCGTGACGTTGTCGCCGTCGGCCAGCTTGGTGTTGATGCCGTCGAGGAAGCGGACGTCCTCGTCGTTCAGGTAGACGTTGACGAACCGGCGGAGCTGGTCGCCGTCCACGATCCGGGCCTGGATGCCCGCATGCCGGGTTTCGAGGTCGGCGAACAGGTCGGCGAGGGTGTCACCGTTGCCCTCCACCGCCTTCTGGCCGTCGGTGTACTGGCGGAGGATGGTGGGGATGCGGACCTCGATGGCCATGGCAAGGGGCTCCTGTCGGAAAAAGGGGTCTCGGTCGGTGGGCGCGCGATGAGGTTTCCCCCGGGCACTCGGCTCCGGGGGAGCGCCGCGGCACACGGCCGTACGGCGGCAGCGCGGTGTCAACAGATGGCGCTGTTCAGCCTGCACAGATCGACGTGCAGCCGCGCCACGAGCAACGTGCCCGGCGCCTTGTCACTCACGTCGAGGAGAACCATGGGCTCATCGTATCGATTCCCGGTCCGGTTTCTGGAATGTGATCTCAGATGGTGGATGAATTCTGACCGAAGTGCGGTCAGTAGGCCTCCACGACCTTCACTTCCTCCTCTGTGACCTGGCCTTCCACGATTCGGTACGAACGGAACTGGAATTCCCCCATCCCGTCGGTGTCGGCGGTGGAGACCAGGACGTAGTGGGCGCCGGGCTCGTTGGCGTAGGAGATGTCGGTGCGCGACGGGTAGGCCTCGGTGGCGGTGTGGGAGTGGTAGACGATCACCGGCTCCTCGTCGCGGTCGTCCATCTCGCGGTAGAGCTTGAGCAGGTCGCCGGAGTCGAACTCGTAGAAGGTGGGCGACATGGCCGCGTTCAGCATGGGGATGAAGCGCTCGGGGCGGTCCGTGCCCGCCGGGCCCGCGACGACGCCGCACGCCTCGTCGGGGTGGTCCTTGCGGGCGTGCGCGACGATCTGGTCGTAGAGGGCCTGGGTGATGGTCAGCATGTTCGTCAGGATAAGCAGAAGGGCCGCCCCGTACCGAGGGTTGGTACGGGACGGCCCATATGCCGGACGCCCTGAGCGGCAGCCGTAGGGAGTGCCACGAGTACTCCCTGCGGCTGGGCGTCCTCGGGAGGGTCAGCCGCGCTTCTTGAAGGCCGCCGCCTCCGGGTTGCGGCTCTTCAGCACGAGGTAGGTGACACCGAGGATCAGGGCCCACAGCGGCGCGCAGTACAGCGAGATGCGGGCGTCCTTGTCCATGCCCATCAGCACGATCACCATGCCGATGAAGGCCAGGGCGAACCAGCTGGTGAACGGGGCGCCGGGGGCGCGGAACTCCGAGCGGGGCAGCTCGCCGCGGTCGGCCTTGGCCCGGTAGCGGATCTGGCTGACCAGGATCATGATCCAGGCCCACATGCCGGAGATGGTGGCGAAGGAGACGACGTAGTCGAACGCCTTGCCGGGCCACTGGTAGTTGATCCACACGCCGACCATCATCAGCGCGGCGGAGAACGTGGTGCCGATCAGCGGGAGGCCGTTGGAGGTCAGCCTGGTGAAGAGCTTCGGGCCCTGGTTGTTCAGCGCCAGGTCGCGCAGCATGCGGCCGGTGGAGTACATGCCGGAGTTGCAGGACGACAGGGCGGCGGTGAGCACGACGAAGTTGACGATGCCCGCGCCCGCGGCCAGGCCCATCTTCTCGAAGGCGGCCACGAAGGGGCTCACGCCGGGCTGGAAGTGGGTCCACGGCACGACCGACAGGATCATGATCAGCGCGCCGACGTAGAAGACGGCGATGCGCCACGGCACGGTGTTGATCGCCTTGGGCAGCACGGTCTTCGGGTCCTTGGACTCGCCCGCGGTCACACCGACCAGCTCGACGGCGAGGAAGGCGAACATGACCATCTGGAGGGTCATCAGAGAGTCGCCGACACCGTTCGGGAAGAAGCCGCCGTGGCTCCACAGGTGGGTCACGGAGGCGGTGTCGCCGGCGTCCGAGAAGCCGATCGTGAGGATGCCGGCGCAGATCAGGATCATGCCGATGATCGCGGTGACCTTGACCATGGAGAACCAGAACTCCAGCTCTCCGAAGAGCTTCACGGAGATCAGGTTCGCGCCGTACAGGATGATCGTGAAGACCAGGGCGGACACCCATTGCGGGATGTCCCACCAGTACGTCATGTAGGCGGCCGCGGCGGTGACCTCGGTGATGCCGGTGACGACCCAGAACAGCCAGTACGTCCAGCCCGTCACGAAGCCCATGAAGGGGCCGATGAACTCGCGCGCGTACTCCGAGAAGGAGCCGGAGACGGGGCGGTACATCAGCAGCTCGCCGAGCGCGCGCATGATGAAGAAGATGACGAGGCCCGCGATGGCGTACGCCAGGATGAGGCTGGGTCCGGCCTTGGAGATGCCCTTGCCCGCGCCGAGGAAGAGACCGGTGCCGATGGCTCCGCCGATGGCGATCATCTGGATCTGCCGGCTGCCGAGGCCCCGCTCGTACCCCTCTTCGGAGGTGTTCTCCTTGTCGACCTGCACAGAGGTCATGTCTTTGGTGCGCCTTTCTCCATACCGACCCGGGCCTCTCGTCGGCCTCGGATCGGGTCACGATCCCCCCGGATTGATGGAGCTGAGCGTTTCCGCTCCTGCCTGGCCGACGGTTGTCGGCTCGGTGGCGCACCCGGCGGGACATGGGTGGTGTTCGCCGGGCGGTCGTGAAGATTTATCACGGCCGCAACAGTGATCATCGGTGCGGCGTGTGGCGCACATCGCAAAGAGAAGCGGACAGAGAGCACTCAAGCGGTGCATTCGGCGCGCCGGTGGTAACAGGATCGTTATCCGGATTTGAGCGTCCGCTGAGCGAACACTCTCCGGGGCGTATCAGGGCAGCAGTGTGGAGACGAGCGTCTCCTGGAGCCCGCCCAGCCACAGATACGCCATCACCATCGGCTTGCGCGGGTCCTCGTCCGGCAGCCGGTAGAGCAGATCGGTGTCGTCCTCGTCGGTGATCTCCAGCCGGGAGCCGATGGCGAGCCGCAGATCGTTGAGGGCGCCCAGCCACTGCCGGGACTGGTCGGGCGACAGCTCCAGCACCGCCCCGCCGTCAGCGGCGGACGACAGCGCGTCCAGGGAGCGGATCACCGCCAGGGCGTTCTCCCGCTTGCCGGCCCTGAGGTCGTTCTCGGTGTAGCGGCGGAACTCGGCGGAGTGCGCCTTCTGCTCCTCGGCCTCCGCCGGGCCGGGGGTGCCCTCCGGGTCGCGGTAGGCGTCCGGGAAGAGGCGCCGCAGCACCGGGTCGGAGGGCGGCTCGGTCGGGCCCTCGGCGAACAGCTCGGCGAACGGGTCGCCGGACGCGTCCTCGGCGGGGCCGGGCCCGATGAGTTCCAGCAGCTGGACGGCCAGCGAGCGGATGATGGAGATCTCGACGTCGTCGAGGGCGACGGCGGCGCCGCCGCCGGGGAGCGGTTCGAAGGTTCCTGGCATGGAGGGATTCGCTGCTTCCGACCGGCTACTTGCGGTCCTGCTGGAGGGTGGCCCACAGACCGTAGCCGTGCATGGCCTGCACGTCGCGTTCCATCTCCTCGCGGGAACCGCTGGAGACGACCGCCCGGCCCTTGTGGTGGACGTCGAGCATGAGCTTGGTGGCCTTGTCCTTGGAGTAGCCGAAGTACGTCTGGAAGACATACGTCACATAGCTCATGAGGTTGACCGGGTCGTTGTGGACGATCGTGACCCAGGGGACGTCCGGCTCGGGAACGACGGAGACCTCTTCCGCCGATTCGGTGCGTTCGATCTCGAGGGGAGCGGCTGACGTCACATGACCATGCTGCCACGCGCACCAGAAATCGTCACACTGACGAAATAGGAGTAGCATCGGTTGCCATGAACACAGCGGACCTTGGGCTGCCGGTGGATGTTCCCTCGACGGCGCTCTTCACGGACCAGTACGAGCTGACGATGCTTCAGGCCGCCCTGCGGGCGGGTACCGCCGAGCGGCGGAGCGTGTTCGAGGTCTTCACCCGGCGGCTGCCCGACGGGCGCCGGTACGGCGTGGTCGCGGGCACCGGACGGGTGCTGGACGCCGTCGAGAACTTCCGCTTCGACGAGGGCGTCCTCGGCTTTCTGCGTGAGCGCGGCATCGTCGGCGAGGAGACCCTGGACTGGCTCGCCGGGTACCGGTTCAGCGGCGACATCTGGGGCTATCCCGAGGGCGAGGTGTACTTCCCGGGCTCGCCGATCCTGCGGGTCGAGGGAAGCTTCGCCGAGTGCGTGCTGCTGGAGACGGTGATCCTCTCGATCCTCAACCACGACTCGGCCATCGCCGCGGCGGCCTCCCGGATGTCCTCGGCCGCCGGGGACCGCCCGCTGATCGAGATGGGCGCCCGGCGCACCCACGAGCTGTCCGCGGTCGCCGCCGCCCGCGCCGCCTACGTCGGCGGCTTCGCCTCCACCTCGGACCTCGCGGCCGGCTTCCGCTACGGCATCCCCACCGTCGGCACCTCCGCGCACGCCTTCACCCTGCTGCACGACCGCGAGCGGGACGCCTTCCGGGCCCAGGTGGACTCCATGGGCCGCGGCACGACCCTGCTGGTGGACACCTACGACGTCACCGAGGCGGTCCGCACGGCGGTGGAGGTGGCCGGGCCCGAGCTGGGCGCGGTGCGGATCGACTCCGGCGACCTGCTGCTGGTCGCGCACCGGGTGCGGCAGCAGCTGGACGAGCTGGGTGCGACGAAGACGAAGATCATCGTTACCTCGGACCTCGACGAGTACGCCATCGCCTCGCTGGCGGCGGCCCCGGTGGACGCGTACGGCGTCGGCACCCAGCTGGTCACCGGGTCCGGCTACCCGACGGCCTCCATGGTCTACAAGCTGGTCGCCCGCGCCGAGTCCGCCGACCCGGCGGCGCCGCTGGTGCCGGTGGCGAAGAAGTCCAGCGGCGGCAAGATGTCCGTCGGCGGCCGCAAGTGGGCCGCCCGGCGGCTGGACCAGGAGGGCGTCGCCGAAGCCGAGGTGATCGGCACCGGGCCGGTCCCGCGGGAGCTGGCCGACCGGCAGCTGCTGGTGCAGCTGGTCAAGGGCGGTCACGTGGTCGCACGGGAGCCGCTGGACGCGCCGCGCCGGCGCCATGCCGCCGCACGTGCCGGTCTGCCGCTGTCCGCTACCCAGCTCTCCCGTGGGGAACCCGTCATTCCGACGGAATACCTGCACGGCGAGGCGGGCAGCTGACTCCAGGCTGCTCCGTACGCCCCCGATGCCCCCTCCCGCACCGCAACCGAAGTCTCTAGGCTCGGAAGTTCACCTGCGGACCTCCGAGACCCATAGCCGAAGGACACCGACCATGCGCCGCGCCTTGATCGTCGTAGACGTGCAGAACGACTTCTGCGAGGGGGGCAGCCTCCCGGTGGCCGGAGGTGCCGATGTGGCCGCCGCGATCACCGAGCTGATCGGGCAGGCCCCCGCCGGATACCGGCACGTGGTGGCCACCCGTGATCACCACATCGCGCCCGGCGGCCACTTCGCGGACGAACCCGACTTCGTCCACTCCTGGCCGGCGCACTGCGTGGCGGGCACGGAGGGTGTCGGCTTCCACCCGAACTTCGCGCCCGCCGTCGCCTCCGGGGCGATCGACGCCGTGTTCGACAAGGGGGCGTACTCGGCGGCCTACAGCGGGTTCGAGGGGACCGACGAGAACGGCGTCTCGCTCGCCGAGTGGCTGCGGGCCCGCAAGATCGACGAGGTCGACGTGGTCGGCATCGCCACCGACCACTGTGTGCGGGCCACCGCCGTGGACGCCGCGCGCGAGGGCTTCCGTACGCAGGTCCTGCTCGACCTCACCGCCGGGGTGAACCAGGAGAGCGTCGAGCGGGCGCTGGAGGAGATGCGGGAGGCGGGCGTGGAACTGAGCGGCAAGCCGGTCGTCTCCGGCACCCCCGGCTAGGTCGGCTGGGCCGGTGCCGTCGTGCGGCGCAGCAGGGTCCGGATGGGGTGCCACAGCTCCATGATCGCGACACCGTTGTCGGGGGCGGTCCGCCATATCAGGCCGTCGGGATGGTGCAGCACGGCGGTGATCTCGTCCGGGGTCGGCGGGGCCGCGTTGCCCCGCAGGTAGACCGCGCGCAGTCCCAGGTTGCGCAGCCTGGTCAGGGCGCGCGTCCGGTTCTGGGCGTGGACGAGCACCCGGACACTGCCGGGGCTCCGGTCGGCGGGGCTGGGCAGGTTCAGTGCCACCACCACTGTGCCGTTCGGCAGCTTGCAGAAACCTCCTGCGGCCATGCGGTCACATCCCCGTGTCAGCCGGTGTCAATAAGAAAACCATAGGACGCATCTGAACACGATCGGCGGCAACCCGCCAAGGGGTTACCGCCGATACGCTTCTGACCTGGGGAAATGCCGACTACTTCACCGCGGGGCCGACCTCGACGGAGATCGTGGAGCCGTTCCAGGCCTCCTTGACGATCTTGATCTTGGTGTTGGTGTCAGTGATCTTGACGCCGGCGGTCGGGGTGGCCGCGTCGTAGTAGGTGTTCGTGTGGTCGTTGAAGACCGGCACGCCCCTCGACGACGGGACGCGGGTCGCGACGTCCGCCTTGTGCAGCGTGATGCCGTCCGTGCGGTACAGGCTGAACGGCGAGTCGTAGGCCTGGACGCGGTTGCGCATCAGCGTGCCGTCGGCGAACCTCAGCGGCGCCGGGTGCGAGTCCACCGGGAGCAGCAGACCGGCGCCCGGGTGGTCGCTGGTGTTGTTGTCCTTCTGCGAGGTGTCCCACTTCCAGATCAACAGGCCGTTCTGGTACGGGTAGTGCTCCACCCAGTCCGGACGGCTCGCGAACCCGAAGTTGTACGGGCCGACCTTGAGGGTCTTGTCGTACGACACGTACTGCCGGTTCTCGGCGATGTAGAACTGGTCGTACTCCTCGGTGAAGGTCGCCCCGATGCGGGAGAAGCCCTTCTTCGTCCAGCCGGCGTCGTCGCCCTCGGCGTTGTCCGTGAACAGCGCGGTGCCGTCGGCGGTGACGGTGATGGCGTCGGCCGTGAAGCCCTTCAGCGCCACGCCGCCGTCGCTCTGGTAGCGGAAGCGCAGGTCGAACTTCTTGCCGGCGTAGGCGTCCAGGGAGTACGCCAGCTTCTGGTAGCCGTCGACGGTGCCGGTCAGGGCCGGCTTGCCGCTGCCGTCCCGCGGGATCGGCTGACCGCCCACCGTGCCGTCCAGGGCGGTCCAGGTGGCGCCGCCGTCGGTGGACACCTCGGTGTAGAGGTAGTCGTAGTCCTTCTCGATCTCGTACCAGCCGTCGAGGGTCAGCGCCGCCGACTTCCTGCCGGTCAGGTCGACCGAGCGGGTCAGGGTGTTGCGCAGGTCGTCGCCGCTGCCGCTCCACCACTGCCTGGCGCCCTCGGCCGGGGCGACGATCTCGGTGGTGACCTGCTTCCTCGGCAGGGTGACCACGAGCGCCTGGGCGTTCTTGGTGTTGTACTCGGCGACGCCCAGCTTGTGCTTCGACCTGGTGGCGGCCTTGGCCGTGTCGTAGTCGAGCCAGCCCAGCTGGAGCTTGTCCCAGGCGGTCATGTCACCGGGCAGGTCACCGATGGTGCCCTGGCCCCGGCCGAGCCAGGAGCCGGACGACATCAGGGTCCAGAACCCGGTGGAGTTCTCGCCGCCCTGGGTGTCGTAGTGGTCCGGCAGGCCGAGGTCGTGGCCGTACTCGTGGGCGAAGACGCCGAGTCCGCCGTTCTCCGGCTGGATGGTGTAGTCGCCGACCCAGATGCCGGTGGAGCCGATCTGGGTGCCGCCGAGCTTGTTGAAGTCGGGGCCGGTGGCGCCGTGGTCGGTGCCGAACGCGTACCAGCGGTGGGCCCAGATCGCGTCCTCGCCCTGCGCACCGCCGCCCGCCGACTCGTCCTCGCCGGCGTGCACGATCTGGAAGTGGTCGATGTAGCCGTCGCGCTCGTTGAAGTCGCCGTCGGCGTCGAAGTCGTAGCGGTCCCACTGGTCGTACTCGGCGAGCTTGGCCTTGATCTCGGCGTCGGTCTTGCCGGCGGCCTTCTGCTGCTCGGCCCAGGCGGTGACGCCGTCCTGCACCGCGTACCAGGCGCAGTTGTCGGGCTCGCACTTGTTGGAGCCGTAACGGGCCTCGTTGTAGGGGACCTTGACCCAGTCGGAGACCTCGCCCTCGATGGAGTAGCGGCCCGAGGACTGCTTCTCGTAGTAGGTCTTCATCGAGTCGGCGCCGTCGCCGAAGTAGAGGTTCTGGTAGTGCTCGCGGTCGTAGTCCGCCTGCCAGGCGGTGCTGTTGTCCTTGGTGCGGTCCGGCGCGGCGATCTGGTTGTGCAGCGGGCCGGGGGTGCCGCCGTAGCGGGGGTCGGTCCTGTCGCCGAACTCGACCAGGATGGTGAAGATCTTGTCGGTCTTCTCCCGGCCCAGCTCGACGTACTTGCCGGCGCCCTTGCGGCTGGACAGCTCGACGACCTGGGAGCCGTCGCGCTTCTGTATCTCGGCCTCGCCCGATATGACCTGCTTCAGGGCCTCTTCGCGCTGGGCCTCCTGGGTCTTGGTGAACGGACCTTCGAGGTCGTGCTCCTCATGGGCCTTGACGGACGCCGGGTCCTGTCGGTCGATGGCGGCGGGCTTCTCGGGATCGGCCGGGCCGGCCTGGGCCACGGTCGAGAAGCCGGCGGTGGCCGCCGCGAGCGCGACCGCGGTCGCGGCCGCTCGGAACGTCCAGGGTCTGCTGGTCACTTGAGATCCTCCCCCGCGTCCGGGCGCGCGGAAGGAAGGGGTCCTGGTCTGGGATGCCCGCGCGCACGTGATCAACGCGTGTAGTCAAGTGACGACATTGGACTAGAGGTTGAGCGGAAAAGACAGGTCTTGACTTGAGCAGGACAAGTGCACTATGCGGTGTTCCGCTTTCGCTCAGCGAACATTCGTCGAGCGTTCAACGGGCGCGTCCCCCTGTCCGCTTGGCGGAGGGCATGACTCGATGCGCCCCCCGTGCTCCGGCACTGTTGGTCATCTCACGCTTACTCTTCGCTCCGCTCGGGCATGCAGGCGAATAGATTGACGAACACTGCCGCACACATATGCCTGTCCGCACCTCCCCCACGGCGAGAGGCACGGGGGAGACCCCCACTCTTCCCGAGGACACAATTGCCATGCCTCGTCCGACCGCCGCACAGCTCGCCTACGGTTCCTGCACCGTGATCCTCTCGACACTCGCCCTGCTGCTGCTGTCGCAGACGAGTTCGCCCGCCGGGATCGCCCTCGTCGCCGTCGCCGCGTTGGCCCTCGGGCTGCTGGTGGCCCTGCGGGTTCCCGTGCGCACGGCCCCGCGGCCCGCGCCGGCCTCTCCCGCGGCACGGCCCGCCGCACAGCAACGAGTGGCGGCGGGCTCGGTCACCGACAACTGACGGCACCCCACCCGGTCAGCCGGTGGCGACCACCACCGTCTTGGCCGCCTTGTCGTGCAGGCCCTGCTTGTAGGGCTTGTCGAAGAAGCTCCAGCCGCCCGAGATCGCCGTCCACACGCAGGCGCAGCAGAAGGCGAACGGCAGCCAGAGGACCGCGGCGCGCATCAGTGCGGTCTGCACGGAGGGCGTGGCGCCGTTGTCCAGATTGGCGACGCGCAGATTGAGCCATTTCTTGCCGAGCGTCTGACCCGACTTGGCCGTCAGGGCGGTGTCGTACGCGATGTAGAGCACGGCGGCGATGGCGGCCTGCCCGAAGGACTTCCCCGTGTCGATGTCCTCACCGGTCACCTGGTACTCGCCGACCCGGAAGATCCAGCTCAGCAGGACGACCACGGCACCCACCATGATCATGTCGATGATCCGGGCCAGCGTGCGCTTGCCGCTGTCCGCGAGCGGGGGCATCCCGGCGAGCGGGTCCTCGGGATAACCGCCGCCGTAGCCGCCCCCGTAGGGGCCGCCACCCTCGTGGGGGCCGCCTCCGTGCGGCGGTGGCGGCGGGCCGCCGTACGGAGTGCCACCCCCCTGTGGGGTGTCGTACGGCGAGCCGGAGCCCGCGCCGGGCGGGGGCTGCTTCCTGAAACGATCGTCTTCCGGGGGCTCTCCGCCGGAGCCGGGGGGCGGTTCGGTACTCATGGCCCGAGTGGATCGCGAAGGCCCCGGCGGCGCATCCGGCGGGCGGCTGTCCGGGGTACGGGCGGGGTACGCCGGAGTGCCGCGGACGCTCGATCGGCGTACGGCCGGACGCTCAGGCGGCCACGAACGTCCGCGCGGCCTTGTCGTGCCAGCACTGGCGCCACGGCTTGTCCCACAGGCACCACAGCACGCCGACGACTCCCACGAACAGCAGCCCGGACACGCTGTACACCAGCCAGCGGCGCAGCGCGGCGCCGAACGACGGCGGCTCGTGGGCCTCGATGTCCCGCACCTCCAGGCCGAGCAGCTTCTTGCCCAGCGTGCGGCCCCACTTGGCGGTCGGCAGGGCCTCGTAGAGCGCGCCGAAGACCAGCAGGACGGCCAGGATGATGCCGAGATACGTCGACGTCGTGCCGTCCAGCAGCCACACGGTGACCGTCTGGCCGGAGAGCTTGGCCTGGTCGACCTTGTCCTGGATGTGGTCCAGCGCCTTGCCGCCGAGGGGCACGGCGGCGACCGCGGTGACACCCGCGACGACCAGCGTGTCGATCAGCCGGGCCGCCAGCCGCCTGCCGAGCCCCGCGGGCCGGGCCGACGCCTGCCGCCGGGCGGCCGCCTGGAACACGTCTTCGACCGGCGGCTTCCACGGGGCGACCGGCTGCTCGTCGGCGGCGCTCGCCGAGGCTCCGGCGAGCTGGTGCACCTGCTGTGCCCAGGACGACTGACCGCCGCCTGGACCCGTCGTCACCGGGGCGGCGGCGACGGCCTGCTGGGGCACCTGAGGCGTGTGCTGGGGGACACCGGCGGCGGGCTGCTGCGGGCCCGCAGGGGCCGAGGCGGCCTGGGCGGAAGGGGTCTGGGCGGAAGGGGTCTGGGCCGCAGGCGCCGAGGGGGTGGAGGCCGCCGGGACCGACGGCGCGCCCTGGGCGGCGCTCGCCGGGGCCGCGCCGGAAGCCGCCGTACCGGAAGCCGCCGTACCGGAACCGGCCTTACCGGAAGCCGCCGCGCGCGGGCCGACCGCGCGGAAGGTCATGGTGCCCTCGTCCCGGCCGGCGCCCGCACGAGCGGCGGCACCGGAGGCGGCGGGCCCGAAGGCCGGGCCGGAGGCGGCGGAACCGGAGGCCGGGCCGAAGCCCGCCCCGGCCGACGCGGCGGCACCGGCGCCCTGGCCCGGCCCGCCG
>NZ_DASQNH010000101.1:0-72353 GCF_035645055.1 Streptomyces sp. | reverse complement strand
CGTCCGCACCCCCATGCAGTGGACGCCCGACCGCAACGCGGGCTTCTCCACCTGCGACCCGGGACGGCTGTTCCTGCCCACGATCATGGACCCGGTCTACGGCTACCAGGTGACGAACGTCGAGGCGTCCATGGCCTCCCCGTCCTCCCTGCTGCACTGGACCCGGCGGATGATCGAGATCCGCAAGCAGAACCACGCCTTCGGCCTCGGCTCCTACACCGAACTCCAGTCCTCCAACCCGGCGGTCCTGGCGTTCCTGCGGGAGCACGGCGACGACCTGGTGCTGTGTGTGCACAACTTCTCCCGCTTCCCGCAGCCGACCGAGCTGGACCTGCGCGAGTTCACCGGATGCCACCCGGTCGAGCTGATCGGCGGGGTCCGCTTCCCCGCCATCGGGGAACTGCCGTACCTGCTGACCCTGGCAGGCCACGGCTTCTACTGGTTCCGGCTCCGCAAGGACGCCGCCTAGAACCCGCGGCGGGGCGGTTTCCACCGCCCCGCCCGGGGCACGCATGCCGTAACCCCCCGAATACTCCGGGCAACCCCCGAACCACTTCCGGGGAAAGGACGCAGCCCATGTCGGAAGCCGTCACCCGCCCCGTCCGCACGGCCGGCCCCGGCCTCCTCGCGTCACTGGAGCCCCTGCTCAGAGAGTGGCTGCCACGCCAGCGGTGGTTCGCCGGCAAGGGGCGTCCGGTCACCGGGTTGTCGCTGGTGGCGGCCACCGAACTGATGCCGCCCGGCGGCCGGCTGGGCCTGTACCACCTGCTGGTCCGGGTCCATCAGCCGCTCGCCCCCGTCCAGGGCGCCGCGCCGGCCCCCGGCGACTGCTACCAGCTGCTCATAGGCGTGCGCGAGGCGCTGCCGCCCCGGCTGGCGCCCGCGCTGATCGGCCATGTCACCCAGGGCCCGCTCGCCGGACACACCGTCTACGAGGCCCTGTACGACCCGCGGCCCGCCGACCTGCTCCTGGAGGCCCTGCGCACCCAGGCCCGCATCGGCGGGCTGCGCTTCGAACGCGAGCCCGCCCAGGAGATACGGCCCGGCCTCGTCGCCCGCGCGGTGACCGCCGAGCAGTCCAACTCGTCCGTCGTCTATGGCGATACGTTCATCCTAAAGCTGCTCCGCCGGATCGTGCCCGGCGTCAACCCGGACCTGGAACTGCCCCTCGCGCTGGCCCGCGAGGGCTGCCGCCGGGTACCCGCGCCGACCGCCTGGCTCCGGGCCGAGCTGGGCGGCGAGCCGTACGTGCTGGGCGTGCTCCAGCCGTTCGTGCAGGGCGCGGCCGACGGCTGGGAGCTGGCGCTGCGGGAGCTGGCCAAGGGCGAGGACTTCGGCGCCGAGGCGCGGGCGCTCGGGCGGGCCACCGCCGAGGTGCACACCGCGCTGGCCCGCGCCCTGCCGACCGTCACCCTCGGCCCGGCCCAGCTCCAGCCGCTGGTCGACGCCATGGTCGTACGCCTCGACGCCGCCGCCCAGGCGGTGCCCGCGCTGCGGCCGTACGCGCCGAGCCTGCGCACCGCCTTCGAGGCGGTGGCCCAGCTCGGCGCGGAGGGCCGCACCTGGACCGCCCAGCGCGTCCACGGTGATCTGCACCTCGGACAGTGCCTGCGCTCACCGGCCGGGCAGTGGACGCTGATCGACTTCGAGGGCGAGCCGGCCAAACCGCTGGCCGAGCGGCGGATGCCGCAGCCGACCCTGCGGGACGTCGCCGGAATGCTGCGCTCCTTCGACTACGCCGCGCACTCCGTACAACCCGGCGTGCCGGGCTGGGCGGAGACCTGCCGGGCCGCGTACTGCTCCGGATACGCGGAGGCCGGCGGGGGCGACCCGCGCCACGACCCGGTGCTGTTGCGCGCGTACGAAACCGACAAAGCGGTGTACGAAGTGGTCTACGAGGCCCGGCATCGCCCCGACTGGCTCCCGGTACCCATGTCGGCGATACGGCGCCTGGCCTCGAACCCATCGACCTGACCTTCCCTGACCCCTTCCAGGAGGCTCCGCCCGTGACTCCCCGCACCCCGTCCAGCGGTTCGGACCCGAAGCAGACGGCCGAGGATCGCTCCGCGCAGGAGACGGCGGCGAAACAGACCGTCCCGCGCCAGGCGACCGCGAAGAAGGCCGCCGCGAAGAAGACGGCCGCGAAGACTCCGGCACAGAAGGCGGTGGCGAAGAAGGCGGTCGCCGAGAACGCGGCGGCGAAGAAGGCCGTGGCCAAGAAGGCCGTGGCCAAGCAGGCCTCCGCGGAGAAGGCCGTGACGAAGAAGGCCGTGGCCAAGAAGAGCCCTGCCAAGGCCCCGGCAAAGGCCCCGGCCAAGAGCACGGCCAAGAGCACGGCCAAGGCCCTCGCCAAGACGACGGCGAAGGCGGCGGTCAGGAAGGCACCCGCGAAGAAGGCCACGGCCAAGCGGGCGCCCGCCCGGCAGGGCGCCGCGGCCACCGCACCGCCCGTCGCTCCCGTCGCCCTCGACGCCGCCGACCGCGAGCGGCTGCTGTCCGGCACGCATCACGACCCGCACTCCGTACTCGGCGCGCACACGGTGCCCGGCGGGGTCGCCTTCCGGGCGTACCGGCCGTACGCCCGGTCGGTCACCGTCCTCTGCGGGGAACTGCGGGCGGAGCTGCGCGACGACGGGCAGGGCTTCTTCTCCGCGCTGCTCCCGCTCCAGGACGTGCCCGACGCGTACCGGCTGCTGGTCGCGTACGAGGAGACGGTCGTCGAGACCGAGGACGCGTACCGCTTCCTGCCCGCCCTCGGCGAACTGGATCTGCACCTGATCGGCGAAGGCCGGCACGAGGAACTGTGGCGGGCGCTCGGGGCCGAGCCGATGACCCACCAGGGGGTGACGGGCACCCGGTTCACGGTGTGGGCGCCGAATGCCCGGGGTGTGCGGCTGGCCGGCACCTTCAACTACTGGGACGGCGCCGGGTACCCGATGCGGTCGCTGGGCGGCTGCGGGGTGTGGGAGCTGTTCGTGCCGGGGATCGGCGAGGGCGAGCTGTACAAGTTCGAGATCACCCGGCCGGACGGTTCGCGGACCCTGCGCGCGGACCCGATGGCCCGCCGCACCGAGATCCCGCCGAACACGTCGTCGGTCATCCACGCCTCGCACCACGAGTGGGGCGACGCGGAGTGGCTGGCCCGCCGCGCGGAGCGGCCCGCGCACGAGGCGCCGTTCTCGGTGTACGAGGTGCACCTGCCGTCCTGGCGGCCCGGCCTCACGTACCGGCAGCTCGCCCGGCAGCTGCCCGCGTACGTCAAGGACCTGGGCTTCACCCATGTCGAGCTGATGCCCGTCGCCGAGCACCCCTTCAGCGGCTCGTGGGGCTACCAGGTCACCGGGTTCTACGCGCCCACCGCCCGGCTCGGCACCCCCGACGACTTCAAGTTCCTGGTGGACGCGCTGCACCAGGCGGGCATCGGGGTCCTCATGGACTGGGTGCCGGCGCACTTCCCGCGCGACGACTGGGCGCTGGCCGAGTTCGACGGACGGCCGCTGTACGAGCACGCGGACCCGCGGCGGGCCGCCCACCCGGACTGGGGCACGCTGGAGTTCGACCTCGGGCGGCGCGAGGTGCGCAACTTCCTGGTCGCCAACGCCGTGTACTGGTGCGAGGAGTTCCACATCGACGGGCTGCGCGTCGACGCCGTCGCCTCGATGCTCTACCTGGACTACTCGCGCGAGCCGGGGCAGTGGGTGCCGAACGAGCACGGCGGCCGGGAGAACCTGGACGCGGTGGCGTTCCTCCAGGAGATGAACGCGACGGTCTACCGGCGGGTGCCGGGTGTGGTGACCATCGCCGAGGAGTCCACCGCCTGGGACGGCGTCACCCGCGCCACGCACCACAAGGGCCCGAGCGGCTTCGGCGGACTGGGCTTCGGGCTGAAGTGGAACATGGGCTGGATGCACGACTCGCTCCAGTACATGTCCAAGGAGCCGGTGCACCGCAAGTACCACCACCACGACATGACGTTCTCGATGGTGTACGCGTACAGCGAGAACTACGTGCTGCCGATCTCCCACGACGAGGTGGTGCACGGCAAGCGGTCGCTGGTGTCGAAGATGCCGGGCGACTGGTGGCAGCAGCGCGCCAACCACCGCGCCTACCTCGGCTTCATGTGGGCCCACCCAGGCAAGCAACTGCTGTTCATGGGGCAGGAGTTCGCCCAGGGGGCCGAGTGGTCGGAGGCGCACGGCCCGGACTGGTGGCTGCTCGACCCCGGGTACGGCGCGGCGGCCGACCACCGCGGGGTCCGCGACCTGGTCCGGGACCTCAACGCCGTCTACCGGGCCACCCCGGCCCTGTGGGAGCGGGACGTCCACCCGGACGGCTTCCAGTGGATCGTCGGGGACGCCGCCGACGACAACGTCCTGGCGTTCCTGCGCCTGGACGCGGAGGGCGCCCCGCTGCTGGCGGTCAGCAACTTCTCGCCGGTCGTACGGGACGACTACCGTCTCGGCGTCCCCGACGACATCCCCGCCTGGCACGAGGTCCTCAACACCGACGCCGCCCGCTACGGCGGCAGCGACGTCACCCATCCGCACCCCGTCAAGCCGGAGCCCCAGGGCTGGCACGGCCGCCCCGCGAGCATCCGGCTGACGCTGCCCCCGCTGGCTACGGTGTGGCTGCGGCCCGCCTGATGCCCTCGGGCAGGGCGCCCGTGTGCAGCACGCCGAGGCGCTGGGTGGCGCGGGTCAGGGCGACGTAGAGATCGCTGGTGCCGTACCGGCCGGGTTCGACGACCAGGACGGAGTCGAACTCCAGGCCCTTGGCCTGGCGCGGATCGAGCAGGACGACGGTCCGCGTCAGGTCGGGCTCGGCGCCCGCGGTCACCCCGTCCAGGCGGGCCGCCAGCCGGCGGTGCAGCTCGCGCGGGGCGATGACCGCGAGCCGGCCTTCGGCCGGGGTGAGTTCGGCGACGGCCTTCTCGACCGCGCCGGGCAGGTCGTCGGTGGCCCGCACCCAGGGCCGTACGCCCGTCGAGCGGACCGAGCTGGGCGGTTCGAAGTCCGGATGCTCGGCGCGTACGACGGCCGCCGCGAGGTCCATGATCTCGGCGGGGGTGCGGTAGTTGACGCCGAGCCGGGTGTGCTCCCAGCGGTCCTCGACGTACGGCTGGAGGATCTTCTCCCAGGAGCCGACCCCGGCCGCCTCCGCGGTCTGCGCCGGGTCGCCGACCAGCGTCATCGAGCGGGTCGGGCTGCGCCGCATGAGCAGCCGCCACGCCATCGGCGACAGCTCCTGCGCCTCGTCGACGATGATGTGCCCGAACGCCCAGGTGCGGTCGGCCGCCGCGCGCTCGGCGGCGCTGCGGTGGTCCTCCTCCTCGTGCCGCTCGGCGAACCGCTCGGCGTCGATGATGTCGTGCGCGGACAACACCTCGGAGGCCTCCGGGTCGTCCTCCTCCTTGTCCTCGAACTCGTACGTCCGGGACGCGAACGACACGTCCAGCACGCCCTGCGCGTAGGCGATCTGCGTCTCCCGCTCCCGCTCGGCGCGCACCCGGGCGGCCCGGTCGTCCTCGCCGAGGAGTTCGGCGGCCTCGTCCAGCAGGGGCACGTCGGCGACCGTCCAGGCACGGGTCACCGGGCGGCGGACGGCGGCGGCGTCCTCGTCGGAGAGGTACCCCTCCGGGTCGGCGAGGAAGTCGGCGACCAGCCGCTGCGGGGTGAGCACCGGCCACAGCCGGTCGATCGCGGACCACACCTCGGGGTTCTCGGCGAGGTCGTCGCGGATCTGGGTGATGTCGGCGGGGTCCAGCAGGCTGGAGCCGTCGTAGGGGTCGGTGCCGATGCGCTCGGCGTACAGCTCGGTGAGCGTGTTGAGGATGTGCCCCTCGAAGTGCTCGCGGGCCGCGTTGTGCGGCAGCTTGGCGGCCCGGGTCCGCTCCCGGGCCACGTTGACCAGGCCGTCGTCGAGCATCAGGACCTCCCGGTCGTGCTCGATCGCGATCACCGGGTCGGGCAGCGCCTGCCGGTCGCGTACGACGGCGGCGAGCACGTCGGCCATCCCGGCCCGGCCCTTGACCGCGGCGGCCTCCGGAGTGTCCGTGGCGGTGGCCCTCACCCCCGGGTACAGCTCGCCCACGGTCGCCAGCAGCACGCCGGTCTCACCGAGGGACGGCAGCACTTCGCCGATGTACCCGAGGAAGGCCGGGTTGGGGCCGACGATCAGCACGGCCCGCTTGGCGAGCAGCTCGCGGTGCTCGTAGAGCAGATAGGCGGCGCGGTGCAGCGCGACGGCCGTCTTGCCGGTGCCCGGGCCGCCCTCCACCACCAGCACCCCGTGGTGCGGGGCCCGGATGATCTCGTCCTGCTCGGCCTGGATGGTCTGCACGATGTCGTTCATCCGGCCGGTGCGCGCGGAGTTCAGCGCGGCGAGCAGCACGGCGTCGCCGCTGGGGTCCTCGTGGCCGGTCCGTTCCCGGTCCCCCAGGTCGAGGATCTCGTCGTGCAGCGCGGTGACCGTGCGGCCGTCGGTGGAGATGTGCCGGCGGCGGCGCAGGCCCATCGGGGTGTGGCCGGTGGCCAGGTAGAAGGGCCGGGCGACGTCCGCGCGCCAGTCGATGAGGATCGGCGTGCGCTCGGCGTCGTCGGCGCGGAGCCCGATCCGCCCGATGTGGTGGCGCACCCCCGAGGTGAGGTCGATCCGGCCGAAGCAGAGCGAGCCGTCCACCGCGTTCAGCGCGGCGAGCCGCCCGGACCGCTCGGCGACCAGGATGTCCCGCTCCAGCCGGGCCTGCATCGGCTTGTCGCCCTGGGAGAGCGCGTCCGTCACGGAGGTCTCGGTCTCGCCGCGCAGGATGTCGACGCGTGCGTAGAGCTCGTCGATGAATTCCTGCTCCTGACGCATTTCATCGTCTGGAAATTCGGAGTTTGACAATTCCGCTCCCGCCCGGATATACTCTGCTCACTGAACTTCTCCGCGGCTTATTTATTCCGAAGTCGCGAACCACTGAATATACGCAAAGAAATCCCCCGGACGCAATTGCCCGGGGGATTTCTCGTTAAGTGGCGCGCGGGGCGCGGGTGCCGCTCGGAGCGCGTCGCTCAGAGGACGTCGGAGATCTCCTCCAGCAGCCGGCGCTTCGGCCGCGCCCCCACGATCGACTTCACCGGCTCGCCGTCCCGGAAGACCATGAAGGTCGGCATGGACAGCACCTTGTACGCGTTGGTGGTGTCGGGGCTGGTGTCCACGTCCAGCTGCACCACCTTCAGCCGCTCGCCCTCCTCCACGGCCACCGCGCTGAGCACCGGCCCCATCTGCCGGCACGGCGGGCACCAGTCGGCGGTGAACTCCACCAGCACCGGCAGCTCAGCCCCGATCACCTCCGTCGCGAAGTCCGGCCGCGTCTCCTCCAGGTCGAACCCGAAGTCCCGCAAGGTCCTGATCTGCCGGAGCAACGTCAGATCGGACTCGTCGTACGTCCGGGGTGCCCGTTGCCGTCCCGGCGCGCGGGCAGCAGCCCCCGCGTCTCGTAGTACCGCAGCGTCCGCGTCGTGGTCCCGGCCCGCGCGGCCGGCTCGCCGATTCGCATGCCAAGGACGGTAGGCCTTGACGCCGAGGTGAAGGGAAGCGCCCGAAGCGGCACGGGGAACCGCCTACACCTTGGCCAGCTCCACCCGCTGCTCGGCAACCTCCACCTCGGCGGGGGCGGAACCGTGATCGTCCAGCAGGGTCTTCTCGTCGAACGGCGCCCGCCCGGCCAGCACCTCCGCGACCCGCTCCTTGTCGATCTCCTTCGTCCACGTCCCGATCAGCACGGTGGCTACGGCATTGCCCGCGAAGTTCGTCAGCGCCCGCGCCTCACTCATGAACCGGTCGATGCCGACGATCAGCCCGATGCCGTCCACCAGGGCCGGCTTGTGCGACTGGAGACCGCCCGCGAGGGTGGCGAGACCCGCCCCGGTGACGCCCGCCGCGCCCTTGGAGGCGACCAGCAGGAACAGCAGCAGCGGGATCTGCTCGCCGACCGACATCGGCGTGCCCATGGCGTCGGCGATGAACAGCGACGCCATGGTCATGTAGATCATGGTGCCGTCGAGGTTGAAGGAGTAGCCGGTCGGGACGGTGATGCCGACCACCGGCTTGCTGACTCCCAGGTGCTCCATCTTCGCGATGAGCCGCGGCAGCGCGGACTCGGAGGAGGAGGTGGACAGGATCAGCAGGAACTCACGGCCCAGGTACTTGAAGAAGGTGAGGATGTTCAGCCCGGCGACGATCCGCAGCAGCGCGCCGAGCACCAGGAAGACGAAGAGGAAGCAGGTCACGTAGAAGCCGAGCATCAGCACGGCGAGGCTCTTGAGCGCGTCCAGGCCCGCCGAGCCGGTCACGGCGGCGATGGCGCCGAAGGCGCCGATCGGCGCGGCCCACATCACCATCGCGAGGATGCGGAACACCAGCCGCTGGATGTGCTCGACCCCGCGCAGGATCGGCGCCCCGGCCGGTCCCATGGCCTGGAGGGCGAAGCCGGCGAGCAGCGCGACGAGCAGGGTCTGCAGCACCTCGCCCTGGGTGAAGGCGGAGACGATCGTGGCGGGGATGATGCCGAGCAGGAACTCGGTGGTGTCCTTGGCCTCGCCGTCGATCTGGGCGTGTCCGGCGTCCTTCACTGCGTCGGTGACGGCGAGCCCGGTGCCGGGCTCCAGAATGTTGCCGACGACCAGGCCGATGGCCAGCGCGACGAGCGACATCGCGAGGAAGTAGACCAGGGCGATACCGCCGACGGCACCTACCTTCGCGGCCTTCCGCACCGACCCGATACCGAGCACGATCGTGCAGAAGATGATCGGCGAGATCATCATCTTGATGAGATTCACAAAGCCGGTACCGATGGGCTTCAACTCGACCGCGAAGTCCGGAGCGGCCAGACCCACGGTGATTCCGAGGGCCACCGCGATGATCACCGCGATGTAGAGATAGTGGGTGCGGTCCCGCTTCGCGGAAGGCGCGGGGGTTGCGGCAGGTGCCGTATCGGGTGTGCTGGTCACGGCTGCCCTCCTTGACGACGTCGTCGGCATCACCGGCGTGCGGCTCACGTCCGGGGGAAGATGCGGGGAATCTCCGGAACGGATCCGGGGAGTCTCCGGGAATGCCGTGACTATCTCCCGCTCTGTGAGGGCGGTCACCCTTCCGTTCATTTAGTTCACGCTTCGACGGAGAGGCAGACTGAGCGCATGCGCATCCCGTCCCTGCCCCGCCCCCGCAGCCTGGCCGGCCAGCTCTTCGCCATGCAGGCCGTGCTGATCGCGGTGGTCGTCGCCGGGTACGCGCTCTTCACCTACGTCAGCGACCGCCGGCAGGCCGAGGAGGCGGCGGGCCGCCAAGCCGCGGCGGTGGCCCGCGCGGTCGCCGACTCCCCGTCCGTGCGGGACGCGATCCGCACCCCCGACCCGACGGCTGCGCTCCAGCCGTACGCGCTGCGGGTCATGCGCGACACCGGGGTCGACTTCGTCACGATCATGGACCCGCGGGGCATCCGCTGGACCCACCCGAACGAGAACGAGATAGGGCAGCGCTTCCTCGGCCACACCGAGCGCGCCCTGAAGGGCGAGACCTTCACCGAGACCTACACCGGCACCCTCGGCCCGTCCGTCCGCGCGGTCACCCCCGTCGAGGACGGGATCGGGAACGGGGACGGGAACGGGGACGGTCGGATCGTCGGCCTGGTCAGCGCCGGTATCCGGGTCGAGGCGATCAGCGAGCGGGTCCGGGGCCAGCTGACCGCGCTGCTCGGCGTCGCGGCGGGCGCGCTGGCGCTGGGCGCGGTCGGCACGTACGTCGTCAACGCCCGCCTCCGCCGCCACACCCACGGCATGAACGCGGCCGAGCTGAGCCGGATGCACGACTACCACCAGGCCGCGCTGCACGCCGTACGCGAGGGCCTGCTGATGCTCGACGGGCAGTTCAGGGTGGCGCTGATCAACGACGGGGGGCGGGAGCTGCTGGGCGTCTTCGGGGAGGTGGTCGGCCGGTCGGTGGCGGACCTGGGGCTGCCAGCGCCGCTGACCGGGGCGCTGCTGGCGTCCGAGCCGCGCGTGGACGAGGTGCACCTGACGAACGACCGGGTCCTGGTGGTGAACACCTCGCCGGTCTCCGGCGGGGAGCACCGCGGCACGGTGGTCACGCTGCGTGACGTGACGGAGCTCCAGTCCCTCATGGGCGAGCTGGACTCCGAGCGCGGCTTCACCCAGGCCCTGCGTTCGCAGGCGCACGAGGCCGCCAACCGGCTGCACACCGTCGTCTCCCTGATCGAGCTGGGGCGGTCGGAGGAGGCGGTGGAGTTCGCCACGGCCGAGCTGGAACTCGCCCAGGCGCTGACCGACCAGGTGGTGGCGGCGGTGAGCGAGCCCGTCCTGGCCGCGCTGCTGCTGGGGAAGACGGCCCAGGCCAACGAGCGGGGCGTAGAGCTGGAGGTGTCGCAGGACAGCCGCCTCGACGACGGACTCCTGCCCGAGGACCTGCCGTCCCGCGACCTGGTCACCATCCTCGGCAACCTGATCGACAACGCGGTGGACGCGGCCCAGGGCAGCGTGCGGGCTCGGGTCACGGTCGCGGCGTACACGCAGGACGGCGAGCTGGTGCTGCGGGTGTCGGACACCGGCTCGGGCGTCGACCCGGGCCAGGCCGAACTGGTCTTCCAGCGCGGCTACTCGACGAAGCCGGCGCCCGGACCCGGTGGCCGGGGGCTGGGCCTGGCCCTGGTCCGCCAGGCCGTGCACCGGCACGGCGGGGCCCTGACGGTGGCGGAGGCCGCCGGGGGCGGCGCCCGGTTCGAGGTACGGCTGCCGCTGCGCACGGTGACGTGGGCTGGGGGTACGTCATGACGTCCGGGGAACCGATCCGCGTCCTGATCGTGGAGGACGACCCCGTCGCCGCCGACGCGCACGTGATGTACGTCGGCCGGGTCCCGGGCTTCGTCGCCGTCGGTACGGCCCACACCGGTGCGGAGGCGCGGCGGGCGCTGGAGCGGACGCCGGTGGATCTGCTGCTCCTGGACCTGCACCTGCCGGATGTGCACGGCCTGCAGCTGGCCCGCTCGCTGCGCGCGGCCGGCCATCACGCGGATGTGATCGCCGTGACGTCGGCGCGGGATCTGACGGTGGTCCGGGAGGGCGTCTCGCTGGGTGTCGTCCAGTACGTCCTCAAGCCCTTCACCTTCGCGACCCTGCGGGACCGGCTGGTGCGGTACGCGGAGTTCCGGGGCGCGGCCGGGGAGGCCAGCGGCCAGGACGAGGTCGACCGGGCGCTCGCGGCGCTGCGGGCACCGGGGCCCGCCGCGCTGCCGAAGGGGCTGAGCGCGCCGACGCTGGAGCGGGTGACGGCCGCGCTGCGCGAGGCGGAGGAAGGGCTCACTGCGGCGGGGGTCGCCGAGGCGGTGGGCATCTCGCGGATCACGGCCCGGCGGTATCTGGAACATCTGGTGGATGCGGGGCGGGCGGTACGGAGCCCGCTGTATGGGCAGGTGGGGAGGCCGGAGTTGGTCTATCGGTGGGTGCGAGGCCCCATCCGGTGATGATGGCCGCTCCGGCACGAGCCTCTGTTCGGCGAGGTTGTTCCACGCCGTCGCCTCGCCGAGGCGGGCCCCGGCGGGGGCCGGCCCGGCACAGGCCGCGGGCGCGGGTGAGGGCCTCCAGCAGACGGGACAGTTCCGGGTCCCGCCCGGTGAAGCCGGCGGCCTTGACGGTCAGGGAGCCCAGCGCGGTGGGCGCGGGCGCCTGGGCCACCCCGGTGACCGGTCCGTAGAACCTGCCGCCGCGGAAGTCGGCGTGATCGGCGCTCATGCCACGCCGCCGCCCTTCTCCCCCGGGGCCCACGGGCCCGCCCGTCCAGCGCACTTGGCAGTACTTTAGGGGGGTGCCGGAGACACCTCCCCCCGTTCCCACCGTGGTCGTCCTCACCGCGCTCGCGCCGGAGTACACCGCCGTGCGCGCGCACATCGAGGACCGTGAGGAACTCGTCCACCGTGACGGAACCAGAGTCGAGCGGGGGCGCCTCCAGGGCACGGACTGGTACGTCGCCCTGGCCGAGCTCGGCGAGGGCACGAGGACCGCCGCCGCCCTCACGACCCGGCTCATCGAGTGGCTGCGGCCGGAGGCGGTGCTGTTCGTCGGCGTCGCGGCCGGCCTCGCGGACGACATCGCGCCCGGTGACGTGGTCGTGGGCACCAAGGTGTACGGCATCCACGGCGGCCAGTGGGCCTCCGACGGCTTCCTCGCCCGCCCGGAGTCCTGGCCGGGCTCCAACGCGCTGGTCCAGGCGGCCCGTTCGGCGGTGCGGGACATGCCCGGCGTACGGGCCCACTTCAAGCCCATCGCCTCCGGGGACGTCGTCCTCGCCGACGCCGAGTCGGAGATCGCCAAGCATCTGCGCGAGCACTACAACGACGCCGCCGCGATCGAGATGGAGGGCTCGGGCGCGGCGCACGCGGCGCACCTCGGCGGACAGCTGGACACGCTGGTGATCCGGGGCATCCGCGACCGCGCCGACGCGAGTGCGTCACGGGAACGGGCCGCCGCGCAGGCGGCGTCGGTGGCGATGACGGTGCTGCGCAAGCACCGGCCACGCGCGGGCTCCGCCGGCTGCGAACCGCCGCCCCGGCCGCGCCCGCGCTCCCCCAAGTCCTCCGAGGAGGATCCCCATCCCGCGGGCGACCACATCGACTTCCGGAACGGCACCTTCTACGGACCCGTCATCGGCAAGCAGCGGTAGGTGCTGCGAGCACCTACCCCGGCGTGGCGCGTGAAGCCGCAGACGGATGACGACGAGCCGTCAAGGACTGACCGACCAGTAACAAGTCGGCCACGGCCAAAACCGTACGTTCCTACGATCCGTAATTGTGGCCGAACGGACCGTAGTCACTCAGCCCGCACACCCGTACGTTGGTGCACCGTGCGCCGACCCTCAGCTCAACCGAACCAGCCCGCCCCGCCCTTCAACGCCCTCGCCGCCCGTCGGCTGCGGGCCGCCCTCGGGATGGGGCCCGAACATGTCGCCTACGGCATGCGGGCCTCGTACGGGCTGCCGTACGTGACCCCGGATCTCGTGATCGCCTGGGAGCGCGGGGTGGCCAGCCCCAGCAGCCCGGAGCTGACCGCGCTCGCGGGGGTGCTGTGGTGCTCCCCGGGGGAGCTGATCGGCAGCCCGCGAACCCTGAAGGAGCACCGCATCGCCCGCGGGCTGGCCCCGGAGGACGTGGCCCGGGCGGTCGGTCTGGAACTGCTCGCGTATCTGCGCATGGAGGAGCACGACGAGTGGCGCGGCACCGACCGGCAGTCCGCGGCCCTCGTCGACCTGCTCGGCCTGGATCTGCCCGCGTTCGTCACCGTGACCGGCCGGGAGACGAAGCTGGCCGACCAGCTGCGCGCTGCGGTGACGACGCGCTGGCAGGCGTATGTGCGCCCGGTGGGCAAGATCGTGCCCCTGGACCGGTCCGTCGTGGAGAGCACTCTCCAGGAACTGCACCAGGACTACCAGGGGCACATGACGGCCACCCTGACGTGGGGCGGTGGCGGCCGGGACTCCGACGCGTCCGGTCAGGATTTCCTGGACCGGATCGTGGAGTACTTCTGGGCGACCGCGCAGCGGCACACGTCCTAGGGGGGTCTCCTGGCCGCCACCGAGGACCTAGAAGACGGACTCCGCCTCGTCCATGCGGTCCTTCGGGACCGTCTTCAGCTCGGTGACCGCCTCCGCCAGCGGCACCATCACGATGTCGGTGCCGCGCAGGGCGGTCATCCTGCCGAACTCGCCGCGGTGTGCGGCCTCGACGGCGTGCCAGCCGAAGCGGGTGGCGAGGACGCGGTCGTACGCGGTGGGGACGCCGCCGCGCTGGATGTGGCCGAGGATGACCGGCTTGGCCTCCTTGCCGAGGCGGCGCTCCAGCTCGTGGGCGAGGGCGGTGCCGATGCCCTGGAAGCGCTCGTGGCCGTACTGGTCGATGGCGCCCTTGCCGTAGTCCATGGTGCCGTCGGCGGGGTGGGCGCCCTCGGCGACGCAGACGACGGCGAACTTCTTGCCGCGGGCGAAGCGCTCCTCGACCATCTTCGCGAGGTCCGCCGGATCGAAGGGGCGCTCCGGCAGGCAGATGCCGTGGGCGCCGGCGGCCATGCCGGACTCCAGGGCGATCCAGCCGGCGTGCCGGCCCATGACCTCGACGACCATCACGCGCTGGTGGGACTCGGCGGTCGTCTTGAGGCGGTCCATCGCCTCCGTCGCGACGCCCACCGCCGTGTCGAAACCGAACGTCCGGTCCGTGGACGAGATGTCGTTGTCGATCGTCTTGGGGACGCCGACCACCGGGAGGCCCGCGTCGGACAGCATGCGGGCCGCCGTCAGCGTGCCCTCGCCGCCGATCGGGATGAGCGCGTCGATGCCGAAGTCCTCGACCATGTCACCGGCCCGCGAGCAGGCCTCGCGCAGCCGGTCGCGCTCCAGGCGGGAGGAGCCGAGGATGGTGCCGCCGCGGGCGAGGATGCCGCTGACGGCGTTCAGGTCCAGGGCGCGGTAACGGCGCTCCAGGAGACCCGCGTATCCGTCCTCGAAGCCGATGACCTCGTCACCGTAGTTGTCGACCGCTCGGTGCACGACCGACCGGATCACTGCGTTCAGGCCGGGGCAGTCGCCGCCTGCGGTGAGGACTCCGATACGCATCGTGCTGTGTCTCCTGCTCGCTGTGGATACCGGTGAGCCAGTACCGATTCTTTCACGTCCCACACCTCGGTGCCGCTCACCGTTCCTGACGGGCGCCTTATCCACCGGGAGAGGTATTGTCAAGAGGGTTCCGCTCACCTCGGTGGGCGATTTTTGCGACCCGGGAGTGACCCAGGGCGCGGCCGGGGCACACCAAGGGCACGCCCCCACGCGAAGCCCCGACACCCCCGATACCGGCAGAGTCGCCGAGCCCCCGACCACCCGACATGAAACGGAGAGCACACGTGACGCGCAGCGTGTACGTGACCGGTATCGACCGCGGCGACGGCCGCCAGGTCGTCGAGCTGGGGGTCATGGAACTCCTGACCCGGCAGGTCGACCGGGTGGGCGTCTTCCGGCCCCTCGTCCACGACGGGCCCGACCGTCTGTTCGAGCTGCTGCGCGCCCGCTACCGGCTGTCGCAGGACCCGGCGACCGTCTACGGCATGGACTACCACGAGGCCTCCGCGCTCCAGGCCGAGCGCGGCACCGACGAGCTGGTCGCCGCCCTCGTCGACCGCTTCCACCTGGTGGCCCGGGACTACGACGTCGTCCTCGTCCTGGGCACCGACTACGCCGGCACCCAGCTGCCCGACGAGCTGTCCTTCAACGCCCGGCTCGCCAACGAGTTCGGCGCGTCCGTGATCCCGGTCGTGGGCGGCCGCAAGCAGAACGCCGAGTCGGTGCTCGCGGAGACCGTCAACGCCTACCGCGCCTACGACACCCTGGGCTGCGACGTGCTCACCATGGTCGCCAACCGGGTGGCCCGCGAGGACCGCGACGAGCTGGCCGAGGGGCTGGCCGACCGGCTGCCCGTGCCCTGCTACGTGCTCCCCGACGAGCCGGCCCTGTCCGCGCCGACCGTCTCCCAGATCGCCCACACCCTGGGCGCCAAGGTGCTGCTCGGCGACGACTCGGGGCTGGCCCGGGACGCGCTGAACTTCGTCTTCGGCGGTGCCATGCTGCCGAACTTCCTGAGCGCCCTGACCCCGGGCTGCCTGGTGGTCACCCCCGGCGACCGGGCCGATCTGGTGGTCGGCTCGCTGGCCGCGCACAGCGCCGGCACCCCGCCGATCGCGGGCGTCCTGCTCACCCTCGACGAGGTGCCGAGCGACGACGTCCTCACCCTCGCCGCGCGCCTCGCGCCCGGTACGCCGGTGCTGTCGGTGTCCGGCAACAGCTTCCCCACCGCCGAACAGCTGTTCTCCCTGGAGGGCAAGCTGAACGCGGCCACCCCGCGCAAGGCGGAGATCGCGCTCGGCCTGTTCGAGCGGTACGCCGACACCGCCGACCTGAGCAAGCGGGTCTCCGCGCCGAGCAGCGACCGCGTCACCCCCATGATGTTCGAGCACCAGCTGCTGGAGCAGGCCCGCTCCGACCGGCGCCGGGTGGTCCTGCCGGAGGGCACCGAGGAGCGGGTGCTGCACGCCGCCGAGGTGCTGTTGCGCCGCCGGGTGTGCGACCTGACGCTGCTCGGCCCCGAGGACCGCATCCGCAAGAGGGCCGCCGACCTCGGCATCGACCTCGGCGACACCCAGCTGATCGACCCGGCGACCTCCGGGCTGCGCGACGCGTTCGCCGAGAAGTACGCCGCGCTGCGCGCCCACAAGGGCGTGACGGTGGAGCTGGCGTACGACGTGGTCTCCGACGTCAACTACTTCGGCACGCTGATGGTCCAGGAGGGCCTGGCCGACGGCATGGTGTCGGGGTCGGTGCACTCCACCGCCGCGACCATCCGGCCGGCCTTCGAGATCATCAAGACCAAGCCGGAGGCGTCCATCGTCTCCTCGGTCTTCTTCATGTGCCTGGCCGACAAGGTGCTCGTCTACGGCGACTGCGCGGTCAACCCCGACCCGGACGCCGAGCAGCTGGCCGACATCGCCGTCCAGTCGGCGACCACCGCCGCCCGGTTCGGGGTGCAGCCGCGGATCGCGATGCTGTCCTACTCCACCGGTACGTCCGGCTCCGGCGCCGACGTCGACAAGGTGCGCGAGGCCACCGAGCTGGTGCGCTCGCGGCGCCCCGATCTGAAGATCGAGGGGCCCATCCAGTACGACGCCGCCGTGGAGCCGACGGTCGCCGCGACCAAGCTGCCCGGATCCGAGGTCGCCGGGCAGGCGACGGTGCTGATCTTCCCGGACCTCAACACGGGCAACAACACCTACAAGGCCGTGCAGCGCTCGGCCGGCGCGATCGCCGTCGGCCCCGTGCTCCAGGGCCTGCGCAAGCCCGTCAACGACCTGTCCCGGGGCGCGCTCGTCCAGGACATCGTCAACACCGTCGCCATCACGGCGATCCAGGCCCAGTCCCCGATCGAGAAGGCTTCCGACCAGTGAGCTCCACCCGTGTCCTCGTCCTCAACTCCGGTTCGTCGTCGGTGAAGTACCAGCTGCTCGACATGCGCGACAGCAGCCGGCTGGCGGCGGGCCTCGTCGAGCGCATCGGCGAGGAGACGTCCCGCCTCAAGCACACCCCGCTGCACGCCGGCGGCGAGAGCCGGGAGTGGACGGGCGCGATCGCCGACCACGACGCCGCGCTGAAGGCCGTCTCCGCCGAGCTGGCCAAGGACGGCCTCGGCCTGGACTCGCCGGAGCTGGCCGCGATAGGCCACCGGGTGGTGCACGGCGGCAAGCACTTCACCGAGCCGACCGTCATCGACGACACCGTGCTCGCCGAGATCGAACGGCTGATCCCGGTCGCCCCGCTGCACAACCCGGCCAACCTGACCGGCATCCGCACGGCGATGGCGCTGCGCCCCGATCTGCCGCAGGTCGCCGTGTTCGACACCGCTTTCCACACGACGATGCCGGAGTCGGCCGCCCGCTACGCGATCGACGTGGCAACCGCCGACCAGCACCGCATCCGCCGCTACGGCTTCCACGGCACCTCGCACGCCTATGTCTCCCGGGCGACCGCGAAGCTGCTGGGCAAGGCGCCGGAGGAGGTGAACGTCATCGTGCTGCACCTGGGCAACGGGGCGTCCGCCTCGGCAGTGCGGGGCGGGCGGTGCGTGGACACCTCCATGGGGCTGACGCCTTTGGAGGGGCTGGTGATGGGTACCCGCTCCGGCGACATGGATCCGGCCGTCATCTTCCATTTGATGCGTGTCGGCGGAATGTCCGCCGACGAGATCGACACTCTTCTCAACAAGAAGAGCGGTCTGATCGGTCTGTGCGGAGACAACGACATGCGGGAGATCCGCCGCCGTGTCGACGAGGGCGACGAACAGGCGCAACTCGCCTTCGACATCTACATTCACCGCTTGAAGAAGTACATCGGCGCCTATTACGCCGTGCTCGGCAGGGTGGACGCGGTCGCCTTCACCGCCGGGGTCGGCGAGAACGCGGCCCCCGTGCGGGAGGCGGCCCTGGCGGGCCTGGAGGAGCTGGGCCTGGCGGTCGACGCGGAGCTGAACGCCGTACGCGGCGGCGCACCGCGGCTGATCTCCCCGGAGTACGCACGGGTCGCGGTGGCCGTGGTCCCGACCGACGAGGAACTGGAGATTGCCACGCAGACGTACGCGCTGGTAAATGGCTCATCGAATCTCACCTGAGCGGCATCCCGCCCTTTTGTATTTTCCGCCAGCCGGAATATTCCGCAGCGAAACAAACCGATAGGATCGCCCCATGCGCCGTTCGAAAATCGTCTGTACTCTCGGCCCCGCGGTCGACTCCCATGAGCAACTGGTCGCGCTGATCGAAGCCGGCATGAACGTGGCCCGCTTCAACTTCAGCCACGGCACCCACGCCGAGCACCAGGGGCGGTACGACCGCGTCCGGGCCGCGGCCAAGGAGACCGGCCGGGCCATCGGTGTGCTCGCCGACCTCCAGGGCCCGAAGATCCGGCTCGCGACCTTCGCCGAGGGCCCGGTCGAGCTGGTGCGCGGGGACGAGTTCACCATCACCACCGAGGACGTCCCGGGCGACAGGACGATCTGCGGCACGACCTACAAGGGTCTGCCCGGTGACGTGGCCAAGGGCGATCAGGTCCTGATCAACGACGGCAACGTCGAGCTGAAGGTCACCGAGGTCGACGGCTCCCGGGTGAAGACGATCGTCATCGAGGGCGGCGTCATCTCCGACCACAAGGGCATCAACCTGCCCGGCGCGGCCGTCAACGTGCCCGCGCTGTCCGAGAAGGACGTCGAGGACCTGCGGTTCGCGCTGCGCATGGGCTGTGACCTGGTCGCCCTGTCCTTCGTCCGGGACGCCAAGGACGTCGCCGACGTCCACCGGATCATGGACGAGGAGGGCCGCCGCGTCCCCGTCATCGCCAAGGTGGAGAAGCCGCAGGCGGTGGACAACATGGAGGACGTCGTCATGGCGTTCGACGGTGTGATGGTCGCCCGCGGCGACCTGGCCGTCGAGTACCCCCTCGAAAAGGTCCCCATGGTGCAGAAGCGGCTCATCGAGCTGTGCCGCCGCAACGCCAAGCCGGTGATCGTGGCGACCCAGATGATGGAGTCGATGATCACCAACTCCCGCCCGACCCGCGCCGAGGCCTCCGACGTGGCCAACGCGATCCTGGACGGCGCCGACGCGGTCATGCTCTCCGCCGAGTCCAGCGTGGGCGCGTACCCGATCGAGACCGTCAAGACGATGTCGAAGATCGTCCAGGCGGCCGAGGAGGAGTTGCTCTCCAAGGGTCTCCAGCCGCTGGTCCCGGGCAAGAAGCCGCGCACCCAGGGCGGTTCGGTGGCCCGCGCCGCCTGCGAGATCGCCGACTTCCTCGGCGGCAAGGGCCTGGTGGCGTTCACCAAGTCCGGCGACACCGCCCGCCGTCTGTCGCGCTACCGCGCGGCCCAGCCGATCCTGGCCTTCACCACCGACGAGTCCACCCGCAACCAGCTGGCGCTCAGCTGGGGCGTGGACTCCTACGTCGTGCCGTTCGTGAACAGCACCGACGAGATGGTCGACCTGGTGGACCAGGAGGTCATCAAGCTCAACCGCTTCAGCCCGGGCGACATCATGGTCATCACCGCCGGCTCGCCCCCCGGCGTCCCCGGCACCACCAACATGGTCCGGGTGCACCACCTGGGCGAGGGCGGCCGCGGCTGACCCCGCCTGCCGGTACGACACCGAGGGCGCCCTCCTGTGACAGGGGGGCGCCCTCGGCGCTGTGCGGCTCCCGAACGGGCCTGTGGGGATCGCTCAGTCGGTGATGTACTGATGCAGTCCGGGAACGGTCAGGGTGCCGCCGAACTGGCCGGCCTGCACCACCTTCACCTTCGTGAAGTAGATCAGCGGGATGTCCAGCGGCGGCGGGTGCTCCGGGTCGAAGGTGACCGGGATCAGCCCGAGCAGATTGCCCGAGATGCTCTCCGTGTACATCACCGTGTCACCGTCGCGGATCGTCGACGTCGACCCCCTGGCGGCCTGCACGTGGTAGGTCTTGCCCGACTGCTTGTCCTTCACCGTCTGGTGCAGATCACCGATGTCGGTGCCGTCGGATATGACGTACTTCAGCACCTTCTTGACCGTGCCGTTGGCGGTCCGCACCTCGACGATGCCCTCGTAGGAGGCGCCCTTCAGCGTCAGCGAGCTGGCGTCCAGGTACCACGGGTCGTCGGGCAGCGGGACCGGATTGTCGACCCCGCCCTCCGCGTCCGTGGCCACCGGGCAGTCGTCCACGTCCGTCGTGGGGCTCGCCGAGGGCGACGGGGTGGTCGTGGCCCCGTCGGTCCCGGTCGGCTCCGGGACCGCCCCGGACGTCGCCTCGCCGGCGGTCCCGGCGGGGACCTCCACCGCGTCGGTGACGTTCCCGGTGGTCTCCTCGACCGGGTCCTTGCCGCCGCTGTCGCCGCTCGCGGGGCCGTCGCCCTGGTCCGCGCCCGCGCTCGGGCTCGGACTCGGGCTCGCCGACGCGGACGGGGGCGGCGTGGGGCTCGGGCTCTCCTCGGCGCCGCCGCCGGTGATGCCGTCGACGACACCGCCCACGACACCGGTGACGGTGTCACCGATGGTCTCCAGCACACCCTGGGACGTCTCGGACGGTGACGGGACGGGTCCGCTCTGCGGCTCCTTGGTCGCCGGGGCCTCGGCGGAGGCGGAGGCGGACGGCGTGGGCTCGGCGTCGTCGGCGGAACCTGAATCCGCCGAAGAACCGTCACCCGAACCGGAGTCGCCCTCGCTCGAACCCGAGTCACCCGAACCCGTCCCGCCGGAGCCGGACGTCGCCGACGGGCTCGGCTCGGCCCCGCCGTCGGACGGGCCCTCGCTCTCGCCCGCCGAGGCGGAGGGCGACGGCGTGGCCTCGGGCGTCCCGCCGTTCTCGGCGGCCTCCAGGGCCGCCACGCACTCCTTGTACTCGTCGGCCGTCAGGCTCCGGGACGCCGGCTGGTCCTCGGCGAGGGCGAGCTTCGGCGTGAACCCCATCCCCATCAGGACCGCGGTGGGCATCGCCGCCAGGGCTATGGCCTTGCCGGCCGGCATGTGGAGCCTGGTGAACAGCGGCTTCTTGGGTGCCGCGTGGCGCGGCCCGGTTCTCACACGGGACTCGTCCACATCAGCCCCGTGGGTCACCTCGTCAGCCGGCACTGTGCCTCCCGTTCGCCTCGTTACCGGGGCTCGTTCCTGACAGATCGTCGGTTGCACCCACCGAGTCCGGGTTCGTGGCCGGGTCCGCGACCGGGGCCTGCCCGGCCGTGCCCATGGGGGCGATGGCCGCTCCCTTGGCCTCCAGCGGGTCCTGCGCGGGCGGCGCGTCCTCGGCCCAGGACACCGCCATCGCGCCGCCGATCAGGGCGAACAGGAAGCCGATGAGGAAGCCGCCGAGGTTGGACACCGGGATGGACACCAGCGCGAGCAGGATCGCCGCCACGCCCGCGAAGACCCGGACGTGCTTCTGGAACCAGAGACTGACGCCCAGGACGACGAGCAGCACACCGATGATCAGGGACCCGGCACCCGCGGTCGTGGCCATCGCGAGCGTCAGATGGCCGAGCCGGAGGTTTGCGTACGGGAAGTAGGCGATGGGGAGTCCGCCGAGCATGACGAACAGGCCGGCCCAGAACGGCCGGGTGCCCCGCCAGGCGCGGAAGTTCCGCCGAAAGACCCGGAGGTAGTGCTCGTCGTGGCCGGGCGCGGCAGGAGTCTCGGCGCTCATGGAAAACAGCTCCCTGGAACGGCGTTGCCGTGGTGAGTGGTACTGCGAATGCGGAGTTGGAGAGATGACGGGCGGGGGTGCCACCGGCTCCCCCGCCCGTCAGTGAGTGCTTAGTAGCACTCCTTGACACCCGTCGACAGCGACATCTTCAGGCCGCTGAGCTTGAAGGTTCCGGCGGTGGTCGCCCACGCCGTCTGCTTCACGTCGGTGAGGGTGACCGAGTCGGCCTGCTGCGAGAAGCCGTACGGGTTCGACTGCTCCTTGCCGCCCTTCATGCCCGGACCCTTGACGGCGTCCTTGGCGGCGACACCGATGTCGATCCCGCGGAAGACGGCGTCGCCTTCCAGCTCCGCGACGTCGATGTACAGGTTCTCGGCCTTGACCGGGGTGTCACCCTGGCCCGCCCGCAGAATCAGGCTGACGTTGCCGAGCACCGGGATGTTCGGGGTGACGACCGACTGACACAGGCTCTTGATGGTCGCGGACTTGAACGCCGAGACGGCGACGGGGTGAACCGTCTTCTTGCCGTCGAGCGTGTAGCCCTCGTCGAGAGCGCCGTACTGCACGAAGCCCGTGCCGTCGAGACGCTCGGTCGTGACCTTGAAAGACTGTCCGGAAACGCTGAACGACGCGGCGAGAGCACCCTGAGCGAGGGCGACGCCTATCGCCGCCGTGGCGGCCACGCTGGGCACCATGACCACGGCGAACCGCTTCCATCTGGTCCCACCACGCACCTGGGACTCCATATTTCCTCCTTCTCGGACGTACATCTCCTGGCCCGGCTGGCGCCCTTGGGCGGCTCAGCCGGGCAGGGATGGGAGAAGTGCTACGTCCTCGGGAAGGAGAGCGCCCGCGCTCGGTGGCGCGTACCGCGCCCGAATCACCGGCGATCACCCCCGAGCGACAACCACTGGTCGCGCCTGACACGCATCACGCACAACCCTGCCGGACAGGCTTCGCCCGCTGGCGAAGACCCCCCTGTCCAAGAGCCGGCGACACGGTCGCCGGCTCTGCTCGGTGGGGACCCAGGAAATCCCGTGACCCGACTGGTTGTCGGGGTGTGGGAATGGACCGAGCGTCGCCGATCGTGGTGCATTCCGGCCGCCCGCACAAGGGGGTTCGTTACTCGCTAGTAACGGCCGGATAACCGAACAACGACCCCCAGGTCTCGCTCGGCGACACTCGGTGCACTCAGGGGGTAGGACAAAGAAGGAATGTCGGGATGGAATCCGACAGAACAGAGGACTCGACTTACTGGCAGTAACAGCGGCCGCGTTTGCCAAGATTTGGCAAAACGCGGCCGCATCGGTGCCATCGAAGCAGCCGTGTCCCTCCCGGAACACGGCTGGTAAGTGCCGGAAAAGGGCTAGAACAGAGCGCGCGCCAGCGCCCTGCGAGCCGCGGTCACCCGCGGGTCGTCGGCCCCCACGACCTCGAACAGCTCGAGCAGCCGCAGCCGTACGGCGTCCCGGTCGTCACCGGCCGTGCGCCCGACGGTGTCGATGAGCCGCCCGAACGCGTCCTCGACATGCCCGCCGACCAGATCCAGGTCGGCCGCGGCGATCTGCGCCCGGACGTCGGCCGGCTTCTCCGCGGCCTCCTTGCGCACCTGCTGCGGGTCCAGACCCTGCACCCGCTGCAGCAACTCGGCCTGCGCAAGGCCCAGCTTGGCCTCCGGGTTGGCCGGGTCGTCGGCGAGCACGTTCTTGTACGCCTGGACGGCACCGCCCAGGTCGCCCGCGTCGAGCGCCTGCGCGGCCGCGTTCAGCGTCGCCTCGTGCGGACCGGCCGGCTGGACCGGCGGCTGGGCCGCGCCCGGCTCCGCCTCCGGATCGACGGTGAGACCGGTCAGGCCGAAGCGCTGCTCGGCGACGGTGACCAGCTGGTCGAGGGTCTCCCGGATCTGCGTCTCGCCGGCGGCCCCCTGGAAGAGCGGCAGCGCCTGCCCCGCGACGACCGCGAAGACGGCCGGGATCCCCTGGATCCCGAACTGCTGCATCAGCATCTGGTTGGCGTCGACGTCGATCTTCGCGAGGACGAAACGGCCGTTGTACTCGACGGCCAGTCGCTCCAGGACCGGGCTCAGCTGCTTGCAGGGCTGGCACCACTCGGCCCAGAAGTCGATGACGACCGGGACTTCGGTGGAGCGCTGGAGGACGTCGCGTTCGAAGGTGGCCTCGTCGACGTCGATGACGAGATCGGCCGGGGAGACGGCCCCGCCCCCGCCCTGGCGGGCCGCTTGGGCGCGCGCCTGCTCCGCCTTCGCCTTGGCCTCCTGGGCCGCCTTGACCGCGGCGAGGTCGACGACACCGCTCATGGACATGTTCCGTGGCTGCATGCGTCTATCCTCCCCCGTTCCCGCGCGTCTGTGAAAAGCGATGAGAAAAGCGGCGCCGGGTCCCCACCCCACGCCATGTGGTCGTCGCCCGCGGATACCGCTCACGAGCTTTCGCTACGAGTCGTAGCGTAATACCCGGGCGGGACTTCCCGGCACCCCGCGCCGGTGATCTCGCTCACTGAGCGCACGGACCGGCCAGGAACGGCCGGATATGGTCGACGCCATGCAGAGCCGCACCTCAGCCGGCCGCGCGGGACGTCCGCGCAACGCCGCCGCCGACGCCGCCATCCTGGCCGCGACCCGGGCGGCCCTGGTCGAACTCGGCTGGTCCAAACTCACCCTGGGAGACGTCGCCACCCGCGCCGGGGTTGCCAAGACCACCCTCTATCGCCGCTGGGCCGGCAAGAACGAACTGGTGGTCGACGCCGTGGCGGAACTCTTCGACGAACTCCGCCTCCCCGACCGCGGCACCCTCGGCGCCGACATCGAGGGCGTGGTCTTCCAGTTCGCCGCGATCCTGGCCCGGCCGGAGGCCAAGAGCGGCCTGATGGCGGTCCTGGCCGAGTCCACCCGCGACGACGCCCTGCGCGAACGCATCCGCGCCTCCATCGTCGACCGCCAGAAACGCCTGGTCCTGGAGGGCCGCGCCCGTGCCCAGCGACGCGGCGAACTGCCCCCCGAGACCGACCCCGAGGAGGCGGCCCGCACCGCCGACCTCATCTTCGACGTGGTGGCGGGCGCGGTCGTCCACCGCGAACTGATCAGCGCGGAACCGGTGGACGAGGAGTGGGTCCACAGCTTCACCCGCTTGCTGCTGCTGGGCCTGTCGCGCTGACCTCGGCCGCGGGCGCAGCCGCGCCGCTGGGGCGGCACCGGTGGGGGCGGGCGGGCACCCCGTCACGCCGGGTTGCGCACCCGCCCCCGCCCGGCACCGGCCGGCTCAGAACCCGGCCGGCTCCGTGTACACCCCCCACTCGTCCCGCAGCACGCCGCAGATCTCCCCGAGCGTCGCCTCGGCCCGCACCGCCTCGAGCATCGGCTCGATCATGTTGGAACCGTCCCGCGCGGCGGCCAGCATCGCGTCCAGGGCGGCCCGTACGGCCCCCTCGTCGCGCGCCCCCTTCCGCGCCCCCAGCGCCCGCACCTGTTCCCGCTCCACCTCATGGCTGACCCGCAGGATCTCCAGGTCTCCGGTGACCGACCCGGTGTGGGCGTTCACGCCCACCACCCTCTTGTCACCCTTCTCCAGAGCCTGCTGGTAGCGGAACGCCGACTCCGCGATCTCCCCGGTGAACCAGCCGTCCTCGATGCCGCGCAGGATCCCGGACGTCACCGGACCGATCGGGTGCCGCCCGTCGGGGTGCGCCCGCAGCCCGCGCTCCTTGATCTGCTCGAAGATCTTCTCCGCGTCGGCCTCGATCCGGTCGGTGAGCTGCTCGACGTACCACGAACCGCCCAGCGGGTCCGCGACGTTGGCGACGCCGGTCTCCTCCATCAGCACCTGCTGGGTGCGCAGCGCGATCTCCGCCGCCTGCTCGCTCGGCAGCGCCAGCGTCTCGTCCAGCGCGTTGGTGTGCAGCGAGTTGGTCCCGCCGAGCACCGCGGCCAGCGCCTCCACCGCCGTACGCACCACGTTGTTGTACGGCTGCTGCGCGGTCAGCGAGACACCGGCGGTCTGGGTGTGGAACCGCAGCCACTGTGCCTTCTCGCTCTTCGCCCCGTACACGTCGCGCATCCAGCGTGCCCAGATCCTGCGCGCGGCCCGGAACTTGGCGATCTCCTCGAAGAAGTCGACGTGCGCGTCGAAGAAGAAGGACAGACCGGGCGCGAACACGTCGACGTCCAGCCCGCGGCTGAGCCCCAGCTCGACGTATCCGAAGCCGTCGGCCAGCGTGTACGCCAGCTCCTGCGCGGCCGTCGCGCCGGCCTCGCGGATGTGGTAGCCGGAGACGGACAGCGGCTTGTAGGCGGGGATGCGCTCGGCGCAGTACTCCATGAGGTCGCCGATGAGCCGCAGATGGGGTTCGGGCTGGAACAGCCACTCCTTCTGCGCGATGTACTCCTTGAAGATGTCCGTCTGGAGCGTGCCGTTGAGCACGCCCGGGTCGACGCCCTGGCGTTCGGCGGCGACCAGGTACATGCAGAAGACGGGCACGGCGGGCCCGCTGATGGTCATCGAGGTGGTGACGTCGCCGAGCGGGATGCCCTTGAACAGGACGTCCATGTCGGCCGCCGAGTCGATCGCCACCCCGCAGTGCCCGACCTCGCCCAGGGAGCGGGGGTCGTCGGAGTCGCGGCCCATCAGCGTCGGCATGTCGAAGGCGACGGAGAGCCCGCCGCCACCGGCGGCGAGGATCATCTTGTACCGCTCGTTGGTCTGCTCGGCGTTGCCGAACCCGGCGAACTGCCGGATGGTCCACGTGCGCCCTCGGTAGCCGGTCGGGTACAGGCCGCGGGTGAAGGGGTACTCCCCTGGCCAGCCGATCCGCTCGAAGCCCTCATAGGTGTCCCCTGGCCGGGGACCGTACACCGGCTCCACGGGGTCGCCGGAGAGCGTGGTGAAATCCGCGTCGCGCTTGCGCGCTGCGTCGTACCGGGCCTGCCAGCGTCGGCGGCCCTCCTCGATGGCGTCAGCGTCCATACCCTCGAATTTACTAGGACGTCCAAGTAAATGTCGATGGCTGACAGCCGTACGCGGGTGCGTACGGCTGTTTGCTCAGGCCTTGGCGACCGTCGGCTCGCCGTCCGCCACCTGGGTCTCCAGCTCGCGGCTGATCTTCCGCTCGACGAAGAACGCGGCGGTCGGAATGGTCCCGGCCAGCAGCACCCACGCCTGCTTGGCGATCGGCCACCTGGCCTTGGAGCCCAGGTCGAACGCGAAGACCAGGTAGAGCACGTACAGCCAGCCGTGGGCGATGCTGACGACCTTGGTGAAGTCCGCCGCGCCGTCGCTGTCCAGCGCGTACTTGCCGATCATGCCGAAGGTCAGCAGGACGAGCAGCACACCGGTGACGTAGGCCATGACGCGGTAGCGCGTCAGCACGCTCTTTTTCATGCGTACGAGCGTAACCACCCGTTCCGGGAGATCTTGTCCGGGGTCCCGGCCGCGGTCACTCGTCTTCGAAGTCGTGTGCCGCCACGCGCAGGGGCCGCAGCATCGCGAAGATCTCCGCGCACTCCTCGGCGTCGTAGACCCCGAGGCCGAAGTCCATGGCCATCAGGTCGCGGGTGGCGGCGTCGACGACCTCGCGGCCCTTGCCGGTGATGGAGGCGAGGGTGCCGCGGCCGTCGTTGGGGTTGGGGCGCTTGGCGACCAGTCCGGACCTGACCAGGCGGTCCACGGTGTTCGTGACGGACGTCGGGTGGACCATCAGCCGCTCGCCGATCTTGGACATCGGCAGCTCGCCGGCCTTCGAGAAGGTGAGCAGCACCAGTGCCTCGTACCGCGCGAAGGTCAGCCCGTAGGGCTTGACGACCGCGTCCACCTCGGCGAGCAGGATCTGGTGGGCGCGCATGATCGAGGTGATCGCGGCCATGGACGGCACGTTCCCCCAGCGCTGCTTCCAGAGTTCGTCGGCGCGGGCGATGGGATCGAAAGGGAGGCTGAGCGGCTTCGGCACGTCATCAGACCTTACCGGCCGGTCATATGCCGGTCAGCCCTGTCTCGCCTTTCGGTCCCCGGCATCTTCGCCCCACCCCTTTGAGCGGTCGCTCAAGGCCGTGCTACGGTCCTGCCCGGCGAATTAAGCATTCGCTCAAAGCACACGCTCGAAGCACACGCTCGAAGCACTCGCTCGAAGCACACGCTCGAAGCACACGCTCGGCGAACCGGGGGATACGACATGGGTCTCTACATAGAGACATGGATAAGAGCCGGCCTCGACGACCTCTGGTCCCGCACCCAGGAGCCCTCCCAGCACCAGCGCTGGGACCTGCGCTTCACCGAGATCGACCATCTCCCGCGCGCGGAGGGCGAACCGCAGCACTTCCGTTACGCCACCCGGGTGCTGCCCTTCCTCACCCTCGCCGGAACCGGTGTCTCGGCCGGTGAGAAGGAGCGCCCCGACGGCACCCGCACCTCCGCCCTGCGCTTCTTCTCCCCGCATCCGCTCTCCCCGCTCGCCGAGGGCAGCGGCTACTGGCGCTACGTCCCCGACGGCGACGGCGTCCGCTTCCTCACCGGCTACGACTACCGCCCCCGCTGGGGCGCCTTCGGCGCGCTGGCCGACCGGTTCGCCTTCCGCCCGCTCATGGGCTGGGCGACGGCCTGGTCCTTCGACCGGCTCCGCCTGTGGCTGGAGCACGGCGTCACCCCGGAACGCGCGCTGGCGAACTGGATCGCCGAGCTGGCCGTCCGGGGCCTGGTGATCGCCGCGGCCACCACCGGCCTGGCCCAGGGCTCCGCGCTGCGCCTGCTGGGCCCGTTCGCCGCGTCGACGGCGTTCCTCTGCCCCCTGCTGCTGGCCGTCGCCATCTGCCTGGCCCTCTTCAAAGCGCCCCTGTCCCGCACCCCGGCGGCCCGCCGCTGCCTGCGCACCCCGCCCACGCGGGCGTGCGCCCCCCGGCTGCTGCGCACCCTGGAGAACCCGCGATGACCTCGATCTTCCGTACGGCGATGGGGCCGGACTTCGACCGGCTGCACCCGGAGCTGCGACGCCGCTTCTCCGTCGGCCTGGCGAGCGGCGAAGCGTGCACGGGCCGGGGCGTGATGAGCCGGATCTGGCACGGCGGGGCCTTCGTCAAACCGTTCCTGGCCCTGGGCGCCACCCGCAACATCCTCGTCCCGCGCACCGGCCGGAACGTGCCCTTCGTCATCGAGAACGTCCCGTACACCGACACCTTGGGCCGGGAGACGGTCAGCTTCGTGCGCACCTTCCTGCTGCCCGGCCGCTCCCGCCGCTTCGACGCCCAGATGGTGCTGAGCCCCAAGGGTGACCGCGTCCTCGACTACCTGGGCACCCACCAGCACCTGGCCAGCGAGCTGCATCTCGGCGCCGAGCCCGACGGCTCCCTGCTGATCCGCTCCGGCGAGCACCGCTTCCGGGAGGGCCCGGTCGACGTCCGGGTGCCCGGGCTGATCGGGGCGACAGCGGAGGTGCGCGAGTCCTTCGACGACACGACGGGCCGGTTCCGCATCCGGGTCCGCGTCGTCAACGACCACTTCGGCCCCCTCTTCGGCTACGAGGGCGGTTTCACGGCGACGTACACCGGCATCCGGGCCCGCGGCGTGCGGCCCGGACTGCGCCCCGTCCGCGAGGAGTCCCGCGCATGAGCCCCGAGACCACCAAGTCCCAGGAGACCAGGACCAAGCTGCTGGAGGGCGCGCTGCGCACCCTCACCGAACAGGGCATCGCGAAGACCTCGGCGCGCACGGTCGCCGCGGCGGCCGGCGTCAACCAGGCGCTCGTCTTCTACCACTTCGGCTCGGTCGACGAGCTGCTCGCGGCGGCCTGCCGGTACGGCGCGGAGCAGACGGTGTCCCGCCACCGCGCCCGGCTCGCCGCGGTCACGTCCCTCTCCGAGCTGCTGGCGCTGGGCCGCGCCATCCACGAGGAGGAGCGGGCCGGCGGCCATGTCGCCCTGCTCGGCCAGCTGCTCGCCGGCGCCCAGACGCACACCGCCCTCGGCCCCGCCACGGCGGGCGGCCTGAAGCTGTGGACCGACGAGATCGAGCGGGTTCTCACCCGGGTCCTGGCCGGGACGCCGTTCACCGAGTTCACCGATCCGGCGGGGCTGGCACGGGCGGTGGCGGCGTCGTTCGTCGGCATCGAGCTGTACGAAGGGGTGGACGCGGCCGGTGCGGCCTCGGCGCTGGACGCGCTGGAACAGCTCGGCGCCCTGGTGAGCGCCCTGGAGGAACTGGGTCCGGTGGCCCAGCGGGCCGTACGGCACCAGCTGCGCCGCACGGCCCGTCGCTGAGGCGGGTCTACTCGGCGGCCAGGTGCCGTTCCACGGTCTCCACCTTGGAGGTGAGGCCGTCGGTGACGCCGGGCCGGATGTCCGCCTTGAGTACCAGGGACACCCGGGGCGCCCGCGCCTCCACGGCGGCCACGGCCCGCTTGACGACGTCCATGACCTCGTCCCACTCGCCCTCGATCGAGGTGAACATCGCGTCGGTGCGGTTCGGCAGGCCGGACTCGCGGACCACCCGCACGGCGTCGGCGACGTACTCCCCCACGTCCTCACCGACGCCCAGCGGTGTCACGGAGAAGGCGACGATCATGCCTGGACGACCCCTTCGCTGCGGGCACGGGTGGCGATGACCGCGTCCTCGGCCTCACGCTTCAGCATGCGCTCGGCGAAGAAGCCGCCGGTGGGCAGGACCGAGAGGACGAAGTAGAGGGCGGCGGTCCTGAACGGCCACTTGGCGCGGTTCCAGGCGTCCGCCCAGAAGATCACGTACAGGACGAACAGCACGCCGTGCACCGCGCCCATCACGGGCACCGCGTTGAAGTCCGTGGTCCGCTTCAGCACGGAGCAGACGAGCAGGATCAGGAACGAGACGGCCTCGGGAGCCGAGACCAGGCGGAGGCGGCGCAGGGCACTGGCGGTCTTGATGTCCACAGGTCACCTTCGGTGGGAGATTCGCTGGCGGCGGATGCGCCAAGGACGGGGTCGCTTTGTGAACGGATGCACAAACGTCGCTCCATTGTGGCAAACGGCCGCCCCGGGGATGCGCTCAGGGTCCGCTCCGGGTCCGTTCAGGGTCCCGGGCACTGTCGGCGGGCACCCCCGGCCGCTACCGTCACAAACGTGGCGATGTTCCGACTTCAGGGCGGCAGGGTGCTCGCCGTCGACATGACCGGGGACGCCGTGCGCGCCAAGAACGGGTCGATGGTCGCGTACGACGGACAGATGTCCTTCAAGAAGCTGAGCGGCGGCGGTGAGGGGATCCGCGGGATGGTGACCCGGCGGATCACCGGCGAGCAGCTGACCGTGATGGAGGTGAAGGGGCACGGGACGTGCTGGTTCGCGGACCGGGCGTCCGAGATCAACCTGGTGAGCCTCCAGGGCGACAAGCTCTACGTGGAGTCGAGCAATCTGCTCGCGGCCGACGGCGGCCTGCGCACCGGCACGAGCTTCACCGGGCTGCGCGGCGCCTCGCAGGGCAACGGGCTGTTCACCACCACCGTCGAGGGGCACGGGCAGGCGGCGATCACCTCGGACGGGCCCGCGGTGGTGCTGCGGGTCAGCCCGCGGTATCCGCTGAGCGTGGACCCGGGGGCGTATGTGGCGCACCAGGGGAATCTGCGGCAGTCCTTCCAGTCCGGTGTGACCTTCCGCACCGTCATGGGGGAAGGCGGCGGCGAGGCCTTCCAGATCCGGTTCGAGGGGGACGGGCTGGTCTACGTCCAGCCCAGCGAGCGGAACACGATGGCGGGGGACGTGTGAGATGACCTTCCGGGAGATCAACGCGAAGATGGTCGAGGCGACCGTCGTACCGGGTCAGCGGCTGTTCAGCCAGCGCGGAGCGATGCTCGCCTACCGGGGCGAGGTGTCCTTCACCCCGAACCTGGCCGGGGGCCGGGGCGGCGTCATGTCGATGATCGGCCGCCGGCTGGCCGACGAGGACACCCCGCTGATGACCGTCGAGGGCAGCGGCACGGTCCTCTTCGGGCACGGCGGCCATCACGTCCAGGTGATCGGTCTCACCGGTGACACGCTCTACGTGGAGGCGGACCGGCTGCTGGCCTTCGAGGGCACCCTCCAGCAGGGGACGATGTTCATGGGATCCCAGGGCGGCGTGATGGGCATGGTGCGCGGCCAGGTCAGCGGGCAGGGGCTGTTCACCACCACCCTCAAGGGGCACGGCGCCGTCGCCGTGATGGCGCACGGCGGCGTGCTGGAGATCCCGATCACGCCGCAGCGTCCGGTGCATGTCGACCCGCAGGCCTACGTGGCCCACCACGGCGACGTCCGCAACAGGCTGTCGACGGCGCTCGGCTGGCGGGACATGGTGGGCCGGGGCTCCGGTGAGGCGTTCCAGCTGGAGCTGAGCGGGAGCGGTGTGGTCTACGTCCAGGCCTCGGAGGAGAAGCTGTGAGCACCTACGCGACGCCCGGCGGCCCGGCGGTGTTCGACCCCGCCACCCTCCCGGCCGACGACAACGTGAACCCGTACACCTTCTGTGTGGAGCTGAAGGGAACCCAGTGGTTCCTGCAGAAGGGGAAGATGATCGCCTACTACGGCTCGATCGACTTCAACGGCGTGGGGCACGGCCGGCTGGAGCGGCTGGTCCGCACCTCGTTCCACTCACCGCTGCACGCCTCGGACTGGGTGGTGGCGGAGGGCTCGGGGAAGATGCTGCTCGCCGACCGGGCCTTCGATGTGAACTCGTTCGACCTGGAGGACGGCAATCTGACCGTTCGGGCAGGCAATCTGCTCGCTTTTCAGCCAACTCTGTCCCTCAAGCAGTCGATCGTGCCGGGCTTTCTGACCCTCCTCGGAACCGGACGGTTCGTAGCCGCATCTAACGGGCCGGTGGTGTTCATGGAACCCCCGATCCGGGTGGACCCGCAGGCACTCGTCGGCTGGGCCGACTGCCCGTCCCCGTGCCATCACTACGACCACGGGTATCTGACGGGTGTCCTGGGCGGTCTACGTGCGATGACGGGCCTCGGCGGGGCCTCCGGAGAGGAGCACCAGTTCGAGTTCGTGGGGGCCGGCACCGTCCTGCTCCAGTCGACCGAGACCCTGATGTCCGGGCAGGACACGGGCGCGGTTCCGCACGAACCGGGAGTTCCCGGCGGCGGGATGTCCGGAGGGCACGGGGCGCAGGCCGCGACACCGCGCCTTCCCGGACAGCTGGGGGACCTCCAGCGTCGCTTCGGGCTGTGAGCGGTAGTCTGCAGAGTGTGACATCGAACGCGTGCGCACCGTCACACCACCTATACTAGTTCACAATTCAACTTCTTAGGTAGACTTCATTCATGGAGACCGAGACGGCCACGCGCTGGCTGACCGATACGGAGCAGTGTGCCTGGCGCACCCACCTGGAGGTCAACAGGCTGTTGACGTACCAGCTCGAAAAGGATCTTCAGCCGTTCGGCCTGACGATAAACGACTACGAGATCCTGGTGAATCTCTCCGAGTCGGAGGACCTGCGGATGCGGATGAGCGACCTCGCCTCCGCCACCCTCCAGTCCAAGAGCCGCCTCTCGCACCAGATCACCCGCATGGAGAACGCCGGCCTGGTGCGCCGGGAGAACTGCGAGTCCGACCGCCGGGGACTGTTCGCCGTCCTCACCGACCACGGCATGGAGACCATGCGGAAGGTCGCCCCGCACCATGTGGCGTCCGTGCGCAGGCACTTCATCGACCTCCTCTCCCCCGAGGCCCTGACCGAGCTGGACAAGGCCCTCAAGCCCATCGCCGAGCATCTGCGGGGGCATCGGGGCCGTCCCTGACCACGTAGTGCCAAAGGACTAGGCCAGTGGCAGGCGGAGTTCGAACAGGGCTCCGCCTGCCGGGGCACCGCGGGCCGTGAGGGTGCCGCCGTGGCGGACCGCGACGTCGCGGGCGATGGCCAGGCCCAGTCCGGCGCCACCCTCGTCGCGGCTGCGGGCGTCGTCCAGCCGGACGAACCGTTCGAAGATCCGCTCCCGGTCGCCCTCCGGCACCCCGTTCCCGTCGTCGGCGACCCGCACCACGGCCGCCCGGTCCCCGTCCCGGCGCACGCTCACGGTGACCGACGAGCGCGCGTGCCGCTCGGCGTTGTCCAGCAGGTTGGCGAGGACCCGCCCCAGCTGACCGCGCGATCCGGCCACTTCCACACCCCCTTCGGCCGGCTCCGCGTCGACCGTCACCAGCGCCCGCCCCGCCGCCTCCTCCCGGGCCAGCGCCACCAGGTCGACCCGCGTGCCGGCGGGCCGCTCCCCCGCGTCCAGCCGGGCGAGCAGCAGCAGATCGGCGGCGAGCCGTTGCAGGCGTACGGTGTCCTCGACCGCCCCGTCCAGGTCCAGCAGCCCGGGATGGGCGGCGGCCACCTCCAGCTGGGTGCGCAGCGAGGCGATCGGGCTGCGCAGCTCGTGGGAGGCGTCGGCGACGAACCGGCGCTGGCGTTCCACGGAGGTCTCCAGCGCGGCCAGCGTCTCGTTGGTGGTGCGCGCCAGGCGGGCGATCTCGTCGTGGGTCCCGGGTTCGGGCACCCGCCGGGACAGGTCCTCGGAGGCGGTGATCTCGGCCATCTCCCGGCGGATCCCCTCCACCGGGCGCAGGGCCCGCCGGGTGACCAGCCAGGTCACCGAGCCGACCACGGCGAGCAGCAGCGGGAATCCGATCAGCATCACGCCGGCCGCCGTGCGCACCGCGTCCTGCTGGGCCGCGAGCGACGCCCCGGCGTAGACGCGGACCGACTCGTCACGGCCGTCGGTGGCCTCCGCCGCGGCGAAACGGTACGTGCCGCGCTCCCCCTCCACGGTGGCGGTGCCCTGTCCGTGCCAGACGATGTCGCCGAGTTCGCCGGGCTCGGGGCTCTCCTCCTCGTCCTCCTCCGGCTCGGGCGCGCCGCCGCGGACCGGGGTGACACCGGGGACGCCGGTGCCGCTGATCGCCTCCAGCCCCTCGCTGACCGCGAGCACCCGGCCGTCCTCGTCGACCACCTGGACCGGGTTGTCGTCGGCGTCGGGCAGGTCGAGATCGGCGTACGGGGTGCCCGCCGCGACCCGGGAGGCGATCTGCCGGGCGACGCCGTCCGCCTCCGAGTCCGCCCTGCCCTCCAGGTTGCCGCGCAGCGACAGCAGGACGGCCGCGCCGGCCGCGATCAGGGCCACGGCGACCACGAGCGTCGCGCCCCAGGTGGCGCGCGCCCGCACCGAACCGAACAGACGTCTCATCGCGGGGCCTCCAGCCGGTACCCGGCGCCGCGCATCGTACGGATCAGTCCGGCGCCCAGCTTGCGGCGCAGGGCGCTGACATACACCTCGACGATGTTCGGGTCGCCCTCGTAGGCGAAGTCCCAGACGTGCTCCAGGATCTCCGCCTTGGAGACCACCTCGCCCGCCCGCAGCGCCAGCTGCTCCAGCACCGCGAACTCCTTCGCCGTGAGCGGCACTTCCGCCCCGTCCCTGAGGACCCGCCGGGCGCCGGTGTCCAGCCGCAGCCCGCCCGCCTCGATCACCGGTGTCCCGCCGCCCGCGGCGCGGCGGCGCAGCAGCGCGCGGATCCGGGCCACCAGGACGACGTACGAGAACGGCTTGGTCAGATAGTCGTCCGCACCGGTGTCCAGGCCCTCCGCCTCGTCGTACTCGCCGTCCTTCGCGGTGAGCATCAGGATCGGTACGTCGTGGCCGGCGGCGCGCAGGGCCGAGCAGACCCGGTAGCCGTTCATGCCGGGCAGCATGATGTCGAGCACGACCAGGTCGTACGGCGACTCGCTCGCCCGGTGCAGCCCTTCCAGGCCGTCGTGGACGACATCCACGGCGTAGCCCTCGGCGGTGAGGCCCTTGGCCAGGGACAGGGCGAGGCGTTTCTCGTCCTCGACGATCAGGAGGTTGAAGGGGCGGCGCGCGGCGCCTTGAGCAGGGCGGTGGTGGGTGACGGACGGGCGCATGAGGACAGGGTGGCAAACCGAAGCTGAAGCCCTCTTCAGGCGGCTTCAGCGTGGCTTCAGGTTCGGCTCGGCAGAGTGGATCCCGTCGAACCGAGCCAGCCGACCTCTTGGAGGGTCCCCATGAAGCGCAACATCGTCATCGCCGCCGTCACCGCGACCGCCCTGATCGGCGGCGGAGCGGCGGTCGCCTTCGCGGACGGCGACGCCGGCGAGGCGAGGGCGGCGCGGGGCGCGGGTGTCGCCGCGGGCGACGACACCGGCCGGGCGCCCGCGAGCAAGCTGACCGTCGTACAGGCCATCGACGCCGCGCTGAAGGCGCAGCCGGGCACGGTCGTCTCCGCCGACCTCGACGACGAGCGGGACGACGACGGCGAGGACGGCGACGACGGCAACCGCGTCGACGACCGCGGCTGGGAGGTCGACATCCTCGGCTCCGGCCGCACCGTGCACACCGTCCACGTGGACCCGGCGACCGGGAAGATCCTCGGCACCGGCACCGACCGCGACGAGGACGACGCCGTCGAGGCGCGCGGCCTGCTCAAGGGGGCGGACGTGGACGCCCGGGAGGCGGCCGAGGCCGCTGCCGCCGCCGCGAAGGGGGTCGTCAGGTCCGTGGACCTCGACGACGACGAGCACGGCGCGGGCTGGAGCGTGGAGATTGCCGGCTCCGACCAGGACTGGCAGGTCGACCTGAGGACGGGCAAGGCCACGGCGGAGCGGAGCGACTCCGACGACGCGTCCGACGAGGACTGAGCGGCGGACGCCCCGCGGGGCCGAGGTCGGTCGCCGGGTGCGGGCCGGATGGCTCGCGCAGTTCCCCGCGCCCCCGGGAGGCGCTGACGCGCCAGCCGGACGCCCGCCCGGCCTGCGGGACGCTCCCCAGGCGGCCGAGCCGCGTCTTCAGGGGTGCGGGGAACTGCGCGAGCAACCCCCCACGGCCCGCACCCGGCAGGACCGCGCGGCCACGCTGGGCGAGCGCCGCCTCAGGACTCCGTGAGGCTCGCCACGAGTTCGTCCGCCGCGCGGTACGGGTCCAGGTCACCCGCCACGATCCGTTCCGCGAGAGCGGACAGGCGACGATCGCCGTGGAGGTCGCCGATGCGTTCGCGGAGGGCGGTGACCGCGATGGTCTCCACCTCGCGGGCGGCGCGGGCGAGGCGGCGCTCGGCGAGGACGCCGCGCTCCTCCATCCAGGCCCGGTGCTTCTCCAGGGCCTCGACGACCTCGTCGACGCCCTCCGCGCGCGCGGCGACCGTCTTGACGATCGGTGGCCGCCAGTCGCCGGGACCACGGGACTCACCGAGGCCGAGCATGTGGTTCAGCTCGCGGGCGGTGGCGTCGGCCCCGTCCCGGTCCGCCTTGTTGACGACGTAGACGTCGCCGATCTCCAGGATTCCGGCCTTGGCCGCCTGGATTCCGTCACCCATGCCGGGGGCCAGCAGGACGACGCTGGTGTCCGCCTGGGACGCGATCTCGACCTCGGACTGGCCGACGCCGACCGTCTCGACCAGGATCACGTCGCAGCCCGCGGCGTCCAGGACGCGGATGGCCTGCGGGGCGGCCCAGGCCAATCCCCCCAGGTGGCCTCGCGTGGCCATCGAGCGGATGTAGACCCCCGGGTCCGAGGCGTGTTCCGACATCCTCACCCGGTCGCCGAGGAGGGCGCCGCCGGAGAAGGGGGACGACGGGTCGACGGCGAGTACGCCGACCCGCCTGCCCTGCTTGCGGTACGCCGTGACCAGCGCGGACGTGGACGTGGACTTGCCGACGCCGGGCGAGCCGGTCAGGCCGACGACGTACGCGTTGCCGGTCAGCGGGGCGAGCGCCGCCATGACCTCCCTGAGCTGCGGGGACGCCCCCTCCACCAGGGAGATCAGCCGGGCCACGGCCCGCGGCCGGCCTTCCCTGGCCTGGGCGACCAGCGAGGAGACGTCCTGCATCACAGCTCCGTTCACTAGAGATCCGCTCGTCCGCTTTCGGGAACTCAGGCCTTGGGCACCCGCACGATCAGCGCGTCGCCCTGGCCGCCGCCACCGCACAGGGCGGCCGCGCCGACACCGCCGCCGCGCCGCTTCAGCTCCAGGGCGAGGTGCAGCACGAGACGGGCGCCGGACATGCCGATCGGGTGCCCCAGGGCGATGGCACCACCGTTGACGTTCACCTTTTCGGTGGACACGCCGAGGTCCTTCATTGACTGGACGGCGACCGCGGCGAAGGCCTCGTTGATCTCGATCAGATCGAGGTCGGAGACCTCCAGGCCCTCCTTCTTCAGGGCGTGCGCGATCGCGTTCGACGGCTGCGACTGCAAAGAGTTGTCCGGACCGGCGACGTTGCCGTGGGCGCCGATCTCGGCGATCCAGTCCAGGCCCAGCTCCTGCGCCTTGGCCTTGCTCATCACCACGACCGCGGCGGCACCGTCGGAGATCTGCGAGGAGGAGCCGGCGGTGATGGTGCCGTCCTTGGAGAACGCCGGGCGCAGCCTGCCGAGGGACTCCGCGGTGGTGTCGCCGCGGATGCCCTCGTCCTTGCTGAACAGGACCGGGTCGCCCTTGCGCTGCGGGATCTCGACCGGGGTGATCTCGGCCTCGAAGATGCCGTTCTTCTGGGCGGCGGCGGCCCGCTGGTGGGACAGGGCGGCGATCTCGTCCTGTGCCTCACGGCTGATGCCGAGGCGGGTGTTGTACTTCTCCGTCGACTCGCCCATGGCGATGTTCTCGAAGGCGTCGGTCAGACCGTCGTACGCCATGGCGTCGAGCATCTGGACCGCGCCGTACTTGAAGCCCTCGCGGGACTTCGGCAGCAGGTGGGGAGCGTTGGTCATGGACTCCTGGCCGCCTGCGACGACGATGTCGAACTCGCCGGCGCGGATCAGCTGGTCGGCCAGCGCGATGGCGTCGAGGCCGGAGAGGCACACCTTGTTGATGGTGAGCGCCGGGACGTTCATGGGGATGCCCGCCTTGACGGCCGCCTGGCGGGCCGGGATCTGGCCGGCTCCGGCCTGGAGCACCTGGCCCATGATCACGTACTGCACCTGGTCGCCGCCGATCCCCGCACGGTCGAGGGCGGCCTTGATCGCGAAGCCGCCGAGGTCGGCTCCGGAGAAGGACTTCAGCGAGCCGAGCAGCCGTCCCATCGGGGTGCGGGCACCCGCGACGATGACGGATGTCGTGCCGTTCGTGGCAGAAGACATGAGCTGCGATCCCCTTACCGGCTGCACAGCCGAGGAGTGAACGAGGGTTTACTCGAATGTACTGAGCGGTATCCCGCCCGTCATCGGGCTGTCGGTGTGATCGCGCGCACGTTGCGTAACCACCTCCGGAGCGCTGCACTGAGTCCATGCTGACGCGAATCGACCACATCGGGATCGCCTGTTTCGACCTCGACAAGACCGTCGAGTTCTACCGTGCCACCTACGGCTTCGAGGTGTTCCACTCCGAGGTCAACGAGGAGCAGGGCGTGCGCGAGGCCATGCTCAAGATCAACGATACGTCCGACGGCGGGGCTTCGTACCTCCAGCTCCTGGAACCGACCCGGGAGGACTCCACCGTCGCCAAGTGGCTCGCCAAGAACGGCGAGGGCGTGCACCACATCGCCTTCGGCACCGCGGACGTCGACGGCGACGCCGCCGCCATCAAGGACAAGGGCGTCCGGGTGCTCTACGAAGAGCCCCGGCGCGGCTCCATGGGGTCCCGGATCACCTTCCTGCACCCCAAGGATTGCCATGGAGTTCTGACAGAACTGGTCACTTCGGCCCCTGTTGAGTCACCTGAGCACTGACCCTCGTACATAGGGGCCGGTAGGGTTGGGGTCGGTCGCCCCGCTTCCACCGGGGCGACCCGTGCCGGGGTCCGGGTTTCGGGGGACGAGCGTCGGGGCAGCAGCCCATGCTCCGTCGTTGATCTGACACCATTCCCCGGGGGCCCCGTTCGGCGGATGGACGGAGCTCGTTTGGAGAGACTTGCGACCAGGGGACGGATGGGACCGCGCAGTGCGGGGCTACGAGAGCCAGGAGCGAGAGCCGGCGGCTGACGTCGACCACCTCTCTCGGTTCGAGGCCGAGATGAAGCGGCTGAGGACCGAGCGGGAAAAGGCCATCCAGCACGCCGAGGACCTCGGCTACCAGGTCGAGGTGCTGCGGGCCAAGCTGCACGAGGCGCGCCGTACCCTCATGACCCGGCCCGCCTACGACAGCGCCGACATCGGCTACCAGGCCGAACAGTTGCTGCGCAACGCGCAGATGCAGGCCGACCAGATCCGCGCCGACGCCGAGCGCGAACTGAGCCAGGCCCGGGCGCAGACCCAGCGCATCCTCCAGGAGCACGCCGAGCAGGCCGCCCGGCTCCAGGCCGAGCTGCACCAGGAGGCGGTGACCCGGCGCCAGCAGCTCGACCAGGAGCTGGCCGAGCGCCGGCAGACCGTCGAGTCGCACGTCAACGAGAACGTGGCGTGGGCCGAGCAGCTGCGCGCCCGCACCGAGCAGCAGGCCCGCCGTCTGCTGGAGGAGTCCCGCGCGGAGGCCGAGCAGGCGATGGCCGCCGCCCGCGCGGAGGCCGAACGGCTCACCGCCGAAGCACGCCAGCGGCTGCGGAGCGAGGCCGAGACCGCCCGCGCGGAGGCCGAGCAGCTGCTGCGCCGCGCCCGCGCGGACGCCGAACGGCTGCTCAACGCCGCCTCCACGCAGGCCCAGGAGGCCACCGACCACGCCGAGCAGCTGCGCACCACGACCGCCACCGAGTCGGAGGCGGCCCGCCGCCAGGCGACCGAGCTGAGCCGGGCCGCCGAGCAGCGGATGGCGGAGGCCGAGGAGGCGCTGCGCAAGGCGCAGTCCGAGGCGGAGAAGCTGGTCACCGAGGCCAAGGAGGCCGCGGCCAAGACCCTGTCCAGCGCCGAGGCCGCCAACGAGACCCGCACGCGGACGGCGAAGGAGCAGGTCGCCCGGCTGGTCAGCGAGGCCACCAAGGAGGCCGAGAGCACCAAGGCCGAGGCCGAGCAGCTGGTCGCGGACGCCCGCGCGGAGGCCGAGAAGATCGTCGCGGAGGCCGTCGAGAAGGCCCGCACGGTCACCGCCGAGGAGACCGCCACCCAGCTGTCGAAGGCGGCCAAGACCGCCGAGGACGTGCTCACCAAGGCCTCCGAGGACGCCAAGCGGACCACCAGGGCCGCCGCCGAGGAGGCCGAGCGGATCCGCAAGGAGGCCGAGGCCGAGGCGGACCGGCTGCGCGCCGAGGCGCACGACATCGCCGAGCAGCTCAAGGGCGCGGCGAAGGACGACACCAAGGAGTACCGCGCCAAGACGGTCGAGCTGCAGGAGGAGGCCCGCCGGCTGCGCGGCGAGGCCGAGCAGCTGCGCGCCGACGCGGTCGAAGAGGGCGAGAAGATCCGCGCCGGGGCCCGCAAGGAGGCCGTGGCGAAGATCGAGGAGGCGGCCAAGTCCGCCGAGGAGCTGCTGGCCAAGGCGAAAGCCGACGCGGACGAGCTGCGTCGTACCGCCACCGCCGACAGCGAGAAGGTCCGCACCGAGGCCATCGAGCGGGCCACGACGCTGCGCCGGCAGGCCGAGGAGACCCTGGAGCGCACCCGCGCGGAGGCCGAGCGCCACCGCGAGGAGGCCGTCGAGCACGCCGAGGGCATCAAGGCGGAGGCCGAGCGCGTGGCGCGCGAGCTGCGCGAGGAGACCGAGCGCGCGGTCGCGGCCCGGCAGGCGGAGGCCGCCGAGGAGCTGGCCCGCCTCCAGGCCGAGGCCGAGCAGCGGCTGGCCGCCGCCGAGCAGGCGCTGACGGAGGCCCGTGAGGAGGCCGCCCGGATGCGCCGGGAGGCCGCCGAGGAGACCGACCGGCTGCGCGCCGAGTCGGCCGAGCGGATCCGTACGCTCCAGCAGCAGGCGGAGACGGAGGCCGAGCGGCTGCGCAACGAGGCCGCCGCCGACGCGTCCGCGTCCCGCGCGGAGGGCGAGGCCGTCGCCGTACGGCTGCGGTCCGAGGCCGCCGCCGAGGCGGAACGGCTGAAGACGGAGGCGCAGGAGAGCGCCGACCGAATGCGGGCCGAGGCGCAGGCCGCGGCGGAGCGGCTGGCCGCGGAGGCGTCGGAGACGCTGGCCGCCGCGCAGGAGGAGGCCGCCCGGCGCCGCCGCGAGGCGGAGGAGACGCTGGGCGCGGCCCGGCAGGAGGCCGACCAGGAGCGCGAGCGGGCCCGCGAGCAGAGCGAGGAGCTGCTGGCCTCGGCGCGCAAGCGCGTGGAGGAGGCGCAGGCCGAGGCGGTCCGGCTGGTCGAGGAGGCCGACCGGCGCGCCACCGAGATGGTGTCGGCCGCCGAGCAGCGCGCGCAGCAGGTGCGGGACTCGGTCGCCGGGCTGCACGAGCAGGCCCAGGAGGAGATCGCCGGGCTGCGGTCGGCCGCCGAGCACGCGGCGGACCGTACCCGCCGGGAGGCCGAGGAGGAGGCGGACCGGGTCCGCACCGACGCCTACGCCGAGCGCGAGCGCGCCGGTGAGGACGCCGCGCGGATGCGGCACGACGCCACCGCGGAGGTCGAGGCCGCCAAGGCGCTCGCGGAGCGCACCATGGCGGAGGCGATGGCCGAGTCGGAGCGGCTGCGCTCGGACGCGTCCGAGTACGCCCAGCGGCTGCGCACGGAGGCGTCGGACCATCTCGCGGAGGCCGACCAGGCGGCGGCCCGCACCCGCGCGGACGCCCGGGAGGACGCCAACCGGATCCGCTCGGACGCGGCGACGCAGGCCGACACCCTCATCACGGAGGCACGCTCCGAGGCCGAGCGGCTCACCACCGAGACGGCCGCGGAGGCCGAGCGGGTGCGGACCGAGGCGCTGACGGAGGCCGAGCGGCTCACCACGGAGACCGCGGCGGAGGCCGAGCGCGTACGCACCGGCGCGCTGGCCGAGGCCGAGCGGGTCACCACCGAGGCGCGGGCCGAGGCGGAGCGGGTCACGGCCGACGCGGTCACCGAGGCCGAGCGGGTGCGCACCGAGGCGGTGGCGAACGCCGAGCAGCTGATCGCGGACGCCACCGGCGAGGCGGAGCGGCTGCGCGCCGAGGCCGCGGAGACGGTCGGGTCGGCGCAGGCGCACGCGGAGCGCGTCCGGGCGGAGTCGGAGCGGGTCAGGACCGAGGCGGCCGGGGAGGCCGAGCGGCTGACCGCAGCGGCGCGCGAGGAGGCCGAGCGGACCCTCGACGAGGCCCGCAAGGAGGCCAACAAGCGGCGTTCGGAGGCGGCGGAGCAGGTCGACAAGCTCATCTCGGAGACCGCGGCCGAGGCCGACAAGCTGCTCACCGAGGCTCAGACGCAGGCCCTGAAGACCACCGCGGACGCCGAGTCGCAGGCCGACACCATGGTGGGCGCGGCCCGCAAGGAGGCCGAGCGGATCGTCTCCGAGGCGACGATCGAGGGCAACTCGCGGGTGGAGAAGGCCCGTACGGACGCGGACGAGCTGCTGGTCGGCGCGCGCCGGGACGCCACGGCGATAAGGGAGCGCGCGGAGGAGCTGCGCGATCGCGTCACCACCGAGATCGAGGAGCTGCACGAGCGGGCCCGCCGTGAGGCCGCCGAGACGATGAAGTCGACCGGCGACCGGTGCGACGCGCTGATCAAGGCCGCCGAGGAGCAGCTGGCCAAGGCCGAGGCGAAGGCGAAGGAGCTGGTGTCGGAGGCGAACTCCGAGGCCGGCAAGGTGCGCATCGCCGCGGTGAAGAAGGCCGAGGGGCTGCTGAAGGAGGCCGAGCAGAAGAAGGCCAAGCTGGTCAAGGAGGCCGAGGAGCTGAAGGCCGAGGCGGTCCGCGAGGCCGAGCGCACGGTCGCGGAGGGCAAGCGCGAGCTGGAGATCCTGATGCGCCGCCGCGAGGACATCAACGCGGAGATCTCACGGGTCCAGGACGTCCTGGAGGCGCTGGAGTCCTTCGAGGCTCCGGCGGCCGGCAAGGACGGCGGCGTCAAGGCCGGTGCGACGGTCGGCGCGCCCCGATCGGGTGGCAAGTCGTCGGACGGGTAGTCAAGAGGCGGTACGGAGGTGTTTCCTGGGGTCTTTGGCCACGTCGTCGACGGGGCCTTTGGCCAAGCCTTTGATGACGCGTTTGGCAAGCAGTCCGACGGTTAGCCACTCAAAAGGGGTGTCATTCTCCAGATCAAACACGCATCCGCTCGATGACACACCGTTCTGGCCCCTAGGATTCCACCTATCACCTCACCGGTCTCATTCGACAGGAACCCCATGAGCGACACTTCCCCCTACGGCTTCGAGCTTGTGCGGCGTGGGTACGACCGCGCTCAGGTGGACGAACGTATCTCCAAGCTCGTCTCCGACCGTGACAGTGCTCTCGCCCGCATCACCGCTCTGGAAAAGCGCATCGAGGAGCTCCACCTCGAAACGCAGAACGCCCAGGCCCAGGTAAGCGACGCCGAGCCGTCGTACGCCGGTCTCGGTGCCCGCGTCGAGAAGATCCTGCGGCTCGCCGAGGAAGAGGCCAAGGACCTGCGCGAGGAGGCCCGCCGCGCCGCCGAGCAGCACCGCGAGCTGGCCGAGTCGGCGGCCCAGCAGGTGCGCAACGACGCCGAGTCGTTCGCGGCCGAGCGCAAGGCGAAGGCCGAGGACGAGGGCGTCCGGATCGTCGAGAAGGCCAAGAGCGACGCCGCTCAGCTGCGTGCCGAGGCGCAGAAGGACGCGCAGTCCAAGCGCGAGGAGGCCGACGCGCTGTTCGAGGAGACCCGCGCCAAGGCCGCGCAGGCCGCCGCGGACTTCGAGACGAACCTGGCCAAGCGCCGCGAGCAGTCCGAGCGGGACCTGGCGTCGCGGCAGGCCAAGGCCGAGAAGCGCCTCGCCGAGATCGAGCACCGTGCGGAGCAGCTGCGCCTGGAGGCCGAGAAGCTGCGCACCGACGCCGAGCGCCGGGCCCGCCAGACGGTGGAGACCGCCCAGCGCCAGGCCGAGGACATCGTGGCCGACGCCAATGCCAAGGCCGACCGGATCCGCTCGGAGTCCGAGCGCGAGCTGGCCGCCCTCACCAACCGCCGCGACTCGATCAACGCCCAGCTCACGAACGTGCGCGAGATGCTCGCCACGCTGACGGGCGCCGCGGTGGCCGCCGCCGGCACGCCGACCGAGGACGAGCCGATCTCCCGCGGGGTGCCCGCCCAGCAGTCCCGGTAACCGGCACGGTCCCGGTAACCGGCACCGCACAGAGCCCTCTGCCACTCCGGTGGCAGGGGGCTTTGTCCCGTTTTAGCGTGGCGACATGATCGAACTCGAGGGGCTGACGAAGCGGTACGGCGAGAAGGTGGCGGTCAACAACCTGACCTTCGCGGTGAGACCGGGCATCGTCACGGGGTTCCTCGGTCCGAACGGCGCGGGCAAGTCCACCACGATGCGGATGATGCTGGGCCTGGACCGGCCGACGGCCGGGGACGTGCGGATCGACGGCAAGCACTACGACCGGCTCAAGGACCCGCTGAAGTACATCGGCGCACTCCTCGACGCGAAGGCCGTGCACGGCGGGCGCAGCGCCTTCAACCATCTGCTGTGCCTGGCGCAGAGCAACGGCATCCCGGCGCAGCGGGTGCACGAGGTGCTGGACACCGTGGGCCTGACGGCGGTGGCGCGCAAGAAGACCAAGGGGTTCTCGCTCGGCATGGGCCAGCGGCTGGGCATCGCCGCCGCGCTGCTGGGCGATCCGCGGATCCTGATGTTCGACGAGCCGGTGAACGGGCTCGATCCCGAGGGCATCCACTGGATCCGCACGCTGATGAAGTCGCTGGCCGGGCAGGGCCGGACGGTGTTCGTTTCGAGTCATCTGATGAGCGAGATGGCACTGACCGCGGACCACCTGGTGGTGATCGGGCAGGGCCGGCTGCTCGCCGACACGTCGATGGCGGACTTCATCGCGCGGAACTCGCGCAGTTACGTCCGGATCCGCACCCCGCAGCCCGAGCGGTTGCTCGATGTGCTGCACGGTGCCGGGATCACGGCCGTGGCGGCCGGCGGCGGGGCGTTCGAGGTGGACGGCGAGAAACCGGAGCGGATCGGTGAGCTGGCCGCGCAGCGGCAGGTGGTGCTGCATGAGCTGAGCCCGCAGCAGGCCTCCCTGGAGGAGGCGTTCATGCGGCTGACCGCCGAGTCGGTCGAATACCACGCCCACTCCGGCGCGCCCGCGCGCACGCAGTGGGGCAATGGCTGGAAGAAGGGTTGAGGCATGGCGGCCACCCAGGTCATCCGGTCCGAATGGACGAAGATCCGCTCGGTCGCGTCCACAGTATGGACACTCTCCCTCACCGTGCTGGTCACGATCGCACTCGGAATGCTCATTTCCGCGCTTTCGAAGAACGAGTTCGACAACATGAGCGCCCGGGACCGACTGTCCTTCGACCCGACGTTCATCAGCTTCGCGGGAATGAGTCTCGGCCAGCTCGCGATGATCGTGTTCGGGGTGCTCGTGGTCTCCAACGAGTACAGCTCCGGAATGATCCGCACCTCGCTGGCCGCCGTGCCGCAGCGCGGCACCTTCCTGTTCGGCAAGCTCGCCGTCGCCACCGTGCTCGTCCTGGCCGTCGGCATGGCCACCAGCTTCGCCGCCTTCTTCCTCGGCCAGGCGATGCTCGGCGATCTCAGGGCGTCCATCGGCGATCCGGGAGTGCTGCGCGCGGTGATCGGCGGCGGGCTCTACATGACCCTCATCGCGATGTTCTCGATGGGCGTCGCCGCGATGCTGCGCTCACCGATGCTGTCGCTGGGCATCCTGATGCCCTTCTTCTTCCTGATCTCCAGCATCCTGGGCAACGTCGGCGCGACCGAGAAGATCGGCCGGTTCCTGCCGGACCAGGCCGGCAGCAAGATCATGCAGGTGGTGCCGCCGGTCGGCGACGACACCCCGTACGGCCCCTGGGGCGGGCTCGGGATCATGGCGCTGTGGGTGCTCGCGGCCCTCGTCGGCGGTTACGTCCTGCTGAAGCGGCGGGACGCCTAGTCACCGGCGGTCGGCTGAGAGTTTTTGCTCGACCTTGAAGGGAACCGTCAGCGCCTCGGTATCCTCCTAACCCTTACGGGGGCGTGTGCCCCGCTGTCCTGAACCTTTCGATGGGTGCGGAGCATGATCGAAGCAGTCGGCCTGACCAAGCGCTACGGCGACAAGACCGCTGTGCACAACCTTTCCTTCCAGGTACGGCCCGGCGCCGTCACCGGCTTCCTGGGCCCCAACGGCTCGGGCAAGTCGACGACCATGCGGATGATCCTCGGCCTGGACAACCCCACCTCGGGACAGGTCACGATCGGCGGCTACCCGTACCGCAAGCTGCCCAACGCGCCCCGCCAGGTCGGCGCGCTGCTCGACGCCAAGGCCGTGCACGGTGGACGCTCGGCCCGCAACCATCTGCTCTCCCTGGCCCAGCTGTCCGGCATCCCGGCCCGCCGGGTGGACGAGGTGCTGGGCGTGGTCGGCCTCCAGGACGTCGCCCGGCGCCGCTCCAAGGGCTTCTCGCTCGGCATGGGCCAGCGGCTCGGCATCGCCGCCGCCCTGCTCGGCGACCCCCAGGTGCTGCTGTTCGACGAGCCGGTCAACGGCCTCGACCCCGAGGGCATCCTCTGGGTGCGCAACCTGATGAAGTCGCTCGCGGCGGAGGGCCGTACGGTCTTCGTCTCCTCGCACCTGATGAGCGAGATGGCGCTGACCGCCGACCACCTCATCGTGATCGGGCGCGGACAGCTGCTCGCCGACATGAGCGTGCGGGACTTCATCGCGGCGAACTCGGCCGGCTTCGCCCGGGTGCGCACCCCGGACACCGAGCCGCAGCTGCGCGAGAAGCTGTCGGCCGCGCTCACCGAGGCGGGCGGCCAGGTGCTGCCCGAGCAGGACGGCGCCCTGCGGGTGACCGGGCTGCCGCTCCCCCGCATCAGCGACATCGCCCACGAGACGGACGTACGGCTGTGGGAGCTGTCGCCGCACCAGGCCTCCCTGGAGGAGGCGTACATGCGGATGACCCAGGCCGTCGTCGACTACCGCTCGACCATCGACCAGAAGGCGGGCCTCCAGCAGCCCCTGCCGCCCGGCGCGCAGCCGCCGATGCCGGTGCCCGGCCAGGGCCAGCCGGGCTGGTACGCCCCGCCGCCGCCCCAGCAGGGCGGGCAGCCGTTCGCGCCGCCGCAGGGGACCGGGGCGTACGGCGCCCAGGGTCCGTACGGCGGCCCGGAGGCTCCCGGCGCCCCCGCCGTGCCCGGCGCCGGACAGCCGAACCCGTACGCCCAGCAGGCACCGCGGCAGCCCGCGCCCGCCCCGGTCCCCGCGGCGCCGCAGGACCAGGCCCCGGCCGCCCCCGACGCCCCCTCGGCTCCTCCGGCGGCGCCCGCCGCGCCGCAGGCCGCCCCCGCCCCCGTCTCCGACCCGACCCAGTCCGAGGACGCCCGATGAGCACGCCCCAGACCCCGATGTCGCCGGCCGCGCCCGGCACGCCGCCGTACTCCGGTTACACCTCGCCGATCCCCGTCGTCCGCACCCACCTCGGGCACGCGCTCGCCTCGGAGTGGACGAAGATCAAGTCGGTGCGGTCGACGATGTGGACGCTGGGCGTGTTCGTCGCGCTCGTCATCGGCATCGGCCTGCTGACCGGCACGGTGGTGGGCGGTTCGGCGTCCGAGGGCGACCTCGGCTCGGAGAGCGCGCTGGCCCTCGGCTTCTTCGGGCTGCTGCTCGGCAGCATGTGCATCATCACGCTCGGCGTGCTGACCACCGCCTCCGAGTACGGCACCGGGATGATCCGTACGACGATGACCGCCTGCCCCTCGCGCGGCCGGGTGCTGACGGCGAAGGCAATGGTGTTCTTCGCGGTCGCCTTCACCGTGACGCTGGTCTCGTCCGCGCTGGTGGCCGTCGCCCAGGTCGGCATGGTGGACGCCCGGGACCCCTCGGGCGGCGAGTGGCTGAAGGCCACGGTCGGCGTCTCGCTCTACATCGCCCTGCTCGGACTGCTCTCGCTCGTCGTCGGCTCGGTCATCCGGCACTCCGCGGGCGCCATCACCATCATGATCGGCGCGGTGCTCGCCCCGCTGGTGGTCGCGCTGTTCATGTTCTCCGCGTCGCTGGAGGACCTCCGGGAATTCCTGTTCGAGTACTCGATCCCGAACCAGCTCGGCGTCTTCTACGCCAACTCCCTCAGTGAGTCGGGCCCGTCGGGCTGGGACCCGCTGTGGATCATGCTGGGCGTCACCGCCGTCGCCTTCGCGGGCGCCTACGCGCTGCTGGAGCGGCGGGACGTCTAGAGAAGGCCGCTCAGAACCTCGGCGCGTTACGGGACCGCTGCACCCGCGTGGTGCGGCGGTCCCGCGCGTTCCAGCAGGACTTGTGCCAGTGCCGGCGGTCGTCGACGCCCGCGTGCGCGGGCCACGCGACCACATGCGGGACGCCGTCCGGGATCAGCTGCTCGCAGCCCGGGCAGCGATAGCTCTTGCCCTGCGCACTCGCGCCCGCGACATGGCGCACGCTCCACTCCTCGCCGCCCCAGTCCTCGCTGGACTGCCAGCCGCCGTAGCGGCCCGGCCGGTCGTCCTCGGCGCCGCGGCCGGCGGAGACGGCATTCTTCGGGCCCATGGGTCGGTTGCGACGCGGGGACACGGAACACCTCACGGAGCTATACAGGAAGCGGGTCCTGTCCAGCCTACGCGCCCCCGACAGGGGTAGGCGGAAGCGGCGAAGCATCCAAGTCCCCGGCTCCGGCCAGGCATTCTGCAGACAATCGGCCAATTCTTCGGCCGGGCCGTGTCCTCGGCACGTGTCAGACGGTTATGCCGGGTGGGGGAGCTCCGTGTCGGAGCCAAGGAAGCAGGAAGAGCGATGCGCGTAGGTAGTTTCGTGTTGGGGGCCCAGTTCCCGGGTCAGGGCCAGGGGGAGGCGCTGCACCGCGCGGTCCGCGCGGCGGAGGCCTCCGAGGAGGCGGGGCTCGACTCGGTCTGGCTGGCCGAGCACCACTTCGTGCCGTACGGCACCTGCCCGTCGGCCATCACCCTCGCCGCGTTACTGCTCGGCCGCACGCGGCGCATCCAGGTCGGCACGGCGGTCAGCGTGCTGCCCACCACCCACCCCGTGACCCTGGGCGAACAGGCCGCTCTGCTCCATGTGACCAGCGGCGGCCGGCTGTCGCTCGGGGTCGGCCGGGGCGGCCCGTGGGTCGACCTGGAGGTGTTCGGCACCGGCCTGGAGGCGTACGAGCAGGGCTTCCCGGAATCACTCGATCTGCTGGTGCGCTGGCTGCGTGAACCCCGCGTCGAGGCCGCCGGGGAGCGGTACGCCTTCCGGGAGGTGCCCGTCGTACCGAGGCCGTCGGAGTCCCTGACGGAGACCGGCGGCCCGGAGGTGCTGGTCGCCTGCACCTCCCCCGCCAGCGTGCGGACGGCCGCCGAGCGCGGACTGCCGATGCTGCTCGGCATGCATGTCGGCGACGAGGAGAAGGCCGAGATGGCCGGCCTGTGGCGCCGCCTCGCCCGGGCCGCCGGCCGGCCCGCGGAGCAGATCGCCGACCCGGGCCATGTGTCCGCCGGCGTCTGCCAGATCGCGGACCGGCGCGTCGACGCGGCCGAGACCCTGACCAAGGCGATGCCGGGCTGGCTGAAGCAGGGCCTGGACGCGCATGTGACGGTCGACGGCCGGGAGCGCCGGATGCGCGACCCACTGGCCTACACCGAACTGCTCTGCGGGCTGCACCCCGTGGGCACCCCGCGGTTGTGCGCCGACCGGCTCGCGGCGACCAGCGAGCGGACCGGCATTTCCCGTTTCGCCCTGCTGGTCGAAGGCTCGGGAGACCTGGCGGCGACGGAGGAGAACCTGCGCCGCCTCGGCGCGGAGGTGCTGCCGCAACTGCGCTGAGCGCACCGGACGCCGAGCGGGCCGGACGAGGCGGCCGGCGGCGCGGGAGGCTTGCCGCCCCGATAGAGATCGCACCTCCCATGGGCGGGAGCGGCAAGCTGAGGCCGGCCCACCGCGTCAGCAGTCCCGAAGCTCCGGGGACTGGTTGAGCAGCTGGCTGCGCACCGAGGTGAAGCGGGTCAGCGTCTCGTCCACCGAGGCGTCCAGCGGGAACACGGCCACCCGGTGGCAGTTCTGGAAGGCGAGCCGCACACCGAAGTGCCGCTGCAGCGCACCGCGGATGGCGTCACTCGCGAGCGCACGCAGGAGCTGACCGCGTGCCTGCTCGTCCGGCGGGGGCGTCTGGTTGTCGGCGAACTGGCCGCCGTCCACCTTCAGCTGGGCCACCAGGGAGCTGATCATCTCCCACGCGTAGGGCAGGGAGGTCCGGACGCAGTCGACGAAGTCAGCTTCGTCGACCTCGCCTCGCTCGGCCTGTTCGAGTAGGGCCGGTGAGACGTCGAGCGACATGGGTACTCCTCTCGCACCCCCGACCAGCAGGGGTTGCCGGACAGATAGGGGAGCGCGATACGGACACCCTGAGTACACGCGTCGCGACCTCCCGTTCACTACGGTAGGCAACGGACGGTGACGGCACCAGGAGAATGCGGATACAGGCGGATCCCAGTAGGCACACAATCGGCCACGACCGAACACGAGTGTTCCGGATAAACAGGACGCGAATCGCGTACCGCCCGGGGCGTCGAGTAGCGTTGCCGACCATGCGTCTCGTCATTGCCCGATGCTCGGTCGACTACGCCGGCCGGCTCACCGCCCATCTCCCCTCGGCACCCCGTCTGATCCTGGTGAAGGCGGACGGCAGTGTCTCCATCCACGCGGACGACCGGGCGTACAAGCCCCTCAACTGGATGTCGCCGCCCTGCACGCTGAAGGAGGGCAGCGGCGAGGACGAGGGCGTGTGGACCGTCATCAACAAGGCGGGCGAGAAGCTGATCATCACCATGGAGGAAGTCCTCCACGACTCCTCGCACGAACTGGGCGTCGACCCCGGCCTGATCAAGGACGGAGTGGAAGCGCACCTCCAGGAACTGCTCGCCGACCGCATCGACACGCTCGGCGAGGGCTACACGCTGATCCGCCGCGAGTACATGACGGCCATCGGCCCCGTCGACATCCTGTGCCGGGACGCGGAGGGACAGACCGTCGCGGTCGAGATCAAGCGGCGTGGCGAGATCGACGGCGTGGAGCAACTCACCCGTTATCTGGAGCTGTTGAACCGGGATCCCCATCTGGCGCCGGTGCGCGGCATCTTCGCCGCGCAGGAGATCAAGCCGCAGGCCCGGGTCCTCGCCACGGACCGCGGCATCGGCTGCCACGTCCTGGACTACGACGCGCTGCGCGGCATCGAGGACGACAAGCTGCGGCTGTTCTGAGCGTTCTTCTCCTCCTCCGCATGTGAAGGGCCGGGTCCGCGCGGACCCGGCCCTTCACATGTCCCGTACCTCAGATCACCGACTCGGTGCTGCGGGGCGAACTCGGGTCGCCGCTCTCCGGGGCGCTCGCCGAGCTGCTGGACTCGGTGGGGGCGCTCGCGGAGTCGGAGGTGGACGGAGTGTCCGAGGGGGCGGTGGTCGGCGTCTCCGTGGGAGTCGTGGGCGTTTCGGTCGGCGTCTCCGACTCCGTGGGCGTCTCCGACGGCGGCTTCGTCGTCTCGGTCGGCGGCTTGGTCGACGACGGCGGCTTGGTCGTCGACGACGGCGGCTTCGTCGTGCCGGACGGGTCGCCGCCCGGGTCCCGGGTGCCACTGGGGTCGTCCGACGGCCGGCCCGATTCCGAGCCGGTCGCCGAGGCCGTCGGCGTCGGGTCGTCGGCCGTGCCGAAGGTGCCGTCGGGGCCCGGGTCGGTGGGGCGGCTGGTGGCGCTGCCGGTGTCGGGGGCGCCGTCGCCGTCGCGGTCCGCCTCGTCGGCGCCCAGGCTGTCGTCGCCCACGCCCTGACTGGCCGACGGGTTGCCCCCGACCTGGTCGGCCGGGGCGTCGGCGTCGTTGCCGGAGGTGGCGCCGAGCGTCACCACCGTGCCGAGCACCGCCACGAGCAGCGCGCCCGCACCGGCCGCGACCAGGTTGCGCCGGGCGAGCCCGCGCAGCCCGGCCAGGCCGCCCCGGGGTGCCGTACCGCCCGCCGTGGATCGGTGGTGGGTGACGAGCGTGCCGGGGTCGGCGGGGCGCGGCAGCGACGGGAACGGGATCGGGGCCGCCGGGGCGCCGCCGGGCGGCGAGGCGGACTCCTCGTGCCGGGCGGCGGGCACCTCGTCGCCCGCGGCGGCGCCGAGCACGGGAGCGGTGCTCACCGGAGCGACGCCGGGGGTGTTGCCGGTGCGGTCGTCGACGAGGGCCAGGGCGCGGCGGCCGGAGACGGTGCCACGCTTGTCGGCGAGGGCGCCGCGCAGGCCGATGGAGGCCTCCAGTTCGGCACGGGCCCGGTCGAAGCGGCCCTCGCACAGCGCGAGGATGCCGAGCTCGTGGTGGAAGTAGGCCTGTTCGGCGACCTCTCCGGAGAGCCGGGAGGCTTCCGCGCCGGCCCGCAGGGTGCGCTCCCAGGCGCTCCAGTGCAGGCCCGCGGCGAAGGCGGGCGCCGCGGTGCGGGCCAGCCGGACGGCGGAGCTCTCGTCGTCCTCGTCGGGCCGGGTGGTGGCGGGGGCGAGGAGGCCGAGGGCGGCGAGCAGGGCGTCCGCCTCGGCGCAGACCCGCTCGGGGGTGACCGAGGGGTGTCCGGCCCACCAGGCGTAGTGCCGGGCGGCGGTGCGGGCGTGGTCCTGGGTGTCCTCGGCGTATCCGGCGGCCTCCAGCTGGGTCTGGACACCGGCGGCGAGCCGGTAGCGGACGCCGACCGGGCTGACCAGGGCGCAGTTCAGCAGCTCGCCGAGGGCGGCGTCCGCGTGGGTGTCGCCGACCAGGGCGGGCAGGTGGGCCTGGTGCGGCACCTCGCCGCCGAGGGCGACGGCGAACCGCAGGGTGGCGCGCGCCGACTCGCTCAGCCGGGAGGCGAGCAGGGCGGCGGGCGCGGCGCCCTCGGCGAGGGAGGGCAGCGGTATCTCGTCGCCGACGGCCGCGTCGAACGGCTCGTCGAAGGGGGGTTCCTGGAAGACGCCGAACTCGTCGAAGGCGTCCGCGCCGGCCCGCAGCCGGTCCCGCTGCCGGAGCAGGGCGCCGGCCTGGACGAACCGCAGCGGCAGGCCCTCGGACTCGAACCACAGGTCGCCGGCCCAGCCGGCCTCGTCCTCGGTGAGGGGGCGGCCGACGGCGTGCCGCAGCAGGTCCAGGCCGCCGGCGCGGTCGAGGCCGCCGAGGGAGACCTCCTCCACGGCGGACTCGGCGGACGGCGCGGGCACGTCGGGGGTGGCGCTGATCAGGAAGGCGCACTCGGGGGTGGCGTCCAGCAGCTCGTCCAGGGCGGCGCCGCCGAACTCGATGTCGTCGAGGACGACGACGGCGCCGATCTCCCGGACGGCTTCGAGCAGTCCGTCCCGTTCCGGCCGGTGCAGGGGTGCCTCGTGGACGGCGTGGAACAGTTCCTGGAGGAGTTCGCCGGCGGTGCGGTGGTAGCCGCTGAGGCGGATCACCCCGTCGGGGGCGAGGTCCGCGCAGTCCTCGGCGACGGTGTCGAGGAGCAGGGTGCGGCCGGAGCCGCCGGGGCCGGTGAGGCGTACCGAACGGCCGCGGGCGAGCAGCCGGACGAGGCGTTCGCGCTCCTCCTCGCGGCCGACCAGAGGCAGTTCGGGCAGGGTGGGTCCGGGCGGCGCCGGCGGGCGGGCCGCGCGGTCGCTCCCGGCGCGTTCGGCGGCGGTCAGCTTGCGCGGCCGGCCGGGGCGTTCGGCGGGCGGGCAGAGTTCTATCTCGCTGCCGTCGACGGGATTGACGGTGAGCAGGTAGTCACCGGAGACGAGCTGGACCGTGCGGGCGAGTGCCGGCGCGTGCTGTCCGAAGTCGGGTGTGAGCGGGTCCCTGGGCGGGCGCTGGCGCGGCGCGTGGCCTGCGCCGTCATGGCCGTGGTCCTCGGGTCCCCGGGTGTTCGGGTCCATAGGTTCAAGCCCCCCAAAAGCGTCGAGTGCGGACGGCCCCTCCCGGCCGTGTCGCACACCGCGCTGTCGCTTCTGGTCCGGGCCCGCTCGAGGGTGGATCGGACAGCGGGCGACCGAACCTTAAACCGTGGCTCAGTATCCATGACAGCCCGGGGTACCGTGCCGTCCGAGACGTCACCGTCTCAGCGGATTGCGCGCGACGTGCGATTCGAGACCGGAACGTCCGCCTCTGGGTACCCGGTGTGCGCCGTCACACGCGCGGCAGGGACTCCACGCCGATGCCGCCCTCGATCGCCAGGATCCGGTGCAGCCGGGTGGCCACCAGCAGGCGCTGCATCTGCGGCGGTACGCCGCGCAGCACCAGCCGGCGGCCGCAGCGGCCGGCCCGCCGGTGGGCACCCATGATCACGCCGAGCCCGGTGGCGTCCCAGGAGTCCAGTTCGGACAGGTCGAGGACGAGGTCGCCGGCCCCGTCGTCGACGGCCGAGTGCAGAACCGCACGGGCGTCCGCCGCGCTGCGGACGTCGAGGCGGCCCCCGACGACCACCTCGGCGTGGTCGCCCCTGATGTGCATATGCGCTCCCCGTGCGTTCGGTGAGGTACTCCATGACGATGACGGTGGCGGTGCAACGTCGGAAGGACGGTGGCCTGCACCGTCTGACTGCTTCTGCGGCGATGCGGTTGCTGTTTGTAAGCGAACCGATACCGAATTCACCCCGAGGTGTGATGCTTCCGGGGCGAGTGCCGTTTCAGTGCTTGTAGAAGCCCTGCCCGCTCTTGCGCCCGATGTCACCGGCGTCAACCATCCGGCGCATCAGCTCCGGCGGGGCGAACTTCTCGTCCTGGGTCTCGGTGTAGATGTTGCCGGTGGCGTGCAGCAGGATGTCGACGCCGGTCAGGTCCGCGGTGGCGAGCGGTCCCATGGCGTGGCCGAAGCCCAGCTTGCAGGCGAGGTCGATGTCCTCGGCGCTGGCGACGCCCGATTCGTACAGCTTGGCGGCTTCGACGACGAGCGCCGAGATCAGCCGGGTGGTGACGAAGCCGGCCACGTCGCGGTTGACGACGATGCAGGTCTTGCCGACGGACTCGGCGAACTCCCGCGCGGTGGCGAGGGTCTCGTCGCTGGTCTTGTAGCCGCGCACCAGCTCGCAGAGCTGCATCATCGGGACCGGCGAGAAGAAGTGGGTGCCGACGACGCGCTCGGGGCGCTCGACGACGGCGGCGATCTTGGTGATCGGGATGGCGGAGGTGTTGGAGGCGAGGACCGCCTCGTCCTTCGTCAGCTTGTCGAGGGCGCGGAAGATCTCGTGCTTGACGTCGAGCTTCTCGAAGACGGCCTCGACGACGATGTCGGCGTCGGCGACGGCGTCCAGGTCGGTGGTGGCGGTGATCCGGCCGAGGGCGGCCTCGGCGGCGTCCGCCGCCAGCTTCCCCTTGGCGACGAACTTGTCGTACGACGCCTTGATGCCGTCGGTGCCGCGCCGCAGCGCCTCGTCGGTGACGTCGCGCAGAACGACGTCCCAGCCCGCCTGGGCGGAGACCTGGGCGATGCCGGATCCCATGAGACCGGCCCCGATGACGGCGAGCTTCCGTGCCACTGTGCGACTCCCCTGATACGCGCTGTCCTTGTTCCTCTCGGGCGGACACTAGCGTTCGCGAGGGGCTGTGTGACCGGTAAGTAACGCGCGTCACGTCTCACATGACGGACATCACACCGGCAGGGGTCATGCGGCGCCTCGTACGGCGTAGTTGAGCACCTTCTCGCTCAACAGCTCCGCCATCTCGTCGAGCAGCAGCAGTACCTCGCGTGACACCTCGGCGGGCTTGCCGCCCGCCATCATGCGGCGGCCGATGTCCGCCATCACCGTCTGGTGCAGCCAGTTGACCTGACCGGCGATCAGGCCGGGCATCGGGTCGTCGGGCGCGGCGCCGGTCTCCTCGCGCAGGGTGGCCTCCAGGTTGTCGACGACCTCCTGGCCGATCGCCCAGAGCCGGGAGCGCAGAGCGGGCGAGTCATGAATCACCGTCATGAACCGGGCATAGCCCTCCATGAGCCCCATGCGGGGCGAGACCGCCTCGACCTCGTCGCGCAGTTCGCGCAGCACCGCACCGGCGGCCGACTCGCCGTCACGCCGGCCGCGCACCCAGCGCGAGAGCCGGTCGACGACCTCCCGGGAGCGGTCGAGGAACAGGTCCTCCTTGGCCGGGAAGTAGTTGTAGACGGTGTTGACGGAGACGTCGGAGGCCTCGGCGATCTCCGCGACGGTGACGGCGTCGAAGCCGCGCTCGATGAACAGGCCCGTGGCGACATCGGAGATGTACTGCCGGGTCTGCCGCTTCTTCCGTTCCCTGAGTCCCTCGGCCATGCCCGCATGCTACCGGCTTCCCTGGTGCCGCTGAAAAGTTGGGGCCATTGCAAAATTTCAGTGACTCTGTTTTTCTGGGGCCATGGCAATCATCAGTACGGCCGGGCTGGCCCGTACCTTCCAGACGAGACACGGCCCCGTGGAGGCCGTGCGCGGTATCGACCTCGCCGTCCGCGAAGGCGAGATTCTCGGCTTCCTCGGCCCGAACGGGGCGGGCAAGACCACCACCCTGCGGATGCTGACCACCCTGCTGAAGCCGACCGGAGGCGCGGCCACCGTCGCGGGCTGCGACCTGGTCGGCGACCCCGTCGGAGTGCGTCGGGCCTGCGGTTACGTCGCCCAGTCCGGCGGCGTCGACGGGCAGATCACCGTCCGCGAGGAACTGGTCACCCAGGGCCGGCTGTACCGGCTGACGAAGGCCCGGGCCCACGAGCGAGCCGAGGAGCTGGCGGGCGAGCTGGGCCTCACCGGCCTGCTGGACCGCAGGGCCGGCGCCCTCTCCGGCGGCCAGCGCCGCCGCCTCGACATCGCGATGGCGCTCACCCACCGCCCCCGCGTCCTCTTCCTCGACGAGCCGACGACCGGACTCGACCCCGGCAGCCGCGCCGGCCTCTGGGACCTGGTCCGCCGGCTGCGTGACGAGCACGGCACGACCGTCTTCCTGACCACCCACTACCTCGACGAGGCGGACGCCCTCGCCGACCGCCTGGTGATCGTCGACCGGGGCGTGGTGGCGGCCGAGGGCACACCGGCCGCGCTGAAGCTGACGTACGGCGGCTCGGTCGACGCCACCCTCCAGGACACCTTCCTCGCCATCACCGGCCGCAGCGCCGCCCCGGCCGACACCGCCCCCGTCGCCGTCTAGGAGCCCCGATGCTGTTGCACGACACCGCGCTGATCTACGGGCGCTACGCCCGGCAGACCTTGCGCTCCCGCTTCGCCCTGCTCTTCGGCGTGCTGATGCCGCTGCTCTATCTGCTCTTCTTCGGTCCGCTGCTGACCGATCTGCCACTCGGCGGGGACGGCAGCTCCTGGCAGGTGCTGGTGCCCGGCCTGCTGATGCAACTGGGGCTGTTCGGCGCGCTGTTCGCCGGCTTCATGATCATCGTGGAGAACGGCCAGGGCGTCGTCGACCGCATGCGGGTGACCCCGGTCAGCCGGCTCGCGCTGCTGCTCGGCCGGGTGCTGCGGGACACCACCGTGTTCGTCTTCCAGGCGGTGCTCCTGGTGCTGGCCGCCCTCGTCATGGGACTGCGGGCACCGCTCGCCGGCGTCCTGATCGGCTTCGGCTTCGTCGCCCTGCTGACCGTGTCGCTCGCCTCGCTGTCGTACGCGGTGGCGATGAAGGTGCGCAGCCCGCAGGAGTTCGGGCCGCTGATCAACGCCGTCAGCATGCCCTCCATGCTGCTGTCCGGCCTGATGCTGCCGATGAGCCTCGGACCGGCCTGGCTGGACGTGCTCTCCCACTTCGTGCCGTTCCGCTACCTCGTGGACGCGATGCGCGACGCCTACGTCGGGCACTACGCGACCGCGCACATGCTGTACGGCGTGCTGGTGGCCGTCGGCATGGCCGCCCTCTCCGTGACGGTGGGCACACGGGTCTTCCGTACCGCGGGGGCATAGCGGGTCACTACGCTGGCCGCATGGTCAATCTGACGCGCATCTACACCAGGACCGGCGACCAGGGCACCACCGCCCTCGGCGACATGAGCCGGGTCGCCAAGACCGATCTGCGGATCTCCGCGTACGCCGACGCCAACGAGGCGAACGCGGTGATCGGCACGGCGATCGCGCTGGGGAACCTGGAGGAGGAGATCGTCGCGGTCCTCACCCGCGTGCAGAACGACCTGTTCGACGTGGGCGCGGACCTGTCGACACCGGTGGTGGAGAACCCCGAGTACCCGCCGCTGCGGGTCGAGCAGTTCTACGTCGACCGGCTGGAGGCGGACTGCGACCGCTTCAACGAGCGGCTGGAGAAGCTGCGCTCGTTCATCCTCCCCGGCGGGACCCCGGGCGCGGCCCTCCTCCACCAGGCCTGCACCGTCGTCCGCCGGGCCGAGCGCTCCACCTGGGCGGCGATGGAGGTGCACGGCGAGACGATGAACCCGCTCACCGCGACCTACCTCAACCGCCTGTCCGACCTACTGTTCATCCTTGCCCGTACGGCGAACAAGGAGACCGGGGACGTGCTCTGGGTCCCGGGCGGGGAGCGCTGAGTCCTCCTCCCCCGCCGGAGCCTTCTTCGGCCAGACGAAGTAGGCGAGCGCGACCAGGCCGTGGATGCCGGCGGCCCGCAGCGCCACCCACTGGAAGGCGCGCAGGGACGAGATGTCACCGTCGTCGCCGACGTACCAGACCGCGCCCTGCAGCAGTGCGCAGGCGACGGCCGCGGCCAGCAGCGTCCGCAGCCACAGCCGGGCCTCGTGCCGGGCGCGGGGCATGCCGTAGCGGGGGGCGCCCACCGGCTTCGGCGCACCGGCGAGGCGATGCGCGGCGTGGCCGTCCAGCCAGCGGATGGTGTAGTGGCCGTAGGCCACCGTGTAGCCGATGTACAGCGCCGCGACGCCGTGCTCCCAGCCCGGCTCCGCGCCGTTCTTCAGGTCGATCGCCGTCGCCGCGAACAGCACCAGCTCCAGGACCGGCTCGCACAGCAGCAGCACGGCACTCGTCCTGCGCCGCTTCAGCAGGTAGCGGACGGCGAGGCCCAGCGCCAGCAGCACCCAGAAGCCCACCTCGCAGGCGATGATCAACGCGACGATCACGACGTGCTCCTTTCGGTCACCCTTCCAGGCTCCCGGCGAAAGCGGCGCGGATCGTCGTCGCCGGTGACGAACTCGCGGTACATCGAAAGATGCAGTCGCGGACCCTTCCCGGGAATCAGGCGAGCGCGGCGCGTGCCGTGTTGGATGGGGGCATGGCCGCCCCGCGACTCCCCCGCCCGCACCGCTTCGACGCGTACGTCGCGCTCGCCGGGCTGCTGGGCGGGCTGCTGCTGTGGGGCATGGGTCTGGCGACCCGGCCGAAGGGCGAACCGATCGTGCTCTTCCCGGGCCCCTGGCCGCTCCTGGTGCCGCTCGTGGTGATCGCCGGATGCGAGCTGATGCGGCGGGCCGCGCCGCGCACCGCACTGCTGACCGCCACCGCCGCGCTGACGCTGGACACCCTGACCCAGGGCAGCCTGGCCACGCTGGTGATGTACACCGACGTCATGTACGCGGCCGTGCTGTACGGCACGCCCGCCTCGGCCCGCCGCATCCCCTGGATCACGGGGCTGCTGTCGGTGGTCGCCACCGTGGCCTCGTACGCGGCGTGGCGGGTGCCCGAGGCGCTGCTGATCGGCGCGGGCGTCGCCATCGTGTCGTTCGCGCCCGCCTCCACCGGCCTGATCGTGCGCAATCACCGCGACGCCGCCGAGGCGGCCCGGCTGCGCGCCGAACAGACGGCGCTGCTGGCCGAGATGGACCGCGTCCAGGCGGTCGGCGCCGAGCGGGCCCGGATGGCGCGGGAGCTGCACGACATGGTCGCCAACCACCTCTCCGCGATCGCCATCCACTCCACGGCCGCGCTCTCCCTCGACGACCCGGACACCACCCGGCAGGCCCTCGGGGTGATCCGCGAGAACAGCGTCGAGGGCCTGGCCGAGATGCGCCGCCTGATCGGCATCCTGCGGGACGCCGGCGCCGGCACCGAGCCGTCCGCCGCGCCCACTCTCGACGGCCTCGGCGCCCTGGTGGACACCGCCCGCGCCAACGGCCTGGACGTCACCCTGCGCGCCGGGCACGACGGCTCGCTGCCCGCGCCGGTGGAGCTGGCCGCCTACCGCATCGTCCAGGAGTCCCTGACGAACGCCCTCAAGCACGCCGGCCCCGGGCCGGTCGTCGTGGCCCTCGCGCAGCGGGACGGCTCGCTCGCCATCACGGTGACCAGCCCGTACGGCGAGCGGGACGCGCCCCGCGCCCCCGGCTCGGGGGCCGGTCTCGTCGGCATGCGGGAGCGGGCCACGCTGCTGCGCGGCACGCTGGAGGCCGGGCCCGAGGACGCGCCGGACGGCAAGATCTGGGCCGTACGCGCGACACTTCCCACCGTCGAAGGAGACCCCGCATGATCCGTGTCCTGGTCGCGGAGGACCAGTCCGCCGTCCGCGCCGGGCTGGTGCTCATCCTGCGCAGCGCCCCCGACATCGAGGTGGTCGGCGAGGCGGCGGACGGTGAGCAGGCCGTGGCGCTGGCCCGGGAGCTGCGGCCCGACCTGGTGCTGATGGATGTGCAGATGCCGCGCCTGGACGGGGTGTCGGCGACCCGGCGAGTGGTGGCCGAGGGGCTGGCCGATGTGCTGGTGCTGACCACCTTCGACCTGGACGAGTACGTGTTCGGTGCGCTGCGCGCGGGCGCGGCCGGGTTCCTGCTGAAGAACACCGAGGCGAGGGATCTGCTGGCGGCGGTGCGGACGGTGGCGCGCGGGGAGGGGCTGATCGCCCCCGCGGTGACCCGGCGGCTCATCGCCGAGTTCGCCGCCGGGCCGGCGCGGGAGCCGAAGGCGGATCCGGTGGTGCTGGAGCAGCTCACCCGGCGGGAGCGGGAGGTGTTGTCGTGCCTCGGTGAGGGGCTGTCGAACGCGGCCATCGCCGAGCGGCTCGACATGGCGGAGGCGACGGTGAAGACGCACGTCAGCCGGTTGCTGGGGAAGCTGGAGCTGCGCAGCCGGGTGCAAGCGGCGGTGCTCGCGCAGGAGTTGGGGGTCTGACGGGTTGCCGCAGGCGGCTGGCGGGTAGTGGTCCAGACCTATTGACCTATGGTCCAGACCTTTCTATTCTCGCCGCACCGTGGGCGTGAAGGCTCAGTCACGCCCGCCCCGACATCCCCACAAAGGAGGCGCAGCATGCGCTTCAGACACAGAGCCGCGGCAGGGTTCGCGACCCTGTTGCTCCCCTTCGCCGGACTGGTCGGGCTCGCCGGCCCCACCCAGGCCGCCGCAGCGTCCGCATCTGCCACCGCCACCTACGTCAAGTCCTCGGACTGGGGCAGCGGCTTCGAGGGCAGGTGGACGGTGAAGAACACCGGCACCACCACCATCAGCTCGTGGACGGTCGAATGGGACTTCCCCTCCGGTACGTCCGTCAGCTCCGGCTGGGACGCCGACATCACCTCCGCCGGCACCCACTGGACCGCCAAGAACAAGGCCTGGAACGGCACCCTCACCCCCGGCGCCTCCGTCACCTTCGGCTTCAACGGCACCGGCACCGGCTCCCCCGCCAACTGCAAGCTCAACGGCGGCAGTTGTGACGGCGGCCCGTCCGTCCCCGGCGACAACCCGCCGAGCGCCCCCGGCACCCCGGCCGCCTCCGGCGTCACCGACACCTCGGTGAAACTCACCTGGAGCGCGGCCACCGACGACAAGGGCGTCAAGAACTACGACGTCCTGCGCGGCGGCACCAAGGTCGCCACCGTCACCGGAACGAGCTGGACGGACACCGGCCTCACCGCCGGCACCGACTACTCGTACACCGTCCAGGCCCGCGACACCGCCGACCAGACCGGCCCGGTCAGCGGCGCCGTCGCGGTGCGCACCACCGGCGGCTCCACCGACCCCGGCCCGCAGCCCGGCGCCAAGATCAACCTCGGCTACTTCACCGAGTGGGGCGTCTACGGCCGCAACTACCACGTCAAGAACCTGGTGACCTCCGGCTCCGCCTCGAAGATCACCCACATCAACTACTCGTTCGGCAACGTCAAGAACGGCCAGTGCCTCCTCGACGACGCCTACGCCGCCACCGACAAGGCCTACACGGCCGACCAGTCCGTCAGCGGCGTCGCCGACACCTGGGACCAGCCGCTGCGCGGCAACTTCAACCAGCTGCGCCAGCTGAAGGCCAAGTACCCGCACATCAAGGTGCTGTGGTCGTTCGGTGGCTGGACCTACTCCGGCGGCTTCGGCCAGGCCGCGGCCAACGCCACCGCCTTCGCCAAGTCCTGCAAGGCCCTGGTCGAGGACCCGCGCTGGGCCGACGTCTTCGACGGCATCGACATCGACTGGGAGTACCCGAACGCCTGCGGCCTGACCTGCGACACCTCGGGACCGGCCGCGTTCAAGAACCTCATGCAGGCGCTGCGCGCCGAGTTCGGCCCGAACTACCTGGTCACCGCCGCCATCACCGGTGACGGCTCGTCCGGCGGCAAGATCGACGCGGCCGACTACGGCGGCGCCGCGCAGTACCTCGACTGGTACAACGTGATGACGTACGACTACTTCGGCGCCTGGGCCAAGACCGGCCCGACCGCCCCGCACTCCCCGCTCACCTCGTACGACGGCATCCCGCAGGCCGGCTTCAACTCGGCCGACGCGATCGCCAAGCTCAAGGCCAAGGGCGTTCCCGCGGCCAAGCTGCTGCTCGGCATCGGCTTCTACGGCCGCGGCTGGACCGGCGTCACCCAGTCCGCCCCCGGCGGCACCGCGACCGGCGCCGCGCCCGGCACCTACGAGGCGGGCATCGAGGACTACAAGGTGCTCAAGACCGCCTGCCCGGCCACCGGCACCATCGCCGGCACCGCGTACGCGCACTGCGGCACCAACTGGTGGTCCTACGACACCCCGGCCACCATCGGCACGAAGATGACCTGGGCCAAGAACCAGGGCCTCGGCGGCGCCTTCTTCTGGGAGTTCAGCGGCGACACCAGCAACGGTGAGCTGGTGAGCGCCATCGCCAACGGGCTGAAGTAAGCCCTCACGAAGTAATCACCTACGCGGCATCGACGCTCCCCCCGGACTCCGTCCGGGGGACCCCCACCCAGCGGGTGAACGTGGCTACGCCACGTTCACCCGCTGTCCGGGCGGGGCCGCCTCAAGCCACGCGAGGAATCCGGTCAGCGCGTCTTCGCTCATGGCCAGCTCAAGACGCGTACCCCGGTGCAGACAGGCGAGGATCACCGCGTCGGACAGCAGCGCCAGCTCCTCCTCGCCGTCCGGCAGCCGACGGCCGGCCACCTCGATCGCCGAACGCTCCAGCAGCCGACGCGGGCGGGGAGCATACGAGAAGACCCGGTACCACTCGACCCGGTCGCCGTTGTAGCGGGCCACGCCATAGGCCCAGCCCTTGCCGCCGGTGCCGCCCCGCTCCGGGGCGTCCCAGCGCAGGGAGCAGTCGAAGGTGCCGCCGGAACGCTGGATGAGCCGGCGCCGCAGACCGAAGACGAACAGCCCCAGCACCACAAGGGCGACGACGATTCCGCACACAGTCAGAGCGAGGACCATCGGCACCGACCTCCTCGTCTCCTAGGTAACGGAACGGAAAAAACCTCTATATCTGCCTCAGCCGCGGCCGGCTCCGGATTGCTCCGGTGCCGGCCGCGGCTGAGTGACGTCACTACTCGGCGCTCCCCCAGAGCCTAGACGGCCCGGGAGCGACCCTCGGGGTCAGCGCGCCGCCGCCGCACGCAGTCGGACGTCCGCGCGGCGCTGGGCGGCTTCGTCGCCCTCCGCCTTCGCCTGCGCCAGCTCGCGCTCGGCGCGCTGGACGTCGATCTCGTCCGACAGCTCGGCGATCTCGGCCAGCAGGGACAGCTTGTTGTCCGCGAACGAGATGAAACCGCCGTGCACCGCGGCGACGACCGTTCCACCATCACTCGTACGGATGGTCACCGGGCCCGACTCCAGCACACCGAGCAGCGGCTGGTGACCGGGCATGACGCCGATGTCGCCGGACGTGGTGCGCGCGACGACCAGGGTGGCCTCGCCGGACCAGACCTCTCGGTCGGCCGCGACCAGCGCGACGTGCAGCTCAGCAGCCAAGGTGGCTCCTCGGGTCACCACCCGGCGGGACTGCCGGGTGTTGGTTACAAGTCTAGTGGGCGTGGATGAGGGGGCGGGACGTGCCCGCCCCCTCGGTGGTGAGCGCGAGGCTCACCGTGAGCGCGAGGCTCAGGAGACGCCCAGCTCCTTCGCGTTCTTCTTCAGGTCCTCGATACCACCGCACATGAAGAACGCCTGCTCCGGGAAGTGGTCGTACTCGCCGTCGCAGATCGCGTTGAACGCGGTGATCGACTCGTCGAGGGACACGTCCGAACCGTCCACGCCGGTGAACTGCTTGGCGACGTGGGTGTTCTGGGACAGGAAGCGCTCCACGCGACGGGCACGGTGGACGACGAGCTTGTCCTCCTCGCCCAGCTCGTCGATACCGAGGATCGCGATGATGTCCTGGAGGTCCTTGTACTTCTGCAGGATGTTCTTGACCCGCATGGCGGTGTTGTAGTGATCCTGCGAGATGTAGCGCGGGTCCAGGATCCGGGACGTGGAGTCCAGCGGGTCCACGGCCGGGTAGATGCCCTTCTCGGAGATCGGACGGGACAGAACCGTCGTCGCGTCGAGGTGGGCGAAGGTGGTGGCCGGGGCCGGGTCGGTCAGGTCGTCCGCGGGGACGTAGATCGCCTGCATCGAGGTGATCGAGTGACCGCGGGTCGAGGTGATGCGCTCCTGGAGGAGACCCATCTCGTCGGCCAGGTTCGGCTGGTAGCCCACCGCGGAGGGCATACGGCCGAGCAGGGTCGACACCTCGGAGCCGGCCTGGGTGAAGCGGAAGATGTTGTCGATGAAGAACAGCACGTCCTGCTTCTGCACATCGCGGAAGTACTCCGCCATGGTCAGACCGGCCAGGGCCACGCGCAGACGGGTGCCCGGGGGCTCGTCCATCTGACCGAAGACCAGCGCGGTCTTGTCGATGACGCCCGACTCGCTCATCTCGTCGATGAGGTCGTTGCCCTCACGGGTGCGCTCACCGACACCGGCGAACACCGACACACCGTCGTGGTTGTTGGCGACGCGGTAGATCATCTCCTGGATGAGCACCGTCTTGCCGACACCGGCGCCGCCGAACAGACCGATCTTGCCGCCCTTGACGTACGGGGTCAGCAGGTCGATGACCTTGACGCCGGTCTCGAACATCTCGGTCTTCGACTCGAGCTCGTCGAAGTTCGGGGCCTTGCGGTGGATGGACCAGCGCTCGCCCTCGTACTTGTCGTCGGTGTTCAGCACCTCACCGAGGGTGTTGAACACCTTGCCCTTGGTGAAGTCGCCGACCGGGACGGTGATGCCGTCACCGGTGTCGACGACCGGGGCCTGGCGGACCAGACCGTCGGTGGGCTGCATCGAGATCGCGCGGACCAGGCCGTCACCCAGGTGCTGGGCGACCTCCAGGGTCAGCGTCTTCTTCTCGCCGGCGTTGGCCGGGTCGGCCACCTCGACGTGCAGCGCGTTGTAGATCTCCGGCATCGCGTCGACGGGGAACTCCACGTCGACGACCGGGCCGATGACCCGCGCGACGCGGCCCGTCGCCGTGGCCGTCTGAGCAGTGGTGGTCATTACTTGTCACTCCCCGCGGTCGCGTCGGCCAGGGCGCTCGCGCCACCGACGATCTCGCTGATTTCCTGGGTGATTTCGGCCTGGCGGGCCGCGTTGGCAAGACGGGAGAGCGTGTTGATCAGCTCGCCCGCGTTGTCGGTTGCCGACTTCATCGCGCGCCGCGTGGCGGCGTGCTTCGAAGCGGCCGACTGGAGCAGCGCGTTGTAGATCCGGCTCTCGACATACCGCGGCAGCAGCGCGTCGAGGACGTCCTCGGCCGACGGTTCGAAGTCGTACAGCGGCAGGATCTCGCCCTTGGCGGACGACTCCTGCGCGACCTCCTCGAGGCTGAGCGGCAGCAGGCGCGCGTCGAGCGCCGTCTGCGTCATCATCGAGACGAACTCGGTGAAGACGATGTGGAGCTCGTCCACGCCGCCGTCCGCCGTGTCCTTCTGGATGGCCTCGATCAGCGGGGCCGCGACCTTCTTGGCGTCCGCGTACGACGGCTCGTCGGTGAACCCGGTCCACGACTCCGCGATCGTGCGCTCACGGAAGTTGTAGTGGGCCACACCGCGCCGGCCGACGATGTACGTGTCGACCTGCTTGCCCTCGCGTTCCAGCCGCTCGGTCAGCTGTTCCGCCGCCTTGATGGCGTTGGAGTTGAACGCGCCGGCCAGACCGCGGTCGCTGGTCAGCAGCAGCACCGCGGACCGGGTCACCGTCTCGGCGGCCGTGGTCAGCGGGTGCTTGGTGTTGGAACCGGTGCCGACCGCGGTGACCGCGCGGGTCAGTTCGTCCGCGTACGGCGTGGAGGCCGCCACCTTGCGCTGCGCCTTGACGACGCGCGAGGCGGCGATCATCTCCATCGCCTTCGTGATCTTCTTGGTCGCGGTGACGGATCGGATGCGACGCTTGTAGACCCGGAGCTGGGCTCCCATGAGTCAGGTCCCTTCCTTACGTCACTTGGAGGCGCTGGTCGCCTTCGGGGCCGCCGGAGCGTCCTCGCCGAGCAGCTTGCCGTCCGAGGTCTCGAACTGCTTCTTGAACGCGGCGATGGCGTCGGCGATGGCCTGCAGGGTGTCGTCCGACATCTTGCCGCCCTCCCGGATGGAGGTCATGAGGCCCTGCTCCTTGCGGTGCAGGTACTCCAGCAGCTCCTTCTCGAAGCGGCGGATGTCGGCGACCGGAACCTCGTCCATCTTGCCGGTGGTGCCGGCCCAGACGGAGACGACCTGGTCCTCGGTCGACATCGGCTGGTACTGGTCCTGCTTCAGCAGCTCGACCATGCGCTGACCGCGCTCCAGCTGCGCCTTGGACGCGGCGTCCAGGTCGGAACCGAAGGCGGCGAACGCCTCCAGCTCACGGAACTGGGCGAGGTCCACACGCAGACGGCCGGAGACCTGCTTCATCGCCTTGTGCTGCGCGGAACCACCGACTCGGGAGACGGAGATACCCACGTTCAGCGCGGGACGCTGACCGGCGTTGAACAGGTCCGACTCCAGGAAGCACTGGCCGTCGGTGATGGAGATGACGTTGGTCGGGATGAACGCCGAGACGTCGTTGGCCTTGGTCTCGACGATCGGAAGACCGGTCATCGAGCCGGCACCCATCTCGTCGGAGAGCTTGGCGCAGCGCTCCAGCAGGCGGGAGTGCAGGTAGAAGACGTCGCCCGGGTAGGCCTCGCGGCCCGGCGGACGGCGCAGCAGCAGCGACACGGCGCGGTAGGCGTCGGCCTGCTTCGACAGGTCGTCGAAGATGATCAGGACGTGCTTGCCCTCGTACATCCACTGCTGGCCGATGGCCGAGCCGGTGTAGGGGGCGAGGTACTTGAAGCCGGCCGGGTCGGACGCCGGGGCGGCGACGATGGTCGTGTACTCCAGCGCACCGTTCTCCTCCAGCGCGCGGCGGACCGACGCGATGGTGGAGCCCTTCTGGCCGATGGCGACGTAGATGCAGCGGACCTGCTTCTTCGGGTCGCCGGTGCGCCAGTTGTCACGCTGGTTGATGATCGTGTCGACGGCCAGGGCGGTCTTGCCGGTCTGGCGGTCGCCGATGATCAGCTGACGCTGACCACGGCCGATCGGGGTCATGGCGTCGACGGCCTTGTAGCCGGTCTCCATCGGCTCGTGCACCGACTTGCGCTGCATGACCGTGGGGGCCTGCAGCTCGAGGGCGCGGCGACCGGACGTCTCGATCTCGCCGAGGCCGTCGATCGGGTTGCCGAGCGGGTCGACGACGCGGCCGAGGTAACCCTCGCCGACCGCGACGGAGAGGACCTCGCCGGTGCGCGTGACCGGCTGCCCCTCCTCGATACCGCTGAACTCGCCGAGGACGACGGCACCGATCTCGCGCTCTTCCAGGTTCAGCGCGAGACCGAGGGAGCCGTCCTCGAACTTCAGCAGCTCGTTCGCCATGGCCGAGGGCAGACCCTCGATCTTGGCGATACCGTCGCCGGCGACGGTGACCGTACCGACCTCCTCGCGCGAGGCCGCGTCCGGCTTGTACGACTGGACGAAGTTCTCCAGCGCGTCCCGGATCTCCTCCGGCCGGATCGTGAGCTCCGCCATCTGGGTTCCCTGCTCTCCTTGTTGGGCCCGAAGTTTCACTTTGGGGGTCTGGGGGCGACCCCCAGGAATCCTCTGCACGGCCCAACCAGGGCCGTAAGTACATACTGCGTGTTCAGTTGCCGCGGCGGTCGCCGCCGCCGCGTCGTCGTCAGCCGGCCAGGCGGCGCTCGGCGTCGCCGATGCGGTCCGCGAGGGAGCCGTTGATGACCTCGTCGCCGACCTGCACCCGGATCCCGCCGAGGACCTCGGGGTCCACGTCCAGGTTGAGGTGCATCCGGCGGCCGTAGAGCTTCGCGAGAGCGGCGCCCAGGCGCTGCTTCTGCGGGTCGCTCAGCGGAACCGCCGACGTGACGACGGCGACCATGCGGTCCCGGCGCTCGGCGGCGAGCTTGGACAGGGACTCCAGTCCCGCTTCCAGGCTACGTCCCCGCGGCGCGGTCACAAGGCGCTTCACCAGACGCTCGGTGGTCGCGGCGGTCCGGCCGCCGAGCAGGCTGCGCAGCAGCTCGCTCTTGGCCGAGGCGGTGGCCTTGCGGTCGGTCAGCGCGGCGCGCAGCTCGGTGCTGCCGGAGACGATCCGGCCGAACCGGAACAGCTCGTCCTCGACGTTGTCGAGCGTGCCCGCCTGCTGGGCGGCGGTGAGGTCGGCGGTGGCCGCCAGCTCCTCCAGCGCGTCCACCAGGTCGCGCGACTGCGACCAGCGGGAGCGCACCAGACCGGCCAGCAGATCAGCGGTCTCCCCGCCGACCTGGCCACCGATCAGCCGCTGGACCAGCTCGGCCTTGGCCTCACCGGCCTGCGCCGGGTCGGTGAGGACCCGACGCAGCGACACCTCGCGGTCGAGCAGCGCGGTGACGGCGGCCAGCTCGTCGGCGAGACGTCCGGCGTCCACGGACGTGCTGTCCGTCAGCGCGTCGAGACGCTCACGTGCGGCTGCCAGGGCCTCGCGGCTCGCTCCGTTCATCGGCCGGCCTCGGCCTTCTCCTCGAGCTCGTCGAGGAAGCGGTCGATGACGCGGCTCTGCCGGGCGTGGTCCTCGAGGGACTCACCGACGAGCTTGCCGGCCAGGTCGGTGGCCAGCTTGCCCACGTCCTGGCGCAGCGCGGACGCGGCGGCCTTGCGGTCGGCCTCGATCTGGGCGTGACCGGCGGCGACGATCTCCTCGCGCTGCCGCTGGCCTTCCGCGCGCATCTCGGCGATGAGCGCGGCACCCTGCTCCTGCGCCTCCTGGCGCAGACGCGCGGCCTCGTGCCGGGCCTCGGCGAGCTGGGCCTTGTACTGCTCAAGGACGCTCTGGGCCTCGGTCTGGGCGGCCTCGGCCTTCTCGATACCGCCCTCGATGGCCTCGCGGCGCTCTTCCAGAACCTTGTTGATGTTCGGGAGGAGCTTCTTGGCGAGGAAGCCGAAGACGATGACGAAGGCGAGCAGGCCAATGACGAGCTCAGGGATCGGCGGGATGAGGGGGTTCTCGGCCTCCCCCTCAGCCGCCAGGATGAGCAGCTGGCTCATGTCGTTGCCTTTCGTCTGGGTTGCTGGTCGTCAGCCTGAGGTGATCAGGAGCCGTAGACGAACGGCATAACCAGACCGATCAGGGCGAGCGCCTCACAGAAGGCGAAGCCCAGGATCTGGTTGGCACGGATCAGGCCGGCCGCCTCGGGCTGGCGGGCGAGCGCCTGCGTACCGTTACCGAAGATGATGCCGACGCCCACGCCGGGGCCGATGGCGGCAAGGCCGTAGCCGATGGAGCCGAGGGCCTTGAGGTCACCGGTGACAGCGGCAAGAGTAGACATGCCAGTTCTTCCTTCTCTTTCAAGGACCGGTGGGGGTTGGCCACCGGACGTCTGCGGGGTTCGAAAGTGGCGGGTGCTCAGTGGTGCTCGGCGAGCGCGCCCTGAATGAAGGTGCAGGTCAGGAGCACGAAGACGTACGCCTGAAGGGCCTGGACGAAGAGCTCGAAGGCCGTCATGACGATGACCATGATGAACGAGACGCCGGCATAGGCGATGCCGATGCCGTTCAGCAGGTACCAGCTGGCGATCGTGAAGAGCAGCAGCAGGGTGTGGCCCGCGAACATGTTCGCGAAGAGTCGCACCGCGTGCGTGAACGGACGGACGACCAGGTTCGAGAAGAACTCAATGGTCATGGCCAGCGGCAGAACCGGGCCGAGCTCCTTGTTGTAGCCCGTGAAGTTCTTGAACGCGCCCACGAAACCGTGCCGCTTGAAGGTCAGCGACACCCACAGGACGTAGACGATAGCGGCGAGCACCGCCGGGTAGGCGATGATCGAGGTCACCGGGAACTGGGCGACCGGGACGATCGACCAGAGGTTCATCATCCAAATGAAGAAGAACAGCGAGACGACCAGCGGGACGTACTTCTCGCCTTCCTTCTTGCCGATGGTCTCGTAGACGACGCCGCGCCGGATGAAGTCGTAACCGGCCTCGGCGACCATCTGCAGCTTGCCCGGCACGACCTTCGGCTTGCGGAAAGCAGCCCAGAAGAAGCCGATGACGATGATGGAGCCGAGCAGCGCCAGCAGCATCGTCTTGTTGAAGTACAGGTTGCTGTCCGCGTCGCCCCAGAGGGGCTCGAACAGGAACGAGTGCAGGCCGGGAGCCGGGAAGCCACAGCCGTCGAAGATGTGGCAGTCGGTCTCGAAGGCGAGCACCTGCGTCGGGTCAGCACTCACCGCGGGCTCCTTCAGCGTGGCGCATGGGTACGGCAACCTCGTTGTGTCGGCGCGGCGCGCGGCCGCGGTTCGGCACTGGACTGGTGTTTCTGGGGTGGGGGCGGCGGTTCGGCGTCGAGCCTCGCGATGGAACAGGCGTCAGCTCGGATGCCCGCGCCCGCAGTGCCGCAGTTGGCACCGGACGATAGCAGCTTGTCGAACGCGTCTTTATCCCGGCCCTACCCCTCACGACGACGGACCCGTCTTCTCGGGCCTGCTGCCCTCGGAGGAGTCCGGTTCGACGTAAAGAATCTTGGACTTCATGTGCGCGACCGTCTGCGAGCCGATCCACACGAGGGTGGTCGCGATCAGCGTGATCGCGAAGGCCCGCGGATTGAACAGCGTGGTGTTCTTGAAGGCGGCGAGGAAGATGAACAGCAGCAGAATCTGCGCCGCGTAGAGCATCAGGCCCATCGCCTGGAACAGGTGCGGAAGCGACTTGGCAGTGCGCTGAAGCACGTACAGGCCGAGACCCATGAAGAGGATCGTCACCAGGGCGGCCACGACGGAGCCCACGGCCCCCTTGCCGCCGGCCACCACGCCACTGACGACGGCGGCTACAGCGCCGACGGCAGCTGTGGGCACAGCGGCCTGGGCCAGGATCCGGACGTCGTTGGACGGCATGGCGGCAACTCCGCTTTCGCAGGGGGGCAGGGGTGTCGTCATGGACGAGCGTAGTCCCGGGGGTGAGAGCGAACCTCACGCGAAGGGACCGTCGCACTACGGTCCTTCGGCTCTGTCCG
>NZ_DASQNH010000100.1:0-54295 GCF_035645055.1 Streptomyces sp. | reverse complement strand
AGCCGCCCGTGTCCGCGCCGGCGCCCGAACCGGAGCCGCCGTCCCCGGCCCCGCCGACGCAGCGGCCCGCGCCACGGCCCCCGGTGATCGCCGCGGCGCCCACGCCCGCCCCTGAGCCCCGCCCCACACCGGCTCCTCCGCCGACCCGCACCCCCACGCCCACCCCGACGCCGACCCCGACGCCCACCCCGACGCCGACCCCGAAGCCCGCTCCCCCGCCCGCGCCGGTCGTCTACCAGTGGAGCGAGCTGGCGTACGACATCAGCGGCGACGGCGGCAAGCCCGAGATGCGGATCGGCGAGAGCGGCTGGGTGTGGCAGCGGCGGGGACTGTCGATCGGCGGGACCTCCTACGCGCGCGGTGTCACCGTGCGGGGCCGGTCCTCCGTCACCATCGACCTCAACCGTGAGTGCACCGCGTACCAGGCGCTGGCCGGCGTCGACGACATGACGCTGAAGCTCGGCAAGGTGTACTTCTCGGTCCACGCCGACGGCGTGCCGCTGTGGAAGTCCGCGCTCGTCAAGGGCGGGGACGCGGCCGTGCCGGTCCAGGTGGACCTGACCGGCCGGAAGGCCGTACGGCTGGTGGTCGAACCGCACAACCACCTCGACGACGTGGCGGTCGCGGACTGGGCGGAGTCGACGTTCACCTGCACGCAGCGAGTTCGCCGATGATCTCGTCCATGGTGAGGGCGGCGCCCCGGGCGCACTCGGTCGCGTAGCGATCCAAGCCCAGGGCGGTGCGGGCCGCGGCCTCGGTCCGCTCGGTCTCCGTCCGCTCCGGCAGCGCGCGCGGAAGGCCGCCGCGCAGCCGCTCACCGGCCGCGAGCAGCCGGGCCGTGCGGGGAAAGTCACCCAGCCGCCCCAGCAGATTGGCCGCCTCGTCCACGATCCCCGCCGTGACCGTCTCCGCGCAGTGCTCCGCCACCGCCCGGCGCAGCGCGCGGGCCAGCATCGGCAGGGCCCGCTCCGGGCCCTCCTCGACGGCCGTGACCAGTGCCTCGATCAGATCCACCGCCGCGATGAACTGGGGCGGCGGTGAGCCGTGGGCGATCTCCGCGCGGATCGTCCGGCACAGCTCGCGGGCGCGGACGGGGTCCCCCTCGTCCAGTGCCATATAGGCCCGCAGCAGCGAGACGAACGCCCGGGCATCCGTCACCCAGTGCCGGTCGGCGGCCTCGCTCGCCTCGTCCAGGGCAGCCTCCGCCGCGCGGCGGTCGCCCGAGCGGAAGGCGATCTCCCCGAGCCGGGCGAGCAGGAACGGCGTCTCCGTGTACGCCCCCACCTCGTGGGCGAGCCGCAGCGCCTCGCCGTACTCCTCGCGGGCCTCCGCGAAACGGCCGCGCGCCATGGCCGCCTCACCCGCCGCGCTGCACACCTGCGCCCGCATCCAGCGGTCCCCGACCCGCCGGCTGAGGTCACGCAGCTCGGCCAGGTCCTCGTCCACCCCGCGCAGCCCGCCGGCCGAATCGACGACCATATGGGTCCGCAGCATCAGGGCGACGCCCAGCTCCCAGTCGCCGCCGTACTCCCGGCAGTTGGCGACCGCCGTGTCCAGGAGCCGGCGCAGGCCCGCGCCCCGCTGCTGGAAGACGGTCAGCGGCCAGACGATGCCGGGCATCCGCGCGGCTTCCGGTCCGCCCCGCTCGTAGGCGGCACGCACGCGGGCGACATAGCGCGCGTACCGGGGGTCGTCCGCCCGGTCCCCCGGGCCGTCCTCCGAGGTGAGGAAAAGGTGGAGCATCCGCAGGTCCATGCGGAGGGGGCGCAGCGGGTGCCGCTCCGCGTCCGGCGGGGCCGCGAGGAAGGCGTCGACCGGGTCGGGAGCCGGTGTGCCGGGTGAGCCGGCCGCGGCGCTCAGGCGCAGCACACGGTCCACCCAGTGCACGCCCTCCTGGCGGTAGTTGCGCAACCACCAGAACCAGCCCATGGCGAGGGTGATCGCGGCGGCCTCCGCCTCGTCCCCGGCGGCCGTGGCGCGGTGCAGGGCCGCGCGGATGTTGTCCAGCTCGGCCTCCAGACGGGCGATCCACGGCAGCTGCCCGGCGGAGCGCAACTGCGGCTCCGCCTCCTCGACGAGCGCGCGCACCCACGCGCGGTGGCGCCGCTCGGCAGCGGCACGCCGGCCCGGGGCCTCGGCGGCGCGTTCGGCGGCGTACTCGTGGATGGTCTCCAGCAGGCGATACCGCATGCCCGCCGCGCCCTCCCGCTCGCACGGGGCCGCCACCACCAGGGACTTGTCGACGAGCGCGCCCAGGAGGTCGGCCACCGGGCCGCCGCACACGGCCTCCGCCGCGGCGAGGTCCCAGCCGCCCGTGAAGACGGACAGCTCGCGCAGCACCGTCCGCTCCCGCTCGTCGAGCAGGTCCCACGACCAGTCGACGACCGCGCGCAGGGTCTGCTGGCGGGGCAGGACCGTACGGCTGCCGGCGGTCAGCAGGCGGAAGCGGTCGTCGAGGCGGTCGGCGATCTGCCGGGGCGTGAGCAGCCGCAGCCGGGCCGCGGCCAGCTCGATCGCGAGCGGCAGCCCGTCGAGGCGGCGGCAGATCTCCGCGACGGCCTTCTCGTCGCGCAGCAGCGCGTCGGCGCCGGGACGGACGGCCGCCGCGCGGTCCGCGAAGAGGCGCCGCGCCTGGTCGGGGGAGAGCGGGTCGACCGGGCGCACCGACTCGCCGGGGACACCCAGGGGTTCCCGGCTGGTCGCGAGGATCCTGAGGCCGGGGCAGCGGGTCAGCAGGGTCTCGGCGAGGTCGGCTGCCGCGTCGATGACATGTTCGCAGTTGTCGAGGATCAGGAGCCGGCTGCGCGTGGCGCAGTGCTCTACGAGCAGGGCGAGCGGGTCGTCCTGCGGGGCCGCCAGGTCATGGGTCATCAACACGGTCTCCCGCAGACCCAGCGCGTTGACCACCGCGCCCGGCACCGCCTCCGGCCGGTCGAGCGAGGCCAGCTCGACCAGCCACGCCTGCGGGAGCCCGGCGGCGGCCTCCTCGGCGAGACGGGTCTTTCCGGAGCCGCCCGGACCGGTGAGGGTGACCAGGCGGGCCCTGTGCAATTCCGAACGCAGCGCGTCGACTTCGAGTTCCCGGCCGACGAACGTCGTCAGCCGGGGCCGCAGATTGCCGGTGGGCTCGGGGCGGGGCGGGCTGAGGGGCACGGTCCCCGCGGCCTCCGGCCCGGACGGCTGCTCATCCGGCCTGAGCAACTCCTGGTGCAGGGCCCGCAGCTCCGGTCCCGGGCCGGTGCCCAATCCCTCGGCCAGCGCCCGCCGCGCGGTCTCGTAGGCGGCGAGGGCGTCGGCCCCGCGGCCCGAGTCGCGCAGGGCGCGCAGCAGGAGGGCGTGCAGGGGCTCGTCGTACGGGTGGGCCTTCGCCAGCTCGGTCAGCTCCGGTACGACGTCCTCGGCGCGCCCCAGGCGCAGGTCCGCGTCGATGCGGGCGCGGATCGCGGTGAGCCGCAGCGCCTCCGGGCGGGCGGCGGCGGTGCGGTCCGGGAGGTCGGCGAGGGCCGGGCCGCGCCACAGTGCGAGGGCGTCGGCCAGGTCGCGGGCGGCGGCGGCCGGCTCGCCTCGGTCCAGGGCGGCCGTGCCCTGTCGGACGAGCCGTTCGAACACGAACAGGTCGATGTCGTCCCGTTCGGCGGCGAGCCGGTAGCCGCCGGGCTCGGAGACCACCGCGTCCCTGCCCACGGCCCGGCGCAGCCGCCCGACCAGAGCCTGGAGCGCGGCCGGGGCGTCCCGCGGCGGGTCGTCCGCCCAGACCTCGTCGATCAGCGTCGCGGGTGCGGTGACCCGCCCGGCCCGCACGGCGAGCGCGGCAAGCAGGGCACGCACGCGTGGGCCTCCGACGGATACGACTCCGCCGTGACCGTCCTCCGCCTGGCTGACCCCCAGGATCCTGTACCGCACCGGCTCATTGTCGCCGGGGGGAGGGGCGCGGCGGCGCACGGGTGGCTGAGCGGGAGGGGGCGGCAGGGGGAGGGGCGCCGCGCGGGCGCGGGTGTCCTCCGTGGCGGGGGTGCCGCGCGGGAAAGGGACGCCGCGCGGGAGCGAGTGCCCGCCGGGCGGGGGTGCCCCGCGGGAGCGGTGGCCCGCAGCAGGGGCGTACCGCGTGGGAGGGGGCTTCCAGGAACGGAACCCCACCGGAACGGACCCCGGGAACCGAACCCCGCCCATGCGGGCACCCAGGAAACCGGCCCCGCGGGAGCGGACCCCAGGACCCCAACCCCGCGTGCTGGCGGGCTCCCGGGAACGAAGCCCTTGCAGCGGATCCTCGCCCAAGGGTGTGCCCTGGGCCGGCTAGGCCCGTCGTACCGTGGCCCCCGCCCCCAGTGCCCCGCGCTGCGGGACGATGCCCGCCGGGACGGCGCGGGCGCGGCCGGGGGTGCCGGTCCAGCAGGTTCCCCGGCGGGCGAGGAGGCGGCGGAGCCAGAGTTCCAGCGAGACCAGGTCGGCGAGGCCGTCGAGGGGCAGGGGCTCGCCCTCGGCGGCGCGGCGCACGGCCTTGCGGACCACACGGGCCTCGACCAGGCCCGCCTGCGCCAGCAGCGGGGTGTCGAAGAGGGCCATCAGGGAGTCGGTCGCGACGCGCAGCCCGGTGCGGGCGGCGGCCGCCGCCGGGGCCTGGGAGGTGGCGCCCCAGCCGGGCGGCAGGTCGGCGACCCCGGCGCCGGTCAGCACGGTGCGCAGGATCGCGGCGCGTGCCCCGGGCTGCACGCGCAGCGCCTCGGGCAGCTCGCGGCAGGCGCGGACGACCTGGTTGTCCAGGAAGGGCGTGTGCAGGCGCTGGAAGCGGATCTCGGCGGCCTGTTCGAGGACGCGGACGTCGGCGGCGGTGCGGGCGAGGGCCGCGCGGGCGCGGAAGTCGCCGGGGCGGCGGTCGGGACCGACGGCGGCCCGCTGGATCGCGGTCTGGAGCCGAACCGATACTTCAGCGAGCGCCTCCCCGGTCAGCCAGCGCGCCGCCGGGCCGGGTCTGGCCCAGGTGAGTGCCGCGAGGGAAGCCCCCGTGGCGCCCCCGGGTTCGTCGAAGGACCGCTGGAGGAGCTGTTCGGCGAGGCCTTCGACGCCCGCGCGGTAGGGCGTTCGGACGAGGCGGCGGGCGGCGGCGTACACGCGCGCGGGGACCAGTACCGAGCCGTCCGCCTTCGCCAGCGCGGCCACCGGGCGCACCAGGTGCCGGCGCCGCCGGTCCATCAGGAGGTCGGCGAGCCGCGCGGGATGGGCGTCGAGGACCTGGCGGGCGCCGTAGCCGGTGAGGTGGTCGGCGCTGCCCGCGGCGAGCCGGGCGCGGTGCCGGGCGGCGGTCACCAGGCAGGGGCCGGGCTCGTCGGTCAGCGGGCCGTCCAGTTCGGCGTACGGCAGGGTCTCCTCGCCGCCGGTGACCACGACGTGGTGCAGCCGGGGCCCGGCGGCGAGCGCGCCGGCCCGTTCCAGTTCGGCCTCCCGGCCGCCGACGGCCAGGTCGTTGAAGGTGACGGCGAGCAGCCGTTCCCCGGCGCCGGTGCCGTGCCCGAGGACGGTGCCCGGCATGCCGGGCAGGCCCGCGGCGAGCAGGGCGAGGGTGGCCGAGGCGGGGCCGCCGGAGAGGTCGGCGCCGATGCCCGGGACCGGCATCCCGCGCGCGGCACGGCGTTCCGCGGGACCCATGCCGGGGACGGGCCCGGGGTCGATGCCGGAGCCGGGGACGTGCCGGGGTGCGGAGAGCCGGGCCCGCACCGCTTCCACCAGGGCGTCGCGTACGGCGTCCACCGCGCGGTCGGGGTCGGCGGGGGGCGCGGCCACCGCGAGGGAGGACACCTGCTCGTAGCCGGCGATCTCACGCGCCCCGCCGCGCAGGATGAGCGCATGCCCCGGGGGAATGCGCCGTACTCCGTCGTACGGGGTGGACTCCTGCACCGCGGCCGGTACGTCCGGGGCGGCGAGCAGCGCGGCGAGGTGGCCGAAGTCGAGGTTGGCCTCGATGAGGTCGGCGAGCGGCAGCGCGGCGGTGGCGTAGGCGGTGCCGCCGGCCCAGGGGGCGTGGAAGACGGGGCGGGCGCCCGCGAGGTCGCCGCAGACGGTGATGCGGCGCCCGACCTGGACGACCGCCGTGTAGCTGCCCGGCCAGGCGGTCAGATGCCGCAGTGCGCCGCCGCGCGCCGCGAAGAGCCCGACCCGCAGTTGTTCGTCGCTGGCGCCGCAGGTGCCGAGGACGGCGATCCGGGTCTGCGGGTCGGCGGTGACCACGCGCACCTCGTCGGGGCGCCAGTCGCCGACCGCCCACAGCGGGTCGGGGTCGCCCCACAGGAGCTGGGAACCGACCGGGTGCAGGGTCTCGCCGTCGTATCCGGTGGCGCCCGCCGAGCCGATGCCGACGGCGCCCGCGGCGGTGCTGCTCCACCCCACCAACCACCGCATCGACGCCTCCACAGGCTGTGGACAACCAGTGCACCGCAGGAACCGGTTCACCATGCTGCCACGAAGGACGCGCCGGGGAGCGTCGGCGGAGCCGCTGACGATCCCTCGAATGCGCCCCACGCGCCCTGGCATGCGCCCCGGGCAAAGGCGCCACTGACGCCGAGCTGACGCCAACGCCCGCTCTGGGCACGGGGATTGCGAAACCCCGACGACACGAATGCGCCCCCGGTACGCCCCCCGAAAACCCCCAACGCGCCCTCAAACCACATGGTCGCCGGGGCAATCACCGTTCGACCACGGGGGCGACTTTCAGCCATTCCAAGACCACGAGCCGCTCTCGGCGTCGGCGCCGTGCACGCTCCGTACAGGCTCTGCGCACCGCCGAACGGGCGCACGGCCCGGGAAACGGAGTTCGCCCCCCGGGCCGGACCGCCGCCCGCGGGGATGTGAGGCGGCGGTGTCCCCCAGCCCACTGGTCAGTACAGCGGGCCGACCCACGCAGAAGCCATGGAACCGCTCCCGACATGGCCGGAGAAGAGCGCACGGACGGGCGCACGGCCACACACCGGGAGCACGCCGCAACGGTGCGTAAAGGGGCCGTACTCCCGTACGGACCACAATCCCGCCATCCGGAACAATGCCCCTTAACGCTTGGGATGCGGCGAACTACGCTGGGTTTACGAATGCCGCGTGGTTATGCCAGTGCGGCAGCCGTCTGTGTCGAGGGGTGGCGCATGTCCAGGGAGCAACGCGGGCCGAACGAAAAGCTCGGCACCGTTCTCGCCCTCGCGGGAATCAGCAACGCGGGACTCGCACGACGCGTCAACGACCTCGGCGCGCAGCGCGGGTTGACGCTTCGGTACGACAAGACCTCGGTGGCCCGCTGGGTGTCCAAGGGCATGGTCCCGCAGGGTGCCGCGCCGCACCTCATCGCGGCCGCCATCGGCCAGAAGCTCGGCCGCCCGGTGCCGCTGCACGAGATCGGCCTGGCCGACGCCGACCCCGCGCCCGAAGTCGGCCTCGCCTTCCCCCGGGACGTCGGCCAGGCGGTGAAGTCGGCGACCGAGCTGTACCGCCTCGACCTCGCCGGGCGCCGCGCCGGCTCCGGCGGCATCTGGCAGTCCCTCGCCGGATCGTTCGCGGTGAGCGCCTACGCGACACCCGCCTCACGGTGGCTGATAACCCCGGCCGACAGTTCGGTGGCGCGCGAGGCGGGCCCCGCTGAGGGCTCCGGCGCACCGATCAAAGTCGGCCACAGCGATGTGCAGAAGCTGCGCGAGGCCGCCGAGGACGCCCGGCGCTGGGACTCCAAGTACGGAGGCGGCGACTGGCGTTCCTCCATGGTCCCCGAGTGCCTCCGCGTGGAGGCCGCCCCGCTCCTCCTGGGCTCCTACTCCGACGAGGTCGGCCGCGCCCTGTTCGGGGCCAGCGCCGAACTCACCCGCCTCGCGGGCTGGATGGCCTTCGACACCGGCCAGCAGGAGGCCGCGCAGCGCTACTACATCCAGGCCCTGCGCCTGGCCCGCGCGGCGGCGGACGTCCCCCTGGGCGGCTATGTCCTCGCGTCGATGTCGCTGCAGGCCACCTACCGGGGCTTCGGCGACGAGGGCGTGGACCTCGCCCAGGCCGCCCTGGAACGCAACCGGGGCCTGGCCACGGCCCGCACCATGAGCTTCTTCCGCCTGGTGGAGGCACGGGCCCACGCGCGCGCGGGAGACGCCCAGGCGGCCGGCGCGGCCCTGAAGGCGGCCGAGAGCTGGCTGGAGCGCGCCCGACCCGGCGACCACGACCCGTCCTGGCTCGCCTTCTACTCCTACGACCGCTTCGCCGCCGACGCGGCCGAGTGCTACCGCGATCTGAAGGCCCCCCGCCAGGTCCGCCGCTTCACCGAGCAGGCTCTGTCGCAGCCCACCGAGGAGTTCGTCCGCTCCCACGGACTGCGGCTGCTCGTCGGCGCGGTCGCCGAACTGGAGTCCGGCAACCTGGACGCGGCGTGCGCGCAGGGCGTCCGCGCGGTGGAGGTCGCCGGCCGGATATCGTCCGCGCGGACCACGGAGTACGTGAGGGATCTGCTGCACCGCCTGGAGCCGTACGGCGACGAGCCGCGCGTCGTGGAGCTGCGCGAGCGCGCCCGCCCGCTGCTCATGGCCCCGGCGTGACCACGGCCGCCTCCCGGGTTTGAGGGCATTGTCAGTGGCGCAGTGCACTATCGGTACCGGGAGGTGGAGCAGGTGCGGAAGATCGCCTACGACTGTGACGTGCTGGTGATCGGCGGCGGCATCGTCGGCCTGTCGACGGCGTACGCGATCACGCGCAGGGCGCCGGGCACACACGTCATGGTGCTGGAGAAGGAACCGGGCCCGGCCCGGCACCAGACCGGCCGCAACAGCGGTGTCATCCACAGCGGCATCTACTACCGCCCCGGCTCCCTCAAGGCGCGGTACGCGGTCCGCGGCGCCGCCGAGCTGGTCAAGTTCTGCGCCGAGTACGACATCGCGCACGCCGTCACCGGCAAGCTGATCGTCGCCACCGACCGCGCCGAGCTGCCCCGCCTGCACGCCCTGGTGCAGCGCGGCCGGGAGAACGGCATTCCGGTGCGCGAACTGGGCGCGGCCCAGATCGCGGAGTACGAGCCGCAGGTGCGGGGCCTGGCCGCCATACACGTCGGCACGACCGGCATCTGCGACTACGTGGGCGTCGCCCGCCGTCTGGCCGCCGCCTCGGGCGCGGAGATCCGGTACGGGGCGCAGGTCGTACGAGTGGACCGCCGCCCGGAGCTGGGCGTGGCCGTGGAGACGGCCGGCGGGGCGGTGGTGCGGGCCCGGGTCCTGGTGAACTGCGCGGGGCTGTACTGCGACGAGGTCGCGCGGCTGACCGGCGACGACCCCGGCATGCGGATCGTCCCCTTCCGCGGGGAGTACTACGACCTGCGGCGGCCCGGGCTGGTCAACGGGCTGGTCTATCCCGTGCCCGACCCGGCCTTCCCCTTCCTCGGCGTCCATCTCACCCGGGGCATCGACGGCAGCGTCCACATCGGGCCGAACGCGGTGCCCGCCCTGGCCCGCGAAGGGTACGGCTGGGGCGTCGTCCGGCCCGGCGAGCTGGGCCGCACCCTGGCCTGGCCCGGCGCCTGGCAGCTGGCACGGAGGCACTGGCGGTACGGGGCGGGGGAGCTGCGGCGGTCGATGTCCAAGGGGGCGTTCACCGAGGCCGTACGAAGACTGCTGCCCGCGGTGACCGAGGCGGATCTCGGACCGGCGGCCGCCGGGGTGCGGGCGCAGGCGGTGCTGCGGGACGGGACGCTGGTGGACGACTTCCTGATCCGGGAGGGGGCGCGGGCGGTGCATGTGCTGAACGCGCCGTCTCCGGCGGCGACGGCGTCGCTGCCCATCGGGCGGGAGGTGGCGCGCAGGGTGCTGGGGGTTCTGGCGGGTGGGTGAGGCGTTGTGGTGAGCGGTGTGTCGACGTGGCCGGCGCCGGGGCCGGGCGGGGGACGCGACCCGGTGGTACGGGGTGCCTCCCCCGAGTTCTTCGGGCAGGGGGGACCTCCAGCGCCCACCCGCGCCGCCCCAAGCGGCACGAGTGCCCGCGGCTGCGTGCTTGCGCAGCCCGTAAACTCGGAATCACTGTGTCTGACTCCCTGAACTCCTCCGCAGCCCGCCACCCCGGTCGCCCCCAGGGCGTGCCCCGGTTTCCCGACGGGCCGCAGGCCGATCCCGCCGGGTCGCACTTCGAGCGGCGGATCCGGAGTTTCCAGCCGCGGCGGAGCCGGGTGACCGCGGGGCAGGCCGACGCGCTGCAGCGGCTGTGGCCGAAGTGGGGGTTCGACATCGACGGCGGCCGGGTGATCGACCTCGGCGAGCTGTTCGGGAACGACAACCCCGTCGTCCTGGAGATCGGCTTCGGCATGGGTGAGGCCACCGCCCAGATGGCCGCCGCCGATCCCGGCACCAACATCCTCGCGGTCGACGTGCACACCCCCGGTCAGGGCAATCTGCTGAACCTCGCCGACCGAGGCGGCCTGACCAACGTCCGCGTGGGCAACGGCGACGCCATCATCCTGCTCCGCGAGATGCTGGCCCCGGACGCGCTGAACGGCCTCCGCGTCTACTTCCCGGACCCCTGGCCGAAGAAGCGCCACCACAAGCGGCGGCTCATCCAGCCGGAGTTCCTGAGCCTCGCCGCGACCCGGCTGAGGCCCGGCGCGATCCTGCACTGCGCCACCGACTGGGAGCCGTACGCGGAGCAGATGCTCGAGGTCCTCACCGCGCACCCGGACTTCGAGAACACCCAGGCCGACGGTGGTTTCGCGCCCCGCCCCGGGTTCCGTCCGCTGACCCGTTTCGAGGGCCAGGGACTGGACAAGGGTCATGTCGTGAACGACCTGCTCTTTCGCCGCGTACCACACGTAACGTCAGCTCAGCCCCCCGCCGACGCCTGATCCACCGCGGGCGGCTCCGTCCCTCGTTAGGGTCCATGCCGTGGCCAGCAGTCCCCCGTATCCCGCGCCTCCCGGCTTCCCCGCCCCCGGGGCGGCCCGGCCCGCACACTGGTGGCGACACCCCTGGGTGCGCTACGGCGCGCTCATCACCCTGCTCGCCCTCTCCGGGCTCGTCATCCTCGCGCTGGTGCGCGAGGAGACCGGCACCGAGGGCTTCCTGGTCGGTCTGGGGCTCGCGATCCTGCCCGTCCCGCTGCTCATGGCCGCGTTCCGCTGGCTGGACCGGGTGGAGCCGGGCCCTTGGCGGAACCTGCTGTTCGCGTTCGCCTGGGGCGCCTGCGCGGCGGCGCTGATCGCGATCGTCGCCAACAGCTTCGCGACGCGCTGGATAGCGACGGCCACCGCCGACCCGGCGAGCGCGGACACCCTCGGCGCGACCGTGATAGCGCCGGTCGTGGAGGAGTCCGCCAAGGCCGCCGCGATCCTGCTGCTCTTCCTGTTCCGCAGGAAGGACTTCACCGGCATCCTCGACGGCGTGGTGATAGCCGGGGTGACCGCGACCGGCTTCGCGTTCACCGAGAACATCCTCTACCTCGGCACCGCCTTCGGCACCGACCAGATGCACGGCGACGACGGCATCGCCTCCGTCACCGCCGCCACCTTCTTCGTGCGCGTCGTGATGTCCCCGTTCGCGCACCCCCTGTTCACCGTCTTCACCGGTCTCGGTTTCGGCATCGCCGCCCTGTCCGGGGACCGCCGGCGGCTGCGCCGGGCGCTGCTGCCGCTGGCGGGTCTGCTGCTCGCGATGGGCATGCACGCCTTCTGGAACGGCTCGGCGACCTTCGGCGAGTACGGGTTCTTCGCGGTCTACGGCGCTTTCATGGTGCCCGCGTTCGGGATCCTGACCTGGCTGGTGATCTGGACCCGGCAGCGGGAGCTGCGCACCGTCCGCGAGGAGCTGCCCCCGTATGTGGTCGCGGGCTGGCTGGGCCCGGCGGAGCCCTTCGCGCTCGGCTCGATGCGGGCCCGCCGGCTGGCCCGCGAGTACGCCGGGCACCACCTCGGCAAACCGGCCTCCCGCGCGGTCGCCGAGTACGAGGCGTACGCGACGTCGCTGGCGTTCCTCCGGCACCGGGGGCGGCTCGGCCGGGCGGGCGGGGACTTCCTCGAACGGGAACGGGAGCTGCTGCACGAGCTGTGGCGCCGCCGGGAGGTGGCCCGCCCGGCCCTGGAGTACGCCGCCCGGATGACGGCGCCTCCGATGCCGGTGATGATGCCGTGGCCGGCGCACGGCCCGGCGGTGCCGCACCCCGCGCACCGGTCGCCGCACCCCGCGCACGGGATGCCGTACCCCGCGCACCCGGCGCCGTTCGCCGCGCACCCGGCGCCGTACCCCGCCTACAACCCGTACCGGACCTGACACCCCGCGCAGCCCGCGTACGGCCCTGCCCCCGGGCCGCCCCCGCCGGGCCCTGGGCGGCGTCAGGCCGAGGCCTCCCCCAGCCGGGCCAGCTCCTCCTGCGTCAGCCGCAGTTCGGCGACGCCCAGCAGTGCCGGCAGCTGGTCCGGCGTGCGCGCGGAGGCGATCGGCGCGGCCACCGTCGGCTGCGCGGCGAGCCAGGCCAGGGCGACGGTGGCGACGGGCACGCCGTGCGCGGCGGCGACGGTGTCGAGCGCGTCGAGCACCCGCCGCCCCCGCTCACTGCCGAGGTGCTTGCCGGCCCCGGCCGCCCGCGCGCTGTCCACGGCCGTACCCGGGCGGTACTTGCCGGTCAGGAAGCCGGAGGCCAGCGCGAAGTACGGCACCGCGGCGAGACCGGCCCGCACGGCGACGTCCTGGAGTTCGCCCTCGTACGTGTCCCGGGAGACCAGGTTGTAGTGCGGCTGGAGGGCGACGTACCGCGCCAGCCCCTCCCGGTCGGAGAACTCCAGGGAGGCCCGCAGCCGTTCGGGCGAGATGTTGGAGGCGGCGATGTGGCGCACCTTGCCCGCCTTCACCGCTCGTCGAGCGCGCCGATGATCTCCTCGACCGGCACCTCGGGCTTGTCGAAATGGGTGTAGTAGAGGTCGATGCGGTCGGTGCCGAGGCGGCGCAGGGAGGCGTCGGCGGCGGCCTTGATGTTCGCGGCGCTCAGTCCCGGGTACTCGGGGTGCTGGCTGACCTTGGTGGCGACGACCACGTCGTCCCGGTTGCCGCGGGCTTTCATCCAGGCGCCGATGATGGTCTCGGACTCACCGCCGGAGTTGCCGTCGGCCCAGGCGGAGTAGGAGTCGGCGGTGTCGACGAAGTTGCCGCCCGCGGCGGCGTAGGCGTCGAGGACGGCGAACGACTGGTCCTGGTCGGCGGTCCAGCCGAAGACATTGCCGCCGAGGGAGAGCGGGAAGACCTCGAGGGCGGAGGAGCCGAGCTTGCGCAGAGAAGTCATGCCCGGTGTCAACACGGCATGGGGAACCGGGTATTCCGTGACCGGCAGCCCTGACGTCGGGGGGTTTGCCGTCAGGACCGCCGGGGCTCGGAACGAAGCCGGGGCTCGGAAGAGGCCGGGCTCACAAAAGACCGGGGCTCACAAAAGACCGGGGCTCAGACGCTGAGGCCCTTGTCGCGCAGCCAGGCCAGCGGGTCGACGCCGCCGCCCCCGGGCGTCTTGACCTCCAGGTGGAGGTGCGGCCCGGTCACGTTGCCGGTCGCGCCGACGCGCCCGATGACGTCCCCGGTGCTGACCTTCTGGCCCACGCTGACGTTGATCGACGACTGGTGGGCGTAGAGGATCTCGGTGCCGTCGTCCAGGGTGAGGACGGTCTTGTAGCCGTACGCGCCGCCCCAGCCGGCCTCGGTGATGGTGCCGGAGTGCACCGCCTTGATGAGGGTGCCGGTGGGCGCGGCGAAGTCCAGGCCGGTGTGGTAGCCGGAGGACCACATGGAGCCGGCCTGGCCGAACTGGGAGGTGAGGGTGTACGAGGAGGTCGGCAGCGTGTACTGCTTGGCCAGCTCGGCCAGCCGCTCGGCCTCGGCCTTCTTGCGGGCCTCCTCCTCCGCCTTCTTCTTCTCGGCGGCGGCCTTGGCCTCGGCCTCCTTCTCCGCCTTGACGGCGGCCTCCGCGGCCTCCTTCTCGGCGGCGGCCAGCGCTTCGGCGGCGGCCTTGGACTCGGCCTGGTCCTGCTGCTGCTCGGCCTGCGCCATGATGCGGGCGCGCAGCGCCTCGCCGGCGTCGGCGGTGCCCTGCTCGGTCTCCACGGCGGTGACGCCGATGCCGCTCAGCGGGGCGGCGGCGATCCCGGTGGCCTCAGCCTCGGTGTCGGTGTCGTCGGAGATGAGCGAGCCGACGTTCGGCAGGTCGGGCATGGAGATGGAGACCGGCGGCTTGCCGGTCTGCGCGGTGGCCATGCCGCCCGCGCCGACGGCGGCTATGACTCCGACGCCGAGCACGGTGGAGCTGCGGGCCAGTCCGCCGCGCTGCTTGGCGACGCGGTGCCGGCCGCGTACGGGGCGAATGGATTCCGCGGTGGGATTCCACTCCTCCCACGGGCCCTCGTCGGTGCGCTCACCGCCGTAGACGAAGGTGTCGGCGGGGTCTGCGGGGCGCTGGCCGGGCACGAACGGGGCCTCGGGGGCAGGCCGGTTGGACGCCACGTGGGCGTACTCCTTTCCTTCCTTCTCGCCTACCGGGTTAGCTGACGGGTTCGGAGCAGGAAGGTCTCCTACGCGCGTAAACCAGCCGTGCGGACACGACTCCTTACGCCCGATTCACCCCAAGGTGGTGGTTCCCCGGTTCCCTCACGGGATTCGGCGCGTGCGCACGGAGCCGCCTCTTGTGACGGCTGTGACGACCGCGCTGCGTTATCGGACGTTAATAGAACCGAGGGGTGATTTCCAAGCCGTTCAGCTTGATCATTACGTTTCGACGGGTGGACGTACGGCCCACGGACGGCGAAAACCGGGCGAGTTGACCCCCACTCAGGACCACTTCAGCAGCGTCCCGGTTTTTGATGGTGACTCAGTTGTTATGCGGAGTGGGTTCGGCCACTCACTGGCCGTGACGGTTCGGAAAACACTCAGGGCCGGAACCCATCTTCATGGATTCCGGCCCTGAGCCTTCAGTAGCGGGGACAGGATTTGAACCTGCGACCTCTGGGTTATGAGCCCAGCGAGCTACCGAGCTGCTCCACCCCGCGTCGTTGACTCAAGTGTACGCCATGTTCGGAGGTGCTCCGCGCCAGGGTTTCCCTCCGGCCGGCCGGCGCCGGATGAAGTAATAAGGGTGACGGCTCACGAGTCGAACCGACCCCGCAGCCGAACCAGAAACCCGCCGTGTCCCCGCCGTCCTCCAGATGGGTGCGCCGATGCCCTACCCGTACGTCCTGCTCTCCGCCGCCGTCTCCCTCGACGGATATCTGGACGACACCGGCCCCGAACGTCTCCTCCTCTCCGGCCCCGCCGACTTCGACCGGGTCGACGAGGTCCGGGCGTCCGTCGACGCGATCCTCGTCGGCGCCGGCACGATCCGCACCGACAACCCCCGGCTCCTCGTGAACTCCCCCGAGCGCCGCGCGGCCCGCACGGCGGCCGGGAAGCCGGAGTACCCCCTGAAGGTCACGGTCAGCGGAACCGGCGACCTGGACCCGGGCGCCCAGTTCTGGCACACGGGCGGGGAGAAGATCGTCTACACCACCCCGGGAGGCGCCGGGCGCCTGCGCGCGGCGGGCATCGCGGACACGGCGGAGGTCGTCCCGCTGCCCGGCGACTGGGACTGGCGCGCGGTCCTGACGGACCTGCACGACGTACGGGGCGTACGGCGGCTGATGGTCGAGGGCGGCGGCCAGGTCCACACCCAGCTCCTCCAGCAGGGCCTGGCCGACGAACTCCAGCTCGCCCTGGCCCCCCTCTTCGTCGGCGCCCCGGACGCCCCCCGCCTCTTCGGCCCCGGCCGCTACCAGCCGGGCCGCCTCCGCCTGGTGGAGACCCGCCCGGTGGGTGACGTGGTCCTGATGCGCTACGAGCCGACGGCCCCCGGCACGGGCGCCGTCCCGACCGCGGCCGATCACCACTGGCTTGCCCTGGCCTGCGCCCTGGCGGCGCGGTGCCCCCCGTCCTCCTCCGCCTTCAGCGTCGGCGCGGTCGTGGTCGCCGCCGACGGCGCGGAACTGGCCCGCGGTCACTCCCGGGAGGCCGGCGACCCCGTCGTCCACGCGGAGGAGGCGGCCCTGGCGAAGATCGACCCCGCGGACCCGCGCCTGCCCGGCGCGACCGTCTACTCCAGCCTGGAACCCTGCACCCACCGCGCCTCCCGCCCCCGCCCCTGCGCCCGCCTGATCCTGGACGCGGGCGTCCGCAGGGTGGTGACGGCCTGGCGGGAACCGGACACGTTCGTGGCCGGGGCGGACGGAGCGGGGGCCCTGAGGGCGGCGGGAGCGGCCGTGGTGGTCCTCCCGGAACACGAGGGGACGGCGCAGGCCCCGAACCGCCACCTGCTGCCCTGAAGGGGGCGCGGAACGCGCACGCCCCCGGCTCAACTGAGGTCTGAGCCGGGGGCGTTCCGGTAGGCCCTGTGGGACTCGAACCCACAACCAATGGATTAAAAGTCCACTGCTCTGCCAATTGAGCTAAGGGCCCAGGCGTTGTTCGCCACCCCGAGCATAGCCGGATCGGGCCGTGTCTCCGATCGGGTATCGAGGACACGGCGCGGCCGGGCGGTGCGGGACGGGGGCCGAATCGGCGCGGATTCTACGAATCGGCGGTTTCCAACACCACCGCCCGCTCCCGCTCCGCCCGCAGGAACCAGTGCCGGGCCGAGGCCAGCCACCAGCTCGCGGCGAAGCCCAGCACCACCAGTACGGCGACCGGTGCGTAGTTGAAGGTCTCCCGGGTGACCGGCGACACCTGCGGCAGCATGAACAGGACGGTGATCACACCGACCCAGCCGACCGCCACCACACCGATGGCCCGGGACCAGCGTCCCAGGTGCCAGGGCCCGCGTTCGAAGGCGTCGCCCTTGCGCAGCCGGAGCAGGGTGGGGATGACGTAGGCGATGTAGAGCCCGATGACGGCGATCGAGGTCACCGCCGCGTACGCCGTGACATTGATCAGGTACGGCAGTCCCAGCGCCAGGGCCCCGCCCGCCGCCAGCCAGACCGCCGCCACGGGCGTGCGGGTGCGCGGGCTGACCGTGTGCCACACGCGGGAGAAGGGCAGCGCGCCGTCGCGGGAGAAGGCGTAGATCATGCGGCTGTTCGCGGTGACCGACGCCATCCCGCAGAACAGCTGCGCCCCGATCACCACCAGCAGCAGCAGCTTCCCCGCCGTCACGCCCAGCGCGTCGAGCAGGATCTGCGCGGGCGGGGCGCCGGTCGGGGAGGTGAGGGCGCCCTCGTAGGACTGGATGGCGAAGGTGAAACCGAGCAGGAGCACGAATCCGGCGATCCAGGAGGTCCAGATCGAGCGGACGATCCCCTTCGGCCCGGCCGTCGACGCGTCGTGCGTCTCCTCGGTCATATGGGCCGAGGCGTCGTAGCCGGTGAAGGTGTACTGCGCCATCAGCAGCCCCAGCAGCACCACGTACACCCCGCTGCCCCACCCGGTGTTGTTCACGAACTCGCCGAAGACGAAGGACGCGGACTGATGGCGGTCCGGTACGAGGGCCAGGGCGCCGACGATCACCGCCACGCCCAGCACATGCCACCACACGCTCACGCTGTTCAGCAGCGCGACGACCCGTACGCCGAAGGTGTTCAGCAGGCCGTGGAGCAGGAGGATCGCCGCGAACAGCAGGATCGTCCGCCCCGGGGTGACCTCCCAGCCGAACTCCAGGTTCAGATACGCCCCGAGGAACGACGCCGCCCCGAAGTCGATCCCGGCCGTCACCGCGACCTGGCCGAGCACGTTGAACCACCCCGTGAACCAGGCCCAGGCCGCCGCGCTGCGCTCCGGTGCCAGCCGGTGCGCCCAGAAGTACAGCCCCGCCGAGGTGGGATACGCGGAACAGATCTCCGCCATCGCCAGCCCGACGAACAGCGTCATCAGCCCCACGGCCAGCCAGCCCCAGGTGATCACCGCGGGCCCGCCGGTGTTCATCCCGAACAGGTAGAGCGTCAGGCACCCCGACAGGACCGAGATGATCGTGAAGGAGACCGCGTAGTTGGAGAACGCCGACATACGGCGAGCGAGAACCTGCGTGTAACCGAGCTGGGCCAGCCGCTCTTCGTCCGACAGCCCACCCGCCTTGCCGTCATCTGTCATGCCCCCAGCAATTCCCCTGCCGGGGCCGTGACACACGTCACAAAGACCCGAAGGCCCGTACGACCGGAGTCGTACGGGCCCTCAGTTGCTCAGCTGCGGCGCGCCGGGTATCAGCCGTTGCGCTTCCAGCGCGGCTTGTCCTCACGGCGGCCGAAGGAGCCGCCGCTGCGGTGGTCGTCACGGCGGCCGTAGGGGCGCTCGTGGCCGCCGGTGCGGAAGCCCGGGCGGTCGCCCTGGCGGTCGCGGTTGAACGGGCGGTCGCTGCCGCGGTGACCGGTGCGGTCATCCCGGCGGAAGCCGCCGCGCTCGCCGTCACGGCGCTCGAACGAACGGCCGCCACGGTCGTCACGGCGCTCGAAGCCGCCACGGTTGTCACGGCTGTCACGGCTGTCACGGCTGCGGTCGCGGTCACGGTCGAAGCCACGGTCCCGGTCACGGTCGCGGTCGAACGGACGGCGGTCGTCGCGGCGGTCGTCCCGGCGGAAGCCGCCACGCTCGCCGTCACGGCGCTCGAACGAACGGCCACCACGGTCGCGGTCACGGTCGCGGTCGAACGGGCGGCGGTCGTCGCGACGGTCGTCCCGGCGGAAGCCGCCACGGTCACCGTCACGACGGTCGAAGGAACGGCCACCACGGTCGTCACGGCGCTCGAAGCCACCACGGCTGTCACGGCCGTCACGGCTGCGGTCACGGTCACGGTCGAAGGAACGGCGGTCGTCGCGGCGGTCGTCCCGGCGGAAGCCGCCACGGTCACCGTCACGGCGCTCGGCGCGCTCCGCGCGGTCCACGTCCTGCGCGGCCGGCTGCTCCGGAACCGCCACGGCGTCCACCCGGGCCTCGGCCACCTCGGCCGCGGGGGCCTGGGCCGGCTCGTTGGCCTCGGCCACCGCCGCCTCCGGGTCCTCGCCGCGCTCGCGCGCCATGCGGGCGACCAGGCGGTCCGCCTCCTCGCGCAGCTCGGCGGCCCGGCGCTGGGCGCGCTCCAGCTGCTTGGTGAGCTGGGCGACCTCGCGCTCGGCCTGCTGGGCGGCGTGTCCGGCGGACTCCGCCTGGACCTCGGTCATCGACCGGGCGCCGGTGATCTCGGCGACCTCGGGGTCGAAGGCGCCGCCGCCCTGGATGATGTGGCGCGAGGCGTCGACGCCCGCGTCCTCCATCAGGCGGAAGATCTGGCGCCGCTGGTGCGGCAGGGACAGGGAGACGACCGTGCCGGTGCGGCCCGCGCGGGCGGTACGGCCGGCCCGGTGCAGGTAGTCCTTGTGGTCGCCCGCGGGGTCGACGTTCAGCACCAGGTCGATGCCGTCGACGTGGATGCCGCGCGCGGCGACGTCGGTCGCGACGAGCACGTTGACGTACCCGTCCTTGAAGTCCGCGAGGGTGCGGGTCCGGGCGCCCTGGGTCATACCGCCGTGCAGCGCCTCGGCCTTGGCCCCGGCGTCGCGCAGCTGCTCGGCGACGCGGTCGGCGCCCAGCTGGGTGCGGACGAAGATGATGGTGCGGCCCTTGCGGGAGGCGATCGCGGCGGTGACCGGCGCCTTGTCCTTGGGCTTCACGATCAGGATGTGGTGCGACATGGTCGTCACCGCGCCCTGCGCCGCGTCCACCTCGTGCAGGACGGGCTCGTTCAGGTAGCGGTCGACGAGGGTCTTGATCTCGTTCTCCATCGTGGCGGAGAAGAGCATGCGCTGGCCGCCCGCCGGGACCTGGTCGAGCAGCTCGGTGACCTCGGGCAGGAAGCCCAGGTCGGACATCTGGTCGGCCTCGTCGAGGACGGAGATCTGCACGTCCTCCAGGGAGCAGGCGCCGCGGTTGATGATGTCGCGCAGGCGGCCCGGGGTGGCGACGAGGACGTCGACGCCGCGCTCCAGGGCGTAGATCTGGTTGCCCATGGACGTACCGCCGCAGACGACCTTCATCTTCAGGCCGAGGACGTCGCCGTACGGCTGGAGGGCGTCGGCGACCTGCATGGCCAGCTCGCGGGTCGGGGTGAGGATGACCGCGCGGGGCCGCTTCTTCTCGGTGCGGCCGCCGGCCAGCTGGGCCAGGGTCGGCAGACCGAAGGAGAGGGTCTTGCCGGAGCCGGTGCGGCCGCGGCCGAGGATGTCCTTGCCGGCCAGGGCGTCCGGGATGGTCGCGGCCTGGATCGGGAAGGGGGTGGTCACGCCGTTCTGCGCGAGCTTGCGCACGACGCCCTCGGGGAGACCGAGGTCCGCGAAGGTGAGCTCGGGGGTGGTGTCCTCGACGGACTCGGCGGTGACCTCGGTCTCGGCCTCGGTCAGGGCCTCGTTCTCGGCCTCGGTCACAGCCTCGGTCACGGCCTCGTTCTCGGGCATGACGGCATGGTCAGGGGTGATGATGGACATACGTATGCGAAACCTTCCGGAGTCTCATCGGCACGCGCCCGTCAACTCCGTGATTCGCAATACGACCGCCTCGATGCGGTCAGCCACGGCAAAGGAGAGTACGCGCCACACGGCGCGCTCTACGTCGGCGCCGGGCAAATGGGATCAAACGATCTACCAAGATACGCACCCCCCACCCCGAAAGGCAAATCGCCAGCTCAGAGGGCCTGCCGCTCTGCTGACGCCCCTCAGCGGCAGCTGCCTAAGCCGGCAACCCCGCCTGCGGTGCCGGCTCTCGTTCTGCCAGCTGAGGGCCCGGGTCCGGATGCGCGGACGACGAGGGTTCCGCGACCGTCGGCTCCGGGGACGGCGGCGGCTCCGGCGACGGCGGGGGCGGCTCGGGGGCCTGGGTGGTCCGGGTGGGCGTCGGCTGGGCCGGCGTGGGCCTGGGTCCCCCGCCGCCCGGTTTCGTGGTCCGCCCGGGCCCGCCCGGCGCCGAGGCGGTCACGCCGCCCCCGGCCGGCGCGGAGGCCGACGGCGCCGAGGACGCCCCCGCCCCGCCGTCCCGCTCCCCCTTGCCCTTCCCGTCGCCCTTGCCCTTGCCCTTCCCGTCCGCGCGGTCGGCCTCCCCGGCCGCCACGCCCTGGTACCCGCCGCCGCCGGTCACCGCCGGGAACCCGTCGGGTGCCTCACCGCCCTCCGGCCCGGCCGAGTGCGACGGCTTGGCCCGGCCGCCGTCGTCACCCACGCTCATACAGCCGGCGGCAGCGGCGACGGCCACCACGGTGGCGGCCAGGCGGACGGGTACGTACAAGGGGCGCACGAGCAGCCACCTCCGGGGGCCGGTGAAGAGTCAACGTGCCCAACTCCCGCCGCCCGCAAGAGGACACGCGCCACGCTCATCCGTACCCGAGCGCGTGCAGCCGGGCGTCGTCGATCCCGAAGTGATGGGCGATCTCGTGCACCACGGTGATCTCGGTCTCCGCGACCACGTCCTCCCGGCTCTCGCACATCCGCAGGGTGGGCCCCCGGTAGATGGTGATCCGGTCCGGCAGCACCCCGGCGTACCACTCGCCGCGCTCCGTCAGCGGAGTCCCCTCGTAGAGCCCGAGCAGCTCGGGATCGTCGGCGGGCGGTTCGTCCTCGACGAACACCGCGACGTTGTCCATCAGCCGCGTCAGCTCCGGCGGGATCCGGTCCAGCGCCTCGGCGACCAGTTCCTCGAACTCCTCGCGCGTCATCTCCAGCACAGGCCCATTGTCGGGTACGACGCCGCCGTACGAGAGGCTCACGACGGCCGTTCCCCGCCCGGACCACCCCGGGCATAGCCACCGGCGCGCCGGGGCACAAGGCCCCAATGGCCCGCGTCACCACCGCAGTCCTGAACGCCCTGACCCACCCGATCCGCATGCGCAGTACGTCCCGCACCCACCGGCCCCCGCTCGAACCGGCCCCACGCTCCCGCCCCTGGACCCGCGCCCTCGGCCTGGTCGCGGTCGTCCTGCTCGGCGGCTGGCTGGGGCTGCTGGCCGTCGGGCAGGTCCGGGTCCCGGTCGGCCCGATGGACACGACGATGACCCTGCGCCCGTCCTTCACCGGCGGCACGAAGATCAATGTCTCGCCGCTGGGCGCGCTGCACCTGGACAGCCATATCGCCCCGGTCCGCCTGGACGTCAACGTCGACCAGCTCGACCCGGTCCGCTCCCAGGCCCTGGTCGACCACCCCGAACGCCTCTCCGGCCTCCAGGACGAGGTGACCCGCGACGTCGGCCACGGCACGCTCGACCTGGCCGTCCGCTCCTGCGTCGCCGTGGTCGCCGGGGCCACCGCGCTCGGCCTCGCCGTCTACCGCCGCCCGGGCCGTGCCCTGACGGCCGGCGGCCTCGCCCTCGCTCTGCTCGCGGCCTCCGGCGCGACGGCGTACGCGACCTGGAACCCGAAGTCGGTCCTGGAACCGCGCTTCTCCGGCCTGCTCTCCTCCGCGCCCTCCGTGGTCGGCGACGCGCGCAGCATCGTCACCGAATTCGACGTCTACCAGAAGGAGTTGGCGCGCCTGGTGACGAACGTGACGAAGCTGTACGACGCCACCTCCACCCTCCCCGCGTACGCCCCCGACCCCACCACCATCCGCGTCCTGCACGTCTCCGACATCCACCTCAACCCGGCGAGCTGGACGATCATCTCCTCGCTGGTGGAGCAGTACGAGGTGAACGTGATCGTCGACTCCGGCGACACCATGGACCACGGCACGGCGGCGGAGAACGGCTTCCTGGACCCCATCGAGGACCTGGGTGCCCCGTACGTCTGGGTCCGGGGCAACCACGACTCCCGGGTCACCCAGCGCTACCTGGAGGGCCTGAAGAACGTCACCGTCCTGGACGACGGCCGCGCCAGGACGATCGCGGGGCTGCGCTTCGCGGGCATCGGGGATCCCCAGTTCACCCCCGACCGCACCGACAAGCCGGGCGCCGAGCAGTCCCAGGAGCTGGCGGGCGCCCGCCTGGCCTCGGCGCTGCGCGACGAGCGGGCCGCCGGGACGCCGGTGGACGTCGCCATCGCCCACGAGCCGGCGGCGGCCCGTCAGACGGACGGCGAGGTGCCGCTGGTGCTGGCCGGGCATGTCCACCACCAGAAGACGGAGGTCATGAAGTACGGCACCCGGCTGCGCATCGAGGGCTCCACGGGCGGCAGCGGACTGCGCGCGGTCGAGGGGCGGAACCCCGATCCGATCGAGGCGTCGATCCTCTATTTCGACCGCGACACCCGCCGCCTCCAGGCCTGGGACGCGATCCGGCTGGGGGGTCTGGGCCAGACGACGGCGGAGGTCAGCCGCCACTTGGTGGAGGAGAACAAGCCGGGCACGTCCCCCTCTCCGGCCGACTCGCCCAGCCCCTCTCCGTAAACCGTTTTGGCGATCCCTCCCGCCATCCCATATGCTTCTCACGTCCCCGACGCGCTGAGAAGCGCCCAGGCGGGCCGATAGCCCTCATCGTCTAGCGGCCTAGGACGCCGCCCTTTCAAGGCGGTAGCACGGGTTCGAATCCCGTTGGGGGCACGCAGTACCGTGTGCGACACTTACCTACGTTGGTTCGCACGCAAGCCACGCTTGGTCCTGTGGAGCAGTTTGGAGTGCTCGCCACCCTGTCAAGGTGGAGGCCGCGGGTTCAAATCCCGTCAGGACCGCTGAGGTTTTCGTTTCACGTGAAACCTCGTGGCTGGGTAGCTCAGTTGGTACGAGCGTCCGCCTGAAAAGCGGAAGGTCGCCGGTTCGACCCCGGCCCCAGCCACAATCGCCCCCTCCGGATTCCGGAGGGGGCATTTTTGTGGGCCCTGGCCCCGGTCGGTCACTCCTTGTTGCGGGCGCGGGTGACGTTCGGCTCGCAGTCCGGGGCGATGTCCCAGGGGCCGCCGACATTGCCGGTCAGGTCGTTGTCCTCGATGACGCCGCTGCTGCCCCCGTCGATCCACACCCCCTCGTAGCGGTTGCGGTTGATGCTGTTGTGGCGCAGGACGGTGGAGCTGCCCTCGTCGATCCGTACGCCGACCCCTCCGTTGCCGGTGATGGCGTTGTCCTCCAGCTTGCCGAGGCCCCCCTCGTAGGCGTAGACGCCGTTGACCTTGTTGTCGTAGATCTGGTTGCGGCGCAGCGTGGGGTCCGAGCCGGTCTTGATCTCCACACCGGAGAACTGGTTGCCGAAGATCTCGTTGTCCTCCAGCGTGCCCAGGCCGTTGTTGAAGATGAAGACGCCGCTCTGCCTGCCGCCGTGGATCTTGTTGCCGCGCAGCCGCGGGTCGGCACCGTCACGGATGGCGACGCAGGCCAGGCTGTCGCTGCTGATGTCGCACTTCTCCAGCTCCAGCCGCCCCTGGAAGATCGTGACACCGTGCGATCGTCCCGTTCCCCCGGTCCGCCGCAGGGTCAGGTTCGACACCCGCCCGATGCTGGCCTTGAACACCAGGGCACTGGCGTCATGGGCCCGGATCTCGATATCGGCACGGGGCCCGTCACCGATGATCTCCAGCGGCTTGTCCACGATCAGGCTCTCCTCGTAGAGGCCGGGCCGGACGAGGATCAGGTCACCGGGACTGGCGGCCTTGATCGCCTCGCTGATCGTCGGGAAGTCACCCCGGTGGTAGGGGTCGACCACATGGGTCGGCGACGGGGACTTGGCCGACGTCCCGGCCGCGGCGCCGGTGTCCCCGGTCTGCCGCGTCGCCAGGTCCCTCGGCTCCGACCGCCGCGCCGGCGGGGTCGCCGCGGGAGTCACCGGTACCGGGGCGGGCATCCGCCAGAACGTGTCCCTCATCCGCGTCGCCAGCTGGGCGATCGCCTTGCGCACCACGGGCGAGCTGAACGGCTCGAAGCGCAGCTCGCGCCAGTCGGCGTACTGGCGGCTGTGCAGGACCTTGGCCAGCTCGTCGGCCTCGCGCAGCGCGGGATCGTTCATCTCGCGGGTGTCGATGTAGTGCACCGGCAGGATCAGGTCCTGCCGGCCCAGCTTCCGTTCCCGCTCCAGGAAGCGGGTCACCTCGTCCCGGCACGCCGGGCTGCGGAACAGACTCGGGGTGATGACGACCAGCAGCAGCGTCACCGCGTCCAGCGTCTCGTCGATGCGCTGCTGCCAGTTCTGGCCCCAGGCGATGTCGTTGCGGTCCTGGAAGATCGCGAAGTCCTCCCCGGTCTGCGCCCGGACCTCCGCGGCGAGCCGTTCCCGGAACTCCGAGAGCTGGCCGTCGTCATGCTGATCGTCGAATCGGACATAGCTCATGAACGCCGCAGGCTTCACCGACACGGCATCCCCCTCCCGTCACAGTGCGTGAATTCTGACACCTTGGGTGTGACGAGAGCAGCGCAATGCGGGAAACCGCGACCGTACGGTGCCGCGCGCTCCCGTCCGGCAGTGCGCCGCGCGCCGCTCCGCGCCAAAAGCGTTAGCCACGAATTTCCCGAGGATGAGATCCTGGATCGCGTATGTCTACGCATCCCGCCCCCGCCCTCGGCGCTCTCGCCCCCCGCCTGACCGAGCTGTCCCTGCGCGACGCGCACCGGCTCGGGCGCAGGCTCGAAGGCGCACGCAAGATCCGCAAGCCGGAGGCCCGGGCCGCCGTCCTCGCCGAGATCGAGGCGGAGGTCGCCAAGGCCGAGGAGCGGATGGCCGGTCGCCGCTCCCGTGTGCCCGCGATCACGTACCCCGAGCAGCTGCCGGTCAGTCAGAAGAAGGACGACATCGCGGCCGCCATCCGCGATCACCAGGTCGTGATCGTGGCCGGTGAGACCGGCTCCGGCAAGACCACGCAGATCCCGAAGATCTGCCTGGAGCTGGGCCGGGGCGTGCGCGGCATGATCGGGCACACCCAGCCCCGCCGGATCGCCGCCCGCACCGTCGCCGAGCGGGTCGCCGACGAGCTGGACACCCCGCTCGGCGAGGCCGTCGGCTGGAAGGTCCGCTTCACCGACCAGGTGAACCCGGACGCCACCTTCATCAAGCTGATGACGGACGGCATCCTGCTCGCCGAGATCCAGACCGACCGCGAGCTGCGCGCCTACGACACGATCATCATCGACGAGGCCCACGAGCGGTCCCTCAACATCGACTTCCTGCTCGGTTATCTGGCCCAGCTGCTGCCGAAGCGGCCGGACCTGAAGGTCGTCATCACATCGGCGACCATCGACCCGGAGCGTTTCTCCCGGCACTTCGGCGACGCGCCGATCATCGAGGTCAGCGGCCGGACGTACCCGGTGGAGGTGCGCTACCGCCCGCTTCTGGAGGAGGACTCCGAGGACGCCGACCGCGACCAGATCACCGCGATCACGGACGCGGTCGAGGAGCTGATGGCCGAGGGCCAGGGCGACATCCTGGTCTTCCTCTCCGGTGAGCGGGAGATCCGCGACACGGCGGACGCGCTGACGAAGAAGCAGTACCGGTTCACCGAGATCCTGCCGCTGTACGCCCGGCTGTCGCACGCCGAGCAGCACCGCGTCTTCCAGCCGCACACGGGCCGCCGGATCGTCCTCGCCACCAACGTGGCCGAGACGTCCCTGACCGTCCCGGGCATCAAGTACGTCGTCGACCCCGGCTTCGCCCGGATCTCCCGCTACAGCCACCGCACCAAGGTCCAGCGGCTGCCCATCGAGCCGGTCTCGCAGGCCAGCGCCAACCAGCGCAAGGGCCGCTGCGGCCGGACGTCCGACGGCATCTGCATCCGGCTGTACAGCGAGGAGGACTTCCTCGCCCGCCCGGAGTTCACCGACGCGGAGATTCTGCGGACGAACCTGGCGAGCGTCATCCTCCAGATGACCGCGGCCGGCCTCGGCGACATCGAGAAGTTCCCCTTCATCGACCCGCCGGACCACCGCAACATCCGTGACGGCGTGCAGCTCCTGCAGGAGCTGGGCGCGCTGGACCCGGGGCAGAAGGACCCGCGCAAGCGGCTCACCGAGCTGGGCCGCAAGCTGGCCCAGCTGCCCGTCGACCCGCGCCTGGCCCGCATGGTCCTGGAGGCGGACAGGAACGGCTGTGCCCGCGAGGTCATGGTCATAGCGGCGGCGCTGTCCATCCAGGACCCGCGCGAGCGCCCGGCCGACAAGCAGACCCAGGCCGACCAGCAGCACGCCCGCTTCAAGGACGAGACGAGCGACTTCCTCGCGTATCTCAACCTGTGGCGGTACGTCCGCGAGCAGCAGAAGGAGCGCGGATCCAGCTCCTTCCGCCGGATGTGCAAGCAGGAGTACCTGAACTTCCTGCGCATCCGCGAATGGCAGGACATCTACACGCAGCTGCGCACGGTCGCCAAGCAGATGGGCATCCACCTCAACGAGGACGACGCCCCCGCCGACCGCATCCACGTCTCCCTCCTCGCCGGCCTGCTCTCCCACATCGGGATGAAGGACGTGAAGGACGGCAACAAGAACGAGTACCTGGGGGCGCGGAGCGCCAAGTTCGCGATCTTCCCCGGCTCGGCGCTGTTCAAGAAGCAGCCGCGCTTCGTGATGTCCGCCGAGCTGGTGGAGACCTCTCGTCTCTGGGCCCGCGTCAACGCCAGGATCGAACCCGAGTGGGTCGAACCGCTCGCGGGCCACCTCATCAAGCGCACCTACTCCGAACCGCACTGGGAGAAGGACCAGACGGCGGTGATGGCGTACGAGAAGGTCACGCTGTACGGCGTCCCGATCGTCGCCCAGCGCAAGGTGAACTACGGCCGGATCGACCCGGAGGCCAGCCGCGAGCTGTTCATCCGGAACGCGCTGGTCGAGGGCGACTGGCGGACCCACCACAAGTTCTTCGCGGACAACCGCAAGCTGCTCAGCGAGGTCGAGGAGCTGGAGCACCGCGCCCGGCGCCGGGACATCGTCGTCGACGACGAGACCCTGTTCGACTTCTACGACCAGCGGATCCCCGAACACGTCGTCTCCGGCGCGCATTTCGACTCCTGGTGGAAGCACAAGCGGCACGAGCAGCCCGACTTCCTGGATTTCGAACGGGAGATGCTGATCCGGGAGTCGGCGGAGGCGGTCACCAAGGCCGACTACCCCGACACCTGGCGGCAGGGGCAGCTGAAGTTCCGGGTCACCTACCAGTTCGAGCCGGGCGCGGACGCGGACGGCGTGACCGTGCACATCCCGCTCCAGGTGCTCAACCAGGTCACCGACGAGGGCTTCGACTGGCAGATCCCCGGCCTCAGGGAGGAGTTGGTGACGGAGCTGATCCGCTCCCTCCCCAAGCCGATCCGCCGCAACTACGTGCCCGCGCCGAACTACGCCAAGGCGTTCCTGGAGACGGCGGAGCCCCTCCAGGAGCCGCTGACCGTGACGATGGCCCGCGAGCTGAAGCGGATGGTCGGCGTGCCGTTCGAGGCGGACGACTTCGACTGGGCGAAGGTGCCGGACCATCTGCGCGTCACCTTCCGGATCGTCGACGAGCGGCGCCGCAAGGTCGCCGAGGACAAGGACCTGGAGGCGCTGAAGCTCCGGCTGAAGCCGAAGGCGCGCAAGGCCCTCTCCCAGGCCGCGGCGGCGACCGCGGTACGCCAGGGCGGTGAGTCCCTGGAGCGCAAGGGCCTCACCGACTGGACGATCGGCGCCCTCACCCGGGTCTTCGAGACCCGCCGGGCAGGCCAGCCGGTCAAGGCGTACCCGGCGCTGGTGGACGACGGCGACACGGTCTCGGTCCGCCTCTTCGACACGGAGGCCGAGCAGGCCGAGGCCATGTGGCAGGGCACCCGCCGCCTCATCCTCCGCAACATCCCGGTGAACCCCGCGAAGTTCGCCTCCGAGAAGCTGACGAACGCCCAGAAGCTCGCCCTCTCGGCGAATCCGCACGGCTCCATCCAGGCGCTGTTCGACGACTGCGCGATGGCGGCGGCGGACCGGCTGATCGGGGACTTCGGCGGGCCCGCGTGGGACGAGGAGTCCTACCGGAAGCTGTACGACAAGGTCCGCGCGGAGATCGTCGACACGACGGTGCGCACGGTCGCCCAGGTACAGCAGGTGCTGGCCGCGTGGCAGGCCTGCGAGCGCCGTCTGAAGGCCGTCCGCAGCCCCGCGCTGCTGCCGAACCTCCAGGACGTACGGAGGCAGCTGGACGCGCTCGTGAAGCCGGGCTTCGTGACGGAGGCCGGGCTGCGGCGGCTGCCGGACCTGATGCGCTATCTCGTCGCCGCCGACCGGCGGCTCCAGCAGATGCCGACGAACGTCCAGCGGGACACCACCCGCATGGAGAAGGTCCACGAGATGCAGGACGAGTACGCCTGGCTCCTGGAGCAGATGCCCCAGGGCCGGCCGGTCCCGGCGTCCGTCCTGGACATCCGCTGGATGATCGAGGAGCTGCGGGTCAGCTACTTCGCCCACGCGCTGGGCACGGCGTACCCCGTCTCCGACAAGCGGATCGTGAAGGCGATCGACGCGGCCGTGCCGTGACCAAGCCTGCACACAGGGTGAGTTCGACCAGGACGCCCGGCTCCTGTAAAGTCTCTTCTCGCAGCGCAACGCAGCAATAGCGCAGCGAAACCTGGTCCTGTGGAGCAGTTTGGAGTGCTCGCCACCCTGTCAAGGTGGAGGCCGCGGGTTCAAATCCCGTCAGGACCGCATAAAGACGAAGGCCCGCCCCCGAAAGGGAGCGGGCCTTCGGCATGGCCCGGCCCAACAGCTCTCGCCACCCTGTCAAGGCGGTCAAGGCGCAGGCCGCGCCCGTGGCGCAGCCGCGATCGGGTACAGCAGATCCCGTCACGACCGCATGGCGACAAGAGGGCCCGCCCCGGAAGGGGGCGGGCCCTCCCGCGTTGCCCCCTCCCGGTGCGCGGCGGAAGCTCTCTGACGCCCCCTCACGCCCCTCCGAACCCGTCAGGCGTCCCAAATCCGCCGCCGGGTCGTATACGGCCCTCCTGGCGGCGCTCGCGCCCTTGACGGCGTCACATTCGGTCGGTACCCCAGGAGTCAGGGCAGCGTTTCCCGCACGGCCCCCGGAGGTGGCGTATGGCGGCATCGGTGAGGCACGAAACGCGGGCGCTGCTCCGCGCGCATCTGTCGGCCGCGTTGTCGTACCGCCACCTGACCCGGCACTGTCCGGTCTGCCATCAGCTGCTGCGACTCGCCATGCAGTCGCCGGCCGGCCAGGAGGAACCCGCCGAGCGGGTCGAGGACGAGAGCCCCTCCCCGGCATGACCGGCGGCGGCCCCAACACCCTTACGGGCAGGGGGCGCTGGAATCCGAGGCTCCACTAGCGCACGTACGCCGACGCCAACAAGCACGTCGGCATGTGACGGGTGTCACCGCATGAGTTTTTGAAACCGCGGTACTTACCCCGCTCCTACAACTGGTCAATTTAATATGTGCAATTGCACTGCCGTCGAGGGGTGCCCCACAGCCGTTCCGACACCCGGCCCCAGACTCCGACAAGCCCGCTCACAGCGACACCGGGCTTCCGGGGCGCGCGCACAAAAAAGATCGCGCTGGACCCGGCGGAGTCCAGCGCGATCGACGACGCACCCTGTGGCATCTCAAGACTGTGGGCGAGGGGCCTGTTGGGGCAGGACCCGCGTCGTGTGGAGCTAGGGTTTCGGGCTGCCCGGCGGGTTGGGGGACCTGCCGGAATGCCCGGTTATGCAGTTGTTCAGGCCTCGCTGCGCTGCTGCGGGATGCCCGCGAGCAGAGCGCGGACCTCGGCCTCGCGGTAGCGGCGGTGCCCGCCGAGCGTGCGGATCGACGTGAGCTTGCCGGCCTTCGCCCACCGCGTGACCGTCTTCGGGTCGACGCGGAACATCGTGGCGACCTCAGCCGGGGTCAGCAGCGGCTCGGCATCAGGGGTGCGAGCGGTCATGAGCGGCCTCCTCGGGAGAACCGAACCTTCTCGGTTCTTTCCTCTAAATTCTGCACCTTGACCCGCGTTGCCCGAAATGGCGGACGCGAGTCGAGTCGGTTATAGGACGAACGGCTTGTCCTCGGCACTACAACTACACCATCTGTCCAGCCGCGTCGGCCAAACCGATGGAATTGCCCTCCCAGGTGTTCATCAGCGACGGAAGCCGATGGACCATGCCATAGCGGACAGTCACGCCACTGTGACGATCAGTCACAGGGCGATCAGGAGTCACCAGACCCCCCAAAGCGTGCAATGCTGAGATTCCACCCACACTGGAGCACAGCGGGGCGGACGGAGTCCTCCCCGGACTCCTTGTCCTATTTTGGCACGAGGAGGGGCAAGGGACGCAAGGGTGGCGCTACGTGCGGTCCGTCACCCTTGACACACCGTCGCCACATACGCCCGGATCGGGGCCTGTGCTTTGAGTTGACGGCTCGTGAGGTGAACGGTGTGATCCACGTCACTCGTGCGGTGGTGTCGACGCGGTGCTTCAGTTCGCCGACCGACGGTCCCGCACCGAACGCCACCGCTCCACCAGCCGGCCGTACGCCTCGCCCGCGGCCGCCCCGTCACCGTTGCGCAACGCCTCGATGCCCGCGGCCACATCGGCCGCCGAGTGGTCGTCCTCCAGGTCACCGGCCGGCAGGGCGTGCACCAGCCCGCCGTAGTCCAGCTCGACCAGCGAGCGCGGGTGGAACTCCTCCAGCCAACGCCCCACGTCCACCAGGCCGTCGATGAGCGGTCCCTCGTCCATGGCCTCCCGGAGGGTGCGCAGGGCCCGGGCGACCCGGCGGCGGGCCTGCACCATGGGCGTGCGGTAGCGCAGCACCGGCGCGGTGTCCTCCGACGCGCCCCCGGAACCCTTGGCGTACTCCCGTTCCTCGTCGGCCACCAGCACGAACCAGTTCAGCGGGACCTGCCAGGTCGCGGTGCGGATCCAGGGGCGGGCGTCGGGGTTCTCGGTCAGCCAGCGTTCGTAGTCCTGGGTGGCCTGGTGGCGCACGACCGGGGGCAGCACGGCGTCCAGGACCGGCGCGGGCAGCTCCTCGGCGAGATCGCCCAGGGCCTGCCAGCCGCGCAGCCGGGTGCGCCACGGGCAGACGTGCACCACCCCGTCGGCCTCCAGCACGAACGCGTCACCGCTCTCGTGCACCGGGACCACGACGGGCGGGGTGGGCACCAAGTCGGCCAGGGAGCGGCGGAGTTCCTCCTGGTACGAGGGACGGTCCGGGCGGCGGGCGTACCGCTCCCAGTGGCCGCGCTCCGGCTCCGCGAAGGCGGCCAGCGGTTCGTACACACGCAGGTAGGCCGCGTACGGAACGATCACCGAGGACACCTTGGGCACGCCTGCTCCCTCCCCCGCCGGATGCCGGGGAAACCTGGGGAACCCGACGGCAAGGCCGCGGGAAAATTATGCAAATCGTCGCACGGCGGTACTCCGTGGGGAGGTGATCCTGAACACTGTCCGTCCGGCGGCGCTCCCAGGCTCTACTCTCGTGCTCACAGCGCCCGCCACCCTTACGGGATGCTGGTCCCACCCGCCGTTCTTCACCTCAGGAGTCACCACCGTGACCGACGTAACCGACGGCGTCCTGCACACCCTGTTCCAGTCGGACCAGGGGGGTCATGAGCAAGTAGTGCTCTGTCAGGACCGCGCCAGCGGCCTCAAGGCCGTCATCGCCATCCACTCCACCGCACTGGGCCCCGCCCTCGGCGGTACCCGCTTCTACCCGTACGCGACCGAGGAAGACGCCGTCGCCGACGCGCTGAACCTCGCGCGCGGGATGTCGTACAAGAACGCCATGGCCGGGCTGGACCACGGCGGCGGCAAGGCCGTGATCATCGGTGACCCCGAGAAGATCAAGACCGAGCGGCTGCTGCTCGCCTACGGCCGTTTCGTCGCCTCCCTGGGTGGCCGTTACGTCACCGCCTGCGACGTCGGCACGTATGTCGCCGACATGGACGTGGTGGCGCGCGAGTGCCGCTGGACGACCGGGCGGTCCCCCGAGAACGGCGGCGCGGGCGACTCCTCCGTGCTCACCGCCTTCGGCGTCTACCAGGGCATGCGGGCCAGCGCCCAGCACCTGTGGGGCGACCCCACGCTGCGCGGCCGCAAGGTCGGCATCGCGGGCGTCGGCAAGGTCGGCCACCACCTGGTCGAGCACCTGCGCGACGAGGGCGCCGAGGTCGTGATCACCGACGTCCGCGAGGACGCCGTGCGGCGGATCCTGGACCGGCACCCCCAGGGCGTCACCGCGGTCGCCGACACCGAGGCGCTGATCCGGGTCGAGGGTCTGGACATCTACGCGCCCTGCGCGCTCGGCGGCGCGCTGAACGACGACACCGTGCCCGTGCTGACCGCCCAGGTGGTGTGCGGCGCGGCCAACAACCAGCTCGCCCACCCAGGCGTGGAGAAGGACCTCGCCGACCGCGGGATCCTCTACGCGCCGGACTACGTGGTGAACGCCGGCGGAGTCATCCAAGTCGCCGACGAACTGCACGGCTTCGACTTCGAGCGGTGCAAGGCCAAGGCGGCGAAGATCTACGACACCACTCTCGCCATATTCGCACGTGCGAAGACGGACGGGATTCCGCCGGCCGCCGCGGCCGACCGGATCGCCGAGCAGCGGATGGCCGAGGCCGCCGCGGCACGCGGATGGTGATGTTCCGGGTGGTGTCCCGCGGGGTCGTGGCGCGGGTTTGAGCGGTACCTGCCGGTGGGCAGTTAGAGAGAACTCTCACGTCCACCGGCGGGTCGTCCGCCGATAAGTGGTTAAAATCGCCACTGACCAGCGAGGACGGGGCGCCTCGAAGGTCCTGGGCGCGGGCACGTCATGCGGGCGACGTACCGTATGGGCGCGGGCTCAGGTACCGTGGAAGCCCTACGGACCGGCCTCTCCATGGAGAGTCCGTTCCGGACCATGAACGCGTGTCAAGACTCTGGGGCCGTCGAGCCCCGTCGTTGAGGGGGTCGAGCCATGGGGCGCGGCCGGGCCAAGGCCAAGCAGACGAAGGTCGCCCGCCAGCTGAAGTACAACAGCGGTGGGACTGACCTCGCACGCCTGGCCGAGGAGCTGGGCGCATCAACGTCGAACCAGTCACCGAACGGTGACCGCTTCGAGGACGATGAGCACGACGACGACCTGTACGCAAAGTACGCCGACCTCTACGAGGACGACGAGGACGAGGACGACGACTCCTCACGCCACCGTCGCGGCGCTTGACCTTGCACTAGCTTCAACCCGGTCGGTGACCTCGGTCACCGACCGGGTTCTGTGCTGCCCGCAGGGGCTCAGCCGGCGTAGTCGCCTACGAGGGCGGCGCCCGTCTCGTGCTCGCCGCGGTCGGTGATCTCACCCGCGATCCAGGCGTCGACCCCGCGGTCGGCCAGCGTCGCCAGGGCCACGTCGGTGGACTCCTCGGGGACGATGGCGATCATGCCCACGCCCATGTTGAGGGTCTTCTCCAGCTCCAGCCGCTCCACCTGACCGGTCTTGCCGACCAGGTCGAAGATCGGCGCCGGGGTCCAGGTGGAGCGGTCGACGACTGCGTGCAGCCCGTCCGGGATGACCCGGGCCAGGTTGGCGGCCAGGCCGCCGCCGGTGATGTGGCTGAAGGCGTGCACCTCGGTGGTGCGGGTGAGGGCCAGGCAGTCCAGCGAGTAGATCTTCGTGGGCTCCAGCAGCTCCTCGCCGAGGGTGCGGCCCAGCTCGTCGATCCGCGTGTCCAGGGACAGCCCGGCCTGGTTCAGCAGCACGTGGCGGACCAGGGAGTACCCGTTCGAGTGAAGACCGGATGCCGCCATGGCGATCACCGCGTCACCCGTACGGATACGATCCGCGCCGAGCAGCCGGTCGGCCTCCACGACGCCCGTACCGGCGCCGGCGACGTCGAAGTCGTCCTCGCCCAGCAGACCCGGGTGCTCGGCCGTCTCGCCGCCCACCAGGGCGCAGCCGGCCAGTACACAGCCCTCCGCGATGCCCTTCACGATGGCCGCCACCCGCTCGGGGTGGACCTTGCCGACGCAGATGTAGTCGGTCATGAACAGCGGCTCGGCGCCGCAGACCACGATGTCGTCCATGACCATCGCGACCAGGTCGTGGCCGATCGTGTCGTACACGCCCAGCCGGCGGGCGATGTCGACCTTCGTGCCCACGCCGTCGGTGGCGGAGGCGAGCAGCGGGCGCTCGTAGCGCTTGAGGGCGGAGGCGTCGAAGAGGCCGGCGAAACCGCCGAGGCCGCCGAGGACCTCAGGGCGCCGGGTCTTCTTCACCCACTCCTTCATCAGCTCGACCGCGCGGTCTCCCGCTTCGATGTCGACGCCCGCGGCTGCGTAGCTGGCACCAGTTGTCTCAGACATGGCTATGAGAACCTTCGTGTCGTACGGCAGGTAACGCGGACGGCTACGGGCGACGGATGGCGTCGGCGGCGGCCGTGGCGGCGGGACCGGCGGCGAGCTCGGTCTCCAGCAGCTGCTTGCCCAGCAGCTCGGGGTCGGGAAGCTCCATCGGGTACTCGCCGTCGAAGCAGGCGCGGCACAGGTTCGGCTTGGCGATCGTGGTCGCCTCGATCATGCCGTCGAGGGAGATGTAGGCGAGGGAGTCGGCGCCCAGGCTGGTGCCGATCTCCTCGATCGTCATGCCGTTGGCGATCAGCTCGGCACGGGTGGCGAAGTCGATGCCGAAGAAGCAGGGCCACTTCACCGGCGGCGAGGAGATCCGGATGTGGACCTCGGCGGCGCCCGCCTCGCGCAGCATGCGGACCAGGGCCCGCTGGGTGTTGCCGCGCACGATCGAGTCGTCGACGACGACCAGGCGCTTGCCCTTGATGACTTCCTTCAGCGGGTTCAGCTTCAGGCGGATGCCCAGCTGGCGGATGGTCTGCGAGGGCTGGATGAACGTACGTCCGACGTACGCGTTCTTGACCAGGCCGGCGCCGAACGGGATGCCGGAGGCCTCCGCGTAGCCGATGGCGGCCGGGGTGCCGGACTCCGGGGTCGCTATGACCAGGTCGGCCTCGACCGGGGCCTCCTTCGCCAGGCGGCGGCCCATCTCCACGCGGGAGAGGTACACGTTCCGGCCGGCGATGTCGGTGTCCGGGCGGGCCAGGTAGACGTACTCGAAGACACAGCCCTTGGGCTTCGCTTCCGCGAATCGCGAGGTGCGCAGGCCGTTCTCGTCGATGGCGACGAACTCGCCCGGCTCGATCTCGCGGACGTAGGAGGCGCCACAGATGTCGAGGGCGGCGGACTCGGAGGCGACCACCCAGCCGCGCTCCAGGCGGCCGAGGACCAGCGGGCGGATGCCCTGCGGGTCGCGGGCCGCGTACAGGGTGTGCTCGTCCATGAAGACGAGGGAGAAAGCGCCACGGACCTTCGGCAGGACCGTGTGGGCGGCTTCCTCGATGGTCAGCGGCTTGCCGTCCTCGTCGACCTGCGCCGCGAGCAGCGCGGTGAGCAGGTCGGTGTCGTTGGTCGCCGCGACCCGGGTGGACCGGCCGTTGTCCTTGGGCAGCTCGGCGACCATCTCGGCGAGCTGCGCCGTGTTGACCAGGTTGCCGTTGTGACCGAGCGCGATGGAACCGTGCGCGGTGGCGCGGAACGTCGGCTGGGCGTTCTCCCAGACGGAGGCGCCGGTGGTCGAGTAGCGGGCGTGTCCGACCGCGATGTGACCCTGGAGCGAACCGAGAGAGGTCTCGTCGAAGACCTGGGAGACCAGGCCCATGTCCTTGAAGACGAGGATCTGGGAGCCGTTGCTGACCGCGATTCCCGCGGATTCCTGGCCCCGATGCTGGAGGGCGTAGAGCCCGAAGTACGTGAGCTTGGCGACCTCTTCACCCGGAGCCCAGACACCGAAGACGCCACACGCGTCCTGGGGGCCTTTCTCACCGGGGAGCAGGTCGTGGTTGAGTCGTCCGTCACCACGTGGCACGCCTCCGAGTGTAGGCGAGGTCGACCACTGGTCCGAATTGGGGAATGCCTGATCAGCGCGGCCGTCATGGATCACTCGGCCGCGACCGCGGTCACGCTTTCGCCGTTTTCGCTGGTCAGCGTGAGGGTGCGATGATCGAGGCGATACTCGACGGTCCCGTCGAACAGCCGCAGGAGCCGCTTTTCGATGCCCATGAGTGAGGCGTCGCACATCATTCGGGTGGTGGACGCCGTGCCGAGGGTGATATTGCCGTCGCGTACCGTCGCGGTGGAGTTCACCTTGTTGCAGCCGAGGCGGCCGGTGACCCTGCCGTCCCGCTCGAAGGTGAGGTGCGCCTCCGCGCCCTCCGGGAGGGACTGGGCGACGCCGTTCGCGCCGAGTGCCGTGACGTTCCAGCGGGTGCCGAGCAGGGACGCGTCCTGGGCCTTGCTGAGCCGCACGCTGTCACCTCCGTCCGTGGTCAGGGTCAGCCGGTCGCCGCTGACCCGCGTCGTCAGCGGGCCGTCGGCGAGGGTGCGGGCCAGGGTCTCCTCGAACTTCATCGGCTTCTCCTCGCAGCCCATCTCGGTCACCGAGGTGTCGCCGAGCCGGATCCGGTCACCGTCGAAGGAGGCCCGGGCGCTGAAGTGGTTGCAGCCGTAGTTGCCCTGCGCCTTGCCGCTGTCGTCGATCGTGACGTACGCGCCGGCCGGGGCGTCGTGCGCGGTCCCGCCGACGGTGACACCGTCCACGGCCCAGTGCACGCCGGTGACACCGCCGACGTCGGCTCCGGCGGGCTGCGTGCCGGCCTTCTCGGTGCCGCAGGCCGCCGCGAGGGGCAGCAGGGCGAGGGCGGCCGCGGTGAGGGTGATGCGATGCGTCTGCCTGTACATGCCGTTTCGACGGGGCGACCCCGGTGATCGGTTCCACCCCGGCCGCGAACCTGTCTGCGTCCGGGCTACGACAGGAGCGGCAGCAGCCCTGCCAGATCGGCCCGCTCGCCGCTGGCACTGACCTTCGCCCGCTCCAGGGCCTCCGTCCACGCCAGCCGCCCGGCCGCCAGCCGGATCCAGGTCAGCGGGTCGGTCTCGACCACGTTCGGCGGGGTGCCCCGGGTGTGCCGGGGCCCCTCCACGCACTGCACGACGGCGTACGGCGGGATCCGCACCTCCGTCGACCCGCCGGGCGCCTTCGCGGCCAGCGCGTCCGCCAGCAGCCGCGTACACGCGGCGAGGGCCTGGCGGTCGTACGGGATCTCCAGGCCGGGCACGGCGGCGTTCAGGTCGTCGGTGTGGACGACGAGTTCGACGGTGCGGGTGACCAGGAAGTCGGTGAGGGTCATGGCGCCGGCCCGCATGTCGAGCAGGCGGGACCCGGGGGCGGTGGCGAGGCGCTCGGTCAGCTCCTCCTCGGTGCGCGCGTACAGCGCGTCGAGGTCCGGATGGGCGGCGGCCAGCTGCCGGGTGCCGTCGGCGATGGCCTCGGCGAACGGGGCGGTCGCGGACGGGTAGTCCAGCAGCGCGAGGTCCGCCTTCTCCGGCTCGGCGCGCTCCAGGGCACGGCTGACCGCGGCGACGGTCATGGAGAGGTGGGCGGCCAGCTCCCGCACGGTCCAGTCGCCCAGCCGCGTCGGCAGCGCGAGTTGTCCGGGCGTCAGGGTGCTCACGGCCCGGCGTACCTGCCCGAACTGGGCGAACACCGCGGCACGGATCTTGGCGGGGTCATAGGTGCGAGTGCGCTTCTTGGCCGGCATGGGGCCGAGCCTATGCCGGGACACGCGCGTGAGGCCCCGCCCCGGCAAGGGGAGCCGGGGCGGGGCCGTGCGGACCGCTGGTTACGCGAGCAGCGCCGGGATGGTGCTCTCGTGGGCCGTGCGCAGCTCCTCCAGGGAGAGGCCGAACTCGCCCTGCACCTCCACCGTGTCGCCGTCGACGACGCCGATGCGGGTGGCCGGCAGGCCGCGGGCGCCGCACATGTCGGTGAAGCGCAGCTCCTCGGAGCGCGGGACGGCGACGATCGCGCGGCCCGCGGACTCGGAGAAGAGGAAGGTGAAGGCGTCCAGGCCGTCGGGGACGACCAGGCGGGCACCCTTGCCGCCGAGCAGTGCCGACTCGACGACCGCCTGGATCAGACCACCGTCGGACAGGTCGTGCGCGGCGTCGATCATGCCGTCGCGGGAGGCGGAGATCAGGATCTCGGCGAGCAGGCGCTCGCGCTCCAGGTCCACCTGCGGGGGCAGGCCGCCGAGGTGGTCGTGGATCACCTGGGACCAGGCCGAGCCGCCGAACTCCTCACGGGTGTCGCCGAGGAGGTAGATCAGCTGGCCCTCCTCGCGGAAGGCGACCGGGGTGCGGCGGGCGACGTCGTCGATGACGCCCAGCACGGCCACGACCGGGGTCGGGTGGATCGCGGCCTCGCCCGTCTGGTTGTAGAGCGAGACGTTGCCGCCCGTGACCGGGGTGCCGAGCTGCTGGCAGGCGTCGGCCAGACCGCGCACGGCCTCCGCGAACTGCCACATCACCGCCGGGTCCTCGGGGGAGCCGAAGTTCAGGCAGTCCGAGACGGCGAGGGGCCTGGCGCCGGTCGTGGCCACGTTGCGGTAGGCCTCGGCCAGGGCCAGCTGCGCGCCCGTGTACGGGTCGAGCTTGGCGTAGCGGCCGTTGCCGTCCGTGGCGATGGCGACGCCGAGGCCGGTCTCCTCGTCGATGCGGATCATGCCGGAGTCCTCGGGCTGGGCGAGGACGGTGTTGCCCTGCACGAAGTGGTCGTACTGGGACGTGATCCACTTCTTGGAGGCCTGGTTGGGGGACGCGACCAGCTTCAGGACCTGGTCCTTCAGCTCGTCCGACGTCCGCGGGCGCGGCAGCTTGTTCGCGTCGTCCGCCTGGAGTTCGTCCTGCCAGGCCGGGCGGGCGTACGGGCGCTCGTAGGTCGGGCCCTCGTGGGCGACCGTGCGCGGGTCGACGTCGACGATCTTCTCGCCGTGCCAGAAGATCTCCAGCCGGTCGCCGTCGGTCACCTCACCGATGACGGTGGCGATGACGTCCCACTTCTCGCAGATCTCCAGGAAACGGCCGACCTTCTCCGGCTCGACGACCGCGCACATGCGCTCCTGGGACTCGCTCATGAGGATTTCCTCGGGCGAGAGGGTGGAGTCGCGCAGGGGGACGTCGTCCAGGGTGACGCGCATGCCGCCGGAGCCGTTGGACGCCAGCTCGGACGTGGCACAGGACAGGCCCGCCGCGCCGAGGTCCTGGATGCCGACGACGAGCTTCTCGGCGAACGCCTCCAGGGTGCACTCGATGAGCAGCTTCTCCTGGAACGGGTCGCCGACCTGGACGGCCGGCCGCTTGGAGGGCTTGGCGTCGTCGAAGGTCTCGGAGGCCAGGATCGACGCGCCGCCGATGCCGTCGCCGCCGGTGCGGGCGCCGTAGAGGATGACCTTGTTGCCCGCGCCGGACGCCTTGGCGAGGTGGATGTCCTCGTGCCGCATCACACCGATGCAGCCGGCGTTGACCAGCGGGTTGCCCTGGTAGACGGCGTCGAAGACGACCTCGCCGCCGATGTTGGGCAGCCCCAGGCAGTTGCCGTAGCCGCCGATGCCCGCGACGACGCCCGGCAGGACGCGCTTGGTGTCGGGGTGGTCGGCGGCGCCGAAGCGCAGCGGGTCCACGACGGCGACCGGGCGGGCGCCCATCGCGATGATGTCGCGGACGATGCCGCCGACGCCGGTGGCCGCGCCCTGGTAGGGCTCGACGTACGACGGGTGGTTGTGCGACTCGACCTTGAAGGTGACCGCGTAGCCCTGGCCGACGTCGACCACACCGGCGTTCTCGCCGATGCCGACGAGCAGGGCGTCGTTCTCGGGGGCCTTCTCGCCGAACTGGCGGAGGTGGACCTTGGAGGACTTGTACGAGCAGTGCTCGGACCACATGACCGAGTACATGGCCAGCTCGGCGCCGGTGGGGCGGCGGCCGAGGATCTCGACCACGCGCTCGTACTCGTCCTTCTTCAGGCCGAGTTCGGCCCAGGGCAGCTCGACGTCGGGGGTCGCGGCCGCGTGCTCGACCGTGTCCAGAGGCGTCCGGCTCATGCGTTGACCAGCTTCTTGAGGATCGAGGTGAAGAAGGGGAGGCCGTCGGTGCGGCCGGTGCCGATCAGCGGCTCCACGGCGTGCTCCGGGTGCGGCATCAGGCCGACGACGTTGCCCGCCTCGTTGGTGATGCCGGCGATGTCGCGGAGCGAGCCGTTGGGGTTGAAGTCCACGTAGCGGAAGGCGACCCGCCCCTCGCCCTCCAGCTTGTCGAGCGTGTAGTCGTCGGCGACGTACCGCCCGTCCATGTTCTTCAGCGGGATGTGGATCTCCTGGCCGGCCGTGTAGTCGGTCGTCCAGGCGGTGTCCGCGTTCTCCACCCGCAGCTTCTGGTCGCGGCAGATGAAGTGCAGGTGGTCGTTGCCGAGCATCGCGCCGGGCAGCAGGTGGGCCTCGGTGAGGATCTGGAAGCCGTTGCAGATGCCGAGGACCGGCATCCCGGCCTTCGCCTGGTCGATGATCGTGTCCATCACCGGCGAGAAGCGGGCGATGGCACCGGCGCGCAGATAGTCGCCGTAGGAGAAACCACCGCACAGCACCACGGCGTCGACCTGCTTGAGGTCCTTGTCCTTGTGCCACAGGGCGACGGGTTCCGCGCCCGCGAGGCGGATCGCACGCCGGCTGTCCCGGTCGTCGAGAGAACCCGGGAAAGTGACGACGCCAATACGAGCGGTCACTTCACGGCCTCCGCGACTTCCTCGACGCGGACGGTGAAGTCCTCGATCACGGTGTTGGCGAGGAAGGATTCGGCGAGATCGTGGATGCGGGCGAGCGCGGCCTCGTCGACCGGCCCGTCAACTTCCAGTTCGAATCGCTTTCCCTGGCGGACGTCCGAGATCCCGTCGAAACCCAGCCGCGGCAGTGCGCGCTGCACCGCCTGGCCCTGGGGGTCGAGGATCTCCGGCTTGAGCATGACGTCGACTACGACGCGTGCCACTGGCACTCCCGGTGTGTGGTGCTGAGCAGGTCCCTTCAGACTACCCGCACAAAATTTCTACGCGAGTAGAGTTGTAGGAACCTACGGAAGCGGCATCACGATCCGGCATCGGGGCGACCCCTTCACGAAAAGTTCAGGGAAAGATCCCCGATCGCCCCGGGACAGCTATTGCGCCGGGGACACGCGGAGAGATTTAGTCGGGCTTCACATTGCTTTGCCGGGCACTGTACAAAGGAATTGGCAATAGCCGATACTCGGCACGTCATCGCAGATGAGCTGCATTGAGGTGCCGCATGAAGGGACCGATATTCGTGGCGCAAAAGGTCGTGGTCACCCTCTTTGACGACATCGACGGCTCGGAAGCGGCGGAAACGATCGCCTTCGGACTCGACGGCAAGTCGTACGAGATCGACCTGAATGAAGCCAATGCCAGGAAACTGCGCAAGGCGCTCGCGCCCTACGTGGAGGCCGGCCGCAAGCGGTCGAGGTCGGGCAAGGCGTACAAGCAGACCGAGGTCGCCCCCGACCCGGCGGCGGTGCGCGCCTGGGCGCAGGCCAACCGGATGGAGGTGCCCGCGCGGGGCCGTATCCCGAAGAAGGTCTACGAGGCGTTCGCCGCCGCGCAGTGAGCCGCCCCGCGGCCCCCGCCGGCCGGGCCGATGCCCGCTCAGCCGCCCCTCGCGGCAACCGACTTGCGCAGCACCCCCGCTGATCAGCTAGAGTCTGGAGCACGCCGAGGGGCGAGGCCGAAAGGCCCGGCTCACGGACACGCGGGTGTAGTTCAGTAGTAGAACATCCCCCTTCCAGGGGGAAGGCGCAGTGTGCAATTCCTGTCACCCGCTCCGCACCGCCACCGTACGGACCACTCTTGTGGATCAGGTAGGCTGGTGCTCGCACCGGTCAGTGAAAGCTGGTCGGGAGCAATGCGGACGTAGCTCAGTTGGTAGAGCGCAACCTTGCCAAGGTTGAGGTCGCGAGTTCGAGCCTCGTCGTCCGCTCTCTGAACCGAAGGCCCCGGTCACCGACCGGGGCCTTCGGCGTGTGCCCCCCTTCCGGTGGCCCTGACATTTGTCATGTTCGCGAATGACACGGCGCACTGCCGGACGGCGTCCGCCACCGCGACGCTGACGTCATGAACACAAACGGACACGAGCACGTGATCGAGGTCACCGACCTCAGACGTGTCTACGGGGGCGGGTTCGAAGCTGTGCGCGGCATCACGTTCAGCGTGGCCCGCGGCGAGGTCTTCGCACTGCTGGGCACCAACGGCGCCGGCAAGACGTCCACGGTCGAACTGCTGGAAGGGCTCGCCCCGCCGAGCGAGGGCCGGGTACGGGTGCTCGGACACGACCCCTACGGGGAGCGGGAGGCCGTACGGCCCCGCACCGGGGTGATGCTGCAGGAAGGCGGATTCCCGGCGGAGCTGACCGTCGCCGAGACCGTGCGCATGTGGGCCGGATGCACCAGCGGGGCGCGGCCCGTCGGGGAGGCGCTGGAGACCGTCGGGCTCGGCAAGCGGGCCGGGGTCCGGGTCAAGCAGCTGTCCGGCGGTGAGCGGCGGCGGCTGGACCTGGCGCTGGCCCTGCTCGGCGGCCCCGAGGTGCTGTTCCTGGACGAGCCGACGACCGGCCTGGACGCCGAAGGGCGGCGCGAGACCTGGGACTTGGTGCGCGCGCTGCGCGACGGCGGTACGACGGTGCTGCTGACCACGCACTACCTGGAGGAGGCCGAGGAACTGGCCGACCGGCTGGCGATCCTGCACGAGGGACGCATCGCGGCCGGCGGCACCCCGGACGAGGTGACCTCCGCCCAGCCGTCCCGGATCTCCTTCGAACTGCCCGAGGGCTACTTCCTCGGCGACCTGCCCGCGCTCGGCGAACTGGGCGTCGTCGGACACGAGGTGGACGGCAGGACCGTACGGCTGCGCACGCACGAGTTGCAGCGGGCGGCCACCGGACTGTTGGTGTGGGCCCGGGACGCCGGGGTCGAGCTGCGGCGGCTGGACGTGCGGCCGGCCTCGCTGGAGGAGGCGTTCCTGGGGATCGCCGGGCGGGCGTCGGCCCTCGCGGCACGCGAGGAGGAGGTCGGAGCATGAGCACGACGACTGTCGCGGGGCGGATGGGCGCGCTGGCGCGGGCCGAACTGACCCTGCTGGGGCGCAGCCGGGCCACCATCGTGGCCGCGGTGATCGTGCCGCTGTTCCTGCCGTTCAGCGTGCGGTCCGCGGTCGACGAGGCGGACCTGAAGGAGGCCGGCCTGTCCGTCGGCACCCTCCTCCTGCCCGCCGCCGTCGGCTTCTCCCTCCTCTTCGCCGTCTACGCCGCCCTCACCACCGCCTATGTCACCCGCCGCGAGGAACTGGTCCTCAAGCGGCTGCGCACCGGGGAGCTGCGGGACCGGGAGATCCTGGTCGGGGCCGCGCTGCCGGCCGCCGGCATCGGCCTCGCGCAGTGCGTGCTGCTCGCCGCCGGGTGCCTGGCGCTGCTGGACCTCGAGGCTCCCTCGGCACCCCATCTCGTCCTGCTGGGCCTGCTGTTGGGGCTGGTGCTGTGCGGTGCGCTCGCCGCCTTCACTGCCGGGTTCACCCGGACCGCGGAGAGCGCGCAGGTGACCGGGCTGCCGTTCATGTTCGTCTCCATGCTGGGCTCGGGGATCACCGTCCCGCTGGAGATGCTGCCCGACCGGCTGGCGTCCTTCTGCGAACTGCTGCCGCTGACCCCGGTGATCACCCTGGTGCGGGGCGGCTGGACCGGGGACCTGTCCGGCTACCACGCGCTGGGCGCCGTCGCCACCGCGCTGGCCTGGACCGTGATCGCGGTGTTTGCTGTACGGCGGTGGTTCCGCTGGGAGCCGCGGCGCTGACGGATGGGGGTGGCGGTCAGGTGTCCGGGCCGGGGAAGTGGTGGCGGCGCAAGAGCACGCCGGCGAAGGTCGAGACGTACACGCGGTGGTCGTTCCACTCCTTCGCCGCGGCCGAGGTGACGGTGTTCGCCCTTCCCGTCCTCGGCCAGGTACCGCTGCCGTACGCGGTCTGGCTGTGCCTGCTGACGTGCGTGCACGCGGCGTTCGGCGCGGTGGTGGCCAGCCGGGCGCTGGACTGGACGCGCGGCCGGCGGGCGCAGCCGCTGCCGCTGATGTCGGCGTTCGGGGCGACCAGCGCGCTGTTCGCGGGCATCGTGCTCTGGCTCGCCGACCGGGACCTCGGCGGTGAGGACACCGCGACCGCGCTGGGCACGATGACCGCCGGTCTGCTCTTCTTCGGCGTCGGCATGATCACGCTCGGCGTCCGCAGCAGGCGCCGGGTGCTGGGGCTCGTGCTCGGCTTCTCGGCAGGCGTGGGCCTGCTCGCCCTGGCGCTGGGGGCCGGCATGGCCGCGCTGGTCGCGTCGCTGGCGGCCCTGTTCGGCACCGGCTTCTTCGCCATGACCTCGGTGTTCTCCGTCTGGCTGCTCAACGCCGTCTACGAACTCGACGAGGCCCGCGAGACCCGGGCCCGGCTCGCCGTCGCGGAGGAGCGGCTGCGGTTCGGGCGCGACCTGCACGACGTCATCGGCCGCAACCTCGCGGTCGTCGCCCTGAAGAGCGAGCTGGCAGTGCAGCTGGCACGAAGGGGCCGCGAGGAGGCCGTGGAGCAGATGCTGGAGGTGCAGCGGATCGCGATGGAGTCGCAGCGGGAGGTGCGGGACGTCGTACGGGGTTACCGGGAGGCCGATCTCGGCGTCGAACTCCTGGGCGCGCAGGGCGTGCTGAAGGCCGCCGGGATCGACTGCGAGGTCACCGGGGAGGCGGCCGGGCTGCCCGCCGAGGTGCAGTCGGCGCTCGGCTGGGTGGTGCGGGAGGCGACCACGAACGTGCTGCGGCACGGGGACGCCGCGCGGTGTTCGGTGGGACTGGAGATGTCCGAGGGGACTGTGGTGCTGACGGTGGAGAACGACGGGGCGGAGACGGTCGCCGGAGGCGGCGGTGGCAGTACCGGCGGCGGCGGCAGCGGGCTCGCCGGGCTGCGGGAGCGGTTGCGTGCGGTCGACGGCACGCTGGAGGCCGGTCCGGCCGGCAAGGGGACGTTCCGGGTGGTGGCGAGGGTGCCGGTGGCCGGGGAGCCGGTGGCTCCGGGCATCCCGGCCGAGGACGGGCCGGCCGCCGCGGAGCCCGTGACCGCGGAGCGGGAGGCCGCCGCGTGAGCGTGCGGGTGCTGCTCGCGGACGACGAGCACCTGATCCGGGGTGCGCTCGCCGCGCTGCTCTCCCTGGAGGACGATCTCCTCGTCGTCGCCGAGGCGGCGAGCGGGCCGGAGGCACTGGCGATGGCGCGGGCCCACGCGCCCGATGTCGCGGTGCTCGATCTCCAGATGCCGGGCGCGGACGGTGTGAAAGTCGCCACATCACTGCGGACGGAGCTGCCGGGCTGCCGGGTGCTGATCGTGACCAGTCACGGCCGGCCGGGGCATCTCAAGCGGGCGCTCGCTGCCGGGGTGCGGGGGTTCGTCCCGAAGACGGTGAGCGCCCAGCGGCTCGCCGAGATCATCCGCACCGTGCACGCCGGAAACCGTTACGTCGATCCCGAGTTGGCCGCGGACGCGATTTCCGCCGGGGACTCGCCGCTGACCGCGCGGGAGGCCGAGGTGCTGGAGCTGGCGGCCGACGGGGCGCCGGTCGCGGAGATCGCCGAGCGGGCCGCGTTGTCCCAGGGGACGGTGCGGAACTATCTGTCGTCGGCCGTGTCGAAGCTGGGTGTGGAGAACCGTCATGCGGCGGTGCGTCTCGCGCGCGAGCGAGGTTGGGTATAGTTGCTCTCGCGCCACGGCGCAACGCGGACGTAGCTCAGTTGGTAGAGCGCAACCTTGCCAAGGTTGAGGTCGCGAGTTCGAGCCTCGTCGTCCGCTCCAGTCACCAAGGCCCCGGTCATCGACCGGGGCCTTCGGCGTGTCAGCTCCAGGTGCCGCCCGTCAGGCGCTCGTACGCCTCCACGTACTTCGCCCGCGTCGCCTCCACCACGTGCTGCGGCAGCGGGGGCGGCGGCTGCTCGCTCGCGCGGTCCCAGCCGGACTCGGCGGAGGTCAGCCAGTCGCGCACGAACTGCTTGTCGTACGACGGCTGGGCGCGGCCCGGCTGCCACTGGTCGGCCGGCCAGAAGCGGGAGGAGTCCGGGGTCAGCACTTCGTCGGCGAGGACGAGCGTGTCCCCCTCGAAGCCGAACTCGAACTTGGTGTCCGCCAGGATGATCCCCCGGTCGCGGGCGATGTTCCGGGCCCGGGTGTACACGGCGAGGGTGGCCTGGCGCAGCTGGGCGGCGGTCTCGACGCCGACCTGGCGGGCGACCTCCTCGTAGGACACGTTCTCGTCGTGCTCGCCGACGGCGGCCTTGGTGGCCGGGGTGAAGATCGGGCCGGGCAGCTCGGAGCCGTCGGTGAGGCCCTCGGGAAGGGCGAGGCCGCAGACCGTGCGGGACTCGTTGTACTCGGCCAGGCCGGAGCCGGTGAGGTAGCCGCGGGCCACGCACTCCACCGGGACCATCCGCAGCGACTTGCAGACCAGGGTGCGGCCAGCCCAGTCGGCGGGGGCGCCGGCGGGCAGCTCGGTGCTCAGGACGTGGTTGGGGGCCAGGTCGGCGAGCTGGTCGAACCACCACAGGGAGAGCTGGGTGAGGACCCGGCCCTTGTCGGGGATCTCGGTGGGCAGCACCCAGTCGTAGGCCGACATACGGTCGCTGGCGACCATCACGAGGTCGCCCGCCTCGTTCTGGTACAGATCGCGCACCTTGCCGGTGTGCAGATGCACCAGACCCGGAACCTGGATCGGCTCGGGCTTTTCGACGAATCCGGACACGGTTCCTCCCCGTGGTTCTGTCCAATGGCTCGATTCTCCCGTACGGCGGCGGGATCCAGGACAGCGGGTCAGTCACGTTTGCAGATGCGGTCCAGGAGGTTGGCGGTGGCGCGCTGGATACGCGGGTCGACGTGGCCCGGGCGGTCCAGCGCCGGGGACCAGGCGAAGGTTCCGGACGCGAAGACCCAGGCGCCGGAGCGGGCGCGGTAGAGGGACGTCTCCTGGTGGCGGGTGACGCCGTCCGCGTCCGGATACGGGGAGTGGGCGAGCAGGACACGCTCGTCGTGGTCGGGGAGCGGGGCGCGCGGGAAGTAGCGGTCGGCCTCGCCCGCGACCAGGCCCTCGATCGGTTCGCCCTCGTGCGCGCCGGTGGCCTCCCACAGCCAGTGACCGGCGTTGCGGACGATCAGCGGGCGGGGTTCGGGGACGTGGCCCGCGTACTGGATGCCGAGCAGCTCCTGTTCGGGACGGTCGATCTCCCGCCACAGCACGGGCTTGCCGGGGCCCTGGCGCTTGCGGCAGGTGAGGAGGCGGTCCGGGCTGCCGGAGGGCGACGGGCCCAGCTCCACCTGCCAGTACACCGAGTTGGAGGACAGGAACACCAGCGAGGTGCCGTGGTCGCGGGCCTGCTCGGCGGCGCGGCGCATCTGCGGCGTCCAGTACTCGTCGTGGCCGGGGAAGACCAGGCCGCGGTAGTGGGTGGGGTCGACGCGGCCGGCGTGCAGGTCGCGGGCGTCGGCGTACGCGAGGTCGTAGCCGTAGCGCTCGGCCCAGCGGATGACGTCGTAGGCGTGGCCGACGTGCAGCGGGAGGCCCGCGCCGGCGTACGGGCGGTCGAAGGAGACGGTGGTCGCGGCGTCGCGCTCGCCGAGCAGCCGGCCGTCCTCGTCCCAGGCGTGGTAGAGGCTCGCGCCGGTGCGGCCGTCCTCCGGGTAGAGGTTGTACGCCTGCCAGGTGACGTCCGGCAGCACCAGCAGCAGGTCGGCCGGACGGTCGTCGCGGACGGTGAAGGGCACGTGGGAGCGGTAGCCGTCGACGGTGGTGAGGACGGCCACGTAGGCGCCGACCTTCCAGTGGGCGGGGATCTGCAGGCGCCAGGACAGCCACCAGTGGTGGCAGGAGACCGTGCGGTCGGCGGCGAGCGGCGCGGGCTGGACGATGCCGGACAGGCGCGGACTGGTGGTGATCTTGGCGGCGCCGTCGCCGGCGTAGTGGCCGATGCGGTAGACGTCGACGCTGAATTCCTGGGGCGGGTCGACGGTGATGTGGAAGTCGACGGCCTCGCCGGGGGCGACCGCTCCGGTGGAGGCGAAGCCCTTGATCTGGAGACGCACGTCGTCGGCCGACCGGATGGGGCCGCCGGAGCCGCTGCGAGGGGCCGGCACACGGCCGCCCGGCCGGCGGGCGGGGGCCTCGTGGTCCGGGGTGGCGGCCGGGTCCACGTACCAGGGGACGACCTGGCCGGTGTCGTCGAAGTAGGTCTCACTGCCGCGCAGCCAGGGGAGCGGGCCCTGGCCGAAGGGATCCGTCACGGCGTGCGCCAGTGCTCCCGACTCCCAGCGGCGGATGCGATCCGAACCCATGGTCCGTGCTCCCCTCCCTTGGGCCCCCGTGTGTGTCGTTGTCCGTGTGCGGCGGTGCGGTGGTCTGGCGGTGCGGTGGTCTGGCGGTGCGGTGGTGCGGTTATGGGCTTGTCGTATGTCGCGCGCCCTTGCCATGTGCGTGTTCGGTCCCAGCACATCACATTCCGCACGGACTCCGTCACCGTTCGTTTCGAATTGACCGAAAGCGGAACAGCGAACTCCGGAAGGGGCTGTGGTGTCAGACGAGACGAACCGGCTTCTCCGGGCGTATGCCGATCTCGGTCAGCCAGGCGCGCAGGGGCGCCGGGTCGCCGTACTCGATGAGGCTGAGGACCTTCGGGCCGAGGTCGGCCGCGCGCTCGCCCTTGACCAGGAGTGAAGGACCGTCCAGCCAGTCCAGGCCGGGGGTGGCGCCCGCGGTGTCCATCGCGGCGCAGCAGACCATCGCCGTGATGTGGTCGGCGAGCACCTCGCGCGGGGTGCGCGGCGGCTGGAGCGGGAACAGGGGGAGGCTGCCGTCGTCCCAGAGGGGGGTGTCGGGCGTGGTGACCGACGGGGCCGGGGCGGCGGCCGGAGCGGCCGTTTCCTCCTCGCGGGTCAGTTCCTCGCTGAGACCGGCGGCGAGGGCGGTGCAGCGGGGGCTGGGGGCGGGGTGGTCGTCGAAGGTGCCGAGAGTGCCGAAAGCGCCGAGGGGGTCTACGGGGTCCGGGGTTTCGGCGGTGTCGGGATCGCCGAGGGGCTCGGGAGCGCCTGGATCTGTGGGGTCGGTGGGGTCGTCGGCGGGGCCGTAGGGGCCGTCGGTGGGTATGGGGGACTCGTCCGTGTGCGGCGGGGGCGACTCGGTGGTGAGGGCCTGGGGGGCGCGGGGCTGGGGGGTGGCGGTGTGCGCCTGAGGCGGGTCGGCGGGCGTCAAGGGCTCGGCGGCGGGGGTGGCGGCCGCCTGCGCCTGAGCGGCGTCGGCCGGTGCCACGGGCGCCGGGGGCTCGGCGGCGGGCGCCGGAGACTCGGCGGCATACGTCCGGCGTTCCGCGGCGACGGCCGGGGAGTCTGCGGCGTATGCCGGGGATTCTCCGGCGGATGCGGGGAGGTCTCCCGTGCGTGCCGGGGACTCGTCCGCGGGCCGATGGGGCTCTCCCGTGCGTGCCAGGGACTCATCGGGGCCCTGGGCCTGTCCGGGAGACGCCGGGGACTCGCCCGCGCGTCCAAGGGCCTCCCCCACGCCCGCCGAGGACTCGCCCGCGCGTCCAAGGGCCTCCCCCACGCCCGCCGGGGACTCGCCCGCGCGTCCAAGGGCCTCCCCCACACCTGTCGGGGACTCCTCCGTGCGTCCAGGGGCCTCGCGGTGGGGCGTCTCGTCCGTCAGGTGGTCGAGGACGCGGGCCAGGGTGGGGCCGTGGGCGCCGGGGGCGGTGCGGCGGACGCCGAGGGTGTCCAGGACGCGGTGGAGGCGGGCCGCGTCCGTACGCCATTTGCGGTCGACGACCTCCTCCGGATACTCCTGCCAGTCCACCGGGGACCAGTCGGGGCCGGGCTCGGCGGGGCCGCCGTGGAAGAGGCGGGCGGCGAGCAGCGAGGCGGCCTCGTCCACCGCGCCGGGCTCCTCCAGCAGATCGCAGGCCGGGCGCTCGCCGAGCCGGGAGGCGAAGCCCTCGGCCAGCCGGTCGCGCCGGGACAGCTCGGTGAGGGCGGCGACGACGCCCGCGTCCAGCCGGGAGGGCCAGCGGCCCATCCGCCAGGCGGGCAGCGCGACCCGGGTCAGCAGCCGGTCCCAGCCCGCGTACGCCAGGCCGACCTGTTCCTGGGCGACGATCCGCAGTCCGTAATCCACAGCCTGTGCGCGCTCGGCGGCGGCCGCGGCGACGCCGCGCTCCATCTCGGCGGCGTGCTCCCGGCAGCCGCGCAGCAGCAGCCGGGCCAGCCAGGCGGCACCGGCGCCCGGCAGCCGGGTCAGCGGGCCCCGCCCGGAGGCGGACGCGACGGCCACCGCTGCGTCCAGGCCGCGCACGAAGCGCCGGGCGGCCGCTATGTCGGGGTGGGCCGACGGGCCCGTACCGGCGACGACCGGGGCCAGGACGGCCCGCAGCTCGCCCACCCTCATCCACCACAGGAACGGGGAGCCGATGACGAGGACGGGCGCGGCCGGCGGGCGGCGGTGGGCGCGGCGGCCGGGTCCGGGCGGCAGGTCGGGGTCCTCGGGCGGGGGCGGGCCGTGGGCCGGATGGGTGCGGTCCTCCAGCCAGCTGTCGCAGTCCGGGGTGAGCGCTATGGCCGAGGGAGCCGGGACGTCGAGCCGGTCGGCGAGGTCGCGCACCAGCCGGTACAGATCCGGGGCCGCCTCCTCGGCGATCGGGACCGTGGGACTCACGGCGGGCCGCGCGCGGGCGACGACCAGCGCGAAGCCGCCCGCGGCGAGCAGCACGAGCAGGGCGAGCACGCCGACGGCCCAGCGGGCGGTGTCCCAGCCCGGCCCCGTCAGCCGGCCGGTGGAGCCGCCGGCCAGCAGGACCACGGCGACGGCGGCCGGCAGCAGGGCCACGGCCAGCACCCGGCTGCGGATCCGCAGCACGGCCAGTGCCCGGGCCCGCGCGGCCTGCGCTCCCGCCTCCACACCGATACCGGTCACGACCGGACCTCACCCCCTCCCGTCCTGGCTGCTCTGGCTGTCCTGGCGTTGCTCACTCCCCCACTGTGGCACCCGCCACTGACATCGCAATGCCGATGGGCCAAGTGCCGGAACGCTTGCGCCGCACCCTAGTTGGGGGTTCGGCCCCCGTCAGCCGGAAAGCGCATCGGTCACTCGATGGAATGGCTTTGGGGAAAGGTGGATGACGCAGGGCAAAGGTCAGGCCCCGGATTCCGTCGGAAGTCCGGGGCCTGGATCGTGCCTGGTGGGCAGCGGGATGGTGGCGGGGGGCCGCAGCTCGGGCTACGCGCCCGTGGCCGCCTTGGCCGCGATGTCCGTGCGGTGCTGGGAGCCGTCGAGGCGGATGCGGCCGACCGCCCGGTAGGCGCGCTCGCGGGCCTCCGCGAGGTCCTTGCCGGTCGCGGTGACGGACAGCACCCGGCCACCCGCGCTGACCACGGCGTCCCCGTCCCGCTTGGTACCGGCGTGCAGGACGTACGCGTGCGGGGTGTCCTGGGCGGCCACCTCGTCCAGGCCGGTGATCGGGTCACCGGTGCGCGGGGTGCCGGGGTAGTTGTGCGAGGCGACGACCACGGTCACCGCGGCCTCGTCGCTCCAGCGCAGCGGCTCCAGGTCGGCGAGGCTGCCGGTGGCGGCGGCCATCAGCAGACCGGCCAGCGGGGTCTTCAGCCGGGCCAGCACCACCTGGGTCTCGGGGTCACCGAAACGGGCGTTGAACTCGATGACCCGTACGCCCCGGCTGGTGATCGCCAGACCGGCGTAGAGCAGGCCGGAGAACGGGGTGCCGCGGCGGCGCATCTCGTCGACCGTGGGCTGGAGCACGGTCCGCATGACCTCGTCCACCAGCTTGGGGTCGGCCCAGGGCAGCGGGGAGTACGCGCCCATGCCGCCGGTGTTCGGGCCCTCGTCGCCGTCCAGGGCGCGCTTGAAGTCCTGGGCGGGCTGGAGCGGGACGACCGTCACGCCGTCCGTGACGGCGAAGAGGGAGACCTCCGGGCCGTCCAGGTACTCCTCGATGACCACCCGCTCGCAGGCCAGGGCGTGCGCGCGGGCCTGGTCGAGGTCTCCGGTGACGACGACGCCCTTGCCGGCGGCGAGACCGTCGTCCTTCACGACGTACGGCGCGCCGAAGGCGTCGAGGGCTTCCTCGATCTCCTCCGGGGTCGTGCAGACGTACGAACGGGCCGTGGGCACGCCCGCCCCCGCCATGACGTCCTTGGCGAAGGCCTTGGAGCCCTCCAGCTGCGCGGCCTCCTCGGAGGGGCCGAAGACCGCGATGCCCGCCTCGCGCACCGCGTCGGCGACACCCGCGACCAGCGGAGCCTCCGGGCCTACGACGACCAGCTCCGCGCCGAGCCGCGTGGCCAGCGCGGTCACCGCCGCGCCGTCGAGGGCGTCGACCTGGTGCAGCTCGGCCACCTCGGCGATGCCGGCGTTGCCGGGGGCGCAGTGCAGCGCGGTGACGGCGGGGTCGAGGGACAGGGAACGGCACAGGGCGTGTTCGCGGGCGCCGCTACCGATGACGAGGACCTTCACGGGGTCAGCCTAACCGGCGCGCGGCGGGGCGGTTTGTGCGGGCGGCCGAAGGGGCGGGGGCGGCGCGATTGTGGGTTCCTCCGACTCAGCCGCGTCCGATCCGGCCGGGCTACTCGTTGGTGAACTCCTCCACCACCGTCGCGCCCAGCTCGCGCACGATCAGCTCCTGGCCGGAGAGGGCCGACTCGTCCAGGTCGGGATCGTCGTCCTCCGGGGTGTCGTCCTCCGGGGCGACCGGGGCGGGGGCCGGTTCCGGGGCGGAGGGCGGTGCGGGAGCGGGCGCCGTGGCACGGGCGGCCGTGGCCGTCGAGCCGGAGGGCGTGGCCGGGCCCGCGGACGGGGACGGGGCGGGACGCGGCGAGGTGGCCGCGGCGGCACCGCCGTAGGAGCCGGCGGGCGCGGCGCCGTAGCCGCCCGCCGTGCCGCCGCCGTGGCCGCCGGGGGCGCCCGCGGGGCCGGCGGCGCCGCCTCCGCCGTAGCCCCCGCCGTTGAAGCCGCCGCCCGAGGGGGCGGAGCCGCCGCCGGACGGGTCGACGATCGCGTCGATCTTCCACTGCACGTTGAACTGCTCGGACAGGGCCTGTCGCAGCACGTCCTCGCTGCCGCTGCTCGCGAAGTTGTCGCGGGCGCCGACGTTCACGAAGCCGAGCTGGAGGGTGGTGCCGTCGAAGCCCGTCACCTGGGCGTTCTGGCTGAGCAGGATCCAGGTGAAGCGGCGGCGGTTCTTCACCGCCTCCAGGATGTTCGGCCAGAGGGCACGGGGGTCGAGCCCGCCGGCCGGCGGGGCGGGTGCGGAGGCGGCGGCGGGCGTGGACGGACCCGTCGCCGGGGGAGCACTCGGTGCACTGTGCGCGCTCGGGGCGCTCGGCGCCTGAGCCGCCGGCGGGCGGCCGGGGCCGCTGCCCGGGGCCGCGGCCGTGGGCCAGCCGCCGGGCCTGCGGCCCGCTCCGGTGGGAGCGGCGGTGGGCCAGGCGCCGGGGGCCGGGGCGGCGGGAGACGC
>NZ_DASQNH010000099.1:0-87482 GCF_035645055.1 Streptomyces sp. | reverse complement strand
GCCCGACCGGCGCAACGATCTGGACTCCGCCCCGCACACCATGACCTCGGTGGTGGTGAACCCGTACTTCGACTGGGGCGACGACCGGCGGCCCCGCACCGAGTACCACAAGACGGTGATCTACGAGGCGCATGTGAAGGGTCTGACCATGCGCCATCCAGGGCTGCCGGAGGAGTTGCGCGGCACCTACGCCGCGCTGGCCCACCCGGCGCTGATCGAACACCTCACCGAACTCGGAGTGACGGCCCTGGAGCTGATGCCCGTACACCAGTTCGTCAACGACCACCGCCTGGTGGACATGGGCCTGAACAACTACTGGGGCTACAACACCATCGGCTTCTTCGCCCCGCACAACGCGTACGCCTCCTGGGGCGACCGCGGACAGCAGGTGCTGGAGTTCAAGTCGGCGGTCCGCGCGCTGCACGAGGCGGGCATCGAGGTCATCCTCGACGTGGTCTACAACCACACCGCCGAGGGCAACCACCTGGGCCCGACGCTGTCCTTCCGGGGACTGGACAACGCGCAGTACTACCGCCTCGCGGACGACCCGCGCTACTACATGGACACCACGGGGACCGGGAACTCCCTGCTGATGCGCTCCCCGCACGTGCTCCAGCTGATCATGGACTCGCTGCGGTACTGGGTCACCGAGATGCACGTCGACGGCTTCCGCTTCGACCTCGCCGCGACCCTGGCCCGGCAGTTCCACGAGGTGGACCGGCTGTCGTCGTTCTTCGACCTGGTCCAGCAGGATCCGGTGGTGTCCCAGGTGAAGCTGATCGCCGAGCCGTGGGACGTGGGCGAGGGCGGCTACCAGGTGGGCAACTTCCCGCCGCTGTGGACCGAGTGGAACGGCAAGTACCGGGACACCGTGCGGGATCTGTGGCGGGGCGAGCCGCGCACCCTGGCGGAGTTCGCCTCCCGGCTGACCGGCTCGTCCGACCTGTACCAGGACGACGGGCGGCGACCACTGGCCTCCATCAACTTCGTCACCTGCCATGACGGCTTCACCCTGCACGACCTCGTCGCGTACAACCACAAGCACAACGAGGCCAACGGGGAGGACAACCGCGACGGCGAGAGCCACAACCGGTCCTGGAACTGCGGCGCGGAGGGCGAGACCGACGATCCCGCCGTGCTGGAACTGCGGGCCCGGCAGATGCGGAACTTCATCGCCACGCTGATGCTGTCCCAGGGCGTGCCGATGATCAGCCACGGTGACGAGTTCGCCCGCACCCAGCGCGGCAACAACAACGCCTACTGCCAGGACAGCGAGCTGTCCTGGGTGGCCTGGCCGGACGGCGAGGGCCCGAGCCGCGAGATGCTGGAGTTCACCCGGGCGATGGTGTGGCTGCGCAAGGACCACCCCGTCTTCCGGCGCCGGCGCTTCTTCCACGGCCGGCCCGTGGCGGGCACGCACGACGACCTGTCCGACATCGCCTGGTTCACCCCCGAGGGCCGGGAGATGACCCAGCGGGACTGGGAGTCGGCACAGGCCTCGGCCCTCACCGTGTTCCTCAACGGCAACGCGATCTCCGAGCCGGGCCCGCGCGGGGAGCGCATCGCCGACGACTCCTTCCTGCTGATGTTCAACGCCTCCCCCAAGGCGCTGGACTTCGTGGTGCCGGTCGACCACGGCCGCCAGTGGCAGGTCGTCGTCGACACCGCCCAGCCGGACGGGGTGCCACCGGGCACCGGCGCCAAGGTGGCGGCCGGGGAGCGGCTGCGACTGGTCGACCGGAGCCTGACGGTGCTGCAGCGGCCCGCCTAGGGGGCCGTTCGGGTACGCGCGCGTGGGGGGCCTGCCGGGGCGGGCGGCGGCGGTGCGGCGGAGGGGCCGCCGCACCGCGTGGCGGACTCGGCAGGTCCCCGGCGCATGGCGCGACCCGGACTTCTCAGCGCCCGAAACCGGCCACGCGCGCGGGTGTGCGGGCGGGCCGCGATGACACGAAACCCGGCGGGGCGGGTACGTACCCTTTCATGACCCCTGAGCGACCTGACCCCACGGTGCCCACGGCTACGTACCGGCTCCAGCTCCAGCCCGAGTTCCCCTTCGGGGCCGCCGCGGCGGCCGTGCCCTACCTGGCCTCGCTCGGCGTCTCGCATCTGCATCTGTCCCCCGTCCTGGAGGCCGTCCCCGGCTCGCAGCACGGCTACGACGTCGTGGACCACGCGCGCGTGCGCGAGGAGCTGGGCGGCGAGGAGGGACTGCGCGCGCTGTCCCGCACCGCGCGGGAGCACGGTCTCGGACTCGTGGTGGACATCGTGCCGAACCACATGGCGATGGCACCGCGGCACAACCGTGCCCTGTGGGAGGTGCTCCGGGAGGGTCCCAAGTCGGCGTACGCGCGGTGGTTCGACATCGACTGGGACGCGCAGGGCGGGCAGGTGCTGCTGCCGGTGCTCGGGCGTCCGCTCGGGGCGGACCTGGAGCACCTGAGGGTGGACGGCGACGTGCTGCGCTACCACGACCAGGTGTTCCCGCTCCGCGAAGGAACCGAGGACCTGCCATTGCCGCAGCTGCTGGACGCGCAGTGGTACCGCCCCGTGTGGTGGCGGCTGGCCCGGACCGAGCTGAACTACCGGCGCTTCTTCAGCATCTCGGAGCTGATCGGGGTGCGGGTGGAGGACCCGGAGGTGTTCGACGCCACACACGCCACCCTGCTGCGGCTGCTGCGCGAAGGGGTCGTGGACGGGCTGCGCGTCGACCACCCGGACGGCCTCGCCGACCCCGACGGCTACCTCCGGCGGCTGCACGAGGCGACCGGTGGCCGCTGGACGGTCGTGGAGAAGATCCTCTCCGACGGCGAGCATCTGCCCGCCGCCTGGCCGGTCGCGGGGACCACCGGCTACGACGCGCTGCGGCACGTCGACGGTGTCTTCACGGACCCGGCGGGCGCCGCCGACCTGCTCGCCCGCTACCGGCGGTTCGCGGCCCCGCAGACCGACCGGGGCGGGCACTGGGAGGCCACCGCGCGGCGGGCGGCGTACCGGGTCCTGGAGCACGAGCTGGCCACCGAGGTCGACCGGCTGACCCGGGTGGCGAGCCGGCTGTGCGCCACCTCCCAGGATCCGGCCCTGCGCGACCGGGCGCCCTGGGCGCTGCACAGCGCGCTGCGGGAGCTGCTGGTCCGGCTGGAGGTCTACCGGCCCTACGAGTCCGGTGACCCCGCCCTGGTCGTCACCGAGGAGCACGCGGCCGAGGCCCGCGCGGCGTTCGCCGTACCGGAGGAGGCCGGGGCGGTCGACGTCGTCCGCGGGCTGCTGCTGGGGCGCCACGGCGACGGGCCGGACCGGCTGGAGTTCCGGACCCGGTTCGCGCAGACCGCGTCGGCGCTGCGCGCGAAGTCCGTCGAGGACACCGCCTTCTACCGGTACGTGCCGTTGCTGTCGGCGACCGAGGTGGGCGGGAACCCGGGGCGCCCCGCCATGTCGCCCGCGGAGTTCCACGCGTACTGCGCGCGCGTGCAGCGCGACTGGCCCACCACGGGGACCGTCGTCTCGACGCACGACACCAAGCGCAGCGCGGACGTGCGGGCGGCGCTGATGGTGCTCACCGAGTGCCCGGAGCGCTGGTCGGAGGTGCTGCGCGAGGTCGGCCGCGCCGACGTGGGCGCGCCGGACGGGCAGCTGGCCTGGGCCGCCTGGCAGACCGTCTTCGGGCTGGGACCGGCGGACCCGGAACGGGTGCGGGCGGCGCTGCTGAAGCATGTGCGCGAGGCCGGGATGCACACCAGCTGGACGGAGCAGGAGCCGTCGTACGAGGAGGCCGTGGCGGCGTTCCTGGCGGCGGGGCCGTGCGGGGCGCCCGGCGAGCGGGTCGCCCGGCTGCGGCGCGAGCTGGAGCCGCACATCCGGGCCAATGTGCTGGGCGGGGCGCTGGTCCATCTGACGATGCCGGGCGTGCCGGACGTGTACCAGGGCACCGAGGCCGAGTGCCGGACCCTCGTCGATCCGGACAACCGGCGGCTCGTACGGTTCCCGCCCGAGGAGTCCGGCGACAAGGGCGCGCTGACGGCGGCGGCACTGCGGCTGCGGGCGCGGCGGCCCGAGGTGTTCGGCGAGGCGGCGACGTACGCCCCGCTGACCGCCGAGGGTCCCGCGGCGGACCACGTCCTGGCGTACGCCCGCTCCGGAGAGGTGGTCACCGCCGTCACCCGCCTGTCGCTGCGGCTGGCGGAGAGGGGCGGCTGGCACGACACCCGGCTGGCGCTGCCGGCGGGCCGCTGGGCCGACGTGCTGACGCCGGGGCGGGAGTTCAGCGGGCACGCACGCGTGGAGGACCTGTTCGAGCGGCTGCCGGTGGCGCTGCTGGAACGTATCGGGGACGGGGATTAAGGGCGCGGCGGGAGGGCGTGCGGCCGGCGTGAGTGGCGGGGCCGAGGCTTACGCCGGGGCGGCCGGTGCCGAAGCGGCCGGTGCCGAAGCGGCCGGCATGGGGGCGGTGCCCGCGGGCGCGGGGTGGGCCGGGGGAGCCGGAACCGAAGCGGGCGGCGCGGTGGCCTCGCCGGCCGGGAAACGGGCGCGCAGGAGGTCCACGAAGGCTTCGGCCACGCCGGTCGGCGGGACGCGGGAGAAGACGCTCAGCGGTCGGATCCACGGCGGGTCGGGTGACAGCACCACGCAGTCCTCGCCGACGGCGCCGTGCACGACGTGCGAGGGTACGGCGCACACGCCGACCCCGGCGGCGGCCATCCGCACCGCCGTGGAGCTGTGCTCGGTCCACACCGCGGTGCGTGGCGTGAAACCGGCCCGGCCGCAGGCCCAGTCGAGGATGCGCTCGCCGCGGACGACGGGTTCCATGGCGCAGCGCACCCAGGGTCGGTCCGCGAGTTCGGGCAGCGTCACCGTCGTACGGCCGGCGAAGCGGTCGTCGAACGGCACCACGAGGACGATCTCCTCCTCGCCGACGGTGAGGGCCGTACCGGGCCAGTCGGCGGGGGCGGGGCCGACGGCCAGGTCCGCCGCGCCGCGCTCGACGGCCTCTTGGAGGGACGCGGTCTCGGTGTACTCGTGCAGCCGCAGCAGGACGCCCGGGTGGGCGGTGCGCCAGTGGGCGAAGACCTCCGGCAGGACGCCGACCGCGAGGGCGTGGACGGCCGCGATGTGCAGTTCGCCGCCTTCGGCACCGGCGGTGGCGCGGGCCGCGCGGCGGGCCTGGGCGGCGCTGCGGACGGCCAGTTCGGCGTGCGGCCGGAAGGCGCGTCCCATCGGCGTCAGACGCACTCCGCGCGGCAGGCGCTCCAGGAGCGCGCCGCCGACGGACCGCTCCAGGGCCTTGATCTGGTGCGAGAGGGCCGGCTGGGTGACGTGCAGCGCCTCGGCCGCGCGGGTGAAGGAGCCCTCCTCGACGACGGTCAGGAAGTACTCCATCTGACGCAGGCTCATCCCCGGACCGTCCCCGTCCCCATCCCCGTCCCCATCCCCGGTGGGCTGCCTCGCCTGCTGCCATGAACATCGTTCATCGGTTCCACAAGAACATTGCCTTGGACGCATGGCAAGGGCCGGGCGGAGGCTGGGCGCATGAACACAGCGGACGTCATCGTCATCGGCGGCGGCACCGGCGGCTACAGCACCGCCCTGCGCGCCGCGGCCCTCGGTCTCCAGGTGGTGCTCGTGGAGCGCGACAAGGTGGGCGGTACCTGTCTGCACCGCGGCTGCATCCCGAGCAAGGCGATGCTGCACGCCGCCGAACTGGTGGACGGGATCGCGGAAGCGCGTGAGCGGTGGGGTGTGAAGGCGACCCTGGACGCGGTCGACTGGTCTGCGCTGGTCGCCACCCGCGACGACATCGTGGCCCGCAACCACCGGGGCGTGGAGGCGCATCTCGCACACGCGGGCGTGCAGGTCGTACGGGGCAGCGCGCGCCTCACGGGACCGCGCTCGATCCGCGCGGTGGGCGAGGACCCGGCCGCCGGCGCGCGGGAGTTCACCGCGCGCCGGGGCATCGTGCTCGCCACCGGCTCCCGCCCGCGCGCGCTCCCCGCGCTCGCTCCCGACGGGCGCCGCGTGGTGACCAGCGACGACGCGTTGTTCGCGCCCGCGCTGCCGGCCTCCGTCCTGGTGCTCGGCGGCGGCGCGATCGGGGTCGAGTACGCCTCGTTCCACCGTTCCATGGGCGCCCGGGTCACCCTGGTGGAGGCGGCCGACCGGATCGTGCCGCTGGAGGACGCCGATGTCTCCCGGCATCTGACGCGCGGTCTGAAGAAGCGCGGCATCGAGGTGCAGACGGGCGCCCGGCTGCTGGACGCGGAGCTGCTGGACGACGGCGTACGCGCGCGGGTGCGCACCGCGCGCGGCGAGGTCCGTACGGTCGAGGCGGAGCGGCTGCTGGTGGCCGTCGGCCGGGTCCCGGTCACCGAGGGCCTGGACCTGGCCGCCGCGGGCCTCGCGGCGGACGAGCGGGGGTTCGTCGCCCCGGCGGACTGGGACCGGCTGGAGACGGCCGTGCCCGGGGTGCATGTCGTGGGTGACCTGCTGCCGCCGCCGTCCCTCGGGCTGGCCCACGCCTCCTTCGCGGAGGGCCTGCTGGTGGCGGAGACCCTGGCGGGGGTGCCGTCCGCGCCGGTGGACTACGCGGCGGTCCCCCGGGTGACGTACTCGTCGCCGCAGACGGCGGCGGTGGGGCTGAGCGAGGCGGAGGCACGCGCGCGGGGACACGAGGTGGAGGTGAACACGATGCCGCTGACCGCCGTGGCGAAGGGCATGGTGCACGGGCGGGGCGGGATGGTGAAGGTCGTCGCCGAGGCGGGCGGCGGACGGGTGCTGGGCGTCCATCTGGTCGGCCCCCAGGTGTCCGAGATGATCGCCGAGAGCCAGCTCATCGTCGGCTGGGACGCCGAGCCCGGTGACGTGGCCCGGCATGTGCACGCGCACCCGACGCTGTCGGAGGCGGTCGGTGAGGCGTTCCTGACGCTCGCCGCGCGGGGGCTGCACCAGCAGTGAGCCGGGGCCGGCGCCCCCGCGCACACGCCGTGTGCGCAACCGGGCGCCCCCTGGAGCCTCCCCTGCCCTGTCCTTGACACCGTCTCCGGACCGTGCGGTACTGCGGATGCGAAGCCGGGCGGACAAACGGGGGTGAGTCACCTGCTGGAGCTGCGCTATCCCACAGTGGCCGAACTGGTCGCCTCCGCACGCGGGTTGGCCGCTTCGCACCCCGGCTTGTGCACCCTGCGCGAGGTGGGTGTGTCCCGCGCGGGGCGCCCCCTGCATGTACTGTCCGTGGGCCGTGCGCGCCGTGCGGTGCTCGTCGTCGCGGGCGCCCACGCCAACGAGCCGACCGGCGGCTCCACGCTCCTCGCGCTCGCCGAACGGGTGGTGGCCGAGCAGTCGCTGCGGTCGGGCACGTCCTGGCATTTCCTGCTGTGCGCGGACCCGGACGGCGCGAGCCTGCACGTCACACCGGCGCCGCGCAGTCTGCTCGACTACCACCGCGGGTTCTTCCGGCCCGCGGGCCCGGAGCAACCGGAGTGGTCGCCCGCCGTGCTGCCCCCGGACCGGCTGCCGCCCGAGACGCGCGCCCTGACCGGGCTGATCGACGAACTGCGCCCCTACCTCCAGGTGACCCTGCACGGGACGGACCTGGGCGGCAGCTGGGTGCAGCTGACCCGGGACATACCGGGGCTCGCGGAACCGTTCGGCAAGTCGGCGGCGGAGCTGCACATCCCGGTGGAGACGGGTGCCTCGGACGCCGCGGGCTGGCCCGCCTCGGGCCCCGGGGTGCATGTGATGCCCGCGCCCGGCGCGGTGGCGTATCCGAGCATGCCGGACGACGCGCGGCACAGCACCTGGTACCACGCGCACCGCTACGGCGGTCTCACCGCGGTCGTCGAGGTGCCCATGTGGGCCAGCGACCTGGTGGACGACCCGGCGCCGCATCCCGCGCCGGCCGCGGCGATCCGGGGCCTCGCGGACCGGCTGCTGCGGGACGCGTGGAAGGTGGAGGAGGTGCTCGCCGAGGCGCTGCCACGGCTGGACGGCCTCGACGGGCCGCTGCTGCGGGCCGCACGGTGGGCGCTGGAGCTGGTGCCGGGGCTGGCCGCGGACTGGACCCACACGCCGCCCGCGGGCCACACGATGGCCTACGTCGGCAGCGTGGACGCGTTCGCCCGGCGGCTGCCGCTGCGGGCCGCGGCGATGCTGCTGCGGGTGCTGCGCGAGGCCGACGACCGCGCCGTGCCGCGGCTGGAGCAGCTCGTGACGACCTGGAGCGAGGCCTTCGCGGAGCGGTTCCGGGCCCGCTGGGTGCCTCTGGAGCACCAGGTCGAGCACCAGTCCCGCACGGTCGTCGCGGCGGCGCTGCACGCGCGCGAACGGGCGGCGTGAGGCCTTTGCTCCCTGCCCCACCACCACGCACGCACGCGTGTACCGACCGGGGCGCGCACCGACCGGGGCGCGCACCGACCGCCGTGCCTACCGGCCGTCCGCGCCCCGCCGCTCGCACCGCCGTCCGCGTCGCCTCCCGTCAGCCGTCGAGCGCGAACAGCGCCCCCGTCACCGCCTCCATGGCGCAGGCGTTCGAGAACGTCTCGCGGTAGTCGACCGGCCGCCCCTGCCACATGCCGCGCGCCTGGGCGGTCACCGGCGCGTAGACCATCGGGCAGGTGCCCTTCCTCATCGGGATCCGGCGGATGTCGCCGTTCGCGGCGTCCAGCTGGGCGCAGGCCTCGGCGGCCCGGCCGTGCCCGAGGGGCGGTTCGCACAGCAGCAGGGTGCCGCGCGTGTCGCGGTGGCCCGCGGGCCGGAGGGGGCGCGGCCCCGGGGGAAGGATGTCGCCCCGGGTGACGGTGAGGTGGAGCCAGGTGCGCGGGCCGGTCTCCCGGACCGGCTCGGCCGCCGCCCGCGCGGGTACCGCTCCGGCGGCGAGCACGGCGAACAGGGCGGCCGTCGCCGGCAGACCGCGCCGGACGGCCTTCACTGTGAGGGTGTACGTCATTCCCGGTGCATCGGCACGACGGGCCCGGAACCCCAGTCCCGCTCACCCGAACGGGAGCAGGGGGCCGGATGTGCCGCCCTTCAGTGCGCGGCGAGCCGGAAGCCGACCTGCCCGAAGGACACCTGGTCGCCCTCGCGGACGACGGTGGCGCCGATGACGCGGCGGCCGTTGACGACGGTGCCGTTGGTGGAGCCGAGGTCCCGGAGGATCCACATGCCGCCCTGGCGGCTCAGTTCCGCGTGTATGCGGGAGACCGTCTCGTGGGTCAGCCTGAGGCCGCTCGCGGGGTCGCGGCCGATCCGCAGCGAGCCGCCGACCGCCGGGTGCGGCAGCAGCAGCTTGGGCAGCCGCTCGGCCTGCCAGGCCCGGCGCAGCCGCGCGGAGAAGCCGGAGACCGCCTCGACGGTGCCGAACACCACCCGCGAGAACCGCCCCTCGGTGGGCAGGTCGGCGGTGAGGGCGGCCAGCTCGTCGGCGCGGCGGGCGGCGAGGGCGAGTTCCATCCGCCGGACGAACGTGTCGTGGGACAGACGGCCCACGGCGACGCCGTCCCGCAGGACCTTCAGCGCATGGTCGCGCTCCGCGTCCGAAGGGCGCGGGAGAGAGGTCGGGAACTCGAAGGACGACGTCACGCTGGTGATTGTCGGTCAGTGAACCCCGGGTGTCCAGAAAACGGAGAAACGGTCCCCACGCGCGCGTACCTGACGACACCTCCCGCAAAAGGGAGGATTCAAAAGCGGATTGATCTCTTTTGACGCACCATGGACGGGCTACATCACGGTGAGCAGACGAAGGGGAACCGTCCGTGCAGTTCGAGGTGTGGGCACCGCAGGCCGGCCGAGTGACGCTCCATTGCGAGGGGGTCACGCACGTGATGGAGCGCGATCCGGAACGCGCGGGGTGGTGGGCCGCCGAGGCGGAGGCCCGGGACGGCACCCGGTACGGCTTCGCGGTGGACGACGGCCCCGTTCTCCCCGACCCGCGGTCGCGCCGGCAGCCGGACGGCCCGGACGGGATGAGCGCGGTCGTCGACCACGGGCGGTACGCGTGGCGCACGGAGTGGCCGGGGCGTCCGCTGCCGGGGGCGGTCCTCTACGAGTTGCACGTGGGCACGTACACGCGCGAGGGCACTCTGGAGGCGGCGGCCGAGCGGCTGGACCATCTCGCCGAACTGGGTGTGACCCACGTCGAGTTGATGCCGCTGTGCCCGTTCCCGGGACGGCACGGCTGGGGGTACGAGGGGGTCTCGCTGTGGGCGGTGCACGAGCCGTACGGCGGCCCCGAGGGACTGAAGCGATTTGTCGACCGGGCCCATGAGTTGGGGCTCGGCGTGGTCCTCGACGTCGTCCACAACCACCTCGGACCGTCCGGCAACTACCTTCCGGCGTTCGGCCCGTACTTCACCGAGACACACCACACGCCGTGGGGTGCCGCGGTGAACCTGGACGCGCCGGGCTCGGACGAGGTGCGCGCGTATCTGATCGCCAGCGCGCTGGCGTGGCTGCGGGACTACCGGATCGACGGGCTGCGGCTGGACGCGGTGCACGCGCTGGTGGACACGCGCGCGTGCCACTTCCTGGAGGAGCTGTCGACGGCGGTGGACGGGCTGTCCGCCGATCTCGGCCGGCCGCTGTTCCTGATCGCGGAGTCGGAGCTGAACGATCCCCGGATGGTCACCCCGCGCGCGGAGGGCGGCCTCGGGCTCCAGGCGCAGTGGAACGACGACTTCCACCACGCTCTGCACACCGCGCTGAGCGGGGAGTCGCAGGGCTACTACGCGGACTTCGCGCGCGCTCCCCTCAAGGCCCTCGCCAAGACACTGACCGGCGGGTTCTTCCACGACGGCACGTACTCCAGCTTCCGCGGCCGACGCCATGGGCGTCCCCTGGACCGCGCCCGGGTGGCCGCGCACCGGCTGCTCGGCTACAGCCAGACCCACGACCAGGTCGGCAACCGGGCCCAGGGCGACCGGCTGTCCGCCGCCCTCTCCCCCGGGCTGCTGGCCTGCGCCGCCGCGCTGACCCTGACCGCGCCGTTCACCCCGATGCTGTTCATGGGCGAGGAGTGGGCGGCGGGCACGCCCTGGCAGTTCTTCACCGACCACACCGATCCCGAGCTGGCGGAGGCGGTGCGGCGGGGCAGGCGGCGCGAGTTCGCGACGCACGGGTGGGCCGAGGAGGACATCCCGGACCCGCAGGACCCGGCGACCCGGGAGCGCTCGTGCCTGGACTGGTCGGAGCCGGAACGCGAGCCCCACGCGCGCGTGCTGGCTTGGTACCGCCGCCTCGTCGAGCTGCGGCACCAGCAGCCCGACCTCACCGATCCCGACCTCACCGACATCAAGGTGGCCTACGACGAGCAGGCCCGCTGGCTCGCGTTCCGGCGCGGCGATGTGTGCGTGGTCGTGAACTTCGCGGCGGAACCCGCGACGATCCCCCTGGGCAGCCGCCCGGCCCAGGTGCTGGCCGCGTGGGAGCCGGTGGACACCCTGGACGCGGAGGGCCGCCTGCGGGTGCCCGGGGAGTCCTGCGTGGTGCTGGCGCAGCCGTGAGCGGGGGCGTGGCGGCCACGGGTGCCTGACAGGGGCCGCGCGCCGAGCGGGCACGCGTGCCCGCTCGGCGGCTGGGTGGGGAACGGTCCGCGGACCGCCGAGCGGAAACGCGCGGGGCGCGGTCGAACGGACCTGGGCGTGCGGCGCGCCTCCGTCCGAAGGAGCCGGGTGACGCGGGCGGTCCGCCCAGCAGGTGCCGTGAACCCTGCCAGGAAGCGGGCACCGCCCGGTGCCCGCTGGGGCGTGCCAGGCGCCGCGGAGGAGGGAGTTGTCAGACAGGCCTAGGGAGTGTCGTCGGCCCCGGCCTCCCGAAGGTCCGTCACGCGTTCCAGGAGGATCGGTTCCCAGGCCCGGCGGAGTTGGGAGCGCAGGAGGCGCAGGGGGGCGACCGGGCGGCCGGAGAGGGTGTCGGCGAGGCGGAGGACGCTGTCGCAGCGGGCCAGCCAGAGGCCGCGCAGACAGGGCCGGGCGCCGTAGCCGGCGAGGGTCGCGGCGCGGACGGCGGCCGGCGCGCCGACCGCGCGGGCGAGCCCGGCGATGTCCTCGGCCGGGTCGCCGATGACCGTGTCGGCCCAGCCGAGCACACCGCGCACCCGTCCGTCGCCGCTGACCACCAGGTGCTCGCCGGTGAGACCGTGGTGGACCAGGACCGCGCCGCCGGGCTGCGCGGCGAGCTGGCCGGCGGCGGGCGGGGTGAGCTGCCGCAGCCGCGCCGGGTCGAACTCGTCGGCCGCGGCGAGGCGTTCGGCGGCCTGTCCGGCGGCCCGGCGCAACGCCTCCAGCGAGCGCGGGGCGGTGCGCGGCACGCCCAGCGCCTCGGCCTGCCGCAGCGGCACCTCGCGCAGGCCGGTGAGCAGCCCGGCGAGGTCGGCCTCGCCGAGGGCGGAGACGTCGTGCTCCTCGCCGGAGCCGCCGGGCACCTTGGTGTCGAGCGTGCAGCTGAGTCCGGGCGCCCACTCGCCGTACGCCACGCTGGTCGGCACGGCCACCGGGAGGTGCGGCCGGACCAGGTCGCGCACCCGCAGTTCGCGGCGCTGCCGGACGGCCGCCTCGGCGTCCGGCGCGAGGCGCAGCACATGGCGGGTGCCGACCCACCAGGTGGCGGGCTCCGCGGCGTCGCCGACCGGCCGGACGTCGGGGCCTGCGGCCGTGTCCGCGCCCTCCTTGAGCAGGGAGCGGACCAGTCGGCGGACGGTGTCCGCGGTGGGTGTCGGTGCCTGGGTCATGGTCGGCCGTTGTCGTGCGTCGGGCGTGCGGGGTCGGGTTCGTGGAGTGCGTCAGCCCACTGTCACCATCTCGCGCGGGGTGTTGTTCAAACGACGGCCGCCGTCCTCGGTCACGGTCACGATGTCCTCGATGCGGACGCCGAACCGGCCGGGGAGATAGATGCCGGGCTCCACGGAGAAGCACATGCCGGGCACCAGGGCCTGCTCCTCGCCCTCGATCATGTACGGCGGTTCGTGCGTGGTGACGCCGATGCCGTGCCCGGTGCGGTGGATGAAGTACTCGCCGTATCCGGCGTCGGTGATGACCGCGCGGGCCGCCCGGTCGACCTCCTGGCAGGCGACGCCGGGCCGCACCGCGCGGAAGCCCGCCTCCTGCGCCTCGCGGACGATGTCGTGGACCCGGCGTTCCTCATCGGTGGGTTCGCCGACGTGGACCGTGCGGGAGGTGTCGGAGCCGTAGCCGTCCTTGAGGCCGCCGAAGTCGAGGACGACCATGTCGCCGCGCTCGACGACCCGGTCGCCGACCTCGTGGTGCGGATTGGCGCCGTTGGGGCCGGAGGCGACGATGGTGAAGTCGACCTGATCGTGTCCGAACCGGCGCAGCAGGGCGGCGAGGTCGGCGGCGATCTCGGACTCCCGGCGGCCGGCGAAGGGAACGTTCCGGATCTCCTCGAACGTTGCGTCGGCGGCGGCTCCCGCCGCCGCGAGAAGTCGCAGTTCCGCCTCGTCCTTCACCGCGCGCAGCATGGGCAGGGCCTCGGTGAGGGAGGCGTAGGAGGTGCCGGGCAGCGCCTTCTGCAGGCCCAGCAGGTGCATGGCCCAGGCGTTGTCGCTGACGCCGAAGCGGCCGGACGCGTCGAGGAGCGCGGCGGTGGCGGCGTAGGGGTCCTTGCCGTCGGTCCAGTCGCGCAGGGTCAGCGCGGGAGCGCCGACGGCCTTCTCGGCGTCCGGGGCCTCCAGGGTGGGGACGACGAGGACGGGGTCCCGGCCTGCGGCGAGGACGAGCAGGGTGAGCCGTTCGGTGGTGGCGGTGGGCGCGTAGCCGGTGAGCCACACGAGGTCCGGGCCCGGGGCGACGAGGAGTCCGGCCAGCCCGGCTTCGGCGGCCGCCCGGGCGGCGCGCTCCATGCGGGACCGGTAGTCGTCGGCGGTGAAGGGCGCGGGCGTGCTGCTGCCGGTCATCCGGGCCTCCTGGGGGGTGCGGGAACCACGGGCAGCATCCTGCCCGGACAGCGGGGGCGGCGCGAGCCGGTGCGGGGCGTTTTCGAGACTTTCGGACGGGTCCGCGGCCACGGGTCAGCCCTCCAGTGCCATCCGGACGCCGAGGAGCAGCAGCACGCCGCCGGAGACCTGCTCCAGCCGCCGGCGCACCCCCGCGCGGGACAGGACGGCCTTCATCCGGCCGACGAACCACACATAGAGGCTGTAGTAGCCGATCTCGAAGACGGCCCAGAGCGCGGCGAGACCGACCATGGCGGGCAGATGCGGGGCGCCCTCGGGGACGAACTGCGGCAGGAAGGACAGGGCGAAGACGGCCGCCTTGGGGTTGGCGAGGTTGAGCAGCAGCCCCGCGCGATAGGCGGACCAGCCGCTGCGCTCGGCGTCCTGCCGGACCTCCCCGGCCTCGCCGGTGTGCCGCATCCGGTGAGCGTGCCGCAGGGCCTGGACGCCGAACCAGACGAGGACGGCGGCGCCGACGTAGCGCATCACCTCGTACGCCACCTGGGAGGCCGTGAGCAGGGCGGTGAGGCCGAAGGCGGCGGTCACGCCCCAGACGAAGACGCCGGTCTCGTTGCCGAGCACGGTCAGGAGGCCGGAACGGCGGCTGCGCAGCGACTGCTTGATGATCAGCACGGTGCTCGGTCCGGGCGAGGCGGCGATCAGGGTGCAGGCGCCGAGGAAGGCGAGGAGGGTGCTCAGCATGGGCCTCATCGTGGCCCCGCGCGGGAGCCGCCGACCAATGATTTTCGCGCCGGCCAGCGATGTTCGCGACGCGCCGCTCCCGGCGGGACGCGCCGCTCCGCGCGGGCTCAGGTCACGAGGCCCGGGACGGCCGTGAGCTGCTGGTAGCCGCCGCTCTCGTGGCGCACCGTCAGCGTGATCTCCTCGCCCGGCCGGGCCTGCCCGACGGCACGGGCCAGGTCGGCCGCGGAGTCGATCCGGGTGCCGTCGAAGGTGAGGAGGAGGTCACCGCGGGACAGGCCCGCCGAGTGGCCGGGACCCGGGACGTGGACCCCCACCACCAGGGCGCCGGGCTTGCCGGCGTCCACCACCTCCAGGCCGAGCATCGCTCCGGCGGTCGACGGGGAGGGCGCCGGGGCCCCGGGTGGCGCGGACGGGCCGGGGCGCGCCGACGCGGACGGGCCGCCCGGGGCCACCGGTCCAGGCGCCCGCTGCGGCGTCTGCCGCTGGAGTTCGGCGAGCTTGCTCATCCCTGGCACCGTCACGCCCACCGTGCCGAGGCCGACGCCGGACAGCACCAGGAGCGTCCCGGCGAGCAGGCCGAGCAGCAGGGTCGTCAGCCGTCGGCCGCGGCGGCGCGCGGCGTGCGGGCGCCGGGCGGGGCCGTCGGGCCGGCTGCCGCCGGGCTCCTGTCCGGGCATCGGCTTGGGTCGCAACGCGGTCTGTTCCATGGATCGCCTCCGGCTGGTGCTCTACCCGGCGCTCCGGCGGACGACGTGCCACGAACGAGTGAGACTGACCGGTCACGCGCGGGCGCGCAGTGCCTCCGCGAGCGCCGCGGCGGCTCCCCGGGGCGCTCCGCCGAACACCAGCTCCGTGCGGTGCACGACCCGCGGGGCGACCACGGGGACGGCGACCGCGTCCGGCACCGAGCCGGCCGCCGCGCGGGGCAGCAGGGTCAGCCCGTGCCCGGCGGCGGCCAGGGCGGTGAGGGCGCGGACGTCGGTGCCCTCGTACCGCAGGGCGGGGCGGAAACCACGGCCGCCCGCCGCGGCCCGCAGCTCGGCCAGCGGCAGGGCGGCGTCGGGGGCGTCCAGCCAGCGGGCGTCGGCGAGGTCGGCGAGGCGCAGTCCGTTGCGCCGGGCCAGCGGATGGGTGACGGGCAGCAGGACGCAGACCGGCTCCTCGCCGACGCCCTCGGTGGTCAGCGGGGCCACGTCGGGCAGCCGCAGCGGGTCGCTGGGCGCGGCCAGGCCGTCGACCAGGCCGAGGTCCGCGGTGCCGGTGGCGACGGCCGCGGGGATCTCCGCGCGGGCCAGCACCCGCAGGGTGACACCGGCCGCCGGGAGGGCCGCGAGGACGCGGGGCCCGAGCGCGGTCGGGCAGGCCGCCAGGCTCAGCCCGTACGGGGGCGCCGCCGCGATCCGGGCCACGTCCGCGCGGGCCGCGTCGAGGCGGAGCAGCAGCGGGCCCGCGTGTTCGAGGAGCCGTTCCCCGGCCGCGGTGGGGGCCACGGGGCGGCGGGTGAGCAGGGGCGCGCCGAGGTCCTGTTCGAGGGCGGCGATGTGCTGGGACACCGCGGACTGGGTGAAGCCCAGCTGGCGCGCGGCCTCCGAGAAGGAGGCGAGGCGGGCGACGGTGATGTAGGTGCGCAGGAGGTGCGGGTCCATGCGGGCCAGCCTCTCATCAGCAACGCTTATCGAGCGTGCAGAGATCATCGTTGGACGTGAACGAGAGGCCGCGCGGAGGATGAACGCCATGACACAGACCGCACCGCGCGCCGCGCGGGTCGCCCTGGTCGGCGACCGCACCCCCAACGTCGTCTCGCACGCCCGTGTCCCGCGGCTGCTCGACGCCCTCGCCACCCGCGACCGGCTCGTCCTCGACCCGTACTGGATCCCTTCCGAGGACGCCGAAGCCGACGGCGCGGTACGGGGGTTCGACGCGGTGTGGGTGGTGCCCGGCAGCCCGTACCGCAGTGAGGCGGGCGTGCTCGCCGCGATCCGCACCGCGCGGGAGGAGGGCATCCCGTTCCTCGGCACCTGCGGCGGGTTCCAGCACGCGCTGCTGGAGTTCGCCCGCGCGGTGTGCGGCCTGACCCGGGTCGCACACGCCGAGAACGACCCGGACGCGGACGACTTCCTCATCGAGCCGCTCGCCTGCTCGCTGGCCGGTCACGAGGCCGCCGTACGGCTGGAGCCGGGCTCCCTGGTCCATTCCCTCCTCGGCGTCGAGCGCACGGTCGAGCGCTACTCCTGCCGCTACGGTCCCTCCCGGCACCTCGACACGCTGCGCGGGCACGGGCTGCGGTTCTCGGGTCACGACGAGAACGGCGCCGTGCGGATCGCCGAACTGCCGGGGCACCCCTTCTTCGTGGCGACGCTCTTCCAGCCGGAACTGTCCGGCGACGGCTCGCGTCCGCACCCGGTGATCCGGGCCCTGGCGCGAGCCGCGGCCGAACACGCCGCCGCGCGGGAGGCACGGTCAGCCCGTCTGCCCCCTGCGGCTCAGCCCGTGTGATCCCTGCGGGTCAGCCCGTGTGCCCCTCCCCGTGGCCGCCGTGCGCCCCGCCGTGGTCGCACTTCAGCGCCTCGGGCGGCATGACCACGAACGGCCGCATCATGCCCACGTCCTCGTGTCCGAGAAGACGGCAGTGGTATTCCTGGTGCGGCCGACGCCGCTGTCAGTGGCGGCTGTTACGTTCCGCGACATGACCGATCACGCGCTGCGGCTGCTGCGGCAGGACCGCCGGCTGGCCTCCCTGGCCGCCTTCCCGTTCGATTTCGACCTGGACCGCGCGGCGCACGGCCATGTCGAGCCGGTCCGGCTGGCCTCGGGCGGCCCCCTGGAGGTGGTGGCGGGCGACGACACCGGCGGCACCTACTTCGTGTGCGCGGACGGCTCGATGCTCTACGCCTCCTCCGAGGGCGCGGCCGGGATCATCGGATCGAGCGTCGACGAGGCGCTGGAGATCCTGGTCGGCCTGCCCGGCTGGGGCTCCTGCACCGATCTGTCGCCCCAGGACGGCGAGGAGAAGATCCTCGCGCGGGTCACGGAGGCCGAGGACGAGATCCGGGAGCACTACGGTATCGACGCGGAGCGGGCCGAGTTGCGCGCAGCGCTGGGCTTTCCCGAGCGTTCCCCGGTCGAGCTGGTGGGGATGCTGCACGCCGCGCTGCTGCGCACCGAGCCGGACTTCGTGCTGCTCCACGGCACGGAGCACCGGGCCTACGACCTCCTCGACGACCTGCCCAGGCCGCCCCTGTGGGAGCCGGTGCTGGCGCGGGGCCGCGCCGATCTGGCGCTGCTGCGGGACGGCGACCATGCGGCCCTGGAGGCGGTGACCACGGATCCGGTGCGGCGCCGACTGGCCCTGCGCGCGGCCCAGTTCGACCGCGCGGACGGCGATCAGGGGGTGCTGCGGCGTCTGCTGCGAGCGGAGGCGTCCTCGTCGATGACGGAGGAACTGCGGCTCGCCGCCGTCCTGGTGGGCCTGCACGGGGATCCCCGCGATCTGCCGTTGCTGCACGAGGTCCGGGAGACGGACCACGACACGCACTGCGGACTGAGCGATGTGCCCGGACCGGATGCCGACGGCGCCGAACTGCGGCAGTGGGCACGCGAGATGGACCAGGCTCTGTTCGGCTCGGACCCCGCCGACGAGCCCGCGTCCACCTGGACCGGCCTGGCACTGGACCAGGGGCTGGCGGGACTCGCCCGGGTGGCGCTGATCCGCCGGCTGGACGCGATCGAGGTGGAGCAGAGCCTGCTGCGGCGCCCGGACGATCCGGCGCGGCTGGACCCCTCTCCGCTGCGGGAACTGGCCGAGCAGTTCGAGCGGCTGGGCGACCTCGCGCAGGCGCTGCGGGCCCAGCGGCTGTACGCCGCCCTCCAGGACAGCGCGTGGGACGGCGCCTCCGCCCGCCTGGACCAGGCCGCCCTGGAGCGCCGCACCGGTGAGCTGGAGCGCGCCGCGGGCTCGCTGGCCCGCGTGCGGGACGCCCTGAACAATCCCGGGGACGCCTCGGTGCGGCACTGGCGGCAGGTCAGCCTGGGTCTGTTCGTCGCCGAGGAGCACTACGCCCTGAGCGGCGCCCTGGCCGACGCCGGCGTGTCGGCGAAGGCCCGCGTCCTGCTGGCCGCAGCGGAGGAGATACGCGGCGGACTCTCACAGGCCGCCGCCCGGGGCGTACGGGAACTCGCCGAGGCGACGGCCGAGAAGGTCCGGGCGGTCAGCTGACCCACGCGGTGACGGGGATGGCCGGGACGGGGGTCGCGGGGGCGCGGTCCGGGAGGAAGGCGTGGGCGCGGCTCGCCAGCCACTCGGACTTGTAGCGGTTCACCGACCTGTGCCAGTTCAGGATGCCCGCCATCCAGTTCTGCAGCGCGGTGACGTACGCGTCCAGCCCGGCCCGCTCCTCGTCCGAGAGGGAGAAGTCCTCGCACACCACGGGGATCTCGGTGGCGAGCACGTGCTCGAACTGCTCCATGCGCTGGTTCAGCAGATCGCCGACGATGTCCAGGGCGGCCGGATAGTCGATGCCGAAGAAGTTCTGCACGACCAGGACCGCGTTGTGGATCTCGCCCTCGTACTCGATCTCCTTCTGGTACGAGAAGACGTCGTTGAGGAGGCAGGCGAAGTCCATGGCCGCGTTCTCCAGGGAGCGGACCGGCCCGCTGCCGTAGACCTCCGGCGGGACCGACGGCCCGTGACCCATGCGGCACAGGCTCATGGTCATGTCGGAGCCGAAGGTGGCGCGGCGCATCTCCAGGTAGTCGACGGGGTCGGGGATGCGGTGCTGGATCTGGTTCGCCACCTCCCACACCCAGGACTCCGTCATCACGTTCACGGCGTTCTTCAGCCCCCGGCGGGCGTCCTCGTCCATGCCGACGGTGGTGCGCGCCCACAGGTCGATGAGGCTGCGCTCCATGGCGTTGACCGGGACGATCGGCTGTTCTCCGGTGAGCGGCATGCAGGCCGACAGGCGCTCGGTGGTGAGCCGGGCGGCGGCGAGGTCGCGGCGGTGCCCGTAGACCAGCGGGTAGTAGTCGTCGCCGTAGGTGCCGAAGGCCAGCCACCGCGCGCTGAGGTCGAGGGCTTCCGCGGAACCGTCCGGGTCCAGCCCGGCGGAGCACAGCGCGAGGTCGTAGGCGGCGAGTTTGTCCTCGTCCCAGACGCCCTCACTCATCATGCCCATCTCCCGCGTCCATGGCAGCAGACGGGCACGCGCTGCGTCCAGGCCGGAGTTGAGCCGGAGCGGGTACGGCATGCGGATGTCGGGGATACGGGACGGACCGACCTTCTGGAACGGCCGGTGCGTCCAGGCCCTCAGCCGCTGGACGCCCGCCGAGGCGAGCAGCGCGCGCACGTCGGACGCCGACGTGCCCAGCGCGCCGAGTCCCTGCCCGCCCGGGGCGACGGCGTTCTCGTTCATGTACCGGCTGGAGCGCAAGTGCCATTCGTGGCCGCCGGACTGCCAGTCCTGAAGGCCCTTGGTGTAGGCCGCCACCGCCGCGACCTCGGCCGGGGTCAGCCCCTTCTCCAGGGCCAGCGCGGGCACTTCGGTGAGCGCGGTGTGCTCGAACTGGTGGAGCCGTGAGCTGAGGACGTCGTTGACGGTGTCGGCGGCCTCCTGGGTGGTGCAGCCGAAGAAGGTCTCGAGCACGAGGACACCGTTGCTGTTCTCGCCCTCCTCCTCGACCTCCCGCTGGTAGGAGAACAGGTCGTTGCGCAGGTGCACGGCGTCCGAGAAGGTCTCCATCAGCACCCGCAGCGGCCGGGATCCGGCGACGGACGCGGGCACCTCGGCGGTCGCGTACTCCACCAGCCCCGCCGACCAGGGGGCGCCGCCGACCTTGCGGCGCATCTCGATGTACTCGACGGGGTTGGCGATCCGCCCCTCGTTGATGTTGGACAGCTCCCACAGGGACTCGTTCAGCAGATGCTCGGTGGCCACGGCGAAACGGCGGCGCCAGTCGGCCGACATCGACGGCACCGTGCGCGCCCACAGATCGGCGAGGCCCGCCTCGACGGGGTTCTGCGGTTCCGGCACGGGGGTGTGGAGGTCCAGCGGCATGAACGACGGCAGCCGGTCCAGATGGGCCTTGCCGCCCGCGCGGTCCTGGCTGCGCTTGAACGTCTCCAGGAAGTGGTCGTCGAAGAAGAACACCCACACGTACCAGTCGGTGATGAGCGAGAGGGCGTCCGCGTCGCAGTCGGGGTGGGTGCAGGCGCAGAGCAGGCCGTAGTCGTGCGCGTCGAGGTCGGCCTGGGTCCAGATCCCGGACCCCTCCAGCATGCCCATCTCGCGCGCCCACACGGCGGAGTGGGAGCGGGCGGTGTCGAGATGCGGGTTCAGCCGCGCGGGATACGGCATGTAGAAGTGCGGGAGTTCGAACGGCTGCGTCATGGCCGGGCCCTACCCCCGCGCCCGCCGGGGCATCCACCGGGACGCAGATGATCACACCATCGCGTGAATCCGGGCGAACCGGGGATGTCCCGCCTCGCATGCGCGTTCCCCGGACATGCGCCCTTGCCGACCCTCCTGCCGCCCGCCACGGTGGTGCCCATGACCTCCTTCGCGCTGCCCCGTGAACGGCACGGCGACGGCGCCCACAAGGTGTTCGCCGTACACGGCTGGTTCGCCGACCGGTCCGCGTTCGCGCCGCTGCTGCCGGACCCGGACCGGCTGGTGGAGTGCTGCCTGGCGTGCAGCGATCCGGAGGCCTTCCGCGCCTGGCTGGACTCCTGGGCGCGGGACGACTTCCACGACCGGGTGGAGGGCGCGGCGGTCCCCGCGCTCGCCCTCGCCGGAGCGCTCGACCCCGCGCCGTCGGCGGACCTGCCCCGGGCGACCTGGTTGGCCTGGTATCCGCGCGCCGAGCTGTACGAACCGCCCTGCGCGGGGCACCACGCGATGGACGAGACGCCGCTGGAGCCGGTCCGCGTGGTGGAGGGCTTCCTCCGGGCGGACGCGGACGACCACGCCGGGAGCGACGAGCGAACGGACGGACCCGTATGACCCTGCCCGACGTCCCGCCCGTGCCCGACGTCTTCGACCCCCGGCAGTACGCCACCGCGGTTCCCTACGGCGCCTACCGCCTGCTGCGCGACCATCACCCGGTGGCCTGGCAGGCGGAGGCCGAGGTGCTGGGCTGGCCGGCCGGGCCCGGATTCTGGGCCGTGACCCGGCACGCGGACGTGGTGCGGGTGCTGAGGGACGCGACGGCCTTCTCGTCGTGTCTGGGCGCCACCCAGATACGGGACCCGGACCCGGACGACCTGCCGTTCATCCGCCGCATGATGCTCAACCAGGACCCACCGCACCACCACCGGCTGCGGCGGCTGGTCAGCCGGGCGTTCACCCCGGGCCGGATCGAGCGGTTCACGGCGGTCGCCGAGGAGCGGGCCCGGACGCTGTTCGCGCGGGCCGTTCAGGAGGCGCGTTCGGGGGACGGCACCGTCGATCTCGTCACCGCCGTCACCGACGACTACGCCCTGCTGAACCTGGCCGATCTGCTCGGCGTCCCGGGCAGCGACCGGGGCCTGCTGCTGCACTGGACCCAGCGGGTGATCGGCTACCAGGACCCGGACGAGGCGGGCCCCCCGGTGCGGGACGAGCGGGGCCGGCCGGTCGATCCGCGCTCCCCCGCGGCCCTGCGGGACATGTTCGACTACGCTCAGCGGCTCGCCGCGCACAAGCGCCGCCACCCCGGCGACGACGTGCTGACCACCCTCGCCCAGGACGGCGAACTCGGCGAGGCGGAGCTGGAGATGTTCTTCTTCCTGCTCACCGTGGCGGGCAACGACACGGTGCGCGGCGCGGCACCGGGCGGGCTGCTGGCGCTGGCGGAACACCCCGGTGAGTGCGCACGGCTGCGGACCGGTGCGGTGCCGCTCGCCTCGGCCGTCGACGAGTTGCTGCGCTGGCATCCACCCGTGCTGACGTTCCGCCGCACCGCCGTCCGCGACACGGTGCTGGCCGGGCGGCGGATCCGCGCCGGTGACAAGGTGGTCGTCTGCCATGCGGCGGCCAACCGGGACGAGCGGGTGTTCACCGACCCGGACCGGCTCGATCTGGGCCGCGCGCCGAATCCGCACGTGTCCTTCGGGGACGGGCCGCATGTGTGTCTGGGCGCCCACTTCGCCCGGCTGCAACTGCGGGTGCTGTACGGGGAGGCGCTGCGCGCGCTGCCCGTGCTGCGGACCGCGGGGGCGCCGAGACGTCTGGTGTCGAACTTCATCAACGGCATCAAGTCGCTCCCGGTGCGGATCACGCCTTGACCGTCACGCCTCGACCGTCACGCCTCGCCCCGTCAGGCCTCGGCCCGTGGCGCCCTGACCCCTCAAACCCTGACCTGGATCAGCGCATGGGTGCCCGCGGTCCGCCAGTGCTCGCCCCCGGCGGCGGTCAGCGCGGCCTCGGTGCCGGCGTCGAGGCCGCAGATCACCTCCGACTTCAGGGTGCGCAGGGCGGCGACGGGACCGGGGAAGTACGCGGTGAGGTCGGCGAAGGGGGTGGTCGCGGGCCATCGCCGGTCACCCACCAGGCGGCGGTAGTTGAGGTCACCCTTGACCACGGTCAGTGTGGCGGCGGCGAATTCGGCCCGCAGGTCGTCCGGCATCTCGGCGTACGGCAGCGGGCCGCAGGAGAAGGGGTGGGCGCGGAGGGTGAGACGGCCGTCGGTGATCGCCGACCACAGCCGCCTGCCGTACCCGGCGGCGGTGCCCGGTGCGACGGCGAGCCGGTGCAGTGCGTCGAGGACGTCGGCGGTGGTGGCGTCGGAGACGTAGTAGGGGTGCGGCTTGAGGTGCAGGACGGCTCGTGCGACGCGACCCCGGTCGAGGAGGTCGGCGATGAGCAGCAGATCGGGGACGAGTTCGCGGCCGGCGTTGTCGGCGACCAGGCAGAGAGTGCCGCCGCCCGCCGCGGAGGCCGGGAGCAGCGACCAGAGGGCTTCGCTGTCGTCGGCGACCAGACCGGGGACGGCGGCCCGGGTGCCGGCGCCCTCGGCGGAGAGACGGAAGCCGAGGTCGGCGCGGTTGCCCCAGAGGGAACCGTGCAGCAGGGCATGGGAGCGTTCGTCGGCGGGGCGGTCCGCGAGGGTGTCGAGCGCGGCCAGTTCCTCGTCGGTCTGCGGGGCGTCCAGCTCGGCGAGCTTGACGGGGCGGAAGGGGTCGATGCCCTGCCAGGGGCCGGGGGTGAAGTAGCCGACGGCTTGCAGGAGCTGCCGGTAGAAGTAGCTCTCGGACCACAGCCAGGGCAGATCGAACCAGGACTGGCCGACATGCTGATCGAGGCCCCAGTCCTGCCAGTGCCCGAGGTCGGGGGCGTCGGCGGGGAGGGGTTCGACGACGCCCTCGGTGCAGTTCGCCAGCAGTGCGTCGAGGGCGCGCCGCCGTTCGGGGTCGTACGGGAGGGACTCCCGTACCTGCCGGATGATCGCGGGGTGGCGCTCGGCCAGCACCCCGTGCGGGAAGGAGCCGGGCCGGTCGGCGCGGAGCACGGGCGCGGGGGCGATGTCGGGCATGCGCCTCACCGTATCGCGCGGCTCCCGGCGCCCCGGCCGCGGCTCACACCGCTCTGGCCTCCCGCTCCAGTTGCGCGACCAGGCTGAGATAGCGCGGGCGTCGGGTCACCGGTACCAGGCCGCGGACCAGGACGTACCACATCTCCGCCGTGCGGCGGGGCAGCCGCACCAGCGGGTCGAGGGAGCGGCCCGTGACCCTGGTGCCGACGAAGAAGCTGACGAGGGAGTGCGCGACGGCGTCTATGTCGATGTCCGGGTGGACGTCGGACTCCTTGACCGCGCCCAGGAGCTTGCGGGACGCGATCTCCAGCCACTCGGTGAACGGGTGCGGCAGGGGTGGCCGCAGTCCCACGCCCGCGGTGGCCAGGCGCAGTCCCGCGCGGGCGACCGGGCCCTCGACGGCGAGCCGGGCGATGCCGAAGGTGATCCGCATCAGGGCTTCCAGCGAGGAGCAGTCCCGTTCCTCCACCTCACGGGCCAGCCGGCGCGAGGCCTGTGACTGGATCTCCATGATGGCGTGGGCCAGGTCCTCCTTGGCCGCGAAGTGGAAGTACAGGGCGCCTTTGGTGACGTGGGCGTGGTCGACGATGTCGCTGAGGCTGGTCGACTCGTATCCGTGCCGGTCGAACAGGTCGGCGGCGGCCGAGATGATCGTCGCGCGGGTCTGTTCGGCGCGTAGCTGCCTCGCCATCGTCTCGACTCTCCAGGCTGAAAAGAACGGGCCATGCCGTTTTTTACTTACCAGATGCACACGATAGCTCACACCTCTACGGCACGTGCCACCCCGTCATTTTTTCCTCGCCCGCCTCGTTGAGGGCGAGTTGACGCAGTTCATCGTAGCCCCCACCCCGCGCGGCCCACGAGACCGGGGAGCGTGAAGACGCACTCCGAGAGCCCGGCGCACGACAAAAGCGCCCGGGAAACAGACCGGACGCGCGGTTCCTTATGGAGGCGGCACACACAAAAGGCGGGCCGGACGGCGCCCATCCGCACCGTCCGGCCCGCCCGTTCGGGGAGGCGTTCAGACTTCGATCAGAACGTCAGCTTCCAGCTGTTGATCCGGCCCGTGTCCTGCGCGGCCACGTCCTGCACCCGCAGCTTCCAGGTGCCGTTGGCGACCTCGCTGGAGGCGTTCACCGTGTACGTGGTGAGGACGTTGTCCGCGGAGTCCGAGGAGCTGGAGGACTTCAGCCGGTAGGTGGAACCGTCCGGTGCCACCAGGTCGATGACCAGGTCACCGCGGTAGGTGTGGGTGATGTCCACGCCCACCTGGAGGGCCGAGGGGGCGTTGCCGCTGCGGCCGCTGACGGTGATGGGGGACTCGACGGCCGAGCCGGCGTCCGGGATGTTCACGGCCGTGGTGCTGGTGAAGGTGGTGCCGCCCGTGGAGCCGCCGGAGCCGCTCACCGCCTGCACCGTCTTGGTCGCGTCCGCGAGACCCGCGCCGCAGCCGCCGGAGCAGGCGCCGGGCAGCGGTCGGGCGTTGGACTTGATCGCCGACTCGATCTGGGCCGGGGTCAGCGCGGTGTTGGCCGACTTCATCAGCGCGGCGAGACCCGCGACGTGCGGGGTGGCCATGCTGGTGCCCTGATAGAAGGCGTACGACTCGGTCGACGGCGTCTTGGTGCCGGAGTTCAGCGTGGAGTAGATGCCGTTCGCGGTGCCGGTGCTGGTCTGGCCGCCGGGCGCCGAGATGTCGATCAGGGAGCCGTAGTTGGAGTAGGAGGCCTTCGCGCCGGTGCGGCTGGTCGCGGCGACCGAGATCACGTTGTTGCAGTTGCCCGGCGAGTGGTTGGCCACGTTCTCGTTGTCGTTGCCCGCCGCCACGACCACCGTGGTGCCGCGGTTCACGGCCGCGTTGATGGCGTTCTGGGTGGCGCTGGTGCAGGCGCCGTCGCCGCCGAGGCTCATGTTGATGACCTTGGCGACGTTGGTGTTGGCGGGCACGCCGGAGACGGTGCCGCCGGAGGCCCAGGTGATGGCGTCGATGATGTCGGAGTCGTAACCGCCGCACTTGCCGAGGACGCGGATCGGGGAGATCTTCGCGCCGTACGCGATGCCCGCCATGCCCTTGGCGTTGTGGGTGGCCGCGGCGATGGTGCCGGCCACGTGCGTGCCGTGCCAGGAGGAGTTGGAGGCCGGGATGCCCGTGCCGCACTCGCCCGCGGCGTACCAGTCGCCCGGGTCGGAGGGGTCGCTGTCGCGGCCGTTGCCGTCGACGGAGACGGCGGTGTCGGCGATGAAGTCGTAGCCGCCGACGATGTTCGGGGCGAGGTCGGAGTGGGCGACGTAGCCGGTGTCGATGACGGCGACGGTGACGCCGGTGCCGGTGGTGGTGTTCCAGGCGCCCGGGACGTTCATGCCGGCGGTGGCCTCGAAGAGGTCCCACTGCTTGGCGTAGTCGGTGTCGTTCGGGTCGGCCTGCGGCTTGTTCAGACGGTCGGGGACGACGTAGGCGACCTGCGGGTCGGCCTGGTACTCGGCGATGACGTCGGCGACGTCCGCCTTGGTCAGGTCCTCGCCGAGGTCGACCAGGGCGGCGCCGGTGCCGAGGCGGCGCTGGAAGTCCAGCTGCTCGCCGGCCTCCTTGCCCTTGGCGGCGGCGTCGGCCTCGGCGGCCTTGTTCGACTTGGCCTCGGAGGCGCTGGGCTTGTAGCCGACGATGAGGCGTTCGGCGGCGACGCCGGGGGCGGCCTCGGTGCGGGCGGCGAGGTCGGCGGGGGCCTGGGGAGCGGGCTCCTGGGCGACGGCGACCGAGGCGGTGCCGGCCGTCAGCAGGGCCGCGGAGACCGCGGCGACGGATATCAGCTTGCGTCGCAGGGACGGGGAAGTACGCAAGGGCGTGCCTTTCGTGGCCGGTCTCCGGGCAGCTCGGAGCGGCGGACGGGCGCTTCGTCGTCGAAGCGGAGGGGGGCTTACCGAAAAGCGAGCGCGGTGGCCGGCCAGGCGCGAAGTGCGTCAGCTGTGCAAGGGGTTACCTGTGGGTCAGCTGTGCTCGAACGATAGGCAAAGGGAAGGTCACAGGGATACAGGGGAAACCCTCGATCCGACCGGAAACCCACCCTTGATGTCCACGAGATGACCGCTCGTGACCGGTTTCGCCCGCAACGCGGGGGCGATTACCGGCACAGGCCGCAGAGGGTGCAGAAGGCGCACAGGGCGCGGGTACGGCTACAGCTCCGCCAGTACCCCGTCAGCAGCTCTCCCGCCCTCGCCAGATCCGTGGTCAGGGGGCGGTCGTCGGTGCCGGCGGGCAGGGCCTCGGCCGCGATGGTGAAGGCGCGTACGGCGGGCGGCGAGGGGTGCAGCCGCAGAGCGCGTACGGCGGTGGCCAGTTCGCAGGCCAGGACCGTGCGATAGGCGCCGGCGGGCGGCCTGGGAGGCGGGACTCGCGGCCTCCCAGGCCGTGCGAGAGCACCGCGTGCCCGGCGGAGGCCGGGGTGGCGCAGGTGCGCGGTTCGGCCAGGGCGGAGGCGGCCGGGTAGTCCAGGATCATCGTGCCGGAGCAGCCGGCCGGGCCCGTGGCGAGGAAGGCGGGCAGGCCGGTGAGGTCCGGGCGGCCGAGCGCGGTGAGGCGGGCAGCGGAGAGCTGGGCGGTCTGGAGCACCGCGAGGTCGAGGGCGTCCAGGGCGAGGGCGAGCGGGGCGGCGCAGAAACCGCCGTGATGGAAGGCGGCGGTGCCGTCGGGGGCGATGAGCGGGTTCGCCGAGGGGCAGTCGATCTCCGTTTCGAGGATCCCGCGCAGCGACCCCGCGGCGTCCAGGGCGCAGCCGCGCACCTGAGGGAAGGCCCGGAAGCCGTACGGGTCCTGGATCCGGCGGCCACCGTCGTACGGCCGTTCCGCCGGCCCCAGCAGCCGTCGCACCTCGGCGGCGGGCGCGGGCCGCGCCGGATACGGGCGCACGGCGTGCACCGGTGCCGCGTACGCCTCCGGTGAGCCGGACACCGCGGCGAGCGGCAGGGCGGCGCCTGCGTGGGCGGCGCGGAGCAGGGTGTCCAGGGCGTGCCGGGCGAGCGCCGTCCGGCCGAGCACGAGGGCGTTGCCGCTGAGCAGGCCGAGCGCGTCGCCGGGGCGCAGGGGGACGGAGGCGGGGGCGGGGGCCGGGCCGGGGCCGTGCGGCAGCCAGGGGCGCTCCCCGGCCAGCGCCGGTCCGGTCTCCGCCAGGTCCGTGAGGTCGCCGGTACCGAGACCGCCGTACTCCAGGGCCGCCGTACTCCAGGGCCGCCGTACTCCAGGCCGCCGTACTCCAGGGCCGCCGGGTGGCGGCCCACCGCAGCGCCTGCGCCAGGCCGTGGACGACGTCCGGGGTGGATGCCGGAGCCGCCGGCGAGGAGCTGGTCGGTGCGCACGGCGAGCGTCGCGCGCACCTGCCGGGCGGGCAGCGGGGCCCCCGCGCCCGCCCGCGTGGCTGCGCAGCAGCCGCAGCCCGTGCCCGGCCTCGTCGTCGGCGCCGGCCACCACCGAACGGTGGGCGCCGGCACCGGTGCCGCGCCCGTACATCCGCCCCGCGGCGGCCAGCGCTGGGCCGCCCGCCAGGAACGCCGGACCCGCGCCAGGGCCTCGGCGGGCAGCACCGGCACGGCCGCGCCGTCGGCGAGCAGGACCACGTCCCCGGCGGTGAGTCCGGCCCCGTCGAGGGTGACGCCGGCGGCCCTGCCCTCCGTGGACGGCCACGCGCCCTCGGGCCGGAGGGGCGGGACCGTCCGTGGCGGTGCTCATCGGTGGGGGTTCGGTCAGCCGAGGCCGACCGACTTCAGCCAGGACTTGGCCACGTCGAGCGGGTCCTTGTTCTCCAGCTGCACCTGGGTGTCCAGGTCGAGCAGCGTCTTGGTGTCGAGCTTGGCGGAGACCGCGTTGAGGGCGTCGACGCCCTCCTGGGTCAGGCCGCCCTTGTGGACCAGCGGGGTCACGTTGGCGAAGCCGAAGAGGTTCTTCGGGTCCTGGAGGACGACGAACTTCTCCTTGGTGATGGTCGGGTCGGTGGTGAAGATGTCCGCCGCCTGCACGGTGTTCTTCGCCAGCGCGGCCTGGGTCAGCGGTCCCCCGGCGTCGAGCGCCTTGAAGGACTTGAATTTCAGGCCGTACTCCTTCTCCAGGCCGAGCAGGCCCTGGTGCCGCGTCTGGAACTCGGGCGAGCCGCCGATGACCAGGCCGGGCGCGATGTCCTTGAGGTCGGCGAGCGTCGACCGCGCGGTCAGGCCGTGCTTCTCCGCCGTCTCGGCGTTGATCGAGACGGAGTCCTTGTCCTCGGCCGGCGCGGACTCCAGCAGCGTCAGCTTGGGGTCGAGCTTGGCCTTGACCGCGGCGTTCACCGACTCGGTGGACTTCTGCTCCGCCTTGGGGTCGAGGTAGGCGAGCAGCGAGCCGTTGTACTCCGGGAGCACGGTGATCGAGCCGTTCTTCAGCAGGCCGTAGGTGGTCTCGCGGCTGCCGATGTTCGGCTTGTAGGTGACCTCGATGCCCTTGGCCTTCAAAGCCTCGCCGTAGATGTCGGCGAGGAGGATGCTCTCGGCGAAGTTGTTGGAGCCGACGACGACGGTGCCGCCGTCCGCCTTCTCCCCCGCGAGCGGGTCGTCGGCCTTGTCCTCGGAGCCACAGCCCGTCAGCAACGCCGCCGTGGCGGCGAGCGCGACGGCGGCCGTGCCGCGGAGTCTCGTTCTGGACCAGCTGCTCTTCACGGTAGAAGTCACGGTTCCCGTTCCGGGCTCGGTGAGTGGTGGCGTTGCGCTGCCGTCGATCCAATCCAGCGCGTCTTCGGTCAGTCAAGTGACACCTGATCACAATCGCCTTCAACAAGTGGCCGGTTCGACCACCCCGACCGGCACGTTGTGTGTGAAGAGCGAACGAACTCTCAAGAAAACTGAGCGGGTTGTAACGGATTCTTGACGTGCAGTCGTGATCGATCTCCACAAGAGGCGGTAGTCTCCCGGAAGTTGACGCCCGTCACACACGTCCGCGTCGACCAGAAGTCGATCAGGAGTCGATCAGAGCCGGTCATGGTGGTCGTGAAGGAGGCCCGATGTCCACGCACGAGGCGGGGATCCGGGGCCTCGTCGACCGCTGGCCGTTCCGCCGCAAGCTCAACCTCCTGGTCGGGGTGCCGCTCGCGCTGCTCGCCGCCGTGCTCCTGCACCTGATCATCGACGAGGTGATCCGCGCGCACGACGCGGCGGACGCGGCCCGGCTCGTCCGGGACAGCACCCAGGTCGCCGCCCTGGTCGACCGGGTCGAGGCCGAGCACCAGCAGGCCATCCTGCTGTCCGTGCGCCACGAGGCCTCCGGCTCCGGCACCGAACCCTCCCTGGAGGGCTACCGCGAAGCCCAGCACGCGGTCGACGCCCAGGTGGAGAAGGTCCGCGACACCTTCGGCGACCGGCTGCCGGACACCGAGGCGCGGGCGCTGCGGGAGATCAGCGGTCTGGACAGCCTGCGCGCCACCATCGAGCAGGGTTATCTGCCCGCGGACAACATCGACCCGGCGTACACGGGCGCCGCCAAGGGCCTCATCGACGGGCTCGCCCTGGACCGCGACCCGGCCCTCGCCGCCACCTTCACCGGCAATCTGCTGGACTCGCTGCTGCGCGCGGACGCCGCCCACAGCTCCTTCGAGACCAGTGTGTTCTCCGCGACGACCGGTGACTCCAACGCGCTGATCGAGTTTGTCAACGCGGTCGGCTTCCAGGAGCTGTACCAGCACCAGGCCGACCGCTTCGGCCGGTTCGCCACCGAGGCGCAGACGGCCGAGCTGCGCGGCATCGAGCACAGCGCGGCCCAGGCCGTCATCGGCCGGCACTACGCGGAGCTGGCGATCGACCCCAGCGGACTCCAGGCGGGCACGCCGGAGCGGATCCGGGAGAAGTTCAACGAGGCGCTGGCCGCCTACCCCGCCTACCGCGACCAGTCCGTCACCCGGCTGGAGATCACCGCCTCGCTCATCGACCAGATCGCCGACCGCGCCGACGCCGCCTCCACCGACGCCTGGTGGAACGCGGCCCTGCTGCTGGGCCTCGCCCTGCTCGGCTTCACGCTGTGGCTGGGCTTCGCGGTGGTGGTACGGCGCTCCGTCGTCCGGCCGGTCCAGGCGCTCACCGGCGCCGCCCGCACCGTCGCGGACGTCGCCGGACGCGAACTCGCCCGGGTCGCCGACGACGACGCCGAGGACGACGCCCCGCTGCGCCTGAGCAAGGTGCCGGTGATCGCCAGGGACGAGATCGGCGACCTCGCCGACGCCTTCAACCACGTCCAGAGCACCGCCGCCGCGCTGCTGGAACGGCAGGTACTCAGCCGCCGCAACGTCGCCGAGATGTTCGGCAACGTCGGCCGCCGGGTGAGCAACCTGACCACCCGCCAGCTCGCCCTGATCGACGCCGTCGAGCGCGGCGAGACCGATCCGGCGCTGCTGGAGCGCCTCTACCGCATCGACCACATCGCGGTCCGGCTGCGCCGCAACGCCGACAGCCTGATGCTGCTGGCCGGCATCCGCGAGACCGTCCTCGACGCGGGGCCGGCGGCGCTCACCAACGTCGTACGGGCCGCGCTCGGGCAGATCGAGGGCTACCAGCGGGTCGAGCTGCACGCCGGGACCGAGGTCATGGTGGAGCCCGACGTGGTCGGCGACCTGACCCTGATGGTGGCCGAACTGCTGGAGAACGCCGTGTCGTTCTCGCCGGCCGGCAGTGCCGTCGAGGTCACCGTGCAGGGCGGCCCGGAGGGGGCGGCGGTCACCGTCGCCGACCACGGCCTCGGCATGAGCACCGAGCGGCTGGCCGAGGAGAACGCCCGGCTGGTCCGCCGCGAACGGCTCGACCTGGTGCCGACGAAGGTGCTCGGCCTGTTCGTGGTGGGCACGCTGGCGCGCCGCTGGGGGATCGGGGTCACGCTGTCCCGCACCCCGGGCGGCGGCGTCACCGCCGAGATCGCTCTCCCGCCCGCGCTGCTGCTGACGCCCGACCCGGCGCTCCCGGCTGTCCGGCCGGTGCTGTCCGCGGGCGGTCCGGCGGGCACCGGCTCCGCCGGCACCGGTTTCGTCGGCACCGGTTTCGTCGGCACCGGTTTCGCCGGCACCGGTTTCGCCGCGGCCGCCCCTGTCGAGGCCGGCCCCGCCGCCACCGCCTCCGCCGAGACCGGCGGCACGGGCGGCACCGGCGGCACCGGCGACGCCGGTGGTGACACCGGCGACACGGCCGTTCAGGGTGGCGTACGGCCCGAAGGACCGGCCCGCGAATCCGCGCGGCCGCGAACCGGCTCGCCCTCCGATGCCGAAGTCCGTGGTGGTGACGGCACGGCGTCGCTCCCCCGCCGGCTCCCCCGGCGTGCGCCCGCCGCCGGCGGCACCGGTGAGGCCCCGCTCATCCCCCGGGCCCGCGCCGAGTCCGCCCCGCCCGGCGGCGGGGCCCGGCCGCTGCGGCGGCGGGTGCGCGGCGCGACGCTGCGGACGACGCTCGGCGAGGGTGCCGACCGGCACTCCGTCCGCCCGGCGCTGCCCCCGGCCGACGCCGAAGCGGTGCGTGACGCGCTGGAGGAGTTCGAGGCGGCCGTCGAACGCGCTCACCGCGACAGCGGACGCCCGGACACCTCGCGTACCGCCCCCGGGACCCCCGACTCGCACACCAGGACCGACCCCCGAACCGACCCCTCGACCGATCCCTCGGCCAACCCACCGGAAGGAGCGGAGAGTTGAGCACGCAGACAGGCGGCACTCCCGCCGGAGACACCGCACCGGACGACCTGCGGGCCGCCGCAGCCGACTTCACCTGGCTGCTCAACCGCTTCGCGACCGAGACCGCGGGCGTCGTGGACGCCATCGCGGTGTCCTCGGACGGGCTGCTGATCGCGGTGGCGCAGTTGCGGGAGCGAGCCCATTCGGAGCGGCTGGCGGCGATCGTCTCCGGCCTGACCAGCCTGGCCGCCGGCGCCTCCGGCAACTACGGTCTGGGCGCGCTGAACAAGGTCATCATCGATCTGGAGGGCGGCCACGTCCTGGTCTCCGCGATCGGCAGCGGCGCCGTGCTCGGCGTGGTCGCCGACAAGGAGGCCAAGCTGGGCAACATCGCGTACGAGATGACGCTGTTCGCCAACCGTGCCGGTGCGGCGCTCAGCCCCCAGCTGGTGCTGGAGCTGAAGAACAGCGTCGGCGCGACACCGGCGGGCTGACCGGGCACCGCCCGGCCGAGAGAGGAAGAGACCACCCATGGCGGACGGCTTTCCGCCGCCCCCGGGCCCGGACGAGGAGCCGGACCCGGCCGGCCCCGTCCCCGCCGTACGCCCGTTCCTGGTCACCGCGGGCCGGGTGGCGGGCGCGGGCGAGACCGCGGCCGAGCGGCCGATACCGGTGGAGACCCAGGTGATCGCCACCGCGGAGGGGCTCGGCGCGCTCGGCCGGCTCTCCTTCGAGCGGCACGACATCGTCGCCGTGTGCGCGGTGCCGCAGTCCCTCGCGGAGATCGCGGCCCGGCTGCGGCTGCATCTGAACGTCGTCCGGGTGCTCGCGGAGGATCTGCGGGCCGCCGGGCATCTGGCGGTGCACGTGCCGGACACGGCCGCCACCCATGACGCGTCCGTCCTGCGCAGGGTTATCGATGGCCTGCGGGCCATCCCCGACTCCCGAGGGGTACTCCGTGACACCGACTGAGCTGCCGCCGCTGCCGGTGAAGATGGTGATCGCGGGCGGTTTCGGGGTGGGCAAGACGACCGCGGTCGGTTCGATCTCCGAGATCGAGCCGCTGACCACCGAGGCGGCCATCACCGAGGTCGCGGCGGGGGTGGACGATCTGAGCCACACCCCGCGCAAGACCACCACGACGGTGGCCATGGACTTCGGCTGCCTCACCATCGATCCGACGCTGAAGCTGTATCTGTTCGGCACGCCCGGGCAGGAGCGGTTCGGCTTCATGTGGGACGACATCGTGGAGGGCGCGGTCGGCGCGCTCGTCATCGTCGACACCCGCCGTCTCGACGACTGCTACGCGGCCGTCGACTACTTCGAGCACCGGGAGATCCCGTTCGCGGTCGCCGTGAACGCCTTCGACGGGCGGGTCGCGCACTCGCTGGACGAGGTGCGCTGGGCGCTCGACGTGGCCGACCACGTGCCGGTCGTCGTGTTCGACGCCCGGGAGCGCGGTTCGGTGCGGGACGCGCTGCTCGTCGTGCTGCGACTGGCGCTGGCGCGCGCCGAGAGCTGAGCGCCCCCGCCCCCGGAGTCCTCCGTCCCCGGCGGCCGGCCGGCCCCCGGAGTCCCCGGGTTCCTGGGTCCCCGGATCCCCGGGTTACTGGATCCCCGGGTTGCCGGATCCCCGCATCCTCGAGGTTCAGCCGCTGCGGCGCACACCCCGGGACACCGCCAGGCGGCCCGCCGCCCAGAACACGCCCAGCGTGGCCAGGGCCAGCGCGGCGACCAGGGTGGCGCCGCCCACGACCTTCTCGTAGTCGCGCTGATAGAGGCCGTCGACGATGTACCGGCCGAGGCCGCCGAAACTGACGTACGCCGCGATGGTCGCCGTCGAGACGATCTGGATGGCCGCCGAGCGCAGCCCGCTGAGGATCAGCGGCAGCGCCACCGGGAGTTCGACCCGCAGCAGCACGCCCGCCTCGCTCATCCCCATGCCCCGGGCGGCGTCCACCGGCGCCGGGTCGACGGAGCGCATCGCCTCGTAGGTGGTGACCAGGACGGGCGGCACGGCGAGCACCACCAGCGGGATCATCACCGGCGCGAGCCCGAGCCCGAGGATGACGAACATCAGCACCATCAGGCCGAAGCTGGGCAGGGCGCGGGCGGCGGTGGCGATCAGGGCGAGGGTGTTGCCGCCGCGCCCGGTGTGGCCGGTCAGCAGGCCGATCGGCAGTCCGACGGCGGCGGCGATGCCGAGTGCCATCAGCGTGTACCGGACGTGTTCGAGGAGCCGGGTGGGGATGCCGTCATAGCCCTGCCAGTGGGCGCTGTCGCTGAAGAAGGCCTCGACGAAGGTCAGTACGTTCACCGGACGGCACCCTTCGGCATCCAGGGCGTCACCAGCGCCCGCAGCAGGATCAGCGCGGCGTCCACCAGGAGGGCGAGGACGGCCGTGCCCACGACGGAGAGCCAGATCAGGCGCGGCTGGTGGTAGATCATGCCGCTGTTGAGCAGGTTGCCGAGCGCTCCCTGGTTGCCGATCAGCATGCCGACGCTGACCAGGGAGATGCTCGACACCGACGCCACCCGCAGGCCGGCGATGACCGCGGGGGCCGCGATCGGCAACTGCACCTGGAGATAGCGGCGTACGGGTCCCAGGCCCATGGCGGTGGCGGCGTCGAGGGTCTCGCGGGGCACCGAGCGGACGCCGTCCACGAGCGCCGGGACGAACACCACGAGGCTGTAGACGGTCAGCGGGATCATCACCGTCAGCTCGCTCAGGCCGGTGTAGTCGATGAGGACGACGAAGAAGGCGAGCGACGGGACGGCGTACAGCACGGTGGTCACCCACAGCACCGGCGGGTACAGCCAGCGCAGCCGTACGCACAGCTGGGCGATGGGCAGCGCCACGAGCAGTCCGGCCAGCACCGGGAGCAGGGCGATGCGCAAGTGCAGGACGACCAGGCCGAGGTAGCTGTTCTGGAGATCGCTGGGCAGGTCGAAGAGTTCGCTCATCGCGCGGCCTTCTCCGCGACTTCGCCGCTCGCGGGCTCACCGTCCCGCACGGGCTTTCCCGCGCTCGCGGGCTGCGCGTCGTTCGCGTGGGCGCCGCGGATGGCCTCGGCGATGGACTGCTGGGAGACCACCCCGGCCGCCCGGCCCTCGCCGTCCACGGCGACGGCCCAGCCCGTGGGCGAGAGCACCGCGCAGTCCAGCGCGGAGCGCAGCGAGTCCGTGCCGGCCGCGAACGGCCGCCCGCACGGCAGCAGTCGCTCCGGCCGCACCTGCCCGGCGGTCAGGTCGTGCGGCTCGGCCCAGCCGAGGGGCTTGCCGTCGACGCCGGTGACCAAGAGGTAGGGGGTGCCGGAGGCGGCGCGGGCGGCGATCTGCTCGGCGGTGGCGTCGACGGCGACGATCGGCGTGGTCAGCAGGTCGAGACCGGCGGAGGAGAAGAAGGAGAGCCTGCGGATGCCCCGGTCGGCGCCGAGGAAGTCCTCGACGAACGCGTCCGCGGGGTTCGACAGCAGCTCGGCGGGCGGCGCGAACTGGGCGAGCCGGCCGCCGGTGCGCAGGACGGCGACCATCGTGCCGAGCTTGACGGCCTCGTCGATGTCGTGCGTGACGAAGACGATCGTCTTGCCCAGCTCGTCCTGGAGGCGCAGGAGCTCGTCCTGGAGGCCCTTGCGGACGACCGGGTCGACGGCGGAGAACGGCTCGTCCATGAGCAGCACGGGCGGGTCGGCGGCCAGGGCCCGGGCCACGCCGACGCGTTGCTGTTGACCGCCGGAGAGCTGGTAGGGGTAACGGCGGGCGAGGGAGGCGTCGAGACCGACCCGCTCCATCAGTTCCCGGGCGCGGGCGCGGGCCTCGGACTTGCGCCGGCCGAGCAGGCGGGGGACGGTGGCGATGTTGTCGACGATCGTGCGGTGCTGGAAGAGCCCGGCGTGCTGGATGACGTAGCCCATGGAGCGGCGCAGTTCGTTGACGGGGCGCTGCCGGATGTCGGCCCCGTCGAGGAGGATGGTGCCCTCGCTGGGCTCGATCATCCGGTTGATCATCCGCAGGGTCGTCGTCTTGCCGCAGCCCGACGGTCCGACCAGGACCGTGATGGACCGGTCCGGGATCTCCAGTGACAGCCGGTCGACCGCCACCGTGCCGTCCGGGTATCGCTTGGTGACTGAATCTATCCGTATCAAATCGCCGGACACCCTTCGGGTTTGGCAGCTGCTGTCCGCTCTCGCCGGGCGGCGGGCCGTTGCGGGGAGAGTCTAGACCGGTTGTACGGCTACCAGATCAACAGACCGCCGCCGATTCCCGCCGCCCGCCGGGCAGTTGCCTCGACGCAGTCCGGGCGGCTGCCGATGTGCCGGGCGGGCTGGTCGACGGTACGGTCCGGCCGGCAGGTCGGCTCGGCCAGCTCCCGGAGCCCGGCGCGCACCGGGGCGCATTCGTCCAGGAAGACCTCCGCCGTCGGACTCATGCGCGCAGTGGACCGCGGCGCCCGGCCGGGCATCGAGCGATTTCCGGCCCCAGCCCCTCAGGCCGCCGCTCCCGCCTCCGCCGCCGCCCCCGCCAGCGGGACTCCCGCCGTGCGCCGCACCCTGCGTTCCGCGTCGATCGCGTACACCTCGCAGCCGGGCCGCCCCGCGGCCCAGGCGACGCCGGCCGGGCCCAGGGCGAAGGCGGCGGTGGCGACGGTGTCGGCCTCGGTGAGGGTGGGGGCGACGACGGTGACGCCGAGGAGGCCGGTCGCGGGGCGGCCGGTGCGGGCGTCGAGGATGTGGTCGCCGCGCTCGTAGCGGCCGGAGGTGGCGACCGCGCCCGCGGTGAGTTCCAGCACCGCGCACACCCGGCCGGCCTGTTCGGGGTGGCGTACGCCGATCCGCCAGGGTCCGCCCGCGACGACCACATCGCCCCCGGCGTTGAGACAGAACCGCCGTACCCCCGCACGGGTCAGCAGATCCGCCGCCCGCTGCACCGACCAGCCCTTGACCACCGCGCACGGGTCGAGGCCACGGCCGGGCACCCGGACGTCGAAGGCGCCGCCGGTGGCGGTCCGGTACCGCTCGCCGATGGCCAGCACCTCGGCGAGGCCGTCGCTGATCTCCCCGGGCGCGATCTCGCCCCGGTCCAGCCGGGACACCTCGCTGTCCGGCCGGAACGGGCTGAACCGCTCGTCGGCCTCGCGCAGCCAGGCGTAGACGCGGTCGGCCAGCCCCTCCGGGATCTCGGGGTCGTCGATCCGCAGCGAGACCGGAAAGCCCATCACCTGCTCGACGCGCCGCACGTCAGGCTCTCCTCGCGTCGAGCGCGGCCTGCAGCGACTCCTTGTAGCCCTCGCTGGTGATGGTCGCACCCGTCACCGAGTCGATGTCCGCGCTCTGCGCCTCCAGGGTTTCCTCGATCAGCACCGGTACCGCGTTGGTGGTCTGCGGATGATCCGGCTGCCGCAGCATGCGCACCGACGCGATCCGCTCCCCTTCGAACGTCACCTCCACCTGCACATCGCCCTTCTCGGTGGGGACGGTGGAGCCCGCCACCACGGCGGAGGAGGAAGACGAGGAAGGGAAGGGAGAGGGCGGGGCCGTCGCGGACGGTGTCGGGGCGGCGACGGTCTCATCCGGGGACGACGGGGCTTCCTGTGACGGTGCGTACCGCCAGACGGGGATCAGTCCGGCGACGGTCAGGACCAGGACGGGCAGTGCTCGCTTCACGTGTTCTCCTCTTCCAGCCGTTCTCGTCGGGCCTCTCAGCCGGCCAGGCTGAAGCGCTCGAAGTGGATCTGCGGCGCCGGTACGCCCAGGTCGCGCAGGCTGCGCCGGACCGCTGCGGTCATGCCGGGCGGGCCGCAGAGGTAGACGTCCCGGTCGGCGATGTCGGGGACGAGCCGGGCCAGCTCGGCGGGGGCCAGCTTGTCGGGGGTGGCGGGGCCGGTGACCAGGTACAGCTCGGCACCCTTGGCGTGCGCCAGCTCGCGCAGCTCGTCGTGGAGCACGGCGTCCCGCTCGGTGGCGACCCGGTGGATGACGACGGCGTGGCCGTGCAGTTCCTCCAGGAGCGCCCGGATGGGGGTCACACCGACGCCGCCCGCCACGAGGACCGCGTCGGGGCGGGTGCGGTGCAGCGCGGTGAACGCCCCGTAGGGGCCCTCGGCGAAGACCCGGGTGCCGGGTTTCAGGTGGCGCAGGGCGGCGCTCCCGTCACCGGCCGCCTTGACGGTGAGCCGGAGGGTGCGGCCGTCGGGCGCCGCCGACAGGGAGAACGGGTTGGCCTGCCACCAGCGGTCGCGGGTGAGGAACCGCCAGAGGAAGAACTGGCCGGCGCGGGCGGGCAGCCGGTCCAGGTCGCGGCCGGTGATGTGGACGGAGACGACGTCGTCGTTCTCGGGGACGACGGCCGAGACCCGCAGCCGGTGGCGCAGGTTGCGCCACAGCGGCAGCACCAGCCGGCCGAGCAGCACCGAGCCGAGGGCGGCGGTCCACACGGTCCACCAGTAGGCGGTGGCGGCGGGCGAGGCGACGAACGTGGTGCCCACGGCGACCTGGTGGGTGAAGGCGAGGACGACCGCGAGGTAGGTGTAGAGGTGGACGAAGTGCCAGGTCTCGTAGGCCAGCCGGCGCCGGGCGAAACGGGCCGAGACGGTGCCGACGACGAGGATCAGGGCGAGCGCGACGACCGCGCGGAGCACGCCTTCGACGGTCTCGGCGAGGTCGACCAGCTGGTTCACCGGGTCCAGCCCGGACGAGTCCGCGTAGCCGAAGGTGATGAACACGGCGTGCGCGAGCAGCGTCCACAGCAGCGAGAAGCCGGTCCAGCGGTGCCACAGGGTGAGCCGGTCCATGCCGATCCGGCGGTCGAGCCAGGGCAGCCGGGCCACCAGCAGCAGCTGGAAGGCCATGAGCAGCGCGCCGTACAGGCCGGCCAGCCGGCCGAGCAGGATCAGGGTGTTGGAAGCGAATCCGGCCTGGACGAAGAAGAAGGTGACCACGGCCGCGTTGGCGGCGAGCACGGCGTACAGCCCGGTGCGCGCCACCACCTTGGGACGTATCGCCGTGCGGGGCCGGGGAGGCGATTGGACGGTCGTCACGGATGCCAACTCCTTGGTCGGGGCCCGCGGGCACCCGGTGGATCGGACCTGAGGACACCGAGCTTGTCCGCCCGGAGCTGTCGATCTCCTGTCGTACAACTTTCAAGGGTGTATCGATCGGTGTCCGCGCGCCGCCCCGGACTGGTCCGTCCGGGTGGATCGCGCACTATGACCGGGTGGAAAGAGTGCGCCTCCTCGTCGTGGACGACGATCCGCCCATCGCCGACCTCGTCGCCACGGTCGCCCGCTACGAGGGCTGGGAGGCGGTCACCGCGAACACCGGCGAGCAGGCGCTGCGCCGGGCGGCGGAGTTCCGCCCGGACATCGTGGTGCTCGATCTGATGCTGCCCGACCTGGACGGTTTTGGCGTCCTGGACCGGCTGCGCGGCTCGGGCACCATGGTGCCGGTGGTGTTCCTCACCGCGCGCGACGGCGTCGCCGACCGGGTGGCCGGGCTGACCCGCGGCGGCGACGACCACCTGGTCAAGCCGTTCGCGGTGGAGGAGCTGATGGCCCGGCTGCGGACCGTGCTGCGGCGCAGCGCCGGACCGCGCGTCCAGCGGTCGGTGCTGCGGGTCGGCGACCTGACGATTGCGCACCCCGCTGTTGTCCGTGCGGGGCTACGCGGACCCGTTCCAGTACGCCGCCGCAAACGAGCCGGCGGAACGCGAACGGCATCTGGCACGGCTGCGCGCAAAGGCCGCCCGGATGGGGGGTCCTGCTGGACGATCTGCTGCTGCTCGCCCGGCTCGACGCGGCCGAGGCGGAGACACCGCTGCGGATGACGGAGGCCGATCCGGCCGAACTGGTGGAGCAGGCCGCCGACGCGTTCCGGGCCGGTCACCCGGACCATCCGCTGACCGTGCGGACCGGGAAGGGGCCGATGCGGCTGCGGCTCGATCCGCAGCGGATCCGGCAGGTGCTGGACAACCTGCTCACCAACGCGGCCGTGCACACCCCGGCCGGGACCGAGGTGTGCGTGGCGGCCTCGGTCACGGCCGGGGCGGCCCTGATCCGGGTCACCGACGCGGGACCCGGTATTCCGGCCGCCGACCGGGAGCGGGTCTGCGACCGCTTCTACCGCGTGGACAAGGCCCGCAGCCGCGACCGGGGCGGCAGCGGCCTGGGCCTGTCCGTGGCGGGCTCCCTGGTGCGGGCGCACGGCGGCACCATCGCGGTGGCCAGTGCGCCGGGCCGGACGGAGTTCACCGTCCGGCTGCCGGTGCGCCCGTGATACCGGAACCCCGCTCCAGCCTTTCAGAACCCTCGGGAGACGTCCGTCCGGTGACATTCCGTCAGGCCGGAGCGCGGAGGCGGCGGTCCCCATGACCCTCCCCCCTCGGAAGCACGCCCGGCCCGCCATGCGCCCCTGCACGCCCTCATTGCTTTCGGCCCTTTTTCGCGACCGGTTCACCGCGCGGACGCAGAGGCAAGGATTCGCCCCAGGCAGTTCTGCCGACCGCGACGGACGGAGACGGACCACATGACCGCTCAACAGACCACGGCACTGCTCGCGGGTCTCGCCGTGCTCGTGATCCTGGCCCGGCTGCTCGGCGCGCTGGCGCGCCGCCTCGGTCAGCCCGCGGTGATCGGCGAGGTGCTGGCCGGCATCGCGCTCGGGCCGACCCTGTTCCACGGGGCGATCTCCGATGCCCTCTTCCCCGACGACATACGGCCCCTGCTGGGCGCCCTCGCCGCGGTCGGCATCGCCGTCTTCATGTTCATCATCGGCCTGGAGTGGGACGCCACGCTGATCCGGGGCATCGGAAGCCTCGCCGCCACCGTCTCCCTCAGCTCCGTCCTCCTGCCCTTCGGACTCGGCGCGGCCCTGGCCCTCTATCTGCTGAACGACCACGCCGCCGACGACCGGACGGCGTTCATGCTCTTCATGGGCATCGCCATGTCGATCACGGCGTTCCCGGTGCTGGCCCGGATCCTCACCGACCGGGGCATGTCCCGCAGCCCGCTCGGCGTGGTGGCGCTGGCCTGCGCCTCGATCGACGACGTGCTCGCCTGGTCCCTGCTCGCCGCCGTGGTCGCCCTCAGCGGCTCGGCCGGTTCCGAGGAGTGGCGGATCCTGCTCGCCGTGCCCTACCTGCTGGGCATGTTCTTCGTCGTACGCCCCCTGCTGCGCCGGATCATGGCGCGCCGGACCGATCTCCGGCTCACCCCGACCGTGTTCGCCTGCGTGCTCGCCGGACTACTGCTGTCGGCCGCCGCCACCGAGTGGCTGGGCCTGCACTACATCTTCGGGGCGTTCCTGTTCGGGGTGATCCTGCCGCGCCAGGGCACCGCGCAGCTGCGCGAGGACGTCCACGACCGCCTCGGCCAGATGAGCGGCACCCTGCTGCTGCCGGTGTTCTTCCTGGTCGCCGGCCTCAAAGTCGATCTGTCCGGGCTCGACGCGAGCGGGCTCGGCGACTTGGCGCTGATCCTCGTGGTGGCCATCGGCGGGAAGTTCGCGGGCGCGTTCGCCGCCGCCCGCCTGAACAAGATGCCGGTCCGGGAGTCCACCGCCCTGGCCACCCTGATGAACACCCGCGGCCTGACCGAACTCATCGTCCTGAACGTCGGCCTGCAACTGGGCATCCTCGGCCAGGACCTCTACTCGCTCATGGTCGTCATGGCCGTGGTGACGACGGCGATGGCGGGCCCGCTGCTGAACTGGATCCTGGGCCGTCCGACCGGGGAGGACCGGGAGCCCGCCCGCGCGCCGAAACCCAGCGCCGACCGCGCGGCCTGACACCGCGCGGTCACCGGTCAGCTCAGCTGCCCTCGGCGGTCAGCTCTCTCGGCGGTCAGCTCTCCTCGGCGGACAGCTTCAGCGCGATGCTGTTGATGCAGTACCGCTGGTCGGTCGGGGTCGGGTAACCCTCCCCCTCGAAGACGTGCCCGAGGTGCGACCCGCAGCGCGCGCAGCGCACCTCCGTTCGCACCATCCCGTGCGAGCGGTCCTCCACCAGTTCGACCGCGTCGGTGTCCTTGGGGTCGAAGAAGGACGGCCAGCCGCAGTGGGAGTCGAACTTGGTGTCCGAGGTGAACAGCTCCGCGCCGCAGGCCCGGCAGGAGTAGACGCCCCTGGCCTTGGTGTCCGTGTACTCACCGGTGAACGCGGGCTCGGTCGCGGCCTGGCGCAGCACGGCGTACTCGGCCGGGCTCAGCTCCGCCCGCCACTGCTCGTCCGGCTTCTCGACGTCGTACGACATGTGCTTCAGCCCCTCACTTCGACTGGCGCGACAGACGGTCCAGGATGCGCGGGCCGAGGTCGGTGACATCGCCCGCGCCCATGGTGAGAACCAGATCGCCGGGGCGGGCCATTCCCGCGATCTCGTCCGGTACGCCGGCCTTGTCGGGCACGGCCGTCACCTCGGCGCCCGCCGCGCGGGCCGCGTCGATGATCAGCTCGCTGGTGACGCCGGGGATCGGGTCCTCGCGGGCCGGGTAGATGTCCAGGACCACCGAGGCGTCGGCGAGCGCCAGCGACCGGCCCATCTCCGTGCCCAGCTCCTGGGTGCGGGAGAACAGGTGGGGCTGGAAGACGACGAGGATGCGGGAGTCGCCGGCCGCCGCCCGCATGGCCTCCAGGTCGGCGGTCATCTCGGTCGGGTGGTGGGCGTAGGAGTCGATCACCTGGACCCCGGCGGCCTCGCCCTTCAGCTGGAGGCGCCGCTTGACGCCGGTGTACGCGGCGAGCGCCGGTGCCAGTTCCGCCGCCGGGATGCCGAGCGCCGCGCCCGCCACGAGGGCGGCGACGGCGTTGTGGGCGTAGTGGCGGCCGGGCACGGAGACCGTGAAGGTGAGCGGCGTGCCGTCCAGCTCGACGGTCACCTCGCTCTTCAGGCCCTGCGGGACGACGGACAGCACACGGACGTCGGCGTCCGGCGACTCGCCGTACGTGACGGTCTTCACGGTGCCCGCGAGGCGGCGGGTCAGCTCTCGCGCCCCCTCGTGGTCCGCCGAGATCACCAGGGTGCCGCCGGGCACGATCTTGCCCGCGAAGGTCTCGAAGGACTCGTAGATCTCGTCGATGGAGGCGTAGTTGGCGTGGTGGTCCAGCTCCACGTTGAGGACGATGGCGACCTCGGGCGCGTACTTGTGGAAGCTGCGGTCGCTCTCGTCCGCCTCGGCGACGAAGATCTCGCCGTCGCCGTGCAGCGCGTTGGAGCCGGGCGCGTCCAGGTCGCCGCCGATGGCGTACGACGGGTTCAGGCCCAGAGCGGAGAGGGAGACCGCGAGCATCGACGTGGTGGTGGTCTTGCCGTGCGTGCCGGCCACCGCGATCGGGCGCAGGCCGTCCATCAGCGCGGCGAGGGCGTCGGAGCGGTGCACCACCGGGATGCCCAGCTCGGCCGCGCGGGCCAGCTCCGGGTTGTCGGCGCGGATCGCCGACGACACGACCACGCAGCTGGCGTCGTCGGCCAGGTGCTCGGCCGCGTGCCCGATGTGCACCGTCGCGCCCAGCGCGCGCAGTGCCTCGGCCGTCGCGGACTCCTTGGCGTCACTGCCCGCGACCTTGGCGCCGCGCTGCGTCAGGATCTTGGCGATGCCCGACATTCCGGCTCCGCCGATGCCGATGAAGTGCGGTCGGTCCATGGCGGTAGGAAGGCCGGGTGCCATGCGTTGTTCTCCCCAGGATTGCGGTACGTCGGTGGGCGCGCCCCGCGGCGGTCCGCCGGGGGGCGCGCCGCCCAAGCCTATGCCTTGCTGTGGGAGAACAGTTTGAGCACCGGCACGCCGACCTTGTGCCGCGCTCTCGACGCCCAGTCCCGGTGGAAGAACTCCTCCACGTAGTGGGGGTCGGTCAGGACGATCACCTCGTCCGCCCCGACCTCCGCGACCAGGGACTTCAGGGCGTCCAGGGGGTGGTCCTCGATGAGCCGCCCGTCGGCGGAGCTGCCCGCCGCGCGCAACGCCGCCAGCGACACCTCCAGGGCCCGTTCGCCCTCGCTCCTGGCCTCCTCGCCCTCCGGTGTCTCGCCCTCGCGCACGGCCTCCTCCACCGCGCCGATGGCGAGGTCGTCGATGGCCCGCAGCAGGCGGTCGGCCTGCTCGCCGCGCGGCTGGAGCAGGACGTGGAAGCGGACCGGCTCGTCCCCGTGCAAGGTCGTGACGAACTCCACGTCGGCGGACGTCAGGGCCTTCTCGATCATCAAAACGCTTGTGAACACCAGGCGCCCCTTCTCCTCCGAGGGCTCTCGACGCCCTCAGTCCTCCGCGGGCCGTACCAGGCCCTGCGGAAACCATCCTGCCCCGTGATCGCACGGGTACTGCGAGTCCTAGTGTGCCCAGCGGAAGTTAAGCGGAGCGACACATTCCGCTGAGCCGGAATGACAGATTCCATCACACTCACGACCGACGGTAGCGGGAGAAGAGGAACCCGCCCTCCTCCAGCAGCGACACCAGGCCGTACTGCTGCGGCACCGCCACACCCGGCCCGCCCGCGATCCGCTGGGCGTCGCCCGCGGTGAGCATCGGCGAGACGGTCAGGCACAGCTCGTCCAGCACCCCGGCCGCGACCAGCTGTCCCAGCAGGCGCGGCCCGCCCTCGGTGAGCAGCCGGGTGTGCCCCAGCTCGGCGAGCTCCCGCACCGCGCGGGCGGGCTCCACGCCCACTCCGTCACCGGCGACCACCACGCGGGCACCGGCCTTCTCGGCGGCGGCGACCCGCTCCGGGGGTGCCGCGGCACCGGTCAGTACCAGGGTGGGCACCAGCGGTGAGGTGAACAGCGGGAGTGAGAAGTCCAGCTCCAGGCTCGCGGAGACCACGGCGATGGCGGGGGCGGGCCCCTGTCCGGCCGCCTCCCGCAGGGCCGCGAAGTCCGCGCGGGCCTTCGCCGGCCGGTATCCCTCCCGCCGGACCGTTTCAGCACCGACCACGACCGCATCGGCCAGGGCGCGCAGCGTGCCGAAGATCCGCATGTCGGCCGCGCCGGAGATGGGCTGGGACCGCCCGTCGTGCTGCGCGGCCCCGTCCAGGGTGGACACCATGTTGGCCCGCAGCCAGGCCACCGGCTCCCCCGGCCTCGGCGCGGGATAGGCATAGGCCTCCGCCAGCTCGGCAAGGCTCCACTCACGATCATCGGCCTCGGCGGCCACAGGGAACAGGCGTCGCATGCGGTGCAGTGTTCCACGCCAGAGCAATACGGAACGTATTCAGCGAAGACGGCCCGCGACGAACACGACCGGCCAGTGCGACTCCACCACCGACGCCGCACCTGCACGACGGCGGCACCCCCGGAGGGGCGCGGGGAGCTGCGCGACCAACCACGACGCACCGCACCCACCCCACCGCACCGCACCGCAGAAGGTGCGCGGGGAACTGCGCGACCAGCCCCAACGCCGCCGCAGCCGCCCGCCCACCGGGTCCCGCACGCCAGCAGGCGCCCCGAAACACCCCGTAGCATGGATAACCGTGTCCAGCACCCCCGCCCCCGCCAACCGCCCCCCGATAGCCGACGCGGCAGCCCCCCTCTCGCTGTGCGCCCGCGAGCCCCACGTGCCCGCGGAGCGCCTCGTCGCGGAGATGGTCCCCCCGCCCCGCTTCGACTCGGTCCGCTTCAGCACGTACATCCCGGACCCGAACCAGCCCAGCCAGACCGAGGCCGTCCACGTCCTCGAATCCTTCGCGGGGGGCCTCGGCGGCGCGCACGCCAGCGGAAAGGGCACGGTCCGGCGCGGCTTCCTCGGTTTCGGCAGGGCCAAGGCCCCCAAGGCCCCGGCCGGGCCCCGGGGCGTCTACCTGGACGGCGGCTACGGCGTGGGCAAGACCCACCTGCTGGCCTCCCTCTGGCACGCCACCCCCGCCGAGCCCGCCCTGAAGGCCTTCGGCACCTTCGTGGAGCTGACGAACCTCGTCGGCGCCCTCGGCTTCCAGCAGACCGTGCGGACCCTGTCGGGACACCGCCTGCTGTGCATCGACGAGTTCGAGCTGGACGACCCGGGCGACACGGTCCTGGTGTCGACGCTGCTCGGCAAGCTGGTCGAGGCCGGTGTCGCGCTCGCCGCCACCTCCAACACCCTGCCCGGCAAGCTCGGCGAGGGCCGTTTCGCGGCGGCCGATTTCCTGCGCGAGATCCAGGGCCTGTCCGCCCACTTCCGCGCCCTGCGCATCGACGGCGAGGACTACCGCCACCGCGGTCTGCCGGAGGCCCCGGCCCCGTTCTCCGACGAGCAGGTGACGCAGGCGGCGTACGCCACCGAGGGCGCCTCCCTCGACGAGTTCCCGCGGCTGCTGGACCACCTGGCCCGCGTCCACCCCAGCCGCTACGGCGCGCTGACGGACGGCCTGAAGGCGGTCTGCCTCACCGGTGTGCGGCCGGTGCCCGACCAGTCGACCGCGCTGCGGCTCGTCGTCCTCGCGGACCGGCTCTACGACCGCGAGGTCCCGGTCCTCGCCTCCGGGCTGCCCTTCGACCGGCTGTTCAGCGAGGAGATGCTGAAGGGCGGCTACCGGAAGAAGTACTTCCGGGCGATCTCGCGTCTGACCGCGCTGGCCCGTGACGCCAAGCGGCTGGTGACGCCCTCGGAAGCCCCATAGCCCCTATCGCAGTACTACGTCATGATCAAGATCCACTTCCGGCCAATTACCCCTCACTTTTGAGGCTCTCTCCCGCTGGATACGTCGAGTTAACCCTGCAAACGACTTTGCAGGGTTAACGTGTTTCTTGACCAGCTGTTGACCAACCGTTGGTCCGGACTAGAGACGTGAACAGAGCGGAAGGGAACTCATGTTCCGAGCTGCGACGGGATGGACCGCACTGCGGTTCCTCGCCGCCGTGCTGCTCACCCTTTGCTCCCTCGGCGTTTCCGCATCGTTAGCACACGCGTACGCGGATCGCCCACTCGCAGATGGCGCCCAGGCTGGAATCATCCCTTCCGCTACGGCGCCGGCCCCCGAGCCTCCGCTGCACCTCGGTCCGTTCCGCGGGGACCCGACCGGTCCCCCACCTCACCGCACCGCCGGGCCCACCCCCGGGACAGCCGGACGGCCGCTCCCGCCCCGGGGCCCGGAACCAGGGGCCGGACTCGACGCGCCCGCGCCCAGCGTCGTGCGCGACCACGCGTCGAGACCCTCCAGATCGCACACTCCGGCCGCCCTCCAGGTGTTCCGCTGCTGATCCAGCAGAGCGACCCCCCACACCGCCCTCTGTCATGCACGCCCGACGCGCCCCCACGGCGCGCCAGGAGGAGTCACCACCATGCAGCCCCTCATCGACAACGCCCGCACGTTCGGACAGCGCCCTGAGGAGTTCGCCAACCTCGCGGCAGGCCAGTCCCCCGAGGTCCTGTTCATCACCTGTTCCGACTCCCGGGTCGTCCCGGCCCTGATCACGGGCGCCCGTCCCGGCCAGCTCTTCGAGCTGCGCACCGCGGGCAACATCGTGCCCCCGTACGCCTCCGGCACCCCCACCGGCGAGGCGGCCACCATCGAGTACGCCGTGGAAGTCCTCGGCGTCCAGGACATCGTGGTCTGCGGGCACTCCCACTGCGGTGCCGTCGGCGCGCTGGTGCGCGGCGACGACCTCGCCACCGTGCCCGCCGTACGCGACTGGCTGGCGCACGCCGCCGACGAGCCGAAGGCCGCCGACCCGGCGGACCCGGAGGTCGCCGAGGCGGTGCAGCACCACGTGCTGTCCCAGCTGCTCCGGCTGCGGTCCTACCCGTGCGTCGAACGGCGGCTGGCGGACGGCCGGCTCCGGCTGCGCGGCTGGTACTACGAGGTGCACACCGGCCGGGTCCGCGAACACCGCGCGGACACCGACGCGTTCGAGGCGCTGTGAGTCCCGCCATGACCAAATACCCCTTCCTCAGGCAGGACTTCGCCGCCTCCCTCGTCGTCTTCCTGGTCGCGCTGCCGCTGTGCGTCGGCGTGGCCGTCGCCTCCGGCGTCCCGGCCGAAGTCGGCCTGATCACCGGCATCGTCGGCGGCATCGTCACCGGTCTGCTGCCCGGCAGCAGCCTCCAGGTGTCCGGCCCCGCGGCCGGAATGACCGTGCTGGTCTTCGAGGCGGTGCAGGAGTTCGGGCTGCCCGCGCTCGGCGTGATCGTGCTCGCGGCCGGGCTGCTCCAGCTCGTGATGGGCGCCCTGAAGCTGGGGCGCTATTTCCGGGCCATCTCCCTCTCGGTCGTCGAGGGCATGCTGGCCGGTATCGGCCTGGTCATCATCGCCGGGCAGTTGTACGCGGCGGCGGGGCTGAAGGCGCCCGCCTCCGGCATCGACAAGATCCTCGGACTCCCCGGGGCGGCCGTCGACGCGTTCGGCAGCACCGAGGCGCTCGTCTCACTGGCGGTCGGCGTGGGCACCATCGCGGTGATGGTCGGCTGGAAGAAGCTGCCCAAGCAGGTCCAGTCCGTGCCGGGCGCGCTCGCCGCGGTGGCCCTGGCGACGGTGGCCACCCTGGCGCTCAGCCTGCCGGTGGCCACGGTGGAGGTGAACGGCCTGCTGGACTCCGTCCAGCCGCCCGGCCTCGACGCGTTCGGCGAGCTGGCGAGCCCGGCGCTGCTCGGCACCGTCCTGGCCTTCACGCTGATCGCGTCCGCCGAGTCGCTGTTCAGCGCGGCGGCCGTGGACCGGCTGCACGACGGTCCGCGCACCGAGTACGACAAGGAGCTGATGGCGCAGGGCGCGGGCAACGCGGTGTGCGGCGTGCTGGGCGCGCTGCCGATGACCGCGGTGATCGTGCGCAGCTCGGCGAACGTGGCGGCGGGCGCGAAGACCAAGGCCTCCCGGGTGCTGCACGGCGTCTGGCTGCTGCTGTTCGCGGCGCTGCTGCCGTCCGCGCTGGCCCTCATACCGCTGCCCGCGCTGGCCGGCATCCTGGTCCACGCGGGCTGGAAGCTGATCCCGTTCCGGCAGATCGCCACGCTGTGGCGGGGGCACCGCGGCGAGGCGCTGATCCTCGTGGTCACCGCGGTGTCGATCGTGGCGGTGAACATGTTCGAGGGTGTCCTCATCGGTATCGCCCTGTCGGTCGTCAAGACCGCCTGGGAGGCCTCGCACGTCAGGGTGGAGGTCGTCGACAAGGGCGCCGGGCCGGTGCAGGCGTGTCTGTCGGGCAACGCGACGTTCCTGCGGCTGCCGAAGATCCTCAGCAGCCTGGAGTCCCTGCCCCAGGACCGCCCGGTCGAGCTGGACCTGTCGGGTCTGCACCACCTCGACCACGCCTGCCGTACGGCGCTGGAGAGCTGGGCCGAGCGGCACAGTCAGAGCGGCATCGAACCGGTGAAGCTCACCATGGCCGCCTGATCCCGCGCGACGTTTCCGCACGATTCCGCCCGGCGCCCGGTCCGGGGCCCGCCGTGGCCCCGGACCGGGCGCCGGGCATATCGTGTCACCATCAGACATATCGGACCTTCGGGCTTCGGGCTTCCGGGCTCCCGGGCTTCGGGCTTCCGGGCTTCGGGCTTCCGGGTTTCGGACCTCCGGGCTTCAAGCCTCTGGACGAGGAGGTCGTCATGGTGGAGGAGCTGCTGGGGGCGGCCGCGGCGGTCGGTTCCGCGGGCGTCGTGTACGTCGCGGCGGCGGCGCGGGTCGTGAAGCAGTACGAACGCGGGGTGGTCTTCCGGCTGGGCCGGGTGCTGGACGGCGTACGCGGGCCCGGTTTCACCCTGATCGTTCCGTTCGTCGACCGGCTGCACAAGGTCAACCTGCAGATCGTCACGATGCCCGTGCCGGCCCAGGAGGGCATCACCCGGGACAACGTGACCGTGCGGGTCGACGCGGTGGTGTACTTCAAGGTCGTCGACGCGGCGAGTGCGCTGATCAAGGTCGAGGACTACAAGTTCGCCGTCTCACAGATGGCCCAGACCTCGCTGCGCTCCATCATCGGCAAGAGCGACCTCGACGATCTGCTGTCCAACCGGGAGAAGCTCAATCAGGGCCTGGAACTGATGATCGACAGCCCGGCCGTCGGCTGGGGAGTCCAGGTGGACCGGGTGGAGATCAAGGACGTGTCGCTGCCGGAGACCATGAAGCGCTCGATGGCCCGGCAGGCGGAGGCGGACCGGGAGCGCCGGGCCCGGATCATCAACGCCGACGCCGAGCTGCAGGCGTCGAAGAAGCTGGCGGAGGCCGCCCATCAGATGGCCGACGCGCCCTCCGCCCTCCAGCTGCGGTTGCTCCAGACCGTGATGGCGGTCGCGGCGGAGAAGAACTCCACCCTGGTGCTGCCGATCCCGGTGGAGCTGCTGCGATTCCTGGAGCGAGGCCGGGACGCGGGGGCGGAACAGAGCCCTCCGCCCGCGCTCGACACCTGAGGCCGGACCCATGAGGTGCTACGCGCGTTGTTCCCGTGGCGGACGGTAGATGGTAGACACAGCGGATCACTGTCCTGTCCGCCAGCAGGAAGGTACCTCCATGTCTGTGTCCCGTCGTCAGGTCCTCGCCCGCACCGGTGCCCTCGGAGTGGGCATCGCGTTCACCGGAGCCGTCTCCGAGCTGTTCGCGGGCACGGCCGCCGCCCAGGAAGTGGGCCACACCGGCTACGGACCGCTCGTCCCCGACCCGAACGGCCTGCTCGACCTGCCGAAGGGCTTCCGCTACAAGGTGCTGTCCCGCGAGGGCGACCCGCTGCGCTCCGGCGAGGGCAAGGTGCCCTCCAACCACGACGGCATGGCCGCGCTGCCCGGCCGCGGCGGCCGGGTCCATCTGGTCCGCAACCACGAGAACCGCGCGACGGCCCGCCTCGGCGTTCCCACGGTCGACGGCCTGACCTACGATCCGGCGGGCAAGGGCGGCTGTACGGCCCTCACCCTGGACGCCCGCGACAACGTGCTCTCCGAGCGGGTCGCCGTCGCCGGCACGGCCGTCAACTGCTCGGGCGGGCCCACCCCTTGGGGTACCTGGCTGACCTGCGAGGAGACCGAGGACAAGGCGGGCACCAACGGCTACACCAAGGACCACGGGTTCATCTTCGAGGTCGACCCGGCCGACCCGCGCCGCACCGGGGCGGTCCCGCTGACCGCGATGGGCCGCTTCCAGCACGAGGCGGTCGCCGTCGACCCGAGGAACGGCATCGTCTACGAGACCGAGGACGCCTTCATCCAGCCCTTCGGCCTCTTCTACCGCTTCCTCCCGAACAAGCCGCTCGGCGGCACCGGCGCGCTGCGCGCGGGCGGGCGCCTCCAGGCGATGCGGGTGCCCGGTGTGCCCGACCTGTCGGCCGTCCAGGAGCCGGGCGCCTGCTTCGACGGCGTCGAGTGGGTGGACGTCCCCGACCCGCTGGCCAAGCAGACATCGGTCCGCCTCCAGGACTACGGCAAGAAGGGCATCACCCGCGCGCAGAAGCTGGAGGGCTGCTACTGGGGCGGGCGCAGCGTCTACTTCGTGTCGTCGTACGCCCGCAGCCAGGAGGGATCGGCCGGCGACCACTTCGGGCAGATCTGGCGCTACGACCCGGACCGGCGGCACCTCACCCTGGTGGTCGTCTTCGGCCCGGACACCGACGTCCAGCTGCCGGGCGAGTCCCCGGACAACATCTGCCTCGCGCCCAGCGGCGGTCTGATGGTCTGCGAGGACGGCAACGGGGCGCAGCACGTCTTCGGCGTCACCCGCAAGGGGGAGGTGTACGAGATGGCGCGCAACCGCCAGGCCATCGGCACCGAGGAGGAGCCGGAGTGGGGCGAGTTCGCCGGCGTCGCCTTCTCCCCCGACGGCCGGACGATGTACGTCAACTGCTACACGCCCGGCACGACGTTCGCGGTGACGGGACCCTGGCGCGGATAGGCCCCGGCCCCGGCCGTCCGGCCGGGTGACTTCCGGCGGACGCTGAGCGCACTGTCGGCGACGCGGGCCCGATAAGCCCGCTTCACCCCCTTACGTTCATACGATGATCCTTCTCGTACGACGTATCGCCGCCGTCTGTGCGCTCGGCGCCGCGCTCGCCGCGTGCGGCGCCCCCGAGGCCGCCCGCACCGCCTCCCGGGCCGCCCCGCCCGCCCCCGCCGCCTCCGCCCCGTCCCGGCCGGCCACCCTGGCGCCCGGCCCCGGCGGACTGACCCCCGTGTTCCACCACGGCCCTCGAAGCGGCGGGAAGACCGTCGCGCTCACCTTCGACGCCGACATGACCGCCGACCAGGGGCCGAGAGCGGCGGCGGGCGAACGCTTCGACCACCCCCGGCTGATCACCACGCTGCGGACGCTGAAGGTGCCGGCCACCGTCTTCATGACGGGCCGCTGGGCCGAGGAGTACCCGGCCCAGGCCCGCGCCATCGGCCGGGACCCGCTGTTCGAGGTCGCCAACCACTCCTACAGCCACTACGCGTTCACCGACGACTGCTACGGCCTGCCGACCGTCGCCGGGAACCGGATGCGGGCGGACGTGGAACGGGCGTACGCCGCCTTCCGCGCGGCCGGTGTCCCGGACGCCAAGCCGTACTTCCGCTTCCCCGGCGGCTGCTACGACCGCCGCGCCCTGCGCGCGCTCAGCGGCACCGGCGTCACCGCCGTGCAGTGGGACGTGGTCGGCGGCGACGCCTTCGCGACGGACGCCGACGCGGTCGCCCGGCAGGTGCTGGACGGCGTACGGCCCGGCTCGGTGGTCGTCCTGCACTGCACCCGCAGCGCCGCGCCGACGACCGAGCGGGCGATCCGCACGATCGTGCCGGAGCTGCGCCGCCAGGGCTTCCGCTTCGTGAAGGTGTCGGAGCTGATCGGGTCGGCACGACGCTGACCGGCCCGCGCCGACCGGCCTACGCTGGAGACATGAGCGAGGCCGAGGTCAACGACTACTGCCTGATCGACGCGAGCAGACCGCCCAAGGCGGACGGGCCGCCGTACGCGGAGTGCGTGCTGTGCCGGGAGCCGACGGAGCACCCCGAGTCGTACAAGGGGATCACCCTCTGCCCGGTCTGCGAGTGGCAGGAGGCACAGCGCACCTCCTGCTCAGGCTGACCGGCGGGAGCCGAGCGCGCACGCCACGGCGGTCGCCGCCGCCGCGAGCAGCGCCGCCGCGCCCAGCGGCAGCAGCGGGAACGGGACGGCACCCGAGCGGGAGCCGGTGACCAGGCCGCTGACCGCCGCGTTCGCCGGGGAACCGGTGAGCACCAGCGACAGCAGCGCGGCCAGCAGCAGCGCGGGCACCGCCCGGCCGGTCGAGCGCAGCACCGGGCGGCTGGTGAGCGCGCCGACGGCGGTGCCGAGCAGAGCGCAGGCGAGCGCGGCGAGCAGCCCCGCGGCCCCGGCCGGGAGCCGGGGCACCCGGGTCTGCCCGTCGGCGCTCGCCGGGTCGCTGATCAGCGTCACGGCGAGGGTCGCGAGGCCACCGAGGGCCGTCGCCGCGGCGAACGCCACCAGCAGGCACGCCAGATGCGCCCGGGCCGGCCCGGCCGCGGCGGCGGTACAGGCGCGCGCCGCGGCCGGTTCGCCCTCGGCGCAGATCCGGGCCAGCCAGGCGGCGACGGGCAGCAGCGCGGCGGCCGCGTAGCCGAGCGAGTCCAGCACCGGCTGCCCGCCCTGCACGCTCACCGCCAGGAAGACGGCGTACAGGATGAACGGCGGCAGCCACCGCTGCGAGCGGAGCAGCAGCGCGGCCTGATAGCGGACAAGGGCGGTCATCGGGGGCTTTCCGGATCGGCGGGAGTGCGCACGGACACGACGTGCCAGGGCGGGGCCGCCGTCAGCAGGGCGCGCAGCAGGACATCGGAATGGGCGGCGGGGACGGTGATCCGGTGGGCGCCGGGGGCCGTCTCGGCGGCCGAGGCGGCCAGGCGCAGGGCGTCGGCGGGCAGCGGCGCGCCGGGCGGTCCCTGCACCTCGACGGTGGCCCGCGGGCCGGGCGCGGGCGCCGTTTCCCCGGTACGGCGGTGCAGGGCGCCGTCGCGGACGGTGTGGACGGCGACGGCCGCGCCCGCCAGCCTCCGTGGGTCGTGGTCGACGAAGACGACGGCGCCCCCGGCCGCCGTCCGCTCGGCGACCGCCCGCTCCAGTTCGGCGCGGGCGGCGGTGTCCAGGCCGGTCCACGCCTCGTCCAGCACCAGCAGCTCCGGATCGGCGAGCAGCGCCTGCGCGACGGCCACCTTCTGGCTGCTGCCCTTCGACAGCCGCCGCATCGGCGTGTGGGCGTACGCCCCGGCGCCGAAGCGCTCCAGCCAGATGTCGGCGGCCCGGGCGGCCCCCGCGCGGGACAGGCCGTGCACGGCACCGAGGTGGCGGAGATAGCCGGCGGGGGTGAACGGCAGGGCCGGCGGAAAGCGTTCGGGGACGTAGGCGGTGCGCGGGCGGCCGGTGACGCGGCCCTCGGTGGGGGCGTCCAGGCGCGCGAGCAGGCGCAGCAGGGTGGACTTTCCGGTGCCGTTGGCGCCCTCCACGCGGATCAGGGCGCCGGGCGGCACGGACAGGTCGACACCGCGCAGCACCCAGGAGCCGCGCGGCCCGTAGCGGCGGCCCACTGCCTCCAGTCGCAGCTCTCGCCCCACCACGCCCCTTTCCCCCGGTCTTCCGCCTGGCAGACTGAAGGACGTGACACAGGATGCCTCCGTTCCCGATCCCGCCGATCCCTCCGCTTCCGACGGCAGCCCCTTCCGTGCCGCCCGCTCCGGCCGCGACGAGGCCCCGCAGTTCGTGCTGCCCCTGGTCGTGCGCATCGAGCGGGCCGCGCCCCCGGCGCGCACCGACGCGCTGGAGACGGCGGCTCGCGCGGTGCTCGTGATGCTCGCCGACGACCGGTCGCTGGGGGACGGCGAATGGGCCCGGGCCGTGCGGGACTGGCAGGACGCCCGGATCCGCAAGGTGGTGCGGCGAGCGCGCGGCGCCGAGTGGCGGCGGGCGCAGGCGCTGCCCGGGATCACGGTCACCGGGAAGGCGGCGGAGGTGCGGGTGTTCCCGCCGGTGCCGCTGGACGGCTGGCCCAGGGAACTGGTGAAGCTCCAGGTGTCCGGGACCGAACTCGACGACCCGGAGTCCCCGGCCCCGGCGGATCCGGGCGCGCCGGTGCTGTGGCTGAACCCCGGGGTGGAGATGTCCGCGGGAAAGGCGATGGCGCAGGCCGGGCACGGCGCCCAGCTCGCCTGGTGGGAACTGTCCGACCAGGAGCGCGCGGACTGGCGCGACGCCGGTTTCCCGCTCGCCGTCCGCATCGCCGACCCGGCGGACTGGGGGCAGCTGACCGCGAGCGGCCTGCCGGTCGTCCGGGACGCCGGTTACACGGAGATCGCCCCCGGCTCCTGCACGGTCGTCGCCGACCATCCGGCACTGCGCCGGCCTCGGGCCTAGGCGGTTGGACGCCATCCAGGGGTGTCCCCCGCCGCCGCGGGTTCGTCACCGCGCGAGCGTCCGTCGGCTCGCGCCTCGGCCGGTGACGTAGTGCCGGGTGAGTGGCCCCCGCCGGGGCGGGGTCGCGGTGGGCCCCGCCGGGGCGCGGTCATCGGGTGCGGTGTGCGCGGCGGGCGGCGGTGAACACGGCGGCGGCCGGCGTGCCGGTGTCGTCCGGCCGCCGGCACGCCGCCGTACGGTGCGGCAGCTGCGGACACGCCGGCCGACAGCCCGTCAGGGCCCGTGGGTGCCGCGGTGTCCGCGCGGTCAGATGCGCCCGCCGGTCAGGCGCGTGATCGGCCCGTGCCCGCTGCGCTCGACGAGGCGGCCCGCCACGAAGGACGCCGTGGCGAGGGCCCCTACTCCCGTCGCGGCCCCGGCGGCGATCAGCTTGCGGTTCCTGACGACCGCCCAGGCCGTCGTGGCGGCCGAGGCCACTTGGCCCGCGGCCGACACCACGGTGCCCCGGGTGCTCGCGAGCGCGGTGCCCGCGGAGGTGACCGCCCGGGATGCCCCGGCGGACACCGACCGGGCCGCTCGCGCGGCGGTGTCGCCCGGTGAAGCGGTCTTGTCCCCCGCCTTCGACGCGGCGTTCCCGGCCTTCGTCGCGGTGTCCCCCGCCTTCGAGGCGGCAGTCTTCGCGGTACGGGCGGCGCGTCCCGTCTTGCCTTCCTGCTCCTGTGTGTTGGCCATGGCATCCGCCTTACCGCATCCGCCGCGGGCAAACTCGACGGCCCGGCGCGGTCCGGGATCCGCCTTCTTCCGTGTCCCTCCGTGCCCTTCCGTATCCTTGCGCGTCCTTCCGCGTCCTTGCGCGTCCTTGCGCGTCCTTCCGCGTCCTTCCGCGTCCTTCCGCGTCGCGCGGGTAGACGAGCGGAAGGGAGGCGAGTCGCCCTCCCCGCACCGCACTCATGGAGGTGTCATGCCCGGCATACTGAACCGGCTCAAGCAGTACAGCCGCAGCCCTCAGGGCCGACGGACCATCGCGTCGGCACGGCGCGCGGCGTCGAACCCCCGCACCCGGGCGCAGGCCCGCACGCTCCTCGGCAGGCTGCGTCGCCGGTGAGCGCGCTCCCGCACCCGCTCGCGGGAAGCGACGAGCAGCCGACGGCGGGCCGCCGCTCCGCTTCGTCCGGGGCGGCGGCCCGCGCCGCGTCCGCCCCCGGACGCGGGCGGCACCGGGCGCATACCCCGTACCGCCGGGGGCATCCGGGCCCGTGCCGGCATCGCACACCGCCGGGTGGGGCGACGACAGGAGGGCAGCGGCCATGGCGACCGGATCGTCCGTGACTCGAGGCTGGATGAGGACCCGTCTTCACCCGACGCGCGGTACGGGGGCCGCCCGGGCCCGCCGCGCGGCGAACGGCTCGGTCGTCGACGCCGGGGCCCGCTGGGGCCTGGTGGCGCGCGGCACGATCTATCTGCTGATCGGTGTGCTGGCGCTGCGCATCGCCACCGGGGGCGGTGGGTCCAGGGAGGCGGACAGCAGCGGCGCCGTCCAGGAGCTGGCCCGGCAGCCGTTCGGTGAGGCACTGGTGTGGGCGATCGGCATCGGCCTGGTCGGCATGGCCGTGTGGCGGTTGTCCGAGGCCGTGTTCGGGGCCTCCGGCCCGGACGGCCGCAAGGCGTCCAAGCGTGCCCTGAACGCCGGGCGCTGCGTCTTCTACGGATTCGTGGCGTTCTCCGTGCTGACGTTCGTGACCTCCTCCAAGAACAGCGAGGGGAGCGACGCGACGTCGCGGGACCTCGTCTCGCGCGCCCTCGAACTGCCCCTCGGCCGCTGGCTGGTGGGTCTCGCGGGTCTCGTCGTCCTGGGGGTCGGCGTCGGGATCGGGGTGCGCGCGGCCCGGCGCACGTTCCACAAGCACCTCATGAAGGCGCGGATGTCCCGGCGGGTTCAGCGCGTCGTGGACGTCCTGGGGGTGACCGGCGGGGCGGCGCGCGGTCTGGTCTACGCGGCGGCCGGTGTCTTCGCCGTGATCGCCGCCGTGGACTACGACCCCGGGAAGGCCAAGGGGCTGGACGGCACGCTGCGCGCCTTCGCCGGCACCCCGGCGGGACCGTGGCTGCTGGCCCTGGTGGCGCTCGGCCTGGCCGTCTTCGGTCTGTTCTCCATCGCGCTGGCCCGCTACCGCAGGGTGTGAGGCGGAACCTCAAATGTTGCTCTGAAGGTGCGCGCGGCGGGGTTCGGGCGCCGACGGCGGGGCCATACCCCCTGCACATCGTGCGGAGCACCTGGAGGTGGGGGGCGTGGAGCGACTCGGGACGGGGATCGGGTGGCGGCCGGAGATCGCGGACGCCGTCGAGGCGATGCCGGGCATCGACTGGGTGGAGGTCGTCGCCGAGAACGTGTGCCCCGGCCATCTGCCGGACTCGCTGCGGCGGTTGCGCGAGCGCGGGGTGACCGTCGTGCCGCACGGTGTCTCCCTGGGGCTCGGCGGCGCGGACCGGCCGGATCCGGGCCGGCTCACGGCGCTGGCCGAGCGGGCCGAGGCGCTGGGTTCGCCGCTGGTCACCGAGCACATCGCGTTCGTCCGCGCGGGCGGGCCGCTGACCGCCTCGCCGCAGCTGGAGGCGGGCCATCTGCTGCCGGTGCCGCGCACCCGGGACGCTCTGGACGTGCTGTGCGAGAACGTGCGGATCGCGCAGGACGCGCTGCCGGTGCCGCTGGCGGTGGAGAACATCGCCGCGCTGATCTCCTGGCCGGGCGAGGAGATGACCGAGGGCCAGTTCCTGTACGAGCTGGCGGACCGCACGGGCGTACGGTTGCTGATCGATGTGGCGAACCTGCACACCAACCACGTCAACCGCGGGGAGGACCCGGCCGAGGCGCTCGCCGAACTGCCCCTGGAGGCCATCGCGTACGTCCATGTCGCGGGCGGTTTCGAGCGGGACGGCGTCTGGCACGACAGCCACGCCCACCCCGTCCCGCGTCCGGTCCTCGGCATCCTGGCCGACCTCGCCTCGCGGGTCTCCCCGCCGGGCGTGCTGCTGGAGCGGGACGAGAACTTCCCCGCGCCGGCGGAGCTGGCGGGAGAACTGGGGGCGATCCGGGAGGCGCTGCGGGAGGGCCGTGCGCGGGCGACCGCGACTCCGGGTGCCGACACTGCGGGGGCCGACACTGCGGGGAGGGGGACCCGGAAGCCCGGGACTCCGCGGCTCGGGACTCCGGCGGCTGGGTCCGCCCCCGCCCGCGAGCGGCTCGGTCTCGCTCAGGCCGCCCTGCTCTCCGCGCTCGTCGCCGGGACGCCCGCGCCGGAGGGGTTCGACCGCGTGCGGCTGGGAGTGCAGGCGCGGGCGCTGGCCGGGAAACGGGCGGGGATCGTGGCGAAGCTGGCACCGGAGCTGCCGGGGCTGCTCGGGGCCACGTACCGGACAGAGTTCCTGGCGTACGCCCACGGCCGTCCGATGACCGGCGGCTACCGGCGCGACGCCCTGGACTTCGCCGAGCACCTGCTGTGCTCCGGCCGGCTGGAGGCGCGGGTGCGGCGGGAGGTGCGGACGTGGTGGCGGGAGCGGTCGGGTCCGGTGCCGTACTCGGCGCGCCCGGCCGTACGGCTGGCCCGGGGCGCCCGCCGGATGCTGCTGGGCCGCTGACCGGCGCGGGCGCCTCCGCCGCCGTACGCCCGCGGGGGAAGCGCACCCATGTGCGGTGCCGCGGCAGGCGGCACCCTGCGCGAAACGGAACGTCACAGACCGGCAACGCCGCGTCCGGATCGTGAACGGCCCATGGCGTTCACCGGATCGCCGGCATAGAAAACACGGCATGTTCTGGGTCCTCCTCCTGCTGCTCGCCTGGGCCGCCGCCGGCGCGGCGTGCGCCTCGCTGTGCCTGGCCGCCGTGCGCACGGCCCACGACGGCGCGACCGGGACACACGAGCTGACGCCGTACGAGGCCGCGTTCCTGTCCGGCGGCCCCGCCCGGGTCGCCGATCTCACCCTGGTCTCCATGGCCCGCCAGCGGCGGCTGCTGCTCGCGCACACCGGCTGGGCGACCGTCGTCGACCCGCGCGGGCGCGACGAGTTGGAGCGCTCGGTGATAGGGGCGATCGGGCCGCAGGGGCAGTCCCCGCTCGCTCCGGTACGGGCCGCCGCTGCCACCGCCGATGCGGTGCGCGCGCTCGCCGACCGGCTGGTCCGCGCGGGCCTGGCCGTACCGCCCGGAGCCCGGACGACGGTGGCGGCGGGTGTCCGGCGGGTGCGGCTCGCCGCGCTGGCCGTGGTGGCGCTCGGCACGACCGCGCTGCTGCTGCCCGGCGAACCGGGACTGGCGCGTCCCCTGGTGGCGTGCTGGTTCGCGCTGCCGCTCGCCCTCGCCCTGAGCTGCCTGGCCCTGGCGCGCATCGAGGCGCACCCGTACTCGCACTGGGCCTCCCCGGCCGGGCAGCGGCTGCTGGCCGCGCTGCCCCGGCAGCCCGGCGACCGTGCCGACGAGCGCGCGTACCTCACCTCGGTCGCCGTGCACGCGCGGTCGCCGAGCCGGAGCTGCGGGCGGCCTTCGAGCGGAGCGGACCGGCCTGGCGCGACTGACGGCTCCTCAGCGCGCGGCCGGCACCCGCGCCATCGCGGACAGGTCCGCAGGGACCCGTAGGGGCCGTTCAGGGGGCATGGGGAAGCACGCGGGCCGACACCGGGCGCCCGGTGCTTGCCATCGTCCACCCGCGAACCAAACATCCCTTTTGTCGCTGCCGCGCACCGAAAGGGAGTACGCGATGAGAGCTGCCGCCCTCTACACGGCCGCCGGATCCCTGCTGCTGACCGCCCTGGCCGCCGCCCCCGCCGACGGCACACCGAGGGCCCCGGGGGACCCCGAGATGCGCGGCACCGCGGTGGCCGCCGCCCGGGCCGCGGCCCGGGGCGTCGACTTCGGCGCCTGCGCCGACGGGCAGGACATGCCGGGCGGCATGGAGTGCGGCACCGTCCGCGTCCCACTGGACTACGCGCGGCCGGACGGCCGGCAGATCGACCTCGCCGTCAGCCGGGTGCGCGCCACCCAGCGCGACCCGCACAACAGCAAGCGCAAGGTGCCCCGGCAGGGCGCCCTCGTGCACAATCCGGGCGGCCCGGGCGCCTCCGGCTTCCACTTCCCGCTGGTCGGCCTGCTCCCCGAGTGGAAGCGGATCGCCGCCGCGTACGACCTGGTCGGCTACGCCCCGCGCGGCGTCGGCACGTCGGCCCCGCTGTCCTGCCAGGACCCGGCGCGCTTCTTCAAGGGCCCCACCCAGGCGCCGACCCACCCCTCGGAGGCGTACAAGCGCGAACGCATCGCGCAGGCCAAGGCGTACGCGCGCGGCTGCGCCCAGCGCTCCGGCGGCGCGCTGCGGCACTACCACTCCCTCAACAACGCCCGCGACCTGGACGTGCTGCGCGCCGCGCTGGGCGAGCGGAAGCTGACCTTCATGGGCTCGTCGTACGGCACCTACTTCGGGGCGCTGTACGCCACCCTGTTCCCCTCGCACGTGCGGCGGATGGTGTTCGACTCCGCGGTGAACCCGGACCCCGCGCAGGTCTGGTACCGCAACAACCTGGCCCAGTCGGCGGCGTTCGAGGGGCGCTGGTCGGATCTGAAGGAGTGGATCGCCGAGCACCACGACGTCTACGGGCTGGGCGCGACCCCGGGCGAGGTGCAGCGCAGCTACGACCGGGCGCGGGCGCGGCTCGCCGCCGAACCGGCCGGCGGGGAGGTCGGGCCGGGACAGCTGCAGAACCTGTTCCTCCAGGCCGGCTACTACGACGACTACTGGCCGGCGCGGGCACACGCGCTGTCGGCGTATCTGAAGGACGATCCGCAGCCGCTGGTCGACCTGGCCGCGCCGCAGCGGGAGGCGGCGGCCGAGGCGGAGAACGCGAGCGCGGTCTACACGGCCGTGGAGTGCAACGACGCGCCGTGGCCGACGGACTGGGCGGTGTGGGACCGGGACAACACCCGGCTCGCGCGGGTGGCGCCGTTCGAGACGTGGGACAACGTGTGGATGAACCTGCCCTGCGCGTACTGGCACGCGCCGCGTCAGCAGGCTCTCGATGTGCGGACCGGGCCCGGGGAGTTGCCGCCGACGCTGATTCTCGCCGCCGAGCGGGACGCCGCCGCGCCGTACGAGGGGGCACTGGAGTTGCAGCGGCGGTTGCCGGGGGCGGTGCTGGTGACCGAGCGGGACGCGGGGACGCATGGGCTCGCGGGTGGGCCCAACGCGTGTGTGAACGGATACGTCGACGCGTATCTGCTGGAGGGGCGGGTGCCGGGGCGGCGCGCCGCTTGCGCGCCGCACCCGGAGCCGAAGCCCGCGGCTGCGCGATGACGCCGGGGGCGGGCCGTCTGCGGCTGGCCGCATTCCGCGCCGGAGCCGCGATGCCCTACGGCCCCGCCCCTGTCCGGCGGAGTCAGGCCAGACCGGCGACCAGATCGGCCACCGACTTCCTGCGCCCGGTGAAGAACGGGATCTCCTCGCGGACGTGGCGGCGGGCCTCCGACGCGCGCAGGTGGCGCATGAGGTCGACGATGCGGTACAGCTCGTCGGCCTCGAAGGCGAGGATCCACTCGTAGTCGCCGAGGGAGAACGAGGCGACCGTGTTGGCGCGGACGTCCGGGTAGCCGCGGGCCATCTTGCCGTGGTCGGCGAGCATCCGGCGGCGGTCCTCCTCCGGCAGGAGGTACCAGTCGTAGGACCGCACGAACGGGTAGACGCTGACGTAGTCGCGCGGCGTCTCGTCGGCGAGGAACGCCGGGATGTGGGAGCGGTTGAACTCGGCCGGGCGGTGCAGCGCCATGTTGGACCACACCGGCGTGAGGGCGCGACCCAGCTTCGTGCGGCGGAAGAGGTTGTACGCCTCCTGGAGCTGGTCGCTGGTCTCGGCGTGCCACCAGATCATCAGGTCGGCGTCGGCGCGCAGACCCGAGACGTCGTAGGTGCCGCGGATCGTCACGTCCTTCGCGGCGAGCTGGTCGAACAGCTCCTGGACCTCTTCGGCGTAGCCCGCGCGGTCCTCGGGGAGGACGTCCTTCAGCTTGAACACGGACCACAGGGTGTAGCGGATGACCTCGTTGAGGTCCTTGGCCAGCTTGCCCTTGTTCGGGATCCGGCCGGTGGTGGTGGCGTCGTCACTCATGTCCCTCATTCTCCCGCTCCGCCGTGCAGACTCTGCACCGGGTGGGCGGTGAGCTGCTCCACAGCCCGCGGGTCGCCGCCGAGCTGGTCCACCGCGGCGTACGCGCTCGCGATGCAGGCCGGGACGCCGACCCCGTCGTAGACCGCGCCGCACACGGCGAGACCGGGCAGCTTGCCGACGTGGTCGCGGATGCGCGCCACGCGCGCGTGGTGGCCGACCGGGTACTGCGGCAGGCCGTCGTCCCAGCGGGTGACGCGGGTGGCCACCGGCGTGGCGTCGAGTCCGGTGGCCGCCGCGAGGTCGTGGCGGGAGACGGCGACCAGGCCGGTGTCGTCGCGGCCGAGGATCTCCGTCTCGCCGTGGCGGCCGACCGAGGTGCGCACGACCACCGTCTCCGGGTCCTGCTCGGCGATCCAGCTCCACTTCCGGGAGGCGAACGTGGACGCCTTGATGGTCCGTCCGTCGACCGGCGGGACGAGGAAGCCGCTGCCCTCGGGGAGACGGATGTCGGAGCGCCGGTAGGCGAGGGTGATCAGGGCCATGGAGGCGTATTCCACGGCGGTCAGCTCGGCCGCGGCGGCCGGGACCTCGGCGCGCAGCAGTGCGGCGGCGGCGGGCGCGGGGACGGCGACGACCACGGCGTCCGCGTGCAGGGTCCGGTCCCCGGCGGTGATCCGCCAGCCGCCGTCGCCCGCCCGGCGCAGCTCCGTCGCCGCCGTGCGGGTCAGGATCTCCGCGCCGCGCGCCCGCACCGAGTCGGCCACCGCGAGGGGCAGGGTGCCGACGCCGCCCTCGATGCCGGTGAACACCGGGCCGGTCCGCGGGTGCGCCGCCGCCCTGGCCTGGATGCCGCGGACCGCCTCGGTGAGCGAGTCGTGGGTGCGGGCGGCCTCGAAGAGCTGGGGGACGGCGGAGCGCAGGGAGATGCGGTAGGCGTCGCCCGCGTAGACGCCGCCGAGCAGGGGTTCGACCAGGCGGTCGACGACCTCGCGGCCCAGCCGCGCGGCGACGTACTCCCCCACCGCCACGTCGTCGCCGACCTCGGTGCGGGGCAGCTCGGCGTCCCGCTCGATCCGGCGCACACCCTCCTCGGAGAGCACCCCGGACAGGGCGTCCGCGGTGCCGGGGACGCCCATGACATGGCCCTGGGGCATGGGGCGCAGGGCGCCGCGGGTCCACAGCGCGGCGGTCGTGGTGGCCGGCGGCCGGAGCCGGCCGGCGAGGCCCACCTCGCGCGCGAGACCGATCGCCTCGGGGCGGCGGGCCAGCAGCGACTCGGCGCCGAGGTCGACCCGCACGCCCGCGATCTCGCCGGGCAGCAGCTTGCCGCCGACCCGGTCGGACGCCTCCAGCACGGTGACCCGCGCGCCGCGCTCCAGCAGCCGGTGGGCGGCGGCCAGCCCGGCGATCCCCGCTCCGATGACGACGACCCGACGGGCGTCGCTCCGTACTCCGCTCATGTCCTCCACCTTCTCAGACGCCACCGACAGTGCCGCCGAGGGGCCGTGGCCCGGCCGAGTCCAGGCCGTGACCGGTTCGGGACCGGGCCGGTCAAACCTCCGGCGCCACCCGGGCGTCGTAGGAACGTCACTCGCACCGAACCTCGGGGGGTACTCCCACATGCGCGCACGACGTTCCGCACGACGGCCCGGCCGGTTCCTCGCCGGGCTGCTGCTCGCCACCGCCCTCACGGTGACCGGTTGCGGGGGCGCGGCCGACGAGACCGCGTCCGGCGCCGGCGACAAGGCCGCGGAGGCGGCCGGTCCGGGCTACGAGGACGGAGGCGGCCGGTCCGGGGCCACGCGGAGCGACCAGGACGAGGCGCCGAAGCCGGCCGTGAACCACATCGTCCGCACCGCCTCGCTGACCGTGCGGGTGAAGGACGTGTCCGAGGCGCTCGCCGGCGCCCGCGCCGCCGCCGAGGACGCGGGCGGCTACGTCGGCCGGGAGACCACCCACCGGGACGAGCACGAGGAGTACACCGAGCTGGTGCTGCGGGTGCCGGTGGACCGGTACGAGGAGGTGCTGGCGGACCTGGAGGGCGCGGGCCGGCTCCTGGAGCGCAGCGCGAAGGCGCAGGACGTCACCGGGCAGGTCGTCGACGTGGAGAGCCGGATCCGCACCCAGCGGGCCAGCGTGGACCGGATCCGTTCGCTGATGGACGAGGCCACCCGGCTCCAGGACGTGGTGACGCTGGAGGGTGAACTGAGCAGCCGCCAGGCGGACCTGGAGGCGCTGCTCGCCCAGCAGGCGTCCCTGAAGGACCGCACGAGCCTGGCGACCATCACCCTGGCCCTGACCGAGACACCGGTGGAGCGGGCCGCCGAGGACGACGACCCGGGGGTCGGCGACGCGCTCGGCGGCGGCTGGGACGCGTTCGTGGCGATGCTGCGCTGGATCGTCGTGGCGCTCGCCGCCGTGCTGCCGTTCGTCGCGCTGGCGGCCGTGCTGCTCCTGGTCTGGCTGCGTCTCGTCCGGCCCCGCCGGGCACGCCGCGCGGCCGAGCCGGCCGCGATGACGGCGCTCGGCCCGCTGCCCGCGCGGGGGCAGGAGCCGGAGGGGACCGGGGAGCGGGAGACCGAGGAGGCGCGCGGTACGGAACCGGAGGGGCCGCGCGACTGAGATGCCGGGCGCCCGTAGCGTGTTCGCATGAACATGAGCCGTACGAGGGACACCCGGCAGCGACTGGTGGTGATCGGCGGCGACGCCGCGGGGATGTCCGCCGCGTCGCAGGCCCGTCGTCTCAAGAGCCCCGGGGAACTGGAGATCGTCGCGTTCGAGCGGGGCCACTTCACCTCCTACTCGGCGTGCGGCATCCCGTACTGGGTGGGTGGCGACGTCGCCGGACGCGACGAGCTGATCGCCCGCACCCCCGAGGAGCACCGGGCGCGCGGCATCGACCTGCGGCTGCGCACGGAGGTCACCGAGATCGATACCGAGGGGCGGCGGGTACGCGCGCGTGACGTCGATTCCGGCGCCGAGTCGTGGACGTCGTACGACCATCTCGTGATCGCCACCGGGGCGCGGCCGGTCCGGCCCGACCTGCCCGGCGCGGACGCGCCCGGGGTGCACGGGGTGCAGACCCTCGGTGACGGGCAGGCCCTGCTGGACACCCTCACGCGCACGCGGGGCCGTCGCGCGGTGGTCGTCGGGGCGGGCTACATCGGTGTGGAGATGGCCGAGGCGCTCATCCACCGCGGCTACGAGGTGACGGTCGTCAACCGGGGGGCCGAGCCGATGTCCACGCTCGACCCCGACATGGGGCGGCTGGTCCGCGAGGCCATGGCGGGCATGGGCATCACCATGGTGGACGACGCCGAGGTGACCAAGGTGCTCACCGGGGACGACGGGCGGGTCCGCGCGGTGGCCACGCAGGACGCCGAGTATCCGGCGGACGTGGTGGTCCTCGGCATCGGGGTGCGCCCGGAGACCTCGCTCGCCCGCGCGGCGGGGCTGCCCCTGGGCGACCGCGGCGGACTCCTCACCGACCTCGCGATGCGGGTGCGCGGCCACGAGGACATCTGGGCCGGCGGCGACTGCGTGGAGGTGCTGGACCTGGTCTCCGGCCGGGAGCGGCACATCCCGCTCGGCACCCACGCCAACAAGCACGGCCAGGTCATCGGCACCAACGTCGGCGGTGGTTACGCCACCTTCCCCGGTGTCGTCGGCACCGCGGTCAGCAAGGTCTGCGATCTGGAGATCGCCCGCACCGGGCTGCGCGAGAAGGACGCGCGGCGGGCCGGGCTCCAGTACGTGACGGTCACGATCGAGTCCACCAGCCGCGCGGGTTATTACCCCGGCGCCTCCCCCATGACCGTGAAGATGCTCGCCGAACGCCGCACCGGCCGCCTCCTCGGCGTCCAGATCGTCGGCCGGGAGGGGGCGGGCAAGCGCGTGGACATCGCCGCGGTGGCGCTGACCGCTGGGTTGACCGTGGAGCAGGTGGCCCACCTCGACCTGGGGTACGCGCCGCCGTTCTCCCCGGTGTGGGACCCGGTGCAGGTCGCTGCGCGCAAGGCAGCCGCGGCGGTGCGGGAGGCCCCGTAGGGGGTGCGGTCGTCGCCGGGTGCGGGTCGGTGGGGTCCGGTCGCGCAGTTCCCGCGTCCCTTCTGAGGCGGGACCAGTGGACCTCGCTCAGGAGCGCGGAACCGCGCGACCGGCACAGCCGGTCCGCACCCCGCGGCCGGTCTAGGCCGACCCGCTCATCCTCGGCAGCGAAGCCACCGCAGCCGGCTGCTCCGTCCGCGCGTGCGCCGCGGGCGCCGGCACGCGCGCCGACCGCAGCCGGTGGCTGACGGCCTCGTCCAGCGTCACCGGCCGCTGCATCTGCGCGGCCAGCCGCCCGGCCTCCTGGCCGAGCCGGGCGACGTCCTCCCAGGGGAGCCGGACCACGAGGGCGAGTTCCGCCTCGCCGTCGGGCAGGGCGTGCATCGGAGGGGTCGTACGGTCGCTCATCGCCTGTTCCTCACGTCGTCGTGGCACGGACGGTCGCCGGGACATACGGAGGTGCGGACGGCTCCGTTCACCGATTCGGGGCACGCATCCCGGGCAGTAGTCCCTTGTGGTCATCCCCGTCCATGACGTGAACCCGGCGCGTCGTACGCCCTGGGTGACGTACGCGCTGATCGCCGCCAACGTGCTGGTGTTCCTGTTCATGCCCGGCCTGGCCGGTTCCGTGGCCGGGGACAGCGCCCTCGCCCAGCAGTGCCATCTGCACGCGTTCCTGGACCAGTACGCCGCCGTGCCGCAGGAGCTGATCCATCACCGGATGCCGCGGCTGGTGCCGACCGGCGAGACCGCGGTGGGCCCGCAGGGGCCGGGTTGTGTCGTCGGCCCGCCGGGCTACGACAAGTCGCCGGAGCTGAGCGTGCTGACGGCGCTGTTCCTGCACGGCGGGTGGCTGCACCTGCTGGGCAACATGCTGTTCCTGCTGATCTTCGGGAACAACATCGAGGACCGCATGGGCCATGTGCGCTTCGCGCTCTTCTACGCGGTCTGCGGCTACGCGGCGACCTACGGCTTCGCGCTGCTGAACGCCGGCTCCGCCGAGCCGCTGATCGGCGCCTCCGGGGCGATCGCCGGGGTGCTCGGTGCCTATCTGGTGCTGTATCCGAAGGCCCGGGTGTGGGTCCTGGTGCCGTTCCTGGTCTTCCTGCCGCTGCGGCTGCCCGCCTGGCTGGTCCTGGGGTTCTGGTTCGGCCTCCAGGCGGTGTACTCCTCCGGCCAGGGCCTCTCCGACGCGGGCACCGTGGCGTACGCGGCGCACATCGCCGGCTTCCTCGCCGGGATGCTGCTCGCCTGGCCGCTCAGGCCGGGCACCCCACCGCCGCCGGAGCCGCGCGGCCTGCTCTTCGGCAGGCGGGCACGGCCCCGGTACACGTGGTGAGCGGCTAGCGGGCGGTCCGGGTGTGGACGTAGTCGACCAGGCGGGTCAGCGCGTCCGGGTCGGTGGACGGCATGACGCCGTGGCCGAGGTTGAAGACGTGGCCCTCCAGGCCGGCCGCGGAGTCCAGCACCTCGCGGGTCTTGGCCTCGACGGCCTCCGTGGAGGCGAACAGGACGGTCGGGTCGAGGTTGCCCTGGAGCGCCTTGCCGGGGCCGACCCGGCGGGCGGCCTCGTCGAGCGGGACGCGCCAGTCGACGCCGACGACGTCCGCCCCTGCCTCGCCCATGAGGCCCAGCAGCTCGCCGGTGCCGACGCCGAAGTGGATGCGCGGCACGCCGTAGTCCGCGACGGCCCGGAAGACCTTCGCCGAGGCGGGCAGCACGGAGCGCCGGTAGTCGACGGGGGCGAGCGCGCCGGCCCAGGAGTCGAACAGCTGGACCGCCGAGGCTCCCGCCTCGATCTGCACCTTCAGGAACGCGGCCGTGATGTCGGCGAGGCGGTCGAGCAGGTCGGCCCACAGCTCGGGGTCGCCGTACATCATCGCCTTGGCGTTCTCGTACGTGCGCGACGGGCCGCCCTCGACGAGGTAGCTGGCGAGGGTGAACGGGGCGCCCGCGAAGCCGATCAGCGGGGTGGCGCCCAGCTCGCGGGTGAGCAGGCCGATGGCCTCGGTGACGTACGAGACGTCCTCGGGGGTGAGGTCGCGCAGCTGGGCCAGGTCCGCGCGGGAGCGGATCGGGCGCTCGACGACCGGGCCGACGCCGGGCTTGATGTCGAGGTCGACGCCGATGGCCTTGAGCGGGACGACGATGTCGCTGAAGTAGATCGCCGCGTCCACGCCGTGCCGGCGCACCGGCTGGAGGGTGATCTCGGTGACCAGCTCCGGCCGCATGCAGGACTCCAGCATGGGGATGCCCTCGCGGACCTTGCGGTACTCGGGCAGCGAGCGCCCGGCCTGCCGCATGAACCACACGGGCGTGTGCGGCACGGGTTCGCGCCTGCACGCCCTGAGGAAGGCGGAGTCGTACGTCGCGGAAGGCTGCGTCTGGTTGGCACTCACGGGGCAAGTTTCGCACGGCGGGCCGACGGCCCCGGCCCGGCCCTCCGCACCCCGGTGCGCCCGGCGGGGTGTCTCCCTGCGCCGGGCGCCCGTTCCGCTTAACCTTCCCCGCATGGCTGCGGCTCAGGGACGACGCTCGGACGGCGCTGGCGGAATGGACGACCCGAAGGAGAGGGATCTGCATACGGGCGAGACGGCTCCGCCGGTCTTCCGGTCCGCCGTCGACGCGCTGCGGTCGGCACGGCTGCGCCCGCAGGTCGAGGTCGAGCCGACCAGGGCCCCGCAGCGGCTCGCGCCGTACGCGTACGCCCTGGAGGCGGCGGTCGTCGACGGTGACCAGGATCTGGCCGACGGTCGCCTGGTGCTGCTGCACGACCCGGCCGGGCACGAGGCCTGGCGCGGCACCTTCCGGCTGGTGACGCTGGTGCGCGCGGAGCTGGAGGCGGAGATGGCGGCCGATCCGCTGCTGCCGGAGGTCTGCTGGTCGTGGCTGACCGGAGCGCTCCAGGCGCGCGGGCTGACGTACGGCGAGCCGAGCGGCACCGTCACGCGGGCCAGCTCCCACTACTTCGGCGGGCTGGCGGCGCGCCCGTCCGCCTCACAGATCGAGATCCGGGCCTCGTGGACGCCCCGGGAGGGCCTGGGCGGCGTGCCGGACACGGGGGCGCATCTGGCGTCCTGGTGCGATCTGCTGGCCCAGGTCGCGGGGCTGCCCCCGGCCGGTCCGGGTGACGCGTCGGTGGTGACGCTGCCGCAGCGGCGGGGACCGCAGTCGCGCTGAGCGCGCGCCCTCCCCGCGCCCTCCCCGCGCGCTTCTGCTTCCCTCTCCCGCTCCCTCTGCGGTTTACCCCTGTCACTTCCCTCTCTTGGAGCCTCTCACTGACCATCTCTTTGTCGATACGGCCACTTTCAATCAGGAGTGATCCCTCGAACGAACCGATTCGTTCACCGAACGATCGACCGCGTGTCCGAATTGCACCGATTACTACTCACTAGATCGTGATCATTCTCTAAAGGACACGAGGTTTGGTGCCGAAGACGTCTGTGACCTTCAAAGCCGTCCGCACCCCAGGAGGCCTGGTGTCCGTTCTCCTCGAGCAGCCCGCAAGCCTGGTCGCCTACCGCCCGAACAAGCCCACCGCCATGGTCGTCGTCGCCGATCCCCGCGTCCGCTCCACCGTGACCCGCCATCTGTGGGCGCTCGGTGTGCGCGACGTCATCGAGGCGTCGTCCATCGCCGAGGCTCGTCCCCGCATCGGCAACCCCCGCGACATCTGCGTCGCCGACGTCCACCTGCCCGACGGCTCCGGCCTGACCCTGCTGTCCGAGACGCGCGCCGCGGGCTGGCCCAACGGGCTCGCCCTCTCCGCCGCCGACGACATCGGCGCGGTCCGCAACGCACTCGCGGGCGGCGTCAAGGGCTATGTCGTCACCGGCACCCGCACCAACGTCGGGCTCCCCACCCGGCCCGGTGCCGCCCCCATCGGCGCGGCCGCCGCCCGCCTCCACCGCCGCCCCCCGGGTGCCCCGAGCCACCCGGGCGGCTACCGCGAGCTGTCCGGCCGCGAGGTGGAGGTGCTGCGACTGGTCGCCGAAGGGCAGTCCAACAAGGCCATCGGCGTCTCGATGGGCCTGTCCGCGCTGACCGTCAAGAGCCATCTCGCCCGCATCGCCCGCAAGCTGGGCACCGGTGACCGCGCCGGCATGGTCGCGGTGGCCCTGCGCACCGGCATCATCCACTGACCCCCGCCCGCCACCCGGTGATTCCCCCGAGCTGACCGGTTTACGACCCTCCGGTGCCCGTCGACGGAACGTTCCGTCGACGGGCTCGGCGTATCCACGGATACCCTTGACAGGTGACCGACGCCCACGACACCGCAGCAGACAGTTCACTGCGAACCACCGGAGGCGCCCCTCCGGACGACGGCGGATCTTCTGCTACGGAGGCGCCGATCCCCTTGCTGGAGCCCCGCGAGGGCATTCCGCCCGTGATCGCGGACGAGGCGGCCCTCGCCGAGGTGATCGCCGCCTTCGCCGCCGGCTCCGGACCCGTCGCCGTCGACGCCGAGCGCGCGTCCGGCTACCGCTACGGCCAGCGCGCCTACCTGGTGCAGCTGCGCCGTGAGGGCGCCGGCACCGCGCTGATCGACCCCGTCGCCTGCCCCGACCTGTCCGGGCTCGGCGAGGCGCTGTCCGGCGTGGAATGGGTGCTGCACGCCGCCACCCAGGACCTGCCCTGTCTGCGCGAGATAGGCATGGTGCCCACCCGGCTGTTCGACACCGAGCTGGCCGGGCGGCTCGCCGGATTCCCGCGCGTCGGCCTCGGCGCCATGGTCGAGAACGTCCTCGGCTACGTCCTGGAGAAGGGCCACTCCGCCGTCGACTGGTCCACCCGCCCGCTGCCCGAGCCCTGGCTGCGCTACGCCGCCCTCGACGTCGAGCTGCTGGTCGACCTGCGGGACGCGCTGGAGAAGGAGCTGGACCGGCAGGGCAAGCTGGAGTGGGCGCACCAGGAGTTCGACGCCATCGCGTCGGCGCCGCCGGCCGAGCCCCGCAAGGATCCCTGGCGGCGGACGTCCGGCATGCACAAGGTGCGGCGCCGGCGGCAGCTCGCCGTGGTGCGCGAGCTGTGGGAGGCCCGGGACCGGATCGCCCAGCGGCGCGATGTGTCGCCGGGCAAGGTGCTGTCGGACGCGGCCATCGTGGAGGCCGCGCTCTCCCTTCCGGGCAACGTCCACGCCCTGTCCGCGCTGAGCGGGTTCGGGCACCGGATGGGGCGGCGGCAGCTGGAGCAGTGGCAGGCCGCGGTCGACCGGGCCAAGGCGCTGCCCGAGTCACGGCTGCCGCAGCCCGGTCAGCAGGTGCCGGGACCTCCGCCGCCGCGGGCGTGGGCCGACAAGGACCCGGCCGCCGCCGCACGGCTGTCGGCGGCTCGCGCGGGGGTCACCGCGCTGGCCGAGGAGCTGAATCTGCCGCAGGAGAACCTGGTCGCTCCGGACGCGGTACGGCGGGTGTGCTGGGAGCCGCCGAAGTCCTTGGACGCCGAGGGCGTTTCGCAGGCGCTGGTGGGTTACGGCGCCCGGCCCTGGCAGGTCGAGCTGGTGACACCGGTGCTGGTGGAGGCGTTGTCCGCCAAGGCGCCGTAGGGGTTCTTGTCGTCGGGCGGGTGCGGGGTGTCTGTGGTTTCTCGGGCGGTTCCCCGCGCCCCTGAGGCGGGATCACCTCGTCGCGCCTTTCATGAAGCCGTTGTAGATGAACCTCTGCAGCGCCAGGAAGACGATGAGGGTCGGCAGGATCACCAGGACCGCTCCCGCCGAGATCGTCTCCCAGTGGGCGCCGAAGGGGCCCCGGAAGCGGAACAGGGACGTCGAGATCACGCCAAGGTCTTCGGACGGCATGTAGAGGAAGGGGATGTAGAAGTCGTTGTAGACGGTGATCCCCTTGACGATGACGACGGTGGCGATCGCCGGTTTCAGCAGCGGGAAGATGATCTTGCGGTAGATCGTGAAGGCGCCGGCGCCGTCCAGGCGGGCCGCCTCGTCCAGGGAGACCGGGATGGACCGGACGAACTGCAGGAAGATGTAGATCGAGACGATGTCCGTGCCCATGTAGAGGGCGATCGGCGCCCAGAGGGAGTCGAACATCCCGAAGCTGTTGACGATCTGGAAGGTCGCGACCTGAGTGGTCACCCCGGGCACCAGCGCGGCGACCAGGAAGCCCGCCAGCACCAGCTTGCGGAAGCGGAACCGGAAGCGGTCGATCGCGTACGCCGTCATCGAGCCGATCAGCACCGTGCCGCCGATGGCGAAGAGCAGGATGAGGGCCGTGTTGCCGAAGGCGGAGAGCATCCGGCCGTCCTGGAACGCCGTCGCGTAGTTCGCGAAGTTCAGCAGGTTGTCCGGCAGGGTCAGCGCCCCGCTGTCGTCCGCCATCTCCTTCTCGGTCTTGAGCGAGGTCAGCAGGACCACGGCCAGCGGCAGCAGGACGACGAGGGCCGCCAGGACCAGTGACAGGTACACCAGGGTGCGGGCCACCACACGGCGGGTCATACGAGGTCCACCCTCTCGTCGGGGACGAGGCGCCGCTGCACCCAGGTGACCAGCAGGATGATCAGCAGCAGCACGACGGCCGCCGCGGAGGCGAGCCCCGTCTTGTTGAACTGGAAGGCCAGCTTCACGGTCTGGATCACGAAGGTCTCGGTGCCGGTGGCGCCGCCGGTCATGATGTACGGGATCTCGAAGGCGGACAGCGAGCCGGAGACGGACAGGATCACGGTCAGGGTCAGGACCGGCTTGATGCCGGGCGCGATGATGTGCCGGAACTGCTGCCAGCGGCCCGCCCCGTCCAGCTCGGCCGCCTCGTACAGCTCGCCCGGGATGGACTGGATGGCGCCCAGGAACAGGACGAAGTTCAGTCCGAGGTAGCGCCAGATCGAGACGCCCGCGAGGGAGGTGTTCGCGGAGGTGGGGTCGCCCAGCCAGGCGTGGCCGGGGTCCGCGCCGAACAGGCCGAGCACCGAGTCGAGGGTGCCGCCGTCCTGGAAGAAGTAGAGGAAGACGAAGCCGATCGCCACCCCGTTGATCAGGTACGGGAAGAAGAGCACGCCCTTGAAGAAGTTCCGGAAGCGGATGTCGAAGCTGAGGATGGTGGCGAAGTAGAGGGCGGCGACGATCTGCACCGCGGAGGCGGCGAGGTAGTAGCCGGAGACGAAGAAGACCTGGAAGAGGTCCTCGCGGGTGAAGATCTCCACGTAGTTCTCGGCGCCCGTCCAGCTCAGTTCGGGGCTGACGCCGTCCCAGTCGGTGAAGCTGTAGGCGACCATGTTGGCGATCGGCGCGTAGGTGAAGGTGACCAGCAGCGCCAGGGGGGCCAGCAGGAACAGCCAGGGGGTGACGCCCCGCCGCAGCCGGGCCCCGCGGGAGGCCGGAGCCGGCCGTGGGGCGGGGGGTGCGGCGGGGAGGTGCGCGGGGGCCTTCTGCGCGGTGTCCGCCATCAGGACCCCAGCTTCTTCCGGGTCTCGGTCCAGCGCTTGCCGAGGTCGTCGAGGAAGTCGTCGAGGCTGCCCTTCCTCGCGCCGCGGGCGAGGTCGACGAGGTCCTGGCGGTAGTCCGGCTTGTAGATGCCGATCTCGGACTCGTTGTCGATCTGCTTCACCTTGGCGCCCTGGGCGTCGTCGACCTCGATGAGCTTCACGCCCTCCGTCTCGTACGGCTTCAGCACCTCGGGCAGGGGAGCGTCCTGGAGCGGGGAGATGGCGAGGTTGTCCTCGACGTAGCCGGACTTGTCGGTGAACCAGTCGATCCAGGCGCGGGCCGCCTCCTTGTGGTCGGAGTGGATGTTGACGGCCTGGTTGTAGTCGGGAGCGACGACCGCGCAGAACGTCCCGTCCACCTGGGCGGGGAAGGGCATGAAGCCGATGTCGTCGGGGTTCGCGCCGGCCTTGCGGGCGGCGTCCTGGAACTGGACGATCGCCCAGGTGCCGAGCCACTGGGTGGCGATCTCGCCCCTGGCCAGCCGGGTCTTGGACGCCTCCCAGTTGGTGGTGGTCGGGTCCTTCTCGGCGAGGCCCTGCCGGACGATGTCGTGCAGCAGGGTGTCTCCGACGCGCAGATCGGCGCCCTCCGCCCAGGGGTCGCCCTCGGCGAGCTCGGTGGTGGCGCCGGTGTCGCAGCTGACGGAGCCGTTGACGTACGTCCACGAGGTGAGCGGCCACTGGGCGGCGAAGTTGGTGTAGTACGGAGTCGCGTCCGTCCTGGACTTGATCGCCTTCAGACCGGCCAGGAACTCGGCGGGGGTGGTGGGCCAGTCGGTGATCCCGGCCTCCCGCCAGACCCGCTTGTTGTAGACGAAACCGGGGGCGACGCCGACCGGGCTCTGCCCGTAGACCTTGCCGTCGACGGCCGTGAAGTCGGTGAAGCGGTACTTCTCCTCGCGTTCCTCCCGGGTGCCGAGCGACGCGAAGAACTTCGGGTAGTCGGCCTTCTCGATCACCGCGGGGATCAGCAGGACGTCGCCGTAGTTCTCGGTGTTCATCCGGATCTTGATCTCGGCCTCGTAGTTGGTGAGGGCCTGGAACTCGACCTTCACCTTCGGATAGGTCTCGCGGAACTCGGCGGCGTACCGGTCCATCGTGCCGTCCTGGACCAGGTCGGTGCGCACGGTGAGGACCGTGATGGTTCCGCTGACCTTCGACGGGTCGTCGGGGGCCTCGGCGTCCGCGCCCTGGGCGGTGCCTCCCGTGCCGGTGCACGCGGAGAGCAGCAGGGCGGCTGCGGAGAGGGCGAGGAGGGGGCGGCGGTGGTTCATGTGCGTCAGCTCCGTTCAGGGGGACGGACGAGCACTGCGGGTTGGCTGATTCGGCACTCTGACAGCGCTTTCTTAACCGGTAAAGTCCGTATCTCGCCAAGGTTGCGAAAACGTGACCGGCTTTGGGCATCGACCGGTTAAGGGAGTGCGCATGCTGGAGGCCACACCGCTCGACCACGGCTGGAACCTGCGGCACGAAGGGGCCGCGCTCCCCGCCGCCGTGCCCGGGTGCGTGCACACCGACCTGCTGGCCGCCGGGGCGATCCCGGATCCGTTCCTCGGCCGCAACGAGACCGACGTGGCGTGGGTGGGCCGCCGGGAGTGGACGTACGAGCGAGACCTGGACCTCACCGCTGCCCGTTCCCCGCACGAGCAGACCGACCTCGTCTTCGACGGCCTGGACACGGTGGCCGAGATCCGGCTGGACGGACGGCTCCTCGGCCGGGTCCGCAACATGCACCGCGCGTACCGCTTCGACGTCACCGGTCTGACCGGACGGCTGACGGTCCGGTTCGCCTCCGCGTACACCGAGGCGGAGGCCGTCCGCGGCACACTGGGCGAGCGCCCGGGCGCCTACGCCGAGCCGTACCAGTATCTGCGCAAGATGGCCTGCTCCTTCGGCTGGGACTGGGGCCCCACCCTGGTCACCGCCGGCATCTGGCGGCCGGTACGCCTGGAGCACTGGTCGACGGCCCGCCTCGCCCGCGTCCGCCCGCTGGTCACCGTCGAGGACGGCACCGGGGTCGTGGAGCTGCACCTGGACGTGGAGCGCACCCGCGTCGAGGCGGACCTGACGGTCGAGGCCCGGGTCGGCGGGACGGTGGCCCGCGCGCGCCTCGACGGCGCGCGGGGGGTCGTACGGCTGCGGGTGCCGCAGGCCGCGCTGTGGTGGCCGCGCGGCTACGGCGCGCAGCCGCTGTACGACGTGGAGGTGACCCTCCTGCACGGCGCCGACCGGCTCGACGTCTGGCGGCGGCGCGTGGGCTTCCGGACCGTCCGGCTGGACACCTCGGCCGACGCCCACGGCACCGGGTTCACCCTGGTCGTCAACGGCGAACGCCTCTTCGCGCGGGGCGTCAACTGGATCCCGGACGACGTGTTCCCGTCCCGGATCACCCGCGAGCGCTACCGCGAGCGGCTCGGCCAGGCGGCCGCCGCGGGCGTGGACCTGGTGCGGGTGTGGGGCGGCGGGATCTACGAGAGCGAGGACTTCTACGACGCCTGCGACGATCTGGGCCTGCTGGTGTGGCAGGACTTCCCGTTCGCCTGCGCCGCCTACCCGGAGGAGCAGCCACTGCGCGGCGAGGTGGAGGCGGAGGCCCGGGAGAACGTCGTCCGGCTGATGCCGCACCCCTCGCTGGTGCTGTGGAACGGCAACAACGAGAACCTGTGGGGCTTCCGCGACTGGGACTGGGAGCGGCGGCTGGCCGGGGACTCCTGGGGTGAGGGGTACTACCTGGGCGTCCTGCCGCGGATCGTGGCCGAGCTGGATCCGACGCGGCCGTACACGGCGGGCAGCCCCTGGTCCGGCTCCTGGCGGCACCACCCGAACGAACCGGCGCACGGCACCCACCACTCCTGGGAGGTGTGGAACCGGGAGGACTACGCGGACTACCGGCTGAGCGTGCCCCGGTTCGTCGCCGAGTTCGGCTGGCAGGCGCCGCCCGCGTACGCCACGCTGCGGCGGGCGCTGCCCGGCGAGGAACTCGCCCCCGGCTCCCCCGGCATGCTCCACCACCAGAAGGCCGACGACGGCAACGGCAAGCTGCGCCGCGGCCTGGAGCGCCATTTCGTCCTCCCCGAGGGGGACTTCGACCGCTGGCACTATCTGACGCAGGTCAACCAGGCCCGGGCGATCGCCGCCGGCATCGAGCACTGGCGGTCGCACTGGCCGGTGTGCGCGGGCACGGTCGTCTGGCAGCTCAACGACTGCTGGCCGGTGACCTCCTGGGCGGCGATCGACGGCGACGGGCGGGAGAAGCCGCTCTACCACGAGCTGCGGCGACTGTACGCGGACCGGCTGCTGACCGTGCGGGAGGAGCCGGACGGCGGGCTCGCGGTCGCGATCGTCAACCAGGCCGGCGAGGCCTGGACGGGGGCGCTGGCGCTGCGCCGGATGTCCGTCGAGGGGGACGTGCTCGGCGTGGCGGAGGTGCCCTTCACCGCCGGGCGGCGGGCGGTCGAGCCGGTGCCGGTGCCGCGCGAGCTGGTGCCGGGCGGGCCGAAGGAGTTCCTGGTGGCGGAGGCGGACGGCGTGCGGGCCTGGCGCTTCCCGGCACCGGACCGGGAGATCCCCTACCCGCGGCCGGACTTCGAGGTCGCGCTGGCGCCGGGCGGCATCGAGGTGACGGCCCGCACCCTCGTCCGGGACCTGCTGCTCCAGGCGGACCGGCTGGACCCCGCGGCGCGGGCCGATCGCGGGCTGGTGACGCTGCTGCCGGGCGAGAGGGTGACCATCGGCGTCCGGGACTGGGAGAATCCCGATGCGGCCGCCGCCCGGGCCGCCCTGTACTGCATGGAGCCCTCTCGATGACTGCCTCCCGCGTCACCATCAAGGACGTCGCCGCGCGCGCCGGCGTCTCCAAGGGTGCCGTCTCCCTCGCCTTCAACCACAAGCCGGGCCTGTCGGAGGCCACCCGGGACCGGATCTTCCAGGCCGCCCGGGAACTGGGCTGGGCGCCCAATCTGACCGCGCGGTCGCTGGCCGGGGCGCGGGTGGACGTGGTGGGTCTGGCGATCTGCCGCCCGGCGCGGATGCTGGGCCTGGAGCCGTTCTACATGGAGTTCGTCTCCGGCCTGGAGGGCGTGCTGACCGAGCACTCCTGCTCGCTGCTGCTACGGCTGGTGAAGAACCTCGACGAGGAGGCCGGGCTGCTGGAGTCCTGGTGGAAGGGGCGGCAGATCGGCGGCTCCATCCTGGTCGACTTCCGTGCGGACGATCCCCGGGTGCCGGTCGCCGAGCGGCTCGGGCTGCCGGTGGTCGCCGTCGGGCATCCGTCGCTGACCGGCTCGCTGACCTCCGTGTGGACCGACGACACCACGGCCGTCGGCGAGGCCGTGCGCTATCTCGCGGCGCTCGGGCACCGGCGGATCGCCCGGGTCGGCGGCACGGCGGCGCTGGGGCACACGGCGCTGCGCACGGCCGCGTTCGACGAGGCGGCGCGGGCGCTGGGGCTGGCCGGAGCGTGGCAGGTGGCGACCGACTTCTCCGGTGAGGCGGGGGCACGGGCCACGCGTTCGCTGCTGACCGCGGCCCCGCCGGACCGGCCCACGGCGATCGTCTACGACAACGACATCATGGCGGTGGCGGGGCTGTCGGTGGCCGCCGAGATGGGTCTGAAGGTGCCGGAGGACGTGTCGCTGCTGGCGTGGGACGACTCGCAGCTGTGCCGGCTGACGCATCCGACGCTGTCCGCGATGAGTCATGACGTGCACGGGTTCGGGGCGGAGGTGGCGCGGACGCTGTTCGGGGTGATCTCCGGGGAAGGGGTGGGGTCGCATCCCGTTCCCACGCCGGTGCTGACCCCTCGGGGGTCCACGGCGCCGCCGTCCCGGTGAGGGTCGATTTCCGACCGCGGGTGCGTCGGAGAGCGGGTGCGCCCGCGCGGCGGAGCCGCGGACCGGCACGGGCCCGCGCCCCTGAGGGGCGCGTTACCGCCGTCGGTTGCCGATGTGACCTTCGCCGCTCGACCCGCCAGGGCTGGGCAGCCACGTTACTCATAAGTAGCATGGGGCCTGAGCGCGCGCTCAGTGCATGCGTGCCGCAGCAGTGCCATCCCGCACCCTGGAGGAGAGCCATCGTGCCTCGTACCGTCAGGGACGTCGTCTTCGTCGACGGCGTCCGCACCCCGTTCGGCAAGGCGGGCCCGAAGGGCATCTACCACGAGACCCGCGCCGACGACCTGGTCGTCAAGTGCATCCGTGAGCTGCTGCGCCGCAACCCGGACCTGCCCCCGGAGCGCATCGACGAGATCGCCATCGCCGCGACGACCCAGATCGGCGACCAGGGCCTCACCCTCGGCCGCACCGCCGGCATCCTGGCCGGGCTGCCGACGACGGTGCCCGGCTACTCCATCGACCGCATGTGCGCCGGTGCCATGACCGCCGTGACCACCACCTCCGGGTCGATCGCCTTCGGCGCGTACGACGTCGTCATCGCCGGCGGCGTCGAGCACATGGGCCGCCACCCGATGGGCGAGGGCGTGGACCCCAACCCGCGCTTCGTCTCGGAGAAGCTGGTCGACGAGTCCGCCCTGTTCATGGGCATGACGGCGGAGAACCTGCACGACCGCTTCCCGCACCTGACCAAGCGGCGCGCCGACGAGTACGCGGTGCGCAGCCAGGAGAAGGCCGCCAAGGCGTACGCCGACGGCAAGATCCAGGCCGACCTGGTGCCGATCTCCGTCCGCCGCACCGCCGCGGTCGCCCAGGAGTCGGGCGGCGAGGCCGGCTGGGGCCTGGTCACGGCCGACGAGCCGATGCGCCCGGGCACCACCCTGGAGCAGCTCGCGGGCCTGAAGACGCCCTTCCGCGCGCACGGCCGCGTCACCGCGGGCAACGCCGCCGGTCTCAACGACGGCGCCACCGCCTCCCTGATCGCCGCCGAGGACGTGGCGCGGGAGCTGGGCCTGCCGGTCAAGATGCGCCTGGTCTCCTACGCCTTCGCGGGGGTGGAGCCGGAGGTCATGGGCGTCGGCCCCATCCCCTCCACCGAGAAGGCGCTGGCCAAGGCCGGTCTGTCGATCGACGACATCGGCCTGTTCGAGATCAACGAGGCGTTCGCCGTCCAGGTGCTGGCCTTCCTGGACCACTACGGCATCGCCGACGACGACCCGCGCGTCAACCAGTACGGCGGCGCCATCGCGTTCGGCCACCCGCTGGCCTCGTCGGGCGTCCGCCTGATGACGCAGCTCGCGCGGCAGTTCGAGGAGCAGCCGCACGTCCGCTACGGCCTGACCACCATGTGCGTCGGTTTCGGCATGGGCGGCACCGTGATCTGGGAGAACCCCCACTGGGAGGGCAAGTGAGTTCCACCGCTGAGCTGTTGAAGGGCGCCGCCGAGCTGTTCCCGGACGAGGTCGTCACCAGCGCGCACGTACGCCACCTCGACCTCCCGCAGGGTGCCGGGCGGTTCGCGCTGATCACCCTGGACAACGGCCTGGACCACACCAAGCCCACCACCTTCGGGCCGCAGTCGCTGGCCAACCTGGACAAGGCGATCGACCAGGTCGAGGAGGAGGCCGCCCGGGGCGAGATCACCGGCGTCGGCATCACCGGCAAGCCGTTCATCTTCGCCGTCGGCGCCGACCTCAAGGGCGTCGAGGTGATCAGGCGCCGCGAGGACGCGCTGGCCATCGGCAAGGGCGGCCACGACGTCTTCAAGCGCCTGTCCTCCCTGGCCGTGCCCACCTTCGCGTACTACAACGGCGCGGCGATGGGCGGCGGCGTCGAGGTCGGCCTGCACTGCACCTACCGCACGGTCTCCCGGGCCGTTCCCGCCTTCTCCCTGCCCGAGGTCTTCCTCGGGCTGGTGCCCGGCTGGGGCGGCTGCACCCTGCTGCCGAACCTGATCGGCGCGGACCGCGCGGTCTCGGTGATCATCGAGAACTCGCTCAACCAGAACAAGCAGCTCAAGGGCGAGCAGGTCTTCGAGCTGGGCATCGCCGACGCCGTCTTCGACGGCGCCGACTTCCTCGAGCAGTCCCTGGCCTGGACCGCCTCGGTGCTCCGCGGCGAGATCGAGGTCGTCCGGCCGGACGTCGACCGCGGCGAGGCCTGGGACCAGGCGGTCGCCCGCGGCCGCGGCATCGCCGACGCCAAGGTGCACGGGGCGGCCCCGGCCGCGTACCGCGCGCTGGACATCATCGCGGCGGCGAAGAACGGCGACCTGCGGCAGGGCTTCGAGGCCGAGGACCGCGCCCTGGCCGACCTGATCATGAGCGACGAGCTGCGCAGCGGCCTGTACGCGTTCAACCTGGTGCAGAAGCGCGCCAAGCGGCCGGTCGGCGCCCCCGACAAGTCGCTGGCCCGCCCGGTCACCAAGGTCGGCGTCGTCGGCGCGGGCCTGATGGCCTCCCAGCTCGCGCTGCTGTTCGTCCGCCGCCTCCAGGTGCCGGTCGTCCTGACCGACATCGACCAGGAGCGGATCGACAAGGGCGTGGCCTACGTCCACGGCGAGATCGACAAGCTGCTGCTCAAGGGCCGGGTCAACCAGGACAAGGCCAACCGGCTCAAGGCCCTGGTGACCGGTTCCCTGGACAAGGCCGAGGCCTTCTCGGACGCCGACTTCGTCATCGAGGCGGTCTTCGAGGAGATGGGCGTCAAGCAGCAGGTGTTCGCCGAGGTCGAGGCGGTCGTGCCCGAGCACGCCATCCTGGCCACCAACACCTCCTCGCTGTCGGTCACCGAGATGGCGAGCAAGCTCAAGCACCCCGAGCGGGTCGTGGGCTTCCACTTCTTCAACCCGGTCGCGGTCCTGCCGCTGCTGGAGATCGTCCGCGCCGAGCGCACCGACGACGCCTCGCTGGCGACGGCCTTCGCGGTCGCCAAGTCGCTGAAGAAGACGGCCGTGCTGGTCAAGGACGCCCCGGCGTTCGTCGTCAACCGCATCCTGACCCGCTTCCTGGGCGAGGTGCTGCGCTCCATCGACGAGGGCACCCCCGTGGAGGTCGCCGACCGGGCGCTGGCCCCGCTGGGCCTGCCCATGTCGCCGATCGTCCTGCTGGAGCTGGTCGGCCCGGCCGTCGCCCACCACGTGGCGGGCACCCTCCACGCCGCGTTCCCGGACCGCTTCGCGGTCTCGGAGAACCTGGGCCGCGTCGTCGAGGCGGGCAAGCGCAACCTGTACGTGTACGACTCCGGCAAGCCGGAGCTGGACCCGGAGGTCGCCGCCCTCTTCGAGACCGGCGACACCGTCCTGACCGAGGAGCAGGTCCGCGAGCGCGCCCTGGACGCGATCGCCGGGGAGATCCGGCTGATGCTCGACGAGGGCGTGGTGGCCGAGGCGCAGGACATCGACCTGTGCCTGATCACCGGCGCCGGCTGGCCCTTCCACCTGGGCGGCATCACGCCGTACCTGGACCGCGAGGGCGTCTCCGAGCGCGTCACCGGCAAGCGGTTCCTGGAGCCGGGCGCGGCAAGCGTCCCGCGGTAAGGGCGGCTTCCCTCCTTCCCGACGTCCCGGCTTTCCTCTCCACGGCGCCCGTCCGCACTCCCGTGCGGGCGGGCGCCGTCGCGCCGTGCGCGTCCGTCTGCATGACACCCTGGGGGACATGTCCGAACGCACTCTTCTGGTCGTGGACGCCGCCAACGTCGTCGGTTCGGTGCCCGACGGCTGGTGGCGGGACCGGCACGGCGCGGCCGAGCGGCTGCGGGACCGGCTCGCGGCGCGGGCCGAGCGGGACGGCGGGTGCGGGGACGAGGAGGTCGTGCTGGTCGTGGAGGGCGCCGCGCGCGAGGTGGCCTCCGTGCCCGGGGTGCGGGTGGTGGCCGCCGGGGGCAGCGGGGACGACCGGATCGTGGAGCTGGTGGCGGCCGAGGGACGGGGGCGGCGCTGCGTCGTGGTCACCGCCGACCGGGAGCTGCGCGCCCGGGTGGCGGCGCTGGGCGCCGAGGTGGCCGGGCCCCGTTCGGTCCGCTGACCGGCCGTACGCGCCCGCCCCGCCCTCAGCGGCCCGTGCGGCCCCGGTGGTCCGGGTGGTCCCGGTGGTCCCGGTGGTCCTCCGTGCGGTCCGTCCGGACGTAGACCACCGCGCCGTCCACCCGCTCCGCGCGCTCGTAGTGCGCCGCCAGGAAGGCGCGCAGGGTCGGCATCCGGGCCGGGGCGTACGGCTTGCCGCGCGAGTCGTCGATGACCACCTCGGGCGGATCGGCGGCCAGTTCGGCGCGGAAGGTCCGCCAGCCGCCCTCGACGCCGTACCGCTCCCCCACCCGGTGTCCCTCCCGGCCGCCGCTGAAGTTGGTGAGCAGACCGGCGGTGAGGTAGCGGCTGGCCGGGGCGCGGTCGGCCAGCCAGTAGCTCTCCGGGTGCATGCCCCAGATGAGCACCTCCTCGTCCGGCGCGGTGTGCCGGCGCGCGGCGTCGGCCACCCGCCGGGCGTGGTCCAGCCCGGCGCCGTCCGCCACGGCGCTCCAGCCCAGGAACACCGAGCACGACAGCGCGCAGCACAGCGCCGCCGCGCGCAGCCGGGCGGCCGGCAGCAGGTGCAGGGCCCCGGTGCCCAGCAGGACCAGCGGCGGCAGGAGCTGGAGGTAGTAGTGCCCGAAGAAGTGGAAGCCGGAGAGCACGGCGACCGCGGACGCCGCCAGCCAGACCCACAGGTCGGCCGTGAGGACGCGGCGCCGGCCCGGCACCCGCCCGCGCAGCACCGCCGCCAGCGGCAGCAGCAGCCCCGCGCACCCCGCGGCCAGGACGGCGGTGTTGAGCAGCCCCCGGCCGAGCACGTGCAGTTCCGAGCCGCCGAAGGAGGCGTACGAGCCGGAGCCGGTGACCGTCCAGAAGAGGAAGCGGCTCCACCCGGTGGCCAGGGCCAGGCCCGCGACGGGGAGCGCGAACCCGGTGCCGAGCCGGGCGAGCGCGGCCCGCCGCTCCCGGCCGCGCGGCACCGACCGCCACAGCAGGTACGCCGCGGGGAGCAGGACGGCGCCGCCCGTCTGCTTCACCAGGAAGGCCCCGGCGACCGCGAGTCCGGCCGCGCCCCAGCGCCGGCGGTCGGCGCACCAGACGGCGGCGGCCGTGAACGGCAGCATGAAGACCTCGAAGTTCGCCGCCTGGGCGTCCTCGGGGTTGAGGCCGACCGAGACCGGGACGAGGAGCACCCCGGCGGTCCACCCGGCCCGGTCGCCCCAGCGGCGGCGGGCCGTGGCGGCCAGCAGCGCGGCGGTCGCCGCCACCGCCAGGACGGCCGCGGCCCTCACCGGCCACAGCGACTCGTCGCCGAAGACGGCGAACGCCCCCTGGTACAGCCAGGGCAGCAGCGGCGGCTTGCGGTCCACGACGGTGTCGTAGAGCACGCCGCCGTCCGCGAGCATCCGGGCCTGGGTGGCGAGGAAGCCCTCGTCGGGGTTCCACACCGGGCGCAGGAAGGACGGCAGGCGGGTGAGGGCGGCCAGCACCAGGAGCACGGGCAGCACCCGCGGCCAGAACGGCCCGGGGCCCGCGGCGGGACGGGACAGCAGCCGGTGGGCGACGGCACCGGCCTGCCGACGGGCCCGGGGGCCCGGCACCCGTCCGGTCGTCGGCGGCGTCGCCCGGGAGGCCACGGATCGCGGCGGCTCAGCGGCGGTCGGCATGGGCCCAACCTATCCGGACCGCCCTCCCGCCCCACCGGGAGCGGGAGGGGTCCGGCGCGGCGGGCTCCCCGCCGTGCCGCGCCGGGCCGGACCGGGCGTCAGTCGCGGGCGGCCTCCGCGGTGTCCTCGTCGGCGTAGCGGCCGTCGAGCTTGGCGACGAGGCCGGTGACCTGGCGGGCGATGTCCGGCGCGGTCAGCCCGATCTCGGCGAGCACCTCGGCGCGGGAGGCGTGGTCCAGGAACTTCGGCGGGATGCCGAAGTCGCGCAGCGGCACGTCCACGCCCGCGTCCCGCAGCGCCTGGGAGATCGCGGAGCCGACGCCGCCCACCCGGCTGTTGTCCTCCACGGTGACGACGACGCGGTGCCGGTCGGCCAGCGGCGGCAGGGCCTCGTCGACCGGCTTGACCCAGCGCGGGTCCACCACGGTGGTGGAGATGCCCTGCCGGTCGAGGAGGTCGGCGACCTCCAGGCACATCGGGGCCAGCGCGCCGACGGAGACCAGCAGCACGTCGGGCCGCTCGCCCTCCTCCAGCTCCGGCTCGCGCAGCACGTCCATGCCGCCGATGGTGCCGACCGCCGGGACGGCCGGGCCGACCGCGCCCTTGGAGAAGCGGACGACGGTCGGGGCGTCCTCCACCTCGACGGCCTCGCGGAGCTGGGCGCGCAACTGGTCGGCGTCGCGCGGCGCGGCGATCCGCAGGCCGGGGACGACCTGGAGGATCGACATGTCCCACATGCCGTTGTGGGAGGCGCCGTCGTTGCCGGTGACCCCGGCCCGGTCCAGGACGAAGGTCACCCCGCACTTGTGCAGGGCGACGTCCATCAGCACCTGGTCGAAGGCCCGGTTGAGGAAGGTGGCGTAGACCGCGAAGACCGGGTGCAGCCCGCCGGTGGCGAGCCCGGCCGCCGAAACCGCGCCGTGCTGCTCGGCGATGCCCACGTCGTAGACGCGGTCGGGGAAGGTGTCGGCGAACTTCTGCAGGCCCACCGGCTGGAGCATCGCGGCGGTGATGGCGACGATGTCGGGGCGCTCGTGGCCGAGCTTGACCATCTCCTCGCCGAAGACCGAGGTCCAGTCCAGGCCGGCGGCCGCCACCGGCAGGCCCGTGTCGGGGTGGATGACGCCGACGGCGTGGAAGCGGTCGGCCTCGTCCTGGACGGCGGGCTGGTAGCCGCGGCCCTTCTCGGTCAGGCAGTGGACGATGACCGGGCCGTTGAAGCGCTTGGCGCGGGCCAGGGCGGACTCCAGGGCCGCTATGTCGTGGCCGTCGATGGGGCCGACGTACTTCAGGCCCAGGTCCTCGAACATCCCCTGCGGGGCGATGACGTCCTTCAGGCCCTTCTTGGCGCCGTGCAGGGTCTCGTACAGCGGCTTGCCGACCACCGGGGTGCGGTTGAGCATCTCCTTGCCGCGGGCCAGGAAGCGCTCGTAGCCGTCGGTGGTGCGCAGCGTGGCCAGGTGGTTGGCCAGACCGCCGATGGTCGGCGCGTAGGAGCGCTCGTTGTCGTTGACCACGATCACCAGGGGGCGGTCCTTGGCGGCGGCGATGTTGTTCAGCGCCTCCCAGGCCATGCCGCCGGTCAGCGCGCCGTCGCCGATGACCGCGACGACGTGGTCCTTGCGACCCGTCACCTGGTTGGCCTTGGCCAGGCCGTCGGCCCAGCCCAGTACGGTCGAGGCGTGGCTGTTCTCGATGACGTCGTGCTCGGACTCGGCCCGTGACGGGTAGCCGGAGAGGCCGCCCTTGGCGCGCAGCTTCGAGAAGTCCTGCCGCCCGGTGAGCAGCTTGTGCACGTAGCTCTGGTGACCGGTGTCGAAGAGGATCTTGTCCTTGGGCGAGTCGAAGACCCGGTGCAGGGCGATGGTCAGCTCGACCACTCCCAGGTTGGGCCCCAGATGACCGCCGGTCTTCGAGACCGCGTCGACGAGGAAGGTCCGGATCTCCCCAGCGAGCCGGTCGAGCTGTTCGGGGCTGAGCCGGTCGAGATCGCGCGGTCCCGTGATGCGGGTCAGCAGAGCCACCCGTGCCTCCTTGCTGGTCGAGCCGTACGGGCCTGTGCCGATCCGTTGAGTCTAGTGTTCCGTTCGCGGCGGTGTGCGGCGGCCACCGCGTTCCTCGTCACACTCCGGGCCGGGCTCCGGATCGGGCACCGGACGGGACGGCTCGAAGGCGCCGGTCAGCCGCGGCCCGCGGACCGCTGGGTGCGCCGGGAGACCGAGTCGATGACGACCGCGGCCAGCAG
>NZ_DASQNH010000098.1:0-93341 GCF_035645055.1 Streptomyces sp. | reverse complement strand
TCCCCATACCCCCGCCCCGACCCGCACCAGCACCCATCCCCCCGCTCCGGCGGCCAAGCGACCGCTTTGCCCCGGGCAGCCAGCGTCGTCGCGTACTGCGGCAGGAGAGTCGGCTCCGACGGGGACGTGCCCTCCGAGGCGGCGAAGGCCTCGTAGGACGGGACCGTGCCGTGGACGATGCCGAGGTTGGAGGTGCCGGAGGCGGACAGCTCGCGCAGGGCGGACTCTATGGTCGCCAGGTGTTCCTCGTAGGAGGGGTATTCCGCGGCGAGCCCGGGATACTCCCGCACGAGTTCCGACAGCTCCTCCGCCGGCCAGTGGAGGATGGCGACGGGGAAGGGGCGGGACAGGGCCTCCCGGTACGCGCCGAGTTCGGCTTGCAGGCGGGAGATCTCCGCCATCAGTTCCGCCGGGTTCTCCGAGCCCAGGGACCACACCCGCTTCGGGTCGTGGAGTTCGTCCAGGGAGACGGGGAGGGAGTGGAGGGTGTCCGCCTGGGTGTCCCAGTCGTCATGGGGGAGGCCCTGCATGCGGCGGATGCGGTGGCGGGTGACGAGGAGGGGGCGGAGGGAGGGGGCGGGCTCCGTGCCCGGGGGCGCCAGCAGGGTGGCCGCTTCCGTGAGGGCTTGCTGCGCCGTCTCCAGCTCGTCGTGTGACTCCAGGGCCTCCGCGACGATCACCCAGGGGGCCGGGTCCCGGGGGGCGGCGACCCGGATTCCCTCGATGATCGCGCGGGCCTCGGCCTCGTGGCCGTACTCCCACAGGTTGGCGGCCTTGAGGGCGCGGATCAGGTGGGGGTTCTCCAGGTCGGCCGGGCCGGAGAGCAGGCGGTCGTAGAGCGCTGTCGCCGTGGGGCGGTCGCCGGCCAGTTCCCGGTGGGCCGCGGCACGGAGGAGCAGGGCCTCGGCGTCCTCGGGGTACAGGCCGGCGGTTCGCTCCAGGCGGGCCGCTTCGGCGTGGTGGTCGACGTTTTCGGCGGGCGTGTCGGGGCGCATGGTGGACACCGTACTGCCCGCGGCTGACAAGGGTGAGGTATCCGGACGCCCACCGAACGCCCCGGACGCCCACCGAACGCCCCGGAGCCCGCCGGACGCCCCGGGCGCCCCCGACGCCCACCGGATGTCGGCTCGACCGGGCGCCGGCCGGACGTCGGCTCGACCGGATGTCGGCTCGACCGGCCCGCCGAGAGCCGCCGGCCTAGATCGTCACTCCGTCGACCTGCAGGGTCTGCACCGCCCCCGCCGCGAACGGCACGCTCACCGACTTTCCGGTCAGGCGGAGGTCCGAGTACGCCCGGTACTGGTCACCGCCGCCCGTCACCGTGTTCCAGCGGGGGACCAGGCCGCCCGTCCCGCCCGTCACCGTCGTGAAGCGGGAGAGGTCGAACGTGAGGGTCTGCGGCGTTGTCGCCGTGTTCACGGCCACTATCACCAGGCGGCGCGCCGTGCGGTCCAGGGCCGCCACCGCGTAGCTCACACCCGTGTCCAGGATCGTCATGCCGGGGCGGATGTGGCGGCTGAACTGGGCCATCACGTAGTACTTCGGCTGGATGGTGGTGGGCTGCAAGGTGGCCGGGTCGTACGCGATCATCGCCCAGCCCGCTGTCGGGTCCATGACCTGCCAGTAGCACCACGCCGTGGGGTGCAGCCAGCGGAAGTCGTAGCAGAGGTTCCGGGCCATGGTCAGGCCGGTGCCGTCGCTGTCGCCCGTCTCCGAGTTCCACAGCTTCTTGCCGGATGCGGTCACCACGTCGGTGTGGAGGAGGTCGCGGCGGCCGCCCGCGCCCTGGTAGCCGTGCACGTTCACCTGCGCGACCAGGGCCTTCGTCGACGATCCGAAGGAGGACCAGGTGGCGCGGGCCGTGTCGTAGTTCGTCTCGTCGGACGCCGCGATACGGATGCCCGTCAGGCCGCGCTTGTCCAGTTCGGCGCGCAGGTGGGGGAGTACGGCTGCCTGGACCGACGGGTCCATGTGGCAGCCCTCCTGCGTGCCCGTCGCCGTCCACCAGGTCGACGCCGGTTCGTTGAAGGGGTCGACGGTGGCGAAGGACACGCCCCAGTCCGACCTCGCGCGTGCGGCGACCGCCGCCAGGTGGGCGGCGTGCTGGCGGTAGTTCCACGTCTGGAGGTTGTTGCCGCCGTTCGCGGCGCCCGAGGGGTTGTGGTTGGAGCACATCCACCACATCGGGGAGTTCGCGAAGAGTTCCGAGACCGCGCCTCGCTGGGTCGCCTTCACCAGCATCGCGCGCTGGTTGGCGTCCGCCGTCCAGTCCCAGGCGGAGGACGCCGGGTCCTCGTTCCGCCAGTCCTGCCAGAAGCCCTCGATCTGCTTGAAGGCGGGGATGTTCGGCGATTCGACCATGGACTCGCCGTTCACCGTGTTCCAGCTGCACGCGCCCAGGTTGTAGCGGGCGATGTTCAGGCCCAGGCCGGGAAGGGTGCGACCGCCGTAGGGCACCGCTTTCGTGGTGAAGAAGAGGTCGGCGAAGTCGTCGCGGGCGCCGAAGACGTTGGCCCACCAGGCCAGGGAGGTGCCCCAGCCCTCCCAGGCGCCGTACGTCGTGCCGGGGTTCACGGCGATCGTCGCGTCCGCGTGTGCCGTGCCCGCCGGGACGAGGGCGCTGCCGAGGAGCGCGCCGCCCGTGGCCGTGAGCAGTGTCCTGCGTCGGATCATGGTCCTGTTCCGCCTCTCCTGGGGAATGGCGTGTGCATGTCACTAGCGGGAGCGCTTCCGCGCCGCGTCAGGAAGCATCGGGGCTCCCGGGTGTCCGTGTCGAGAGTTCGGACAGGCCTTTCTCAAACCGGTGTACGAAGTTCCTGCGGTATAACCGTTCATAACGTTCTTACGTACACGGGTCTGTGCGCATGTCTGTGTACGTGTCTGCGCGCTTGTCTGCGCGCACGTTTGTGTACATGTCTCTGCGCGTGTCCGAGTGGGAGAGGAGGAGCCGCCGATGTTCCAGGCCTGGGCCAGGCTGCGCCCCGCCGCGCTGCTGCTCGTCCTCTTCCTCGAGGTCGTCCTGCTCGACGCCGGCGGCCTCTCCGCGACCGTCGCGCTGGCCGCGACCGCCGCGGCCGGGGCCGCGCTGGCCGTCTGCTCGCTGATCGCCGCGCGCTGCGCGCCCGCCGTGCCGCGGACTCGGGTGCGGACGGCGATCCGGGACCGAGACCGCCGTACGGCCTTTCTGCCGCAACGTGATCCCGACGCCCGGGGGCGTACGCGTCCCCGAGCGCCCGGGCGTGCCCTCCCGGCGACCTTCGCGTAGGGCATCCAGCAGCGTCTTCCTCTGGTGATCCCGCGCGGGTCGTCATGCCGCCTCCCCTGTCACGGCACGACGAGACCCCGGAGGGTCACTCACCCATGTCCGTTTTCGCCAACCTGGTCGGGCATCTGGCCGATCTGCTCCACCCGCTCTTCCACGGGTCCGCGGCCGCCGCCGCGATCGTCCTGTTCACCGCGTTCGTGCGGCTGCTCGTGCACCCGCTGTCCCGGGCCGCCGCACGCGGGCAGAAGGCGCGGACCCGGCTGCAGCCGCGGATCGCCGAGCTGCGCGAGAAGTACCGCAGGGACCCCGAGCGCATGCAGCGGGCCGTGCTGGAGTTGCACCAGAAGGAGAAGGTGTCACCGCTCGCCGGGTGCCTGCCCGGGGTGCTCCAGTTGCCCGCCTTCTTCCTCCTCTACCACCTGTTCTCCAGCCGGACGATCGGCGGCGAGGCCAATGAGCTGCTCGGGCACCAGCTGCTCGGCGCGCCGCTCGGTGACCGCTGGCTGGACGCCCTGGCCGGGGGCGGTGGTCTCCTCGGCGACGCGGGGCTGGTGTACATCGTGCTGTTCGTCCTCGTAGCCGCCGTCGCCGCCTTCAACTACCGGCGTACGAAGATCATGACGGCCGCCAACCCCATGGTGCCGGTCACGGACGACGGGCAGCCGGTGCCCGGGATGGGGGCCGTCACCAAGGTCATGCCGTTCATGTCCTTCTTCACGCTGATCACCGTCGCCGTCGTGCCGCTGGCCGCCGCGCTGTACGTGGTGACCAGTACGACGTGGAGTGCCGTGGAGCGGGCCGTGCTCTACCGGTGAGTCGCGCCGGGGCCCTGGGCCACCGCGGGTCCAGTACGTGAACGGGGTATTGCGGACTGGACCCGCACCTTGGACGATCGACCAGTCCTCCGATGGCCGTGGCCCGCCGCACCCGGGTCGTCGCCTCGGCGGGCCGCCGCGATCGAGGGAGATGGTGAATGAAGCTGCTGCGAGTCGGTACGGCCGGGGCCGAGCGGCCCGCGCTGATCGACGCCGACGGGAACCTGCGGGACCTGTCGGGTGTCGTGCCGGACATCGACGGGGCGCTGCTCGCCGACGACGCGGCCATGGCCCGCGTACGGGCCGCCGCCGAGGCCGGGGAACTGCCCGTGCTCGACGCGGCCGGGGTGCGGACCGGGGCGCCGCTCGGCCGGATCGGCAAGGTCGTGTGCATCGGGCTGAACTACCACGACCACGCGCGCGAGACCGGCGCCCGGCCGCCGGCCGAGCCGGTCGTCTTCCTGAAGGCCGCGGACACCGTGGTCGGGCCGAACGACACCGTGCTGGTGCCGCGCGGGTCGGTGAAGACCGACTGGGAGGTCGAACTGGCCGTCGTCATCGGGCGTACGGCCCGCTATCTGGACTCCGCGGAGGACGCGCTCGCGCATGTCGCCGGGTACACGGTGGCGCACGACGTGTCCGAGCGGGAGTACCAGATGGACCGCGGCGGCACCTGGGACAAGGGCAAGAACTGCGAGACGTTCAACCCGCTCGGTCCGTGGCTGGTGACGGCGGACGAGGTGCCGGACCCACAGAAGCTGGGGCTGAAGCTGTGGGTGAACGGGGAGCTGAAGCAGGACGGGAGCACGGCGGAGCAGATCTTCCCGGTGGGGGAGGTCGTGCGGTATCTGTCGCACTTCATGACGCTGTACCCCGGTGATGTCATCAACACCGGTACGCCCGCCGGGGTCGCCTTCGGGCAGCCCGAGCCCAAGCCCTATCTCCGGCCCGGTGACGTGGTCGAGCTGGAGATCGACGGGCTGGGGCGGCAGCGGCAGGAGCTGAAGGGGGCGTAAGGGGGCGTAAGAGGGCGTAAGGGGGGCGTCCGAGGGGCGGGGTGGCTGCGGTTCGCCGGCGGCTGCGGGTGTGTCGTGGTTGCTCGCGCCGTTCCCCACGCCCCTCGAGGGATTTCATTCACCCGAGAAGAGACGCCAGCTTCCTCCACGCGTCCCTCGGCAGGGTGTCCCGGTCCCGTCCGCCCACCACCTGGAGCGCCACGTGGTCCGCGCCCGCCTCGACGTAGGTGTCGATCCGGGCGCGGATCTGCTTCTCGTCGCCCCAGGCGAACACCGCGTCCACCAGACGGTCGCTGCCGCCGTTCGCCAGGTCGTCCTCGGTGAAGCCGAGGCTGAGGAAGTTCTTGGTGTAGTTGGGGAGGGAGAGGTACGGGTTGGCCAGGACTTCGCGGGCCGCGGCGCGGGCCCGGTCGGGGTCCGTCTCCAGGATCACCTTCAGTTCCGGCGCCAGCAGCGCGCCGTCGCCCAGGACCTCCCGTGCCCGCGCCGTGTGCTCCGGCGTCACCAGGTAGGGGATCGCCCCCGCCGCCCGGTCGCGGGACAGCTCCAGGGTCTTCGGGCCGAGCGCCGCGAGGACCCGGCGGTCCGCCGGTACGCCCGCCTCGTCCAGCGCGTCAAGGTAGCCGACCAGCGCCGAGTACGGCCGCCGGTACTGGGCCGCCAGCTTGGCGTGGCTCACCCCGAGGCCCAGGACGAAGCGGCCCGGGTGCGCCGCGTCCAGTCCGGCGAAGGAGGCCGCGCTCTCGGCGGCCTCGTACTGCCAGATGCTCTGGATGCTGGTGCCGACGGTGAGCGCGGAGGTGGCCGCCAGCAGCGGGGCGGCGTGCCGCGCGGCGCTGTTGCCGCCCAGCCATACGGCGCCGAAGCCCAGCTCCTCCAACTCGGCCGCCGCCTCGGCCCGTTCACCGGCCTGTGCCGGGTCCTCCGAGCGCAGGCCGATGCTCCAGATGCCGTACCGGCCCATGTCGTCCTTGAGGAGCGTGCTCATACGGGTGATCCCTCCGGCGTGCCACAGCGGTTACAGCTGTGGCAACCGGAGGGATCGCCTGGGTAATTCCCGTTTCCTTCGGTCCTGGTGAGGCGTCCTCAGATCTTCAGGAACTCCTCCAGCGCCTCCACCACGAACCGGTGGTCCTGCAACTGCGGCAGGCCGGAGACCGTGACCGCCCCGATCACGCCGACGCCCTCGACGGTGATCGGGAAGGAGCCACCGTGCGCCGCGTACACGTCCGGGTCGAGGCGGGAGGAGTCCTCGAACGTGGTGCCCTTGGCCCGGAAGCGGGCGCCCACCAGGTACGAGGCCGAGCCGTAGCGCTCCACCACCCGGCGCTTGCGGGAGATCCAGGCGTCGTTGTCGGGGGTGGAGCCGGGCAGCGCGGCGTGGAACAGCTGCTGGCCGGCGCGGTGGATGTCGATCGCGACCGGGGCCTGGCGCTCCCGGGCCAGCCGGACCAGGAGGGAGCCCAGCTCCCAGGCGTCGTCGTGGGTGAACTGGCGGAAGACCAGACGGCGTTCCTGGGCCTCCAGCTCGGCGATGCTGGGGGTCAGTTCGGGGGCGATCTTCGGGGTCATGGCGGGGGCGTGCGGGGTGTGCTTCTGCGGGTGCGTCACAGGGTCACCGTCACTCCGTCTCGGGCCGAACGGCGGGCCGCTTCCAGTACGTCGAGGGCGGCGGCCGCCTCCAGCGCGGTCACCGGGTTGGGACCATCCTCCAGCAGGGCGCGGGCCACCGCCGCGTAATAGGCCGGGTAGTCGCCCGGCAGCGTGGGCTCGGGCCGGCCGCCGCCGGTCACCGGGGACTCGCCGGATCCGACCCGGCCCCACAGGTCCTCCGGCTCGGTACCCCAGCCGTCCCCGGCCCCGTTCCCGCCGGTCCGGTCCCCGGCCCCGTTCCCGCCTCCGTTCCCGGGGCGCCGGCCCTCGCGCAGGGCCGCCTCCTGCGGGTCCAGGCCGTACTTGACGTATCCCGCCCGCGAGCCCAGCACCCGGAAGCGCGGGCCGAGCTGGGCGGTGGTGGCCGAGACGTACAGGTGGGAGCGGACCCCGCTGGCGTGTGTCAGCGCGATGAACGTGTCGTCGTCGGTCTCCGCGCCCGTCCGGCGGATGTCCGCCTCGGCGTACACCTGGGTCGCGGGGCCGAAGAGGACGAGCGCCTGGTCGACGACATGGCTGCCGAGGTCGTACAGCAGACCTCCGACCTCTGCGGGGTCGCCGGACTCCCGCCAGCCGCCCTTCGGCTGCGGGCGCCACCGCTCGAAGCGGGACTCGAAGCGCCACACGTCGCCCAGTTCGCCCTCGGCGAGCAGCTTGCGCAGGGTCAGGAAGTCGTTGTCCCAGCGGCGGTTCTGGAAGACCGACAGCAGCAGTCCGCGGTCGGCGGCCAGGGCCGCCAGCTCGCGCGCCTCGGCGGCGGTGCCCGCCACCGGCTTGTCCACGACGACCGGCAGACCGGCCTTGAGGGCGGCGGTCGCGAGCGGGACGTGCGTCTTGTTCGGGGACGCGATGACGATCAGGTCGAGTTCGCCGGCGCGGTCGAACAGCTCGTCCGGCGTGGCGGCGATCCGCACGCCGGGGTGCTCTGCGCGGGCCTGTTCCTGCCGCTCCGGGTTGCCGGTGACCACCGTGTCGAGGGCGAGGCCCTCGGTGGTGGCGATCAGCGGGGCGTGGAAGACGGATCCCGCGAGGCCGTAGCCGATGAGGCCCACGCGGAGGGGGGTGCCCGGTGTCCTTGGGGTGCGTGTCGTGCCTGTCGTGCCAGTCGTCATGCGTCCACTTTCGCAACGCTGTTGCCAAAGTGCAAGCGCGAGGCAGAATGGTGGCGTGAACAGGACGAACGCGGGTGCCGTGAGCAGGACGAACGAGGGGCCCGAGGGGGCGAATGTGCTGGCCCTGCGCAGCCACAACACCGCGCTCGTCCTCGACCTGCTGCGCACCGCCGGCGAGGAGGGCATCAGCCGGCTGGAGCTGGCCGAGCGCACCGGACTCACCCCGCAGGCCGTCAGCAAGATCACCGCCCGGCTGCGGGCCGACGGGCTCGCCGCCGAGGCGGGCCGCCGCGCCTCCACCGGCGGCAAGCCGCGCACCGTCCTGCGGCTGGTACCGGGCGCGGGCCACGCCGTCGGAGCCCACCTGGACCGGGACGAACTGCGGACCGTGCTGGTGGATCTCACCGGCGCGGTGGTGGCGGAGCGGCGGGCGCCGCTGGACCTGGGGGCGGGCGCGGACGCCGTCGTCGCGGCCGTCGCCCGGGAGGTGAGGGGGGTGGTCGCGTATGCGGTGACGGGTGCGGTCACTGGTGCGGTCACGGGTGCGGTCACCGGCGCCGCCGGAGCCCAGAGCGTGCTCGGGGTCGGTGTCGCCCTGCCCGGCCCGCTCGACCACGCGCGCGGCGTACTGCACCGCGTCACCGGGTTCCCCGAGTGGGACGGCTTCCCGCTGCGGGACGCGCTCGCCCGGCGGCTCGGCATGCCGGTCGTCGTCGACAAGGACACCAACGCGGCGGCGCTCGGCCTCGCGGTGGGGGAGGACGTCGGCCGGGCCGTGGGGTCCTTCGCCTACCTCCACCTCGGTACGGGGCTCGGCGCCGGGCTGGTGCTCGGCGGCGCCGTGCACCGGGGCGCGCGGACCGGCGCCGGGGAGTTCGGGCACCAGGTCATCCAACTCGACGGCCCCGACTGCACCTGTGGCGGGCGTGGCTGCATCGAGGCCCTGTGCCTGGCCGCCGTCGCGGGCGGTGACCTCGACGAGGCCGCGCGCGTGCTCGGCGCGGGCGCCGCGAACCTCGTCGGGCTGCTGGACATCGACCTCGTGCTGCTCGGTGGCCGTACGGTCGCCACCGCGCCGGACGCGTTCGTACGCGGGGTTGCCGGCGTCCTCGCCGACCGCGCCCGGCGGGAGGGTGCCGAGACGGTGCCCGTACGGGTTGCCCCCGGCGGTGAGCGGGGGGTGGCGGAGGGTGCGGCGCAGCTGCTGCTGGCTCCGCTGTTCGGGCGGACTCCGACTCCGGGGGCTGCGGCTGGGTGAGCGCGGGCGCCGAGACCGTGGCACGGTGAGCGCCGACTCCGGGGGCCGCCGCCCCGGGCCCCCGCCCCCGGGCCCCGCTTCGGCCCTGAACGGGCCTCGACCTCGAACGCCGGACGGGCTGGTTCGTACGACGAGTCGAGACACCCCGCAGCGGGACGCCCCCCTGCACCACCCCCGTCGTCGAGGTCCGCCGATGCCGCACCCGCGGGCCCCTGCACCGGGGGACGGCCCCTGCGCCGAGGACGGCCCCCCGCGCCAGGGCCGGCACGGCACTCGCGGACGGCCCCTGCGCCACGTACCGGACCGCCCGCACCCACGGAAGCCGCCCGGCACCAAGACCGGACCGCCCACCCCCACGGACCTCCTGCACCGTGGACACCCTCTGCGCCATGACCGTCCGCCCGCCCCCAGGGCCCCGCTGCACCGCAGACGTCCCCCGCGCCGCGACCCGTCCGCCCGCCCACCCTCACGGACCGGCCCCTGCGCTGATCGAGCGCACTTCCCGCCCCGTCCGGAGCGTCGCCCCGCCCCCCTCGCCCCCGCCCGGCATGGTCATGTGTTCATGCGACTGTTTCCGAGACCGCCCCGCCGCGCAGCCGCCCCTTGCTGCCTCGCAGCAGCCGCCGTCCTGCTCGCCGTCCCGGCCCCGGCGCACGCGGACCCGACGGCCGCCCCGGCGTGTGCCGCCCCCGACGCCCGTGCGTTCCCCCTCACCACCCGCATCCACGGCGGGCCCGGCAGCTACGCGGCCGGCGGCGGTTACGGCACCTGGTATCTCGATCTGACCAACACCACCGACCGGCCCTGCACCGGCATCCACCCGGTGGTCGTCCTCGTCGACGAGAAGCGGGCGCTGACACCCTCGCAGCCCCTCCTGGAGTTCTACGACGGCACCCGCGCCCAGCCGCACCCCGTCCGCTTCGCGGCCACCGACCGGGACGAGCTGGTCGGCGCCTTCGACGACGGCTTCCCCGGCTTCACGGTCGGCCCGGGCCAGACCCTCAGCGTCAAGGTGCGCCTCGCCGTCACCTCCGACGCCGCGCCCAACCGGGTCACCGCCACCGCGGCGGTCGTCCAGCGCCGGGACGACGACGGGGACTGGGTCGGGCAGTCGAACGACTACCGCTTCGCCATCGATTCCGACCCGGACCACCCCACCGCCCCCGGGACCGACACCGGCACCGGCTCCGACTCCGGTACCGGCACCGACAGCGACAGCGACAGCGACACCGGCAGCGACAGCGGCACCCGCACCACCACCGCCCCGGTCCCGGTCCCGGTCCCCGACCCCGACGCGGGGACCGGGACGCAGCCCTCAGCCACCGCACCCCCCGGGCGGCGCGACACCGCCCCGCTCCCCGGCCGTCCCGGCGAACTCGCCGCCACCGGTCTGTCCCCGCTCGCCCGTGGCGCCCTCGCCGCCACCGCGCTGCTGCTGCTCTCCGGCGCGGCTCTGCTCGGCAGCCGCAGGCGCCCCTGAGGAGCCCGCGCCACCGGGGCGCCCGCCGAGGGTGCCCCGCCGGCGCCCCTCCTGTGTGAGCTTCCGGTTCCGTTACACCGGCTCGGCACCTGGTACTGGGTGATCGACGGGGTCAGGATCGCCGCCTCCTGACTAGTCTGGGGGCGTCGGTACGCCGTGGTTCCGGCGCCCCAGCACAGCCCGCACGTACGCAGGAGTTGCAAGCACATGGCAGACCGCAGGCCCATCGAGTCGTGGCTCACCGACATGGACGGGGTACTGATCCACGAGGGCGTACCGATCCCCGGCGCCGACGCCTTCATCAAGAAGCTCCGCGAGTCCGGCAAGCCGTTCCTCGTCCTCACCAACAACTCGATCTACACCCCGCGTGATCTGCACGCCCGGCTGAACCGCATGGGCCTGCAGGTGCCGATCGAGAACATCTGGACCTCGGCCCTCGCCACCGCCAAGTTCCTCGACGACCAGCGCCCCGGCGGCTCCGCCTACGTCCTCGGCGAGGCGGGCCTGACCACCGCGCTGCACGACATCGGCTACATCCTCACCGACCACGACCCCGACTACGTCGTCCTCGGCGAGACCCGCACCTACTCCTTCGAGGCCATGACCAAGGCGGTCCGGCTGATCAACGGCGGCGCCCGGTTCATCTGCACCAACCCGGACGAGACCGGCCCGTCCACCGAGGGCCCGCTGCCCGCCACCGGCGCGGTCGCCGCGCTGATCACCAAGGCGACCGGCCGCAAGCCGTACTTCGCGGGCAAGCCCAACCCGCTGATGATGCGCACCGGCCTCAACGCGATCGGCGCCCACTCCGAGACCAGCGCCATGATCGGCGACCGGATGGACACCGACGTCCTGGCCGGCATCGAGGCCGGCATGCAGACCTTCCTGGTCCTCACCGGCCTGACCCGGCCCGAGCGGGTCGAGGACTTCCCGTACCGCCCGTCGAAGGTCGTCGACTCGATCGCGGACCTCGTGGACTGGATCTAGGGCTCCGGCGCCGCCCCGGTAAACCACCCGTGGGGCGAACGACACCCGTTCGGAGCAGTCCGGACCCCTCCGAGGATGCGGGAGGGGGCCGCGCGGGGGAGTCTCCAGATGTCTGGAGGTTCTACGATGGGTTCACTGCGACTCACTCTCAGTACCGGGGTCCTGGCCGTCGCCGCCGTTCTCACACCGGCGGCGGCCCACGCGGCGGACGGCGGCGGTGTGCAGGTCAGCCCGTCGTCCCCGGCGCCCGGCGGCGACATCGCGCTCCGGGTGACCGGGTGCACCGGCAAGACCGGCACCGCCGCCTCGGACGCGTTCGTCTCCGACGCCCGGCTCACCCCCACCGGCGGCGGCATCCTCGGCGGGGAGACCAAGGTCCGCTCCACGGCCCGCCCCGGGCCGTACGACGTCAGGGTCACCTGCGGCGACACATCCCTGAAGGCCGTCCTCACCGTCGGCACCGGAGGCACCGACGGCTCGGCCACCCCGACCGCACCGGCCACCCCGACGGCACCGGCCTCGCCGACCGCCCCGGTCCGCGCGGGCGGCGGCGGCACCGCGCACCTCGCGGCCGTGGAGACCAGCAGCACCGGCCCGGGCGTCGCCCAGGCGGTCACCGGGCTGCTCCTCGCGGCCGGCGCCGCCGTGGTCGTCGCGACCCGCGGCGCCCGCCGGAGCCGCAGGACGGGCTGACCCATGTCCGAACGGGAACACTCCGCCGGCACCGGACGGCTGCTCACCGGCGTGGCCTGGGCGGTACTGCTGCTCGGGCTGTGGCTGTGGGGCCGTGAGGTGACCGACGTACGGCACGGCATATCCGGTCCGAAGACCGGCGACATGGCGGCGGTCGGACGTCCCCCCGACGTCCGGCTGCCCCCCGCCCGCAGCCCGCTCGGCGCGGCGCTGCCCCAGCGCCTCGACATCCCCGGGCTCGGCATCCAGGCCCCGGTGGTGGCCCGCGGCCTCGACGGCCGGGGCGCCGTCGACCCGCCACCGTACGATCAGCCGGGCGTCGTCGGCTGGTACGCGGCCGGTGCCGCTCCCGGCGCGGCCGGCACCGCGCTGCTCGTCGGGCACGTCGACACCGAGACCCGGCCGGCCGTCTTCTACAAGCTCAGCGCGCTGCGCGCCGGGCAGACGATCCGCGTCATCCGCGACGACGGCAAGGTCGCCGAGTTCACGGTCGACGACATCCAGGTCCTCACCCGCGACCGCTTCGACGCCCGGCAGGCCTACGGGCCGCGCCAGGAGGGCCGTGCCGAACTGCGGCTCATCACCTGCGGCGGCAGCTTCGACCAGGCCAGCCGCAGCTACACCGCCAACGTGATCGTCTCGGCCTACCTCACGGGTACGGGCCTCTGACCCGCCTCGCCGGCCTGTGTCAGGATTGAGCCCTGGCACAGTGCACCGAGGGGGAGTGGGATGTTCGGCAGCAGGGGGGCGGCCGGAGTACGGGCGAGCGCGGTGGTGCTGGGGGCGGCACTGCTGATCGCGGGATGCTCCTCCGGCGACAAGGACGAGCCGAAACCGGGTGACGCCGGGGCCGGTATCGCCCAGCAGCCCAAGAACCGGGCCCCGTTCTGGGTCAACCCGGACGGCAAGGCGGCCGAGCAGGTCGCCGCCTACGACGAGGGGGGCAAGGAGGCCGAGGCCGAGCAGATCCGCAAGATCGCGCAGCAGCCGACCGGCGAGTGGATCAGCCCGGAGAACCCCGAGGAGCAGGCCCGCGGCTTCACCGAGGCCGCCGCGAAGGCCGACCGCACGGCCCTGCTCGTCCTCTACAACATCCCGCACCGCGACTGCGGCCAGTACTCGGGCGGCGGCGCCGCCGACGGCAACGCCTACCGGGCCTGGATCGACGGGGTCGCCGAGGGCATCGGCGACCGCCCCGCCACGGTCGTCCTGGAGCCGGACGCGATCCTGCACCTGGTGGACGGCTGCACCCCGGACGAGTACCACGAGGAGCGCTACGACCTCCTCAAGTACGCCATCGGCAAGCTGAAGTCGCTCAAGGCGACCAAGGTCTACCTGGACGCGGGCAACGCCGGCTGGGGCCACCCCGACCAGATCTTCGAGCCCCTCCAGTGGGCGGGCATCGCCCGGGCCGACGGCTTCTCGGTGAACGTCTCCAACTTCTACTCCACCGAGGACTCCATCGCCTACGGCAAGCAGCTCTCCGCGAAGGTGGGCGACAAGCCGTTCGTCATCGACACCAGCCGCAACGGCAACGGCCCCTACACCGGCGGTGACCCCGGCGAGCGCTGGTGCAACCCGCCGGGCCGCGCCCTCGGCGAAACCCCGACCACCAAGACCGCCGACCCCCTCGTCGACGCCTACCTCTGGGTCAAGCGACCCGGCGAGTCGGACGGCGAATGCAAGGGCGGCCCGAAGGCGGGCGAGTGGTGGCCGGAGTACGCGTTGAAGCTCGCGCAAGGGTCCGAGTAACGGCAGTCCCCGCGTCCCGAAGGGGCGCGGGGAACTGCGCGACCAGCCACACCCGGCCTTCGGCCGCCCATGGCGCTAGGGAACCCGAACCCACTGCGCCTCGGAAGGCGTCCCCTGGTCGTCATCGACGAACAGCATGTACCACCCGGCCTGCACCAGGTTCCGGTTCTTCGGCACGGTCACCGTGACCTTGTCCCCGGACGTCGTGAAGTCCAGCGCGATCGACCGCTGATCCACATCGGTGACATGCGTCGAGGCGCTCGGCCGGATCAACCGCACCTTCTTGACCGACGACGCCTGCGGCGAGGTGAACGTCCCCGACCCGCCCCGCTCGATCGTCTGCGGTCCGCCGGACAGCGACGGCCGTGAGCCCCGGAACAGATACGGCGGCTTGTAGATCTCGATCCGCTGCTCGAACGTGCCCGGCTTGGTGTTCGCCTTGTCCCCGTACAGCGAGTCGGAGCCGAAGAACATCACCGAGCCGTCCGGCAGCAGGATCGACCCGGAGTGGTAGTTCCGCCCCACGAGGGGGTCGGCGACCCGGTCGAAGGTGTTGCTGTCCGGGTGGTAGAGCCGCGCCTCCAGGATGTTGGAGTCGCCGCGCCCCCGGTAGTCCTCCGAGCCGCCGGACACCAGCACGCTGTCGTCCGGCAGGACCGACGCCTGCGGGTACCGCGTCCCCTTGTCCAGCGACGGCCCGTCCACGAACCGCGGATCGTCCGCCTTCAGATCGACGATCCGGGTCTTCTCGCTGGACAGCTTGGACTCGCCGACGCCACCGCCGCCGATCACCATGTACTTCTCGTCCTGCGCCGGAGGCAGCAGCACGGTCCCGGAGGTCTCCATCTGGTCGGCGTCGCTCAGCCCGGGAATCCTGGTGAACTTGTTGGTGTCCACGTCCCAGACGCCCGGGTCCCGCCCGACGTCGTCCGGCCCGTAGCCCGCGTTCGAACCCGAGTAGAAGATCTTTCCGTTCTGCATCAGGAACAGCGCCGGGTACGTCGGGAACTGGCGAACCTTGTCGGTGTACGTCCACTTCTTGGTCTTCGGGTCGTAGACCTCGTTCTTGCCCGGGACCAGCTGGCCGATGTCGTCGAGCCCGGAGACGCTGAGGATCCTGCCGTCGCTCAGCGTGGTGAGCGTCGGGTACCAGCGGGCCTCCTTCATCGGGTCGACCTTGATGTACTTCTCGGCGACGGCATCGAACTCGTAGGCGTCGCGGATGCCCTGGAAGTCCTTCTTGTCCAGGGCGAGCTTCTGCGCGATGCCGTAGGTGTTGCGGGCGTCGGCGCCGGTCAGGCCCTGGACGCGGTAGTTGTCCTCGGTGCCCGTCTCGTACTCGGCGCCGCTCTTCTGCGCCTCGACGTAGATCCGGCCGAGTCCGGGGTCGTTGCGCAGGAACTTGCCCGTCGCCGGGTCGAAGACCTTCTTCGCGCGCGGCACCAGCACCGGGTCCTTGGAGACGAACGTCTTGCCGTTCGCCTTGCCGGTGAACTTGGTGCCGGCGGGCAGCGTGATCGGCTTGTCCGGGTTCTCGTTGTGGACGATCATCAGGCCGCCGGCCTTGGTGACGTCACCCTTCAGCTTCTCGTACCGCTTGGTGCCGCCCGCGATCAGCAGATTGCCGTTGGCGAGCTGGGTGTGGCCGGTGCAGAACAGGTCGTTCGGCGTCGGCACCTTCTTGATGGTGCCCTTGACCGGGTCCCAGATCCGGGTGTCGAACCGTTTCGCGTCGAAGTTCTCCTGGTTGTTGCCGGACCCCGCGACGAGCAGCACCTTGCCGGTGCGCAGCAGCGCCGCGTGGATGGTGTTCTGCCGGTACTCCTCGGGGAACTCGACGATCTTCCAGTGACCGTTCTCCGCTTTGTACTCGGGTTTGTTGATTTGGTACTGGTGGTACTTCTCGGTCCCGAAGCGGTAGAGCCACGGCCCGTTCATCCCGGCCAGCGCGACTACCACCGCCGTGCCTATCGCGAGTCGACGGGCGCGGCGGCGGCCGGCACGGTCGTTCATTCCTTACGTCCCCCAAGTCCACCAAGGGCGATCTGCATGGTCTGGTCGGTCCCTCCGACCGTTCCCCCGTCCGGGCTCCCGGGCGCGTCGGCCCAGGCGGGCCGCTGCTGCGGGGCGTGCGGAGAGTACTGCGCGGGCATCGAGGGCGCCGCGGCCGGGACCGCGTCCACGCGCTCCGGCGGAGCGGATCCAGCGGCGTGGGCGCCCGGCCGCTTCTTCTCCTGCCGCAGGCCGTGCCGCCACGCGAAGACAGGGGTGGCGGTGATCAGCAGGGCGAAGGTGGCCCAGATGATCATCGCGGGGTGCGCGTTGCCGAAGACGAGTCCGGCGGTGATGGACGCGGCGAAGATGAGGATGAAGTACCAGTGGTACCGGAAGGTGCCGAACCAGCGGTCCGGGCTGGCCGAGTCGCCCTTGGGCGTGACCACGAACTTGCTCTTGCGGCGCAGGACGGAGTCGATCAGCGCCTTGGCGTAGAGCGGCGCGGACAGGGCGGACATGACCATGCCGGCCACACCACCGGAGCCCTCCGGCTCGTGCGGCGAGACGTTGTGGCGTCGGTTCCAGATGTACAGGCCGATCTGGAGCGCGGAGGCGTTGCCGTAGAGCATCAGCCACACGGTGGGGTCGATGTTCACACCCGAGGCGCCCAGGCCCAGGAACAGCGCGCAGCTCAGCGCCGCCAGGATCCAGTTCAGGGCCGACATCGGATAGAAGATGATCATCATCGTGTAGTTGAAGAGCTTGCTCGGCGGCAGCGAGTACCAGCCCTTCCAGTACTGCTTGAGGATCGTCTCGTACGTTCCGCGCGACCAGCGCATCTGCTGGGTGAAGAAGTCCGTCCAGGCGCTGGGGCCCTCGCCGACGGCGAGCACGTCCGGGGTGTACACCGAGCGCCACTTGTTGCCCGTGGCCGGGTTCTCGTGGCGGTGGATCTCGAAACCGGTCGCCATGTCCTCGGTGATCGAGTCGTACAGGCCGCCGATCTGCTTGAGCGCCCTGATGCGGACCGCGTTGGAGGTGCCGACGAACATGGGCGCGCCGTACTTGTTGCCGGCCCGCTGGATCAGCGCGTGGAAGAGGAACTGCTGCGACTCGGCGGCCTTGGTGACGAAGTTGTCGTAGTTGCCGTAGACCTGCGGGCCGATGACGAAGCCGACGTCCGGGTCGCGGAAGAAGCCGAGCATCCGCTCCAGGTAGTTCGGCAGCGGTACGTGGTCGGTGTCGACGGAGGCGAAGAAGTCGTAGTCGTCGCCGTGCGCGTCGAGCCAGGCGTTGTAGTTGCCGTGCTTCGTCTTGGCCCGGTGCGGTCCCTTGGCCTGGTTCCACTTGGCGATGCCCTTGCGGGAGAAGTGGCGCACGCCGAGCCGGGCGCAGACCTCCTTGACCTCCGGGTCGTCGCCCTCGTCGAGCAGCCACACGTGCATCACGCCCCGGTGGCGGATCCTCACCGCCGCCTCCAGGGTCTTCGTCACCATCTCCAGCGGCTCCTTGCCGGGCACGAAGGAGGTGAGGAAGGCGACCCGGGTGCCGGTCTCCGGGACCACCGGGACCGGGTCGCGGGCGACCAGCGTGGCGTGCGCGTTGGACAGCACGTTCATGCAGCGGAAGAACTCGATCAGACCGATCGAGACCAGCATCACGACGTCGAGGGCCGGCAGGAAGTCGTACGCCGGGTAGTCGCGCTCGGTCCAGTGCTCCGGCTGGAGCAGCCAGAACAGCAGGACCAGCGACAGGACCGGCGCCGCCATCAGCATCAGGGCGACCCGTATGCGGTGCGGCTCCTGGGAGATCAGGGAGCGGTACTGCACCTTGTACGGCTTGTTCGGATCGGGCTGGGTGAGGGGCCCGGCCAGCCGGCTGTAGTGCTCGTAGTCGTACTTCGGCAGCGTCTTCTTGATCCGGCGGAAGGTCCCCGTGGTGCTCATCCGGTGCCCCGGCACCCTGAGCTGGGTGGTCTGTGACGGGTCGAAGTCCTGCCGGGCGCCCGTCGGCGTCGACGTCATGAGTCATCCCCCCACACGCGGGTCATCGCGTGTCTGTCGGTTCCTTCGCCCGGTCCGGTCCCCCTCGGCCTTCACGGACGTGTCAGTGGTGCGCGGCAGTCACCACGTGGTCCACACCCTATAGACATGGAACTGCGCGCTTCCGGTTGCATGATGCCCCCCTCGGCGCCGCTTCGTGAACCGGGGCCCCCTTCTCCCCGTCACATGCCGGCAACCGGTTCCGTGCCCCCCGATTGGCGCGTGTCCGCAGCCTCTTGAGAGTCAGGGTTCTACGCCGTTCAGCATGATCGCAAGACGCGATACACGGTATTTACCGGCTATACGCGCTCATTAGGGCACAAGTGGGCGCCTGCTGGTGCGCTTGTGACCAGTTATGCACGTATGTGCTTCGATTCCGTGTGCGAATCGATACGAGCCGGCCTGGGCAGCGAGAAGGCCCCCCGCTTTCGCGAGGGGCCTTTCTCCGTCTGTGCGCCGCCAGGGACTCGAACCCCGGACCCGCTGATTAAGAGTCAGCTGCTCTAACCAACTGAGCTAGCGGCGCCTGCTGACATCGTTAACTCTACATGACCTCCGAGGGTGCTCCCGACCACCGGAGGGGGCCGGGGCGGCGGCCCGGCGGGCGCCCCGGCGTCGCCGTACATCATTCGGACCGTCAACATGCGCGCCCCGACGACAGTTGTGAAACTGATCAACGTGCACAAGCGTGGACAATTCCACCAGGAGTGTGAGGGGAATCGCATGGAGACTCCGGTTTTCAGGGAACTCGATCCCCCGCGCGACTGCGACTGCCCCGGCTGCGCCGCCCGGCGCCGCGCCCTCCCGCCCCCTTCCGGGGGCCGCCCCGTCACGTCCCGTGCCCTGGCCGTCGCCACCGCGGCCTCCGCCGCCCTGGCCGCCGGACAGCCGGCGCCCGCCGTCGCCGCCCCGCACGCCCTCCAGCGCCCCGGCGTTCCCGCGGGTGACGAGCCTCAGACCCCGCAGGGCGGCAAGGCTCCGCTGCACGGCCCCGGCGGAAAGCCCGCCCAGCCGGCCGTCCCGGCCGAGGCGCCCGCGACCACCCGGGCGGAGATCATCCGGCGGGCCAGGACCTGGGTCGCGGCGAAGGTGCCGTACAGCATGACCCGGTTCTGGTGGGACGGGTACCGGCAGGACTGCTCGGGCTTCGTCTCCATGGCCTGGAACCTCCCGGGCAACGAGTGGACCGGCACCCTCGGCCAGTACGGGGTGCGGATCACCAAGGACGAGCTGGGGCCCGGCGACATCCTGCTCTTCCACAACCCCGAGGACCCGCAGCGGGGCTCCCACGTGGTGATCTTCGGCGGCTGGACGGACCACACCCGCTCCTCCTACACCGCCTACGAGGCGACCCGCCCGCACGCCCGCGCGCAGGCCACCCCCTATGCCTACTGGACCCACTCCGACCGCTATGCCGCCTACCGCCACAAAGGGCTCGGCACCGGCACCTCCGGGGCCCGGCCGGACGACGGCACGGCGGCGGACCCCTTCCCCGGGGCGGCCTACTTCGGTCCCGGCGCCGACAACCAGCACGTCACCCGGCTCGGCCGGATGCTGGTCGAGCGGGGCGCCGGCCCCTACTACACCTCGGGCCCCGGCCCCCGCTGGACCGAGGCCGACCGCCGGGCGACCCGGGCCTTCCAGCTCGCCCAGGGCTGGACGGGCGGCGCCGCGGACGGACTGCCCGGGCCGAAGACCTGGGCGCTGCTGGTCAGTGGCCGGGGCAAGGACATCACGGCCGGGGCGGCCGGCCCGCCAGGGTCCCCGCCGCCGCGGGTCCCGGCGTTCCCGGGGCGGGGGATGTTCCGGGCGGGGGCGAGCAACCCGCACGTCACGCTGCTCGGAGAGCAGCTGGTGAAGAAGGGGTTCGGCAAGCATTACACGACCGGGCCGGGGCCTCGCTGGGGGGAGGCGGACCGGCGGAACGTGGAGGCCTTCCAGCGTGCCCAGGGGTGGCGGGGCGGCGCGGCGAACGGCTACCCGGGACCGGAGACCTGGCGGCGGCTCTTCTCGTGACGACCCGCAACACCCCCCTCGCCGGGGAAGCACCCCCCGGTCGGACACACCCCCCGTCGGGACACCCTCCCGTTGGGACACACCCCCCTGTTGGGACGCATCTGGCGCGGAGGCTGGAGGCAGGCATGAGCACGATCACGTCACCCACACCCGAGCCCGAGGGGCCGTCCCGGCCCGCCCGGCTCATCCAGAACGAGGCGACCACCGAGATCCCGGTCCACCTGCTGTTCCGCGACGGCCCCGACGATCCGGTGCCGCTCGGACCGGCCGTCGTGGGGCGCCGCCACGGCACGGGGGAGCAGCCGCGCCCGAGACGCCCGGTGTCCGCGAAGCCGCGGCGCGTGGCGGAGGTCGACCCGGAGCTGGCCGAGCGGCCCGCCCGGGTGCTGCCCGGCGCGGCGGGGGTGCTCGCCGGGACGGCGGGGGCGGCCGGGGCACTGGCCACCTCCTGGTGGGCGGGCGCGCTGCCGCCGCTCGCGGTCGAGGCGCTGGGGCTGCCCGCCGCGGCGCCGGCCGGACTGGGCCCGGCGCAGTGGGCGGCGTACGCCGGGGCCGGGGCACTCGGCCTGTTCGGCTTCGGCGGGCTGGCCCGGGGCCGGACCGGCCGGGCCTGGGTGCTGGGGCTGTTCGGGCGGTACCGGGGGACCGTCCGGCGCACCGGCCTGATGTGGGTCAACCCGCTGCTGCTGCGCCGCCGGGTCGACGTACGGCTGCGGCACTGGCGCAGCGAGCCGATGCCCGCGGTGGACGGCGTCGGGGTGGCGCTGCGGGTGGTGGTGCTGGTGGTGTGGCGGGTGCGGGACACCGCGCGGGCCGTGCTGGGCGTGGAGGACCACGAGGGCTATCTGCGCGAGTGCGTGGAGGCGGCGCTGGCCCGGGTGGCGGTGGAGATGCCCGGCGGGGGCGGGTCGGTGACGGCGGCAGGGGAGACGCTGACCCGGCTGGTGAGGACGGACGCGGCGCCGGTGGGTCTGGAGGTGTTCTCGGTGCAGCCGGTGCGGATCGAGTACGCGCCGGAGGTGGCCGCCGCGATGCACCGCCGCCGGATCGCCGCGCTGGACGCCCAGCACCGGGCGAGCGTGCTGACCTCGGTGGTGGACTCGGTGGAGGACACGGTGACCCGGCTGACCACGCGCGGTCTGGTGGAGCTGGACGACTACGAGCGCAAGGCGCTGGTGAAGGACCTGACGGTGGCGTTCTGCGCGGGGCGGGGGGAGACGGGCGCCTGACGGGGCGGCGGACGAGCGGCGGCCGACCTATGCCCTTGGTATGGACATGTTCAACCAACGACCATATTCTGAACTTGGTCTAGACCTACTCCGTACCACTGCACGGCTCACCGAACCTCCCCCACGTTCACCAGGAGCGGCGGCATGCGCACCCAGACCAAGTTGTCCGCGGCCGTGGTGGGACTGGCGACGACCGGAGCCCTTGTGCTCTCCTCCGGCGGCGCCAGCGGCCACGGCTACACCGACCTCCCCATCAGCAGGCAGAAGCTGTGCCAGAACGGCACGGTCACCAACTGCGGCGCCATCCAGTGGGAGCCGCAGAGCGTCGAGGGCCCCAAGGGCTTCCCCGCCTCCGGGCCCGCCGACGGCCGGATCTGCTCCGGCAACAACACGCCGTTCGCCCAGCTCGACGCCCCGCGCACCCCCTCGGGCGGCGCCTGGCCGGCCACCAAGGTCAACGGCGGGCAGAGCTACACCTTCCGCTGGCAGTTCACGGCGATGCACGCCACGACCGACTTCAAGTACTACGTCACCAAGCCGGGCTGGAACCAGAACCACAACCTGTCCCGGTCGGACCTCAACCTGACCCCGTTCCTCACGGTCCCGTACGGCGGCCAGCGTCCGCCGCAGACCCTCTCGCACAGCGGCACGCTGCCGTCCGGGCTCAGCGGACGGCACGTGATCCTGGCGGTGTGGACGATCGCGGACACCGGCAACGCGTTCTACGCCTGCTCGGACGTCACGTTCTAGATCGGGCAACGCAAAGGGCCCCCTCGCTCTCGCGAGGGGGCCCTCTTCTGTGCGCCGCCAGGGACTCGAACCCCGGACCCGCTGATTAAGAGTCAGCTGCTCTAACCAACTGAGCTAGCGGCGCATGACTCCCGCCGTCCGCTCTTCGCGGCCGGCGACGAAGAAAATACTACCTGGTCCTCGGGGGTGCTTCCGACCGCCCAGGAGACCACCCAGGAGACGGCCGAGGGGACCGCCGGGGACCAGGGCCGGATCAGATGGCCAGCGAGAGGAGGACCGGCGCCGCGTTCCGGTTCAGGGTGTCCGCGGCCTGGCGGAGCCGGTGGGCGTGCTCCACCGGCAGGGACAGTGCCAGACAGCCCACCGTGGCGCCCGCGGTGATCGGGACGGCCGCGCAGACCGTGCCGACCGCGTACTCCTGGAGGTCGAGGACCGGCACCGTCGGCGGCTGCGACTCCAGCCGGGAGAGCAGGAGCTTGTCGCTGGTGATGGTGCGCGAGGTGAAGCGGGCCATCTTGTGCCGGGCCAGATGGTCGCGCCGGCCGTTGTGGTCGAGCTGGCCGAGCAGGCTCTTGCCGACCGCGGTGGCGTGCGCGGAGCAGCGGAAGTCCACCCATTCGTTGACCGCGGGGGTGGCCGGGCCGTCGGCGTACTGGGTGACCCGGACCTCGCCGTCGACGTACCGGCTGATGTAGACGGCGGCGCCCACGGAGTCCCGCAGCCGGGCCAGGATGCGCTGGAGGTGGTGGTGCAGGGCCCGGTCGCGGCCGTGCGCGGAACCGAGGCGGGCGAGGGCCGCGCCGGTGACATACGCCCCGTCGGTCACCTGCTCGACGTAGCCGTCACGGCGCAGCATCCGCAGGAGGGGGGTCAGCCGCTCCCTGCCGAGGCCGGTGTGACGGGCGATCGCGGTGTCGGTGACACCGGTGGAGTGCCGTGCCACCGTCTCCAGGACGCGGAGGGCGTCCTGAGCCGAGTGGTACGGCGCGGTCGGCTCGTGCTTCAGCGCCACGGTGTTCCCCCTGTGCGCTCAGTCGATGTGCCGTGACCCGGGGTTCGGGTCATCTCCACGATAACCGGCAAGCGGCTTGTAGTGAGCGGCAGTTGACGAGATTGCGCCCCCCGAGCTGCGGCGTAGAGCAGAGGCATATGCCAACTGCATGCGCCAGCCCGTTCGGCGTCACAGCCACGCTCACGCGGGGGTGTGAAGGGCACCACGGCGGACACCCGCCCCCGCATGGCCGATCGCTGTGTGGAAGTCGCGCTGACCGAACGGGACGTACGGTGCACCGCCCGGCTCCTGGACGACCGCGCCCCGCTCACCTGCGCGGCAGTCTGGGAGGCACTGCCGCTCGCCGGGGACGTGTACCACGCGAAGTTCGCCCGGAACGAGATCTACGCCCTCTTCCCGCCCCTCACCGGTGTCGAGCCGCCCCTGGAGAACCCCACCGTCACCCCCGTCCCCGGGGACCTGTGCTACTTCAGCTTCGAGGGCGCCCGGCTCGGCAACCGGGCCCACGGCTACGACCGCGCCATCCGCCCGGAGGCCACCGTCGTCGACCTCGCCCTGTTCTACGAACGCAACAACCTGCTCCTCAACGGGGACGTCGGCTGGGTGCCGGGAACGGTGTGGGGCGAGGTCGTCGAGGGCCTGGAGGAGATGGCGGCAGCCTGCAACGACCTGTGGCGCACCGGCGCGGCGGGGGAGACGCTCACCTTCGCGCGGGCGTGACCCGCCGCCGCCGGGTCTCGCCCGGTCCGGTGCCTCAGCCGCGCGCGATCCCCGCCTCGTACAGCGCGTGCGCCGCGCGCAGCACCAGGTCGTCGCGGTGCCGGGCGGCCACGAGCTGGAGGCCGACCGGCAGCCCGTCCGGGTCCGCGCCCACCGGAACCGAGGCCGCCGGCTGCTGGGTGAGGTTGAAGGGGTAGGTGAACGGCGTCCACCCCGTCCAGCGCCGCAGGCCCGACCCCTTCGGCACCTCCGCGCCCGCCTCGAACGCCGTGAGCGGGAGCGTCGGGGTGACCAGCAGGTCGTACGACTCGTGGAAGCGGCCCATCCGGCGGCCGAGATCCATCCGCACCTCCACCGCGGCCAGATAGTCCAGCGCGCTGTACCGCGCGCCGAGCCCGCAGATCTCCCGCAGCCCCGGATCCAGCAGCTCCCGCTGGTGCGGCCCCAGCCGCTGGCCGAGCCGGGCCGCCCCGCTGAACCACAGGGTGTGGAAGGCGTCCACCGGGTCGGCGAGATCGGGGTCGGCCTCCTCCACGTACGCGCCCAGCCCCGCCAGCAGCTCCACCGCGTGCCGCACCGCCGACGCCACCGCCGGACGCACCGCAACCTGTCCCCCGAACGTCGGCGAGTACGCCACCCGCAGGCCCCGCACCCCACCGGCCAGCCCCGCCGTGAACGAGCCCGGCGCGGGGCCCAGCGCCGACCAGTCGCGGGCGTCGGGCGCCGCGATCACATCCATCAGCAGCGCCGCGTCCGCCGCGTCCCGGGTCAGCGGTCCGACGTGCGCCAGCGTGCCGAAGGCGCTCGCCGGATACAGCGGCACCCTGCCGTAGGTCGGCTTCAGCCCGAACACTCCGCAGAACGCGGCCGGGACGCGCACACTGCCGCCCCCGTCCGTGCCCAGCGACACCGGGCCCGCGCCCAGCGCCACCGCCGCCGCGCTGCCGCCGCTGGATCCGCCCGCGGTGCGCGCCGGGTCGTGCGGGTTGCGGGTGACACCGGACAGCGGCGAGTCGGTGACCGCCTTCCAGCCGTACTCCGGCGTCGTCGTCTTGCCGAGGAACACCGCCCCCTGCTCCCGCAGCCGGGCCACCGACGGCGCGTCCTCGGTCCACGGCCCGTCCGGGTCGACGGTCCGCGACCCCCGCAGGGTGGGGAAGCCGCGCGTCAGCAGGAGGTCCTTCACCGTCACCGGCACCCCGTCCACCAGGCCCGCCGGCTCCCCGCGCCGCCAGCGCTCCGCCGATTCCCGCGCCCGCCGCAGCGCCTCGTCCGCGGTCAGCCGGACGAAGGCGCCCACGACCGGCTGGATCTCCACCGCCCGCGCCAGCGCCGCCCGGGTCGCCTCCACCGGGTCGAACGCTCCCGTGCGGTAGCCCTCGACGAGCTGTACGGCGGTCAGTTCGGTGAGCTCCATACGGCCTCCCGCGCCTCAGTGCCCCGGTACGTAACCCCGCTGCTTGTCGACCACGTTGTACAGCGGCCGGCCCGCCGCCCACCGCTCGTACAGCTCCACGAACTGGGTACCCAGCTCGTCCCGCCAGCCCACCGTGTCCCCGCTCATGTGCGGGGACACGATCAGCCCCGGCAGCCGCCACAGCGGGCTCTGCGGGCCGAGCGGCTCGGCCGCGAACACATCCAGCGCCGCGCCCGCGATCCACCGCTTGGCCAGTGCCTCGGCCAGCGCCTCCTCGTCCACCAGCGCGCCCCGGCCGACGTTCACGAACCGCGCCGACGGCTGGAGGACACCGAAGCGGCGGGCGTCGAACATGCCGCGCGTGCCGTCGGTGAGCGGCGCCGCCGCCACCACCCAGTCGGCCCGCGACAGCAGCCGGTCCAGGTCCTCCGGGCCGTGGATCCCGGTGCGCGGCCTGCGGCCGACGAGCGCCGTACGGATGTCGAGGGCCTTCAGCACCCGGGCGACCGCCCGGCCGACCGGCCCGGTGCCGACGATCACCGCGCGTGTGCCCGCCACCCGCTGCGACTCCCGGTGGCGCCACTCGCCCCGCCGCTGCAACTCCCAGGTGCGCGGCAGATCCTTCGCCATCGCCAGCACCAGCGCGGCCACGTACTCGGCGATGGGCTGCTCGAACACGCCGCGCCCGTTCGTCACCACCGTGTCCGAGGCGGCCAGCTCCGGGCACATCAGATGGTCGACACCCGCGCTCGCCGTGTGCACCCAGCGCGGCCGCGGCCCCTCGCCCGGCCACGCCCGGCGTACCGCGTGCGAGGTGAAGTCCCACACCAGCAGCACGTCCGCGGTCGGCAGCCGGGCGGCGAGTCCCCCCTCGTCCGTGTGCACGATCCGGACCCGGCCGGTGAGCCGTCCGAGCCGGGGGAGCGGGTCGGCGTCCAGGACGAGCAGGGTGGGGTCGGTCATGGGCAGCCGTCTCTCCCAGCGGATCGGTTGTCGCCAACGACGTCTGACATGCGCGGATTGACCACGCTCGCACCCGGGCCCACCCTCGTCAACACGGGCTCCCGCGCCGCCGGTTGGCCCTGTCCGGGACGTGATCCCCCGGCCGGCGGCCGGGCCGCCCACCGCCGTGATCCCGGCCGGCCAAACGGGGATGTGGGCGGCGGTGCGCCGACTGGGTACCCGAGTGATGGGGCCGTATCAGGCTTTGCTGACCGGACGGCACGCGCGTGGCCCCCCGCACTGCCGGAAGAACAGCAGGAAGGCTGGACATGACCGCACTCGGATTCCTCTACCCGGGCCACTCGGCCGAGGACGACTATCCCCGTATCGAGCAGCTGCTGGGCAGTGACATCCGGGTGGACCTGGTCCACACGGACATCGGCGAGGACGCCCGCCGCGAGGACGCGCTGCGCGCGCTGGGCTCCCCGGAGCGGCTGGCGGCGGGCGTCCAGGAGCTGCGGCACGCGGGCGCCGAGGCGGTGGTGTGGGCGAGCACCAGCGGCAGCTTCGGGTACGGCTGGGAGGGCGCCAACGAGCAGGTGCGCGGCCTCGCCGTCGCCGCCGGGATGCCGGCCTCCTCGACATCCTTCGGCTTCGTGCACGCCGGCCGGGAACTGGGGGTGCGGCGGGTCGCGATCGGGGCGACCTACCCGGACGACATCGCCGGGCTCTTCGCGGACTTCCTGCGCGCCGGGGACCTGGACGTGGTCGCCGTACGCGGCTCGGGGATCGGCACGGCCGCCGAGGCCGGCACCTGGGGCGAGGCCGAGCTGTTCGCCCTGGCCCGTGCCGCCGATCACGCGGACGCGGACGCCGTGCTGCTGCCGGACACCGCCCTGCACACGGTGTCGTACCTGACGGCGCTGGAGAAGGAGCTGGGCAAGCCGGTGCTCACCGCCAACCAGGTCACCGTCTGGGAGGCGCTGCGGCTGGCCGACCGCCGGGTGAACGCCCCGAACCTCGGCGCGCTCTTCACCCGGGAGCCGATCGTCCAGGTCTGACCCGGCCCGGTCCGCAGGGCACGGCTGCTCCGAGTACGAGTTTTCACGACTTCCTACGGCCTCCTTGCGCGGGCGGGGGACAATGGAGGGTGGTCCGGCCGGGATGACGGGGGCGGGCCACCCGATCCACCCGTGGTCCGTCCATGGTTCATCCGCAGTCCGTCCGTCCCGTCCGTATCCCGTCCGTATGAGGAGGCCACGACATGGCGGAGCCCACGCCGCGTCGCAACGAACCGCGGCTACGCCCCGCGCCCCTGCTCTTCGAGCCGGCCGAGGCGGCCGGCGATCCGGAGCACTTCTTCGATCTGGAGTCCATCGACGATCCGCGGGCGCTGCTGGCGCGGGCGACCGAGCTGACGCTGGCGTTCCGCGCGGCGGCGGACCGCGCCGTGGAGTTCCAGGCGATCGCGGCGGCCCAGCTGGCCGATCCCCGGCGGTTCGACCGGCTGACGACCGCGGACATCGCCGAGCGGGCCGAGTGGACCGAGGACTACGCCAAGAAGATGGTCGAGTTCGGCCGGGACCTGCTGCGGGGGGCGGACGGACGGGGTCCCGATCCGGTCTGAGTGATCCGTATGGCATATGCCAGCCGGGCAAGATACCCGTTGCCGCCGTCGGCTGTCCCGGTTTCCGGCAACTCAGCGAAACGGAACGCACACGGCGGGTAGACCTGGGTGGCATGAGCAGCAGCACAGTCACCCTCGACGGAGCCTCCTGGCTCGCCTCGGCGGGAACGTATCCGCGCAGCACTCTCGCGCTGTGGGACGAGCGGCCGGACGCCCCGGTCGTGCTGCCCTGCGGCGCCGTCTTCGACGTGGTGAGCGCCCCCGCGGTGTTCGGGCGCCGGATGCTGGACCGGCTCTGGGAGGAGGGGCCCGGCTCGGGACCGGTGGCGCTGCACCGGGGCCGGATGCTGCTCTTCGCCGCGCCGGGCACCGCGCAGCGGCTGCCCTCGCTGATGGAGTGGGAGGAGTGGGGCTGCCAGGGCCGCACCGGCGAGATCCCGCCACTTCTCTGCCATGGCAACGGCGACGCCGTGACCGTCCCCGCCCCGGCCGGCCCGGAGCCGGCCGCGGCCTCCGCGGGATCCCGCTGGATCGTCGCTCCGGACACCCGTCATCCCTGGCTGCCGGGCCCGGAGGTGCTGCTGTGGGCGGCGGTCCGGACGGCCCGGGCGGCGGTGCGGATATCGATTTCGCCTCCCGCCGACCCGGATGCTAAGGTCTACGACGTCAGCAGGCGCCGCTAGCTCAGTTGGTTAGAGCAGCTGACTCTTAATCAGCGGGTCCGGGGTTCGAGTCCCTGGCGGCGCACTAGCGATTAGGTCGCTGACCTGGGCGTTCTCGATTGCGAGAACGCCCTTTCGCTTTTTCCGGAGCGGCTCTCCCACGCCGCGATCAGCTCTCCCGCGCTGGCGAGATCTTGACGGTCCAGGCGCCCGACGCCGTCCGGCCCTCCACCTCGACCCGGACGTCCTCGCCCGGCACCGTGAAGCTCTCCCCGACTGCGACGGGGGCGTCGGCGAGCGCCGGGTAGACCGAGTTCTCCCAGCAGGCCTCCGTCTCCGGATGGGCGTCGATCACCTGGACCGGGCCGCCCCCGGAATCGGCGCCGCTGTGCACCCGGTACACCAGGACGCCCTGCCGGCAGGCGGCGTGGTCGTTGCCGACCGTGCCCCGCGCCTCGAAGGCCAGCACCCGGTCGGGGCCGGTGCGCACCACGGCCAGCTTGGTCCCGCGCCCGGAGCCGAAGAACGGCACCCCGGCGGTCCCCGTCACCGGCACGCCCGGGCCGGCGCCCAGCGACTCCAGGGTGAGCCGGGCCGGTCCGCTGCCCGGCACGCACACGACCTGGCGTTCCTCCAGCCAGCCCAGCTTCCACTTGTGCCAGCCGAAGAGGTCGGGGGCGAGTCCGAACTGGCTGCCCATCAGGTCCCAGTCGCCGACATGGGTGTCCCAGTCGCCCTTGCCGTCCGTCGGACGGTGGTAGAGATCCGGCAGGTCGAACACATGGCCGGTCTCGTGGGCGAGGACCAGCCGGTCCGGCGGGTGGTCCTCGAACACCGTGACGACCCGCCGGATGTCCGTGCCGTCGGCCCGCAGCGGGGTGTCCAGATTGACCACCTTGGTGGCGTCCGAGTCCACGCCCGGCGCGTGCGGATCGGCGACGAAGTAGACGACGTCGTAGCGCGAGAAGTCCACCTGCCCGTCGCTGGCGGCCAGCGCGTCGCGCAGATAGGCGGCCCGCTGCGGGGCGTTCCAGTCGCGCTGTATGGCGTACGCCGTGGACGGGCGCGGCATCCGGATCCAGTTCCGCAGCGGATGCGGGCGCAGCGTGAACCGGCCGTAGGACGCCTGTGCGAAGTAACGGCTGGTGACGGGGAAGTGATCGGCGGTCAGCTCCGCCGGGGTGATCAGCGGCTCGGAGTCCGGGAAGGACAGGAAGACCATCACCGCGTCGAGTGAGCGGGTCGGCCGCGGATAGGCGGCGTTCCAGGTGTCCAGGCCCTCCGAGTGGTGGGCCCTGGTGCGCTGGAGGGCGCAGGGTGCCGCCGAGAAGGGCTCGGCGACCGAGGGGCCGGTGAAGAGGGAGGTCGCGGCGAGGGCCGCCAGGGTGGTGAACACGGCCGCGGTGCTGCGCAGTCGGGGGCGCGGAAGCGGACGCGGCACGAGGACCTCCGGATGCGGTCGGGGAGACACCGCATCCAGCGTGTGGCAGATTGTCGTACTGCGTCCTGTTTGTCTGGACCGGACGAGTGAGACGGGCAGCCGGTTCGGAAGACGACACCCCCGAAGTGCTCACGGAACGTCACCAGTGGTCGTAGGGCTGGCGAAGGCGTCCAGCCGTGGGCAGAAACGATCCGCCCGCGAAGTGGGTATGCCCTGAGTGACGGGCAGTGGCTGGAAGGGCCGGAGGACAGCCTCTATGATCGGCACACTTTCCTGCGCGGACGACGATCGAGTGCACTGCGGGAGCGAGCGGTGAGCGGAACCTCCGAAGGGCCGACGCCCGCGGCAGACCTCATCCGGCCGGCCGTCACAGACAGTAACTCCGAGGCGCCGGGTGGTACGGACGCTGTCGCCTTCGTACCCATGGGCGCGCACCTGGGCGCCGCCGCACTCGTCCCCGCGGACGGGGCCACGGACGCCGCTCCCGTGCCCACAGGCGCGGACGTGGACGCCGCACTCGTCCTCACGGGTGCGGACGCGGACGACGCGGCGGTCCGCGGCCGCGACTCCTACCGGTCCGCCTTCGCCGCCGCGCCCCTCGCCATGGCCGTCGTCGACCGCGAGGGACGGGTCGTCACCGCCAACGAGACGCTCGCCGCCCTCTTCGGCACCGAGCCCGGCGCCCTCGTCGGACGCGTCGCCGCCGACCTGCTCGACCTCGCCTCCGACCCCCGCACCTGGCACGCCTACCGCGAGGTGCTGCGCGGCCGGCAGGCCAGACTCCGCTGCACCCGCCGCCTCAAGCACCCCGACGGGCCCGCCGTCTGGGCGCAGATCACCGCCGCCCCGCTCGCCGACGGCGCGCCCGGCGTCCTGCTGTCCGTCACCGACATCAGCGCCCGGCGCGAACTCCAGGCGCAGCTGCGGCACTTGCAGATGCACGACCCGGTGACCCGGCTGCCCAACCGCACCCTGTTCTTCGAACGCCTCTCCGCCGCCCTCGACACCGACTACCACAGCCGCGGCGGCACCGGCCGGATCGGCCTGTGCTACCTGGACCTCGACGGCTTCAAGGCCATCAACGACACCCTCGGCCACCGCGTCGGCGACCGGCTGCTGGCCGCCGTCGCCGACCGGCTCACCCGCTGCGCCGAGAAGGCCGGATACACCCGCTCCGGAGCCCCGCTCGTCGCCCGGCTCGGCGGCGACGAGTTCGCCCTGCTCGTCGAGGACTCCACCGGCACCGAGCAACTGGCCGATCTCGCCGAATCCGTACTGAACGCCCTCCAGGCCCCGTTCGACCTCTCCGGACAGCGGCTGAGCGTCTCCGCCTCCATCGGCGTCATCGAACGGCAGGCCGCCGGGACCACGGCCACCGGCCTGATGCAGGCCGCCGACACCACGCTGTACTGGGCCAAGGCCGACGGCAAGGCCCGCTGGACGCTCTTCGACCCCGAGCGCAACGCGCACCGCATGACCCGCCAGGCGCTCGCCTCCACCCTGCGCCCGGCCATCGACCGGGGCGAGTTCACCCTGGAGTACCAGCCGCTGGTCGGCATGGCCGACGGACGCCTCAGCGGGGTGGAGGCGTTGGTGCGATGGAATCATCCGCAGTTCGGCACACTGACGCCGAATCGGTTCATCGGACTGGCGGAGGAGGAGGGCGCCATCGTCCCGCTCGGCCGCTGGGTGCTCGCCACCGCCTGCCGCCAGGCCCGCCGCTGGCAGCTGGAGAACCCCGACGAGCCGCCCATCTTCGTCAGCGTCAACGTGGCGGTCCGTCAGGTCTGGGACTCCGACCTCGTCGCGGACGTGGCCGAGACCCTCGCCGAGACCGGCCTCGCCCCGCACCTGCTGCAACTGGAGCTGACCGAATCCGCCGTGATGGGCTCCTCGGGCCGCCCGCTGCGCACCCTCCAGGCGCTCAGCGACATGGGCGTGCGCATCGCCATCGACGACTTCGGCACCGGTTACTCCAACCTCGCCTACCTCAGCCGGCTGCCGGTGTCCGTGCTGAAGCTGGACGGGTCGTTCGTGCGCGGCTTCCAGTACGAGGACGCGAGCGCGCACGCCAGCCCGGCCGACGAGGTCATCGTCGAGGCGATGATCCAGCTCGCGCACCGGCTCGGGCTGACCGTCACCGCCGAGTGCGTGGAAACCTCCGCGCAGGCCGGGCGGCTGCGCCGGATCGGCTGCGACACCGGCCAGGGGTGGCTGTACTCCCGGCCGGTGGCCGCCGACCGCATCTCCGAGCTGCTGGCCTGCCCCGCGGGTCAGGCGGCCGGCAAGCCGTAGGCGTCGGCGATCAGTTCGAAGCTGCGCAGCCGCACCTCGGCGGTGGGCGTGTTGGCCGTGATCATCAGCTCGTCCGCGCCGGTGCGCTTGCGCAGGTCGTCCAGGCCGGTGCGGACCTCGTCCGGGGTGCCGTGGATGACGTTGGAGCTCCACGACCGCGCGAAGTCCAGCTCCATCGGGCCGAACTCGTACGCCTCCGCCTCCTCCGGGCTCGGCACCAGGCCGGGCCGCCCGGCGCGCAGCCGGATCATGCTCAGCACGGCCGCCCTCACCTCGCGCCGGGCCACCCGCTCCTCGTCGGCGGCCAGCGCCGAGACACCGATCAGCGCGTACGGCTCGGCCAGCAGCTCCGACGGCTTGAAGGACTCCCGGTACAGATCCAGCGCCGGGATGGTGTTCTGCGCGGAGAAGTGGTGGGCGAACGCGAACGGCAGGCCCAGCAGACCGGCCAGCCGGGCACTGTAGCCGGAGGAGCCCAGCAGCCACACCGGCGGGCGGTGCGGGGACTGGACACCACCCGGGGAGGTGGCCTGGACGGGGCCGGGCACGGCGTGGATACGGCGGTAGGGGTGACCGTCGGGGAAGTCGTCGTCCAGGAACCGGGTCAGCTCGGCCAGCTGCCGGGGAAAGTCGTCGGCGCCCTCGTCGGGACGGTCGGTGCGGCGCAGGGCCGCAGCGGTGGCGCCGTCCGTGCCGGGCGCGCGGCCGAGCCCGAGGTCGATCCGGCCCGGGGCCATCGCCTCCAGGGTGCCGAACTGCTCGGCGATGACCAGCGGGGCGTGGTTGGGCAGCATCACCCCGCCCGAACCGAGCCGGATGCGGTCGGTGTGGGCGGCGAGATGGGCGAGGATCACCGCGGGCGAGGAGGAGGCCACGCCCGGCATGGAGTGGTGCTCGGCCACCCAGTAGCGGTGGAAGCCCCGGGACTCCGCCAGCCGGGACAGGGCGACGCTGGTGCGCAGGGCGTCCGTGGAGGTGCTGCCCGCGCTGACCGTGACCAGGTCCAGCACCGACAGGGGGGTGGGGGCGGAGCCGTGCGCGGTGCCCCGGACGCCGTCGCTGTCGCCGGTGCGGTTCTCGGCGTCCCGGGTGTCGTCTGCCGCCACGGTGGGCCTCCTGCTCTTGTCGCCATACGGTGGGTCATGGGCGTCAACGGGAGGCGCCGGGAGGTTCATTCCCGGATTTTGCGATACGTCGTCCACGACACAGCGGCGCCCGCCGGCCCCGTTGGGCGCCGGCTCACCCGGTGTCCGAGGTCTCTAGGGGCGCCAGCTCACCCGGTGTTCCGCCAGGTGGGCCAGGACCGCGTGGTTCGCCTCCCAGCCGTCCGGGAACTTCACCAGCGTCCCCAGCCGCACCGGCTCCGTCGACGGATAGTCGTCCAGCAGCTCGCCCACGCCCGCCCGGCAGACCACGATGCACGCGTGCCGGTGCCGGGAGGCGAGCACGCACAGGCGGCCTGTCTCCAGGTGGAAGGCGGTGGCGTCGGGTCGGCCGGAGAGCGGGTGCAGGACCACCGTCACGTCGTACTCCCGGCCCTGGAGCCGGTTCGCCGTGTCGACCGTGACCTCGCTCACGCCCAGCTCGGCGAGGGCCGCGCGGACGGCCGCCGCCTGGTCCCGGTGGGCCGTACCGACGGCGATCCGGCCGGCGGTCAGGGGCGCCGGGTCGGGAGACCGCTCCGAGGTGGCCGCGCCGCCCCGGTCCAGCAGGCGGCGCACCACCGTCGCCACCGCCCGCACCGCCTCCGGGTCGGTGCGCGGGGTGTGCCGCGCGGGCAGCTCCAGCAGGCCCCAGCCCGACTCGGCCGCCTCGTCGATCACCCGGTCCGGGCCCGAGCCGTCCGACGGAACCGCGAAGGCCAGCCTCCGGTCGCCGTGGCCGGTGCCGCTGCGGAAGCGGGTGTACGGGTAGAAGGCGTCCGAGACCAGCGGAGCGGCCGAGGCGGGCAGCCGCCAGGAGACCGGCAGCCGGTGCTGCGGCAGCCCCGGGTTGTGCGCGAGCAGCGTCGTCACCGCGGACGCCGACGGGTCGTACGACAGTCCCGCCCACTGCTCGCTGCCGACGATCGCGAACGGGTCGAGCTGCCCCGGGTCGCCCACGAACAGCGCCCGCTCGAACAGCCCGGCGACCGCGAGCAGCGCGTCGGAGCGCATCTGGTACGCCTCGTCGACGATCGCGTGCCGCCACGGCTCGTCGACCTTGACATGCGCCCACTTGGCGGCCGTCGACAGGACGACGGGCAGACCGGTGAGATCGGCCGCCTTCGCGGACGTACGGACGTTCGGCAGCGCGTCCAGCGCCTTGTCGTACGGATCGGCGTCGCTGCTGTGCAGCCGGCCCACCGGCAGCTCGGGGCTCTTCTCGGCCAGCCGCAGCACCAGGTCGTCGACCTGGGCGTTGGTCTGCGCGACCACCATCAGCGGGCGCCCCGCGCCGGCCAGTTCCAGCGCCGCGCGCACCACGAGGGTGGACTTGCCCGCGCCGGGCGGCGAGTCGACGACGACACCGCGGTCCGGTCCGTGCAGCGTGTCCCGCAGGATCGCCTCGGTGGCCCGCGCGGCGGCGGTGCCCGGGTCGAACGGGGCCCCGGGGTCGGCGATGGCCTCGGCCGTCACAGCACGTCCTCCTCGGTCACGGGGTCGGCGGGTTCGGGGGCGGACTCCTCACCGGGCGGACCGCCGTGCGTCCACGGGGTGTCCTCGGGGTCCGGCAGCTTGGCGCCGCCCCGCTGCTCGTGCTCGAACAGCGTGAAGCAGATCCGGTCGCCCTTCTCGGGCACGGAACCCGGCTCGGGCTCCTTGCCCCGGCCCATCTTGTCCAGGACCCGCAGGACGATCAGCGCGCCGGCCGCACCGTCCTCCTGCACGGCCACGAACTCGCACGACTGCGGCCTGCCGTCCAGCGAGCGGTACACCTTCGCCCGCTCGCCGAGGTGCGGCCGGTCGTCCGTGCGGACCGTGACCAGCGGGCGCGGGCTGGGCCGCCTGCCCTCGCTGTACGCCATCTCCACATCGACGACCTCGCCCGCGAAGGCCTCCCCGGAAAGCCGCCGGCCCGCCATCACCAGCGGATCGTCCAGCGCCTCCTGCGCCTCCAGACGGGCCTGCTCGCGCTCCCGCGTGGCCAGCTTGTTCGCCGCGGTCACCGCGTCGTCGTGGCGCGGCTGCGGCGGCTCGCCGGACAGCACCCGGTCGCGGTGGCCGGTGAACGACCAGCGGTCCCGCGTCCACCGCTCCTCGACATGCCCGCCCTCCGGCAGCGCCCGCAGCAGGTCGAGACCCCGCCACACCGCGTCCCAGGCCGGGCGGGTGACGCTCTCCACCAGGGCGCGGATCTCCCGCTCGGCCGCGGTGACGGCCCCGAGCCGCTCGTCCGCCTCCAGCCCGTCCTCGGCGGCGGCGAGGGCACCGCGCGCGCGGTCGTAGCGCTCGATCGCCGGGGCGAGCAGCTTGTTGTCGAACGCCGGGTCGGTGGCCGGACCCGCGGGCGGGCACAGCAGCTGCCCCCGCTCGTCCCGGGCCAACTCCGCGCGCAGCGCCGCCTCGGCGCCGGAGTCGCCCCGCGGCGGGTCGATCCAGGCGAGCAGCGCGCCCAGGTGCTGGTCCTCCAGGCCTGACTGGCCCGTCGCCCAGTGCCGCGCCAGCACCTCGGTCAGCGCGAGCAGCAGCGAGGAGCCCGGCACCCGGGACCGCTCCGCGTAATGCGTCAGCCAGCGGCCCAGCAGCGGCACCCGGGGCGGGGCCGGATGCGGCGTCTCCGGGTCCTGCTCCGCCGTACGGCGGAAACGCATCGAGCGGCCCAGCAGCCGGACGAAGTCGATGCCCGCGCGGCTCGGCACGATCAGCTGCGGGGCGTCCGCGCACAGATCGACCTCGACCTTGATCCGCTTGCCGGTCTCCGGGTCGGTCTCGGTGCGCTCGGCGGCCTCCACGGCGTCCGCGTGCGCGTCGATGTACGGCAGCACGACGTCCGCCAGCTCCGCCAGGAACGCGAACCGCAGATCCCGGTCGCGCGGCTGCGGGACGACCAGCAGCCGGGGCGCGTCCCGGTCGGTGCCGACCAGCGCGCCCAGCGGCGCCCCGGCCTCACCGGCGGTGATCAGCGGCACGAAGACCAGCGGCCGCTCCGACAGATGCCGGTGCCGCACGGTCGCGGTGGGCTGGGCACGGCCGGTGTCGAGGGCCTCCAGCCGCGCGAGGGTGGTGATCAGCGACACGGGGCGGCCTCCTGACCGGGGATGCCCGCGTGACCGGGGGTGTGCGGGGCGGGCGGGCCCGACCGGCCGTCCCGGTCCGAAGCCGCCGTGGCCAGGGCCTCCGCGCGCAGGCGCGCCGCGCGGCGCAGGGCGGCCACCGTCGGATCGTCCGGATCGCCGCTCTCGCCGCGTGCCGCCGACAGGACGTCGCCCACGGTGGTCAGCCCGCCCAGCTCGGCACGGGCCGCGCGGCCGAGGGAGGTGACCGCGCCGGCCGCGCGGGACCGGCCGCGGCAGTGGAAGGCCAGCTCGCAGGCGGACAGGCACTCGGGCGCGTACGCCGCCGGGACCGACTCCACGGCGGCGGTCAGCTCGGCGGCCGGCAGCTCGGGGGAGAAACAGGTGCCCTCGGGCAGCGCGTCGACGATGTCCTCGATGCGAGTGAGCCGGGCCAGCTGGCGGCGGGTCACCGCGCGCTGCTTGCGCACGTCCACCGCGGACGCGGCGGGCAGGTTGGAGAAGTCCTTCGGGCACACCAGCAGGATCCGGTGCCGCACGCGCGGGGCCGGGTCCAGCCGGGCCGCGACCTCCTCCAGCGCCAGCACGTACACCGCGGACTGCCGGGCCGCCGCGCCCACCTTCGCCGGGTCCGCGGAGCCGTCCAGCATCGGGAACGACTTGATCTCCACGACCGTCCAGCTGCCGTCCGGGTGCACGACCACCGCGTCCGGCTCCAGGAACGCCGGGGACCCGGCCACGTCGAGGGCGAGCATCGGATGGTCGAGCAGTGTCCAGCCGCCCGCCTCCACGGCCTCCCGCAGCGCCAGCGCCGTACGCGCCGCACGCCCCTGCGGGCCGATCGCGGACAGGTCCGGCACCCGCCCCTCATCGGGCGGCGCCGCCTGCGGATCCAGCTTCCCGTGCGCCAGGCGCAGCAGCTCGGCGCCGCCGTCCGCCTTGACCCGGGCCTCGAACGCGTTGCCCCGGGTCAGGGCGAACTGCGACTGGCCGAAGGCGGACGGCGAGCCCAGCGCGTCCGCCAGTCTCGTCTTGTCCACCCCGGCCCCGTCGAGGACCGCCCGCCGCGCGCAGCCCGGGTTCGCGGCCAGCGCCGCGAGGGCACGCGCGTCGAGCGCCTTGGCCGGTACGTCGGGACCGCGCAGCTCAGCGAGCCGCTGCCGGAGCGCCGTCCCCCGCCTCCGAGGGTGCGGCACTGGGCTCGGCTCCCGGTCCGAACCGTGACTCGCGCTGCCGTGGAATTCGCTCACCCGCCGAAGTCTGGCATCCGTCACTGACAATCGAGGCCTGTGCGGCCGTTGCGGCCTGCGGGACGGGTGCGGCGACGTGTGCGGTACGGGCTGCCAGACGGGTCTTGACCCGGTCCGCGGCGCGCATCACCAGCGGGGTGAGCAGCAGTCCGGCGCCCATCACCGCCGCCCCCGCGGCCGCGTCGAGGAAGTAGTGGTTCGCGGTGCCCATCACCACGATCGTCGTCACCAGCGGATAGACCACGGCCGCGACCTTCGTCAGGCGCGTCCCGCCGTACCGCCACAGCATCACCCCGCACCACAGCGACCAGCCGACGTGCAGGCTCGGCATCGCCGCGTACTGGTTGGTCATGCCGCCCAGCCCGCGCGGCGCGCTGGCCTCCCCGCCCCACCAGCCGTACGAGCTGTACTGCGCCATGGTGTCCACGAAGCCGTACCCGGCCGACAGCAGACGGGGCGGACAGGTGGGCAGCAGGGTGAAGCCGATCAGGCCGATGAACGTCGAGGTCATCAGCCAGGTGCGGGCCGCGCGGTAGTGCACCGCGCGGGAGCGGAAGATCCAGATCAGGATCGCCGGGGTGACCAGGTAGTGCAGCGACGCGTACCAGAAGTCGGCCGGGACGCCGATCCACTCCTCGCGCGTGAACAGCCGGTTCAAGGGGTGCTCGGCGTTGAGGTGCAGGGCCTTCTCGACGCGCAGGATGGCCAGGCCGTGGTCGACGGCCGTCGAGACGTCCCCGCGGGCGAGCAGGCGGCCCGCCGAGTAGCAGGCGTACACCATGACGAGCAGCGGCAGTTCCGTCCACCAGCGCAGCCGGGTCCGCGGGGCCACCTCGATGCCTGGTGACTCGGTCTGCGGCATCCGATCGCCCTCCCCCTTCGTTCCACGTTCCACGGCCACGCCTCTCTGGGGCGCCCCGGCCCTTTGAAGACGCAAAGATCGCCCCCCAGGTTGCCCCACCACAGGGTGCGCGATGATGGAGGGGTTCCGCCTCTGGTTTCCCCCGGAAAGGTCATCCATGGCACCGCGCATCCTGCTGGCCCGGCACGGACAGACCGAGTGGTCGCTGTCCGGCAAGCACACCGGCAGGACCGATGTGCCGCTGCTCGACGAGGGCCGGCGCGGCGCCAAGCTGCTCGGCGAGCGGCTGCACCGGGCGCCGTTCGACGGCCTGCCCGGCGTCGAGGTGCGCACCAGCCCGCTCTCCCGCGCGCGCGAGACCTGCGAACTCGCCGGGTTCGGCGACCGCGCGCAGACCTGGGACGCGCTGATGGAGTTCCACTACGGCGCCTACGAGGGCATGACCCCGGCCGAGATCCAGGCGATACGTCCGGGCTGGCTGATCTGGCGCGACGGCGTGCCCGAGGGCGAGACACTGGCCGAGGTGACGGCCCGCGCGGACGAGGTCGTCGCCTGGGCCCGCGAGGCCGACCGTGACGTCCTGGTCTTCGCCCACGGCCACATCCTGCGCTCCATCGGCGCCCGCTGGCTCGGTCTCCCGATCGCCTTCGCCTCCCGCATCCGCCTCAACCCGACCTCCCTGTCGATCCTGGGCTGGGCCTACGGCGAACCTGCCATCGAGAGCTGGAACGACTCGGGGCACCTACCGGGCTAGGGCCTGGCTGACAATCCCCGCCTGCGTCGCGGCGTCTGGCACGCACGCTCGCCGCGTTGCGGAAACGCCCACGTGACTCCGCCACGCGGGCGCTCCGGCGCCTTGCGGTCGCACGCACCAGACGCCGCGTGGCCCGCGCCCTCGAGAGCAGCGTCCCTCACGCCGTACGCGCCACCCCCGCGTGCCGCTCCAGGAACTCGCACACCTCCGCCGCCCGCCGATGCGGCAGCAGAACCCGCGCCGTCCCGGCGAGCATCCGCTGCACCCGGGACGACTGCACCTGATCCAGCAGCCCCAGCACCCGCATCCCCGCCACCGCCGCCTCGTCCGGCCGCCCGCCGCGCGCGAGGTCGTCCGCCAGCTCGGCGGTGTACAGGGCGATGTTCCGCGTGAAGTGCGGATCCTGCAGCCGCGCCGCCCGCGCCGCGTGCCGCGCGGCCCGCCGCCAGTCGCCCAGCGTCGACCAGCACTGCGCCTCCAGACCCGCCAGCTCGGCCTCCCCGTAGAAGCTCATCCACTCGGGGTCGGCGTCCGAGGGGCCTCGCTCGAAGAGGGCCTGCGCGCGCGTGAGGGCCTGTTCGCAGCCCGCGCGGTCGGCGAGCCCCGCCCAGCCGCCCGCCTCGCGCAGCGCCAGCAGCGACATCAGCCGGGACGAGCCGAGGGGGCGCGCGATGCGCTGCGCGGCCTGCGCGGCGCGGACCGCCTCCCGTGGCCGCCCGGCGTCGCGGGCGAGGAACGCCGTGTTGCAGAAGGCGTGGGCCTCCAGCGCGCAGTCCCCGGTCATCCGCGCGGTCGCCAGTGCCTCCGCGTAGTGCGAGCGCGCGTCGTCGAACCGCCCGGAGTCGTGTGCCAGCCAGCCCACGGAAATGGCCAGTTCACCGGCGCCGGAGTGCAGCCGGTGGGCGGTCATCTGCCGGGTCGTGCCGGCGTCCAGCAGCGCGTAGGCGGCGCGCAGGGGGGCCGCCGCGCGCCGGTAGAGGCCGTCGGCGCCGTGCCGGTCGTCGAGCAGCCGGATCCGGCGGACGGCTTCTTCCAGGGCGGTCGCCTCGCTCGCCCCGACGCGGCGGACGGGGCGCTCCGCGGCCGTCACCTCCGGGGCGAGCCCGAGGGGGCCCAGCGAGGCGGCGGCGACCGTGACGCCTCCGCCGGTCATGAATGCGCGACGCAGCACGTCGCTCTCCTCGTAGTTGATGTGCGGGTCGTACGGGTACTGCGGGTCATACGGTTCAAACCCCGCGCGGATCTCACCGGTGGTGTGGGCGGGGCTCAGGTCGTGCACGGGGGGCGTGTCCTCGGTGAGGCGCGCGCCCCGGCCGCGGACGGACGAGCGGGGCGCGAATCCCAGATCGGTGAGCGTGCGGCCGGGGAACATGTGCAGGAACACCCGCTCGTACGCGTAGTTGGGGCAACGGATCTCGCCCGCCTCCACCCGGCCGATGTAACGCGCGTCACAGCTGACCTGCTCGCCGATCTCGCGGGCGGCCCGGCGTACCGCCGCCGCGAACTCCGCGGGCGAACGCCGGCCGCGCAGCCGCCGGAAGGCGAGATTCGGCCGCGGTGGCCGACTGGGCTGAGACGAGGTCACCGCTGACGACGTCATGGCCGGGTCCTCTCGTGCGAACCGTCGAACCATGCCGGATTCAAGCGAGTTGACCGAACTGCCCTGGTACTGGCTTTATTCGGTGTCAAGGCCTGTTTCCGGCGGGGAAGAACGTACCTGCTGTCGCGGGTTCGCCACGCTGTGTTTGGCTACAAACCGGATATCTCATCCCTGATCCGCCATGAACTGCCATCCTTTGTGGCGCACTTTCGCCGTAGCCGTTGACGCCCTGCCGCGTTGAGCACGATGGACCGGGAGCCGCCCGACTCCCGAACCGCTGGCGCAAGGAGGGGTTCCGTGGTGGAGGCCGGGATGGAGACCAGCCAGAGCATCGATCCGCGTACGCCGCAGCCGACGCCGCAGGCCGCGTGGGACCTGGTCACGGTGCCGGCCCGGCAGGGGCTGGAGGCGGTCGACATCCTGCGGCGCGGCGACGGCGACGGAGTCGGCCCCGTGCTGCACGACGACGACGGCGACACCCTGGGTTTCCTGGTCCCGCCGGGCACCGCGGCCGGCTGGGACGTCCCCGGCAGCACCTGCACCGGGACGAACGGCCGCGGACTGAGCCTGGTCCCCGCACCCCCGGCCCCCGGCGCACCGGGCACCCCGGAAACCGACGGCTCCGACGGCGCCGACGGCTCCGACTGCACCTGCTGGCTCCTCCCGCCCGGCGAGTCGGACCGGACGACCGACCCCGCGGTCCTGCGCCGGGCCCTGGGCGAGGCGGCCCGGATGCTCGAGGCGGCCGACAACTGCCGCTGACCCCGGAGCCCCGGGGCCCCGGGCGGGACCGCCGCCGACCGGGGGCGCCGCACCCGTCGTACGCCTGATAATGGCCGAATGGGAAAGTCCAGGAGCTCCCGGCGGGCGTCGGCCGCCGCCGACGCCGTCGTCGAGGCCGTCGACGGCGGGCGGGCGCAGCTGATACCCGACCGGGACCGGGCGCGGGCCTGGACGCTGCTGATCGACGGGGCGCCGCAGTCGCACGTCGATCTGGACGATCCGGCGTATCTGTCGTTCGACTACCAGCGGCGGCTCGGCCATGTCATCGACCTCGCCGCCCCGCCCGGCAAGCCGCTGACCGCCGTCCACCTCGGCGGCGGCGCCCTCACCCTGGCCCGCTACGTCGCCGCCACCCGCCCCCGCTCCACCCAGCAGGTCGTCGAGCGGGACGCGCGCCTCGTCCAACTGGTCCGCCGCGAACTGCCCCTGGCGCCGAACGCGCGGATCCGGGTGCGCTCCACGGACGCCCGGGAAGGGCTCGCCAAGGTGGCGGACGGCTGGGCCGACCTGGTCATCGCCGACGTCTTCAGCGGCGCCCGCACCCCCGCCCACCTGACCTCGACGGAGTTCCTGGACGAGGTCCGCAGGGCGCTGAAACCCGGCGGTCTCTACGCCGCCAATCTGGCCGACGGCCCGCCCCTCGCCCATCTGCGCGGCCAGATCGCCACCGCCGCCGCCCGGTTCGCCGAACTCGCGCTGGTCGCCGACGCGGCCGTGCTGCGCGGCAAGCGCTTCGGCAACGCCGTCCTCGTCGCCTCCGACCTGCCCCTGCCGATCGCCGAGCTGACCCGCCGGGCCGCCTCCGACCCGCACCCGGGCCGGGTCGAGCACGGCCGTCCGCTCACCGACTTCACCGGCGGGGCCGTCCCCGTGACCGACGCGGCGGCCGTCGACTCACCCGCGCCCCCGGCGTCCCTGTTCCACTGAGCCCCGAAGTCTGAGCCCCGAAGTCTGAGCCCGAAGTCTGAACCCCGAAGTCTCAGTACGTGCCGATCTCCACCCGCGGCGGCCCGTCGTGCCAGGTGCAGAACACCGACACCCGCTCGGCGCCCGAGCCGAACTCCACCCGGATCCATGTCTGGGTTTTCCACACCTGCATCGACCAGCCCGCCCCCGGCGTCGCCGACACCAGGGTCGCCGAGTGCTCGCCCAGGTCGAAGACGGCCCGGCCGCCCTCGGTGGTGTAGCTGCGGACTCGGCCGGAGGCGCTGGCGGAGGCCGAGGGGGACGCGCTCGGGCGGGCGGAGGGGGTGGGGGACGGGGGCGGCGCCGACGGGCCACCCGCCGAGGGGCCGGCGGTGTGTGCCGGCGCCGGGCGGTGGCTGCTCGCGGAGGTGGCCGGCGGCTCGTCCGGCGCGGCGGCCGGCTCGGCGGACACGACCGGCAGGGCGCGCGGCGGATCGTAGGCAGTGCCCGCCATCACGGAGTGGACGCCCCACCATGACAGCGTGGTCGCCGCGCCGGTGGCGAGCGTCCAGGCCAGTACGTGTACGACTCCTCTGGGCATCGCGGCCATACTGCACCACGGACGTCACTGCTGTCCCCCCGGTCACGCACAGCCGTTCGTCAGGACCGCGGGTTTTTCCACAGCCGTGGAGTTGTCCACAGGCCCCGGTCCGGGGTCGCCCGCATGGCGTACGGTGCGGCGCATGGCAAGTGTGCTCGTGGTCGAGGACGACCAGTTCGTACGCTCCGCGCTGATCCGGCACCTGACCGACGCCGCCCACACCGTGCGCAGTGTCGGCACGGCTCTGGAGGCGCTGCGCGAGGTCGCCCATCACCGTTTCGACGTGGTCGTCCTGGACCTCGGACTGCCCGATCTGGACGGGTCCGAGGCCCTGAAGATGCTGCGCGGCATCACCGACGTCCCGGTGATCATCGCCACCGCCCGGGACGACGAGACGGAGATCGTCCGGCTGCTCAACGCGGGCGCCGACGACTACCTGACCAAGCCGTTCTCCGTCGAGCACCTGTCCGCGCGGATGGCCGCCGTGCTGCGCCGCTCCCGGGCGGGCGGCGGGGAGGCCCCGGCCTCCCCGGTGTTGCGGGTCGGCGGGCTCACCGTGGACCCGCTGCGCCGCCAGGCCGAACTGGACGGCGTACGGCTGGACCTCACCCGCCGCGAGTTCGACCTGCTCGCCTTTCTGGCCGGCCGGCCCGGGGTGGTCGTGCCCCGCCGGGAACTGCTGGCGGAGGTGTGGCAGCAGTCCTACGGCGACGACCAGACCATCGACGTCCATCTGTCCTGGCTGCGCCGCAAGCTCGGCGAGACGGCGGCCCGCCCGCGCTATCTGCACACCCTGCGCGGAGTCGGCGTGAAGCTGGAGCCCCCGGCCGCGGAACCCCCCGCCCCGCGGCCCACGGCCACGGAGCCGTCGCGATGAGGTGGGCCCTGGTCAAGGTCTCGCTCGCGGTCACCGCGATGGTCGTGGTGGCGTTCGCGGTGCCGCTCGGGCTCGTCGTCAGGGAGATGGCCCGCGACCGCGCCTTCTCGAACGCCGAGCGGGACGCCGCCGAGATCGCCCCCGCGCTCTCCATCACCACCGACCGCGCCCAGCTCGAGCGGGTCGTCGCCGCCGCGGGCTCCGACGCCGGGATGGCCGTGCACATACCCGCGGCCGACGGCGGCGGCCCGGTCGAGATCGGCCGCCGGCGCGCCGCCGACGCGGACATCGCCGCCATCCGGAAGCTGGGCCGCGCCTCCACCGCCGAGGTGCCCGGCGGATCCGTGCTGCTCCAGCCGGTCGCGCTCAGCTCCGGGAAGTTCGCCGTCGTCGAGGTGTTCATCCCCGACACCGCCGTCTCCAAGGGCGTCGGCACCGCCTGGGCGGTGCTCGCGGGGGTGGGCCTCGCGCTGATCGTCGGGTCGGTCGCGGTCGCCGACCGGCTGGGCGTGCGGATGGTGCGGCCCGCGCGGCGCCTGGTGGAAGGGGCGTGCGAGCTGGGGGAGGGCAGGCTGGGCGCCCGGGTGCCCGAGGAGGGGCCGACCGAACTGCGGCTGGCGGCCGTGGCGTTCAACTCGATGGCCGACCAGGTCGTCCAGCTTCTCGCCAACGAGCGGGAGCTGGCCGCCGACCTCTCGCACCGGCTGCGCACCCCGCTGACCGTGCTGCGGCTGAACACCGCCTCGCTCGGGGACGGCCCGGCCGCCGAGCAGACCCGGGCCGCCGTGGCGCAGCTGGAGCGCGAGGTCGACACCATCATCCGCACCGCCCGCGAGGCAAAGCCGCAGACCGTCGCGGCCGGTCCGGGCGCCGGCTGCGACGCGGCCGAGGTGGTGCGCGAGCGGATGGCCTTCTGGTCGGCGCTCGCCGAGGACGAGGGCCGCACGGTGCGGCTGGCCGGGGTCGACCGGCCGGTGCGCGTACCCGTGGCCCGCGCCGACCTGGCCGCCGCGCTGGACGCGCTGCTCGGCAACGTCTTCCGGCACACCCCGGAGGGCACCGCCTTCGCGGTCGACGTGCACAACGGCGAGGACGCGGTGATCGTGCTGGTCTCGGACGCGGGGCCCGGAATACCCGACCCCGAGGCGGCGATGGCCCGCGGCCGGGGCTCCGGCAGCGATGGCTCGACCGGGCTGGGCCTGGACATCGTGCGCCGGCTCGCGGAGTCCACCGGCGGGGACGTACGGATCGGCTCCTCGGTGCTCGGCGGCACGGAGGTGCGGATCTGGATCCAGCTGGACGGGCGCGGGCCGGCGCGCGGAGGCCACCGCGGGGCGGTGCGCAGACGCCGTCCGCGCGGGAGGGTGCCGACCTTTAACCGGTCCCGATCCCTTCCTTAAGCCCACCCTAAGATCCTCAACTCCGCGCCATGAAAGGCGTTTTGCCCGGTCTGCGCTCGCTAGCGTGCTGCCGCACCCCACCCCCGTACCGTGAGGCAGACACGCGATGAGCACGCACCGCCGCAAGCTGAGCCGCAGGAACAAAGTGATCGGCGCGGCCCTCGCCCTCGCCGTCGCCGGTGGCGGCGGGCTGCTGCTGGCCGGCACGGCCCAGGCGGCCGGAGTCGGCGCCGCGTACACCAGGACCAGCGACTGGACGGGGGGTTACACCGCGCAGTACGTCGTCACGAACAACAGCGGCCAGGCCGAGCGGGACTGGACCCTCGCGTTCGATCTGCCGGCCGGGTCCCGGCTCGGCTCGCTGTGGAACGGGGAGTCCGGCGTCAGCGGGCAGCACGTCACCGTGAAGCCCCCGAAGTGGGACACGGACGGCCTGGCCGCCGGCGAGTCCGTCACCGTGGGCTTCGTCGTCACCGGCACCGGGGACCCCACCGGCTGCCGTATCGACGGGGCCGAGTGTTCCGCCGGCGGCGGCGCCACCCCCGAGCCGAGCGGTCGCCCGACCGGCACGGCGACCCCGGCCGGCACGGCGACCCCGGCCCCCACCCCGACGGCCACCGCGACCCAGAGCCCGGCCCCGGCTCCGACCCCGACGCCCTCGGAGAGCACCGGCAGCGGCACCCCGGCCACCGCCGGCTTCGCCCCGTACGTCGACACCTCCCTCTACCCGGCGTTCGACCTGGTCGCCGCCGCCGAGGCCACCGGCGTGAAGGACTACAACCTCGCCTTCGTCACCGACGGCGGCGGCTGCACCCCGAAGTGGGGCGGCGTCACCGACCTGGCGAGCGACGCGGTCGCCGCGCGGATCGGCGCCCTGCGCGCCAAGGGCGGCGACGTCCGGGTCTCCTTCGGCGGCGCGGCCGGCACCGAACTGGCCACCGCCTGCTCCTCGGCGGACGCGCTGGCGACGGCGTACGGGAAGGTCGTCGACGCGTACCGGCTGACCAAGGTCGATTTCGACGTCGAGGGCGGCGCGCTGCCGGACACCGCGGCCAACACCCGCCGCGCCCAGGCCATCGCCGGACTCCAGCGCCGCCACCCCGGCCTTGACGTCTCCTTCACCCTGCCCGTGATGCCCGAGGGCCTGACCCAGGCGGGCGTGAGCCTGCTGGCCGACGCCAAGAAGAACGGCGTGAAGATCCATACCGTCAACATCATGGCGATGGACTACGGCCCGGCGTACAGCGGCGACATGGGCACCTACGCCGAGCAGGCCGCCACCGCCGCCCAGGCCCAGATCAAAACCGTCCTCGGCCTGACCGACCGCGCCGCCTGGAAGACGGTCGCGGTCACCCCGATGATCGGCGTCAACGACGTGACCACCGAGATCTTCAAGGTCGACGACGCCACCCAGCTGGTGAACTTCGCCAAGGCCAAGGGGCTGGGCTGGCTGTCCATGTGGTCCGGCACCCGCGACAAGCAGTGCCCGGGCGGCGCGCAGAACCACGCCGACGCCACGTGCAGCTCGATCGTCCAGGACAAGTGGGCCTTCACCAAGGCGTTCGCCGCCTACAAGTGACCCGGCCGGGGCCGCGTGACAGGCGGGGCGCGACACCCCCACAGTGTCGCGCCCCGCTCCCCCTTTCCCAGGGTCATGGGCCGGAGGTCAGGCGACCTCCTCCACCGCCGGCGGCAGCGCCCCGGAGCGCGCCACCTGGCCGTACCACAGGGCGCTCGACTTCGGCGTCCGCTCCAGGGTGGTGTAGTCGACGTACACGGCGCCGAAGCGCTTGCCGTAGCCGTACGCCCACTCGAAGTTGTCCATCAGGGACCACAGGTAGTAGCCGCGGACGTCGGCGCCGTCGGCGATCGCCCGGCGCACCGCCGAGAGGTGACCGTGCAGATAGGCGATCCGCTCGGGGTCGTGGACGCGGCCGTCCGCGTCGGGCTTGTCGTCGTAGGCCGCCCCGTTCTCCGTGATGTACAGCGGCAGCCCCGGGGCCTCCCGGGTGTAGCGCATGATCAGCTCGTGCAGACCGGTCGGGTCGATGGTCCAGCCCATCTCGGTGCGCTCACCCGGCGTCTGGTGGAACGCCACGTCCTCCGCGGCCGGCCACGGCGAGTGCTCGCTCGACCCGTGCCCGTCGGCCCGCGGCCCGCTCGCCGCCGGGTCCGCCGCGCCGACCAGGGTCGGCGTGTAGTAGTTGAGGCCCAGCGCGTCCAGCGGCTGGTTGATGATCGCCAGGTCGCCGTCCTGGACGTACGACCAGTCGGTCAGGGACGCGGTGGCGTCGAACAGGCTCTGCGGGTAGGCGCCGTGCAGGATCGGGCCGTGGAAGACGCCGTTGGCCAGGTCGTCGATCTTCCGCGCCGCCGCCAGGTCCGCCGGGTCCTGCGACACCGGGCGCACGACCGAGGAGTTGAGGGAGAGCGCCACCGAGTTGCGGGCGGGCATCACCGAGCGCAGCGCCGTGGCGCCGAGGCCGTGCGCCAGGTTGAGGTGGTGCGCGGCGCGCAGGGTCGCCGCCGGTTCGGTGCGGCCGGGGGCGTGGACGCCGGAGCCGTAGCCGAGGAAGGCGCTGCACCACGGCTCGTTCAGGGTGATCCACTGCTCCACCCGGTCGCCGAGCGCCTCGCCGACGATCTGCGCGTACTCGGCGAAGCGGTGGGCGGTGTCGCGCTCCGGCCAGCCGCCCGCGTCCTCCAGCTCCTGCGGCAGGTCCCAGTGGTAGAGGGTGACGGCCGGCTTGATGCCGTGCGCGAGCAGCTCGTCGACCAGGCGGCGGTAGAAGTCCAGGCCGACCTGGACGGCGGGGCCGCGGCCGGTGGGCTGCACCCGGGACCAGGAGACCGAGAAGCGGTACGCGGTCAGGCCCAGCTCCGCCATCATGGCCACGTCGTCGCGGAAGCGGTGGTAGTGGTCGACGGCGATGTCACCGGTGTCGCCGCCGGCCGTCTTGCCCGGCGTATGGCTGAAGGTGTCCCAGATCGACGGCGTCCGGCCGTCCTCGCGGACCGCGCCCTCGATCTGGTAGGCGGAGGTGGCCGCGCCCCAGAGGAAGGCCGGGGGGAAGGTGTCGGAGGTGGCCGGGGTCACCGGAATCACGGGCTCAGGCATGGAAGCGCTCCCAGGGGTCGTGGAGACCGACGTAGAAACAGGGAAAGGGGGAGGGGAGGGAAAGGGAAGGGCAGAGGGATGTCAGGGGCCGAGGCGGCGGTGACCCGGCCCCCGGGGAGAAGCGGGGCGTGAGAGGTGCGGGTGCGCAGCAGGCGCGAGAAGCGGGGCGTCAGCCCTTGACCGCGCCCTGCATGATGCCGCCCACGATCTGCTTGCCGAAGATCGCGAAGACCAGCAGCAGCGGCAGGGTGCCCAGCAGCGCGCCCGCCATGATCAGGGACTGGTCGGGGGTGTAGCCGCGGCCCAGGCCCGCCACGGCGACCTGCACCGTGGGGTTGCCGGTCTGGGTGAGCACCAGGAACGGCCACAGGAAGTCGTTCCACGTCTGCACGAACATCAGCATGCCCAGCACGGCCATCGCGGGCCGCGCCGCCGGGAACACCACGTGCCACACCACGCGCCAGCTGCTCGCGCCGTCCATCCGGGCGGCCTCGATGATCTCGTCGGGCAGCGCCTGGATCAGGTACTGCCGCATGAAGAACACACCGAACGCGCTGACCAGCGACGGGAAGATCACCGCCTGGAGCTGGTCGGTCCAGTCCAGTTTGGCGACCATCATGTACAGCGGGATCACGCTGAGCTGCGGCGGCACCATCATCGTGCCGATGACGATCAGCATCAGCGCGCCTCGGCCCTTGAAGCGCAGCTTGGCGAAGGCGAACCCGGCGATCGTCGACAGGAAGACGATGGTGGCCGCCGAGATCCCCGCCACGATGGTGGTGTTGAGGAACGCCTCGCCCAGGTTGGCGTCCGTCCAGGCCAGTTCGAGGTTGTCGAAGAGGTTGGCGCCGAACCAGAACGGCGGCGGGGTCTGCGCCAGCCGGTTGTTGTCGCGGGAGGCGGCGATCGCCGTCCACACCAGCGGGAACAGCGAGCCGATGGTGAACAGGGCGAGCACCACGTACGCGACGGGGCCGGCGTGCAACTGCCCGCCGGCGCGCGCGGCCCGGGGCCGGCGCGAGCGTTTCGGCGCCTTCTCGGTCCGGTCCGGATCCGGGGGAGTCAGTGTCGTCGTCACGGCCGGTTCTCCTAACTACTGGCGCGCAGCCGGCGCGAGATGACGTAGTTGACGATCCCGATCAGGATGAGGATCAGGAACATCGTCCAGGCGATGGCGGAGGCCCGGCCGAGGTGCTGGTTCACCCAGCCCTGCTCGTACAGGTACAGGCCGAGCGTCTGGAACTGGTGCTGGGATCCGCCGGAGGCGCCCTTGTTCGCGTCGAACAGCAGCGGCTCGCCGAACAGCTGCGAGGCGCCGATCGTGGAGACGACGGTGGTGAACAGGATGGTCGGCCGCAGCGAGGGCAGCGTGACGTGGAAGAACTGCTGCCAGCGGTTGGCGCCGTCCAGTGCCGCCGACTCGTACAGGTCCTGCGGGATCGCCTGCATCGCCGCGAGATAGATCAGCGCGTTGTAGCCGGTCCAGCGCCAGATCACGATCGTCGACACGGCGACCTGGGAGGCCCAGGTCTCGTTCTGCCAGTCGATGTTGTCGACGCCGACCAGGCCGAGCGCCCAGTTGATCATGCCGTAATCGCGGCCGAAGAGCAGCACGAAGACCAGCGAGGCCGCGGCGATCGAGGTCGCGTACGGCGCGAGCATCGCGACGCGGTAGAAGGTCGAGGCGCGCAGCTTGTAGTTGAGGATGTGGGCCAGGCCCATCGCCATCAGCAGCTGCGGGACGGTGGAGATGATGCCGATGGTCAGGGTGTTCTGCGCCGCGTTCCAGAAGAACTCGTCGTCGAAGATCCGGGTGTAGTTGCGCAGGCCCACCCAGTCCATGTCGGTGGGCGCGGTCAGTTCCACCTTGTGCAGCGAGGCCCAGCCCGTGTAGACGAGCGGGAACAGGCCGAACGCCACGAACAGCAGGAAGAACGGGGAGACGAACGCGTACGGGCTCCAGCGCACGTCCCGCTGCCAGCGGCGGGACAGCCGGGCCCGGTGGCGGCGCTCCTTCTCCACGGCGGCGGGATCGCCGGGCGGGCGGCCCGGGGCCGCGCCCCCCTCGGTGGAGGGGGACGCGGCGGTGGTGTCGTGCCCAGTGGTCATACGGGTCACTGGTCCAGGTTGTTGTCGATGGTCTTCACGGCGTTCTCCCAGGCCTCCTCGGGCGACTTGCCCTGGGCGACCAGGATGACGCCGTTGTCGGTGAGGCCCTGCTGGATGATCTGGTCCTTCGGGCCGATCACCTGGACCGGGGCGTTCTTGGCCGCCTCCGCGAAGATCTCGCCGATCGGGGCGTCACCCGTCATGTCGTTCTTGGCGCTGGTGACCTCGGGCATCGTGTACGCGGCCGGGGTGCTCGGGAAGCTGCCCTGCACCTTGAACAGCTTGGCCTGCTGCTCGGGCGCGGTCAGCCAGGCGGCCAGCTTCGCGGCCTCCTCGGTGTTCTTGCCCGCCTTGGGCACGGACAGGAAGGAGCCGCCCCAGTTGCCGGACTTCGGGGCCGCGGCCACGTCCCACTTGCCCTTGGCGTCCGGCTTCGACTTGCCCTTGATGTAGCCGAGCATCCACGGCGGGCAGGACATCGCGGCGAACTTGCTGTTGGCGATGGTGGTGTCCCAGGCGGGCTGGAACTGGGTCTGGTTGCCGACCAGCCCGTCCTCGGCCGCCTGGGCGGTGAGGTCGAAGGCGGCCTTCACGGCCGGGTTCTCCTTGTAGACGACCTTGCCGGAGGCGTCGTAGAACCGCTCGGTCTCGCTGCTGAGGATCGCGTTGATCAGACCGCCGGGGGAGTCCATGAAGGTGGTGCCCTTGGGCGCCTTCTTCTGGTAGTCACGGCCGACGTCGACGAACTTCTTCCAGTCGCCCGCCCACAGCTTGGCGACCTCCTCGCGGTCGGTGGGCAGTCCGGCCTGCTCGAAGAGGTCCTTGCGGTAGCAGACCGCCATCGGGCCGACGTCGGTGCCGAGGCCGACCGTCGTGCCGTCCTTGGTGGTGGCCTGCTGCCACTTCCACTCCAGGTAGTCGCTCTTCTTGCCGTACTTCGACAGGTCGAGCAGCTTGTCGGACTGGGTGGCGACGACCTCGGCGATGTTGCCGACTTCGACGCCCTGGATGTCCATCAGACCGCTGTTGGTGGTCAGGTGGTTGACGAGCGCGGGGTAGTAGTTCTCGTTGCGCTCGACGACGTTCTCTTTGATCACGATGTCGGGGTTGAGCTTCATGTACTCGTCGTAGAGCCCGGCCTCCTTGAAGCCGAACGTGCCGAAGAGTCCCAGGGTGACGGTGGTCTTGCCGCTGCCGTCGCCGCCGTTCGACGAGCCCGACTCGTTGTCGCCGTCGTCGGCACAGCCGGCCAGCAGCCCGGTGCCCAGCGCCGCTACGGCCGCGAGGACGACCGCCTTGCGGACGATGGGGGTCCCCCCTGCTCGAGCGAAGCCGAGAGCTCGGGGGAGGGTGGATGCTCGCATTGGGTCCTCCAGTTGCCCTGACGTGCCGACCCCCCGGCCAGAATTGCTTGGTTGGCCCCGTTGTGCCTGAAGCTCTGTGGGTGTTGCGTGGTGCGGTGTGGCGCTGCGGCTCGGGCGGGGAACGTGCGGGTTGTGTATGTGCCAGGTAGTGTGGGAGCGCTCCCATCGGTGATGTGTTGAAGGTTCGTGGGTTGGAGCGGGGGTGTCAAGGGAGCGGACGCGGAGATCTGCGTTCAGTTATCGGCCTGTTAACTGGAACCCGTAGGGCGGGATCGCCCGTGGTCGCTCGGCGCCAGATGGCCGCGGCACTGTTAGATTCCAGGCCAACGGGTGTACGAGGGAGGGCGAGGCCCATGGCAAGCCACGGAGCGCGGGGCCGCAGCGGCGGCCGGCCGACTCTGGAGGAGGTCGCCGCACGCGCCGGGGTCGGCCGCGGCACGGTCTCCCGGGTGATCAACGGCTCCCCCCGGGTCAGCGACGCGACCCGCGCGGCGGTGGAGGCGGCGGTCGCCGAGCTGGGCTACGTCCCGAACACGGCCGCCCGCGCCCTCGCCGCGAACCGCACCGACGCGATCGCGCTGGTGGTGCCCGAGCCGGAGACCCGCTTCTTCGCCGAGCCCTACTTCTCCGACATGCTGCGCGGCGTCGGCGCCGAGATCTCGGACACCGAGATGCAGCTGTTGCTGATCTTCGCGGGCAGTGACCGCGAGCGCCAACGGCTCGCCCAGTACCTCGCCGCGCACCGCGTCGACGGTGTCCTGCTGGTCTCCGTCCACGCCGACGACCCCCTCCCGGACCTCATCGCCCAGCTGGAGATCCCCGCGGTGATCAGCGGCCCGCGCTCGGCGGCGGAGACCCTGCCGTCCGTCGACTCGGACAACTACGGCGGAGCGCGCTCGGCCGTCGAGCACCTCCTGGCTCACGGCCGCCGCCGAATAGCGCACATCACCGGCCGCCTCGACGTCTACGGCGCCCAGCGCCGCATCGACGGCTTCCGCGACGCGCTCACCGACGCCGGCCACGAGGTCGACGAAGGCATGATCGAGGCGGGCGACTTCACGGAGGAGGGCGGCCGCCGGGCGATGGCCGAGCTGCTGTCCCGCCGCCCCGACCTGGACGCGGTCTTCGCGGCCTCCGACGTCACGGCGGCGGGCGCCCGCCACGCCCTGCGTGAGGCGGGCCGCCGCATCCCCGACGACGTGGCCCTGGTCGGCTACGACGACTCGGCGATCGCCCGCCACATGGACCCGCCCCTGACCAGCGTCCGCCAGCCGATAGAGGAGATGGGCCGCCGCATGATCGACCTCCTCCTCACCGAGATCGCGGACCGCCGCCCGGCGGTGTCACGGGGTCTGGAGCGGCGACAGGTGGTGCTGGCCACGGACCTGGTGGTGCGGGCGTCGTCCTGAGGGGGGCTCACCGCAGACGCCGCATCGGGTGGGGGTTCCGGATCTCCGCGTTGCAGTCGGACACCCGCGAGTGGCCCCCCCACGCGGCGGCCTCGGTGCGCTGCCTGACGAGGGCCTGGCACACCCCGCACTCCGGCGGCGGTGCCGGCAGACCGAGGTCGAGCGGTCGTTCCTGGAGGCTCATGGCCTGCTCCCGCCCCCCGACCGCGCTGCGCGCCGGTAAGCGGCGTACAGCCCGTCGGCGGTCGCGCACGCCAGGCGGGCGTCGGCCGTACAACGCAATCAGCCGGTGACCCTCTTCCGAGGGTCACCGGCTGATTACTCAGGGTGAGTGACGGGACTCGAACCCGCGGCATCCTGGACCACAACCAGGTGCTCTACCAGCTGAGCTACACCCACCATGACCGGCGATGGACTTTGTCGTTTCCCCGACCGGCCGAGAAAAAGTGTACAGGGTCCGAAGGGGTGCTCGCGCACACGTTTCGCGGCGCCCCTCCCGACGGCCTCGGTCAGCCCTGCTGCGCAGGGAGAACGTGCTTGGCGGCGATCGCTTTCGCGGTGTCCGAGTCGGGTCCGGGCTGCGGGACGAAGATGGCCTCGCGGTAGTAACGCAGCTCGGCGATGGACTCGCGGATGTCGGCGAGGGCGCGGTGGTTGCCGTTCTTCTCCGGGCTGTTGAAGTAGGCCCTGGGGTACCAGCGGCGCGCCAGTTCCTTGACCGACGACACGTCGACGATCCGGTAGTGGAGGTAGTCCTCCAGAGTCGGCATGTCGCGGAGCAGGAAGCCGCGGTCCGTGCCGACGGAGTTGCCGCACAGCGGGGCCTTGCCCGGTTCCTTGACGTGCTCGCGTACGTACGCCAGGACCTGCTCCTCGGCGTCCGCGAGGGTCGTGCCGTTCGCCAGTTCGGCGAGCAGCCCGGACGCGGTGTGCATCTCCCGCACCACCTCCGGCATCGTCTCCAGCGCCCGGTCCGGCGGCCGGATGACGATGTCCACGCCCTCGCCGAGCACGTTCAGCTCCGAGTCGGTGACGAGGGCGGCTACCTCGATGAGCGCGTCGTCCGACAGCGAGAGGCCGGTCATCTCGCAGTCGATCCACACCATGCGATCGTTCATGCGTCCACATTACGGCCGGGGGCCGGGGGTGGATCCCCCGCGTACCGGCTCCGGGCGCCCCGGAGAACGCCGTGGGGCCACGAGGAGGTTCCTCGTGGCCCCACGGCGCGGTCACCCGCTCACGTTCCGCTGCGCTGCCCCGGGAGTCCGGCGCGCGAGCCCACGTAGGCGTCCCGGTGGTCCAGGGACCCCCCGGCGCCGACGGCGCTCGCGGCCGCCGTGCGGCGGGCCTGGAGCGGGACCGGGTGGTCCTGGTGGTGCGCGGCGGCGGCGTGCCCGCCCTGGCCCGGCTGGCCGACTCCGCCCGGACCCGGCTGCCCGGGGCCCGCGCCCAGCCCGGCCGGGCTCGACGTCGGTGTCGCCTCGGGGTCGGCCGGCCGTTCACCCTGTGGCCGGCGCGCCCGGTACGCGGCCCGGTACGCCGCCGGGGACGAGCCCAGCTGACGGCGGAAGTGGCCGCGCAGCGCGACGGGGGAGCGGAAGCCGCAGCGGCCCGCCACCTCGTCCACCGAGTAGTCCGACGTCTCCAGCAGCCGCTGCGCCTGGAGCACCCGCTGGGTGATCAGCCACTGAAGCGGCGCGCTCCCGGTGAGGGAGCGGAAACGGCGGTCGAAGGTGCGTCGGCTCATGTACGCGCGTGCCGCCAGCGTCTCCACGTCGAACTGCTCGTGGAGGTGTTCCAGCGCCCAGGCGACGACCTCGGCGAGCGGGTCGGCGCCGATCTCCTCCGGTAAAGACCGATCGAGGTAGCGCTCCTGGCCGCCCGACCGGCGCGGCGGGACCACCAGGCGGCGGGCCAGCGCGCCGGCCGCCTCGTTGCCGTGGTCCGTCCGCACGATGTGGAGACAGAGATCGATTCCGGCCGCGGTGCCCGCCGATGTCAGGACGTCCCCGTCGTCGACGAAGAGTTCGCGCGGATCCACGTGCACCGACGGGTAGCGCTTGGCCAGCGTCGGCGCGTACATCCAGTGGGTGGTCGCGGGGCGGCCGTCCAGCAGGCCCGCCGCCGCGAGGACGAAGGCGCCGGTGCACAGCCCGACGATGCGGGCGCCTTCCTCGTGCGCCCGGCGCAGTGCGTCGAGCGCTTCCTCCGGTGGCGGTGAGGTGATCGACCGCCAGGCCGGCACGACGACCGTGCCTGCCCGCGAGATCGCCTCCAGGCCATGCGGTGCGGTGAGTTCCAGGCCCCCTGTGGTCCGCAGCGGGCCGTCCTCGCCGCCGCACACCAGTAGTCGGTAGCGTGGCACGCCGGCGTCCTGGCGGTCGATCCCGAACACCGACAGCGGTATGGAACTCTCGAAGATGGGGCCGCCGCTGAACAGCAGCACCGCGACGATCTCCTTGCGGCGTCGCCCGGAGAGCTTCCGGGCCGCAGCGTCCGGCGCGGCAGTGGAGTCGTGGCTCATCCTGCTAAGCCCCCCTCGGTGGTCGCGGCTCCTCGGTTGTGTCGCTCCTGCACGTTTCCCCTCGGTCCTGCACGAGTCCCCCGCCGTAAGACAAATCAAGATCAAATCTACTGCGTCACGCCGTACCGGGATGGCCAGTTCGCTACCCGGCGCATTGTCGACTTGGCAACTTGGCGTAAAGCATTCGATCACGAAGGGTTGCACTCGTGGGCCGTGCAGGGAAGTGCGCCTCGTCGCAGTGGCCAAACCGCGTAGGGTGCGGACCTCACTGGAGACCCTTTCCGTGCAGGTCAAACGGGGGGTGGGGGGTGTTCCGGACGGGTGATGCACGGCATCCAGAAGTTGGCTGAAAAGATACGGGCGCGTGCGCGGAAACCGGTCAACCGGCCGGTGTATTTCCCCGGCCGCCGGACCTACCGCCGGACCGTGCGCCCGGACGCCCGCCCGAGCGCTCCCCGCGATGCGCCCCCGAACCCGTCCGCTGATGCCGGCCGCGGTGCGGAGCGCGCTCCTCCGCCAGCAGCCGGGCCGCGCCGCGCTCCGACTGCCGCAGCAGCAGGCGGCAGACGGCCGTGACGGCCGCGAGGCCGAGGGCGGTGCCCGCCGCCCCGGCCGGCGAGGTGCCGTACCACAGGAGTACCACCGGGACGAGGACACAGCTGAAGGCCGCCCAGCGGACGACCTCGGCCGCGCTGTCCGGCCCGGACCGTGAGGACATGGGTGTGCTCCCTGCGACGCTCCCTGGAGGTGTTGCAGGGGGTTCAACGGCGCTGTGGCCGGTCGGTCACCTGGCCGTGGCCTGAATCCTGCGCAAACCGCCTGTACGGGGCAGCAACCATTGCGTTACGGGCGCCCCCTCGTGCATGCTCCGGTGAACCGCCACGGACGGTGCGCGGGATCTGGGCTAAGGAGGCGTGCCGCCGTACCCTTGGGGGTATGGGGTTGGGAAGATGATTCCCGGACACAGCTCCGCCGCACACTGTCGTCCCCCAACAAGGATCACAACGCCGAGACAGCCATGGCCGGTCACGACTTCTTCGAACCCGCGGACCGCAAGCGGCCCGTCGCCGATCCCACGGCGGCCGAGCCCCTGGCGGCGGAAGAGCCTCGCCATTCGTGCGACCCCGCCTTCAAGCATGGCGTCGTCGTCGGCTTCGACGGCTCGATGTCCAGTGAGCGCGCCCTCGCGTACGCGATCGGCATGGCGCAGCGCTCCGGCTCGGGGCTGATCATCGTCCATGTGGCCAACCGGCTGCCCACCACGGTGTGGGCGGGCTGCGAGCCGCCGGTCTTCGTCGATGTGCCGGACCACCGCACCGAGGTGCTGGGGCTGGAACTGGCGTGTGCGGACTATCTCGCCGAGGTCCCCTGGATCCTGGTCGAGCGCGGCGGCGACATCTGTCACGAACTCGAAGAAGTGGGGCGGGAGTACGAGGCGGACGCCATCGTCGTCGGCTCCACACACGGTGTCGTCGGCCGGATCTTCGGCTCGGTCGCCGGGCGGCTCGCCAAGCGGGCGAAGCGCCCCGTGGTGGTCATTCCCTGACTCGCTCCCCGGCCGATCCCCAACGTGCCCCTCTCGTCGGCCGGATATTCGGTCCGGGGCGTCAACTCCCTTGTGCGACGCATGAATCTACCCGCGCGTAGAGGTGTTTGTGCTCTTGTGAAGGGCATATACCGGTCACCGCGCAACCGCCCACGAAGGGAGCCGGCCGTGGACAACGACGTTGCCGCGGGAAGCACGGCCACGATCGCCGGGGGCGACTCGCTCTCGCTCGTGGTGTTCCCGCTCACCGCCGCGGGCGGGGGCCGGCCGGGGAAGGTGTCGTACGGGCTGCTCTTCGTGGCCCTGCTGCTTCTCGCCGTCGCCGCGTTCGCCGGGAGCGGCGGACTGGCCGAGGCGGGCGGCTGGTTCGGTGTCGTCGCCGGGGTGCTCGTCTGGTACGGGGCGACCGCGGCGACGGCCCACTGGCCGACGGCTCTTCCGCGGCGCGCCGCGGGCCGGGGTGTGACGGCTGCCGGCCAGCGGAGCGGGCCGGGGCGCGGGTGCCCCGGCGCTGTGAACGGACCCCCCGTGTCCGGGGCGACACGGGGGGTCCGTTCTCGTTCGGGGCCTCTGCGGGCGGGGTCCTACTCGACCGTCACCGACTTGGCCAGGTTGCGGGGCTTGTCGATGTCCCGGCCCAGGGCCAGGGCCGTGTGGTAGGCGAGGAGCTGGAGGGGGATGCCCATGAGGATCGGGTCCAGCTCGTCCTCGTTCTTGGGGACGACGATGGTCTGGTCGGCCTTCTCCTGCTCCTGGTGGGCGACCGCGAGGATCTTGCCGCTGCGGGCCTTGATCTCCTCCATCGCGGCCCGGTTCTTCTCCAGCAGGTCGTCGTCCGGGACGATGGCGACCGTCGGGAGGGCGGGCTCGATGAGCGCCAGCGGGCCGTGCTTCAGCTCGGAGGCCGGGTAGGCCTCGGCGTGGATGTAGGAGACCTCCTTGAGCTTCAGGGAGGCCTCGCGGGCGACCGGGTAGCCCCGGACGCGGCCGATGAAGAGCATCGAGCGGGCGTCGGCGTAGGCCTTGGCCAGCTTCTCGATCTCCGCCTCCTGCTCCATGATCTCGGAGATCTGGGCGGGCAGCTTGCGCAGGCCCTCGATGATCCGCTTGCCGTCACGCACGGACAGGTCGCGGGTGCGGCCGAGGTGCAGGGCGAGCAGGGCGAAGGCGACGCAGGTGTTGGTGAAGCACTTGGTGGACACCACGCACACCTCGGGGCCGGCGTGCACGTAGACGCCGCCGTCGGCCTCGCGGGCGATCGCCGAGCCGACGACGTTCACGACGCCGAGGACGCGGGCGCCCTTGCGCTTCAGCTCCTGGACGGCGGCCAGCACGTCGTACGTCTCGCCGGACTGGGAGACCGCGATGTACAGGGTGTCGGGGTCGACGACCGCGTTGCGGTAGCGGAACTCGGAGGCCGGCTCGGCGTCCGCGGGGATGCGGGCCAGCTCCTCGATCATCTGGGCGCCGATCATGCCGGCGTGGTACGAGGTGCCGCAGCCGAGGATCTTCACGCGGCGGATCCGGCGGGCCTCGCGGGCGTCCAGGTTGAGGCCGCCGAGGTGCACGGTGGAGAAGCGGTCGTCGATCCGGCCGCGCAGCACGCGGTCCACGGCGTCGGCCTGCTCGTGGATCTCCTTGTGCATGTAGGTGTCGTGGCCGCCCATGTCGTAGGAGGCGGCCTCCCACTCGACGGTGGTGGGCTCGGCCGTGGTCCGGGTGCCCTCCGTCGTGTAGGTGCGGAAGTCGTCGGCCTTCAGCGTGGCCATCTCGCCGTCGTCCAGCGTCACTATCTGCCGGGTGTGGGTGACCAGGGCGGCGATGTCCGAGGCGACGAACATCTCCTTCTCGCCGATGCCGAGGACGACCGGGGAGCCGTTGCGGGCGACGACGATGCGGTCCGGGAAGTCGGCGTGCAGGACGGCGATGCCGTAGGTGCCCTCGATGAGGCGGACGGTCTCGCGGACCTTGTCCTCCAGCTTCTCGGCCTGCGAGCGGGCGATCAGGTGGACCAGGACCTCGGTGTCGGTCTCGGAGAGGAACTCGACGCCGTCCGCCTCCAGCTTGCGGCGCAGGTCGGAGGCGTTGTCGATGATGCCGTTGTGGACGACGGCGACCTTGCCCTCGGCGTCCAGGTGCGGGTGGGCGTTCACGTCGGAGGGTGCGCCGTGGGTGGCCCAGCGGGTGTGGGCGATGCCGGTGGTGCCCTTGAAGCGCGCCGGGACCTTCGCCTCCAGGTCACGCACCCGGCCCTTGGCCTTGACCATCTTCAGGCCGGCGGCCTTGGGGGAGGTCACGACGATGCCGGCCGAGTCGTAGCCCCGGTACTCCAGGCGCTGGAGGCCTTCGAGGAGCAGCGGCGCGACGTCCCGCTTGCCGATGTATCCGACGATTCCGCACATATATAGGTATTCCTAGCCGTAGACGATCCGCCGCAGCTGCCGGAGCGTGAGCTCCGGCGGGGCCACGGCGCGATATTTGAGGTCCGCCTCGATCCGTTCGAAGATCGTCGCGTTGACCAGGCCCTGGGCCTGGAGCTCGCGATGGCGGCGACGGACGTACTCCTCGGTCGTCTCGTCGAAGAAGGCGAGCACGTCCTGGATCACGCGCAGTGCCTCGCCCCGGTTGAGGGCGGTGGACCGCGTCAGATGATCAACAAGTTCGTCGTGCACCCGGTAGATCCTGGAGTAAGGGACCGGGTTTTGCAACAATCCTGCCCGATTTCGGGCAGGGCCCGTGCGGCGGCTGTGGCGCCGCTCACTGCATCCGCTTCAGCACCGCCTGCTTGGCCGTCGTGAACTCGTCGTCCGTGAGGACCCCCGAGCGGTGCAGTTCGCCCAGTTCGCGCAGCCGGCGCAGGAGGGCGTCGTGATCGTCCTCGGAGGTGACGGGCCGCGGACCGGCGTCGGCGAGGGCGGGGGCCGACGGGTGCGGCAGGCGGGCCTGGACGGCCGCCGCGACCAGGGCCATCAGCGGATCCTTCTTGAAGCCCCACAGCTCGACCGCGTTCGGGTCGTACTTGGGCGGCTGCTTGGTGGGGGCGTTGCGCACGGTGAAGCGGAGGTAGCCGTTCTCCAGTCCGGCCGCCGGCTGCCACTCCACGGCCAGGATGTCCTCGACGGGCAGGGTGCGGGTGCCGGCGGCGGCCTTCGCGTCTTCCGTCTTCCAGTTCCACTCCAGCCGGACGTGCTCGCCGTCGAAGGCGGCGGTGGCGTCCCCGGCGGCGGCCGACAACGGGACCGACGGGCCCGGCAGCAGATACCCGGTGGCCGGCCCGGCCGGCACCCGCTCCAGCAGCAGGGCGTTGCGCACCTCGTCCGCGAGGTATTCGGCGACGCCGTACCGATCCGGCTCCACCACGAGCTGGTACGGGTCGTGCGGCTCGGTCAGCCGGCCGCCGGTGGCCTGGACGAGCGGGTCCGCGCCGTCGCGCAGCCTGAGGCGCAGCCGCCCGGACTTCTTGCCCTGCTCGAACGATATGCCCGCCAGCGCGCCCAGCGGCACGACGAGTTCACCGAGGGCCCGGCGCAAGAGGCTGACGGTCTTGTCCCGTCCGGGTGTGAGCCGCAGGGCGTCGCCGTCGAAGACCCAAGTGCCGTCCCTCTGAAGGATTTCCGCCATGAGGGGATTGTTTCACCGGTTCTGCCGGAGACGGATCTGCGGGAGAGTGTTCTGACCCAGGGTGGTCTATACCCATTCCGAAGGGAGCACGTGTGAGACGGCACAGACTGCACCTTCTCGGCTCGCTGCTGCTGGTCGCGGCGGCCGGTGTCTTCACCTCCGGCGCGGCCCCCCAGCCCGGCCACAAGCCCGCCTCCGCCGAGCCCAGGCCCCTCGGCCAGGTGATCCCGGCCCCCGCCTCGGTCACCCCGGGCGGCGTGCCGTACCGGATCACCGACGGCACCCGCATCCGCGTCGGAGACTCGCGCGAGGCCCGCCGGGTCGGCGAGTACCTCGCGGGCGTCCTGCGGCCCTCCACCGGCTACCGGCTGCCCGTCACCGAGCGGGGAGCGGGCGGCATCCGGCTCCGGCTCGCCCAGGGCCCGTACGGCGCCGAGGGATACCGCCTCGACAGCGGCCGCGGCGGCGTCACCATCACGGCAGCCGAGCCCGCCGGGCTCTTCCACGGTGTGCAGACCCTGCGTCAGCTGCTGCCCGCCGCGGTCGAGCGGGACACCGTCCAGCCCGGCCCCTGGCTGGTCGCCGGCGGCACCGTCCGGGACACCCCGCGCTACGCCTGGCGCGGCGCCATGCTCGACGTCTCCCGGCACTTCTTCACCGTCGACGAGGTCAAGCGGTACGTCGACCAGCTGGCCCTCTACAAGTTCAACAAGCTGCATCTGCACCTGAGCGACGACCAGGGCTGGCGCATCGCCGTCGACTCCTGGCCGCGCCTCGCCACCCACGGCGGCTCCACCGAGGTCGGCGGCGGCCCCGGCGGCTACTACACCAAGGCCGACTACAAGGAGATCGTCCGCTACGCCGCCTCCCGCCACCTTGAGGTCGTGCCCGAGATAGACATGCCCGGCCACACCAACGCGGCCCTCGCCTCCTACGCCGGCCTCAACTGCGACGGAGTGGCACCCCCGCTCTACACCGGCACCGACGTCGGCTTCAGCTCGCTGTGCGTCGGCAAGGAGGTCACGTACGACTTCGTCGACGACGTGATCCGGGAGCTGGCCGCCCTCACCCCCGGCCGCTATCTGCACATCGGCGGCGACGAGGCGCACTCCACCACCCACGCCGACTACGTGCGGTTCATGGACCGGGTGCAGCCGATCGTCGCGGAGTACGGCAAGACGGTCGTCGGCTGGCACCAGTTGACCGGCGCCACCCCGGCCAAGGGCGCGCTCGCCCAGTACTGGGGCCTGGACGGCACCGGAGCCGAGGAGAAGGCGCAGGTGGCGAAGGCCGCGCAGAGCGGGACGGGGATCGTCCTCTCGCCCGCGGACCGGATCTACCTCGACATGAAGTACGACCGCAGCACCCCGCTCGGCCTGTCCTGGGCCGGATACGTCGAGGTGAGGCGGGCCTACGACTGGGACCCGGGCACCTACCTGCCCGGCGTGCCGCAGGACGCCGTCCGGGGGGTCGAGGCGCCGCTGTGGACGGAGACGATCGAGAACTCCGCGCACATCGACTACATGGCCTTCCCCCGGCTGCCGGGCGTGGCCGAGCTGGGCTGGTCGCCGGCCGCCACGCACGACTGGGAGGCGTACAAGGTGCGGCTCGCGGCGCAGGGCCCGCGCTGGGAGGCGCTCGGTATCGGGTACCACCGCTCGCCGCAGGTGGCCTGGCCGGCGGCTGAGTGAATGCCGACGGGCGCCCCGGAGGACCGTACTCCGGGGCGCCCGCCAGGTCTTTCGCGGAAAACGGGTCGTGCGGGTCTTTCGGGTTTCTCGGGGCTCAGAACCCGGCGAGCGGGTTCTTCAGCGTGCCGACGAGCTGGAGCGCGCCGGACGGGTCCGCGAGGTCGACCATCTGCTTGTTGTCGCGCAGCTGGAGCCGGTTCAGGCAGGACAGCGCGAACTCGGGGGCGAAGATGTCGTACTGCGCGAACTTGTCCGCGAGTTCCGGCGTCGCCTCCTGGTACTCGCGGGTGACCTCCGCGACCGTGCGCCAGAAGTCGTCCTCCGCCAGGATCCCCTCGGTGGCGAGGTTCGCCGCGAGGAAGCGGAAGAAGCAGTCGAAGACGTCCGTGAAGATGGACAGCAGCTTCGTGTCCTCGGGGACTTCCACGCGGATCCGCCGGACCTCCGGCGGCAGCGCCGCGTCCGGGTCCATGACGGCGATCTCCTCGGCGATGTCCTTGTAGATCGCGCGGGCGACGACGCCGTCCTTCAGGACCAGGATCACGTTCTCGCCGTGCGGCATGAAGACCAGGTCGTAGGCGTAGAAGCTGTGCAGCAGCGGCGTGTAGTAGGCCCGCAGGTAGCGGCGCAGCCACTCGACCGGGGCCAGGCCCGAGCGGGCGATCAGCGCGCCCGCGAAGGAGGCGCCCGCGTGGTCGACGTGCAGCAGGGAGGCCATGGTCGCCAGGGACTCGCCGTCCTCCAGGGACGGCACCGGGCTCTCCCGCCACAGCGCGGCGAGCATCTTGCGGTACGGCGAGTAGCGGTCGGTGGCCTGCTCGTACTCCAGGTGCCGGTAGCCGACCGCGGCCCGCTCGCGGATGATCGTCAGGCCTGTTGACTTCAGGACCGGGTCGCCCTCGATCAGCTGGGCCAGCCAGTCGTTGATGGCGGGGGTGGCCTCCATGTAGGCGGCCGACAGCCCGCGCATGAAGCCCATGTTGATGACGGAGAGGGCCGTCTTCACGTAGTGCTTCTCGGGGCTGGTGCTGTTGAAGAAGGTGCGGATGGACTGCTGGGCCAGGTACTCGTCGTCGCCCTCGCCCAGGCACACCAGGTGCTGCCGGGCCACCTCGGCGGCGAAGGTGACGGTCAGCTTGTTCCACCACTGCCAGGGGTGGACGGGGATGAGGAGGTAGTCGGCCGGGTCCAGGCCCTTGTCGCGGAGGATGCCGTGGAAGCGGTCGACGGTCTCCTCGCCCAGCTCCCGCCGGAAGAAGTCCTCGTAGTCGATGCCGGCCCCGGCCGTGAAGGCGGCGCGGGAGCGGTGCGCGGCCAGCCAGACCAGGCGGACCGGGCTCGCGGTCTCCGGGGCGTACGACAGGTACTCGTGGATGCCGAAGCCGAGCCGCCCGTTGTTGGCGACGAAGCAGGGGTGGCCCTCGGTCATCCCCGTCTCGATCGCCTGGAAGCCGGCGGCGGCGAGTTCGGCGGAGGGGATCTGCGGCTTGGTGAGCTTGTAGCAGGTGCCGGAGAGGGTGGAGGAGATCTCCTCCAGGTAGACCGGCAGGATCTCGTCGCTGAGGCCGAGGGAGTCCTTCAGCTCGATGAAGAAGTCGAGCGCGGCGAGCGGCAGCTCGGCCCCGTCCCGGTGCCGGGTGATGGAGGCGGCGTCCACCTGCCAGTGGTCCAGGGCGCGGCGGACGGCACGGAAGCGGTACGAGGTCAGCTTGTCGTCGCTGCGGACGACGTACTCCTGTCCGTCCTCCTCCGGCGTGACCAGCCGCTCGTGCGCGAACTCGGCGAGCGCCTTGCGGATCAGCAGGCGGTTGGCCTGCTCCCAGCGCTCGGGGGAGAGGTGGGCGACGGTGCCGGCGAGGCTCATGCGGACACCTCCGGGGCGGCGGTGGCGGTGGCGGCGAGGAACTGCTCACGTGTGCAGAAGCTGAGCAGCGCGGTCTTCTCCGGCTTCTCGATCTCCCGCTCGGGGACGAACCCGACGGCCGCGTTCAGCGCGTGCACCGCCTTGTTGCGCACGTCCGGCTCGACGACGACCCGCCGGGTGGCCGGGTCCTCGAAGAGGTGGGCCATGACGGCGGTGATGACGGACCGGGTGAAGCCGTGCACCGGGGTGTCGGTCGGCGGGGTGAGGAAGTGCATGCCGACGTCCCCGGGCTGCGGCTCGTACAGGCCGACCAGCTCGCGGTGGGCCGGGTCGTACTTCTCCATCAGGAAGGCGGGCTCGCCGTCCGTCAGGCCCAGCAGGGCGTGGTGGTGCTCGTCGGCGGCTATCTCCATGTAGGCGCGCTCGACGTCCTCCAGCTTCGCGTCCTGCATCATCCAGAACGCGGCCTTGGGGTGGGTGACCCAGGCGTGCAGGAGTTCGGCGTCCCTCATCGGGTCGAGGGGGCGGAACGTGAAGGTCGTGCGGCTCATACGGCGAACTCCTGGAACGCGATCGTCTTCTCCACCGGGTAGTACTCGCTGCCGAGCAGCTCCCGGATGATGTAGCTGTTGCGGTAGGCGCCCATACCCAGGTCGGGGCTGGTGATGCTGTGGGTGTGGACGCCGGCGTTCTGCAGGAAGACGCCTCTGCCGGTGACGTCGATGGCGTAGTTGCGGCCGACGTCGAAGCCGCCCTGGGAGTCGTAGACCAGGCGGTCGCGGACCGGCTTCAGGAACTCGGGCTCGGCGTACTTGTAGCCGGTGGCGAGGATCAGGCCGTCCGAGGTCAGCTCGAAGTCCTTCTCCTGCTCCTCCTGGCGGAAGCCCAGGGTGTACGTGCCGTTGTCGTACGACGCGCTGGTCAGCGCCGAGTTGGTGAGCAGGCGGGTGGGGACCGGGCCGCCGAGGTTCTTCTGGTAGAGCAGGTCGAAGATCTCGTTGATCAGATCGCCGTCGATGCCCTTGAACAGGCCCTTCTGCTCCTGGGTCAGGCGGTAGCGGGTCCGCTCCGGCAGCGCCCGGAAGTAGTCGATGTACTCCGGGGAGGTCATCTCCAGCGTGAGCTTGGTGTACTCCAGCGGGAAGAACCGCGGGGAGCGGGTGACCCAGTTCAGCCGGTAGCCGTGGACGTCGATCTCGCTGAGCAGGTCGTAGTAGATCTCGGCGGCGGACTGGCCGGAGCCGACCAGCGTGATCGACTCCTTCTTCTGCAGCTCCGCCTTGGTCTGGACGTAGCGGGAGTTGTGGATGAAGTCGCCGCCCAGGCCCTGGCAGGGCTCGGGGACGTAGGGCGGGGTGCCGGTGCCGAGGACCAGGTGGCGGGCGCGGTACGTCTCACCGGCGGCGGTCCGCACCGCGTACAGCTCGTCGCCCTCGTCGTACGTCACCTCGGTGACCGTCGTGTTGAAGCGGACGTTGCCCAGCTTGTTCGCGGCCCAGCGGCAGTAGTCGTCGTACTCGACGCGCAGCGGGTAGAAGTTCTCGCGGATGTAGAACGAGTACAGCCGGCCCTTCTCCTTCAGGTAGTTCAGGAAGGAGAACGGCGAGGTCGGGTCGGCCAGGGTGACCAGGTCCGACATGAACGGCGTCTGGAGGTGGGCGCCGTCGAGGAACATGCCGGCGTGCCACTCGAAGTCGGGCTTCGAGTCCAGGAAGACGCCGTCGAGGGCGTCGATCGGCTCGGTGAGGCAGGCGAGGCCGAGGTTGAAGGGCCCGAGTCCGATCCCCACGAAGTCGTAGGTCTTGGTGGTGGATTCAGGAAGCGCGGTCAAGGGAGTCTCCCAGGTACTGCTCGGCGTGGCCGGCGATCAGGTCGAGGACGGCGGCGATGTCGGACGCCTTCGTCTCAGGGTTGAGCAGGGTGAACTTCAGGTAGTGGCGGCCGTTCACCTTGGTGCCCGCGACGATGGCCTCGCCGGAGGCGAACAGGGCCTTGCGGGCGTACAGGTTGGCGCGGTCGATCTCGGCCGGGTCGGTGACGGCGGCCGGGATGTAGCGGAAGACCAGGGTGGACAGGCTGGGCGCTACGACGACGTCGTAGCGCGGGTCGGCGGCCAGCAGCTTCCAGCCCTCCCGCGCGAGGTCGCAGACCTCGTCGAAGAGCTGCCCTATGCCGTCGGCGCCCATCACCCGCAGGGTGACCCAGAGCTTGAGGGCGTCGAAGCGGCGGGTGGTCTGGAGGGACTTGTCCACCTGGTTGGGGATACGTTCCTGCACCATCCGGCGCGGGTTCAGGTACTCCGCGTGGTAGGTGGCGTGCCGCAGCGTGGTGGCGTCCTTCACCAGCAGCGCGGAGGAACTCACCGGCTGGAAGAAGGACTTGTGGTAGTCGACGGTGACCGAGTCGGCCCGCTCGATGCCGTCCAGCAGGGCACGGCGGGCGAGCGAGGTGAGCAGGCCGCAGCCGTAGGCGGCGTCGACGTGCATCCAGGTGCCGTACTGCGCGCACAGCTCGGCGACCTCGGGGAGCGGGTCGATCGAGCCGAAGTCGGTGGTGCCGGCGGTGGCGACGACGGCCATGGGGACGAGGCCGTCCTTCACGCAGCGCTCCAGCTCGTGGGCGAGCGCGACCGTCTGCATCCGCTTCTCGTGGTCGACGGGGATCGACACGACGGCGTCCTGGCCGAGGCCGAGCAGCTTCGCCGACTTCTTCACGCTGAAGTGACTGACCTCGGAGGCGAAGATGCGCAGTTTGCCCAGGTCCGGGCCGCCGTCCCACCCTGTCCGCCCCGGCTTGGCCTCCTCGCGGGCCAGCAGCAGCGCCTGGAGGTTGGACTGGCTGCCGCCGGAGGTGAAGACACCGTCGGCGTTCTCGCCGAGCCCGATGCGGGCGGCGGTCCAGTCGATGAGCTTGCGCTCGATGAGGGTGCCGCCGGCCGACTGGTCCCAGGTGTCCAGGGAGGAGTTGACGGCGGAGAGGATCGCTTCGCCGAGCACCGCCGGGATGACGACCGGGCAGTTGAGGTGGGCGAGGTAGCGGGGGTGATGGAAGTAGATCGCGTCGCGGAGGTAGACGTCCTCCAGCTCGTCGAGGACCGCCGCGCTGTCGTGCAGCGGCCGGTCGAGGTCGATCTGCTCGATGGTGGGGGCCAGGTCGTCGACCGTGACGCCGGTGAACGGGCGCTGCGTGGTGGCGAGTTTGGCGGCCACCCGCTCTACTCCTTCGGTCACGGTGCGGCGATACTGCTCCGCGGTCGTGTCATTGAGCAGGTGCGAGCGCATGTGGAGGTCCTCCGGTGGGGACTGGCCGTGCGGACGAAAAGGCGGCCGGGGCGGGGCCGGGGCTCCGGCTTACGAAGGTTAGCCTAGCCTAAGTTGATCGGGTCAAGTGCCCGGCCCCGGTAACCTCCGTCACCCCGCGGAGGCTTACTCCCCCTGCTCCCGCAACTGCTCCTCGGTGAACCCGCGACGCCAGTAGCCCACGAAGGTGACCTGACGCCGGTCGAAGCCGCGCTCCCCCACGAAATGCCGGCGCAGCGCCTTCACCGAACCCGACTCGCCCGCGATCCAGACGTACGGGCACTCGGCGGGCGGCAGCCGGGCGTCGCGCAGGGCGCTCAGGGCCATGGGGGAGTCCTGGACGCGGTCATGGCCCTGGATCAGCCAGGTCACCTCGGCGTCCGCCTCGGTCGCCAGGTCCAGCACGTTCCCGGCATCCCGTACCTCCAGCCAGACCCGCGCCCGCTGACCGGCCGGCAGCGACTCCAGGATCGCGGCGACCGCCGGAAGTGCGGTCTCGTCACCCCACAGCACCACCAGATCGGTGCCCTGCGGCGGCCGGAACCGGATCGCCCGGTTGTCCGCGACCGCCGGTCCGAGCAGCAGTACCCGATCCCCGGCCATGGCCCTGGCCGCCCACCGGGACGCGGGCCCGGCGGGAACGGCGGCACCTTCCTCGACGCCGTGCAGCACGAAGTCGATGTCGATCTCGTCGGGGTCGCGGCGCACGGAGCGCAGGGTGTACGAACGCATCACCGCCCGGACGTCGTCCGGCAGCGCCATCCACCCCCTCCACCAGTCCTCGCCCAGTTCGACGGGCACGACCGGCGCGTCCTGCCCCGGCTGCGGCAGAAAGAGCGACAGCGACTGGTCACACCCGTCGGAGCGGAACCCGGCGAGATCGTCCCCCGCGAAGGAGACCCGGAGCAGAGACGGCCCGAGCCGCTCCGTCCGCACGACCTGGAGAGAGAAGAACCGGAAGGGCGCGGCTACGGCCGTGGACATGGAGTCTCCTGAGATTTTCATCAGGGGATGAGCTGCCCCGCCTGGAGGGGCGCGGGGAACTGCGCGACCAGCCGCAACCGGCCCGCAGCCGCCCGCGATACATCAGCCCACCCCTTCAGTCGGCGAGCTTCAGCTGACCTTCTTCGCGTTCTCGATCGCCTCGGCGAGGTTCGTGAGAAGCGGCGTGCACTTGCTGTACGACAGAATCGGCTCCGGCGACCGGGCGATGACCTGCCCCGCCTTCACCGCGGGCAGCTTCTTCCAGGTGGCCTCGGTGATCACCGAAGGCTGAAGCGCCTGCGCCCGGTCGTCCATCATGATGATGTCCGCACCGTACTTGTCGACGTTCTCCCAGCTCAGCGCCTCGAACCAACCGCCGCCACCGTTCGCGGCCTTGGCCTTCTCCGACGGCTCGATGAAGTTCACGCCGAGCGCCTTGAAGTACTCCAGGTCGATGGAGAGGTTGGTGCCGGAGACGTAGAACAGCTCCGCGCTCGCCGACCCGGCCATCACCTTGATCTCGGGACGGGCCTTGGCGGCCTTGCGCAGCCGCTCCGCCGCCGCCTCGAACTCCTGCTTCGCCTTGACGGCCTTGTCGGCCTTCAGGTCCGCGCCCAGCGACTCCGCCAGCGCCCACATGCGCTCCAGCGGCTGGGTGAGCTGACGGTCGTAGACGGAGACGGCGACGCTCGGGGCGAGCTTGGCGATCTTGTCCTTGGACTCCTCGGGGATGTACCAGAGGGTGCCGGCGTCGTCGAACATGGTGGTGATGAGGACCTCGGGGGCGAGCGCCGCGTACTTCTCGACGCTGAACTGGCCCCAGACGTTGCCGAGGATCTCGACCTTGCTGATGTCCATGTCACCGGCCTGGACGTCCGGCTTGCCGTCCTGGGTCTTGGTCGGGCCGAAGACGCCCTTGACCTGGATGCCGTAGTCGTACAGCGCGGCGGCCACACCGGTGAAGGCGACGATGTTCGCGGGAACCTTGTCGAGCTTCACGGTCGTGCCGCGGTCGTCCTTGAAGGTCCAGGGGCCGGAGGCCTTCGCGGCACCCGTCGCGTCCGAGCCACCGCTTTTCGTGTCTTCGTCACCGCAGGCGGCGAGGACGGCACCGAGGCCGAGGGCACCGCCGGCGGCGAGGATCCCGCGGCGGGTGAGGTTCGTGGCACGGGCGTTGGACATGAGTGTGGCTGCTTTCGAACAGGGCGGAGGGCCCGCCGGACAATTCGAAGGTAGGTTAGCCTAACCTCAGATCTTGTCCAGGGGTGGGAGCCCTGGTTTCCAGGCCGTGAACGGAGGGCGTCCGGGCGCCGCTCGCAACGTCTGTGCCCGGGCGGGGAGTTGGCCGGGACGCCGGTCCGGAAGATGATCAGGATCACTCGGGCCCCACCGGCGCAGGAGCGCCCCCACCGGGTCGCGTGCCGAACCGGCGGGGGCGCGGAGGCCGCCGCGGGGCCCCGGAGACCGCTGCGGGGCGGGGAAAGCCGCTCCGGGCGGGGCGTCAGCTCACCAGGCCCAGCTCCCGGGCGATCAGCATGCGCTGCACCTCGCTCGTGCCCTCGCCGATCTCCAGGATCTTCGAGTCCCGCCACATCCGGGCCACCGGGTACTCGTTCATGAAGCCGTAGCCGCCGTGGATCTGGGTGGCGTCCCGGGCGTTGTCGACGGCGACGGTCGACGAGTACAGCTTCGCCAGGGCCGCCTCCTTCTTGAACGGCTCCCCGGCGACCAGCCGGGACGCCGCGTCCCGCCAGGCGAGCCGGGCGGTGTGCGCCTTCATCTCCATGTCGGCGATCTTGAACTGGATCGCCTGGTTCGCCCCGATCGGGCGGCCGAAGGCGTGCCGTTCCTTCGCATAGCGCACCGACTCGTCCACACAGCCCTGCGCCAGCCCCGTCGCCAGCGCCGCGATGGCGATCCGGCCCTCGTCGAGGATCCGCAGGAACTGCGCGTACCCACGGCCCTCCTCGCCCAGCAGGTTCTCCGCCGGCACCCGGACGTCCGCGAAGGACAGCTCACGGGTGTCGGAGGCGTTCCAGCCGACCTTGGAGTAGGGGGCGGCGACGGTGAAGCCCGGGGTGCCGGAGGGCACGATGATCGCGGAGATCTGCGGCCTGCCGTCCGGCTTGCGGCCGGTGACCGCGGTGACCGTGACCAGGCCCGTGATGTCGGTGCCGGAGTTGGTGATGAAGCACTTGGTGCCGTTGATCACCCACTCGCCGGTCGCCGGGTCCTTGCGCGCGGTCGTCCGGGTCGCCCCGGCGTCGCTGCCGCCGTCCGGCTCCGTCAGCCCGAAGGCGCCCAGCACCTCCCCGGAGCACAGCCGGGGCAGCCACTGCCGCTTCTGCTCCTCGGTGCCGAACAGATGGATCGGCATCGCGCCCAGCGAGACGCCCGCCTCCAGGGTGATGGCGACCGAGGAGTCGACCCGGGCCAGCTCCTCCAGCGCGATGCCCAGTGCCAGATAGTCGCCGCCCATGCCGCCGTACTCCTCCGGGAACGGCAGTCCGAACAGGCCCATCCGGCCCATCTCGCGGACGATCTCGTACGGGAACTCATGCCGTTCGTAGTAGTCGCCGATCTTCGGGGCCACCACGTCGTGCGCGAACTCCTCCACGGTGCGGCGGAGTTCATCCAGCTCGGGGGAGAGACGGTGGTCCATCGTTCTTCACTGCTCCTTGTGGGAGAGGGCACGGACGGTGCGGGACGGGCTGGGCCGGCCCAGGTGTTCGGCCATCCACACGCTGGTGGCGGTGAGCCGGCCGAGGTCGACGCCGGTGTCGATGCCGAGCCCCCGCAGCATCCACACCAGATCCTCGGTGGCGAGATTGCCGGTGGCGGACTTCGCGTAGGGGCAGCCGCCCAGGCCGCCCGCCGAGGCGTCGACGGTGCTCACCCCGTGCTGGAGCGCCGCGAGGGTGTTCGCGAGCGCCTGGCCGTAGGTGTCGTGGAAGTGCACGCCGAGCGCGGAGACGGGGATGCGCGCGGCGTCGAGGGCGGTGAGCAGATCCCGGACGTGTCCGGGGGTGGCCACGCCGATGGTGTCGCCGAGGCTCAGCTCGTCGCAGCCCATGTCCATCAGCGCCCGGCAGACGCGGACCACCTGGGGCACCGGCACCGGGCCCTCCCAGGGGTCGCCGAAGCACATGGACAGATAGCCGCGCACATGACCGCCCTCCGCCCTGGCCCGGCTCACCACCGGCTCGAACATCGCGAGTGCCTCGTCCACCGTGCGGTTGAGGTTGGCCTTCGCGAAGGACTCGGTGGCGCTGGCGAACACGGCGATCCGGGAAGCGCCGAGGGCGAGCGCACGGTCCAGTCCCCGCTCGTTCGGCACGAGCACGGGCAGCGCCACTCCCGGCAGATCGCTCACCTGCGGGAACAGCTGCTCGGCGTCGGCCAGCTGGGGCACCCACTTGGGGTGGACGAAACTGGTCGCCTCGATCGTCGTCAGGCCCGCGTCGGCGAGGCGGCGGATGAACTCCGCCTTGACCTCCGTGGGCACCGTCGCCTTCTCGTTCTGCAGGCCGTCCCGCGCGCCGACCTCGTGGATGCGGACCCGGGCGGGCAGGCCCGGCGCGGGGACGGTCATGGGGAGCCCGTCGACCGTCATTCCGCCACCTCCCCGGACTCCTCGTGGGGGGTGATGACCGCCAGCACCTGGTCCATGGCGACCGTGGTGCCCGGGGAGACGTCCAGTTCGGCGACCGTGCCCGCGTGCGGGGCGGAGATGACGTGCTCCATCTTCATCGCCTCCACGACCAGCAGGCTCTGACCGGCGGTCACCTCGTCGCCGACCGCGACCTTCACCACCGTGACGGTGCCCGGCATGGGCGCGGTGAGGGAGTCGGCGCCCGCGTGGGCCGAGCGGCCCAGCGACGCGGTGACCGGATCGTGGTCGCGCACCTGCCAGGCGTCGCCGTCGCGGCCCAGCCAGTCACCCGCCCGGTGGAAGGTGTGGCGGACGCCGTCGAGGGTGACGGTGACCCGGTCGGCGGTGACGGTGTGGGTGCCGCGGCACGTGTGCGTGACGGGTTCGAGTCCCTGCACTCGGAGCGGGAAGGCGACGGGCTTGGGCTCGCCGCCCAGGCGCCAGCCGCTCGGCACCGAGAACGGGTCCGTCCAGCCCTCCTGGCGCGGCGTCAGCGCGTCCAGCCGCACGGCCGCCGCCGCCTCGTACACCTCCTCCGGCACCTCGGCCGGGACCAGCCCCGCCGCCTCCCGCTCGACCAGGCCGGTGTCCATGTCGCCCGCGACGACCGCCGGATGGGCCAGCAGCCTGCGCAGGAAACCCGCGTTGGTGGGCACGCCCAGCGTGACCGTCTCGGCGAGGGCCGCGCGGAGCCTGCGCAGGGCGGTGGCGCGGTCCGGGCCGTAGGCGATCACCTTGGACAGCATCGGGTCGTACAGGCTGCCGACCTCCGTGCCCTCGCTGAGCCCCGAGTCGGTGCGGATGCCGTCCCCCTGCGGCTCGCGCAGCCGCAGCACCGTGCCGCCGGAGGGGAGGAAGCCGCGCGCGCCCTCTTTGACGGACACAGTCTCGGCGCAGATCCGGGCCTCCACGGCGTGCCCGGTGAGGCGGATGTCGTCCTGCGCGTACGGCAGCTTCTCGCCCGCCGCGACCCGCAGCTGCCACTCCACCAGGTCCAGTCCGGTGACCAGCTCGGTGACCGGGTGCTCCACCTGGAGGCGGGTGTTCATCTCCATGAAGTAGTACTGCGAGGGGTCGCTGCCCGGGACGATGAACTCCACCGTGCCCGCGCCGACGTACCCGCAGGAGCGGGCCGCCTGGACCGCCGCCTCGCCCATCGCCGCGCGGGTCTCCTCGTCGAGGAGCACGCTCGGCGCCTCCTCGATGATCTTCTGATGGCGGCGCTGGAGGGAGCACTCGCGCTCGCCCAGGTGGATGACGTTGCCGTGGGCGTCGGCCAGGACCTGGATCTCGATGTGCCGGGGCCGGTCGATCCAGCGCTCGACGAGCAGCGTGTCGTCGCCGAAGGAGGCGCGGGCCTCCCGGCGGGCGGCGGCGATCTCGTCGTCCAGCAGGTCCAGGTCGCGCACCAGCCGCATGCCCTTGCCGCCGCCGCCCGCGCTGGGCTTCAGCAGCACCGGGGCACCCAGCTCGCGGGCCGCCGCGGCCAGCTGCGGGTCGCGTCCGCCGGGCACCACCGGAACCCCGGCCGCCCGGACCGTCTCCTTGGCGCGGATCTTGTCGCCCATCAGGGCGATGGCGTCCGCGGGCGGCCCGATGAACACCAGCCCGGCCTCGGCGCACGCGCCGGCGAACCCGGCGTTCTCCGCCAGGAACCCGTACCCCGGGTGGACGGCCTGGGCGCCGCTGCGCTCGGCGGCCTGCAGGAGGCGCTCCACCGACAGATAGCTCTCGGTGGCGGGCGCCGGCCCGATCCGTACGGCCGTGTCGGCCTCGCGGACGTGCCGGGCGTCGGCGTCGGCGTCGGAGAAGACGGCCACGGACCGCACGCCCAGCGCGCGCAGCGTACGGATGACCCGGACGGCGATCTCGCCGCGGTTGGCCACAAGAACGGTGTCGAACATGGTCGTGAACCCCCTCACATCCGGAAGACGCCGAACTGCGGCTCGCCCAGCGGGGCGTTCGCGCAGGCCGTCAGGGCCAGACCCAGCACCTGCCGGGTCTCCAGCGGATCGATGACGCCGTCGTCCCAGAGACGGGCGGTGGCGTAGTAGGCATTTCCCTGGCGCTCGTACTGCGCCCGGACCGGGGCCTTGAAGGCCTCTTCCTCCTCCGTCGGCCAGTCCTCGCCGCGCGCTTCCAGCTGGTCGCGCTTGACGGTGGCGAGGACGGAGGCGGCCTGCTCGCCGCCCATGACGGAGATCTTGGCGTTGGGCCACATCCACAGGAAGCGTGGTGAGTACGCCCGGCCGCACATCGAGTAGTTCCCCGCGCCGTACGACCCGCCGACCACCACCGTCAGCTTCGGCACGCGCGTACAGGCGACCGCCGTCACCATCTTGGCGCCGTGCTTGGCGATGCCGCCCGCCTCGTAGTCCTTGCCGACCATGAACCCGGAGACGTTCTGCAGGAACACCAGCGGGATGCCGCGCTGGTCGCACAGCTCGATGAAGTGGGCGCCCTTCTGGGCGGACTCGGCGAACAGGATGCCGTTGTTGGCGACGATGCCGACCGGGTGGCCGTGGATCCGGGCGAAGCCGGTGACCAGGGTCTGCCCGAACTCGGACTTGAACTCGGCGAACCGGGAGCCGTCCGTGACGCGGGCGATGATCTCCCGTACGTCGTACGGCGTGCGCGGGTCGGCCGGGACCGCCCCGTACAACCCGAACGGGTCCACCTTCGGCTCGACGGCCGCCCGCACCTCCCAGGGGACGCCCCGGCGCTCGGGCAGCGTGGCGACGATGTTCCGGACGATCCGCAGGGCGTGCGCGTCGTCCTCCGCGAGGTGGTCCGTCACGCCGGAGACCCGGGAGTGCACCTCGCCGCCGCCCAGCTCCTCCGCGGTGACGACCTCGCCGGTCGCGGCCTTCACGAGCGGCGGGCCGCCGAGGAAGATCGTGCCCTGATTCCGCACGATCACGGCCTCGTCGCTCATCGCGGGCACATAGGCCCCGCCCGCCGTGCACGACCCGAGGACTGCGGCGATCTGCGGGATGCCCGCGCCCGACATCCGCGCCTGGTTGTAGAAGATCCGCCCGAAGTGCTCGCGGTCCGGGAACACCTCGTCCTGCATCGGCAGGAAGGCGCCGCCGGAGTCCACGAGATAGAGGCAGGGCAGCCGGTTCTCGAGCGCGACCTCCTGCGCCCGCAGGTGCTTCTTCACCGTCATGGGGTAGTACGTACCGCCCTTGACGGTGGCGTCGTTGGCGACGATCACGCACTCGCGCCCGCTGACCCGGCCGATCCCGGCGATCACCCCCGCCGCCGGCGCCTGCCCGTCGTACATCCCGTCGGCCGCCAGCGGAGCCAGCTCCAGGAAGGGCGATCCCGGGTCGAGGAGCGTGTCCACGCGGTCGCGGGGGAGCAGCTTGCCGCGCGCGGTGTGCCGGGCGCGCGCCTTCTCGCCACCCCCGAGCCGGGCGGCGGCCAGCTTGCCGCGCAGCTCCTCGACCAGCGCGCGATGCGCCGCCTCGTTGGCCTGCCAGGCCTCCGACGCGGGGTCCGCCGCGCTCGTCAGCTCCGGTGCCTGGTCCATCCTCGCGGTCCCCTCACCTTGTTAATGAGCGTTAACGCATTTCCATCAGGTTAACGACCGCTAACCTGCCTGTCTAGAATCGTTTTCATGGCCACCAGAACCGACGCCCCCACCCGCCGCGAACAGATCCTCAAGGAGGCCGCCCGGCTCTTCGCCGAGCGCGGCTTCCACGGCGTCGGGGTGGACGAGATAGGCGCCGCCGTCGGCATCAGCGGCCCCGGTCTCTACCGCCACTTCGCGGGCAAGGACGCCATGCTCGCCGAGCTGCTGGTCGGCATCAGCGGCCAGCTCCTGACGGGCGCGAAGCAGCGTCTGAAGGAGGCCGCCGCGGCCGGGGGCGAGGACGGCACGGCCCCGGAGACGGTCCTCGACTCGCTCATCGAGGGCCACATCGACTTCGCGCTCGACGACCGTCCCCTCATCACCCTGCACGACCGCGAGCTGGACCGCCTCCGGGAGAGCGACCGCAAGCTGGTCCGCCAGCTCCAGCGGCAGTACGTCGAACTGTGGGTGGACGTCCTCCGGAAGGTCTACCCCGCCCTCGCCGAACCCGCCGCCCGCTCGGCCGTCCACTCCGTCTTCGGCCTGCTGAACTCCACCCCCCACCTCGGCCGCCGCGGCGCCCTGCCGGGCCGGGGGACGACGGCGGAGCTGCTGCACCGGATGGCGCGGGGGGCGTTCGCGGCGGCGGGGGCGGACGTCATCGCCGGCTGAGCGCCTGACGCGCCGCGTCGCTCACCCGCCGCGCCTCGGCCCCGGCGTTCGCCGTGGGACCAGAGGCCGTTGGCGCGGGAGAGGACGGCGGCGGGCGTGACGAGCGTTACGGCCGCCGCGCTCTGGACTCCCGTCCCTACTCGCCGGTACGGTGAGCCTGAGCAAGCGCTTAGATACGTACCGGTGGAGGTGGCGGCGTGCGCCGTACGGTGTTCAACGAGGATCACGAGGCGTTCCGGGAGACCCTGCGCGCCTTCATCGAGGCCGAGGTCGTCCCGGTCTACGACGAGTGGTTCCAGGCCGGCCAGGCGCCGCGCGAGTTCTACTACAAGCTCGGCGAGCTGGGCATCTTCGGCATCAACGTGCCGGAGGAGTACGGCGGCGCGGGCCTGGACAGCCACAAGTTCGAGGCCGTCCTCTACGAGGAGACCGCCCGCGCGGGCGTCCAGTTCGGCGGTTCCGGCGTACACGTGCTGCTCGCCCTGCCGTACATCAAGATGCTGGCGACGGACGAGCAGAAGAAGCGCTACCTGCCGAAGTTCGTCACCGGCGAGGAGATGTGGGCCATCGCGATGACCGAGCCGGGCACCGGCTCCGACCTCGCGGGCATGAAGACCACCGCCAAGCTCTCCGAGGACGGCACGCACTACGTCCTCAACGGCGCCAAGACCTTCATCACCGGCGGTGTGCACGCCGACAAGGTCATCGTCTGCGCCCGGACCTCCGCGCCGACCGCCGAGGACCGCCGCTTCGGGATCTCCCTCTTCGCCGTCGACACCAAGTCCGAGGGCTACTCCATCGGCCGCAAGCTGGACAAGCTGGGCCTGCGCACCTCCGACACCGCCGAGCTGGCGTTCGTCGACGTCAAGGTGCCGGTCGAGGACCTGCTCGGCGAGGAGAACAAGGGCTTCTACTACCTCGGCCACAACCTGGCCTCCGAGCGCTGGGGCATCGCCTTCGGCGCGTACGCGCAGGCCAAGGCCGCCATCCGGTTCGCCAAGCAGTACGTGCAGGAGCGCACCGTCTTCGGCAAGCCGGTCGCCCACTTCCAGAACACCAAGTTCGAGCTGGCCGCCTGCCAGGCCGAGGTGGACGCCGCCGAGGCCGTCGCCGACCGCGCCACCGAGGCGCTGGACGCCGGTGAGCTGACCCCCGCCGAGGCCGCCTCCGCGAAGCTGTTCTGCACCGAGGTCGCGCACCGCGTGATCGACCGCTGCCTCCAGCTGCACGGCGGCTACGGCTACATGAACGAGTACCCGATCGCCCGCCTGTACGCGGACAACCGCGTCAACCGCATCTACGGCGGCACCAGCGAGATCATGAAGACGATCATCGCCAAGGACATGGGTTTGTAAGCACCACGCCCGCACAGTGACCATGAGCCAGGCACTCGAGGATCTCCTCGATCTGCTCGACCTCGAACAGATCGAGGAGAACATCTTCCGCGGCCGTTCCCGGTCCGCCGTCGTCCCCCGGGTCTTCGGCGGCCAGGTCGCGGCGCAGGCGCTGGTCGCCGCGGGCCGTACGGTCCCCGCCGACCGCCCGCCCCACTCCCTGCACGCGTACTTCCTGCGCACCGGCGACCCCGGCGCGCCCATCGTCTACACGGTCGACCGCCTGCGCGACGGCCGCTCCTTCACCACGCGCCGCGTCGTCGCGGTCCAGCACGGCAAGCCGGTCTTCGGCCTGTCCGCCTCCTTCCAGACGTACGAGGAGGGCCTGGACCACCAGGCGCCGATGCCGCCCGCCCCCGACCCGGCCACCCTGCCGACCTCGGAGGACCGGCTGCGCGGCTATCCGCACCTGGACGCGGAGGTCGTGGAGCGGTTCATCGAGGCCCGGGCCGCGGTGGACCTGCGTTACGCCGAGGACCCGCCGTTCGGCAGCTACGGCGCGCCGCGCGAACCGCACTCCCAGGTCTGGTTCCGCACCAACGGCAAACTCGCCGACGACCCCCTGCTGCACATCGCGCTGGCCACCTACGTCTCCGACATGACACTCCTCGACTCGGTGCTGCTCGCGCACGGCCGGGGCGGCTGGGCCGTCGGTGACGTGGTCGGCGCCTCGCTGGACCACGCGATGTGGTTCCACCGGCCGTTCCGCGCCGACGAATGGCTGCTGTACGACCAGGAGTCCCCGTCGGCGTACGGCGGCCGGGGCCTCGGCCAGGCCCGCATATACACCCGCGACGGCCGCCTCGCCATCACGGTGATCCAGGAAGGCGTGGTGCGCGTCCCGCGGGAACACTGAGGGACCGGGCCGAAGATCCAGCCGCGAGCCGCTGATCGGCCGCCCGCTGCCGGCGCCCGTGCGGCAGCGCATCAGGGAGGAACTGCTCGGCGCGTGCCGGACACCGGGGCCGTACTGGAGCTGACGACCCTCGTCCCGGTCCGCGGGAGGCGCTGGTCGCCGCGGAGGCCGGCTTTCCGGGACGTGTCCACGGCGACGCGGATCGAGTGGGCCCGCGAGCGGGCCGAGCGGCGGCTGCGGGAGGTGTTCCCGGGGGCGCGGCGGGCCAGCGGGTCCACCTGGACCCCACTCCCGGCACGGCCCGGACTACGCCAGTCCCGCCTCCGCGAGGAGATACGCCGTCATCGGGTCGTAGTACCGAGGGCTGACCACGTGGTCGTCGAGCGGGACGGTCACCTGTACGGTGCCCTCCGCCTCGGCGAGGAAGAGCGCCGGGTCGTTGCAGTCGGCGTAGCCCACCGAGTCCACCCCGTGCTGACCCGCGTACCCCGCCCAGCCGTGGTCGGCGACGACCAGGTCGGGCAGCGGGCGGCCCGCGCGCTCCAGCCCGGTGAGGATGGCCTTCATCGGTTCGCCCGAGTGGGTGTGCCAGAGGGTGGCGCCGTGCTCCAGCACCGCGACGTCCGCGAACTGCATGACGTACCCCTCGTCCGTCTGCAGTCCGTCGGGGATGACGACGATCTCGCAGCCGGCGGCGCGCAGCGCGGCGGCCGTCGCGCGGTGCACGTCCAGCAGCCCGCCCGGGTGCCCGGTCGCGAACAGCACCCGCTGCTGCCCGTCGGCCGCCTTGCGCAGCCGCGCGGCCAGCCGCTCCAGGGCGGCGACGGTCAGCTGGGGGTCGATGGTGTCCTGCCCGTACCGGTGCTCGGGGTCGTCGTTCACCCCGACCCGCTCGGCCATCACGGCGAGCACGTCCTGCTCGTCGCTCCAGCGGTCACCGAGCTCCAGGCCGAGCCAGTAGTGGCGATTGCCGTTCGCCAGCTGGCGGTAGTGCGAGAGGTTGTTCTCGCGGGGGGTGGCGACATCCCCCGCGATACGGGTCCTCACAAGGTGGTCGACGAGCTCGGAGCGGCTGGGTGTCCCGGGTATCGGCATGCCTCTCATTGTGGGGCAGCCGGCGGTGTCCGGACTTGGCCTCGGGGGTGCTGGGATGTGGATCACGCCTGCCCGTTCAGGTCCTCATTCCCACCGCAACGCGAACCACAGCTCCATGCGCACATCCGGATCGTCGAGATCCGCGCCCAGCAGGGCCGCGCAGCGGGCGATCCGCTGGCGGACCGTGTTGCGGTGGACGGAGAGGGCGACGGCGGTGCGGTCCCAGCTGCCGTGCAGGGAGAGCCAGGTGCGGAGGGTCTCGGTGAGGGGTGGGGTCAGGGGGGCGAGGAGGGTGCGGGCGTGGGATTCCGCCTCGGACGGGGGGAGGAGGTCCGCCAGGGAGGGGCGGGTGCGGTGGTGGAGGAGCGGGGTCCGGGTGGCGCGGGCGCGGGTGAGCGCGCGGGACGCCTGGGTGTCCGCCGCGGCCAGGGCGTCCGCGGCGGCGGGAGCGCTGACGCCCAGGGTCCAGCCGGGGTGCGGGGCGGGGGAGTGGCCGGCGGGGACGAGGACGCGTACGACGTCGTCGGCGGTGTCGACCAGGGGGGAGCCGAGGGCCGCGCCCAGGGCGGAGGCCGCCACCGGGTCCGGGACCGTTCCCGCCTGCGGGCTCGCGTGGACGATCAGCCAGCGGTCGGTGGTGCCGAGCAGCGGGGCCACCTCCTCGGGCGGGGCGCCGAGGAGCAGGCGGACCAGGGCGGAGGAGCGGGCCGCGCCGGTACCGGTCTGGTGTTCGCCGGTGAGGAGGGAGAGGAGGACGGCGGCGACGGAGGCGATGGTGTGGTCGGCGGGGTCCCGGCGGGGGGACGCCACGCCGAGGACGAAGCCCTGGCCGGTCCCCAGGGCGTAGGCGGAGAGGTGGGTGCCGGCGGCCGTGTCGGTGGCGGTGGAGGCGCGGGCCGTGACCAGGCGGGCCAGGTTCCCCAGGGCGGACCGGGTCGCCTCGTCGGGCAGCCGTCCCGCCCCCGCGAGCTCCGCGCCCTCCGGCCCGTACAGCACCGCGCGTCCGCCGATCCGCTGGGCGAGCTGGCGCAGGACGGACGGGACCGGGTCGGGGCGGGCCGCCGCGGCGGCGAGGCTCTGCTGGGCCTCGGTCACCCGGCGCAGTTCCGCGAGGCGGGCCTGGGCCATCAGCTGCCAGACGGCGCGGGCCACGCCGGAGAAGGTGGTCTGCGGCGGGACCTCCAGGAGGGGCAGGCCGTGGGACTCACAGGCGGCGACCAGGGCGCGGGGGACCGTGTCGTGGACGGGGGCGAGGCCGAAGCCCAGCGCCGCGCCGCCCGCCTCGACGATCCGGGCGACGTAGGCGTCGAAGTACGTGCCGGTGCCCGTGCCCGCCGCCTCGGGGATGTGCACGCCCGCCGTCAGGAGCAGTTCGCCGCCCAAGAGGTACGGATAGGGGTCGGACATCTCCGAGGTGTGCGCCGTGTGGAGGTAGACACCGTCGGCGGGCGGGCCGGTGAGCTGCCGCAGGGCCAGGTCCTCGCGGGCCAGCAGGGCGGAGAGGGGGACCTGGGGGGTGGGGGGAACGGGCGGAACGGGGGGTGTCGCCTCGGTCATGGTGTGCGTTTCCTCCATCCCGTTCAGCTCCGGTGGATGAAACGTACACTTCGCAGTCTCTTTTCGGCCACCTAGGGTCGGTCGGGACCGGTGGCCGCGGGTACGGGCGGATGTCCCCGCGACCAGCCACCGCGGATCGCATCTGCACGACACGCCACCGAGAGTGCGCGAAGGAGGCCCCATGGCCGTCGACTACATCGTGATCGTCGTCTATCTGGCCGGCATGCTGGCCATGGGCTGGTGGGGCATGCGCCGCGCCAGGTCCAAGAGCGAGTTCCTGGTGGCGGGCCGCAGGCTCGGCCCCGCCCTGTACTCGGGCACCATGGCGGCGATCGTGCTGGGCGGCGCGTCCACCATCGGCGGCGTCGGCCTCGGCTACCAGTACGGGCTCTCCGGCGCGTGGATGGTCTTCACCATCGGGCTCGGGCTGCTCGCCCTGTCGGTCTTCTTCTCGGCCCGGATCGCCCGGCTGAGGGTCTACACCGTCTCCGAGATGCTCGATCTCAGATACGGCGGCCGGGCGGGTGTCATCTCCGGTGTCGTGATGTGGGCGTACACGCTCATGCTCGCGGTCACCTCCACCATCGCCTATGCCACGATCTTCGACGTCCTCTTCGACATCCACCGCACCCTCGCGATCGTCCTCGGCGGCTCCATCGTCGTCGCGTACTCCACGCTCGGCGGCATGTGGTCGATCACCCTCACCGACATGGTGCAGTTCGTGGTGAAGACCATCGGCGTGCTGCTGCTCCTGCTGCCCATCGCCGTCGTCAAGGCGGGCGGGTTCAGCGAGATGAAGGCGCAGCTGCCCACCGAGTACTTCGACCCGCTGGGCATCGGCGGCGAGACGATCTTCACCTATGTGCTGATCTACACCTTCGGCATGCTCATCGGGCAGGACATCTGGCAGCGCGTCTTCACCGCCCGCAGCGACAGGACGGCCAAGTGGGGCGGCACCGTCGCCGGCACCTACTGCCTGGCGTACGCCGTGGGCGGCGCGGTCATCGGCACCGCCGCCAAGGTGCTCTACCCGAACCTCGCCGCCGACGACGCCTTCGCCACCATCGTCAAGGACGAGCTGCCGACGGGGGTGCGCGGGCTGGTGCTCGCCGCCGCCCTCGCCGCCGTGATGTCCACCTCCTCCGGCGCCCTCATCGCCTGCGCCACCGTCGCCAACAACGACATCTGGTCCCGGCTGCGGGGCACGCTGCGGTCCTCCGCGGACACGGCGGACGAGGGGGAGCACGGCGAGGTGACGGGCAACCGGGCCTTCATCCTGCTGATGGGCGTCGCCGTGATCCTCACCGCGATCGTGCTCAACGACGTCGTCGAGGCGCTGACCGTGGCGTACAACCTGCTCGTCGGCGGGCTGCTGGTGCCGATCCTCGGCGGGCTGCTGTGGCGGCGCGGCACCGCGGCGGGCGCGCTGGCCGCGGTCGCCGCCGGCGGCCTCGCGGTGATCGGCCTGATGGCGGCCTACGGCATCCTCGCCACCGAGCCGGTCTGCTACGGCCTGCTCGCCTCCCTCGCCGCGTATCTCGTCGTCTCGCTGGCGACGAAGCCGACCGACGAGGCGGTGCTCGCCGCCTGGCGCGAGCGTCTCGCCGGACGGGCGGCACCCGAACCTGTGTCCGAAGCGGTGGCGGCTCCGCAGTAGAGTCGTATACCGGTCAGTAGCAGTGCATACGCGATGAAGCGTAAGTGCGCGACGAAAATGTAGGAAAGAAGGCATAGTCCCATGAGCAGCAACGAGACGCCCCGCGGCCCGGTCGACTCCTCCCGCGTCCCGCGGTACGCCGGTCCCGCGACCTTCGCCCGGCTGCCGCGCCTCGACGAGGTCGGCACCGCCGATGTCGCCGTCGTCGGCGTGCCGTTCGACTCGGGCGTCTCGTACCGGCCGGGCGCCCGCTTCGGCGGCAACGCCATCCGCGAGGCCTCCCGCCTCCTGCGCCCGTACAACCCGGCGCAGGACGCCTCCCCCTTCGCCCTCGCCCAGGTCGCGGACGGCGGTGACATCGCCGTCAACCCGTTCAACATCAACGAGGCCGTCGAGACCGTCGAGGCCGCCGCGGACGACCTGCTCGGCACCGGCGCCCGCCTGATGACCCTCGGCGGCGACCACACCATCGCGCTGCCCCTGCTGCGCTCGGTCGCGAAGAAGCACGGCCCGGTGGCCCTGCTCCACTTCGACGCCCACCTCGACACCTGGGACACCTACTTCGGCGCCGAGTACACCCACGGCACCCCGTTCCGCCGCGCTGTCGAGGAGGGCATCCTCGACACCGAGGCGCTCTCCCACGTCGGCACCCGCGGCCCGCTCTACGGCAAGCAGGACCTCACCGACGACGAGAAGATGGGCTTCGGCATCGTCACCTCCGCCGACGTCTACCGCCGCGGCGCCGACGAGATCGCCGACCAGTTGCGCCAGCGCATCGGCGACCGCCCCCTGTACATCTCCATCGACATCGACTGCCTCGACCCGGCCCACGCCCCCGGCACCGGCACCCCCGAGGCCGGCGGCATGACCTCCCGCGAGCTGCTGGAGATCCTGCGCGGCCTCGCGTCGTGCAACCTGGTGTCGGCGGACGTCGTCGAGGTGGCCCCCGCGTACGACCACGCGGAGATCACGTCGGTGGCGGCGTCCCACACGGCGTACGAACTGACCACCATCATGTCCCGCCAGATCGCGGCGGCCCGCGCGGCGAACAAGGAGAACGAGGGCAAGTGACCCACGACCACGACCTGGAGCTTCGTCCGACGGCCGCCCAGACGGAGGCCGCGCTGAACCCTCCCCCGGGCCGCAACGGCGGAGACCTGGTCGTGGAGACCCTGGCCGGGCTGGGCGCGACCACCGTCTTCGGCCTGCCCGGCCAGCACGCCCTCGGCATGTTCGACGCGCTGCGCCGCTCCGACCTGCGGTACATCGGGCTGCGGGTGGAGAACAACGCCGGCTTCGCGGCGGACGCGTACGGGCGCGTCACCGGAGAGGCGGCCCCGCTGCTGCTGTCGACGGGCCCGGGCGCGCTGACGTCGCTCGCCGCGCTCCAGGAGGCGGCGGCGGCCTCGGCTCCCGTCCTCGCCATCAGCAGCCAGATCCCGACGGCCGGCCTCGGCGGCGGCCGCCACGGCTACCTCCACGAACTCCCCGACCAGGCCGCGTCCTTCCGGGGCGTGGTGAAGTCCGTCCACACGGTCCGCACCCAGTCCCAGATCCCGTCCGCCATCGCCGCCGCCTGGAAGTCGGCGCTCACCGCCCCGCACGGCCCGGTCTGGGTGGAGATCCCGCAGGACGTGCTCCTCGCCGAGACCCGCCTGCCCGTGGTGACCGCCGTGGACGCGACACCCGACGACCTCCCCCCGCGCCCCGAACTGACCGCCGTAGCCGCCCATCTGCTCTCGCACGCGGCCCGCCCGGCGATCATCGCGGGCGGCGGGGTGATCCGGTCGGACGCCTCCGGGAAGCTGCGCCGGCTGGCGGAGCGGCTCCAGGCGCCGGTCGTCACCACCTTCGGCGGCAAGGGCGCCTTCCCCTGGGAGCACCCGCTGTCCCTCCAGTCCTGGCTGGAGGACCGCCACACCACCGGCTTCCTGGAGGACGCGGACGTCCTGCTGGTGGTCGGCTCCGGCCTCGGCGAACTCTCCTCCAACTACCACACGTTCAGGCCGCGCGGCCGGGTGATCCAGATCGAGGCCGACCTCGGCAAGCTGGAGTCCAACCACCCGGCGCTCGGCATCCACGCGGACGCGCGCCTCGCGCTGCAGGCACTGCTGGAGACGGTCGAGGAGCGCACCGACCCGACGGCCGAGGAACGGGTACGGGACCTGCTGCGGCGGGTCCGCGAGCGCATCGACGCCCAGGACCTCACCCTGGAGCAGGAGCTGCTGGCGTCGATCCGCCGGGCGCTCCCGGTGTCCTCGCCGTCCTTCTGGGACATGACGATCCTCGCCTACTGGGCGTGGTCCGCCTTCGACGCCAAGGGCCCCAACACCCTGCACTCCGCGCAGGGCGCCGGCGGTCTCGGCTACGGCTTCCCGGCCGCCCTCGGCGCGGCGGCGGCCGACCCGACGACCCCGGTCCTCGCGGTCTCCGGCGACGGCGGAGCCCTCTACTCCATCGCCGAACTCGCCACGGCCCGCCAGTACGGCCTGAACGTCACCTGGCTCATCGTCGACGACGGCGGCTACGGCATCCTGCGCGAGTACATGACGGACGCCTTCGGCCAGGCCACGGCGACGGAACTCACCCGGCCCGACTACGTGGCGCTGGCGGAGTCCTTCGGGGTGCCCGGAGTGCGTACGACCCCCGAGACGCTGGAGACGGACCTGGCGAAGGCGCTGGCGGCGCCGGGGCCGTCGGTGGTGGTCCTCCCGGCGGTACTGCGGATGTTCGCACCGACGCACCTGGGCTGAGACCGTGTCCTACCAGATCGCCTCGACCCACTCCGGGTGGTCGATGAACGGGTTCCGGTTCTTCTGGTAGGTGTCGTAGATGACCTGGTTGCGGCGCTCCTCGAAGGCGTCCGGCGGGTCCTCGTCGTTCCACTGCTTCAGCACCGTCAGACGGCCCATGTACGGGTTGCCGCCGTTGCTGACGCTGTCGTTGCCCTCCAGGTCGGCCCAGCCGTCCCCGCCTTCGTAGCGGACGATCATGTAGAAGATCATGCGGGCCACGTCGCCCTTGACGGCGTCGCGCGGCTCGAAGGAGTTGGAGTCGGTGAGGCTGCCACCGGAGTTGGTGAAGCCGCTGCCGCCGTTGTCGAAGTCCTTGTTGCCGCGTATGGAGTTCACCTGCACATCCTCGGGGCGGATGTGGTGCAGATCGGTGCCCGGGCCGGTCGAGGTCGTCAGGTCCCCGTGGCTGATGGCCCACACGTGCTCGCGGTTCCAGTCGCCGGCGTCACCGCCGTTGAGCGTCTTGCTGCGGGAGATGCCCGAGTACAGCAGCTTGACGTTGTTGCTGTTCGCCGGGTCCTGATCGGTGACCTTCAGCGCCTCCCAGAGCGCCGAGTAGGACAGCTTGGTCTGGCTGCTGATGATGGTGTGCAGCGAGGACTTGAGGCTGGTGCCCGTCTTGCCCACGGCGTTCTTGTAGTACGTCGAGTCGTACGCCGTCGTGGTCGCGGCGGCGGGGGTGGCGGTGAGGGCGGGACTGGTGAGTCCGACCAGAACGGCGGCCGTGGCCAGTGCCACTGACTTCCAGCGTCGGGTGCGTGTCGCCGGCATGTGGGGTCCCCTCTACGCGGGTTGAACGGAAGCGGCACCGGGAGAGTGGCATGGACATGCAGTCAAATGGGTGACAGGTGGATGTCGGTTGAATGACGGGAGTGGACAAGTCACGCCACTCGACACGAGAACGCCCCGCTCAGACCTCGCCGGGCAGGAGGTCCTTCCACTTCTCCTCGTACTCCGCCCTCTGCTCCGCGAACCCGTGCTCGAAGGCCTCGCACTCCTCGGAACCGAAGTTCCCCGAAGGGATGCCGCCGGCCGGGATGAAGCCGGCGATGCCCTGGATGAGCTCGGCGGCGGCGGTCGCCCGCGCCTCCGGCTGCCTGGCCGTGGCCTCGTAAAGATGGCCGCCCGCCTTGTCCAGCAGCCGGCGGAACTTGTCCTCCGGACCATTGGTGATCACGTAACGGGCGTGTCCCGGCTTGCCCAGCTCGGCGGTTCCGGCGCCGATACGTTCCAGAGCCCACAGCGCCGCGTAGAGCCGCCCGCACGATTCCGCGATGTCACGCCTCCGCTGCCCCACGGCGCCCCTCTCGTCGGCCCGGCGTGTATTTACCCTCTGCCGGGTCGGTCAAGCCGGGAGTTCGCCGCTTCCGATCGCCCTGACGAACGAGGACCAGCCGGCCGCGGGGAAGACCACGGCGGGGCCGTTCGGGTTCTTGGAGTCGCGGACGGGGATGCCGGTGGGGTGGTGGTCGAGGACTTCGAGGCAACTGCCGGCGTTGTTGTCGCTGTACGAGGACTTACGCCAACCACTGAGCACGGCCGCGTTCGGGATGGCGCGGTCAGTCATGAAGCCCGTACTCCTTCGCCGTGGCTCTGAGTAGAGCCAGTGAGTCCTGCAGCGACATCGCGTCGCCCAGTGCGAGATGGTAGCGATGCTGCATCTTCAGGACGGCGGACGGGGAGTCGTGAAGTCTCCCCAGGTAGCCGCCCTCGGTGTATGCCAGCGGCGGTTGGTCCTCGAACCACATCAGCGTGAGCATGCTGTGCGCCAGCGGATGATGGCCCACAGCAAACGGCATCACGTGCACGCGGATACGTCGAGTCTCGGCGAGACGCACAACGTGCATGATCTGCTCCGCCATGACGTCCGGGCCGCCGATCGGGCGGCGTAACACCGTCTCGTCCAAAATTGCCAACACTACGGGGGTCACCGGATCTTCGAGGATCCTCGCGCGCTCAAGGCGTGTGACAACGCGCCTGTCACATTCCTCGTCACTCACCGGAGGGAACGCCGCGCCCAGGACCGCACGCGCGTACTTTTCCGTCTGGAGGATGCCCGGGAAGTACGCCAGAGCGAACTCGTGGATGACCGTCGCTTGTTGTTCGAGTACGCGCACCCTCTCGAAGTATTCGGCGATCGATTCGTCGTCACCATGCGGCAGAAAGCTGCTCAGCACATCCCCCGTGCCCAGCGCCCTGTCCAGCCGCCGCGCGTCCTCCCGCGACGGCACCCTGCGCCCCGCCTCGATGTGCGCGATGTGCGAACGCGTCATGAACGCCATCTCCGCCAGCTCCTGCTGCGTCAGACCGGCTGCCTCGCGCTGCTGCCTGAGCCAATCGCCGTAGATGGTGCCCACCGGATCAACTCCCTTGTGACAAGCGACTGGTCACACTCGACCCTCTGGCGAGCCTAGCCAAGCCCCTCTCACTCTGTGAACGGATCGCCACAGAGAGCGAACGAAGGAGCTGAGGCATGGCCCGCCGCATCACCCGTCTCGTCGCACCGCTGCGCCGGCTGCTGCGCCGCCGACGGCGCCCCCGTGCCGACGTACACCGGCCGACCGTCCCCCACACCGGCCCGCAGCACCCGCGTACGACCCGCCCTGCCGTGGTCCCGGGGATCGGCCTCGGGTCGCTCGGCATGCCGACGGTGGAGATGGAGGACACCAAGTGACGGGTGACGTGAACGGGCGGCTGCTGCCCTGGACGGGGACGGACGGAAAGCGCTGCATTCTCGTGACGGACGGGACCGGCCCGCTCTCCCGCCTGGCCGACACCGTCGAGCACGTACAACTGGAGATGGCCTTCGGTCTGCTCGACCACGCGGCGGACCTCCTCGCGGACGAGCGTGCGACAGCCGCGCAGCTCCGCTTCACGCTCGCCCGCATGCATGAGGCGCTGACCGACGTCCACCGGATCGCCGTGAGCCGGGGAGCCCGGCTGCCCGCGCCCGCCCCGGAGGGCAACCGTTGGCCAGACCTGTGAGTCAAGAAGGGCATGGCTCACCTCAGACCGCGCCGTTCCCATGTGCTCGGCGCCACTCTCGCCGCCGGCGCCCTCATATCCACCGTGGCGGCCGCCGCTCCGGCAGCCGCCGCCACGACCCCCGCCGTCAGCTGCACCTCGTCGAACGCCGCCCTCGCCGAGAAGCTGAGGAAGGACATCACCGCCGCGCTCGCCAACCGCACCGGCACGATCGCCGTCGGGCTGTACGACCGGACCACGAAGACGACGTGCACCCTGCGGCCGTCCACGGCCTTCGACTCGGCGAGTGTCGTCAAGGTCACCGTCCTCGCGACCCTGCTGTGGGACGCGAAGAACCAGGGCCGGTATCTCACCGACCGTGAGACGACCCTCGCCAAGGCCATGATCACCAAGTCGGACAACGCGGCCACCAGCACCCTGTGGAAGCAGCTCGGCATGACGAAGATCAAGGGCTTCCTCACCGCCGCGGGCATGACGCAGACCAAGCCGGGCGCGAACGGCTACTGGGGCCTGACCCAGATCACGGTGACCGACCAGCAGAAGCTGCTGAAGCTCATCACCGCCAAGAACACCGTCCTCAGCGACAACTCCCGCGCCTACATCCTGAAGCTGATGAGCCAGGTCGTCTCCTCCCAGCGCTGGGGCACCCCGTACGGCGTCCCCTCCGACGTCACCGTCGCCGTCAAGAACGGCTGGCTCTCACGCGCCACGAACGGCTGGCGGGTCCACAGCATCGGCGCCTTCAAGGGCGGCGGCCACGACTACGTCATCACCGTCCTCACCCACGGCAACAGCACCATGAACTACGGCATCACCACCATCCAGAACGTGGCCAAGGTCATCCACCGCGACCTGGCCGCCGCCTGACGGGGCCGGATGAGTCCCCGGTAGAACCACCGACACCTTCCGGAGCGTCTGTCCTACGGTGCCACCAGTGACCGGGGAGCAGGGAGGGGCCGTGGAGCAGCCGAGGGCGGTGTTGGCGGAACGGATTGCCGAGCGGCGGGCGGGGGTGGGTGATCCTCGTGCGTTGGTGGGTGAGATGAGGCGTTCAGTCCTGTTGGTGCCGATCTCTGGTGGGGGCTTGTGGTCGGCGCGTTCGGGTGGGGTGCGGTGGATCTGCGGCTTCACCGACGAGACGGCGCTGGCCCGGTTCGCCCTGCACCACGGGCCGGGTGACCGGCCGATGGACTACGCGGCGCTCCTGGGCGCCCGCATCGTGGACGAGATCGTGCCGTCGCTGGGCGAGCCGGCCGGTCTGGCGGTGAACATCGCCGACGAGGACGGGTCGATGTTCTTCCCGCCGGTCACCGGGATCGTTCCGGACGGTGTCGCCGTCGACGCCGGGACGGTGCAGGAGGGGGGCGACCGTGGCTGACGGGAAGGACCTGAACTTCGACCAGGCGTCGGTGGCGAAGTTCACCAAGGGTGTGGGCGCCACCATCGATGGTCTGGGCGACCTGGGCGGCGCGACCGGTTCGGTGATGGGCAAGGGCTTTTCCGAGCTGTCGATGACGGGGATGGAGGCCGGCCACCACGGTCTGTCGGTCGACTTCGAGGACTTCTGCGAGCGCTGGGAGTGGGGCGTACGGGCCCTGGTCCACGACGCCAGCGAGATCGCCAACCGTCTGGGACTGGCGGCGGGCACGCAGTGGGAGCACGACCAGTACGTCCAAGGGGCGCTGAAGGTGGGCGTGAACTCCGTGATGGGGGGCAATCCGCACGCCTCGGAGGAGGAGATCATCCGGCAGGACTGGGGGGACGTCTTCACACCGGACGCCCTGAACCCGGACTGGAGCCCGGAGTCGTTCGACCGGGCCCGTCAGGAGATGGCACAGACCTGGAAGGACACCGGCCGCACGGTGCTGACCGAGGGGCAGGGCGGCCGGCAGTCACAGATCCTCAACGACGCGCTCGGCATCTCCGACGACCAGTGGAACCAGGCGCTGGACGACACCTTCGGCCCGTCGCCGGAGGAACGCGCCCGGCAAGCACAGCAGCAGGGTGACAACGGGGGCAACTGACCATGGGCATCGGCGACTTCATCAGTGACATCACGCCGGACTCGGTGGAGAACGCGGTCGAGGACGGTGTCGAGTGGCTCGGCAACCGGGTCGAGGACGCCGGGAAGTGGACCGCCGACCGGCTGGACGACGTGGGCTGGGAGTCCGGTGCGGACTGGGTGCGTGAGCAGTCCCGTTCGGTCGCCAACCGGATGGGCGCCGAGGTCGACGAGATGGACCTCGGGCAGACCGAGGACAAGACCAAACTGATCTACGGCAGCCCGGACAAGCTGCGCTCCACCGCCCAGAAGCTGCGAGCCTTCCAGAAGGCGTTCGACGACGCCGGCAGCGGCCTGAAAGGGCTGGATTCCTCACAGCTGAAGGGTGAGGCGGCCGAGGCGCTGCGCAAGGCGGTCAGCACCCAGCCGCCGAAGTGGTTCAAGGGCGCCGACGCCTGTGAGAAGGCGGCCGGCGCGCTGGAGGCGTTCGCCGGGACCGTGACATGGGCGCAGGGGCGGGCGCAGACGGCGATCGACAAGTGGAAGGAGGGCGTGAAGGCGTCCGAGGAGGCCGCCGACGCGCACCGCAAGAAGGTCGACGACTACAACAAGGCCGTCGAGCGCTACAACGCCCAGCCCGCCGACCAGCGCGACCCCGCCACCCTCCCGCCGCGCCCCGCCGCGACGTTCGAGGACCCGGGCAAGAAGCTGATGCAGGAGGCGCAGGACATCCTCGCCGAGGCGCGCAAGCAGCGGAACACGGCCGCGGAGACCGCCCGCAGCGCCGTGCGCGCCGCGCGGGACCTGGCGCCCGAGAAGCCGTCGTACACCGAGCAGTTGGGCGACGGGCTCCAGGAGCTCCAGATCATGGGCGACCACGTCGGCGGCGGCATCATCAAGGGCACCGCGGGCCTGGTGAACTTCGTGCGCGGGATCAACCCCCTGGACCCGTACAACCTCACCCACCCCGCCGAGTACGCCACCAACCTCAACAGCCTCGCCGCGGGGCTGGTGGTCGCCGCCAACGACCCGGTCGGCACCGGCAAGCAGATGATCAGCGACTTCATGAAGGACCCCTACGAGGGCCTGGGCCGGCTGGCGCCCGACGCCCTGCTGACCGCGGCCACCGGTGGTGGCGGGGCCGCGGTGAAGGGGGTGCGCGTCGCCGCGGACGCCGCACGCGCGCGCAAGCTGGTCGACGACGCCCCGGACGGCACCCACAACCGCCCCGACGGCGAGCGCACCACCGACGGCACCGACCCCGTCGACCTGGCCTCCGGCCGGATGTTCCTGCCCCAGACCGACCTGGCGATCCCCGGCATCCTGCCCCTGGTCTTCACCCGCCGCACCGAGTCCGGCTGCACGGCCGGCCGCTTCCTCGGCCCCTCCTGGACCTCCACCGTCGACGAGCGCCTGGAGATCGACCCGGTCGGCGTCGTCCACGTCACCGCGGACGGCCTCCTGATCACCTACCCGCACCCCGTCCCCGGCGCCCCCACCCGTCCCGAGTCCGGCACCGCCCGCACCCTCCTGGCCCGCGACGCGGACGGCGACTACACCGTCACCGACCTCGAAACCGGCCTGACCCGCCACTTCACTGCCCCGCCCGGCGGCGAACCGGGCGGCGACGGCATCGCCTGGCTGGAGCGGACCGAGGACCGCAACGGCAACGCGTGGACCATCGACCGCACCGAGGACGGCCTGCCCCTCGCCCTGGTCCACTCGGCCGGCCACCACGTGAAGCTGACCACGGCCGGCGGCCTGATCACCGCGCTGTCCCTGGCCGGCGCGGGCGAGGCGGGCACGGACCTGCCCCTGATGCGCTACGGCTACCAGGACGGCAACCTCACCACCGTCACCAAGCCCTCCGGCGCCACCACCACCTTCGTCTACGACGACCGCCGCCGCGTCACCGCCTGGATCGACTCCAACAACAGCCGCTACGACTACGCCTACGACGACCGCGACCGCGTCATCGCCGAAGGCGGCGAGGCGGGCCACGTCCAGATCACCCTCACCTACACCGACCCCGACCCCGAAACCGGCCACCGCACCACCACCCTCACCACCGCCGACGGCCACACCACCCGCCACCTCATCGACCACCACTGCCGGGTGATCGCCACCACCGACCCGCTCGGC
>NZ_DASQNH010000097.1:0-133439 GCF_035645055.1 Streptomyces sp. | reverse complement strand
GTCGATGGGGCGGACCGCGCTGAGGGAGCTGGCCGAGGAGCGGCCGGTCGAGTTCATCGACCCGGTGCTCACGCTTCGGCGCAAGAGCGCCGGAGTCCGGGTGCACCGCATGCACCCCGCCCCGCCCGAGGTGGTCACGCGCCAGGGCTTCCGGGCCACGAGTCCGCTGCGTACGGTCACCGACCTGCTGAGGGCCGGACCGAGGGACCATGCGTGGTGAGGTGGCCCTGAGTGCCGCCCGCTGCCCGGCCAGTGTCGTGCTTCCGCGAGCCGGGAGCGCCCATGGGAGGCCGAACACGCCCTGGCTCCAGGTCGGGGAGTGCCGGGTGGCTCGATCGCTACTTGCCGCGTCGGCTCACGCGGCAAGATGGGCGCCATGTCCACCACAACCTCGCGCGGCCCTCTCTCCCTCGCCGCCACGCTGCTGACCGGGACCGTCGCCCTCTACATGGCCTTGGTCGCCTTCGGGAACATCACGGACTTCGGGACCAACCAGGCGTTCGTGCAGCACGTACTCGCCATGGATACGACGTTCAAGGACGAGGATCTGATGTGGCGGGCGATCACCAGTGAAGGGCTCCAGAACGCGGCGTACGTCGCGATCATCGTGTGGGAGACCCTCGCCGCGCTCGTCCTGATCGCCGGGACCTGGTTCTGGGCCCGGGGGGAGCACGGGCGAGGGCGGCGGTTCTCCACCTACGGGCTGCTCATGGTCATGCTGCTGTTCGGGGTCGGGTTCATCGGGATCGGCGGCGAGTGGTTCGCCATGTGGCAGTCCGGGGACTGGAACGGGCTCGACGCCGCCACCCGGATCTTCCTGCTCAGCGGGGTCGTGCTCGTCGTCAATCACCTGCCGGGTGCGACCGGGCGGGAACCGGCCGCGTAACGGCCCGGGGTCGTCCCCACCAGGCGTTTGAAGTGGCGGGTCAGGTGCGCCTGGTCGTGGAAGCCGACCTCGGCCGCCACCTCCGCCGGGCGGCGGCCGGCCAGCAGCAGGCGCCGGGCGCGGTCGACGCGGCGTGCCGTCAGGTACTGGTGGGGCGCGATACCGAACGCCGAGCTGAAGGAGCGGACGAGGTGCGCGGGGTGGGCGTGGACCAGCCGCGCCGCCTCGTCCAGGGTCATGCCGGGGCGGAGGCGGTCGTCCAGGAGATCGCGCAGGTCGTGGGCGACGCCCCGCGCCGGCGGTGGCACGGACGTCCTCAGGCGGGGGCGGAGGGTGGCGCGCAGACGGTCGGTGATCAGGGTCAGGCGGCTCTCCGCCTCCAGTTCGTCGCCCGGACGCGCCAGCGCCGCGTGCAGTTGGCCGACGCGGCGGCGCAGGAGCGGGTCGGCCATGTCGGGGGCGTCGACCGCCGGGCCGATGAAGGTCTCGTCCAGGCGGGTCAGGTCGAGGTAGAGCACGCGTTTGCGGAAGCCGTGCGCGGTGGCGGGTTCGCCGTTGTGCGGGACCTGCGGGGGCAGCAGGGTGACCGTGTCGTGCGGGGTGCCGTGCTCACGGCGGTCGAGGTCGTAGCGCACGGCGCCGTCGTCGACGATCAGCAGGGTCCACACGTCGTGGACGTGCATGGGGTAGGCGTGCTCGGTGAAGTGGGCGTGGAAGACCTCCGCGACGCCTGGTACGCGCGGGCGCCACGCGGTGATCTCCGGGCCACGGACCATGCAAGGAACGTACAAGACGGCCTCGCGGCGCGGGCGGCAGGCTCGGGACCATGACGACCGATGCCATGAGCGACAGCGCACCTGTACGTTTCGATACCAAGATCGCCGTCCTGCTGCGGGACGATCTCGCCCCCTGGCAGCGGCTGAACGTGACCGCCTTCCTGGTCAGCGGGCTCGGAACCGAGATCCCCGAGGTGATCGGGGAGCCGTACGCCGACGCCGACGGCACCCCTTACCTGCCGATGTTCCGGCAGCCCGTGCTGGTGATGGAGGGGTCCAAGGAGGTGCTGACCGCCGCCCATGGACGGGCCGTCTCGCGTGCGCTGCCGAGGGCCGTGTTCACGTCCGACCTCTTCGCCACCGGCAACGACCGCGACAACCGGGCCGCCGTACGGGCCGTCCCCCGCGATCAGCTGGATCTGGTGGGTCTCGCCCTGTACGGGCCGCGCAACGCGGTCGACAAGGTGCTCAAGGGCGCCCGGATGCACCCCTGACCCCGGCCCCCGGCGGGGTCACTCGTCGGCCGACTCGACGGCCTACTCGACGACCGTGACCGTCGTTCCCGTCGTGGCGAACTCCCACAGTGCCGTGCCGTCGTCGCGCTGTGTGCGGATGCCGCCGGTCCGGGCGCCGGAGGCGGGGGGCGGGGAGGAGCCGTCGACCGCGTGGGAGAAGGCGATGTTCACGCCGGACTTCGCGGCGAAGTAGACGATGTGCTCGATGCGGACGCCGTCCGAGCCGGTGGTGACGGGCTCGGAGCGGGTGCCCACCGTGTAGGTGCCCGGGTCCGGGTCGACGGTGCCCGGCCAGACCGTGAAGGTGCGGCGGGGGCTGTCGCTGGCGTCGATCAGCCAGACCCGGTTCAGGGAGAGGGAGTAGACGATACGGCGGCCGGTGCCCGAGTCGTCGGGTACGGCGGTGGGGGCCTTCGCCGTGGGCCTGGGTGTGGCGGTCGCCGTCGCCGACGGGGACGGGGTCGTCGCCGTGGCGACCGGACGGGTGCCGTCGGTGGCCTGGACCGCGAGGACGGCGACCACCGCTATCGCCCCGGTGGTCAGACCGGTCACCCAGGCCCACGAGGGAAGCCGGCGGGCAGGCACGGGCACGCATCTCCTCAACGATCCGGCCCCGGCGCCGGGCGACACCGAGGGTCGGATCATCCTACTGCGGGGCCGTGAACGGTCCGCCCGCCGCCCGCTCTCAGTCCAGCACCGGCAGCAGCTCCGGCAGGTGGCCGTCCGACGCCTCGGCCGTGCGGCGGCGCTCCTCGGGGACCTCCCCGTAGAGCGTGGTGCGGGGCTTGGCCGGGCGGCCCGCCGCCTCCGCGACCGCGATGAGGTCCTTGACCGACTTGTAGGAGCCGTAGGAGGAGCCCGCCATGCGGGAGATGGTCTCCTCCATGAGGGTGCCACCGAGGTCGTTGGCGCCGGAGCGGAGCATCTCGGCCGCACCCTCGGTGCCGAGCTTCACCCAGCTGGTCTGGATGTTGGGGATCCAGGGGTGGAGGAGGAGGCGGGCCATGGCCGTCACGGCGCGGTTGTCGCGCAGGGTCGGGCCGGGGCGCGCGATGCCCGCCAGGTACACGGGTGCGTTGGTGTGGATGAAGGGGAGGGTCACGAACTCCGTGAAGCCGCCGGTACGTTGCTGGATGGCGGCCAGGGTGCGGAAGTGGCCCAGCCAGTGGCGGGGCTGGTCGACGTGGCCGTACATCATGGTGGAGGAGGAGCGCAGGCCCAGTTCGTGCGCCGTGGTGATCACGTCGATCCAGGTCGCCGTGGGCAGTTTGCCCTTGGTCAGGATCCAGCGGACCTCGTCGTCGAGGATCTCCGCGGCCGTGCCGGGGATGGAGTCCAGGCCGGCTTCCTTCGCCGCGGTCAGCCACTCGCGGATCGACAGGCCGGTGCGGGTCGCGCCGTTCACCACCTCCATCGGGGAGAAGGCGTGGACGTGCATGCCGGGGACCCGCTCCTTGACCGCCTTCGCGATGTCGAAGTAGGCCGTGCCCGGCAGGTCCGGGTGGATGCCGCCCTGCATGCAGACCTCGACCGCGCCCACCTCCCAGGCCTGCTGGGCGCGGTCGGCGACCTGGTCGAGGGAGAGGGTGTAGGCGTCGGCGTCGGTGCGGCGCTGGGCGAAGGCGCAGAAGCGGCAGCCGGTGTAGCAGACGTTGGTGAAGTTGATGTTCCTGGTGACGATGTACGTCACGTCGTCGCCGACCGCCGACCTGCGGACGTCGTCGGCGACCCGGCAGAGCGCGTCCAGCGCCGGGCCGTCCGCGTGGAGCAGGGCGAGTGCCTCGGCGTCGGTGAGCCGGGTGGGGTCGTCGGCCGCGACGCGCAGGGCCTGGCGTACGTCGGTGTCGATGCGCTCGGGGGCCATGCCGGGGGCCGCCGCCTCGCGCAGGGCGCCCCAGTCGCCGTACACCTCGTCGAAGTCCTCGCGGCGGTCGGCGGTGCGGCCCTCGGTGTCGATGGAGGTGTGGAGGTCGGTGCGGCCGGTGGCGGTGAAGACCTCGTCCGGTTCCTGCCAGGGGCGGCCCGTCACGACGGCGTCCTCCCGGGCCAGGCCCGTCTCCGGGTCGGCGAGGGCGCGGACGTGCGGCAGCAGGCGCGGGTCCAGCCAGGGTTCGCCGCGCCGGACGAACTCCGGGTAGACGCAGAGGCGTTCGCGCAACTCGAAGCCCGCCGCCCGGGACCGCTCGGCCAGCCGCTCGATCTGCGGCCAGGGGCGTTCGGGGTTGACGTGGTCGATGGTCAGCGGGGACACCCCGCCCCAGTCGTCGATGCCCGCGCCGATCAGCCGCTCGTACTCGTCGTCGACCAGGTTGGGCGGGGCCTGGAGGCAGGCGCCGGGGCCCATGATGTGGCGGGCGACGGCGACCGTGGCGACGAGTTCGTCGAGTTCGGCGTCCGGCATGCCGCGCATCGCGGTGTCCGGCTTGGCGCGGAAGTTCTGGATGATCAGTTCCTGGATGCCGTGGTAGGCCCTCGACACCTTCCGCAGCGCGAACAGGGACTCCGCGCGTTCCTCGAAGGTCTCGCCGATGCCGATGAGGAGGCCGGAGGTGAAGGGGACCGAGGAGCGGCCCGCGTCCTCCAGGACCCGCAGGCGGACGGCCGGTTCCTTGTCCGGGGAGCCGTGGTGCGGGCCGCCGGGCTCGGACCACAGGCGGGTCGCCGTCGTCTCCAGCATCATGCCCATCGACGGCGCCACGGGCTTCAGTCGCTGGAAGTCGGTCCAGCTCATGACGCCCGGGTTGAGGTGCGGGAGCAGGCCCGTCTCCTCCAGGATGCGGATGGAGATCGCGCGGACGTAGGCGAGGGTGTCGTCGTAGCCGTGCGCGTCCAGCCATTCGCGGGCCTCGGGCCAGCGGTCCTCGGGCTTGTCGCCGAGGGTGATGAGGGCTTCCTTGCAGCCGAGGGCGGCGCCCCTGCGGGCGATGTCCAGGACCTCGTCGGGGGACATGAACATCCCGTGCCCGGCGCGGCGCAGCTTGCCGGGGACGGTGACGAACGTGCAGTAGTGGCACTTGTCCCGGCACAGCCGGGTGAGCGGGACGAAGACGCTCTTGGAGTAGGTGATGACGCCGGGGCGGCCCGCCGCCGCCAGGCCCGCGTCGCGGACGCGGGCGGCGGAGGCGGCGAGGTCGTCGAGATGCTCGCCGCGGGCCTGGAGCAGCACCGCCGCCTCGGAGACATCGAGGGCGACGCCGTCCCGGGCGCGTTTGAGGGCGCGACGCATGGAGTTCTCGGTGGGGCCCGTTCCGGAGGTCGCGGAAGTCGTCATCCTCCGAGCATACGATCGCGATGATCAGTGCCGGTCCGGGTCGCCGGACTCGTCGGTGACGTACGGCGCCAGCGCGTCCAGCGTCCGCAGCACCTCCGCCTCCCCGGCGGGCGGGAGCTGCAGGACGACCTCGTCGACGCCGAGTCCGGCGTAGTACGCGAGCTTGCCCGGGGTGGGGTGGACGGCGTACGGGACGACCTGGAGGGCGGCCGGGTCGCGGCCGGCGTCGGCCCAGGCGGCGCGCAGCGCGGGCAGGGTCTCGGACAGGCCGCGCCCGCCGATGGGCAGCCAGCCGTCGGCGTACTCGCAGATGTGGGCGAAGAGTTTCGGTCCGGCGGCGCCGCCGATCAGGGTGCGGGGTCCGACGACCGGCCCGCGCGGCTTCCGCACCGGCTTGGGGTGGGCGTGGCTGGCCCGGACGGACCCGAACTCGCCCTCGTACGCCGTCGGTTCCTCCGCCCACAGGGCACGCATCAGGGCCATCCGGTCCCGGACGAGGTCCCGGCGGGTGCGCCAGCGCACGCCGTGGTCGGCGGCCTCCTCCACGTTCCAGCCGAAGCCGAGGCCGAGGGTGAACCGGCCGCCGGAGAGGTGGTCGAGGGTCGCGACCTGCTTGGCGAGGTCGATCGGGTCGTGCTGGGCGACGAGCGTGATGCCGGTGCCGAGGCCGAGCGTCCGGGTGACGGCCGCCGCCTGGCCGAGGGCCACGAACGGGTCGAGGGTGCGGCCGTACTCGCGGGGCAGCTCGCCGCCCGCCGGGTAGGGGGTGGTCCGCTCGACGGGGATGTGGGTGTGCTCGGGCAGATAGAGCCCGGCGAAGCCCCGCTCCTCCAGCTCGCGTGCGAGCCGGGTCGGGGTGATCGTCTCGTCGGTGAGGAAGATGGTGACGGCGATGCGCATGACCCATCTGTACCGGGGCGCGGACCATCTGTCCATACCGACTGGTCGGTCACGCCCGGTCGACGGTCCCGTCGGGACTCCCCCTCAGCGGCGGACCGACTGCCGCAGCTCGATGATCGACGCGACCGCGCGCAGCCAGCGGGCGGTGGTGTCGTCCGCCCGGACGCCGCCCGCGAGCGAGGCGGCGGATTCCAGCCAGTCGCGGACGAGGTCCGCCGCCTCCGGCCGGGGCAGCGGCTCGGGCAGGGTCAGGGCGTGCGCCACGCCGCCCGCCCGGACCGTCTCGGCGAGGAACGCGACCGAGCGCGGCTCGGTGCCCAGTCGGTCGAGGAGGACCGCCGCGCCCACCGCGCCGTCACCGAACAGGGCCGTGCGCAGGGGGCCCTGGGGGGCGGTGACGCCGTAGCGGAGGAGGGCGGCGATGTCGAGGCCGGCCAGGTCGTCCTCGGTGCGCGCGGTGGTGTCCACGCCTCAGCCCACCGTGACCTTGTAGGTGATCCGCTCCGGCTCGGTCGGCTCGACGCCGCCCGTCGTCGGGGCGGGGGCCGGGCTGCCGTCGCCGGTGTCGCAGGTGCTGGCGAACGTGCAGTGCAGGAGCACGATCTCGGTGCTGCCCTCGCCGGTCGCCTCGAAGGTGAAGGTGAGACGGCTGCCCCCGCCCGCCACGACGTCGCCGCCGGAGTCCGACGCCGACTCGCTCTCCTGGCCCTCGGCGCGGACCACCGAGCCGTCCGGCTTCGGGTCGGCCAGGTACCAGTGCGAGCGGGTGGAGGCGTTCTCGTCGACGGTGAGGGTGAACCGCTCCCCCACCGAGGCGGTGATGGTGCGGTCGTCCGTGGGGTGGCTGGTGGGCTCGTCGCCGCCCGACCCACAGGCGGACAGGAGCAGCAGGGCCGCCGCCGCGCCCACCGCCCCGCTCCGGGACGCCCCGCTCCGCAAGGCCCGGTCGCCCCGGGATCCCCTGTTCCCGGTCGTCCTACTCGGGGACATAGACCTGGTACGCGTTGTTGAGTTCATTGTTGGAAGCCTTGCCCATGTTGCCGTTGACGAAGTCGTCCTCGCTGACCCAGGTGGTGGTGCCCCAGGGGTTGTAGATCTGGAGCATGTCACCCTCCTGGCCGATGATCATCATCGCGTGGGCGCCCTCGTCGCCCGAGACGTCGACCGGGACCGGCCGGCCCTCGGCGACCGCCCGCTGGACGTCGTCGAGGACCGCCCGGCGCTCGTCGGCGTTGTCGAGGTCGTGGCGGCGGTAGTCGTCGCCGGTGGCGCTGCCGAGGGTGGAGTCGGCGATGCGTTCCTGGCCCTCCTGGCCCATGCCGGTCCAGTCGTCGCCGCCGTCGCCCTCCTCGTGCAGCCGGTGCTGTTCGGCGACCAGCCGCTCCCGGAACGCCTTGGGGTCGTCCTCCTGCCCGCTGGGGCCGCCGGTGAGGCCGAGGGCGTAGATCGGGTCGAGCATGGCGCGGGCGTTGACGGTGGAGGAGGCCACGCAGGTGCCCTCGGAGCCGTCGCCGCCCTGGATCCACAGCTGGTTGTGGAAGCGGACGTAGTCCTTGTTGTTGTTGGAGCCGTCCTTGTACAGGCCCTCGTCCTCCATGCTGTCCTCGGCGGTGACCACCGGGGTGAGATGGCGGCGCAGCCACTCCGGGTCCTTGCCGTTGATCTTGCCCTGGAAGGTCTCGATCTCCTTGACGCTGTGGCCCGCGGCCAGCGCCTTCATCAGGTAGGCGCGCTCCTCCGCGCTGCCCGCCTGGGACAGCATCCGCTCCATGGCCGCCGTGTCGGCGCCGTTCAGCCGGTCCATGCGGCGGCCGGCGCGTTCCAGGTCGCTGGAGCTGAGGATCTCGTTCAGTTCGGTGGGGGCGTTCGCGGCGCCGGTGTCGGCCAGCATCAGCTTGTCGACGGCGGTGAGTTCGCCGGTGTTCATCTTCCCGGCGCGCGCCTCGGCCGCCCACTTGTTCAGGTCGCGGGCGGCGACCCGGGCGGCCTCCTCGGCGGCGACGGCGGCCTGGTGCATCAGATTGATGCCGTCGGACGCGTAGGCGCGGGCCGTCAGCCGGTCCCACTCCTCCTCGTCGTCCTCGTGCAGATCGTCGAAGAAGCCGTCCCGGCCACCGAGGGTGCTCTTGGCCTGCGCCATCCGGCCGCGCCCTTCGGCGTCCTGGCGCTGCGCGTCGGCGAGCGCGTCGGCGAGCCGCAGCATGGCGCCAGCGCCGCCCTGGAACGCCTCGGCCATCTGGAGCACGGCACGTCCGGCGGCGAGGACCACGTCGGAGGCGAGCACGCTGGTGTCGCCGACCCAGACGTCGGGCAGGCCCTTCCCGGCCACCCGCTGCACGCGGTCGTGGACGCCGCCCACGTTGTCGACCTGGTCGCGATAGCGCTTGCTCAGCGATTCCAGTGTCGCCGGATCGCCCTCCGGTTCGGACACGGAGAGCGCGCTGTCGATCATGTCGAGCAGGTCGTTCTTGCTCTCGGCCCTGGGTATGTCCTCGCACAGTCCGGCCAGCCACGCGCGCCGCCCGGCCGGGGAGTCCACGGGCCCCATGAATCCCGTCATCGCCTGTTTCCGCCCTGTCCCTGTTCTCGTACGGTGCTCAGTAGCCGGTCAGGGCCGAGGGGCGCTCGGCGAAGGCGGGCATGGTCGTCAGCTCGCCGTCGGCCACGGTGACGTTGCTCGCCGCCGTCCGGACGAGGCCGTCGCTGTCGCCGTACGCGCCCTTAGCGAGCCGCACCTTGCCCGCCAGCTCGTGCAGGGCCGCCTCCAGGGTGCGGGCCTCCGCCTCCCAGGCGGCGATGAACCGGTTGACGGCCGCGGCGGCGTCCGCGCCGCCCAGCGCGTCCGAGCCGTAGCAGACGCCGGACGCGATCGCCGAGCGGATCTTCCCGGTGTCGTCGCCCGCGCCGTCCAGCTCCTTCGCCTGACCGGACATGCCGGACTTCTTGAGCTGGTAGCCGTCCGAAGAGGCCATCGACTTCCCCCGTGATGACTGTGTCGATCTAGACCGCGGGGAGGCTAACACGCCGGCGGCGGCCCTCCATGGCCGGATCACACTGCCCGCACACCGAGCGCACACGGAGTGGCCACGGGGCGGGCGATGAGGGCGAGTTCACATCGGTGACGGGATCGTCGGAGACCATGGAGACAACAGCGTCTCGCGTGAAGGAGCCCCACGGACCATGTCCCGGCCGCCCAGCGACCTCCGTTTCCGTCTGACGACCGCCTTCCAGCGGTACGTCGCCAACCCGCTCACGCGCCGACTGCCGTTCCACACGCTCCTGGAGACCACCGGCCGTGTCTCCGGACTGCCCCGCCGCACTCCGCTGGGCGGCCGTCGCGTCGGTGACTCCTTCTGGCTGGTCTCGGAGTTCGGGGAGCGCTCGCAGTACGTCCGCAACATCCAGGCCGATCCCCGGGTCCGGGTCCGCATCGGGGGCCGCTGGCACACCGGCACGGCCCATCTCCTGCCCGACGACGACCCGGTGGCCCGGCTGCGCACCCTGCCCCGCTACAACAGCGCGGCCGTCCGGGCACTGGGGACGAACCTGCTGACGATACGGGTGGATCTGACGGAGGCCTGACGGACGACAGGCAGGCGACAGACGGACGCCTGACGGACGACAGACGGCCGAGGGCCGCCGCGCCGGCGAACAGCCGCCGGCCGCTCGCCGGGTACGGAAAGGCGCCCTTGGGGGCAAGGCCTCACGGGACTGACGGAACGTCAGCTGGGGGACGGTGCGAAGAGGCCGTGAGGGAGCCGTGAACCGGCCGCCGGTCCCCCCGGATCGGGCTGTGATCGGGATCTCGCGCGGCTGACGCATCCGCCATGAACAAGGCAAACTGACAGGGTTGCTCAGGATGTCTAGGGGGACGGCGATGGACGGGGTACCGCGAGTGCCGGCGCAGAGGCGTCCGGACCCGGTGGAACCTGCGGCGCTGCGATTCGGCGTGCTCGGGCCGGTACGTGCCTGGCGCGGCGGCGAACCGCTGAACACCGGATCACCCCAGCAACGCGCCCTGCTGGCCGCCCTGCTGCTGCGCGAGGGCCGCACGGCGACGGCCGCCGAGCTGATCGACGCGCTGTGGGGCGAGGATCCGCCCAGCCAGGCCCTCGCCGCGGTCCGCACCTACGCCTCCCGGCTGCGCAAGGCGCTCGACTCGGGCGTCCTCGTCAGCGACGCCGGCGGTTACGCGATCCGCGGCCTCGGCGAAGGCGCGCTGGACCTCGGCACCGCGCAGGACCTCGCCGCGCGGGCCGAGAAGGCCAAGGCGGCCGGAGACCTGTGCCACGCCCGCGAGACCCTGAACCGGGCACTCGCCCTCTGGGACGGCGAGACCCTGGCGGGCGTCCCCGGTCCGTACGCCGAGGCACAGCGCGTCCGCCTGGAGGAATGGCGGCTCCAACTCCTCGAAACACGCCTCGACATGGACCTCGAACAGGGCTGCCACGCGGAGGCGGTCTCCGAACTGACCGCCCTCACCGCCGCGCACCCGCTCCGCGAGCGCCTGCGCGAACTGCTGATGCTGGCCCTCTACCGCAGCGGCCGCCAGGCCGAGGCCCTCGCCGTCTACGCCGACACGCGCCGCCTCCTCGCCGACGAACTCGGTGTCGACCCCCGCCCCGGCCTCAGCGAACTCCAGCAGCGCATCCTGCGCGCGGACCCCGGCCTCGCCGAACCGTCCGCCCCGGTCGCCGAACCCGCCGCCGTCCCCGTCCGCCCGGCCCAGCTCCCCGCGACCGTCCCCGACTTCACCGGCCGCGCCTCCTTCGTCTCCGAGCTGAGCGCCGTCCTCGCCTCCTCCGGGACCGGGGTGATGGCCGTATCGGCACTCGCCGGCATCGGCGGCGTCGGCAAGACCACCCTCGCCGTCCACATCGCCCACCAGGCCCGCGCCGCCTTCCCCGACGGGCAGCTCTACGTCGACCTCCAGGGCGCCGGATCGCGTGCCGCGGAACCCGAGACGGTCCTCGGCTCCTTCCTGCGCGCCCTCGGCACGGCGGACTCCGCGATCCCCGACTCGCTGGAGGAACGCTCGGCGCTGTACCGCTCCGTCCTCGACGGGCGCCGCGTCCTCATCCTCCTCGACAACGCCAAGGACGCCGCCCAGGTCCGCCCCCTGCTGCCCGGCACCTCCGGCTGCGCCGCGCTCGTCACCTCCCGGGTGCGCATGGTCGACCTCGCCGGGGCCCACCTGGTCGACCTGGACGTCATGTCCCCGGACGAGGCCCTGGCCCTCTTCACGAAGATCGTCGGCGATGAGCGGGTCGGCTCCGAACGGGACGCCGCCCTCGACGTCGTCGCCGCCTGCGGCTTCCTCCCCCTCGCCATCCGCATCGCGGCCTCCCGTCTCGCGGCCCGCCGCACCTGGACGGTCTCCGTCCTCGCCGCCAAGCTCGCCGACGAACGCCGCCGCCTCGACGAACTCCAGGCCGGCGACCTCGCCGTCAAGGCCACCTTCGAACTCGGCTACGGGCAGCTCGAACCGGCCCAGGCCCGCGCGTTCCGCCTCCTCGGCCTGGCCGACGGCCCGGACATCTCGCTGGCGGCGGCAGCGGCCGTGCTGGACCTTCCGGCGGAGGAGACCGAGGACCTCCTCGAATCCCTCGTCGACACCTCCCTCCTCGAATCGGCCGCCCCCGGCCGCTACCGCTTCCACGACCTGGTCCGCCTCTACGCGCGTGCCTGCGCGGAACGCGACGAGGAGCCGCCCAGCGAGCGGGAGGCGGCGATGTCGCGGTTGCTGGACTTCTATCTGGCGACGGCGGCGGGCGTCTACGCGATCGAGCGCCCCGGTGACCGGCTGGTGGACCACCTGGAGCCCACCGACCGTCCCGGGCTGAACTTCGAGAACCGGCGCGCGGCGCAGGACTGGCTGTACGCGGAGGCGGTGTCCCTGCTCGCGTGCGTACGCCAGTCCACGCGGCCCGGGTTCCTGCGACGCGCCGTCGACGCGCTGTGGGCGTCGGTCGACCTCGCCGAGTCCGGTTCCAACTCCAAGGAGTACGAGGGCGTCGCCTCGGCCCTCCGGGAAGCCGCGAGAGACGTCCGCGACCCGCGCGCGGAGGCGCGGGCCCTGATCATGGTGGCCTACGTCCACCACATCACCGGCCGCTTCGACATCGCCAACCAGGCCGCCGAGCGGGCCGCCGAGCTGAGCGCCGGTGACGACCCGCTGACCGGCTGCTGGGCCGCCAACACCCGCGGTGTGATCGCGCTCTACCAGAGCCGGTACGACGACGGCGAGGCCCACCTCACCAGCGCCATCGAGGGCTTCCGCGCCTGCCAGGACCGCCCCGGAGAGGCCAGCGCCCTGTGCAACCTCTCCCGCATCCACCTCGCCACGGGACGCACCGGCAGCGCGGTGTCCCTGGCGCGGCAGGGCACGGACATGTACGACGCGATGGGGCACGCGCTGAAGGGCGCCAACGGGCGCTACGCGCTCGGTCTCGCCCTCACCCAGAGCGGCCTGCTGCCGGAGGCGACGACCAGGCTCACGGAGGCCCTGACCGTGTTCCGGGACAGCCGGCAGCGGCTGTGGGAGGGCATGTCGCTGTTCCGGCTCGCCGAGGCGGACCTCGCGGGCGGGCGGGCGGCGCAGGCCGCCGCCAACGCCGAGATGGCGCTCACCGTCCTGCGCGGCATCGGCGGCGAATGGCGGCGCGGCAACGTCCTCGTCGTGCTCGGCCACGCCCTGAACGCCGTCGGGCAGCGGGACCGCGGTCAGGTCTGCTGGCGGGAGGCCCTGCAGATCTTCGAGACCCTGGAGGCACCCGAGGCGGCCGAGGTCAGGGACCTGCTGGCGCCGGCCGCGCTCGCCTGAGCCGGCGTCCGCAGGGTGCCCGCACGGCGTCCGCGCGGCGCCCCGGCACCGGCGTTCATCGTTCGTTTATCCCCGTCCGGCACTCTCGATCGTGTCGAGCCGTCGCCTGGGGGGGTAGACGCAACGGCCGCGGGTCGGACCTCTATGGTGAACCGGCCCGACGGGGGCCCGCCCGGCAGTCCGCGGGGGAATTGCCGGGCGGCTCCCGTCCCACGAACGCAGAACACCACAGGGGAGCCCGTCACATGAGCGAGAACAGCACCAAGAACATCCACGCGACCGACGAGCCGACCGGCGACACCACCAACGGGAACATCCACGCCACCGGTGAGCCCGTCACGACGCTCGGGAACATCCACGCCACCAGCGAGCCGCTCAAGCCGCTCGGCGCGGACAGCGCGGGTGACACCACCAACGGGAACATCCACGCCACGGACGAGCCCGTCAACTGAACCTCAACGCACGGGGGATCGGCCGCGGCGGCGCGGAGGGGGAGCCGCCGCGGCCGATGTGCGTCGCGCTGCACCGCCGTACGCGTCACGTCGTCCAGCTCGCAGCTGCTGCCGCTGCCGCCGTTCGCCGGGACGTAGGACGCGGCCACGCCGAGGGTCTCGGTGGCGCCGGCGGAGACGTACGGGATGGTGGCACCGTGGTGCGCACCCTGTTCGGAGTGCTGTTCGGAGTGCTGTTCACCGAGTTTCTTCATGACATGTACGCGTCGTACTAGCGCAGCTCGCCTGGCGGCCCCCGCTCACCGGGCGTAGCGTCGGGTGTGAGCGCGGTGAAGGAGTCCGCACCCGCTCACCGAGAGCGACGGCCGCCGTCCGGAACCCCTTCCGAGCCCGCACGACGGCCGTCCCCCGGCACGGCTTCACGCGGTCCGCGCGGTGCCCGTGCCCTTCTCCGCGTCCAGCGCGTAGACGCAGCGGTCCTTGCTGCACGCGTACACGATCCCGTCCTTGACCACCGGTGAGCCGGTGATCTCGCCGCCGGTGGCCAGCTTCCAGCGCAGCCGGCCGTCGTCGGCCTTCAGCGTGTACAGCAGGTGGTCCGTGGAGCCGAAGTGGATGCGGCCCTCCGCCACCGCCGGGGCGCCGACGATGTCGCCGCCCGCCTGGAACCGCCACTTCGGGGTGCCGGTGACCGCGTCCAGGGTGTACAGGCCGGTGCCGCTGCCCACGTGGACATGGCCCGCGGCGACCAGGACGGGCTCGACGGACGCCCGCGCCTCGGTGGCGATCCGCCAGCGGTCGCGGCCGTCGGTGGCGTCGAGGGCGTAGACCGTGCCGAGGTAGTCGGCGAGGTAGACGCCGCCGCCGGTGACCGCCGGGCCGGGCGCGAAGGCGGGCGGCGAGAGGAAGACCGCCGGGGCCTCGAAGTGCCAGCGGACATGGCCGCTCGCGACGTCGACGGCGAGGACGCGGGTGCCCGCGGAGACGTAGACGTAGCCGTCGGGGGCGGGCGCCACCCGGACCGGCACGCCACCGCAGGAGGCCGCGTCGCCGATCGGGTACGACCAGCGCTCGTCACCGGTGCGGGCGTCCAGCGCGCGCAGCCGGGCGTCCTGCCAGACGTACACCGTGCCGTCGTGCAGGGCCGGACCCGCCTCGGGGGACTCGAAGTCGGTCTGGCAGCCGGTGATCTCCCACAGCTTGCGGCCGTTCACGGCCTCCCAGGCCTGCACGCCGCCGCCGCGGGTCCCGGTGACGACAGTGCCCCGGTCGGCCTTCAGGGAGTACACCCAGGCGTCCGTCGAAACCCGCCACAGATCGGCGCCCTCGCGCGCGTCCAGGGCGAACAGGGTGGGGCCGTCGGAGGCGTGGATACGGCCGTCCGCGACCGCCATCGACCAGGCGACGTCCCGCGTCTTGAAGCGGCGCCGGCCGGTGCCCACGTCCAGGGCGTGCACCTCGAAGGAGGTGACGTAGACCAGGTCGCCGTCGACGGCCGGGGTGCCCCAGACGTCGTTCGACATGCGGAAACGCCACGGACGCCAGCCTGCCTGCGACGGCTCCGGCGGGGCGGCGGGCGCCGGGGGCGCGGTCACGGCGGGCTCGGCGCCGCCCACCCCGGGGCGCGGCTTGGACCAGGAGGCGGAGAGCCCGGCCTCCGGCGGCGGCGCCTTCACGGCGGCGGCGCGGGCGTCGGCGACGCGCGGTCCCGGCCCGATGGGCACGGCGGCACCGGCCAGCCGGACGGGGCCGCCGTCCGGGGAGCCGACCGGAGCGGGAGGCGCGCCGACGGGGGCGGGAGGCGCGCCGACGGGGGCCGGGGCGACGGGGTCGTGGGAGGGCGGCGGCGGGACGGCGGAGTGGCCGCCGTGCCCGACGCTGCGCCCGGGTGCGTGCCCGGGTCCGTGCCCGTGCCCGGTGTGGGCGGGCTTGGCCGCGGGGCGGCCGCCGCGGCGGGTCTCGATGAGGGCGACGGCCTTCTCCGGCAGCCACGCGGAGGCCGTGCCGCTGTCGTCGGACCCGGAGCCGAACAGGTGCGGGGCGAGCTGGGCCTGGAGGTCGGCGGGGGTGGGGCGGGCCGCCGGGTCCATCTGCATACAGGACTCGATCAGCGGGCGCAGCTCGTCGGGGAGGCCTTCGAGGTCGGGGCCCTCGCGCAGCAGCATGAAGACCGTCTCGACCGGGTTGGCGCCGTGGAAGGGCGGGTGTCCGGTGGCGGCGAAGACGAGGGTGGAGCCGAGGGAGAAGACGTCGGAGGCGCCCGTCACACTGCGGGAGTCCTTCGCCTGCTCGGGTGACATGTAGGCGGGGGTGCCGACCGCGACGTTGGTCATCGTCAAACGGGTGTTCGAAACGCCGGACGCGATGCCGAAGTCGATCACCCGCGGGCCGTCCTCCACGACCAGCACGTTGGAGGGCTTCAGATCCCGGTGCACCAGCCCCGCGCCGTGGATGGACTGCAAGGCCTCCGCCACGCCCGCCGCCAGCCAGCGCACCGCCTGGGCGGGCATCGGACCGCAGTCGTTCACTATCTCCTCGAGGGAGGGCGCGGGCACATAGGCGGTGGCCAGCCACGGCACCGCGGCGCGCGGATCGGCGTCGACCACGGCCGCCGTGTAGAACCCGGAGACCGCGCGGGCCGCCTCCACCTCACGGGTGAAGCGGACCCGGAAGAGCTGGTCCTCGGCCAGCTCGGTGCGGACCGTCTTGATCGCCACCCGCCGGCCCGACGCCGAGCGCGCGAGATAGACCAGCCCCATGCCGCCGGCCCCCAGCCGTCCCAGCACCTCGAACGGCCCGATCCGCCGCGGATCGTGCTGCGTCAGCTGATCCACCACTTGCCTGCCACCTCCCCGTACGAGCCGCGCCACCCACATATGTACGCGACCCCGTGCAGCGTCTCACCACCGCACCGCCATGGCGGCACGCACCCCGATTCTTCCTGGCCGGGGCCCTGGTTGCGAACCCGGTGAGAAACAGGGTGTCTCACCCTATATGCCGCAAAGAGGCGCCTGACCAGCGGCTGACCAACGCCTGACCAGCGGCCGATCAACGGTTGATCAGCGGTTGATCAGCGGCCCACCAGCGGCCGACCATCAGCAGACCAGCGTCCGATCAACGCCTGCTCAATGCCTGCTCAATGCCTGATCAACGCCTGCTCAACGCTGGAGCACCGCGAACGACGCCCCCTGATCGTCGGTGACGATCCCCACCGTGCCGTACGACGCCTCGAAGGGGCCCGCCTGCACCCGGCCGCCGAGCCGGGTCACGTCCGCGAGCGCGGCCTCGCAGTCCGCCACCCGGAAGTGGACCAGGAAGTGCGGCGGCATCTCCGCGGGGAAGACATCGGTGAGCGGGGCGCGGCCGAAGTCGGGCTCGGCGTCCGGGCCGAACAGGGCGTCGTGGAAGAGACCGCCGTAGAAGGTGTTCGCGGCGGCGGTGTCCCGGGCGTACAGCTGCGCCCAGCCGAACGTGCCGGGCTCGTGGCGGCGGCCGAAGCCCGCGTGCGCGCCCGGCTGCCAGAGACCGAACACGGCACCCTCGGGATCGGTGGCGAGCGCCGCGACCCCCAGCTCGCCGACCGGCACCGGCGCGGTCACCACCTGGCCGGCGGCCGCCAGGATCCGCCGGGACAGGGCCTCGGCGTCCGGGGTGGCGAAGTACACCGTCCAGACGGTGGGCAGCCGCCCGTCCGCCTTCTGCGCGAGCGCGGCCACCGGCTCGCCCTCGGAGCGCGCCCAGACGCTGCCGGCGTACGACTCCTCGAAGGTCCATCCGAAGAGCTCACCGTAGAACCGCTTGCCCGCCTCGACGTCGGCGAGCTGGGCGTCGACCCAGCACGGGACGCCCTCCGTGTACCCCTCTTGGTGAGCAGATGCCCTGTTTTCGGCCATGCAGTCAAAGTAGCGGCGGCGCCCGCACCCCGCCCACCAGGCACACCACCCTCCGATCCCCCGTGCACCCCATTTGCAGTCGGCCGAATCGCGCTCAGATCACCCCTCGGTAAGCTGACGACATGACAGGACAAGTGCGTACCGTCGACGGCCGCGTGGCCGGCCGGCGTGGGCAGGCGACGCGGCAGAAGCTGCTGGACTGCCTCAGCGAGATGCTCAGCTCCTCTCCCTACCGGGACGTCAAGGTCATCGATGTCGCCCGGAAGGCGGGCACTTCGCCCGCGACCTTCTACCAGTACTTCCCGGACGTCGAAGGCGCCGTCCTGGAGATCGCCGAGCAAGTGGTCACCGAGGGCGCCGGATTGACCGAGACGGTCGAGGGGCGCAGCTGGGTCGGCAAGGCGGGCTGGCAGACCGCGCAGGAACTCGTGGACGGCTTCCTGGAGTTCTGGCGCAGGAACGACGCGATCCTGCGCGTCGTCGATCTCGGCGCGGCCGAGGGCGACAAGCGCTTCTACAAGCTCCGCATGAAGATCCTCAACTCGGTGAACAGCTCCCTCGCGGACGCCGTCACCGAGCTTCAGGCCAAGGGCAAGGTCGACAAGGACGTCAACCCGGCGGCGATCGCCGGTTCGGTCGTCGCGATGCTCGCGGCGGTGGCCTCCCACCAGAAGGGCTTCTCCTCCTGGGGCGTCAAGCAGGCCGAACTCAAGCCGAACCTGGCGCTGTTGGTCCACCTGGCCGTCACCGGGAAAAAGCCCACCAAGTAACCGCACGCCCTTCCCCACGTCCTGTCAGGCGCCCCGAAAGGGGCGCGGGGAACTGCGCGATCAACCGAAAACGGCCCGCGGCCCGCCACCCGGAGAGGCCCCGACGGTGCTACGCGGGCAACGGCCGGTCCCTGACCACGTGCTTCATCACCAGCGTGGACGTCAGCCGCTGCACCCCCGGCAGCGTGGCCAGCCGGTCGTCGTACAACCGCTGGTACGCGGCGAGATCCGCGGCCACCACCCGCAGCAGATAATCCGGCTCCCCGAACAGCCGCTGCGCCTCCACCACCTCCGGCACCTCGCTCAGCGCCCGCTCGAACCCGGCGACCGTCTCCCGGTCCTCCTGCCGCATGGAGACGAAGACCAGCGCCTCGAAGGTCAGCCCGACCGCGGCCGGGTCCACCACGGCCCGGTAACCGCTGATCGCCCCGGACCGCTCCAGCTCGCGCAGCCGCCGGTGGCACGGCGAGACGCTGAGCCGCACCCGCCCGGCCAGCTCGGTCACGGTCAGCCGCCCGTCCTGCTGAAGCTCGGCAAGGATTTTCCGGTCCACGTCGTCCATGGAGCAAATCTTGCCCCAGAGTACGAGTGGGTGAGAAAAGAACGGAAACACTTTCGGCCCATTCCCGCCTAATGTCCCCCTCATGGATTCGGGAACGCTGCTTTCTTTCCTCGCCCTGGACCTTCTGCTGGTCTGCGTACCGGGCGCCGACTGGGCGTACGCGATCTCCGCCGGACTGCGCGACCGCTCGCCGGTCCCGGCGGTCGCGGGCCTCGTCACCGGCTACGCCCTGCACACCGTCCTCGCGGCGGCGGGGCTCGCGGTGCTGGTCGCCGGGTCGCCGGCCCTGCTCACCGCGCTGACCGTGGCGGGAGCGGCGTACCTGGTGTGGCTGGGGTGGGGCGTACTGCGGCGGCCGGGGGTACCGGGCGCCGGGGACGGCGGGGAGGCGGTCACGGCCGGGCGCCGCCGGATCTTCCTGCGCGGCGCGACGATCAGCGGCCTCAACCCCAAGGGCCTGCTGCTGTACCTGTCGGTGCTGCCCCAGTTCCTCACCCTGGACGGCCCCCACCTCCCCGTCCCCGTCCAGACCACCGTCCTCGGCCTGCTCCACATGGCGTCCTGCGCCGCCGTCTACCTCGCGGTCGGCCTCCTGGCCCGCGCGGTCCTCGGCGCCCGCCCGTCCGCCGCCCGCGCGGTCACCCGCACCTCGGGGGCGGCGATGCTGGGGATCGGCGCGTTCCTGCTGGTCCAGCGCCTGGCCACGTCCTGACCCGCAGCGTCGTACGCCGAGACACCCGCCGCGGGGATACTCGGGCCATGGCACCGGATCCGGATCTTCACGCACTGCTGCGGTCACTGCGGGTGTGGGACGTCGGCACCCTCCCCGCCTTCGACCCGTCCACCGCCCCCGCCACCCCGCTCCCCCTCTTCACGGCCTGGTTCGCGGAGGCGGTGGCCGCCGGGCAGGTGGAGCCGCACACCATGTCCCTGGCCACCGCCGACGAACACGGCCTCCCGGACGTCCGCACGGTGATGCTGCACGGCGCCGACGAGGAGCACGGCTGGAGCTTCGCGAGCCACTCCGGCAGCGGCAAGGGCCGCCAGCTCACCGCCCGCCCCCACGCCGCGCTCGGCTTCTACTGGCCCGTACAGGGCCGCCAGATCCGCGTCCGCGGCCCCGTCACCACCGCCCCGGCCGAGGCCGCGCAGGCCGACCTCCACGCCCGCTCCACCGGCGCCCTCGCCGCGGCGCTCACCGGCAGACAGAGCGAGCCCCTGGACTCCCTGTCCGACCTGGCCTCGGCCAGCCGGGCCGCCTGGGAACGGGCGGAACGACACCCCGAGACCCCGGCCCCCACCTGGACCCTCTACCACCTCCAGCCGGACCAGGTGGAGTTCTTCCAGGGCGAGGCACGGCGACGGCACGTGCGGTTGGTGTACCGGCGGGAGGGGGGCCGGTGGGAGCGGGGGTTGCTGTGGCCGTGAGGGGCTCGGCCCCGTACTGGTCGAGGCCGTTGCGGCGCAGGCCGTCGGTCGCCGTCAGCGGGACCGTGTGGGCAGCGGGGCGGGAGCACAGGAACGCCTCGGCGGGGACAGGGAGGCGGTGAGATCGGTGGTGAGGGTCCAGGCCGCAGGGGTGGCGGGGCGCGGTGTCACGGTGCCGCGTCCGCCTCGTCCGTCGCCAGGCGGGCGTGCAGGTGGACGTCGCGGAACGCGTCCCTGCGGCCCGCCTCCCACATCGCGTGGCGCAGGGTGCCCTCGTGGCGGAAGCCGCAGCGTTCGGCGACGCGGCAGGACGCGTCGTGGCCGAGGGCGTGGCCCAGTTCGAGGCGGTGCAGGTTCAGTTCGGTGAAGGCCCAGTGGGCGGCGAGGGCGAGCGCGCGCGTGGCGACGTGCCGTCCGCGGGCCTCGGGGAGAACCCAGTAGCCGACGCGGGCGCAGCGCATCCCGTGGTCGATCATGTTGACGCCGATGTGGCCGAGGGGCGTACCGGTGTCCGCGTCCGCGCCCGCCTCCGCGATGCGGAACGACACCGCTGTGCCGTCGGCCGCCTCCCGCGCCTTGGAGCGGATCGACGTACGGGCGCTCTCCCGGTCGGTGACCGGGGTCAGCGGGGTGTTCCAGCGCTGGAACTCCGGGTCGGTCAGGCCACGCAGCCAGGCTTCGACGTCCGTCTCGGAGTCCGGGTCCCAGGGGCCGAGGCGCAGGCCGTCGCCGTACAGCTCCGGGGGAGCCGGGTGGGAGCGTTCGTGTATGTGCACCATCGGGCCATTGAACCGCGCCGGCCGCCCGGCGCGGAGCTGTGTGGTCCCCGTGCGTCCCGTCGAGTCCTCCGAGTACACCTCGCTGACCGTCTCCGCGAACCTCGCCGCCGCCGCTCACCGCCTCGGCGACGAGGTCGACCACCGCTCCTACCGGGACGAGGGCCACGGCGCCGACACCGACACCGGCGGCTTCCTCGCCCGGATCGCGAAGGTGTGCGGCTACCCGGAGCGCGTGAACCGACTCGGCGCGGCCTGGGCGCGGCGCACTCATCCGTGATCGATCCGCAACCAATTCCGGTCTTGACCGAGACCCATCAACCGGCCATGTGATTACGCTCCCCCACATGCCCGCCCACACGCCCGACGTCCCCGCACCCGCCCCGGCCGGCCCCGACCGGCACCCGGTCTCCGTCGACCGGCACCCGGTCTATGTCATCGGCGGCGGCCCCGGCGGCCTCGCCACCGCGTACGCGCTGCGCGCCCGGGGCGTACGGGCCGTGGTCCTGGAGAAGGCCGACCGGGTCGGCGCCTCCTGGCGGCGCCACTACGACCGGCTCCACCTGCACACCACCCGTCGGCTGTCCGGCCTCCCCGGACTGCCCATGCCGCGCCGCTTCGGCCGCTGGGTCTCCCGCGACAACGTGGTGCGCTACCTCGAGAAGTACGCCGAGCACCACGAGCTGGACGTCGTCACCGGCGTCGAGGTCTCCCGCGTCGACCGCTCCCCCGACGGCACCGGCTGGCTGCTGCACGCCACCGGCGGCCGGAAGCTGACCGGCGCCGCCGTCGTCGTCGCCACCGGTTACAACCACACCCCCCGCGTCCCCGACTGGCCCGGTCTCGCCGACTACACCGGCGACTTCCGGCACTCCCGCGACTACCGCGACCCCGCGCCCTACGCCGGCCGTGACGTGCTCGTCGTGGGCATCGGCAACACCGGCGCCGAGATCGCCGTCGACCTGGTGGAGGGCGGGGCCGCGCGGGTACGGCTCGCCGTGCGCACCGTCCCGCACATCTGCCGCCGCTCCACGGCCGGGTGGGCCGCGCAGTACAACGGCGTCCTGGTCCGCCGTCTCCCCGTGCGCCTGGTCGACGTGCTGGCCCGGCCGCTGGCCCGGATCAGCGTGCCCGACCTGTCGGCGCACGGCCTGCCCCGCCCGGACACCGGTCTCTACAGCCGGCAGCGCGAGGGTGCCGTCCCGGTCCAGGACGCGGGCCTGATCGACGCCGTCCGCCGGGGCACGGTGGAGATCGTCGCCGCCGTGGACTCCTTCGAGAACGGCAAGGTCGTCCTCGCCGACGGCGACCGCATCGCCCCCGACGCGGTGATCGCCGCCACCGGATACGTCCGCGCGCTGGAGGGCCTGGTCGGCCATCTCGACGTGCTCGACGCGCACGGCCGTCCGGTGGCTCACGGCGCCCGCGCCCCGCGCCACACCCCCGGCCTGTACTTCACCGGGTACACCAACCCCATCAGCGGCATGCTGCGGGAACTGGCGATCGACGCCGAGAAGATCGCCAAGGCGGTCGCCCGGAGACACGCGGACCGGGTGTCGCGGCTGCCCGGCTGACGGCTCCCCGAGCGCTCCGGCCCGAAGGGCGCCCGCAGTTCACCGGGGACGGTGCCGGTGAGCGGGCCCTTAGGGGGTGTCTCGCCGATAGAGGGGTGCCTCGTCGACAGGGGGTGCCTCGTCGACAGGGGGTGCCTCGTCGATCAGGCGAGCCCGGCGCGATCGGGGAGACGCCCCCCTAGGCCGTCGCGAGCCGTGCGGCCGCCGGCCGGCGCCGGATCACCAGGGCCATCAGCGCCGCCGCCGCGCACAGCGCGCCGGACGCGTACCAGACCATGTCGTACTCGCCGAAGACATCACGGGCCACGCCTCCGAGGAAGGCGACCAGGGCGGCGCCGACCTGGTGGGAGGCCAGCACCCAGCCGAAGACGATCGCGCTGTCCTCGCCGTAGTGCTCCCGGCACAGGGCGACGGTGGGCGGGACGGTGGCGACCCAGTCGAGGCCGTAGAAGACGATGAAGAAGATCATCGGCGGGTGCACGGACGGGCCGAGGAGCATCGGCAGGAAGAGCAGCGAGACGCCGCGCAGGGCGTAGTAGACCGCGAGCAGCCGGCGTGCGTCGAAGCGGTCGGTGAACCAGCCGGAGGCGATCGTGCCGACCACATCGAAGACCCCGATGACGGCGAGCAGCGAGGCCGCGGCGGTGACGGGCATGCCGTGGTCGTGGGCGGCGGGCACGAAGTGCGTCTGGATCAGGCCGTTGGTGGAGGCGCCGCAGATCGCGAAGGTGCCGGCCAGCAGCCAGAACGGGCCCGTGCGGGCGGCCTGGAAGAGGACCGTGACCGCGCGCCGCGCGGCTCCCGGGACCGGCGGGGGCTTGGGCACGAACTCCTCCGCGCCGTACGGCTTCAGCCCGACGTCGGCCGGGTGGTCGCGCAGCAGGAGCCAGACGAAGGGGACGACCGCGAGGGCGGCGAGGGAGACGGTGACGGCGGCCGGGCGCCAGTCGTGGGTCTCGACGATCCAGGACAGCAGCGGCAGGAAGATCAGCTGCCCGGAGGCGGACGCGGCGGTGAGGATGCCGGTGACCAGGCCGCGCCGCTCGGTGAACCAGCGGTTGGTGACGGTCGCGGCGAAGGCCAGCGCCATGGAGCCGCTGCCGAGGCCGACGAGCAGCCCCCAGCAGAGCATCAGCTGCCAGGCGGCCGTCATCCACACCGTGAGCCCGGAGCCGAGCGCGATCACGATCAGCGCGACGGCGACGACCCGGCGGATGCCGAAGCGGTCCATCAGGGCCGCCGCGAACGGCGCGGTGAGGCCGTAGAGGGCGAGGTTGACGGAGACGGCGGCGCCGATGGTGCCGCGTGACCAGCCGAAGTCCTGGTGCAGCGGGTCGATGAGCAGGCCCGGCAGGGAGCGGAAGGCGGCGGCGCCGATGATCGTCACGAAGGTGACGGCGGCGACGAACCAGGCTCGGTGGATCCGGCGGGTCCGGGCGGGGCGGGCTTCCTTGTCGGTGTTCCCGGCGGTGTTCCCGGCGGTGTTCCCTGCCGTGTTTCCGGCCGTTTTCTCCGCCGTGTCCTCCGCCGTGTTGTCGACGGCTGTCGCATCGGTTGTCTGGCTCACGTCAGAGAGTTTCGGGTCTGCGGCAATCTTGAACGAGTGGCCCGGAGGACAGCATTCGCTAGGATCGGGCCATGACCCGTGCGCCGAGCAGCGACCCCGACTTCCGTCCGCACCGCGTCGTCGTCCTCGCCCTCGACGGGCTGCTCCCCTTCGAGCTGGGCATCCCGCACCGCATCTTCGGCCGCCCCAGGGACGCGCTGGGCCGGCCTGTCTACGAGGTCGTCACCTGCTCCGTGCGCCCGCCGGGCCCGGTCGAGACGGACGCCGACTTCGCCATCCACGTCGCGCACGGCCCGGAGGCCCTGGCCACCGCCGACACCGTGATCGTCCCGGCGTCGTACGAACTCGGCCCGGTCTACGAGGAGGGCGTGCTGACGCAGGAGCTGGCCGCCGCCCTGGCCCACATCCGGCCCGGCACCCGGCTCGCCTCCATCTGCACCGGCGTCTACGTCCTGGCCGCCGCGGGCCGTCTCGACGGCCGCCCGGCGACCACCCACTGGGCCGACGCGGAACGCCTCCAGCGGCTGTTCCCGAAGGTCAGGGTCGACGCGGACGTGCTGTTCATCGACGACGGCGATGTGCTGACCTCCGCCGGGGTCGCGGCCGGCATCGACCTGTGCCTGCACATCGTGCGCCGCGACCACGGTACGGCCGTCGCCAACGACGTGGCCCGGCGTACGGTCGTCCCGCCGCACCGCGACGGCGGGCAGGCGCAGTACATCCAGCGCCCGGTGCCCGACCCGCAGCAGGCCACCACGACCACGGCCCGCGCCTGGGCGCTCGGCCGTCTGCACGAGCCGATCCAGCTGCGGGACATGGCGGAGCAGGAGGCGATGTCGGTACGCACCTTCACCCGCCGCTTCCGCGAGGAGACCGGGGTCAGCCCCGGCCAGTGGCTCACCCAGCAGCGCGTCGAGCGCGCCCGGTACCTCCTGGAGTCCACGGACCTCTCGGTCGACCGGGTCGCCCGGGACGCGGGCTTCGGCACCGCCCAGTCGATGCGCCAGCATCTACAGGCCGCGCTGGGAGTCACCCCCACCGCGTACCGCCGGACCTTCCGGGCCGGAGGCGACGGCGCCAGGGGCCTTCGGCGTGACCCCGCCCCGCGCGGCTGACCCGCGCCCCGCAGCCGGCTTCCGCCGCGCGGCCGGCCCCGGCCCCGCGGCTGTTGTCCGCCCCGCGGCCGATCCCGGCCCCCCGGCGGTCCGCCGCTCCAGCCGGCCCTCCCCCCAGGCGCCCACCGCCACCAGCACCAGTGTCAGTGCGACCCCGGCCAGGATCGCCCGGTCCGGGGTCGTCACCTTGAGCAGGGCGCCCGCCGCCGAGCCGGTCACGGCGTACCCGGCGCTGGCCGCCGCGTACATCACCGAGTAGCCCGCCGCCAGCGCGCTCGACGGCAGCGTCCGCTGGAGGGCCAGGTTCCGGGTGATGACCGCGCCCGCCTGGAGCATGCCCGCGACGATCAGCACCACCGCGATCCCGGCGATGCCGGGCAGCAGGGCGACCAGCGTGGCGCACCCCGACACCCCGAGCATCAGCACCACGCTGCGGGTGCGCAGCCGCCCCGGCCAGGACCGCATCCCGTACAGGAACGCGCCGACGGCGGAGCCCAGCGCGAACCCGCTGAGCAGCGGACCCGCCCAGCCGACGCCGATCGCCCGGTGTTCGAGCAGGGCGGGCAGCAGGAGTTCGGCGAGGGCGAGCAGGGCGATGCTGGCCGCGCCCGTGACGTACACCGGCCAGGCCCCGGCGAGCAGCCGCAGCATCGACCGGCCCTCGGCGGCGGTCTCCTCCACGTCCCAGCCCTCGGGCAGCAGCCACAGCCCGCCGGCGGCGGCCAGCACCAGCACGGCCGCGAGCAGCAGCGGCACCCGGGGCGCCACGCCGAGGGCCAGTCCGGTGACCGCGGCCGGGGAGAGCGCCCATATCCCGGACATCAGCATCGATTCGACGGACAGCGCCTGGGTGACGGCGTGTTTCGGCACCAGCCGCCCGGTGAGCAGCGAGCGCAGTCCTCCGGCCGAGGCGGCGGGCGCGGCCCCGGCGAGGAACGCACACCCCGCCAGCACCACCGCGGGCGCTTCCGGCAGCGTCCCGAGCCCGGCGAATCCGGCGGCCCCGGCCACGAGCCCCGCCGCCATCTGCCGCCGGGCCGTCTCGGGCCGTACCCGCATGCCGAGCACCGGCGCCCCGACGATCTCCCCGAGCACGTACGCCGCCGCGAGCAGCGCCCCGAGCGAATACCCGCCGGGCCGCTCCCGCACGAGGAACACCACGGCCAGCGGCGCCATCGCCACCGGCATCCGGGCACCGACGGCCACGAGCGACCAGGTCAGGACCGGCCGGGTGGCGAGCTCGCGATAGGTCATGCGGGAGACGGTAGGGGGTGGCGCCGACAACACCCCAGTGGTTTTCCCGTCCCTGTGGACGACTCGGACCAACCGCTCTGGTGTGAAACGGAGTTCGGGCCGAGAGCGAGTACCGTCCCCGCGTCCACCACGCCCCCCGAAGAACTCCACCGTGTCCGTCCGCGACACCGTTCCCGCTCAAGAGTTGTCCACAGCCTGTGGACAAGCGGGCCGTCGCGCGTTCCCGCTCTCGGCGGCCCCGGAGCCGTTCACCGGCACGACGGGAGCCACGGTGACACCGGTCGCGATCCTCCGGCCGGCCCACGGGGAAGTCCGGGTGGCGGCGCGAGAGTGCCCGCCCCGAGCACGGCACCGCGCGCCGCCATCCGGCCCCGGCGCACCCACCCCCGGTCCCCCGTGGCCTTGAGGGAACCGACGCCGGCTCACGACCCACACTCGCCGAGGGCGTCCGTCACCGAAGCCCTCGCCGTCCCCTCGCGGCGAATCGCTGACCACAAGCGTGATCAAACGGATACCTGGCGTCAACACCCGATCGGTGATTCGCCGCTTGAGCCCGGTGCGGCGGAGGCGCGCACGGAAGCACATCCCGGCGCACCGCCCCACCCCGTGCCACGATCGGCCGGAAGCCTGTGCGCCCGTGCCCCGACACGGCGTCACACCGCTTCGTAGGCCAGTCCCCCGTACGCCGCCGCGCCGCCGTCCGGACACACCGCGGCCGGCGTGCCACGGCGGTCCAGTTCGCACCAGATGCGCTTGCCGGCACCCTCCGGGCTCCAGCCCCAGCGGTCGGCGAGCCCGTCGACGAGCGCGAGGCCCCGGCCGCCGGTCGCGTCGCCCTCGGCCCAGCGCGGCACCGGCGCCCGGGTGCTGCCGTCGGCGACCTCCAGGCGGACCGTCGCCTCCTCGGGGGCGGGGGTCTGGGGCAGGCGCAGCCGCAGCACGGCCGGACAGCCGGTGTGCACCACGGCGTTGGTGACCAGTTCGGAGACGATCAGGACGAGCGTCTCGGCGAGCGGTTCGTCGGCCGCTATCGCGGACCCGGCGAGCCGCGCGCGTGCCCACCTCCGGGCCCGCCCCACTTCAGCGGGGTCGGGCCGGATCTCCAGCTGCACTTGAAGCACCTGCACCGCTCACACCATCCGAACCGATGGACACCGGGGCTCGCGCCCCATGAGGGCCACGATCGTAGCCATTTTCCGCATGACCAGAACAACGGCCAGAGCAAGGGTCACGGAACGTGAATCCCTTGCAGCACAGCTTCGTTGACGTACCGTCACCCCAACAAGCGCTTCGGGCATATTCCCGCGCGAAGGAGTAACCGTGCGGCATACTGTGCGACCCTCCTCGCGGGGAGTCGAACAGGCGGAACGCGGCGCGCCCCGCACAAGGTACCGGAGGGGGACTGCCGCTCCGGGGCGTGACGAATCCCGCGCGGCCCTCCCCCGAGATCGACGCTGAGTAACGCCGAGATGCCACGATCCGTGACATCAACCGGCGTGGAACCCTGTCGTCCGACACGGTTCCCGTGACATCGCAGTCCAGCGCCGTTCAGTCCGCCCGGACAGCGGTTCGACTACGACCGGTTCCTCACTCTGCGTCCCGCCACTCACACGCCGAGCGCGCAACCGGGCCCGCTCAGCCGGACGTGAACCTCCGCCTCCCAGGTGAATCCCCTTTTGCCGTGGACCTGGAGGCAGTGCCGGGCCGCGCGCCGGCCGAACGCCCCCCCCGGGGGCCGGGCCGCTGATCCTCGACGCGCCGGCGGCGTATCGCCGCGCGGAAGGGCTCTCCGTCCACGAGCCACCGGAGCGGCCGGAGGCGGTGGACGCCCTCCCGCGCGGGGAGACGTTGCGCGAGCTGCCCGACTACTGGCTGCGGCAGTGTTATTCGGAGACGGTGAAGTAGCGCGCGAAGGCGGGCACGACGTCCGCCTCGGCGACCTTGCCGTCGTTGTCGGCGTCCAGTGCGGCGGCGGCCGCGCGGGCGCCGTCCCCGGGCACACCGAGCGCGGCCAGCGCCCGCGCGGTGTCCTCGACGGTCGCCGCGCCGTCGCCGTCCGTGTCGGCGACGGCGAGGGCGGCGTGCAGGAAGGGCCGGGCGATCTCCGCGAAGCGGTCCGGGTTGTCCCGCAGCCGCTTCACGGCCCCGTTCACGAACTCGTCGCGGGTGATGCGCTGATCACCGTCCCGGTCCGCTATCCCCGCCATGCCCTGCCAGAACGCCTCGGCGCCGCCGTACAGCGCCTGTCCCTTGTCGGACCGGGCGGCCGTACCGAACTCCGCGAGCAGCGCCTTGGCCGCCCTGCTGAAGTCCTCGCGGTCGATGGAGCCGTTGCCGTCCTGGTCGAAGGTGGCGAACCTGGCCGCGATCCTGCGCTCGTACTCGCTGCTGACCATGTCTACTCGGGCCGCCTTACATCACGTGGAGGTGCGTCTCGCACGGAGCGTACGACGCGGCGGCCGCTCCGGGAGCGGGAAAACGACGGTTGTGCCAAGACCGGGGGAATTTCGGGACAACGGTGTGGCGAAGCGTTCACGCCGGCAGCGGGCGGGACTCCTCCGAGACGGCCGAGGCGAGATCGCCGTGGACGTCGAACAGGCGACGGACGCCCAGGGCACCCAGCACGCGGTTGACGTGCGAGCCGCCCCCACGCTCGGCTGCGCTCGCGCGGGAGGTGCCCCCGTCCGCCCCTTCCGCGGGGAGTATCAGCCGCAGCCGGCCCTGGCAGGAGCGCAGCAGACGGCGGGTGGCGATGAGCACACCGACGCCGCTGGAGTCGCAGAAGAAGACCTCGGAGAGGTCCAGGACGAGCCGGTGGCGGCCCTCGGCCACCACGTCGTGCACCCGCTGACGCAGCACCGGAGACGTCACCAGGTCCAGCTCGCCCGACACATGGAGCACGGCCCACTCGCCCCGCTCGTCACCCGTCACATTGAACGCCACCACCATGCCCTTCGTTCGCCGGAACTTCCCGGAACCACCGCCCGGAAAACGGAAGCAGTCCCTACGCTTCTCTGAGCGTGGCTGCCCACCGGCCGTTCCCTGAAACACCGGGCCGGAAACGGAAACCGATCGTAAAGGGCTTGTTTCAGTCGACTTCGATCCAGTTCGATCAAATTCCATATAGGTCTGGGTGCTGAATGGTCGGGTACGCACCAGAAAGAGAGGTCCGTTATCACCCACGGCCCGTGGGGGCGCGCATTGCCACAAAGGGGCGTGCGCTGTCAGACGTGCCGACTACATTCGGGACGACGGTGGACACGCTGGAGCCAGGACCGGACCCGGCGCCGACGCAAGGGGAGGGGGCCCTGTGACGAAGAAGGACGCACCACCCCGCTGGGACCGCACGATGCAGCAGCGGCTCACCCGCGGCGAGGCAGCCGCCCTCGGCGAGCTGTACGACCGCTTCGCCACCCTCGTCCACGGACTCGCCCACCGCGTCCTCGGCGACGAACGCGCGGCCGACGGCGTCACCCGCGAGGTCTTCGCCCACGTCTGGGAGCACCCCGACGCCTACGACCCCGAACAGGGCCCCCTGCGCTCCTGGGTGGCGGGCCTCACCCACCGCCTCGCCGTGCAGCGCCTGCGGGCCACCGAGACCGCCGCCCTGGCCGGCGGCCACGGCACCTCCGAGGAACTGGAACGCAAGGTCCGCCACGCCGCCGTCGCCGCCCGCGCCGACTACATCGTCCAGGCCATGCCGGCCCCGCTGCGCACCGCGCTGGAGCTCGCCTACTTCCAGCGCCGCGACTACCGCCAGACCGCGACCGACCTCGGCGTCACCGAGGACGAGGCCCGCCGCCGGCTCCGCCTCGGCCTCCAGCTGCTGTCCACCGCCCACGACACCGGTGCGCCCGGCGGTCCTCCCGGATACGGGGGTGCGGTGTGACCGAGCCGAGCCGCTTCGAGGACGACGACCGCCGGGGAGAGGAGGACCGCGCACCCCGCATTCCGCTGCCCCGCGCCTCCGTGGAGGACGGCGACCTGCCCCTGCCCGCCCTCGACGAACTGCGCGCGGCCATGACACCGCTCGAACTGCCCCACCCCGTCCTGAAGTCCCTGCTGGGCGCCTGGGCCCTGGCCGCCTGCTCCGCGGAGGAGACGGCGGCCGTCGAGGACCACCTCGGCAGCTGCGGAGGCTGCGCGGACGAGGCACGGCGGCTGCGCGAGGCCGTCGGACTGCTGCAACGGCCCGACTCCCTCGACCTGGACCCGTCCCTGCGCGCCCGTGTCCTGGAGAACTGCCTGGACCGCCGCCCGCCCCGCATCCCGGTCCCCGAGTGGGCGGGCGCGTACGACGCGGAGACCGCGCGGCTGGACGCGCTGCTCCAGGACTTCGGGGACGCGGAGTGGCATGCGCCGGTGCGGCTGCGCTGGTACGACGGCAAGGAACCGGCGAGCCGGCGGACGACCGTCGCCGGGGTCATCGCGCATCTCCTCGCGGTCGACGGACTGGTCGGGCTCGCCCTCGGACTCGACGACCCGCTGGGCGGCCTCGACCCGGACCCGCCCACCCCGGCGGGGCGCACGGAGGCGTACTGGCGCGCCTCCCGCTCGCCCACCCGGTCCGTGCGCGGGTCCTGGCGGGAGCAGAGCCACGGCATCGTGCGGACGGTCGCCCTCACCGGCGGCGGCGCGGGCCGCACACCGGTGTCGTACGCCGGCTTCTCCCTGCCCCTGCACGACGCCATGATCGACCGGGCGTTCGAGTGCTGGGTGCACGCGGAGGACATCGCGGTCGCCGTGGACTATCCCTACCACGCGCCGTCCGGACGCCATCTGAACCGCATGATCGACCTCGCGGCCAGGATGCTGCCGGAGGCGCTGGCCGAGCGCCGCCGGTCGGGCCTGGCCGCGCCCGCGCGGCCCGGCCGCCGTCTCGTCGCGGCGGGCGAACCCGGCCGCACCCTGCGCCTGGAGATCGAGGGCTCCGGCGGAGGGCAATGGCTGATCCCGCTCGACTCGCCCGCGGCGGCGGCCTCCACGGACCACGAGGTGGCCCATGTCGCCCTGGACGGGGTGGAGTTCTGCAGACTGGCCGCGGGGCGGCTGGCGCCGGAGGACGCGGCGGCGGGGCAGCGCGGTGACCGCGAGGCCATCAAGGACGTACTCCTCGCGGCGGCTTCGCTGAGCCGGATGTGAGGGGACGGGTCGGGTTCGTCGTCGGCTGCGGATGATCGGCGGCTGATCGCGCAGTTCCCCGCGCCCCGCGCCCCGCACCCCTAGAGGCACGTCCAGTGGACCCACCTCAGGGGGGCGGGGAACTGCGCGAGAAAGCACCGACCGGCCCGCAGCCGCCCGGCGGCGGACGTCCGCCTCCCTTCCGCCTCCCTAGGCGAACACGACCGTGCGGCGCCCGTTCAGCAGAATCCGGTGCTCCGCATGCCACTTCACCGCGCGCGCGAGCGCCTGGCACTCCACGTCGCGTCCGATGGCGACCAGCTGGTCGGGGGTGACGTCGTGGCCGACCCGCTCGACCTCCTGCTCGATGATCGGCCCCTCGTCGAGGTCCGCCGTCACATAGTGCGCGGTCGCGCCGATCAGCTTCACACCGCGCGCGTGCGCCTGGTGGTACGGCTTCGCGCCCTTGAAGCTCGGCAGGAAGGAGTGGTGGATGTTGATGATCCGCCCGCTCAGCTGCTTGCACAGATCGTCGGAGAGCACCTGCATGTAGCGGGCCAGCACGACCAGCTCGACACCCTCCTCGCGCACGATCTCCAGCAGCCGCGCCTCCGCCTCCGCCTTGGTGTCCTTCGTCACGGGGATGTGGTGGAAGGGCACGTCGTACGACCCCGCCAGCTCCGCGAAGTCCGTGTGGTTCGACACCACCGCGGCGATGTCCACGGGCAGCGCCCCGATCCGGGCCCGGAACAGCAGGTCGTTCAGGCAGTGCCCGAACTTGCTGACCATCAGCAGGACCCGCATCCTCTCCTCGGCCCGGTGGATCTGCCAGTCCATGTGGAAGGAGTCACCGATCGCGGCGAAGCTGGCGCGCAGCTTGTCCACCGTCACCGGCGCCTCCGCCGAGAAGTGGACGCGCATGAAGAACAGCCCGGTGTCCTGGTCACCGAACTGCTGGCTGTCCACGATGTTGCAGCCGGTCATGAACAGGTAGCTCGACACGGCGTGCACGATGCCCTGCTTGTCGGGGCAGGAGAGAGTGAGGACGTACTGCTCGGCGGGGGCCGTGGCTCCGGTGGACTGCTCATTCATGCAGCACAGGGTCCCACAACGGGCCGCACCCCCGGCAACCGTCCCGTCAGACGGACCCCGCCCCGCCCGTCACGCGACCCGCGTGAGGAGGCGCAGCAGGTCCAGCGTCCGCGGGGCCGCGTCCGGGTCCTCCCCGTCGCTCACCGCCATCCGCACATGCGCGTCCCGGGCCGCCCGCACCGCCTCCGGCCAGTCCTGGTGGCGGAGGTACGACGACACCGGGGCGTCCGGCCCCACCTGGTGCATGATCCGCAGCACCCGGAGCACGGCACTGTCGACCAGCGCCGCCTCCTGCGAGTCACGGAAGATCGTCCCGACGTACTTCTCGGCGGACCAGTGGTCCAGCCAGGTGTCCTCGACCAGCCGGTAGACGGCGTCGGTCACGTCTCCGTACCCCTCGACACCCGCCAGCCAGACGTCCCGCTGGAACACCGGATCGGAGAGCATGTGCAGCGCGGAGCGCACATTGCTGCGCCAGCGCCACCACGGCATGTCGTTCAGTGGCATGCCACCCATCGTGGATGAGCGACGGCCGCGACGGGAAGAGTTCTCCGAACCTTGGACACCTTGCACGGTCATCGATCGTACGTTCCCCCCAACGAGCCGCTCACCGGCCCCCGCAATTCACCTGCACGTCACCCTTCGGTGACCGAAGGTCACTCCCAGGTTAGCGATGTGACGGAATCGTGCGGAGCCATGACCGGCAGGCGGCGCACCCGCAGCACATTCCTCCCCATCATCGCCCGATCCGCCCTCGCCCGATCCACCACAGCGGGCGCCCGCGCCATGGCAGCCGTGGTGGCGTGTACGTCGCTCGCTGCCGGATGCGGTGTCGTCCCCGGTGTCACGGGGGGTTCCGGGGACGACACCATCACCGTCATGACCTGGGCGCCGCTGGAGACCGGCGCGACCAACAAGCCCGGCATGCCCGCCCTCGCCCTCGCCTACGCCCGCCATGTCAACGCCCAGGGCGGCATCGACGGCCGCAAGATCAAGGTGCTGATCTGCAACGACCACAACGACAGCGTGGACGCCGCGAAGTGCGCCCGGCGCGCGGTCAAGGAGGACGCGGTCGCGGTCGTCGGCTCCTACAGCCAGTACGCCGACTCGTTCTTCCCGGTCCTGGAGGGCGCCGGCATCCCCTACATCGGCGGCTACGGCGTGACGAACGACGAGTTCACCAGCCCGATGTCCTACCCGGTCAACGGCGGCCAGCCCGCGCTGCTGGCCGGCCTCGGCAAGGAGCTGGCCGCCGGCTGCGGCCCGGTCACCCTGGTCCGCCCCGACACCATCGCCGGCGACGAACTGCCCGCCCTGATCGACTCCGGGCTGAAGGCGGGCGGCCACGGGAACGCGGACGACCTGCGCGCCGCCGAGGACGCCACCGAGTACTCCGCGCAGTCCGAGCGGGCGCTGGAGCGGGCCACCGCCGACCCGGCGGAGCGGGGCTGTGTGGTGCCCGCGCTGGGCGACCGCACCAGCACCTTCATGGACTCCTTCCGGCGCGCCCGGCAGGACTACCCCGAGGTCCGCACCGGGACCGTGCTGGGCAGCGTCGACCAGACGGTGATCGACGCCTCCGGCGGCCGGTCGGGGCCGTACGAGGGGGCGTACATCACGGGCTGGTACCCGGTGGAGACCGACGAGCGCTGGGACGGGATGAAGCGGGTGATCCGGGAGCAGGCCTTCGCCGACACCCGGATCGACCCGGCGGACGCCGGAGTGCAGACCACCTGGATCGCGTACACCGTCTTCCGGGCCGTCGTCGAGGCGATCGCCGACGGCGAGGAGGTGACCGCGAGCACGGTGCGCCGCACCCTGGACGACGGCATCGAGGTCAGCACGGGCGGGCTCACCCCGACCCTGCGCTGGCGGTTCCAGGACCGGCTGGCATCGGTGGGCTTCCCGCGTCTGGTCAACGCGGACGTCACCCTCCAGGTCGTCCGCGACGGCCGCCTGGTCGCGGCCCGCGAGGGCTTCGTCGACGTGACCCGCACCCTGGAGGGCGCCGAGGTCGGCTGAGGCCGCCCGGTGCTCCCGGCCGGCCCGCCGCTCACAGCTGGGTCGGCTGGCGCTCGGTCAGTCCGTACGTCCGCGCGATCGCGTTCCACAGCTTGGCGGCCTCCGCCTTCTGCGTGGTCGCGGTGCCGCTCTCCCGGTTGCCCGCCTCGGTCTGGGCGGTGCTGCGGGCCTGCCCCTTCTTGCAGAGCTTGCCCTTGTGCGAGGCCACCTGGTCGGCCCAGGCCGCGTAGTGGTTGTCGGCGGACGCGGACGCCTTCCAGGCGTCGGTGAGCGCGGTGGTCAGCGCCGCGTGGTCCGGCAGCTTGTCGACGGCCAGCCCGGACAGCTGGGTGACCAGCGCGTTGCGCTGCTTGGCCGCGTCGCGCAGGTCCTTCGCCGCCTGCGTGAGGTTGCTGCACGACTTCACGTCGTTCACCGCGTTGATCACCGCGGTACGGCTGGCACCGCTGTCGGCGAGCAGCTTGTCCAGCGCGACCGCCTGCTGCTCGCCCGGGTCCGGGGACGGCGAGGCGGACGCGGAGGCCGGGGCGGACTCGCTCACGGACGCCGAGGCGGACACCGTCTCCGGCGTCTCCTCGTCCTTGCCACCGCTGCCGAGCAGCGCGCCCGCGCCGATCCCGACCACCGCGATACCGATGCCGCAGGCCGCGATCACCGGCAGCCGGGAGCCGGTACGGCCGCCGCGGCCCCGGCTCGGCCCGGGTTCGCCGGACGCCGGCGAGGGCGGCTGCGGGCTCTGGACGCGGGGCATCCGCTGGGTGCCCTCGGGGGCGCCGGCGGCGCGGAAGAGGTTGTCGAACTCGGCCGGCGGCTGCCGCGCCCCGGCCACGGGCGGGATGTACTGGGTGGCGTCGGCGTCCGGCCCGGACGGCTGCGGCCCGGCCGGCGGCTGCGCGCCCGCACCGGGTGCGCCGCCGGCGTGGGCGCGCCCCAGGTACCGGGTGGTCTCGGCGGGCCGCTCGGCGGCCCCGGCGGCGGGCATCTCGGGCGGCAGCGCGCCCGGCGTCACCGGCGGCAGGTACTGGGTCGCGCCCTCGTGGGCGGACGCGGACCCGGGCTGCACGGGCGGCAGGTACTGGGTGGCACCGTCCGGGCCCGCGGCCCCGGGGTCACCCCCGGGTATGCCGGAACCGCCGCCGACCGGGGGTATGTACTGGGTGGCGCCCTCGTCACCGGGCGGCGGCAGCGGCGCCCCGGCGGCCGGCGGCAGGGGCGCACCGCCGCCCTGCGGCGGCATGGCACCACCGTGCGCGGCACCGGAGGCTCCCGGGTACGCCCCGTGCGCGGCGCCGGAAGGCCCGGGGTATCCCCCGCTCGCGCCGTCCTGCGCCGGATAGGCGGGGGCGCCGTACGCCTCCTGGTTCGCGCCGTACGCCCCCGGGGTCGCGCCGTACGCCCCCTGGTTGGCGCCGTACGCCCCCTGATCCCCGCCGTACGCCCCCTGGTGCCCGCCGTACGACGGTCCGGCCGCGCCCTCGGGCGGCAGCGGGCCGGCGCCCGGGGCGGGCTGGGGCGCGGGGTGGCCGCCCTGGGGCGCGCCCCACCCCTGGTCCGGCGGCGTGGGCCAGTTCTGCTGCTGCGGGGCGTACTGCTGCTCGCCGGGTCCCCAGGGCTGGCCCCAGGCCTGGCCGCCGGGCGGCGCCTGGGCCGGGAGCGGGCCGTCGGCGGGGCGGCCGGGGCCTGCCTGCGTGCCCGGCAGCAGGGGCTCGCCACCGTCGGAGGGCAGCACGATGCCTTCGTGCGCGGGCTGCGCCGAGGGCTCCTCGCCCTGTCCACTCTGCGTCACCGGGACTCCTACGAATGGGGGACCTTCGGAATCGTCGGCTCACGCTACCGGGTCCCCGGAGCGGGGTGCCACGCAGCACAGGGCGTGACCTGTTTCCCTGTGACGGCGGTAACAACACCGCCCGGCGGCACGCCGCTCACGTCACCTCCCCCCTGTCGGCCGCCGCCGGCACCCGTTCACGCCGCCTGCTGAAGATCCAGCCGCGCCCCGAACTCCCGTACCACCGCCTCGTCCCGGAACGGCTCCAGACGCGCCTGGAAGTCCTCCAGGTACTCGGCGCCCCGGTTGGACCGCAGGGTCTCCAGCAGCTCCACCGCCTTCAGCCCCGTGTGACAGGCCTGTTCGATCTCGCGCTGCTGCACCTGGGCCGTGGCGAGCAGCACATAGCCGATCGCGCGCCGCCGGGCCCGGGAATCGGGGTGCCCGTCCAGGGACTGCTGGGCGGCCCGCGCGGCGGCCTCGGCCTGCCCCAGGTCACGATGGCAGTGCGCGAGTTCGTCGGCGAGGTAGGCCTCGTCGAAGTGCGCGATCCACGCGGGATCGTCCCCCGAGGACGGGTCCGCCTGGTCCATGGCGCTCACCGCGCGCCCCACCGACACCTGGGCGGCGCGCGCGTCCCCCATGAGCGCGTGGCCACGCGCCTCCGCCGCGTGGAACATGGCCTCCGCGCGCGGGGTCACGCGCCCCCGCGCCCCCTCCTGCGCAGCCCGCGCCAACTGGGCGATCTCCCGCGGGTTTCCGAGCTGGGCGGCCAGATGGCTCATGGAGGCGGCGAGGACATAACCGCCGTAGCCGCGGTCGCCCGCCGCCTGGGCGAGCCGGAGCGCCTGGATGTAGTAGCGCTGGGCGAGGCCCGGCTGCCCGGTGTCCACCGCCATGTACCCCGCCAGCTCGGTCAACCGCGCCACGGCCGCGAAGAGTTCGCGGCCCACGGCCTCCCGGTAGGAGCCGGCGAGCAGGCCGGAGACGACACTGTTGAGGTAGTGCACGACGACCGGGCGGACATGCCCGCTGCCGTACTGGTGGTCCAGGTCGACCAGCGCCTGGGTCATGGAGCGCACGGCGGCCACGTCCGGCCGGCCCACGCGGGGACCGGCCGAACGCGCCACCTGCGCGTCGGGCGCCGAGATCAGCCAGTCGCGGCTCGGCTCGACCAGCGCCGAGGCGGCGACGGACGATCCGGACAGGAAGTCGCGGCGCCCCACGTCGCTGCGCCACAGTTCGCAGACCTGCTCGATGGCTCCCAGTACCGTCGGCGAGAACTGGAGGCCGACGCCCGACGCGAGGTTCTTGCCGTTGGCCATGCCGATCTCGTCGATCGTGACCGTACGGCCGAGTTTGCGGCCCAGCGCCTCGGCGATGATCGCCGGAGCGCGTCCGCGCGGCTGCTGTCCGCGCAGCCAGCGTGCCACGGACGTCTTGTCGTAGCGCAGGTCGAGTCCGTGTTCGGCGCCGCACATGTTGACCCGGCGGGCGAGCCCGGCGTTCGAGCACCCCGCCTCCTGGATGAGCGCTTGCAGCCGTTCGTTCGGCTGCCGCGCGACGAGAGGCCTTGCGGCCATGGCGTAACCCCCTGTGGCTGCGGTGCCTGCCCGCGCACCGAGTTGTCGTGTCTTCCCCTGCCGCTCCACGCCGCCGGCGGCGTGGAGTCCGGTCGTGAAGATCAATGCCCCGCGGTCATACGGAAAATGCGGATATGCCCTGAAAACGCGAAACATGCGCGGATTTCCAGGACAAGCAAGGGTGAACAGCACCCCCCGCCCACCCGTCCCCCTCCTGGCTACCCAAGCGCCGCCGCGGATCCTCCCGCGCGCCCCCACCCGTGCACCCATGCGCCCCGGACGCCGAATCGATGCTCCTCCCCCGCGCGCGGCCGGAGCCGTAACCCGAGGTGGGTGCGGGAGTTGAGTTCCACGTGGAAAAGACGATCCCGGCCACCGAAGCCGCACAGATTCCGAAGCAGCGCGGGGAATCGCTGCTGGAGACCGCCGTTCGCTACGCCGAGGAACGCCACTGGGACGTGTTCCCGGGCACCTGGCTGGAGGCCGTCGACGGACAGCAGCGCTGCTCCTGCGGCAACGCCCTGTGCGAGGAGCCGGGCGCGCACCCCGCGCGCGCGGACTGGGCGACCCAGGCGACCGGCAGCGCGACCGTGGCGCGCCGTATGTGGCAGAAGCAGCCGAACGCGTCGATCCTGCTGCCGACGGGGCGCACGTTCGACGCCATCTCCGTGCCGGAGACGGCCGGCTTCCTCGCGCTGGCGCGCATGGAGCGCATGGAACTCACCCTGGGCCCGGTGACGTTGACGCCGACGCGACGGATGCAGTTCTTCGTGCTTCCCGGTGCGGCGGCGAAGGTGCCGGACCTGGTGCGGAAGCTGGGCTGGTCGCCGGCGTCGCTGGATCTGGCGGCGCTGGGGGAGGGCGGCTATGTGGCCGCGCCGCCTACGCGGTACGGGTCGCGGGGGGCCGTGCAGTGGGCGTGCCGGCCGACTCCGGCGAATCGGTGGCTGCCGGACGCCGAGGAGCTGATCTCGCCGCTCGCCTACGCGTGCGGGCGGGACCGATGACGCCGGGCCGGCTGCCTGGCTGACGATCGTCGGCGGCCGCGGGTCGTGCGTGGTTGCTCGCGCCCGCGCGGCGCAGCCGCATATCGGCAGGGCCCGCGCCTCTCGGGCGGATCGTCCGACCGTAGGGTTCGGACATGACCTCAGCCGCTGTACGTGTTCATGGGCTCTGGAAGCGGTTCGGGCAGCAAGTCGCTGTCGCCGGGATCGATCTGGAGTTGCCCGCGGGGAAGTTCGTCGGGCTGGTCGGGCCCAACGGGGCCGGGAAGACCACCACGCTCTCCATGGTGACGGGGCTGCTGCGGCCCGATCAGGGGACCGTCGAGGTGGTCGGGCACGACGTGTGGCGGGACCCCGTCGAGGTGAAGGCACGGATCGGGGTGCTCCCCGAGGGACTGCGCCTGTTCGAGCGGCTGTCGGGGCGGGAGCTGCTGGCGTACACGGGCAGGCTGCGCGGCCTGCCCGGGGCAGAGGTGGACAAGCGGGCGGCCCAGCTGTTGGACGTGCTGGACCTGGCGGGCGCCCAGCACAAGCTGGTCGTCGACTACTCCACCGGTATGCGCAAGAAGATCGGGCTCGCGGCGGCCCTGCTGCACAACCCCGAGGTGCTCTTCCTCGACGAGCCGTTCGAGGGCGTCGACCCGGTCTCCGCCCAGACCATCCGGGGCGTCCTGGAGCGGTACACCGCGTCCGGCGCCACCGTCGTCTTCTCCTCCCATGTGATGGAACTGGTCGAGTCGCTGTGCGACTGGGTGGCCGTCATGGCCGCCGGGCGCATCCGCGCGCACGGCACCCTCGCCGAGGTGCGCGGCACCGCGCCCACCCTCCAGCGGGCCTTCCTGGAACTGGTCGGCGCGCACGGGCGGAACGCCGGGACCGACCTCGACTGGCTCGGCGGCGGCGCCCGGTGAGCGCGGCCACGGAAGCGAACGTCACCGCCACCGTCGTACGGCTGAAGCTGTCCCTGCTGCGCAACGGGCTGCGGCAGTCCGGCGGGCGCAAGGCCGCCTACGTCGCGTCGGTGGTCGTCACCCTGCTGTTCGCCGTGCTCCAGGTGCTGGGCCTGGTCCTGCTGCGCGGCACCGCGCACGCCGACTCCCTGGTGGTGCTGCTGGTGGCGGTGCTGGGGCTGGGGTGGGCGGTGATGCCGCTGTTCTTCCCCGGCGGCGACGAGACCCTCGATCCGACCCGGCTGGTGATGCTGCCGCTGCGGCCCCGGCCGCTGGTGCGGGCGCTGCTCGCGGCCTCGCTGGTCGGGATGGGGCCGCTGTTCACGGTGTGCCTGTTCGCCGGTTCGGTGATCACGGTGGCGCGCGGGGCGGCGGCGTACGTCGTCGGGATCGTCGCGGTCGCGCTGGCGCTGCTCGTCTGCGTGGCCCTCGCGCGGGCCGTCGCCGCCGCCAACATCCGGCTGCTGACCTCCCGCCGGGGGCGGGATCTGGCGGTGCTGAGCGGGCTGGTCGTGGCGGTCGGCGCGCAGGTCGTCAACTTCGGGGCGCAGCGGCTCGGCTCCGCCGGGCTCGGGCAGCTCGATCCGGTGGCGGACGTACTGCGCTGGGTGCCGCCGGCGTCGGCGCTCGGCGCGGTGCACTCGGTGAGCGAGGGCGCGTACGGGACGGCGGCCGGGCAACTCGCGCTCAGCGGGCTCGCGCTCGCCGCGCTGATCGCCGTATGGGCACGGCACCTGACCCGGCTGATGACCTCGCCGGACGGATCCACGCTGCACGGCGCCGAGACGGCCGGGCGGGAGCGGCCCTCGACGCGGCTCGGGCGGCTGCTGCCCGGCGGGCGGACCGGGACGGTGATGGAGCGCACCCTGCGCTATGTGTGGCGGGACCCGAAGACCAAGGCCGCGTGGGTGACCTCGCTGGCGATCGGGCTGATCGTGCCGGTGTTCAACGCGCTCCAGGGCACCGGGTCGGTCTACTTCGCCTGTTTCGCGGCGGGCATGCTCGGCATCCAGATGTACAACCAGTTCGGGCAGGACACCTCCGCGTTCTGGATGGTGGCGATGACGATCTCGTCCACCCGGGACGCCTACGTCGAGCTGCGCGCGCGGGCGCTGGCCCTGCTGGTGATCACCCTGCCGTACGCCACCCTGGTCACCGTTCTGACGACGGCGCTGCTCGGCGACTGGGCGCGGCTGCCGGAGACGCTGGGGCTGTCCTTCGCGCTGCTCGGGGCGATGCTGGCGACCGGGGCGTGGACCTCGGCCCGGTTCCCGTACTCCATCCCGCAGGAGGGCTACAAGAACGTGGCCCCCGGACAGGTCGGGCTCGCCTGGATCTCCATCTTCGGCGGGATGGTGGCCGGCGCCGTCCTGTGCGCCCCCGTCATCGTGGCGACGATCTGGTTCCGCACGGGCACGGACGCCGCGGAGTGGGGCCGGCTGCTGCTGCCGGCCGGCACCGTCTACGGGGCGGCAATCGCCTACGCCGGTCTGCGACTGGCCGCGCCGCGCACCGCCGCGCGGCTGCCGGAGATCCTGACGGCGGTCAGCAAAGCGTGACGGATTCGGTTTCGAGGGACGGCAGTTCGGCAATCTCGTAGGGGTCGTGGACGGCATCCACCTACGCGGGGGGCGACTGTGGCCCGATGGTTCGGCAGGCCGAAGAGGTCCGGGACGCCGCAGGTCCCCTCGGTCGGCCCGTCCGACGATGCCCTGGAAGTCGCCGACCGGCTGCGGCTGGCGTACGGGCAGACGGGGGACGTGACGCTGCTGCGGGGCGCGGTGACCGCCGCCGAGCGGGCCCGGGACCGCCATCCCGAGTCCGATCCGCACCACGCCTCCGCGCTGTCCGCGCTGTGCATGCTGCACCGGCTGCGCTGGGAACGGGAGCGTGACCCCGGGCAGCTCGACCTGTCGCTGGCCTACGGGCGGCAGGCGGTCGACGCCTCCCCGCCGGGCGACCCCGAGCTGGGCCGCCACATGTCCTCGCTGGCCACGTCGTTGCAGGAGGCGTTCGACCACCGCGGCCGGACCGCGGACATCGACGAGGCGATCGCCCTGTACCGCGGCTGCCTCGACGTCCTCGCCACCAGCCACCCCGAGTACGCCGGCACCGAGTCCAACCTCGCCAACGCCCTGCTGCGCCGGGCCCGCAGGCACCCCGACCCCACCGCCCTGCACGAAGCCGTCCGGTACGCCCGGTCCGCCCTCGACCACACCCCGCGGCACGACCCGATGCACCCGGTGCGCCTGGTCAACCTCGGCGGCGCGCTGGCGGGACTGGCGCAGAGCGGGCAGGTGCGGCACCTGGCCGAGGCACAGCAGATGTACGAACAGGCACTGCGGGAGCTCCCGTCGTCCCACCCGGCCCGCGCGGCCGTACGGGACTCGGTGCGGCAGCTGCGGGCGCTGCGCCGGATGCTCGGGCTCTGAGCCGTGCGCGAACTCATCCTGCGCGTGCGGGACTTCGCCGGACCCGACCGGTGGCGCTGGGAGCTGTGCGCGCCGGACGGGCGGGTGCTGGCCCGGCACGCGGTGCGGCTGGACCCGGAGGCGCCGCAGTACGAGGCGTTCCTCGACCTCCCCGGGTATGTGCGCCGGAACACCGCGCCCGACCAGCGGGTGACCCGGGAGCGGGAGATCGTGCGGGAGGTCGGCGCGTGGGCCGGGGACCGGATCCTCGGACCGCTGGCCGGGCTCCTGCCGGACACGGCCCCGGCGGTGCTGCGCGTGGTGCTCCCGGCGGACGTCCCGCAGGCGCGGCGGCTGCTGTACGTGCCGCTGGAGCTGGCCCGTCTGCGGGGGCGTCCCCTGGCCGCGTGGGGCCTGACCCCGGTCACGCAGATCGGCGACGCGCGGCCGCGGGATCCGGACGCGTCCGCCGCCGGGCGTCCGGTGCGGATGCTGGCCCTGTTCAGCCTGCCCGAGGGCAGCCGGGCCCTGAACCTGCGGCGCGAGCGGATGGCACTCACCCGGCTGTGCGACCGGGCCGGGCGGGCGGTGCGGCTGCACACCCTCCAGTACGGGGTGACACGTGACCGGCTCCGGGCTCTGCTGGAGCGGCCGGACGGCTGGGACGTCGTCCATGTCTCCGCCCACGGCACCCCCGGCGAACTGCTCCTGGAGACCGACACCGGGCGACCGGACCGCGTGCCCGCGCCCGACCTGGCCCGGCTGCTCGCGGGGGCGCGCGGGGTCCGCCTGGTCACGCTGTCCGCCTGCTGGTCCGGGGCGCTGGCCGCCCGGGAACAGCGACGGGCGCTGGGCGTGCCCACCGGGGACGACGAGCCGGACGAGGGCGCCGGGCCTCGTGTGGAGACGGTGGGCGCGCTGGCCGGGGAACTGGTCGAGCGACTGGACTGCGCGGTGCTCGCCATGCGCTACCCGGTCGCCGACTCCTTCGCGATCGCCCTCGCGGAGTCGCTGTACGGACTGCTGCTCCGGGACGGCCGCGCTCTGCCCGAGGCGCTGACGGAGGCGGTGACCGCCGCCTCGGAGTCACCCGATCCGGCGCTCCAGTCCGTCACTCCGGCACTCTTCGGGGCACGGGCGGCGGGGCTGCGGCTGACGGCGGGGCTGCGGCCGGCGGCGGGGCCGGGCGGGGGTGCCGATTCCGGGCGGAGCCCGCGCGCGAGCACGGCCGCGGATTCGGAGCCGGGGCCGTGCGAGGGGGACGTTTTCGTCGCCGGGGGCGGCGCAGCCCCCGGTGTCGCTGAGCGGTTCGTCGGGCGGGGTGGGGTGATGGCGCGGGCCAGTGCCGCGCTGGCGCCGCGTGGTGGCATGTGCGGGGTGGTGCTGCTGGGGATGCCGGGGGCGGGGAAGACGGCGTGTGCGCGGGAGCTGGCGGCCACGCACGCGCATGCCTTCGAGGGGGTGGTGTGGTGCGGGGTGCCGGAGGAGGCGGAGCCGGGCTCGGTGCTCGCCGCGCTCGCGCTGGCCCTCGAACGGGCGGTGCCGGGACTGGAGTGCGCGCCGCTGCTCGACGCCCCGGCGCGGTTCGGGGAGTTCGTCGCGGCCGTCGCGGGCTGTCTGGACCGGCGGCGCCTGCTGGTCGTGGTGGACCGGGTGGACGGGCTGCTCGCCCCGGACGGCGGCTGGCGGGACGGGCGGTGGGGGCGGCTGCTCGCGGGGCTGACCGCGCGGGCCGGCGCCGGACGGCTGGTGGTCACGGGCCGGGTGCGGCCGCCGGACGCCGGACCCCTGCTGCCCACCGAACCGGTCGACCTGCTCGACCGGGACGAGTCCGTGCTGCTCGCCCGGGAGCTGCCCCACCTGGCGGCGCTGGCCGACGGGCGGCTGCCCGGCGTACCGGCGAGCACGGGGCGGCGGTATGTCACCGCGCTGCTGGACGTGACCCGCGGCCATCCCCAGCTGCTGGAGCTGGCCGACGCGCAGGCCGCCGACCCGGCGCGGCCGGCGGCGCTGCTGGAGGCCGCCGGGCGGGCCCGGGCGGAGGGCGGCGGGCTGCCGGAGAGTTTCTTCACGACCGGGCGGCCCGGTGACGACGGGAGCGGTGACGGCCGTGACTGTCTGCGCGTCCTGCGCGCCTGGGCGGACGGCATCGCCGACGGGCTCCCGCCCGCCCACCGCGACCTGTTCCACTTCCTGTGCTGTCTGGAGGAGGACGACCGCACGCGCCCCGTCGTCGACCACAACTGGCCGGAGCTGTCCGCCCGTCCGGGCCACCCGGAGGAGCCGGCCGGGAGCGGGACGGCGGCCCTGGTGGCGTGCGGTCTGGTCACGCCGCGGCCGGGCCCCGTGCCCGCTTCCGAGTCGTACGACATCCAGTCCGTCGTGGCCGCCGAGGGGCGGCGGAGGGCCGGGGCGGAGTTCCGGCGGCTGGTGGACGAGCGGCTGGCCGGGTACTGGGTGCGGGTCTTCGCCATGGCCTGGGACCGGGAGGGGACCGGCGCCGAGGGGGCGCGGCTCGCCGGTCCGGTGCTGGCGCGGGCCGGACTGGCCGCCGCGCCCTACCTGATCCGCATCCGGCAGGGGGAGGGCGCCGAGGCCCTGCTGCACGCCGTACTGCGCCGGGACGGCACCCGGCCCACCCGCGCGCGCGTGCTGCCCGTACTGCGCCGGGTCGCCGCCCTCGCCGCCGCCCACGGCGGCGCCCGGCCGTCCTCGGGCGCGCTGGCCGAGGTGCTGTGGGCGACCGATCCGGCGACCGCCGAACGGCAGGCCCGCGCGGAACTGGCCGCCGCCCTGGCGGCGGCTGACCACACGGCGGCGGCCATGGCGGCCGGTTCGCTCGCCGGGCTGTGCCTGCGCGCGGGACGGCTGGACGAGGCGCTGGCCTTCGCCGGGGCCGAGACCGAGCACGCCCGGCGGTCCTCGCTGGGCGCCTGGACCCGGCTGCTCGGCGAGGTGCACCGGCTGCATGTGCGGGTGGAGCGGGCGGAGGCGGAGGCGGTGCTGGCCGAGGCGCCGGGGCTGCGCCGCCGGATGGACGCGCTGCCGCGGGAACGGCGGGAGCCGGATGGCGTGCAGTGGTGGGAGGTCTGGGAGGAGTTCTGCGACACCGTGCAGCGGGCCGCGGTGCACGCGGAGCGGTGGGAGACGGCGCTGGAGTACAACGCTCAGCTGTGCGCGTCCAAGTCGGGGCGGGGCGCGTCCGGCGCCGATCTGGCCCAGGCCCTCTTCCCCTCGTATCTGCCCCTGCTGCGGCTGGGCCGCGCGCGGGAGTCCCTGGAGGTCCTGGAACGGTGCCGGGAGATCTTCGAGGCCGCCGACGATCCCCTGCACCTCGGGGAGATCTACGGCGCTCTGGCGACCGTGGAGGACGCCCGCGGGCGCGGTGCGCTCGCCCTCGCCCGGGGCCGGGACTGCCTGCGCTACGCCTACCGCGCCGGCGTCCCGGCGACCGTCGCGGTCGGCCACGCCAACTTCGGCGGCTTTCTGCACGCGCACGCCCGGGACGCGCCGGGCGCGGTCGCCCACCATCTGGCCGGTGCGCTGCTGGGGGTGCTGACCGGGGGGCGGACGGCGGACGCGGTGCCGGCCGTCGCCCACGACCTGCGGGTGTTCGGGGCGGAGGCCGCCGACCCGCCGGACGATCCGGCGGTGCTGTGCGCGCGGGTGGGCGAGGTGCCGGGGGTCGCCCTGGAGGGGCTGCTCACGCGGGTGGCCGGAGATCCGGGGCGGGTCCGTGAGGCGCTGACCGGGCTGGTGGCGCGGGCCCGGGCGCTGGCGGCAGCGGAGGAAGAGAGGCAGGAGAGGGAGAGGGGGGAGGGGGAGGACGGGGGCGCGGGGCGGGCCTCCGGGTCCGCCGCTGCCGTGGCGGCCGTGTGGGCGCTGGTCTGGGAACCGGTGCTCGCGGGGCTGGTGTCCGCCGGGCGGGGCAACACGGCGGCCCGGGTGAAGGTGCGTCAACAGCTCGCTCGGTACGGCGCGCTGGATCCGCGGTTCGCGGCGCTGGCGGGGGTGCTGGGGCGGATCCTCGACGGGGAGCGGGACGGGCTGGTCGTCGCCGGTCTCGGGCCGCTGGACGCGCCCGTCGCGGCCCGTGCGCTGGCCGCGCTGCGGAGCGGGACGACAGGTGAGGGGACAGGCGAGGGGACGAGCGAGCCGGCAAGCGGGGACGAGGTGCCGGTCGCCCTGTGGCCGGCCATGCATCTCGGTCTGGTGCTCGGCAGTCTCGCCGCCGCCGTCACGGGCCTCGGTGACGACGGCGCGCTCACCCGGGAGAGCCTTGACGGCTTTCGCGCCGACCCCGTGCTGGCCGAACTGGCCCCGGTGCTGGCGGAGATCGTGGCCGGCGCCCGCGACCCGGCCCTCGCCGGGCGGCTGGGCCAGCCGACCCAGCGGGCGGTGGTTTCGGCCGTGCTGCGGTGCATCAAGAACATCGAACAGGACCGTCGGTGAGCGTCGGCGGTGAGTGAGCGCGGGGTGGGTGAGGGGTGTATGGCGGAGCCGGAGCAGCCGCGGGTGAACGACGTACGGCTCGGTGAGAACGGCGACCTGGAGTTCTACGACGGCACCGACTGGGTGCCGTATCCGGACGTGGCCGAGGACGACGGGACGCCGTTCCTGGTGGCCAGGTCGGATCGCGATCCGGCCGAGGACCGGTGACCACGCCGCCGCCCGGCACGGGTGCCGCGGCGCCGCCGCTGCCGTTCGACGCGCTGCCCTCTCCCCTCGACGCCGTGCCCGAACTGCGCGCGGCGGCCCGGTGGATGATCGCCGCGTTCGGGATGGTGGGCGCCGCGCTGATCGGCGGCGGGCCGCTGGTCGCCGTGGGCAAGGTGCACGGGCTCGGGGACGCGGTGATCGCCGGGGTGGCGCTGCTGGTCGCGCTGGGCGGGGTGAGCCTGGCGGTGTGGCAGGTCAGCCGGGTGCTCATCCCGCCGGTCACCACGACCGCCACCCTCGGCGAACCGGCGCTGCGCGGGCTGCGGGAGCTGCTCGACGCCGCTCCCGGCGACTTCTTCGGCACCGCCGCGACCGGGGTGGACGATCTGCTGCGGCACCGGGTCGTCGCCGCGAACATCCAGCGGGCGCTGGCCGCCGAGACCGACCCGGGCCGCCGCCGGCTGCTCGGGCGGCACCTGGAGCGCGCCCGCGCGAACGTCGCCCGCACCGACCCCTATGTCCGCTGGCTGCTCGCCATGGCCCACGTCTGGCAGATCCGCGCCGCCCTGCACACCGCCCGCCGCTGGTGCCTGCTGGCAGTGCTGCTGGTGGCGGCGGGGGCGGTGGGGTTCCTGACGGTCACGGGCGGGAAGTAGGGCCGGTCGTACGGGGCTCAGAGCGCGCGGACGCCCTCCAGGAACGGCTCGATCGCCGCGCGCCAGGCCGCCGGCTGGTCGTGGTGGACGAGATGGCCGGCGTCGGCCACCTCCGCGTACGCGCCCCGGGGCAGCACCCGGACCATCTCCTGTGCCTCGGCCCGGCCCAGTTCGCCGTCGAGCCCGCGGACCACCAGGGTGGGGCAGCGGACCTGGGCCAGTTCCTCCCAGTGGGCGTCGTAGACCCAGGTCTCGCGGGACCTCAGCATCTGCTCGGGCTCGAAGACGGGCCGCCAGCCGTCCGGGGTCTCGGTCATGACCTCGGCGTAGAAGGCGCCGCGGGCCGGGTTGGGCCGCTCCAGCCAGGGGTCGTCCTCGCCGAACCACTTGCGGACGTCGGCGAGGGTGGTGAACGGCACCGGCCAGGACCTGAACCAGTCGGTCCACTCGCGCTGCGAGGCGGCGCCGAGCGCGGAGGCCCGCATGTCACAGATGATCAGGGCGCGGACCAGGTCGGGGCGTTTGGCGGCGAGCTGCCAGGCGGTCAGCGCGCCCATGGCGTGACCGATCAGGACGGCGGGGGCGAGGCCGAGCTGTTCCAGGGCCGCTTCGGCGTCGTCGACGTAGGCCTCCCGGGTGAGGGCGGCCTGCGGGGGTTTCTCGCTCTGGCCGTGGCCGCGCTGGTCGAGTGCGACGGCGCGGTGGCGTTCGGAGAGCCAGCGGGCGGTGGGGGCCCAGTGGGAGGCGCGGCCCATGAGGCCGTGGAGTAACAGCACTCCGGGGGCGGCGGGTGCCGGATCGGGGCCGGTCTTGGGCGGGTCGCCGAACTCCCAGGCCGCGAGCCGTACCCCGCCCGCTCCGGTCACCTCGATGCGCCGCGCCATGGTCCCGGCACCCCCCAAGCTCCGCTCGTACGCCTGAGTCCTGCTGGTCGTGCTCTGGTGCTGCTGTGCGGTGTGCTGTCCGCCCCCGCAGACTATCGAAAGCGCATTCGAGGATGAGGTCCGGGCGGGCAACACCCCTCGTTCGAGTGACCCCGTTCGAGGAATGATCGCCGTTCCTGGGGGGAGATCTTCAGCGGGAGGCGGACCGCTCGGGGAAAACGGTCCGAGGGGAACGACCCTGAGAGCTCGGGGCTCCGGGTCGGAACAGGGGAGGACAGGCCCCGGCGCCGCAAGGCGCCGGGGCCCTCCACGGAACCGGACGTTCCGTCAACCACGCGCCCACCCCCTCACGGTCACCGCCTCACGCGACAGCCTGGCACGCGAAGCGGCCGGGCGCTGCGATTCGGCACACGGAGTCCGGGATTCGACGCGATCGACGGGACTACGTCACAAGGCTCACTCAGGGCACGGGCGTTGCCCGCCCGGGGTCACTCACGGGCGGCCGCCGGATCAGCGGCACCCAGCGGTACGCCAGCGGAACCAGCGGTCCCGGCCGGTGTTCGGGCCGGTGTTCCGGCCGGTGTCAGCGCTTGGCGACGAAGACGTGGGAGGCGACGTCCGCCTGCAACTCGGCGGCCTCGCCGCCGCTGCCCACCAGCACACCGCCGGCCGACTCCGTCACGCTCACCACCGAACCGGGCTGCACCCCCGCGCGACGCAGGGTGTACATCAGCTGAGCGTCCGTCTGGATCGGCTCACCGATCCGGCGGACCACCACCGTCTTGCCCTCCAGGCCCGGGTCCAGCTCGGCCAGCGAGACCATGCCCTCGTCCAGGAACGGGTCGGCCCCGTCCTTCTCGCCCAGCTCCTCCAGGCCCGGGATCGGGTTGCCGTACGGCGACTCGGTCGGGTGGCGCAGCAGCTCCAGGACGCGCCGCTCCACCGCCTCGCTCATCACGTGCTCCCAGCGGCAGGCCTCCGCGTGCACCTGCTCCCACTCCAGGCCGATCACATCGACGAGCAGGCACTCGGCGAGGCGGTGCTTGCGCATCACCCGGGTGGCCAGCCGGCGGCCCTCCTCCGTCAGCTCCAGATGCCGGTCGCTGGCCACGGACACCAGGCCGTCACGCTCCATCCGCGCCACCGTCTGGCTGACCGTCGGCCCGCTCTGGTCGAGCCGCTCGGCGATCCGGGCGCGCATGGGGACCACACCTTCCTCCTCCAGCTCGAGGATGGTGCGGAGATACATCTCCGTGGTGTCGATCAGTCCGGACATACGTGCCCCTCGATTAGCTCTGCGATTAGCTCTGCCGAAGGCTCGACGGCGCTCGGCTCCTGCGCTGGCCCTGCCATCAATTCTGCCGGATACCACTGACAACCGTGCGGCGCCGCCGAAACCAAGGGGGCATTGGCCGGATCGGCCCTCTCCGCCGCCCGGTTTCCGCACCGTCCCGCGCCACACCCGCACCGCCCGCGCGCCGCACCCCGGCCCGCCCGCGCGCCGCACCCCGGCCCGCCCCCGCGCCACACCCCGGCCCGCCCCGGCCCCGTATTGACAGCACAGTGGTCCAGACCGCACGGTGATCCGCGACACACGCACAGCCCCCGCAACGGCGCGAAGGAGCTCGCATGGGCGACAGCAAGCTGGCCGACCGGTATCTGGACGCCGCGATCGGCCTGCTGCAACGCGTCCGCGACGAGGAGGCCGAGGCCATCACCGCGGCCGGCACCCTGCTCGCGGACACCGTCGCCGCCGGCGGCCGGCTGTTCGCCTTCGGCGCCGGCCATTCCTCACTCGCCGCGCAGGACCTCGTCTACCGCGCCGGCGGCCTCGCCCTGATGAACCTGCTCGCCGTCCCCGGCGTCGTCGGCGTCGACGTGATGCCCGCGACCCTGGGCTCCGCCCTGGAACGCGTCGACGGCCTCGCCGCCGCCGTCCTGGACAGCTCCCCGCTCCGCGCGGGCGACACCCTGGTGATCGTCTCCCTCTCCGGCCGCAACGCGCTCCCCGTGGAGATGGCCGTCAACGCCCGCGCCCTCGGCATCCGCGTCATCGGCGTCACCTCCGTCGCCTACGCCGCACAGACCGGCTCACGGCACGCCTCCGGCACCTTCCTCAAGGACCACTGCGACATCGTCCTCGACTCGAAGATCGCCGTCGGGGACGCCGAGCTGACCCTCGACGGCGTCCCGGCGCCCTTCGCCCCCGCCTCCACCGTCGTCACCACCGCCCTCCTCCAGGCCACCATGGCCACCGCCGCCGGCGTCCTCGCCGACCGCGGCATCGACCCGCCGCTCCTGCGCTCCGGCAACGTCGACGGCGGCCACGAGTGGAACGCCCGCGTACTGGACGACTACGGCGACCGGATCTTCTACCACCACTGACCACCACCATCAGGGGCGCGGGGAACCGCGCGGACACCCCCACCGGCCCGCACCCGGCCACGGCCCGCACCCCCTACGGCGCCCCCCGCCCCACCAGCTCCGCCAGATCCAGCGCCCCGGCGACCCGCACAGCGACATCCTCGGCATACGACGTGTCGGAACGCTCGAACGCACTGCGCCCGCCCCCACGCAGAAACGTCACCACACCCAGCGTCCGCCCCCGGCTCCGCAGCACCGCGCACAACGCGTGCACCGCGTCCTCCGGCCACTGCCGGGCCCGCGCCCAGGCCCGCGCCTGATCGGCCGGCACCGCGCCCACGCTGGCCCGCACGGTGCCGGTGCGCGCCACGCACTGCAACGCCGGATGCCCCTCCCCGTACCGCACCGGCAGACCGGCCCGGCCCGCGGACAGGGTCGGACCGGGAGCGCCGGAGGGGGTGGCCGCGACCCGCAGCAACCGCACCGGGCCCGCGTCCTCACCGTCGGCGATCGCACCGCCCGCGACCCGGTCGATCAGCGCGTGATCGGCGAAACCGGCGAGCGCGAAATCCAGATGGACGGCCGCCGCCTCCGCCGGGTCCTCGCACTCCGCCGCCGCCCGCGCCGCGCGATGCAGCTGATTGGTCCGGAACCGCAGCAGCGCCGCCTCCTGCTCGCCCTGCTTGGCCTCGGTGACGTCCTGGAACAGCCAGCCCACACCGAGCGGCACCGGCTCCTCCGCGAGCGGCGAGGACAGCCGGACGAACCCGCAGCGCCAGCAGCGCCGTCGCTCCCCCTCCGGGGTGCGCACCCCCACCCAGATCTCGGCGGGCGCGGGCGGCGCGCCCTCGGCCAGCACATGCGTGAGCACGGCCTCCAGTTCCTCCACGCCCTGGGCGAGCAGATCGCCGAGCGGCCGGCCGAGCATCGCCGTACGCCGCGTGCCCAGCGCGCGGGCCGCGTGCGCGTTGACGACCGTCGGGCGCAGATCGGCGTCGACCAGCACGACTCCCCAGCCGGCGTCCTCGAACAGGGCCTCGCTGAGCGCGATGGACCGCTCCAGATCGATCTGGGTGTGCACCTCGCCGAAGGCGCAGTACACCCCGGCAGGCTTGCCGTCCGGACCACGCACGGCGGCCGACTGGGTGCGCACCAGGACCCGGCCGCCGTCCTTGGTCAGCAGGGCGAACTCGTGCACCTGCCGGCCCGGCGCGTGCATGGCGGACAGCAGCCGCGCCTCGACCTCCTCGGCGTCCGCGCTGCGCACCGCCCAGCCGGCGAACCCGTGCCGGCCCACGGCCTCGGCCGCGGTCCAGCCGAGGATCCGCTCGGCCTCGCGGTTCCAGTGCGTGACGACTCCGTCGGCGTCGAACGCGCACAAGGCGGCGTCCATGCCGTCGAGCAGTGCGGCCAGCAGATCCGCACCGTCCCGCTCGGGCTCGTCCGGCCCGAGTTCGTCGGTGGTCCCACTACGCCGGGAAGCACTCACCTGGACCCCCTGCAGGCTGTGTCCGCACGTACGGCACGTCGGTCGTGCTCACGAGCATTCATTCAACTCGAACGTGACGCAGCCCACATATGGTTCCCGCAAGATTGCGAGGAATCAAGACCGCGGGCGATCAAGGAATCAGGAAGCCGCAGGCCGCCGCGCGTACACCTCGATCTCGATCCTCATCTTCGGGTCGGCCAGCCCGCACACCATCATCGTGGCCGCCGGCCGCACCTCGCCGAAGCACTCCCGCAGCACCGGCCAGCACGGCTCGAAGTCCTCCCGCTCGGGCAGCAGATACCGCACCCGCACCACGTCGGCGAACGTGCACCCCGCCTCCGCGAGCGCCGCCCCGATGTTCCGCAGACACTGCTCGGCCTGCTCCACGACGTCGTCGGAGATCGTCATGGTGGCGTAGTCGTAGCCGGTCGTCCCGGAGACATGCACCCAGTCACCGTCCACCACGGCCCGGGCATACCCGATCCGCTCCTCGAACACCGAACCACTGAGAATCGCCCGCCGCATTGTCATGTACCAAACGCTAGAGCCCGGCACCGAACGCTGGAGCACGGGTCCGCGAAAAAAGGGGTTGAGCGGTCCCGGAGGCACTTCCTAGGGTGTGCGGTACACGAGAAGGGAGGTGGTTCGGCAGATGTATCAGAACCGGACGCGTGAGGTGGCTGCGGGCTAGCGCCCGTCACCACACTCAGTGCGGTGCCGGATCAGCGCGTGAGCGATGCGCGCAGCCGGCCCAATCCCAAGCAGTCACCCGACCCGCGAGCTGCCGGTACGTCCGACCGGCTCCTCCTTTCCGGAGGACCAGGCTCGCGGGTCGTCTGCGTTTCGGTCCGTGACCGCTACCGGGCGATGTCCGCGTACCCCTCGATCTCCCGCGGGTCGCGCGGGCCGGGGCCGATGTAGCGGGCGGAGGGACGGACGAGGCGGCCGGTGCGCTTCTGTTCCAGGATGTGCGCCGACCAGCCGGCCGTACGGGCGCAGGTGAACATCGAGGTGAACATGTGCGCCGGGACCTCGGCGAAGTCCAGGACGATGGCCGCCCAGAATTCGACGTTGGTGGCGAGGACGCGGTCGGGGCGGCGGGCGTGGAGTTCCGCCAGGGCGGCCTTCTCCAGGGCTTCGGCGACCTCGAAGCGGGGGGCGCCGAGTTCGCGGGCGGTGCGGCGCAGGACACGGGCGCGGGGGTCCTCCGCGCGGTAGACGCGGTGGCCGAAGCCCATGAGGCGTTCGCCCTTGTCGAGGGTCTGCTTGACGTACGCCTCGGCGTCGCCGGTGCGCTCGATCTCCTCGATCATGTGCAGGACGCGGGAGGGGGCGCCGCCGTGGAGGGGGCCGGACATGGCGCCGACGGCGCCGGAGAGGGCCGCGGCGACGTCGGCGCCGGTGGAGGCGATGACCCGGGCGGTGAAGGTGGAGGCGTTCATGCCGTGCTCGGCGGCCGAGGTCCAGTAGGCATCGACCGCGGCGACGTGCTTGGGGTCGGGCTCGCCGCGCCAGCGGATCATGAAGCGTTCGACGACGGACTGGGCCTTGTCGATCTCACGCTGCGGCACCATGGGCAGGCCCTGGCCGCGGGCGGACTGGGCGACGTAGGACAGGGCCATGACGGCGGCGCGGGCGAGGTCCTCGCGGGCCTGTTCGACGTCGATGTCGAGGAGGGGTTTGAGGCCCCAGACCGGCGCCAGCATGGCGAGCGCGGACTGGACGTCGACGCGGATGTCGCCGGAGTGCACGGGGATGGGGAACGGCTCGGCGGGCGGCAGGCCGGGGTTGAAGGCGCCGTCGACGAGCAGGCCCCAGACGTTGCCGAAGGAGACCTGGCCGACCAGGTCCTCGATGTCGACGCCCCGGTACCTGAGGGCGCCGCCCTCCTTGTCCGGTTCGGCGATCTCCGTCTCGAACGCGACGACTCCTTCGAGTCCGGGTACGAAGTCGGACATCAGGCGGCTCCTCGTGATGTGTGCGACGGGTGGTGGGCGGGCCCGGCGGCAGCTGTGGTCGTGAGTGACCGCCCTGGGATCCACGGCCTGGGACGGGCTCGCGGTCTCGAACGGTCACTCGACTGATGCCCCGTACGGAGGGCGGTCACCCCACACCGGGACGGCATGAGCACGATATCCCTGAGTGCCAGCCTTGGGGAGGGTTCGCGGCACTCAGTGCCACGGCGTGATGAAGGACACCGCTGCCCGCCGCCGCGGGTGGCCGCCGGGACCGATACGGCAAGATGACCGCGTGACCGAGCATGACGCCGTCTCCGCCGCCCGTCCCGCCCCCGTCCCCGACCCGTCGGTGATGCGCAAGCACTATCGCGAGGAAGGGCTCGCCGAAGCCGATCTCGCCGCCACGCCGGTGCGGCAGTTCGCCCGCTGGTTCCGGCAGGCCGCGACGGAGGGCCGGCTGTTCGAGCCCAACGCGATGGTCGTCTCCACCGCGGACGCCGAGGGGCGGCCCAGCTCGCGCACGGTGCTGCTGAAGCAGTTCGACGAGCAGGGCTTCGTCTTCTACACCAACTACCAATCCCGCAAGGCACGCGACCTCGCGCAGAACCCGTACGTCTCGCTGCTGTTCCCCTGGTATCCGATGGCCCGGCAGGTGATCGTCTCGGGCGTGGCCCGGCGCACCGGGCGGGAGGAGACCGCCGCCTACTTCCGGTCCCGGCCGCACGGCTCCCAGCTCGGCGCGTGGGCGAGCGCGCAGTCCTCGGTGATCCCGACGCGGGCCGAACTCGACGCCGCCTACGCCGAGCTGGAGACTCGTTACCCGGAGGGCGAGCAGGTGCCGGTGCCGCCGGACTGGGGCGGGTTCCGGGTGGCGCCGCAGTCGGTGGAGTTCTGGCAGGGCCGGGAGAACCGGCTGCACGACCGGCTGCGCTACGTGGCGCGGCCGGACGGGAGCTGGCGGGTGGAGCGGCTCAGTCCGTAAGGCGGGTGACGCCAGCAGGCGCCCCAGAGGTACACCGTTCGGTGGCCGTCCAGGAGTCCGGTCAGGCGGGTCCGGAAGGCGCCGTCGAGGTCGGGCCAGTTCCAGAACTCGAAGCCGAGGTGGGCGAGGGCCAGGGGGCAGTCGTCCCAGGTCCAGTCCGGTACGGCGACGGGCGCGGCGCAGGCCGGGCAGGTGACGGCCGCTGAGCCGGTGTCGTGCCAGGCCCGCATCGCGTCGCTGAAGCGCGGCCACACCGTGTCGTCCAGCGGGGTCGGCGCCGTGCAGCGGGGGCAGACGGCCGCGTCCGGCAGGTCGGCTCCGCTGGTGAAGCCGGTGCGCCGGGTGTGGACCGCGAGCCCGTCGGAGGGCGGCCGGTCCCAGTCGTCGCGCACGGCCCGCTCCCAGTGGGGGCCGGGCGGGTGGCCCAGGGGCTGCCCGGGGACGCACCGCGTGCGTCCGGCGCGTACGACGCCCTCGGCCGCCAGCCAGGCCACGACCCGGTCCGCGAGGCGTGGTGCGTCGGCGGCGGTCGCGTCGAGGTCGGCGATCACCTGGAACCGGTCGCCCACGGTCAGTCAGTCCAGCGCCCCGTCGAGCAGCGCCGCCCACTGCGCCACCACCCGATCGCGGCGCACGGCGTCGTCGGTGAGGAGGTTGGCGAGGCCGAGGCCGCGGGCCATGTCGAGCAGGCCCTGTACGGTCTCGCGGACGCCGGGGCGGGTTTCGTCGGCGTCGAGGAGTTCCACGGCGATGCGGTGGGTCTCGCGGCCGACCCGGGCCTCCAGTTCGGTGACCCGGGGGCGCAGCTGCTCCTCGTTGGAGGCGGCGACCCACAGGTGCAGGGCGGCGCGGAAGAGGGGGCCGGTGTAGAGGTCGACGAGGGCGGAGACGACGGCCCGGCGGTCGCCCGCGGCGCCCTCGGGGAAGAGGGCGCGCAGGGCGCCGGAGCGTTCCTCGGCGACGTACTCGACGGCCGCGGTGAAGAGGTCTTCGCGGGTGGGGAAGTGGTGCTGGGCGGCGCCGCGGGAGACGCCGGCGCGTTCGGCGACGACGGAGACCGTGGATCCGGCCCAGCCGTGCTCGGCGAGGCAGGCCACGGCGGCGGCCAGCAGCCGTTGCCGGGTGGCCCGGCTGCGGTCCTGCTTGGGGACACGGTCGACTGTCGTCACAGCACTCATTCCGTCACTGCACCCATTCCGTCACAGCACCCATGCGGGATCCCGTCGTTCCAGGAAGGCCGTCATCCCCTCGCGGGCCCGCGGGGAGGAGAACAGCCGGGCCGAGAGCGCGGTCAGCTGGGCCGCGTCCCGGTCGAAGGTCTCCAGCACCCTAGCCGTGAGCAGCCGTTTCGTCTCGGCCAGGGCCTCGGGCGCGGAGCGCCGGAGCCCGTCGAGGACGGGTTCCAGCACGGCGTCGACGTCGTCGTCGGCCGCGGTGAGCAGGCCGATGCGGGCGGCTTCGGCGGCGTCGAAGCGCTCTCCGGTGAGGTAGTAGCGGGCGAGGGCGCGCGGGTCGGTGCGGGGCAGCAGCGGCAGGGAGATCACCGCGGGGGCGACGCCGATGCGTACCTCGGTGAAGGCGAAGGTGGCCGTGTGGGAGGCGGCGGCGATGTCGCAGGCGGCGAGCAGGCCGAGGCCGCCCGCGCGGACGTGCCCGGTGACGCGGGCGACGACCGGCTTGGGCAGTTCGACGAGCTGCCTGAGCAGGGCGACCAGCGCGTCGGGGTCGGGCGGGTCGCGCAGGTCGGCGCCCGCGCTGAAGGTGTTGCCGGTGTGGGTGAGGACGACCGCGCGGACGCCGTCGTGCTTCCCGCAGTCGGCGAGGGCGTCGGCCAGTTCGCCGACCAGGGCCGCCGAGAGGGCGTTGCGGTGGTGCGGGGAGTCGAGGGCCAGGGTCTCGATCCCCCGCGTGCGCGCACGCGTGATCGACGTCATGCCCGCTCCCGCAGTTCGCGGCGCAGGATCTTCCCGGAGGCGGCGCGGGGCAGGACCGCAAGGACGCGTTCGCCGGGGCCCGCGTCGACGGCGGGTTCCAGCTGGGCGAGGTTGGTGGCGATCTGCCGGTGGGTGAGCATGACGCCCTTGGGGGTGCCCGTGGTGCCCGAGGAGTACGGCAGGGCGGCCAGGTCCTCGGCGGGGTCGATGGCGACGCAGGGCTCGGGAGCCGTGGAGCCGAGCATGTCGGTGAGGGAGCGGTGTCCGGGCGCGCTGTCGCAGACGAGGATCTCCCGGACACCGCCCGCGAGTTCGGCGGCGACGCGCCGGTGGAACCGGTCCGGCCGCTCGTAGGAGAGGGTGGTGCCGTCGGTGCCGTCGGTGCCGTCGGTGCCGTCGACGAGCGCGGGCACGTCGCCGAACTCGGCGGCGCGGCCCAGGACCGCCTCGTGGATGGGCAGGTTCACGGGCGGGACGTCTGCGTACTCGCTGCGGAACATCGGTTCCTCCTCGCGCGGGGGCGGGTCAGTACGACTTCGGCAGACCGAGGGTCTGGTGGGAGACGTAGTTGAGAATCATCTCCCGGCTCACCGGTGCGATACGAGCCACGCGCGCGGCCGTGATGAGCGAGGCGAGGCCGAACTCGCGGGTGAGGCCGTTGCCGCCGAGGGTGTGCACGGCCTGGTCGACGGCCCTCGCGCAGGCCTCCCCGGCGGCGTACTTGGCCATGTTCGAGGCCTCGCCGGCGCCGACGTCGTCCCCCGCGTCGTACAGGCGGGCGGCCTTCTGCATCATCAGCCGGGCCAGCTCCAGGTCGATGTGGGCCTGCGCGAGGGGGTGGGCGATGGCCTGGTGGGCGCCGATGGGGGACTTCCAGACGGTGCGGTCGCGGGCGTACTCGACGGCTCTGGCGACCGCGTACCGGCCCATGCCGATCGCGAACGCGGCCGTCATGATCCGCTCCGGGTTGAGTCCGGCGAACAGCTGGAGCAGGCCCGCGTCCTCTCCCCCGCTGCCGAGAGCGTGGGAGGGGCCCCCGCCGACCAGGGCTTCGGCGGGCAGCCGGACGTCGTCCAGGGTCAGCTCGAACTGCTTCTCCTGCGCGGCGAGTTCCATGTCGATCTTGCGGCGGCCGAACCCGGGCGCGTCCCGGGGGACGATGAACAGGCAGGGCTTCAGGCGGCCCGTACGGGCGTCCTCGGTGCGGCCGACGATGAGGGTCGCGTCGGCGATGTCGACGCCGGAGACGAAGACCTTGCGGCCGGTGAGCAGCCAGTCGGCGCCGTCGCGGCGGGCCGTGGTGGTGATGCGGTGGCTGTTGGAGCCCGCGTCGGGTTCGGTGATGCCGAAGGCCATCAGGCGGGTGCCGTCGGCGAGGCCGGGGAGCCAGGTCCGCTTCTGCTCCTCGGTGCCGAAGCGGGCGATCACGGTGCCGCAGATGGCCGGGGAGACGACGAGCATGAGGAGGGGGCAGCCGGCCGCGCCCAGCTCTTCGAGGACGATGGAGAGTTCGGTGATGCCGCCGCCTCCGCCGCCGTACGCCTCCGGCAGGCTGACGCCCAGGTAGCCGAGCTTGCCCGCCTCGGACCAGAGTTCCTGGTGGTCGTGGTGGCGGCCGTGGCGGGTGCCGAGGGCCGCTACGGCGACGCGCAGGGCTTTGTGTTCTTCGGATTCCATGTGGGTGGTCACCGGGGCTCCTTCGGTCTGCGGGTGGTGGGTGGCTGATCGCGCAGTTCCCCGCGCCCCTGGGGAGTCGTGGTCACCACGGCCAGGAGGGTGCCGACTTCCACTTGCCGGCCCGGGGTTACGCGCAGGGTTTCCAGCGTCCCCGTCGCGGGGGCCGAGATCTGGTGTTGCATCTTCATCGCCTCCAGCCAGAGGAGGGGCTGTCCGGCCTGTACGGACGCTCCCTCGGTCAGGCCGCCGGCGATGCGGACGACCGTGCCGGGCATGGGGGCGAGGAGGGAGCCCGGGGCGTGCTGGGCGGTGGGGTCGGGGAAGCGGGGCAGGGCGCGCAGGGTCGTGCCGTCGACGTGGATGTCGTCGCCGTACCGGGCCACCGTGTACGTGCGCCGGACGCCGTCCGCCTCCAGGACGACGCGGCGGGCGTCGGCGTGCAGGACGCGGACGCCGTCGGCTTCCAGGCCGCCCGCGCGGGTGTGCCGGTAGCGGACCTCGTGCTCCTCGCCGGCCATGCTGTACCGCTTGGTCTGCGCCTGGGAGGGCAGGTTGCGCCAGCCGCCGAAGCGGGAGCGGCCGTGCGCGTCGGCGAGGGCGGCGGCGAGCGGGGCGTACGGGTCGGGTGCGGGCTCGGTCAGTTCGGCCAGGTGCCGGTCGTAGAAGCCGGTGTCCATGTGGCCGGAGGTGAACTCCTTGTGGCGCAGGGAGCGGACGAGGAGGTCGCGGTTGGTGACCGGGCCGTGGATCGCGGCCCGCTCCAGCGCGCCGGCGAGCCTGCGGATCGCTTCCGCGCGGGTGGGCGCGTGGGCGACGGCCTTGGCGATCAGGGGGTCGTAGTGGACGCCGATCGGGTCGCCGCCGGTGTAGCCGGTGTCCAGGCGGACGCCGTCCGGGACGGCGAGGTGGTGCAGGGTGCCGGTCTGGGGCGCCCAGCCGTTCGCCGGGTCCTCGGCGTAGAGGCGGGCCTCGACGGCGTGCCCACGCGCGCGTGGGGGCTCGTTCTCGAGGGCGTGGCCCTCGGCGACGCGGATCTGGAGGGCGACCAGGTCGACGTCGAAGACGGCTTCGGTGACGGGGTGCTCGACCTGGAGGCGGGTGTTCATCTCCAGGAAGTGGGCCCGGCCCCCCGAGACCAGGAACTCCACGGTTCCGGCGCCGGTGTAGCCGACCGCGCGGGCGGCGCGTACGGCGGTCTCGTGCAGGTCGCGGGTCAGTCCGGAGCTCAGGCCGGGCGCGGGGGCCTCCTCGACGACCTTCTGGTGGCGGCGCTGGAGGGAGCAGTCGCGGGTCCCGAGCGCCCACACGGTGCCGTGGGTGTCGGCGAGGATCTGCACCTCCACATGGCGGCCGTCCTCGACGTACGGCTCGGTGAACACCTCGTCGTCGCCGAAGGCGGCCAGCGCCTCCGCGCGGGCGGCCGTCAGTTCTCCCTCGAGGTCGGCGAGGCGCCGTACGACGCGCATGCCGCGTCCGCCGCCGCCCGCCGCCGCCTTCACCAGCACCGGCAGATCGGCCTCGGTGACCTGGCGCAGCGGGGCCAGGCCCAGCAGCTCCTTGGCGCGGGTCTTGGACGCCATGGCCTCGATGGCCTCGGGCGGCGGGCCGATCCACACCAGGCCCGCGTCGAGGACCGCGCGGGCGAAGCCGGGGTTCTCGGAGAGGAAGCCGTAGCCGGGGTGCACGGCGTCGGCGCCGGCGGCGCGGGCGGCCCGCACGATCAGGTCGCCGCGCAGGTAGGTGTCGGCGGGGGCCGCCCCCGGCAGGCGTACGGCCGTGTCGGCCACGCGCGCGTGCAGGGCGTTCTCGTCCGCGTCGGAGTACACGGCGACCGTCCGGATGCCCAGCTCGCGGCAGGTGCGGAAGACCCGGCAGGCGATCTCGCCCCGGTTGGCCACCAGCAACGTGGAAATCATGCGGTCCCTCACATCCGGAAGACGCCGAAGCCGCCGCGCACGCCCGCGTAGGGCGCGGTGTGGACGGCGGACAGGCACAGGCCGAGGACGGTGCGCGTGTCGCGCGGGTCGATGACGCCGTCGTCGTACAGCCGCCCGGACAGGAACATGGGCAGCGACTCGGACTCGATCTGCTGCTCCACCATGGCGCGCAGGGCGGCGTCCGCGTCGTCGTCGTACGGCTGTCCCTTGGCGGCGGCCGACTGCCGGGCGACGATCGACAGGACGCCGGCGAGCTGCTGCGGGCCCATGACGGCCGACTTGGCGCTGGGCCAGGCGAACAGGAAGCGCGGGTCGTAGGCGCGCCCGCACATGCCGTAGTGCCCGGCGCCGTACGAGGCGCCCATGAGGACGGACAGATGCGGGACCCGCGAGTTGCTGACCGCGTTGATCATCATCGCGCCGTGCTTGATGATCCCGCCCTGCTCGTAGCGGCTGCCGACCATGTAGCCGGTGGTGTTGTGCAGGAACAGCAGCGGGATGTCGCGCTGGTTGGCGAGCTGGATGAACTGGGCGGCCTTCTGGGACTCCTCGCTGAAGAGGACGCCCTGGGCGTTGGCGAGGATGCCGACGGGGTAGCCGTGCAGGCTCGCCCATCCGGTGGCCAGGCTGGTGCCGTACAGCGGCTTGAACTCGTCGAAGTCGGAGCCGTCGACGAGCCGGGCGATCACCTCGCGCGGGTCGAAGGGGATCTTCAGGTCGCCCGGGACGATGCCCAGCAGTTCCTCGGGGTCGTACTTCGGCGGCTCGGCGGGCCCCGGATCCGGGTACGCCTTGCGGTGGTTGAGCCGGGCGACCACCCGCCGGGCCTGCCGCAGGGCGTCGGGCTCGTCGACGGCGAAGTGGTCGGCGAGGCCGGACACGCGCGCGTGCATCCCGGCACCGCCCAGCGACTCGTCGTCGCTCTCCTCCCCGGTGGCCATCTTCACCAGCGGCGGCCCGCCGAGGAACACCTTCGCCCGCTCCTTGACCATGATCACGTGGTCGGACATGCCGGGCACGTACGCGCCCCCGGCGGTGGAGTTGCCGAAGACGACCGCGATCGTCGGGATCCCGGCGGCGGACAGCCGTGTGATGTCCCGGAAGATCGCCCCGCCGGGGATGAAGATCTCCTTCTGCGACGGCAGATCGGCCCCGCCCGACTCCACCAGGCTGATGCAGGGCAGCCGGTTGGCGAGCGCGATGTCGTTCGCGCGGAGCGCCTTCTTCAGCGACCAGGGATTGCTGGCGCCGCCGCGCACGGTCGGGTCGTTGGCGGTGATCAGGCATTCGACGCCCTCGACGACCCCGATCCCGGTGACGAGGGAGGCCCCCACGGTGTACTCGCTCCCCCACGCGGCCAGCGGGGACAGCTCCAGGAACGGTGTGTCCGGGTCGAGCAGCAGCTCGATCCGCTCGCGGGCGAGCAGCTTGCCGCGCCGCCGGTGCCGCTCGACGTACTTCTCGCCGCCGCCCGCGAGGGCCTTGACGTACTCGGCGTCGAGTGCGGCGAGCTTGGCGAGCATGGCCTCGCGGTTCGCCGCGTAGGCGGGGTCGTGGGTGTCCAGGGCGGACGGGAGAACCGTCACAGCAGAGCCTCCGGGATGTCCAGGTGGCGGGAGCGCAGCCATTCGCCGAGGGCCTTGGCCTGCGGGTCGAAGCGGTGCCGGGCGGCGACACCCGCGCCGAGGATCCCCTCGACGACGAAGTTCAGGGCGCGCAGGTTCGGGAGTGCGTGGCGTACGACGGTCAGCCCGGCGGTCTCGGGCAGCAGCCGCCGGAAGACGTCCACGGTGAGGGTGTGGGCCAGCCACCGCCAGGCCTCGTCCGTCCGCGCCCACACCCCGACGTTGGCGTTCCCGCCCTTGTCCCCGCTGCGGGCCCCCGCGACGAGACCGAGGGGCGCGCGGCGGACGGGACCGGGCGGCAGGGGCTCGGGGAGGGCCGGTTCGTCGAGTGGCCGGAGGGGCCGGGTGTCCTCGGGCGGCGCCACGGCGATCCGCCGCCCGTCGGGAAGCACGGCCACATGCTCGACGCTGCCCTGAGGGACGTGCACCTCCTCGAACACCCCGTAGGGCGAGCCCTTTTCGGGCGGAGCCAGGACGTGGAAGCCGGGATAGCTGGCGAGGGCGAGTTCCACGGCGGCGGCGGTGAGCGGCCGTCCCACGACGGCTTGGTCCGGGTCGCGGACGACCAGCCGGAGCAGGGCGCTCGCGGTCTCCTCGGTGGCGGCGTCGGCCCGGTCGGTGCGGGACAGCTCCCACCGGACCTCGGCGGGCGGCGACTTGGCCAGGACATCGCCCATCTGCTCGCGCACCAGCGCCGCCTTGGCCTCGATGTCCAGCCCGGTCAGCACGAAGGCGACCTCGTTGCGGAAGCCGCCGAGCCGGTTGACGCCGACCTTGAGCGTGTCCGGCGGCGCCTCCCCGCGCACCCCCTCGATCCGCACCCGGTCGGGGGCCTCCTGGCTGAGCCTTACGGTGTCCAGCCGGGCGGTGACATCGGGTCCGGCGTAGCGTGCGCCGCCGGTCTCGTAGAGCAGCTGCGCGGTGACCGTGCCGAGGTCCACGAACCCGCCCGTGCCGGGGTGCTTGGTGATGACCGAGCTGCCGTCCGGGTGGATCTCGGCGAGCGGGAACCCGGGCCGGCGGACGTCGCCGTCGCGGAAGAAGGAGTAGTTGCCGCCGGTCGCCTGCGTCCCGCACTCCAGCACATGCCCGGCGACGACGGCCCCCGCCAGCCGGTCGTGGTCCGCGGGCCGCCAGCCGAAGTGGGCGGCGGCGGGCCCGGTGACCAGGGCGGCGTCCGTGACCCGGCCGGTGACGACGATGTCGGCGCCCGCGCGCAGGGCGGCGGCGACGCCGAACCCGCCGAGGTAGGCGTGGGCGGCGAGACTGCCGGGGTGGGCGGCGGTGAGGTCGTCGCCCTCGACGTGCGCGACACGGACCGGAACGCCGAGGCGGTCGGCGAGCTTCCGTACGGCGCCGGCGAGTCCCGCCGGGTTCAGCCCGCCCGCGTTGGTGACGATCCGCACGCCCCGCTCGTGCGCGAGACCGAGGGTGTCCTCCAGCTGCCGCAGGAAGCTGCGCGCGTACCCGGCTGCCGGGTCCTTCAGCCGGTCCCGGGCGAGGATCAGCATGGTCAGCTCGGCGAGGTAGTCGCCGGTGAGGACGTCCAGGTCACCGCCGGTCAGCATCTCGCGCAGCGCGTCGAAGCGGTCCCCGTAGAAGCCGGAGGCGTTGCCGATGCGGAGTGCGGTCACGGGGCGCCGTCCCCCTTCGCCGGCCGTCCGGCGCCGGGCGGCCCCGCGAAGGCCTGCGCGATGCCGAGCCAGTGGTCGGCGTCCGGGCCGTCCGCGCGCAGGGCGAGGTCGGCGCGGTTGGCCCGCTGGGTGACGAGGAGGCAGAAGTCGAGGGCGGGGCCGGTGACGCGCTGGGCGGCGTCTTGCGGACCGTAGGCCCACAGTTCCCCGGCGGGGCTGGCCAGTTCGACGCGGAACGGCTCGGCGGGGGCCGGGAGGCCGTGGACGGTGTAGGCGAAGTCCCGTGTGCGGACGCCGAGTCGGGCGATGTGGCGGATACGGTCCGTGGGGTCGGGGGTGACGCCGAGCGCGTCCGCGATGTCCAGTCCGTGGGCCCAGGTCTCCATGAGCCGGGCGGTGGCCATGGAGGCGGCGGACATCGGGGGGCCGTACCAGGGGAAACGGGCACCGGCCGGGGCGTCGCGCAGGGCGCGGTCGAGAGCGGTACGGCCGTCCCTCCAGCGGCTCAGCAACTCACCGGGCGGAAGCGTCGCGCCCTCCTCGGCTCCTTCGTCCACGAAGCTGTCCGGCGCGGCGAGCGCCTTCTCGACCAGTGCCCGGAACCCGTCCGCGTCGGTCACCGCGAGCAGCGCGGAGCGGTCCGTCCAGGCGAGGTGGGCGATCTGGTGGGCGACGGTCCAGCCGGGGGCGGGGGTCTGGAGCTTCCACCGCTCCGGGCCCAAGCCGGCCACGAGCCGGTCGAGTTCGTCGCTCTCGGCACGGAGGTCGTCGAAGACGGGCAGAGACGTCGGCGGGGGCGTCGGGTCGGCCATGGGGGGAGCATGGCAGCGAGAGTGAAAACAATCAAGCGTGCTTGCATGAATCGGTTTTCCACAGACCGCACGCGGTGTGTGCGCAGACAGCGAACCTGAACCTGACGGGCACCACGTGGCGCAAGTCGTCGTACAGCGGTGACACCGGCGGTACGTGTGCAGAGACCGCCGGCCTCGAGCCCCGCACAGCCGTCCGCGACTCCAGGAACCCCGCCGCGGGCGCCTTCACCATCACCCCTGACGCCTTCGCGGCCTTCGTCGGCGCCGCCGCGAACGACCTGCCCGGCTAGGAGACCTGCGCCTTCCCCCGCCCCACCTGCGTCCGCACCGCGCCCATGCTGGCCGCGACGACCAGGGCGATGGCCAGGGCCTGGGTGTGGGTGAGGGCCTGGTCGAGGAGGAGGAAGCCCGCTGTGGCGGCGATGGCGGGCTCCAGACTCATCAGGACGGCGAAGGTGGAGGCGGGCAGGCGGCGCAGGGCGAGGAGTTCGAGGGTGTAGGGGAGGACGGAGGAGAGCAGGGCGACCGCCGCGCCCAGGCCGATGGTGACCGGGTCGAGCAGCTTGGCGCCCGCCTCCGCGATGCCCAGCGGGAGGAAGAGGACCGCGCCGACCGCCATGGCCAGCGCCAGTCCGTCCGCCTGGGGGAAGCGGCGGCCGGTGCGGGCGCTGAAGACGATGTACGCGGCCCACATCGCGCCCGCGCCCAGCGCGAACGCCGCACCCACCGGGTCCAGGTCGCCGAAGCCTCCCCCGCCGAGGAGGAAGACTCCGGCCAGCGCGAGGCCCGCCCAGATCAGGTTCACCGCGCGGCGGGAGGCGATCACCGACAGCGCCAGCGGGCCCAGCACCTCCAGCGTCACGGCGGGACCGAGCGGGATGCGGTCGACGGCCTGGTAGAAGAGGCCATTCATGCCGGCCATGGTGACGCCGAAGACGACGACCGTCCCCCAGTCGGCACGGGAGTAACCCCTCACCCGGGGCCGGCAGACCAGCAGCAGCACCACCGCCGCCACCGCCAGCCGCAGCGCGACGACCCCGAGGGCGCCCGCCCTCGGCATGAGCAGCACGGCCAGGGCACCGCCGAACTGCACCGAGATCCCGCCCGCCAACACCAGCCCCACGGGCCCGAGCGAGCCGAACCGGCGCGGGGCGCCGGGGGGCGCGGTGGAGTGGGAGGCGGCGACGGCTGCGGTCGTGGCGGTGTCCGGGGTGGTCACGGGCGGTCCAGGGGGCTCGTTCGCTGACGTTCGTTCATCTAGCTGTACTTCGCAGTCCAGGGTAGTGGACTACATCAGGTGTGTGAAGCGGTTATGCCACTTACTTGGCCGCCTGCCCCGGAGTCTCCCCCAGCCCTTCCTCCTCCAGCCCTTCCGCCAGCACCTCCGCCAGGTGTCGCCCCCGCACTCCGCCCAGTTGCTCCAGCTGGGTCCGGCAGGAGAAGCCGTCCGCCAGGATCACCGCGTCCTCGGGGGCTAGCCGGACCGCGGGCAGCAGCTGTTCCTCCGCGCAGGCCGCCGAGACCTCGTAGTGGCCCCGTTCGAAGCCGAAGTTGCCCGCGAGGCCGCAGCAGCCGCCGGACAGGTCACCGGTCAGGCCCGCGGCGGCGCGCAGCCGGCGGTCGGGGGCGTCGCCGAGGACCGCGTGCTGGTGACAGTGGGTCTGGCCGGTGGCCGGGCGGTCGAGGCGGGGCGGGATCCAGTGGGGAGCGAGGCGGTCCAGGGACTCGGCGAAGGTGAGGACGCGGGAGGCGAGCCGGGCCGCGCGCGGGTCGCCGGAGAGCAGCTCGGGCAGGTCGGTGCGCAGGGCCGCCGCGCAGCTCGGTTCCAGGACCACCACCGGTGTGCCGGTCTCCAGCACGGGGGTCATCAGGTCCAGCGTGCGGCGCATGACCGTACGGGCGCGGTCGAGCTGGCCCGTGGAGACGTACGTCAGCCCGCAGCAGACCCGGGACCGGCCGCGAGGCGGCGACGGCGGCAGGGTCACGTCCAGGCCCGCCGCCTCCAGGACCCGCACCGCCGCGCGGCCCACCGAGGGCGAGAGGTGTTCGGTGAAGGTGTCCGGCCACAGCACCACCCCCGTGCCCCGTGTCCCCGTGCCGGTGGATCGCCGCCGCCCCCACCACCGGGTGAACGTCTCCGGTGCCAGCCGCGGGATCTGCCGCTCCGCCGCGATCCCGCCCAGCCGTTTCCCCAGCCGGGCCAGCGGCCCCGCCCCGGCCAGCGCGTTGACCAGCGGGGCCGTACGCGTACGGTCCACCGCGCCCAGCCACTCCGGCAGCCGTCCCATGCTGAGGTGGGCGGCGGGGCGGCGGCGCCCGGCATAGTGGTGGTGCAGGAACTCCGCCTTGTACGTGGCCATGTCGACGCCGACCGGGCAGTCCGAGCGGCAGCCCTTGCAGGACAGGCAGAGGTCGAGCGCGTCCCGGACCTCCGTCGAGCGCCAGCCGCCGGTGACCACCTCGCCCGCCAGCATCTCGTGCAGCAGCCGGGCCCGCCCGCGCGTGGAGTGCTCCTCCTCGCCGGTCGCCCGGAAGGACGGGCACATGACCGCCGGGCCGCTCGCCGTGGCCGTACGGCACTTCGCGACGCCCACGCAACGCCGCACCGCCGCCGAGAAGTCACCGCCGTCGGCCGGGTAGCCGAAGGCCACGGGGACCGGGCGGCGGGGCAGGGGCGCGAAGCGGAGACCCGCGTCCAGGGGGTGCGGGCGGACCAGCATGCCGGGGTTGAGGAGGTCGTCCGGGTCCCACACGGCCTTCGCGCGCTCGAACAGTGCGCACATCTGCGCTCCGTACATCCTCGGCAGGAGTTCCGCCCGCGCCTGCCCGTCCCCGTGCTCCCCGGAGAGCGAGCCCCCGTGGGCGACCACGAGGTCCGCCAGTTCCTCCGAGAAGCGGCGGAAGCGGGCCACGCCCCGTTCGGTCAGCAGGTCGAAGTCGATGCGGACGTGGACGCAGCCGTCCCCGAAGTGGCCGTACGGCGTGCCGCGCAGCCCGTGGGCGGCCAGCAGGCCCCGGAATTCCCGCAGGTACGCGCCGAGCCGGGCGGGCGGCACCGCGCAGTCCTCCCAGCCGGGCCATGCCTCGGTGCCGTCCGGCATCCGGGTGGCCGTGCCGCTCGCGTCCTCCCGGACGCGCCACAGCGCCCGCTGCCCGCCCGGGTCGGTCACCACCAGGGCGTCGACGACGTCGGCGGCCCGCACGACCGCCTCCGCGCGCGCGTGGGCCTCCGCCGCCGACTCCCCGCCGGTCTCGACGAACAGCCAGGCCCCGCCCCTCGGCAGCGCGGCCGGTGACGGCACCAGGTCCGCGGCCATGCCCTCGACGGTCAGCGGCCCGTACGGCAGCAGACCGGCCGCCGCCTCCGCCGCCGCGCTCTCGTCGGCGTACCCCAGCACCGCCAGCGCCCGCGCGCGCGGGGACTCCACCAGCCGTACGACCGCCTCCGTCAGCACCCCGAGGGTGCCCTCCGAGCCGCAGAAGGAGCGGGCGACGTCGGCGCCCTTCTCGGGCAGCAGCGCGTCCAGGGCGTAGCCGGAGATCCGGCGCGGAAGCTGGGGGAAGCCGGTCCGCAGCCGGGCCAGCTCCCCGTCGACCAGCGCCCGCAGCCCGTCCGGCGCCCCGGCCCAGCCCGGCCCGAGCCGCGCTCGCCGCCCGCGCGCGGTGACCACCGACAGCTCGCGCACGTTGTCCGCGGTCGTCCCCCAGGCCACCGAGTGGGAGCCGCAGGAGTTGTTGCCGATCATTCCGCCGAGGGTGCAGCGGCTGTGCGTGGACGGGTCGGGTCCGAAGCGCAGCCCGTGCGGCGCGGCGGCCTCCTGGAGCCGGTCCAGGACGAGCCCCGGCTGGACGACGGCCGTGCGCGCTTCCGGGTCGAGCGCGAGCACCCGGTTCATGTGCCGGGTGAAGTCCAGCACCAGCCCGGTCCCCGTGGCCTGCCCCGCGATCGACGTGCCGCCGCCTCTGGCCACCACCGGCACCCCGCGCTCCCGGCACACCTCCAGCGCCGCCGCCACGTCGTCGGCGTCCCGGGGTGCGACGACGCCCAGCGGGACGCGCCGGTAGTTGGACGCGTCCATGGTCACCAGCGCCCGCGCGGTGGCGTCGAACCGCACCTCGCCCCGGACGGCGGCCCGCAGCTCCCCTTCGAGATCCGTCATGCCTCCCAGGTTCCTACAGATTCCTACAGGTCCATGGGGTGGAGATCTTGTCTCATCCGACGGACACGTCTCCGCCGGGTTTCGGCGACCGGATACGCTCCGCCTCGTGGCTGAGATCCAGATTCCTGCTGACATCAAGCCCGCGGACGGTCGATTCGGCGCGGGTCCCTCCAAGGTGCGGGTGGAGGCGCTGGACGCCCTGGCCGCCACCGGTACGTCCCTGCTCGGCACCTCCCACCGCCAGGCCCCGGTCAAGAACCTGGTCGGCCAGGTCCGCGAGGGCATCTCCGAGCTGTTCCAGCTGCCCGACGGTTACGAGGTCGTCCTCGGCAACGGCGGCTCCACCGCGTTCTGGGACATCGCGACCCACGGCCTGATCGAGAACAAGTCGCAGCACCTCAGCTTCGGCGAGTTCAGCTCCAAGTTCGCCAAGGCCGCCAAGCTGGCCCCCTGGCTGGCCGAGCCGACCGTGATCGCCGGCGACCCCGGCACCCACCCGGAGCCGGCCGCCGAGGCGGGCGTCGACGTCTACGCCTTCACGCACAACGAGACCTCGACCGGTGTCGCGATGCCCATCAAGCGGGTCGAGGGCGCCGACGAGGGCGCGCTCGTCCTGGTCGACGCCACCTCCGGCGCGGGCGGCCTCCCGGTCGACATCGCCGAGACGGACGTCTACTACTTCGCCCCGCAGAAGTCCTTCGCCTCCGACGGCGGCCTGTGGATCGGCGTGTTCTCCCCGGCGGCGATCGAGCGCGCCGAGCGCGTGCACGCCTCCGGCCGCCACGTCCCGGAGTTCTTCTCGCTGCCGACGGCGATCGACAACTCCCGCAAGAACCAGACGTACAACACCCCGGCCCTGTCGACCCTCTTCCTGCTGAACCAGCAGCTGGAGTGGATCAACGGCCAGGGCGGCCTGGACTGGGCGGTGCGCCGCACGGCCACCTCCGCGCGGACGCTCTACGGCTGGGCCGAGGACGTCAAGTTCGCCAACCCGTTCGTCGCCGACCCGGCCAAGCGCTCGGCCGTCATCGGCACGATCGACTTCACCGACGAGGTGGACGCCGCCGCGGTCGCCAAGGTGCTGCGCGCCAACGGCATCGTCGACACCGAGCCGTACCGCAAGCTCGGCCGCAACCAGCTGCGCGTGGCGATGTTCCCGGCGATCGAGCCGTCGGACGTCGAGGCGCTGACCAAGTGCGTCGACTACGTCATCGAGAAGCTCTGACCTTCTCCCGCAGACGACGCTCCCTAGGAAGACACTCCCGTACGACGGCTTGGGGCGCCCGGCGAACACCGGGCGCCCCTCGTCGTCGTGGCCGGGCGGCAGGCCGTCAGCGGCCGAGCCGCTGGAACCGCCGTACCGCCAGCGGCAGGAAGATCGCCGTGAGGATCAGCGGCCAGATCCCGGACATCAGCAGGGCGTGCTGTTCCACCCAGGAGTCGCCGTTGCCGGCCGGGGTGCCGAACAGGTCGCGGGCGGCCGCCGCCGTCGAGGAGATGGGGTTCCAGGCGGCGACCCAGCCGAGCCAGTCGGGCATCAGCTGCGGGGCCACGAAGATGCTGGAGATCATCGTCAGCGGGAAGGCGACCGCGAAGAGGCCGCCCGCCGCCTCCGGGTTGGGCACGATCAGGCCCAGCCAGACACCGACCCAGATCAGCGAGAACCGCAGCCACAGCAGCAGACCGAACGCGCCGAGGAAGCCCCAGCCGCCGTCCGGGCGCCAGCCCATCGCGAGGGCGGTCAGCATCATGATGGCCAGCTCGGCGCAGGCCACCAGCAGGTCCGTGACACCCCGGCCCGCCACCACCGCCGACGACGCCATCGGCATCGAGCGGAAGCGGTCGATGACGCCCTTCGTCGAGTCGTAGACCACCACCGTCGCGGTGTTGATGAAACCGAACGCCATCGTCATGACGAACATGCCCGGCATCAGGAAGTCCTTGTAGTCCCCGCCGCCGGGCACCTGCATGGCGCTGCCGAAGACATAGCCGTAGAGGAGGACCGACAGGATCGGGAAGCCCAGCTGCCAGGCGATGTTGACCGGCTGGCGCTGGTAGTGGGTCAGGCCCCGGCGGACGATGTTCCAGCAGTCGGACAGGAGCCAGTAACCGCGCCCGCGCGCGGAGGCCTCGGTGACATTCAGTGTGCTCATGCCGCGGTCTCCTCGTCCTTCTTGGCGCGGTGTCCGGTCAGGCGCAGGAACACGTCGTCGAGGCTGGGCCTGCGCAGCCCGATGTCCTCGACCTTCACGCCCTCGTCCTGGAGGGTGCGGGCCACGTCGGTGAGGGCGGCCACCCGGTCGGTGACCGACGCGTGCACGCGCAGCTCGGTCTCGTCGGACTCGGGCTCGCCGTCCGAGACCCGGGCGATCGCCTTCGCCACGCGCGGGAGGTCCGCCCGGTCGGCGGCCACCACCTCGATACGGTCGCCGCCGACCCGGTCCTTCAGCCCGTCCGGGGTGTCGTCGGCGATGGCGCGGCCCTGGTCGATGACGGTGATGCGGGCGGCCAGCTTGTCGGCCTCCTCCAGATACTGCGTGGTCAGCAGGACCGTGGTGCCGCTCGCCACCAGGTCCCGCACCGACTCCCAGACCTCGCCCCGGCTGCGCGGGTCCAGCCCCGTCGTCGGCTCGTCCAGGAACAGCACGGCCGGGGCGAGGATCATCGACGCGGCCAGGTCCAGGCGGCGGCGCATACCGCCGCTGTAGCCGCCCACGCCCTTGTCGGCCGCGTCGGTCAGGTCGAACTGCTCCAGCAGCTCGGCCGCCCGCAGCCGGGCCCGCCTGCCGCCGAGGTGGAACAGGCGACCGAACATCTCCAGGTTCTGGCGGCCGGTCAGCACCTCGTCCACCGCCGCGTACTGGCCGGTGAGGCCGATCCGGGCGCGCACCTCGCGCGGCTGCCGGACCACGTCGAGCCCGGCCACCTCGGCCCGCCCGCCGTCCAGCCGGATCAGCGTGGACAGGATGCGCACGGCGGTGGTCTTGCCGGCGCCGTTCGGGCCGAGCAGGCCGTGCACGGTGCCCTCGCGGACCGCCAGGTCGAAGCCGTCCAGGGCGCGTTTCTCGCCGTACCGCTTCTCCAGGCCCTCGGCGTGTACCGCGTAACCGTTCATCGCTCTCTTCCTCCCCTTGCCCTTAACTGCTTACACCGTACCCGATTGCGCGTACGATGTAAGCAGTTTTTTGACCGGGACATAAGCTGAGGTCATGACGAGCGGCGGCAAGGGAATGACCGACACCAGCGGCAGCGGCGACATCGCGCGCACCATGGAACTGCTCTGGGACACCGGGCGACGCCCGAGCCGGGGCCCCAAGCCCGCCCTCACCCTCGACCAGATCGTGGAAGCCGCCGTCCGGGTCGCCGACACCGAAGGCCTGGAGGCGGTCTCCATGCGCCGCGTCGGCGCCGAACTGGGCACCAGCGCGATGTCGCTGTACCGGTACGTCCCCGGCAAGGCCGAGCTGCTCGACCTGATGCTGGACCGCGTGCAGCGCCCCGGCGAGGACCCCGACGGCCTCGGCGACGAAGGCTGGCGCTCCGCCCTGGAGGGCATGGCCCGCGCCACCCTCGCCCTCTACCGGCGCCACCCCTGGCTGCTGCACGTCAACCAGTCCCGGCCGATCCTCGGCCCGAGCGCGCTGGACGGCCTGGAGAAGGTGCTCTCCCGCATCCGGCCGATGGGACTGAGCGACCCCGAGCTGATCTCGGCGATCCTGGTGATCGACTCCTACGTCGTCGGCGCCGCGCGCACCCAGGTCTACCAGGAGGAGGCCGAGCGCCGGTCCGGGCTCACCACGGCCGAGTTCTTCGCCGCGCAGGCCCCGGTCCTGGAGAGGGTCATGGCCGAGGGGCGCTACCCGATCATGGCCGGTCTCTCCGAGGACACCTGGACCAGCGACTTCGACCACTTCGAGTTCGGACTGCAACGGATCCTCGACGGACTGGACGTGTTCGTGTCACAGCGGGCGCGGGAACGATCAGCGGACACGTAGGCTCCCGGCGTCGGCGCTTCACGGTGAACCGCCGGCTCAGGGAGGGGAACCCACCACATGGCACTTCGTACGTTCCTGCGCACGCTCGGCGCGGGCGCCCCGTCCGTCGACACCGTCGTCACCACCGCCCGCGTCCAGCCCGGCGCCCCGCTCCGGTGCGAGGTCACCGTGCGCGGCGGCGGCGCGGACCTGACCGTGGAGCGGCTGCGGCTCGAACTCGTCGTCCGCGCGGAGGACCTGGAGCCGGACGGCTCCACGAGCTGGAACAACCCCTATGTCGTCACCGAGGCGACCGTGGACTCCTTCCGGCTGCCGGCGGGCGAGACCGTCGTCCGGCGGATCGCGCTGGACGTGCCCTGGGAGATGCCGCTCACCCACGAGCGGGGCCTGAGGCTGTCCGGCAGCCGCGTCGCGGTCCGCACCGAACTCGCCGTCGACAGCGCGGTCGACAAGGGCGACTTCGACGAGATCCAGGTGCACGCGCTGCCGTCCCAGGAACTGCTCTTCCAGGTCTACCAGGACCTCGGCTTCCGCTTCCGCGAGTCCGAGGTCAAGCTCGGCAAGGAGCGCTGGCCGGACCGGATGAAGGACCGCCGCACCGCGCCCTTCTGGCAGGAGCTGGACTTCCACTTCCCGGCTTCCTGGAACCGGGGCGCCCAGGAGCTGGAGACGGTGCTCATCACCCGCCCCGACGCACTCGACGTCCACCCCGGCGGCTACCCGCCGGTGACGCTGCCCGCCGGTGAACCCGACCGCGCGGTCTGGCGGCAGGCGGTCGAGGAGCACATCCGCGCCTACTGGGCCTGACCGGCCCGCCGGGGCCCGCCCGCAGGGCCCCGGCGGTCACTTCCCGCGCCGCAGCCTGCTCAGCCCCACCAGGGCGACGACGGCCGCGCCCACGGCGAGGGCCCCCTTGCCGATGCTGATCCCGTCGCCGCCGCCGTCACCGTCTGCGCCCCCGTCCCCGTCCGTGCTCGGCGCGGAACCACCCGCCTCCGCGGGCGACTCGGGTCCCCCGGGCACCTCCCCCGGCTCCACCGAACTCTCCGCGCCCTCCGCGCCGTACATCAGCCGCGACCCGTCGGCGGTGTACGTGACGGACTCGCCCTGCCCGAGGAAGGGCACGCTCAGCCGCCCGGTCTTCCTGATCTTCCCGCCGTTCCAGTCGTACGCGACCGCCCCGAAGTAGCTGCGCACGACGAGCTGTTCGCCGTCCGGGGACAGGGCGGCGTCGGTGGCCTCCAGGTCGGGGACGTCGGCGACGCGCCGGAACACGTTGCCGCCGGAGGCGGAGAGTTCGGCCGGGCCCTCGTACAGATGGCTGCCCCGCTCGTCCTTGTCGACGATGTGGACGCGCCCCGTCCGCGGGTGCACCACCAGGGACTCGGCGTCCCGGGCGCCGTCCGCGTACGTCACCACGTACTGCGTGGCGGGTACGGTCGCGTCCTTCAGGGTCTTCGGCTCGGGCAGCCGGTAGATCCAGACGTGCGGCCAGGTGCCGCCGAGGTTGTCGCCGATGTCGCCGACGTAGATCTGGTTCCCGGGCCCGATGGAGATGGCCTCGACGTCCCGCGGGGTGCCCACCCCGGTGAGCGTGAGCGTCGCGACCGTCTCGCCCGTCCGGCCGTCCACGGCGTAGAGGTGGGCGCCGTCGTCGCTGTCGTTGTGGGTCCAGTAGATCCCCGGGTGCTGCCGGGAGGCGGCCAGGCCGCTGGACTCGGTGATGCGCGGGTCCTTGATGGTGAACCCCTCGTCGGCTGCGGAGGCGGGCGGCAGGGCGAGCGCGCCCGTGAGAAGGGCCGCGGTGAGGAGCACGAACGTTCGGCGCATGCCCCAAGCCTGCCACCCCCGGCCGGAGTTCACGGCGCGTGGCAGGCCTCACACCCCGCGCCGATCCCGGCCGTCCCGCGGATCGTTCATCATGAGCGGATGCTCAGGTTCATGCCGGTAGGCGACTCCATGACCATCGGCAGCGCGGGCGAACACACCTGGCGTCACCGTATGTGGCAGCACCTGTGCGCGACGTACGGCGGCCCGTTCACCCTCGTCGGCCCGCGCGAGACGCTGTACGACAAGACGGCCGACGCCCCCACGTCGCACGCCTACGCCGACCCTGACTTCCCCCGCGCCCACCTGGCCGGCTGGGGCGAGGGGTGGCTGCACATGGCACCGCTCATCGCGGACGCGGTGCGCGAGACCCGCGCGGACGTCCTGCTCGTCTCCCTCGGCCTCATCGACCTGGGCTTCTACACCAACGCCGAGCAGACCGCGGAGAACGTGCACGCCTTCGTCGCCGCGGCCCGCGAGGCCAGGCCGAGGGTGCGGATGGTGGTGCTGCCGGTGATCCCCAACATTCGCGCCCAGCAGGACGCCCCGTTCGCCGAGCAGGTCACCCGCTTCAACGAACTGCTGGCGAAGACGGTCGCCGATCTGGACGAGGCCCGCTCCCCCCTGCTCCTCGCCCCGCTCCCGGCCGCGTGGGACATCCACCGCGACACCTACGACGGCACGCATCCCAACGCCGGCGGCGAGCACAAGATCGCGGGCGCTTTCGCGAAGGCGATGTGGCAGGCCTGGGGGGTCGGCGGCGCGTACGCGGCGTGACCGGGCCGCCGTTCGTATCACGTCGCCGAGCTCAGTGACTCCGCTGCCAAGGATGAAGGAGGTCACCGGCACCGTCGTCGACCTCGTCCCGAAGACCCACGGGTTCCCCCGCGGCTGACCCCCCTTGCTTCGAGCGCACTTCAAGCCGTTGGCTAGGTGCTCATGGAGTACACGCAGCTCGGACGTACGGGACTCAAGGTCAGCCGGCTCGTCCTCGGCACCATGAACTTCGGCCCGCAGACCGACGAGACCGACAGCCACACGATCATGGACGCCGCCCTGGACGCGGGCATCAACTTCTTCGACACCGCCAACGTGTACGGATGGGGGGAGAACAAGGGCCGCACCGAGCAGATCATCGGCAGCTGGTTCGCCAAGGGCGGCGGGCGCCGCGACAAGGTCGTCCTGGCCACCAAGGTGTACGGCAACATGGGCGCGGACGGCGGCCCCGTCTGGCCCAACCACGACAAGCTGTCCGCGCTGAACATCCGCCGCGCGGTCGACGCCAGCCTCCAGCGGCTGGGCACCGACCACATCGACGTCTACCAGTTCCACCACATCGACCGGGCCACCCCGTTCGACGAGATCTGGCAGGCCATCGACGTCCTGGTGCAGCAGGGCAAGATCCTCTACGCCGGGTCGAGCAACTTCCCCGGCTACAAGATCGCCCAGGCCAACGAGATCGCCGCCCGGCGCGGCTCGCTCGGCCTGGTCAGCGAGCAGTGCCTGTACAACCTGTTCGAGCGGCGCGCCGAGATGGAGGTCATCCCGGCCGCGCAGGAGTACGGCCTCGGGGTCATCCCCTGGTCGCCGCTGCACGGCGGCCTGCTCGGCGGGGTGATCCGCAAGGAGGGCGAGGGCAGCCGCCGCGCCTCCGGCCGGTCCGCCGAGACCCTCGCCGACCCGGCCGTACGGGCCCGGCTCCAGTCCTACGAGGACCTGCTCGACAAGCACGGTCTGGAGCCCGGCGAGGTCGCCCTGGCCTGGCTGCTCACCCGCCCCGGCGTCACCGGCCCCATCGTCGGCCCCCGCACCCTGACCCAGCTGGAGTCGGCCGTGCGAGCGGTCGAGCTGGAGCTGAGCGAGGACCTGCTGACCGGCCTGGACGAGATCTTCCCGGGCCCGGGCCCGTCCCCCGAGGCCTTCGCCTGGTAGACACCGGGCACGAGGAGCTCCGGTAGGGGCGCGGGGAACTGCGCGATCCGGCCACACACGGCCCGCGTCGAGGGACGGCGGCAGTTCCCCCGCTACCCGCCCAGGGCGGAAGCCACCGCCACGAGAACGAACATCAGCACAAGCGCACCGGCCATGATCCGGTTCCGGGTTTTCGGGTCCACGCACCGAGACTAACCGGCCCCGCCCAGCGGCCAGCGGGCGACCGTCTCGTAGCGCGGCTGTTCGCCGGGTTCTCCGGAGGTCGGAAGGCTGCTGCGGACCAGGGTCAGCTCGGCCACGGTCCAGGTGCGGCTGGTGAAGGCCTGGAGGGCCTGGACGTACGGCCGCACGTCCATGTCCGTCCGGCTGCGGGCCACCGTCAGGTGGGCCTTGTACCGGCGGTGCTCCCCCATCGGCACGCCCGCCTTGCGCGCCGCGGACTCCGCGCGGTCGGCCAGCAGTCGCAGGGTCGACACATCGCCGTCCGCGCCGGTCCACAGGGCCCGCCCGTGCCCGAACCGGCCGCCGCCGCGCAGCGCCAGCGGGAAGGGCTCGGTGCGGTGCGCGGCCCGCTCCAGGCGGGCCGACAGCCCGGGCACCAGATGCTCGTCCACCTCGCCGTAGAAGGCGAGGGTGAAGTGCCAGCCGGGGCGCCCGGTCCAGCGCAGCCCGTCGGCGCCGGGCAGCTCGCGCAGGACGGCCAGCTCCGCGGCGAGTTCCCCGGCGACGTCGTCGGGGGGCAGCACGGCGGCGAAGAGTCTCATGCGGTCACCCTGGCACAGCCGGCCTGCCCCCGGGGGGCGGTGTCACGCCGCCGTGGCCAGCCGCTCCCGGCGTTCGCGCGGGACGAAGCGGAGGGTCGGGTGGCCGTGGTGCCAGCCGACGGCGAGGCGCAGGCCGCCGGTGCGGGCGAGGATCAGGCCGATCGTGGCGGCGGCCAGCGCGGCGATCGCACCGCCCGCGGCGAGGCCGACCCGCGCGCCGTAGGTGTCGGTGATCCAGCCGACGACCGGGGCGCCGACCGGGGAGCCGCCGAGGAACACCATCATGTAGAAGGCCATCACCCGGCCGCGCATGGCCGGGTCGGTGGCCATCTGGATGCCGGTGTTGGCGGTGACGTTCACCGTCATGCCGAAGACGCCGAGCGGGATCATCAGCGCCGCGAACATCCACAGCTGCGGGGTCGCCGCGGCGACGATCTCCACCGCGCCGAAGACCAGCGCGGCAGCGCTCAGCACCCGCAGCCGGGCCGTGCCGCGCCGGGCGGCGAGCAGGGCGCCGGTGACGGAGCCGACCGCCATGAGGGTGTTGAACAGGCTGTACGTGCCGGCGCCGGCGTGGAAGACGTCGTCGGCGAAGGCGGTGAGGTAGACGGGGAAGTTGAAGGCGAAGGTGCCGACGAAGCCGACCAGGACGATCGGCCAGATCAGCTGGGGGCGTCCGGCGACGTAGCGCAGGCCTTCGCGGAGCTGGCCCTTGCCGCGCGGGGTGCGCTCGACGACGTGCAGTTCGCGGGCGCGCATCAGCAGCAGTCCGGCGATGGGCGCGACGAAGGACAGGCCGTTGAGCAGGAACGCCCAGCCGGTGCCGACGCCGGTGATCAGCAGGCCCGCGACGGCGGGGCCGACGAGGCGGGCGGACTGGAAGTTCGCCGAGTTCAGGCTGACCGCGTTGTGCAGCTGGCCGGGGCCGACCATCTCGCTGACGAACGACTGCCGGGCCGGGTTGTCGACGACCGTGGCGAGGCCGGCCGCGAAGGCGGCGACGTACACGTGCCACACGGCGACGTGGCCGGTCAGGGTGAGCGCGGCGAGCGCGAGGCCGGTGACGGCCATGGCGGTCTGGGTGACCACCAGAGTGGGCCGCTTGGGGAGGCGGTCGACGAGGACGCCGCCGTAGAGGCCGAACAGCAGCATCGGCAGGAACTGGAGCGCGGTGGTGACGCCGACGGCGGTGGCGGAGCCGGTGAGGCTGAGCACCAGCCAGTCCTGGGCGATGCGCTGCATCCAGGTACCGGTGTTGGAGACGACCTGGCCGAGGAAGAACAGGCGGTAGTTCCTGATCTTCAGCGAGCTGAACATGGAGGCCTTGGCCTCACGGGGGGCCTCGGGGACGGATGCGGTGTCGTGGGTGGCCGGTGCGGGGGCGGAGTCTGCTCCGGGTCCCGTACTCAACAGGGTTCGCCTCCTCCTTGCGACTGCTTACAGGTGCGCGAGCTTCTCCAGCACGGGGGCGGCGGCGCGCAGCTTGGCCCACTCGTCCTCGTCGAGGCACTCCACCAGGGTGGCGAGGAAGGCGTTCCGCTTGCGGCGGCTCTCTTCCAGCATCGCCTCGGCCTGTTCGGTCGGGGTGACCACCTTCTGGCGCCGGTCCTCGGGGTGCGGCTCCAGCCGGACCAGTCCCTTGGCCTCCAGCAGCGCGACGATGCGGGTCATCGACGGCGGCTGGACGTGCTCCTTGCGGGCGAGTTCGCCCGGTGTGGCCCTGCCGCAGAGGGACAGGGTGCCCAGCACCGACATCTCGGTGGGGCTCAGTGACTCGTCGACCCGCTGGTGCTTGAGGCGACGGGAGAGCCGCATGACGGCGGAACGCAGGGAGTTCACGGCGGCAGCGTCGTCGCCATGGTTAAGGTCCGGCATGTTCCTTAGCGTAACTCATTACTCTCTCTAAAGACCATTCGGAGCGGACGCCTCCGCCCGTGACACGCACCACGAAAGACCGATCATCACCCGAACGAGTGATCCAGAAGCGGAATGTCACTCACCACCCGGGGCGTCCGCCGACCCTCGTCCCCATGGGGACCAGCGTGCTCAGCCTGCGGATGGACGGGGAGCTGCTCGAACGTCTCCGGCACCACGCGGCGAAAAGAGGAATGAGCGTCCAGGACCATGTCGTCCGGACGCTCATCCGTGATGACTTCGACGAGCGCTTCCAGGCCGCCGTCGAGGAGACCGAGAGGTTCTACGGCGTTACGTGAGCCCCAGCGCCGGCATCAGGTAGTAGAAGGCGAACACCGCCGACACCACGTACATCGCCGCCGGGACCTCCCGGCCCCGCCCGGCCGCCAGCCGCAGCACGGCGAAGGTGATGAAGCCCATGCCGATGCCGTTGGTGATGGAGTACGTGAACGGCATCATCAGCATCGTCACGAAGGCCGGGACGGCGATCGTGTAGTCCGCCCAGTCGATCTCCTTGACGGAGCCCGCCAGGATCAGGAAGCCCACCGCGAGCAGCGCCGGGGTGGCCGCCTGGGAGGGGACCATGGTGGCGATCGGGGTGAGGAAGAGGGCCACGGCGAACAGGCCGCCGGTGACGACGTTGGCGAAGCCGGTGCGGGCGCCCTCGCCGACTCCGGCCGTGGACTCCACGAACGCGGTGGTGGCCGAGGAGGAGCTGGCGCCGCCCGCGGCGACCGCGATGCCGTCCACGAACAGGACCTTGTTGATGCCCGGCATCTGGCCCTGGGCGTCGGTCAGCTTGGCCTCGTCGCTGACGCCCATGATCGTGCCCATCGCGTCGAAGAAGCACGACAGCAGCACGGTGAAGACGAACAGGAGGCCGGTCAGCACGCCGACCTTCTCGAAGCCGCCGAACAGGCTGACCTCGCCGACCAGTCCGAAGTCCGGGGTGGCGACCGGGTTGCCCGGCCACTTCGGGGTGGTCAGGCCCCAGGACGGGATGTCCGCGATCGCGTTGATGACGACCGCGACGACGGTCATCACGACGATCGAGACCAGGATCGCGCCGGGCGTCTTGCGCACGATCAGCGCGAGGGTCAGCAGGGTGCCGAGGACGAAGACCAGCACCGGCCAGCCGTTGAGGTGGCCGTCGCCGCCGAGCTGGAGCGGGACGGTGGTGTGGGCGGCGTCCGGGATCCGGGAGACGAAGCCGGAGTCGACCAGGCCGATCAGCATGATGAACAGGCCGATGCCGATGGAGATCGCCTTGCGCAGCCCGAACGGCACCGCGTTCATCACGCGCTCGCGCAGCCCCGTGGCGACCAGCAGCATCACGACGAAGCCGGCCAGCACGACCATGCCCATCGCGTCGGGCCAGGACATCCGGGGCGCGAGCTGGAGCGCGACCACCGAGTTCACGCCGAGACCGGCGGCGAGCGCGATCGGGACGTTGCCGACGACCCCCATGAGCAGGGTGGTGAACGCCGCGGTCAGCGCGGTCGCGGTGACGAGCTGGCCGTTGTCCAGCTGGTTGCCGTACATGTCCTTCGCGCTGCCGAGGATGATCGGGTTCAGCACGATGATGTACGCCATCGCGAAGAAGGTGGCGAGACCACCACGGACCTCGCGCGCCAGGGTGCTGCCACGCTCCGAGATCTTGAAGTAGCGGTCCAGGGCGCCGTGGGCGGACGCCTTGCCCGGCTGCTCGGGCGTGGGGACCTTGGCGGGTGCCGAGGTGGTCATTGGTGTGTTCCTACGAGCAGAAGCGGTCAGAGACAAACGGTTTCAGTATGAACATATGAGTCCTTGATTGCCATCTCCGCGCGTAGAACTGATCGCCCGCCCTTCTGAACCGACCGCCTCGTAAGCTGTGCCCCATGGCGAAGTGGACCCCCAAGCACGAGGCGCCGGAGCCCCTTGAGGGCCCCGTGGTCGCCACCATCACCGGCGGCACGATCCTCTGGTTCGTCCTCTTCCTGGTCCAGCTCCCCTTCTACGGCTGGTTCGACGAACGCGGCCACACCTGGTGGGTGTGGACCTGCCTGGCCGGCGCGGGCCTCGGCCTGATCGGCATCTGGTACGTCCGCAAGCGCGACGCCGCCCTCAAGCGGGCGGCGCGGGAGAAGAGCGCATTCGGCGGGTGAAGCGGTAGCTCCGCACGTACCGTCGAATGCATGACCCACATCGACGCGGACGCCCACCTCGGCTCCGCGCGCCCCGTCTCCGCGGTGCCGGCCGGGGGGCTGACGGCCGCGGAGGTGGCCGAGCGGGTGGCGCGCGGGCAGGTCAACGACGTGCCGGTGCGCAGCAGCCGGTCGATGGTGGACATCATCCGGGCGAACGTGTTCACCCGGTTCAACGCGATCATCGGCGTGCTCTGGGTGATCATGCTGTTCGTCGCGCCGATCCAGGACAGCCTGTTCGGCTTCGTCATCCTCGCCAACACCGGGATCGGCATCGTCCAGGAGTGGCGGGCCAAGAAGACCCTCGACTCGCTCGCCCTGATCGGCGAGGTGCGGCCCACCGTGCGGCGCGACGGGGTCGCCGTCGAGGTCGGCACCTCGGAGATCGTCCTGGACGACGTCCTCGAGGTCGGGCCCGGGGACAAGGTCGTCGTCGACGGGGTGTGCGTCGAGGCCGACGGCCTGGAGATCGACGAGTCGCTGCTCACCGGCGAGGCCGACCCGGTCGTCAAACGCCCCGGCGACCAGGTGATGTCCGGCAGCTTCGTGGTGGCCGGCGGCGGCGCCTTCCAGGCCGTCAAGGTGGGCCGCGAGGCCTACGCCGCCCAGCTCGCCGAGGAGGCGTCCCGGTTCACCCTGGTCCAGTCCGAGCTGCGCTCCGGCATCTCCACGATCCTCAAGTACGTCACCTGGATGATGGTCCCGACCGCGACCGGCCTCGTCATCAGCCAGCTCGTCGTCAAGAACACCGACTTCAAGGACTCCGTCGCCCGGACCGTCGGCGGCATCGTGCCCATGGTCCCCGAGGGCCTGGTGCTGCTCACCTCCGTCGCCTTCGCGATCGGGGTGATCCGGCTGGGCCGCAAACAGTGCCTGGTGCAGGAGCTGCCCGCGATCGAGGGCCTGGCCCGCGTGGACACCGTCTGCCTGGACAAGACCGGCACCCTCACCGAGGGCGGCATGGACGTCACCGAGCTGCGGACCCTGGGCGGCCACGAGGAGGCGTACATACGCCGGGTCCTCGGCGCCCTCGGCGAGTCCGACCCGCGCCCCAACACCTCCCTCCAGGCGATCATCGACGCCTACCCGGAGGCCGAGGACTGGCGGTGCACCGAGTCCCTGCCGTTCTCCTCCGCCCGCAAGTACAGCGGCGCCTCCTTCAGCGAGGGCGACGGCGAGACCAGCACCTGGCTGCTGGGCGCCCCCGACGTGCTGCTCACCCCCGACGACCCGGCCCTCACCGAGACCGAGCGGCTCAACGAGCAGGGCCTGCGGGTCCTGCTGCTGGCCCGCGCCGCCGGGGACGACCTGGACTCCGCCGAGGTCGCCCGGGACGCCGAGCCGGCCGCCCTGGTCGTCCTGGAGCAGCGGCTGCGCCCGGACGCCGCCGACACCCTGCGCTACTTCGCCGAGCAGAACGTCCGCGCCAAGGTCATCTCCGGCGACAACGCGGTCTCCGTCGGCGCGGTGGCGGGCAAGCTGGGCCTGAGCGGCGGCGTGGTGGACGCGCGCACGCTGCCCGCGGACCGGGCGGGCATGGCGACCGCCCTCGACGAGGGCACGGTGTTCGGCCGGGTCACCCCGCGACAGAAGCGGGACATGGTCGGCGCGCTCCAGTCGCACGGGCACACGGTCGCGATGACCGGCGACGGCGTGAACGACGTGCTCGCGCTGAAGGACGCCGACATCGGGGTCGCGATGGGCTCCGGCTCGGAGGCGACCCGGGCGGTGGCGCAGATCGTGCTGCTGAACAACAGCTTCGCCACGCTGCCGTCGGTGGTCGCCGAGGGCCGCCGGGTGATCGGCAACATCACCCGCGTGGCGACCCTGTTCCTGGTGAAGACGGTCTACTCGGTGCTGCTGGCGATCCTGGTGGTCTGCTGGCAGGTGGAGTACCCGTTCCTGCCCCGGCACCTCACCCTGCTGTCCACCCTCACCATCGGCGTCCCGGCCTTCTTCCTGGCGCTCGCGCCCAACAAGGAGCGGGCGCGGCCGAACTTCGTACGGCGGGTGATGCGGTACGCGATCCCGGGCGGGGCGCTGGCCGCGCTGGCGACCTTCGCCACGTATCTGATCGCCGGGCACCACTACTCGGGCCCGGCGGCGCTGGACGCGGAGACCAGTGCCGCCACGCTGACGCTGTTCCTGATCTCGATGTGGGTGCTGGCGATCATCGCCCGCCCCTACACCTGGTGGCGGATCGCGCTGGTCGCCGCGATGGGCGGGGCGTTCGTGGTGGTGCTGGCGGTGCCGTGGCTCCAGGACTTCTTCGCGCTGAAGCTGGTCGGGGTGACGATGCCGTGGATCGCGGTGGGCATCGCGGCGGGAGCGGCGGCCGCCCTGGAAGTCCTGTGGAGGTGGGTCGGCCGCCGGTTCCCCGCGTAGGGGTTACTGCACGTCGACGAGGTCGCCCGCGGCGTTGACGGCCGGGACGGCGACGTTGCCCGCGAAGCTGTAGCGGTAGTAGCCGTCTGCGGACGCCTTGACCGTGGTCTTCAGGACACCGCCGGCGGCCGACTTGATGGTCTTCACCGTGGTGTAGCTGGTGGCGTCCTTCGTGCGGAACTGGAGGTTCACCGACTGGTTGGCGTACCCGGAGTACTTGTGGGTCTCCCAGTTGGCGATGGACAGCTTGCCGGCGACGGTGAGGGTGGCGCCCTTCTTCACCGGCTCCGGCGTGGCGTCGACGGTCAGCAGGGAGGCGCGCTGGATCAGCGCGGTGCCGAGGCCGCCCTGGTCGGCGTACCCGACCTTGGTGATGTCGAAGTCGAAGCCCTCCGGGTCCTGGCCGTTGTAGTCGATGGCCAGGGCGGCGCCCTTCCAGGTGCCGGCGTCGCGGTTGAGCAGGTCGTCCTGGGCCGGGTAGATGTCGATCTTGCCGGTGCAGGCGGCGGTGGTCGACGAGGTGGGCTTGCAGGTGGCGGGGTTGTTGCCCATCAGCGGGACGGCGGACGGGGCGTCGAAGCTGCCGCGGTACAGGTAGGGCGCGGTGAGGAAGTCGGCGGCCTTCACGTTGACGTCCGCGCCGTGGGTCAGGGTGTAGGTGACCGTGCGGGAGACGTGGGCCCCGGTGCCGACCTTGATGGCCTTGGCCACCTTGAAGTCGGAGAAGGTGACGGCCAGGTCGTACGGCTTCCCCGGGGCGCGGTCGTTCGCCGCTCGGGCGATCTTCGCGGCGTCGGCGCGGTAGTCGCCGTCCTGAGCGTGCCCGCCGGCGGCCTGCGCGGCCGGGACGGCGAGGGCGGAGAGGGCCAGGGCGCCGGAGACGGCGGCCACGGTGGCTCGTATGCGCATGCGTTCCCCAAGTGAATGTTCGTGAAGTCGAGTCATGACTCAAGTGGTCAGATGGACTTGAGGGACCCGGGGTTGCCCGGAGCGCCCACGACGGCCGAAAAAAGCGGCTGCCCCGGCGGCTGGACAACGGGCCGGAAAAAAACACACGGCCCCGGATGGCTTCCGGGGCCGTGGTCGCGGCCGGGGCCGCGGGGGATGCTCAGCGCACGTCGACGAAGTCACCCGCGGCGTTGACGGCCGGGGTGGTCGTGGTGCCCGCGAAGCTGTAGCGGTAGTAGCCGTCGGCGGACGCCTTGACCGTGGTCTTCAGGTTGCCGTAGCTGTTCGTCTTGATCGTCTTGATCGTGGTGTAGCTGGTGGCGTTCTTCGTGCGGTACTGGAGCTTCACCGACTGTCCGGCGTAGCCGTTGTACGTGCCCGTCTCCCAGTTGGCGCGGGAGAGCTGACCGGTGACGGTGAGGGTGGCCCCCTTCTTCACCGGCTCCGGACCCGCGTTGACCGTCAGCTTGGAGAAGCGCTGGAGACGGGTGGTGGCCAGGTTGTCGGCCTCGGCGTAGCCGACCTTGCTCCAGTCCGGCTCCTCGGCCATGAGCTGGTCGTTCCAGTCCACGGCGAAGCCGACGGCCTTCCAGGTGGTGGCGTCCGCGTTCATCAGCTCGCCGTCGGCCGGGTAGATGTCGACGGTGCCCTTGCAGGACGCGGTCGTCGCCGAGGTGGCGGCGCAGACCGGGTAGTCGTCGCCGATCAGCACGTTGACCGGCTTCTCGAGGGTGCCCCGGTAGAGGAAGACGTCCATCTCGAAGTCTTCGGCGTCCAGGTCGATGTCCGCGGCGTGGGTCACCTTGAAGGTCACCGGCACGGTCTTCTGGGCCTTGGTGCCGACCGCGATCGGCTTGCCGCCGTTGATCTTCACACCGGAGAAGGTGAGATCGAGGGCGTAGGGCGCGCCCTCGTCGGCGGCGGTGGAGAAGGCACTGCGGTCCGACCCGGCGGAGGCCGCCTGGTGGGCGGCCAGCGCCGAGGCGACACGGTCGCCGCGGCTCGGGGCGTCGGCGGCCTGCGCGACCGGCGCGACGACGGCGGACAGGGCGAGGGCGCCGCAGACGGCGGCCACGGTGGGGCGAATACGCATGTGTTTCCTCAGTGGGAAAGAGCGAGGGACGGGCGCGGACTACTGCACATCGACGAAGTCGCCCGCGGCGCTGACGGCCGGAGTGGCGGAGTTGCCCACGTAGCTGTAGCGGTAGTAGCCGTCCACGGAGGCGGTGACCGTGGTCTTCAGGTCGCCGTAGGAGTTGGTCTTGATCGTCTTGACCGTGGTGTAGCTGGTGTCGGTCTTCTTGCGGAACTGGAGCTTCACGTACTGGCCGGCGTAGCCGGAGTACTTGTTGGCGTCCCAGTTGGCGCGGGTCAGCTTGCCCGTGACCGTGAGGGTCTTGCCCTTCTTCACCGGCTCCGGCGAGGCGTTGACCGTCAGCTTGGACAGGCGCTGCACCTTGAAGCTGCGGGCGTTCTCCTTCTGGACGTAGTCGCCGTCCTTGCCCGAGGCGAGGACCCACAGCTTCCAGGTGCCGGCGACGCTGTTGATGGCGTTCTCGCCCGGCGTGAAGTCGTACGTCGCCTTGCAGTTGGCGGTGGTGGAGTCCACCGCGGTGCACACCGAGTAGTAGTCGCTGGTGTTGGGCAGCGCGGCGCTGTCGGCGTGGTCCAGGTCCGTGCCGTAGTAGGGCAGGGCCATGGCGTTCTCGACGCCGGAGTCGTCCTTCACGGTGAAGGAGATGGTGATCCGCTTGTACGTGGTGGACCCGACGACGACGGCCTTGCCGCCGTTCACCGAGATGTTCGAGATGGTGGTGTCGCCGCTGATCTCGTCGGCCTGGGCGGCCGGGACGGAGACGGCGGAGAGCGCCAGGGCGCCGGTGACGACGCCGAGGGTGGCACGGATGCGCATGTGTCTTCCCCGTGGAGAGAAAGGGGCCCCGCCGCCCGTCGAACCGCACGGCTGGTGAGGTGCGTACGGGGCCCAAGTGATCGCGGAGTCTGTTGACTCGCATGATCAGATCCACGAGGTGGGCGAATGGTTGTACGACCGATGAGAAATTCGTGCGAGAAATCGCGGAACCCCTCACCGGTCGCGCCCGGCGTCAGTCGAACCAGCGGTCCCGCGCCAGTTCCTCCGTCCGCGACGGGTCCTCCAGCAGCGCCGCCACCTCGAAGCGGCGCGGCCACTGCCCGGCCGCCCACGCCAGCCCGGCGGCGACGCCCTCCAGGGTGGCGGCGTGCAGCACCCCGTCGGCGGTCACCCGCCAGTCGATCTCCACGCCGTCCACGACCAGTTCCTCGTGCTCGACGTACGACCGGGGGGTGCGCGGCCCGAGCAGCACCCGCACCGCATCCGGTACGTCGTGCTCGGCGCCCTCGCTCGTCACCTCCCCGGTGACCGACTCGCTCAGCCGCCGCACCTGGAACAGCTCGGCCAGCTCGGCGGCCCGGCTCGGCCGCACCGGCAGCAGCGGCACCCCGCCGGTGAACGGCAGCAGGTCGGGCGAGTCGACGACGACCGCGTCGGCCGCGTCCACCACCTCCACCCGCCCGTCCACGACGGCCCGCAGCTCGTCCGGCAGGGTCACCTGCTCGGGGTCCAGATCGGCCAGCGCCCCGTACAGCCCGTGCAGTTGGGCGGCGGTCACCTGCCGCCCGGGGTCGGCGAGCCGGTCCAGCAGCTCCGCCGCGCCGCCCGGCTCGTCGAGCAGCGCGGCCACCGAGGTGCGCACCCCGAGCGCCCGCAGCACCTGCTCGTCGTCGAACCCGGTGGCGTCCGCCTCCTCGTACAGCCCGCGCAGCAGCGGATCACCGCCGGCGGCCAGCAGACCGGCCGGGCGCCGGCCGTCCAGCACCGGGTGCCCGCGCAACCACCACGCCGTGTACGGCCGGACGACCTCGTGGGTGCCGTCGGGCAGCAGCATCCGTACCGGCTGGGTGAGCGCGTCGCGCAGCGGCGGCCGGGCCAGCAGGGCGAGCGCCTGCGGCCACTTGTCGTCGTCGACGAGGTCCAGATCCCGTACGGCGACCAGTTCGGTCGCCACCGGCGGCACCGGCGTGTCCGGGAACCGGTCCAGGATGTCCTCGCACCACACGTCCACGGCGTCCAGCAGCCCGGGATCGTCGGGCTCGGCGAAGTCCCCGTCCCGGGGCTCCAGCTCGTCCGGGTCGAGGACCACGTCCGTGGCCCGCACCAGCGTGAAGTTCGCCAGCACCCCGCACGCGGCGAGCGGCGCCTCGCCGAACCGCTCGGCCAGCTCGGCGTCGAGGAAGGGCAGCTCCCCCTCCCGCATCACCTGGGCGAAGGCGCTGCCGGGGAGGACCAGCTCACCGGCCGGGGTCGGCTCCCCGTCCTCGTCGGGCAGCGCGAGCGCGCCCAGCCAGGGCTCGTCGCCCGGCTCAAGACCCGCCTCCCGCACCAGCGTCAGCACGGTCTCGGCCAGCTCCTCGGCGTCGAGCGCGTCCTCCTCCCAGCCCGCGCCGCCCCCGTCCTCGTCCATGGAGGCGGCGACGGCCGCCCGCACCTGCGGGGTGGTGAGCACGGCACGCGGGGTCGCCGGGAGCGCGCCCAGCTTCTCCAGCAGCGGATGGGCGGCGTCCGGATGGGCGGCCTTCAGCCCCAGCCGGGCCAGCACCTCCGGGTCGGTCACCGTGGCATCGGGCAGCGGCAGCAGCACCCGCCGCGGCCCGATCGTCGTCCTGCCGTCGGCGAGCGGCACCGGCAGCCCCGACAGCCGATCCGGATCGACCCCGGCGAGACTGTCGTACAGCCGCCACCACCACCCGGGCTCCTTCTCCAGCCCGGCCAGCCGGTCCACCGCATCCGTCAACGGCACCCGCGCCACACCCAGCGTCCGCAGCTCCACCCGCCGCTCCAGACCCGCCGGCAGCAGCGTGGGCAGCACCTCGGCGAGCACCCGCACGGTGTCCGCCCCGGCACCCTCCACGACCTCGGCGTCCCGGGGCCGCAGCGACTCCGGCACCTCGCCGTCGCCCTCGACGGGCGGCACGGCGGGCGGCAGGAACGACGTGCGGGGCAGCCGGGCGAGGATCGCCTGCCGCAGCGCCCCGTCCAGCTCGGCCTTGCCCAGCGGCCCGGGCACCAGGTCGATGATCCCGTCCGTCACCGGCCGCCAGTCCGCCAGCAGCTCGGCGTACGCGTCCGCCGCCCTCTCCACCAGGAAGTCCGTGAGCGGGCCGGGCGCGGCGTGCCGCCGGGTGGTGTCGAGCGGGAAAGAGGCGATGAGCAGCGCGGGCACGCCGAGGGGCTCGTCACTGGGCGTGGGCGCGTGCACGACCGGAGCGGTCCGGGGCCGACCGGGCCCCCCGCCCGCCTCCTCCACGGGCACGGCCCAGGTGACCGACCAGTACGGCCGCAACCGCTCCTCGACGGGCCGCCCGGCGAGGAGACCGGGGTCGAGCGGCCCGTGGGCGGCGGAGGTACGCCAGGTCGTCGTCCCGTCCCGCGAGTCCTCGACCACGGTCAGCGCGCCCTCACCCCGCCGCCACAACGTGCGGGGCGCCTCACTCCCGATCTCGACGACGACCTCCTCCAGCCCCGGCAGGGCGAGCAGCAAGGCGTCGTCGACGGCGTGCAGCAGCCGCTCGGCGAGATCGGCGGCGGGCGTGTCCCGCAGCGGAAGGATGACCGCGGTGTCGTACGGCTCCGGCGCCCGCCCCTCGGCGGCGAACGGCAGCCGCAGCAGCGGCACGTGCCCGTCCCTGCGCCGGATCTCGTCCCCGAGCCCCGGGCTGTGCCGGGCCACGTCCGCGGCCAGATCCCGCGCCTCGGCCAGCGACCAGCGCACCCCGCCGTGCCGTCCCACCACAGCGGGCTCGTCGGTCACGGCGAGCACGGCGGCGAACCCGACGCCGAACCGCCCGACGGCCCGGTCATGGGTGTCCCGTTTGGCCGAGGCCCGCAAGGTGGACAGGGACTCGACCCCGGCCGCGTCGAGCGGAGCGCCCGTGTTCGCGGCGACGAGCACCCCGTCCCGGAGGGTGAGCCGCAACCGCCCGGGCACGTTCGCGCGCGCGGCGGCGTCGGCTGCGTTCTGCGCCAGCTCGACGACGAGCCGGTCCCGGTACCCGCCGAGGACCAGGTCCTCCTCGGCGTTGGCGTCCTCCCGGAACCTCGCCGGACTGGTCGCCCACGCGTCCAACACCCCGCGCCGCAGCCGCCCCGTCCCGAACGGATCGGCCCCCTCGGCCGCCGGCCGCACGTACTTGCTCACGTTGCCTTCTCCTCCTCGTGACGAGAGGACGAAGGTACCGTGAGCGAGGGTCCCGACTGGTCGCTGGACGCGTAGGTCAGAAAGTCCGACCAGGCCTCCGGGGTGAGGGTGAGGCGGGGGCCGTTGCTCTGCTCGGCGGGGGCCGTTGCTCTGCTCGGAGTCACGGATGTGGATGGTTGCAGGGGTGGTGGTGGTGGCCACTTCGACGCAGACTCGCCGTTGCTGCCGCCGCTGCAGCTGCTCTTGAACCACGCCGGTCCGAAGGCGTCCCCGGCGGAGGCCTCGCGAATCGAGTACGTACTCACGTCACCACTCACGGTACGCACGCGCGGCCACGCTGAGTGACGTGAACCAGGAAACCGTCACCCCCGTCCGCAACTTCAGCGTCCAGCTGTCCTCCACACCCCGCGGAGCCCGCCTCGCCCGACTGCTGGCCGCCGGGCAACTTCGCTCCTCGGACCTGCCGTTGGACCCGGCGACGCTGATCGTGGCGCAGCTGGCGTGGAACGCGGTCACGCACGGCTGGCGGGCGATTGGAACCTTTGGGCAGCGGGCGGGAGGGGAAGCCCTCGGGGCAGGGGGCTGATGTCACACTGCGCCGGCCATGTGGCCGGCCCAAGTCCTCCCGACCGCCGCTTGGCCAACCCGGCGTGCCGGTGCGGCGCTGACGCGTAGCCCTCCCAGGCCAGCAGTCCGGCTCGCGGCACACGGGCCCACCTGGCCCCCGCTTTCCCTGGGCCGCCCGCTCGCTTCTCACCCGTGCCGGAGCGAGCCGAGTCAAGGGTGGCCCGGAGGGCCATCGGCGGAGCCGACGCGCAGCGCCCTTCACTCGGGTCGCGGAAGCACGACACTGGCCGAGCAGCGGGCGGCTCCCAGGCCACGGGTCCGGGGTACTGAGCCGAGGAGGTCTTCGCCGGCGAGACATGCGGAACTGTGACGGAAATCACCTGGAAGGGCCACCTCTTACGAGTGGCCCAGCTCCGCCGTCTCCTCGTCCGTCACGTCCGGGACCGAGCCCGAGTCGCGGGCCGGGCGGAGGGGGAACGGGTCGACGCGGGTCTCGTCGATGACCGGCGGGGCGGGGCGCGGGGGCTTCGGCATGATCGCGGCCTCCGAGTGGCCGCCGCAGCCGTAGGCCAGGGAGACCACGCGGCCGTCCGCCGGGGAGAACTCGTTCGCGCAGACGCCGAAGGCCTGGCCGAGGGAGCCGCCGATGCGGAGGAGGAAGCCGCAGCTGACGCAGGCGGCGGGGGCCGCCTGGGCCATGGGGGTCTTCGGGCCGAACGCCTCCTCCCAGCGGTCGGCGGCGGTGTGCAGGCCGTAGCGGGACAGGACGCGGGCGCGGCGCAGGCCGAGTTCCTCGGCGATCGCGGCGATGGTGCCGCGGGTGGGCGTCTGGGGGAGGTGGGCGGGTGTGCCGGCCGTCACCTCCACGTCCTCGGCCTCGACCAGCTCGGCCATGTCCCCCGAGACGGGGGAGTTCGGCAGCGGCTCGTCCTCGCCGGTGTAGCCCGGCTCCAGGCGCAGGTCGTCCGCGTCGGTGGGCAGGAGGTCGCCGGGGCCCATGTCGCCGGGGCGCAGGCGTTCGCTCCACGGCACCCATTCGGGGGCCAGGACGGCGTCGGGGCCGGGGAGGAGGACGGCCTCGTCGACCGTGACGATCTTGGCGCGGGAGGCGCGGGCGACCGTGACGGCCCAGCGCCAGCCGCGGTAGCCCAGCTCCTTGCACTCGAAGAAGTGCGTGACAACGCGGTCACCCTCGGAGACCAGCCCGGCATGCTCGCCGACGACCCCGGGCGCGGCGGCCTCCTCGGCGGCGGCGCGGGCGAGGTCGACGGCCTCGGCGCACAGGCGGTCGGGGGTGCGGCTTCGCGTTGTCGCTGCGCTCACAGGTATCGCTTCTCTCCTACGCCGTCTTACGGGTGCGCCTTGCCTTGAGGCGGTGGGGGCGGCGGACGGAGCGGACCTGGGGGCCGCGTCGACGTCCGTGTCCTCACGCTCTCGGGCACACCTACGTCATCCATTCTGCGGGATGCCGGTGAGGCGCGCGGCCGAGAACGTTCGCCACGGCGCGCTACGCACGCTACCTGTTCCCGTGCACTTGGCCTACACCGCCGCCCGCCCCGACCCCGTCGAGTTCGTCGTGATCCGCGCCGTAACCCCGCTACTCCGGCCGTTCTCGGGGCACTATGACGGGGTGGCAGCCGCGAGGACGCCCGAGGGCCCGGCCGGGACCGGTGGGGCCAAAGGGAGCAGCCGAGGCAGCGGAGCGGACCGCAGGGGCGGACCGCTCCGCGCGGTCGGGCGTGCCCTGCACCTGCCGGTGACCGGGACCGCGCGCGGCATCAGGAAGGCGACGCACGCGCACGGCGCGGGCGAGTCGGGCCTGGGCAAGCTGATCGAGCTGCACGCGGTGAACGGCGCCGGGGATGTCATGATCACCGTGGCTCTCGCCTCCACCGTGTTCTTCTCCGTGCCGACCGACGAGGCGCGGGGGCGGGTCGCGCTGTACCTGGCGATCACGATGGCGCCCTTCACGCTGCTCGCGCCGGTGATCGGGCCGCTGCTCGACCGCGTCCCGCACGGCCGCCGGGCCGCCATGGCGTGCGCGATGCTCGCGCGGGCGCTGCTCGCCCTGGTGCTGTCGGGGGCGGTGATCTCCGGCAGCCTCCAGCTGTATCCGGCCGCGCTGGGGGTGCTGGTCGCGTCGAAGGCGTACGGGGTGGTGCGCAGTGCCGTCGTGCCACGGCTGCTGCCGCCGGGCTTCTCGCTGGTCAAGGCGAATTCCCGGGTGACCCTCGGCGGGCTGCTGGCCACGGGCGTGGCGGCCCCGGTCGGGGCGGGGTTGCAGGCCCTGGGTCCGCGCTGGCCGCTCTACGGCGCCTTCGTGCTCTTCGTCGCCGGGACGTTCCTGTCCTTCTCGCTGCCGCGGAAGGTCGACTCGGCCAAGGGCGAGGACACCGCGCTGCTCGCGGCGGACGCCGAGCATCTGCACGGCCCGCACCGCAAGCCGGTCAAGCGCCCGGGGCTGCGGACGGTCGGCATCGCGGTCACCCACGCCCTCGTGGTGAACGCCACCACCCGCTGGCTGGCCGGTTTCCTGATCTTCTTCCTGGCCTTCCTGCTGCGCGAGCACCCGCTGACCGGGCAGAGCGCCGCCGTGTCGCTGGGCATCGTGGCGGTGGCGGCGGGCATCGGGAACGCCTGCGGTACGGCGGTGGGGGCGGCGCTGAAGGCCCGCGCGCCGGAGATCATCGTCGTCACGGTGATCGCGGTGGACCTGGGCGTGGCGGTCACCGCGTCGGTCTTCTTCGGGGCGTTCCTGGTGGCCTGCCTGGCCGCGGTGGCCGGATTCTCGCAGGCCCTGGCCAAGCTGAGCCTGGACGCGCTGATCCAGCGGGACGTGCCGGAGCAGGTGCGCACCTCGGCGTTCGCCCGCTCGGAGACGCTGCTCCAGATGGCCTGGGTGCTGGGCGGAGCGGTCGGCATCGTGATGCCGCTGAACGGCGCCCTGGGCCTCGCGGTGGCCGCCGCGGTGCTGGCCGCGGGCTGGCTGACGACCGCGCGGGGGCTGCTCGGCTCGGCCCGGCAGGGCGGCCGGCCGCGCACGCGAGTGGCGTAACCCACGCCACGGCTCGTACCCCACCTGGGCGGGGTTCCCCGTGCGCCCGATAGCCTTCGGCCATGACCACGCTGCCCCGCGGCGAAGCCGCTACTCAACACAGTGTTGGGCGACGCCGCCGCGCCGTCGCCGTCGCCGGCGCCGTTTCCGCCGGACTGCTTGTCCTGTCGGCCTGCGACAAGCCGACGCCGGTCTCGACGATCACGGTCGGTTCGGACTCGGTCAACGCCGAGGCGACCTGCTACCAGGACGGCAAGGTCCTGAAGGCGCGGGCGCTGGCCCAGTGCCTCAAGGACACGGACATCAAGTCCATCACCGTCGATCCGGACGAGACCGTACGTTTCGGTGTCGACCCGGAGATCGCGGACGAGGGCTGGACGATCCTGATGAACGGTCAGCCGCTCACCGACGCCAGCAAGAAGACGTACCGGACCATTCCGGGCAGCGTGTTCTTCAACGCCCAGTACGGCGCCCAGGGCGACTCCACGCTCGTCTCCATCCGTGAGGGCGAGACCGAGGCCACCGGTCTGTGGAACTTCAAGCTGAAGAAGGACTCCTGACCACGTCCGCCGTACCCCGGGTCCTGGTGGCCACCGCGGTCCCCGCCGAGCGGGACGCGGTGGCCCGGACCCTCCCCGGAACCACCGGGCGGGTCGTCGCGGCCGGTGTGGGTCCCGCCCGCGCCGCCGCCTGTGTGGCGACCGCCCTCACCGAGGCCGCCCGCGACGGCCGCCCCTTCACCCTGGTGGTCTCCGCCGGGATCGGCGGCGGCTTCGCCCCCGGGGCGCCCGTCGGCTCGCTGGTGGTCGCCGACGAGATCACCGCGGCCGACCTCGGCGCCGAGACCCCCGACGGCTTCCTGCCGGTCACCGAGCTGGGCTTCGGCACGATCACCCACCGCTGCCCCGCGGCGCTCGTCCGGGACGTCGCGACGGCCACCGGGGCCCGCGCCGGCACGGTCCTGACCGTCTCCACGGTCACCGGCACCGCCGCCCGCGCCGCCGCGCTGCGCGCGCGCCACCCGCGGGCGCTCGCCGAGGCCATGGAGGGCTTCGGCGTCGCCGAGGCCGCCGCCGCGCACGGGGTGCCCGTGCTGGAGCTGCGGGCCGTCTCCAACCCGGTGGGCCCGCGCGACCGCGCCGCCTGGCGGATCGGCGAGGCGCTGGACGCGCTGGCGGACGGCTTCGGGAAGCTGGCACCCGTACTGGAAGGCTGGACCGCACATGACCGACATGACCGGTGAGAAGCTGCGGATCGCGTACTCCCCCTGCCCGAACGACACCTTCGTCTTCGACGCCCTGGCCCACGGCCGTGTCCCCGGCGTCCCCGCGCCGGACGTGACGTTCGCCGACATCGACCTCACCAACGGCATGGCCGAGCGCGGCGAGTTCGACGTGCTGAAGGTGTCGTACGCCGTTCTGCCGTACGTCCTCGACGAGTACGCCCTGCTGCCCTGCGGCGGCGCGCTGGGGCGGGGCTGCGGGCCGCTGGTGCTCACCCGGGAGGCGGGCACCGGGGCGGACCTGAGGGGCCGTACGGTCGCCGTGCCCAGCGAGAAGTCGACGGCGTACCTGCTGTTCCGGCTGTGGGCGGCGGACACCGTGCCCGGCGGGGTCGGGCGGATCGTGGTGATGCCGTTCCACGAGATCATGCCGGCCGTGCGGGACGGCAGGGTGGACGCCGGACTCGTCATCCACGAGGCCCGGTTCACCTACCGGAACTACGGACTGCACAAGCTCGCCGACATGGGCGAGCACTGGGAGAACACCACCGGGCTGCCGATCCCGCTGGGCGCGATCATCGCCAAGCGGTCGCTGGGCGCGGACACCCTGCGGCGGCTCGCCGACGCGATCCGGACGTCCGTACGGGCCGCGTGGGACGACCCCGAGGCCTCCCGGCCCTACGTCATGGAACACGCCCAGGAGATGGACCCGGCCGTCGCCGACCAGCACATCGGGCTGTACGTCAACGAGTTCACCGCCGACCTCGGCGAGGACGGCTACGCGGCGGTCCGCGGGCTGCTCACGCGCGCGGCGGCCGAGGGACTGCTGCCGCCCCTCGGCCCGGACGCGCTGGAATTCCCTTGACGGGTCTACAACGTCATACGTCGAGCTGGTCGGCGACCGCGCGGAGCAGTCCGGCGATCTTCTTGCCGGAGACCTTGTCCGGGTAACGGCCCTTCTCCAGCATCGGGGTGATGTTCTCCAGCAGGGTCGTCAAATCCTGGACGATCGAGGCCAGCTCGTCCGGCTTCTTGCGCTGCGCGGCGGCCACCGACGGGGTCGGTTCCAGCAGGGTCACCGAAAGGGCCTGGTCGCCGCGCTGACCGGCGACGACGCCGAATTCCACGCGCTGGCCCGGCTTGAGCGTCTCCACTCCGTTGGGGAGAACCGAGGAATGGACGAAGACGTCACCGCCGTCGTCACGGGAGAGAAAGCCGAAGCCCTTCTCGCTGTTGAACCACTTGACCTTGCCGGTAGGCACGTCTGTCCTCGTCCTCGTACTCGTCGGAAAACTGCTTCGGAAACGGCTCTTGATAGCACTAGAGCGGGTCGTCACTGACCCGCCGGTACCAAGGCTAATGGTCCCGGGGCCGCTGACAAGACGTCGCCCGGTTGTTCCCCTCGCGCTGGGAACTACCCTGGTGCGGTGCGAGACAAAACCCCATCGAATTCCGCCGCGCCCGGTGACCGGCTGGTCCGTACCGGAGCCGTCGTGTTCTTCCTCGGTGCCGTGGCCACCCTGGTCACGGTGGCCCCGTTGTTCCTCGGCACGACGCCGTTTCCGACGTACATGTTCGCACTGAGCATGCTCATGGGCGTCGGATTTTTGATCGCCGGCGCCGGAGTGCTGCGAGCCGTCGCCGCCGGGCGCCGTCAGGCGCGGGAGGCCTCCGGGGCGTCGGCCAGGTAACCGGCCAGCCACTCCGGGAACGCGGTCAGGCCGGCGAGCACCACGTCCGTACCGGCCGCGCGCAGCTCGTCCGCGCCGAACGGTCCGGTCGCCACCGTCACCGACAGGGCGCCGGCGGCCCGGGCCGCCCGGATGTCGCCCAGGTGGTCGCCGACGTAGACCCCCGCGCCGTGCTCGCGCAGCGCCACCGCCTTGGCCTCCGCCCACAGGTCGCCGACCACCGCGTCCGGCTCGATGCCGAGGTGCTCCAGGTGCAGCTTGGCGTTCGGCTCGTACTTCGCGGTGACGACCACCGCGCGCCCGCCGGACGCCCGGACCGCGGCGATCGCCTCGCGGGCGCCGGGGAGGGCGGGGGTGGGGGCGATGGCGTACCCCGGATACATCGACCGGTACAGATCGGCCATGGCCGGGACCTCCGCCTCCGGGAACCAGTTCGCCAGCTCCCGCGCCAGCGGCGGGCCCAGGCGGGTCACCGCGAGGTCGGCGTCGATGAACGTGCCCGTGCGCTCGGCGAGCGCCCGGTAGCAGGCGCGGATACCGGGGCGCGAATCGATCAGGGTCATGTCGAGGTCGAAGCCGACGGTGGGGGCGGGGCGCGCGGGGGTGTAGGCCATGCGGGTCATTGTGCCGGGTGGGTCCGGCCCGGAGACGGGGCGCGCGGCCCGGCGCGACGAGACACCCCCTAGCGCTGCTTCCGGGAGCGCCAGACCAGGAACGCCGCCGAGGCGAGAGCCGCTCCCCGCAGCACCCAGGGCCAGGTCTCACCGATCGCCGCGCCCATCCCGCCCTCGGGGATCGGGTCCCCCCAGCGGCCCTCCGTGCGGCCCCAGAGCCAGGTGAAGCCGCCCGCGACGGCCAGGGCGGGGAGGAACACGACCGCCCACTTGATCTCGGTCTGGGTGAGGCGGCGGGAGAGGTAGACGATGAGCCAGCCGAGGGCGAGGACCAGGAGGTGGCCCAGGGCCGCCCCGGCGACCAGGAGGGCGGCGGCGAGGAGCAGCAGCGGGTTGTTCCACGTGCCGGCGGACGGCAGGAAGCGGCGCCGGGGAGCCCGCTCCTCCTCCGCTTCCTCGTCGTCGGACTCGATCGGCACCGGCCGCTTCCCGGGCGCTTCCTCGTCCGTCGGCGGCGGCTTCAGCAGCTCGGGGATCTCCACCCCGCCGACGAAGCCCGGCACCGCCTCCCCCGCGCCGAACGGGGTGCCGTCCACCCGCCACCAGTCCGGCTGGGCCGTGCCGTCCCCGAGTTCGTACAGGCTCGCGAGGTGGGGCGGGGAAGGGGCGTCCCCGACCGGACGCTCCGGTTCGGCGGGGCGGGGGCGGGGGACGACCCGGCGCAGGCTCCTGGGCAGACCTCGCGGTGGCTTGCCCGGACTCTCCGCGGACTTCTTCGCGCGGCGCTCCCGGACCGCGGCCTTCTCCTCCCGCTGGACCGGCACCGCGGCCCGTGGCGGCTCCGGAGCGGTCCGCGCCCCGCGGTCGCCCGCCGCCGTCACCACGTCGTCGGGGCTGCCCAGCCGGTCGATGATCCGGCGGACCGCGGCGGGGCTGTCCACCGGTGCCTTCGCCCGCCGCCGGTCGATCTCGTCCCGCAACTGGCTGACCAGCCGCATCCGGTCGGCGGAGGGCAGCTGCCGCTGCTGCGCCACGTCGCCGACGCGGCTCAGATACTCGTAGACGACCTTGTCGCTCTCGATGCCCACGCTGTCCCCTCCGGGGCGGGTGTGCCGATTTCCGGTTTACGCCGGATTCCCCGGGTGACGACGTTAGCGCAGGGGCGGGCGCGCGACGGCCCGTCTGCTCGGGCATCGCCCGGCCGGCGCCGGGCCCCGCGCGTGCCTGGGGCGCTGACCCCGCACCCGCTACCGTTGACCGGATGAGCACCGAGGAGAAGCCCGCGGCCCCCCGGTCCCTCGCGGAAGCGCTCCGCGCCCGGGACGACGACTCCCTTGCCGCGCTCCTGCGCAGCCGTCCCGACCTCATCACGCCCGTGCCCACGGATCTGACCCAGCTGGCCACCCGGGCGGGCACCCGGGCCTCGGTGGTCCGCGCCCTGGAGCGGCTGGACCGGTTCACGCTCCAGACGGCGCAGGCGCTGGCCGTGGCCCCGGACCCGGTGCCGTACGCCCAGGTGCTCGGTCTGATGGCGGGCGACGGCGGTGATCCGGCCGTGGCGGCGGCGCTGCCCCGCGCCGTGCGCGTGCTGCGCGAGCAGGCGCTGGTATGGGGCGACGACGAGCGGCTGCGGCTGGTGCGCACCGCGCGCGAACTGCTCGCGCCGTCGCCGCAGCACCCGTCGCCGACGGGGCTCGGACCGACGGTGCAGGAGGCGACCGCCGGTATGTCGCCGGGCCGGATCCAGGAGATCGTGGCGGAGGCGGGGCTGCCGTCCACCCACGACTCGGTCTCCGCGGTGGCCTCGCTGACCGCGCTGTTCTCCGACCGCTCCCGGATGCGCGCGCTGCTCGCCGGCGCCCCGGAGGAGTCGCTCCACGTGCTGGAACGGCTGGTGTGGGGCCCGCCGTACGGCCAGGTCACCGCGGACCCGGCGCCCCGGCTGCGCTGGCTGCTGGACCGGGGGCTGCTGCTGCCGACCGCGCCCGGGACGGTCGTCCTGCCACGAGAGGTGGCTCTGCATCTGCGCGCCGGGCGCGCGCACCGGGCGCCCGAGCCGGTGCCGCCCGCCGTGAAGCCGGCCGCCACGCACCGTCCACAGGTTGTGGACGCGACGGCGGCCGGACAGGCGCTGACCGCGCTGGCCACCGTGGAGGAGCTGCTGAAGGAGTGGGACGGGGGCGGCCCGGCGGTGCTGCGGGCCGGCGGGCTGAGCGTGCGCGACCTGAAGCGCACCGCCGTCGCCCTCGACGTCTCCGAGCCGGTCGCCGCCTTCTGGGTGGAGCTGGCCTACGCCGCCGGACTGATCGCCTCCGACGGGGAGGCCGACGAGCGGTACGCCGCGACCCCGGCCTACGACGAGTGGCTGGAGCGGCCCGCCGCCGAACGCTGGGGCCGGCTCGCCGAGGCCTGGCTGGCCGCCACCCGCACGCCCGGTCTGGTCGGCGGGCGGGACGCCAAGGAGCGCGCCCTGTCCGCGCTCGGCCCCGGCCTCGACCGCTCGGCCGCGCCGGAGGTACGGCACCGGGTGCTCGGCCTGCTCGCCGCCCTGCCGGAAGGCGCGGCGCCCGATGCCGAGGCGGTGCTCGCCCGCCTGCGCTGGGAGCGGCCCTCGCGGGGCGGCCGGGACACCGAGGAGGATCTGCGGGCGCGGCTCGCGCGGTGGACGCTGGCGGAGGCCGAGCTGCTGGGTGTGACGGGGCGCGGGGCGCTGTCCGGGCACGGGCGGGCCCTGCTCGGGGCACCCGCACCCGCGCACGCGCCGGAGCACGCGCCCGCGCCCGAGCCGGAGGGCCCCGGCGACAAGCTCCCCGTGCACCACCACCGCCACCCCGCCCCCGCACCGCCCGAACCCCTCTCCCCCGCCGGACAGGCCGTGGCCACCGCCGCCGCCGTCCGGCTGCTCGCGCCGCTGCTGCCCGAGCCGCTGGACCACGTACTGCTCCAGGCCGACCTCACGGCCGTGGCACCCGGCCCGCTGCACCGGCCGCTGGCCGAGGCGCTGGGCGTGCTCGCCGACGTCGAGTCCAAGGGCGGGGCGACCGTCTACCGCTTCACCCCCGCCTCCGTACGCCGGGCCCTGGACGCCGGCCGCAGCGCCAGCGACCTGCACGCCTTCCTCGCCGAGCACTCCCGCACCCCGGTGCCGCAGCCGCTCGCCTACCTGATCGACGACGTGGCCCGCAGGCACGGCCATCTGCGGGTCGGCGCCGCCTCCGCGTACGTCCGCTGCGACGACGACGCGCTGCTCAACGAGATCCTGGCCGACAAACGCTCCGCGGGGCTGCGGCTGCGCCGGCTCGCGCCGACCGTGCTGGCCGCGCAGGCCGACCCCGCCGCCCTGCTGGAGGGGCTGCGCGCGATGGGCTTCGCCCCGGCCGCCGAGTCCGCCGAGGGCGACGTGCTGATCACCCGCGCGCACGCCCACCGCACCCCGCCGCGCACCGCGCCCGAACCGGTGCCGGAGGGCCCCCCGGTGCCCGACACGACACTCCTCACCGCCGCGCTCCGGGCGATCAAGGCGGGCGACCTGGCCGCCACCGCCCCGCGCAAGCCGGGCCCCGGCGAGGCCTCGGGCACCGATGCCCCGGCCCCGGGCGGTGAGCCGCCGCGCACCAGTTCCGCCGAGACCCTGGCCACCGTGCAGGCCGCCGTCCTCACCGGGCAGGCGCTGTGGATCGGCTATGTGAACGCGGAGGGCGCGGCGAGCCAGCGGGTGATCGCCCCGGTGCGGGTCGAGGGCGGCTTCGTGACGGCGTACGACCACACCGCGGACGAGGTCCGCACCTTCGCGCTGCACCGGATCACGGGTGTGGCGGAGCTGGCGGAGGACGAGGTCTGACCTCGGTGCCCGGCGACGGTCACCCGCGGGGGTGTACGCCCGGATTCATGCACGCCACGCCGGGTTTTTCCCACCCATGAGGGAGCTTTCCGGGCCTGTCGCATTCCGGCGGCGGGCGCCGGGCAGCCACCGGTTGTCCTGATCACGCATCGAGCCCGGGCCGCCCGGCGGGCGGCTCGGGTGGCACAGCCGAAAGGAAGTCCCCCATGCGCGCAGCCCGTCGAGTGGCCACCGTTCTCTCCGCCGCCGCCCTGATGTTCGGCGCCCTGACCACCCAGGCCGCGGCCATCGGCATCGACATCGCCGGGTTCGTCCTCGAGACGCCGCCGGTCTGATCCGCACCCCGGAACCGGGCCGGTCCCGTCCGCCCCTCCGGGACCGGCCCGCCGGACCATCCCCCTTCTCGCTCGCTCGAAAGGCCCTGACGTCCCATGTGCTCCGAACCCACCGCCCCCGCCCCCCGCGCCCGCTCCACCGCCGCCGCGCTCGCCGTCGCCGCGCTGATCTCGGCCGTCGCGCTGGTCGGCGCGCCGGCCCCGCAGGCGTCCGCAGCCGCGGCGCCGCTGCCGCTGCCGGCCGTCGGAGGGGAACCGCTGGTCACGGAGGGGGTGACCATCGAGGGACCGCTGATCAATACGATCGCTCTGCCCACGCTGAAGTAGCCGGGCGCTTGCGGTAGCTGTCCCCTTCGAGGCGTACGGTCTCCGCGTGGTGGGCGAGGCGGTCCACCATCGCCGGGACGGACGGGCCGTCGAAGACCTCGTGCCAGCGCTCCAGCGGGCGGTCGCTGGTCACGATCAGCGAGCCGCGCTCGTAGCGGTGGGCGACCAGCCGGAACAGCAGCCGCGCGGCGTCCGCGCCGAAGGGGACGTAGCCGACCTCGTCGACGATGAGGAGGGGAACGTCGTCGAGCCCGGTCAGCTCCTCCGCGAGCCGCCCGGCGGCCTCCGCCGCCGCCAGCCGGTCCGCCCACTCGGCGGCGGTCGCGAACAGCACCCGGTGCCCGGCCTGGCAGGCGCGCAGCCCGAGCCCGATGGCGAGGTGGGTCTTGCCGGTGCCGGGGGCGCCGGTGAACACCACGTTGCGACGGGCGGCGACGAAGTCCAGCTTGCCGAGCCGGGCCACCGCGTCCCGGTCGAAGACGCGCGGATACCCGGTGTCGAAGTCCTCCAGCTGCTTGCGGGCGGGGAAGGCGGCGTCCCGGATCCGGTCCTCGGCGTGCGGCTCCCGCACGGGCGGACCGGCCTGGGCGGGGATCGGGAGGGGAACGGTGGGGGCGGTGGCCGGTTCGCCGGCCACCGGGTCGGGGTCGGTGGCGGCGCCGGGGTGGGGGTGCTCCTTGGGGGGGTGCTCGGAGCGCGCCAGCATCGGCCCCGACATGTACGCGAGGATCGCGGCCGACACGATGAACGCCATGTGGATCACCGTGCCCCACAGCAGGTCGTGGCGTTCCGTGTGGTGCACGTCCACGAACATCTGGAGCAGATGGACCGACGAGATGCCGACGATGGCGGTGGCGAGCTTGACCTTCAGCACGTTCGGATTGACGTGCGAGAGCCATTCCGGCTGGTCGCGGTGGCCCTGGAGGCCGATACGGGAGACGAACGTCTCGTAGCCGCCGACGATCACCATGATCAGCAGGTTCGCGATCATCACCACGTCGACCAGCTTCAGCACCGCGAGCATCACATACGTCTCGTCGGCCCGGCCGCTCACGCACCGCACGACCAACGTCCAGAGTTCGTTGAAGAACTTGTAGACGTAGACGCCCTGCACGACGACCAGGCCGAAGTAGAGCGGAGCCTGGAGCCAGCGTGTGGCGAAAAGGGCGTATCCGAGCGTGGCGGTCGGCGGAGGCGGCGTACGCGTCATGGTCTGCACACTGCGCCATTCTTCGCATCGCCCCGCCGTACGGCCGAACGCCGCCACCCGCAGGGCTGAATAGACATCCTGTAGGAACAGTCGGCGGCAGCACCCGCCGTACCGCCGTGGATCAGGCACACTGGACGTTTGGCCGCGCGGAAGGGTGTACGTACGTGAACGGACCGCTGATCGTCCAGTCGGACAAGACTCTGCTGCTCGAGGTCGACCACGAGCGGGCCGACGACTGCCGTCGGGCCATCGCGCCGTTCGCGGAACTGGAGCGGGCGCCCGAGCACATCCACACCTACCGGGTGACGCCGCTCGGGCTGTGGAACGCGCGGGCGGCCGGGCACGACGCCGAGCAGGTGGTGGACGCGCTGGTCGAGTACAGCCGCTACCCGGTGCCGCACGCGCTGCTCGTCGACATCGCCGAGACCATGGACCGGTACGGGCGGCTGTCCCTGGTCAAGCACCCCGCGCACGGGCTGGTGCTGACCGCCACCGACCGGCCGGTGCTGGAGGAGGTGCTGCGCTCCAAGCGGATCGCCCCGCTGGTGGGCGAGCGGATCGACCCGGACACGGTCGTCGTGCACCCCTCGGAGCGCGGGCAGATCAAGCAGACGCTGCTCAAGCTGGGCTGGCCGGCCGAGGACCTCGCCGGGTACGTGGACGGCGAGGCTCACCCGATCGACCTGGCCGAGGACGGCTGGGCGCTGCGGCCGTACCAGCGGCAGGCCGTGGAGAACTTCTGGCACGGCGGGTCCGGTGTCGTCGTCCTGCCGTGCGGTGCCGGAAAGACGCTGGTCGGGGCCGGGGCGATGGCCCAGGCCCGGTCGACGACGCTGATCCTCGTCACCAACACCGTCTCCGCGCGGCAGTGGAAGCACGAGCTGGTGAAGCGGACCTCGCTGACCGAGGACGAGATCGGTGAGTACAGCGGGACGCGCAAGGAGATCCGGCCGGTCACCATCGCCACGTACCAGGTGCTCACGACCAGGCGGAAGGGCGTCTACCCGCACCTGGAGCTGTTCGACTCGCGGGACTGGGGCCTGATCGTCTACGACGAGGTGCATCTGCTGCCGGCGCCCGTCTTCAAGTTCACCGCCGACCTCCAGGCGCGGCGCCGGCTCGGGCTGACCGCGACGCTGGTGCGCGAGGACGGCCGCGAGTCCGACGTGTTCTCCCTCATCGGGCCCAAGCGGTTCGACGCGCCGTGGAAGGAGATCGAGGCGCAGGGGTACATCGCGCCCGCCGACTGCGTCGAGGTCCGGGTGAACCTCACCGACTCCGAGCGGCTGGCGTACGCGACGGCCGAGGCGGAGGAGAAGTACCGGTTCTGCGCCACCACCGCGACCAAGCGGAAGGTGACCGAGGCGATCGTGCGGCGCTTCGCCGGACAGCAGATCCTCGTGATCGGCCAGTACATCGACCAGCTCGACGAACTCGGCGAACACCTCGGTGCGCCCGTGATCAAGGGCGAGACCAGCAACGTCCAGCGCGAGAAGCTGTTCGACGCCTTCCGGCAGGGCGAGATCAGCGTCCTGGTGGTGTCCAAGGTCGCCAACTTCTCCATCGACCTGCCCGAGGCCACCGTCGCCATCCAGGTCTCCGGCACCTTCGGCTCCCGCCAGGAGGAGGCCCAGCGCCTCGGCCGCGTCCTGCGCCCCAAGGCGGACGGCCACCAGGCGCACTTCTACTCCGTCGTCGCCCGCGACACCATCGACCAGGACTTCGCCGCCCACCGCCAGCGCTTCCTCGCCGAACAGGGCTACGCGTACCGGATCATGGACGCGGACGAGCTGCTGACGGAGAGCTGAGGGCGCAGCAGCACCAGCACCGCCAGGCCCACCAGCGGATACGGCGAGGCCAGCGGCTGTTGCCACCACGGAAGGCGGAGGTCCAGGGAACCTTCGTGGGGAACCAGCCACAGGGTGCGGGCGGTGAAGACGAGGACGGTGGCCGCCGCCAGACGGGGGCGGCCGTCCGCCAGGAGCACCGCGATCAGCGGGACGCACCACACCCAGTGGTGGGACCAGCTGACCGGGGACACCAGGAGGGCGGTCAGCGCGGTGAGCGGGACGCCGTGGCGGTCGTCGTTCGCGCGGGCCGCCAGCCACAGGCCGCCCGCCGCCGTCAGGAGCGCCGGGAGCCACCACGCCGGGCCCGGCGCCGGGTCGCCCAGCAGCCGTGCCGCCAGGCCCTGCAGGGACTGGTTGTCGACGATCCACGGCTTTCCCACCCGGCCGGTCTCGTAGAGGCGGCGCAGCCAGAAGTCGGCGCTCGCGGCGGGCAGGAGCAGAGCGCCGAGCAGGACGGTTCCGGCGAGCGCCGCCGTCGCGGCCGCCGCCTCGCGCCGGCGGCCGGTGAGCAGCAGGTACGGGACGAAGAGGGCCGGAGTCAGTTTGATCCCGGCCGCGATCCCCACCGCCACGCCCTTGCCGCGGGCGCCGTCCGGCCGGGTCAGGTCCCACAGCACCAGGCAGGCCAGGGCGAGGTTGATCTGTCCGAACAGCAGGGTCTGGAAGACGGGCTCCAGCCAGAGCGCGAGGGCCGTCGCCGCGCACAGGGCGGGCAGGCGCGGGGGCAGGGCGGCCAGGCGGGCGGAGAGGTGCACCAGGCAGGCGAGCAGCAGGGTGTTGCCCACCAGGAAGACCGCTTTCAGGGCGGCCGGGGTGAGCCAGGCCGTGGGGGTGAAGAGAAGGGCCGCGAAGGGCGGGTAGGTAGCCGGGAGATGCCACTCGGTGACCGTGAAACCGTACAGATCACGGCCGTCGAGGACCGCCTCGCCCTCCGCCTGGTAGACCAGCGCGTCGGCCATGGGGATGCGCTGGACCACGCACAGCACGGCGAACGCCGTGAGGGAGAACGCGAGGAGGATCCAGGGAGTCGCGCTGCGCGCACGGCGGGTCACGCGGTGACCCTAGACCGTCACGGGCGGCGGACTCCCGCCTCCTCGCCGTACTCCCCGAGGATGATCACGTCGAAGGCGGCGCCCGCGAAGACCTTCACGGCGCGGAGCGCGTCACCGAGGCGGTGCCGGTGGCTGCCGGCGACGGCGGTCGCGCCGGCCGGGGGCCGGACGGGGGCCGGTGCGGGGTTGATGGCTGCTGCACTCATGTCTCCATGGTGGATTCCCGGACATAAGGGCCGCATCGGTCTCTGGTCGGCTTCGCCCCCTAGGGGGCCCGGGAGGGCCGTACACCGCGAGGAGGAAGCAGAGCGCGCCAGGGGCGCGGGAGGGGGCGCGTCAGCGGGTGCGGCGGGGGCGGAGGGACAGGTGCGGCGAGGGGGCGGAGGGGCGTGCGAAAAGCGTTGGCCGCCGTCTCCGTCGCTCCTCTAAAATCTCCGCTCTTGCCCGCCTCCGCCACGGAGCGCCGCCGTCCGGACGGAAACCGGTCGGCATCCCGCAGCCACCCGCCCACGCAGGTCCATCCGGAGGCACCCCCTTGTCCACCGCCGGCCCCGCCGACCCCGCGGCCCCCACAGCTCCCTCAGACCCGGCGTCAGCCCCCACCGCCCCGCCGGCCCACGCCGACCCGCTCTCCCGAGAGCGCGCCCATCTCGCCGCCTCCCGTGCGGCACTGCGCGCGATGCGCGAGGACGTCGAGTCGCTGGACCTGCGTGACGCCACCGCGAACTGGGTGGACGCCCAGATCCTGGCGCGTCAGATCGATGAGCGGATCAAGGCGCTCGCCGACTTCAGCGACACCCCGCTGTTCTTCGGCCGCCTGGACTATCTGCGCGCGCCCGGCGCCGACCGGGCCGAGGGCGCCGAGGGGGAACGCTTCTACATCGGGCGGCGGCATGTGCACGACGCCGACGGCGACCCGATGGTCGTCGACTGGCGCGCGCCGGTGTCCCAGCCGTTCTACCGGGCGTCGAAGAAGGACCCGATGGACATCGGGCTGCGCCGCCGCTTCGGATACACGGGCGGCGACCTGACCGCGTACGAGGACGAGCATCTGTCGGACCCGGCGGAGGCGGCGCGGGCCAGCAGGCTGCTCCAGCGGGAGATCGAGAGGCCGCGCGTCGGCCCGATGCGGGACATCGTCGCCACCATCCAGCCGGAGCAGGACGAGATCGTCCGCTCGGGGCTGGGCGGAACGGTGTGCGTGCAGGGCGGTCCGGGCACCGGGAAGACCGCCGTCGGCCTGCACCGGGTCGCCTATCTCCTCTACGCCCACCGCGAGCGGCTGGCCCGCACGGGCACGCTCGTCATCGGGCCCAACAGGTCCTTCCTGCACTACATCGAGCAAGTACTCCCGGCGCTCGGGGAACTGACGGTGCGTCAGTCCACCGTGGACGACCTGGTGGCGCACGTCGAGGTGCGCGGCACGGACGACGCGGCGGCCGCCGTCGTGAAGGGCGACGCGCGGATGGCCCAGGTGCTGCGCCGGGCCGTCTACTCCCACGTGACGATGCCCACCGAGCCGGTCGTGGTGGTGCGCGGCTCGCGGCGGTGGCGGGTCCCGGCGTACGAACTGGAGGAGATCGTCCGCGAGTTGTTCGACCGCGACATCCGTTACGGCGCCGCCGGCAAGGCCCTGCCGCAGCGGATCGCGCACGCGGTGCTGGTGCAGATGGAGCGCGCGGGCGAGGCGCCGGACGACCGGGTGCAGGACGCGGTCGCCCGCGACAGCGCGGTGAAGGCGGCGGTGAAGGCGATCTGGCCGGTGGTGGACCCGGCGAAGCTGGTGCTGCGGCTGCTGACGGACGCGGACTTCCTCGCCGCGCACGCGCAGGGGATCCTCTCCGCGGACGAGCAGAAGACGATCCTGTGGGCGAAGCCGGTCAGGAGCGTGAAGTCGGCCAAGTGGTCGGCGGCGGACGCGGTGCTGATCGACGAGGCGGCGGACCTCGTGGAGCGCACGCACTCGCTGGGGCACGTGGTGCTGGACGAGGCGCAGGATCTGTCACCGATGCAGTACCGGGCGGTGGGGCGCCGCTGCACCACCGGCAGCGCGACCGTGCTCGGCGATCTGGCGCAGGGCACCACGCCGTGGGCGACCCGTGGCTGGCGGGAGGCGCTGGCGCACCTGGGGAAGGCGGACGCGGTGATCGAGGAGCTGACGGCCGGTTTCCGCGTGCCGACGGACGTGATCGCCTACGCCTCCCGGCTGCTCCCGCACATCGCGCCGGGCCTCGCCCCCGTGGCCTCGGTCCGCGAGAATCCGGGTTACTTCGAGGTGCGCCCGGTCGACGGCACGCCGGACGTGGTCGCAGCCTGCGAGGAGTCGCTGCGGCGCGAGGGCTCGATCGGCCTGATCGCCGCGGACGCCCGCGTCCCGGCTCTCGCGAAGGCCCTGGCCGAGGCCGGGATCCCGTGCCTGGCCCCCGGCGAGGAGACCACCCGGGAGACCCGGCTGACCCTGGTCCCGGCGTCGCTCGCGAAGGGCCTGGAGTACGACTACGTGGTCCTGGACGAGCCCCAGGCGATCGTCGACGGCGAACCCGACGGACGCACCGGCCTGCGCCGCCTGTACGTCACCCTCACCCGGGCGGTCTCGGGCCTGATCGTGACCCACACGGCCCCGCTGCCGCATCAGCTCGGCTAGCCGAGCCCGACTCGGCCAGCCGGCGAACGGGGCCCGCCGGCCCCGCCGCTCGGCCTCGCTGCCCAGCGGACGGCTCAGCCCGCGTCCAGTGCCTTTCGCCACTCCGCGACCGCCGTCGGCGACACCGGGCCGTCCCAGCCCTGGGGGCGGGCCGCGCCGCCGATGTGGAAGGCGTCGAGGCCGGCGGCGAGGAGGTGGGGGAGGTGGTCGAGGCGGAGGCCGCCGCCGACCAGGATCCGCTGCTCGTAGCCGGGCTCCCCGCGCCGCGCCGCCTCGGCGAGGAGGGTGGGGAGTCCGTCGTCGACGCCGGCCGCCGAGCCCGCGGTGAGGTAGGTGTCCAGGCCGGGCAGGCCGTCGAGCTGCTTGCGCAGGGCCTCGCGGTCGGCGGCGTGGTCGATGGCGCGGTGGAAGGTCCACGGGCAGCCGTCGAGGGCGGCGGCGATCCGCTCCACGGCGGGCACGTCGACCTCGCCGTGCGGGTCGAGGAACCCGAGCACGAACTGGTCGGCCCCGGCGTCGCGCAGCTCGTGGGCGAGGCCGACGAGCCGGTCGAGGTCGCCCACGGCGAACCCGTCGGCGAGCCGCAGCATCACCCGCGCCGGGATGTCGACGGCGGCGCGGATCGCGGTGAAGGTGCCGGTCGGCGGGGTGAGCCCGTCGGCGGCGATGTCGGTGATCACTTCAAGGCGGTCCGCGCCGCCGGCCTGGGCGGCGATCGCGTCCTCGACGTCGAGGGCGATCACCTCCAGGACTGCACGCTTGCTCATGACACCCCATTCGTCGGCGTTCGTCAGCCGCGTTACGGCTCGACAGGTCTAGTCCAATCAAAGACTACGCCCGTACGGGGCGCCCCTCACCCGAAGATGCTGAGTTCGCCCGGCTCCACGCCCGCCAGCTCGTAGTCGTGCCCCGCCGTCGAACGGCCCGAGCAGAGCCGTACGAGGACCGGCGCGGTTCCGATGAACCGGGCCGGCGGCCGGTCGCCGCTCACCTCGCCGAGCAGCAGGGGCTCGTCCCGGTCGTCCAGGTCGGCGTGGAGCGGGACGTGGCCGCGCTCCCGGGTGAGCCGGGCCAGCAGGTCGAGGGCGTACGGCAGTCCGGCACCGGCGTACGCCCCGGGCTCGCCGAGCGCCTCCCGGACGTCACCCGCGTGCACCCACTCGCCCAGCGCGATCATGTCCAGCGCCCCGCCGGCCCCGGCGATCACCGGCCCGGCCTCGGTCATTCCGCGCTCCAGCTCGTCCACGATCCGCGCGTTCGTCCAGCCGGCCCGCTCGGCGATGTCCCGGTCGTTGGACTCGGCCGAGAACACGCCCGGCTCGAACCGGTTCTCCACCACCCGCGTCAGCGCGGCCGAACAGTGCGCCAGCACATCCCGTACCGTCCAGCCGGGGCAGGCGGTGGCCGGCCGCGCGAAGTCCTCGTCCGGCCGGCCGCGCAGCAGCGGGACCAGCGCGTCCCGTTCGACCGTCAGCAGCCGCCCGGGCAGCTCGGGGTCCCGTTCCTCGTGTACGTCCGTCATGGAAGTCATGGGGCCACGCTAGGTCGCCGGGCGCCCGCCGAGCGGGAGAATGCGTCCATGGTCGATCTCGACGAGCTGCGCGCCCGCTTCGCCCGTTCGCTTCAGCGGGCCCGGCACCCGGGTGACGGCCCCGACCCGTCGCCGTACGCCGACCGGCTGCTGGCCCGCTGGCAGGAGCCGCAGCGCCGGTATCACACGCTCACCCATCTCACGGCGGTGCTCGACCACGTCGACACGCTGGCGGAGTACGCGGACGACCCGGATCTGGTGCGGCTGGCGGCCTGGTTCCACGACGCCGTGTATCTGCCGGACCGGTCCGAGAACGAGGAGCGGTCGGCGCGGCTCGCCGAGCGGGCGCTGCCCGAGGCCGGGCTGAGCCAGGAGAGCACGGCCGAGGTGGCCCGGCTGGTGCGGCTCACCGCCGGGCACGCGCCCGCCGGCGACGACCGCAACGGGCACGTCCTGTGCGACGCCGACCTGGCGATCCTCGCCTCGCCGCCGTCCGGGTACGCCGCCTACACCGCCGCCGTGCGCGAGGAGTACGGCTTCGTCCCCGCCGACGCCTTCCGCGCGGGCCGCGCCGCCATCCTGCGCGAGCTGCTCGCCCTGCCCCGGCTGTTCCGCACCCCGTACGGGGCCGAGCGCTGGGAGGCGACCGCCCGCTACAACCTCACGGCCGAGCTGGAAATGCTGTCGTACTGAGCGCGGCCGCTCGCCTAGCCTGCCGAGCATGACTGACGTGTGCGGGCAGCGGGCGGCCGAGGCCGTCGAACGGGCGGTGGCGGACGCGGCGGGGCTGCTGCGGACGGCGGCGGAAGCGGACTGGGACGGCACCCGGGCGGGCGGCCTGGAGTGGAACTGCCGCCGGACGGCCGGGCACCTCGCGGGTGCGCTGATCGCGTACGCCGGGCAACTCGCGGGCCGGGGACGGCACATGGACGCGTACGCGCCGTTCGATCTCGTCATCGAGGACGGCACGGACCCGGCCGGTCTGATCGACGTGCTGGAGACCACCGGCACCCTGCTCACCGCGGCCGTGCGCACCACCCAGCCCCGGGCCCGCGCCTTCCACCCGTTCCCCTTCCGCAGCGCGAACCGCGAGGGCTTCGCCGCGATGGGCGTCACCGAGACGCTGCTGCACACGCATGACATCGCCGAGGGGCTGGGACTGGCGTACGAACCGCCCGCCGACCTCGCCGAGTTCGCACTCACGCGGATCTTCCCGCAGGTCCGGCCCGGGCCCGCCCCCTGGCCGACCCTGCTGTGGGCCACCGGGCGCGGCGGCCTGCCCGGCCGTGAGCCGGTCACCCACTGGCTGTGGAGCAACAACCTCGTCCTGCCCGCCGGGCGCCTGACCCTGGAGGGCGTCACCCCGGCCGCCGCGGCCGACCTCGCCGCCGGCGGCGACGGCGGGTTCGACTGGGTCGCGGGCGGGCCGTACGAGGGCACGCGGGAGGCCGCCGCGATGGCCCTGAAGTCGTACGAGACCGGGGTGCACCGGCCCGAGTTCGGACTCTTCGTGCTGGTGCGGCGGGAGGACGACCGCGCGGTCGGCGGCATGGGCTTCCACACCGCGCCGGACGAGGAGGGCCGCACCGAGATCGGCTACGACCTGGCCACCTCCGCGCGCGGCCGCGGCTACGCCACCGAGGCACTGCGCGCGCTCTCCGGGTGGGCGCTGGCCAGGACGGACGTACAGTCGCTGTTCGCCACCGTCGAGCGGGCGAACGTACCGTCCCAGCGGGTCGTGGCACGGGCCGGTTTCCGGCAGGTGGAGGCGGACGGCGAGCTGTTCGCCTACGAGCTGCGGGTGTGACCTGCCCGGGAGTGGCGCTTGCGGCGGCGCAGGCCGGCGCCGTGCAGCAGGCGCACCACCTGGCGGCTGGTGACCTCCACCGCGCCGGCCCGCACCGCGTCGGCGTAGCGGTGCGCCGGGATGTCGTAGTGGTCGCGCTCGAAGGCGCGGCGGGGCACGCCCAGCGCGGCGGCGAAGGTGTGGAGTTCGTCGTACGAGACATCGCTGACCAGGTGGGACCACAGACGGCCGTGGCCAGGCCAGGCCGGCGGGTCGATGTATACGGTCACGACGAGGAGGTCCCGCCGAGGGCCGACCCCAGCGAGCCGATCGACGCGACCTTCACACCCGCCTTGTGGCACACCCAGTGCGGGTCGGGCCCCAGCTCCGGCTCGACGTCCAGCGCGTGCGGGTCGCCCGAGCGGCACACCGGGCACAGCGGCCAGCGGCCGTAGCGGTCGAGCAGCGCGTCCTGCACGTCCTGGGCGACCAGCCCGGCCACGAAGTCCGCGCCGTCCGGCCACTGCTCCACCCACCAGCGCCGCTGCGCGACGGAGTCCTCGACCAGTGAGACGACGTCCGCCTCGGCGACCTCGCCCGCGACGAGATCGGCCAGCACGAGGGCACGCGCCGCGTGCAGTGCCTGCTCCATGGGGCTGATGGGGTCCATGCCCCCATTGTGCGCACTCTTGACCGGGACTCGGAGCCGAAAATATCTTTCAGGGGTGCCCAGGGATGTGAAGGAAACTTTCGGCGGGCCACCGCCCGCACCCGGCGCGCTCGCCGCCAAAGTGCGCGCCCTCGCCCCCTCCATGACCCGCTCCATGCAGCGCGTCGCCGAGGCCGTCGCCGGCGACCCGGCCGGCTGCGCCGCGCTCACGGTCACCGGACTCGCCGAACTCACCGGCACCAGCGAGGCCACCGTCGTCCGCACCGCCCGCCTGCTCGGCTACCCCGGCTACCGTGATCTGCGCCTCGCCCTGGCCGGACTCGCCGCCCAGCAGCAGTCCGGCCGCGCGCCCGCCATCACCACCGACATCGCGGTCGACGACCCGATCGCCGACGTGGTGGCGAAGCTGGCCTACGACGAGCAGCAGACCCTCGCCGACACCGCCGCCGCCCTGGACACCACCCAGCTGGGCGCCGCCGTCACCGCGCTCGCCGCCGCCCGCCGCGTCGACGTGTACGGCGTGGGCGCGTCCGGGCTCGTCGCCCAGGACCTCACCCAGAAGCTGCTGCGCATCGGGCTGATAGCCCACGCGCACAGCGATCCGCACCTCGCCGTGACCAACGCGGTCCAGCTGCGCCCGGGCGACGTCGCGCTCGCCATCACCCACTCCGGGTCGACCGGCGACGTCATCGAGCCCCTGCGGGTCGCCTTCGAACGCGGGGCGACCACCGTCGCGATCACCGGACGGCCGGACTCCCCCGTGACGCAGTACGCCGACCACGTGCTGACCACGTCCATCGCCCGGGAGACCGAACTGCGCCCGGCGGCGATGTCGTCCCGGACCAGCCAGCTCCTGGTCGTGGACTGCCTGTTCGTGGGGGTGGCGCAGCGGACGTACGAGACGGCGGCACCGGCGCTGTCGGCGTCGTACGAAGCGCTGGCGCACCGGCACCGCAGATGACACCGCACTGTCCGTAAGGGAAGAGCCGCACGCCATGACCTCCACCCCCCGCACCTCCGACACCCCCCGCACCCTCCACACCCCCGACAGGTCCGACGCCTCCAACACCTCCGACACCTCCGACGCCTTCAACACCTCCAATGCCTCCGACACCCATGACCTGCGAAGCCAGCTCGACAGCCTGACCACCGAGGCCTTCCGTCCCGAACTCGCCGAGATCGACCGGCTGTCCACGCTGGAGATCGCCACGCTGATGAACGGGGAGGACGCGGGCGTGCCCGGCGCGGTCGCGCGGCAGCTGCCGGGGATCGCCGCCGCGATCGACGCCGTCGCGGCCCGGATGAGCCGGGGCGGCCGGCTGGTATACGCCGGTGCCGGAACCGCCGGCCGGCTCGGCGTCCTGGACGCCTCCGAGTGCCCGCCCACCTTCAACACCGACCCCGCCCAGGTCGTCGGCCTGATCGCGGGCGGCCCGCCGGCCATGGTGACCTCGGTGGAGGGCGCGGAGGACTCCGCGGACCTGGCCCGCGCCGACCTCGACGCGCTCGCCCTGACGCCCGAGGACACGGTGGTCGGCGTCTCCGCCTCCGGCCGCACCCCGTACGCGATCGCCGCGGTGGAACACGCCCGGCGGCTCGGCGCCCTCACCATCGGCCTCGCCTGCAACCCGGACAGCGCGCTGTCCGCCGCCGCGGAGCACGGCATCGAGATCGTCGTCGGACCGGAACTGATCACCGGCTCCACCCGCCTGAAGGCGGGCACGGCGCAGAAGCTCGTCCTCAACATGCTGTCGACGATCACGATGATCCGGCTGGGCAAGACCTACGGAAACCTCATGGTCGACGTCCGCGCCACCAACGACAAGCTCCGCGCCCGCTCCCGCCGCATCGTCGCCCTCGCCACCGGAGCGGCCGACGAGGAGATCGAACGCGCCCTCGCCGACTCCGGCGGAGAGGTCAAGGACGCCATCCTGAGCATCCTGGCCGATGTCGACGGCAGGACGGCGGCCCGCCTGCTCGCGGAGAACCGGGGCCGGCTGCGCGCGGCGCTGACCGCGGCCCGGGACTGACCGCGCGCCGCCGCCGACGGCGCGTCGGGCCACCGGTGAGGTGACCGCGCGCCGCATGGTTGCTCCATGACCGACCAAGCCCCCCACGCGCTGGCCGCCGGCATCCTCCCCCTCGTCGGCGGCCCCGGGAACGTCACCTCCGTCGCCCACTGCATGACCCGGCTGCGCCTGGGCCTCGCCGACCGGTCCCGGGTCGACGAGACGGCCCTGCGCGCCCTGCCCGGCGTCCTCGGCGTGGTGGACGACGACACCTACCAGATCGTGCTGGGCCCGGGCACGGTCGCGCGGGTCGCCCCGCGGTTCGAGGCCCTGCTCGCACCCGGCCCGGCCGCCGAACTCGCGGCGCGCGGCGCCCGGCTGCGGCAGGACCGGCGCGAGCGGAACGCGACGCCCCTCAAACTGGCCCTGCGCCGGGTCGCCAACGTGTTCGTCCCGCTGATCCCGGCCCTGATCGGCTGCGGCGTACTGGCGGGTGTGAACGGACTCCTGCTGAACGCCGGATGGCTCCCCGGAGTGACCCCGGCCCTCGCCGCGATCGGCTCGGCGTTCATGTCGCTGATCGCGGTGTTCGTCGGCCACAACACGGCGAAGGAGTTCGGCGGCACTCCGGTCCTGGGCGGGGCCGTGGCGGCGATCGTCGTGTTCCCGGGGGTGGCGCAGGTGACGGCGTTCGGCGTGCCGCTGGCTCCCGGCCAGGGCGGCGTCCTGGGCGCGCTCGCGGCGGCGCTGCTCGCCACGGCCGTCGAGAAGTGGTGCCGCAGCCGGGTCCCGCCGACGCTGGACGTCCTCCTCACCCCGACGGTGACGGTCCTGGTCGCGGGACTGGCCACGCTGTACGGCCTGATGTACGCGGCCGGCGCGGTCTCCTCGGCGATCGGCACCGCCGCGAACTGGCTCCTCACCACCACGGGCGCCCTCGCCGGACTCGTCCTCGGCGGTCTCTTCCTCCCCCTCGTCATGCTGGGCCTGCACCAGGCCCTGATCCCCATCCACGCCACCCTCATCGACGAGCGGGGCAGCACCGTCCTCCTCCCCGTCCTGGCGATGGCGGGCGCGGGCCAGGTGGGCGCGGCGGCCGCGGTCTACGTCCGCCTCCGCCACGACGAGTCGATCCGTACGACGATCAGGTCCGCGCTCCCCGCCGGGCTGCTGGGCGTCGGCGAACCCCTGATCTACGGCGTCTCCCTCCCCCTCGGCCGCCCCTTCCTCACCGCCTGCGTGGGCGGCGCGGCGGGCGGCGCCTTCCTCGGCGCCTTCGCGATGCTCGGCGACACGGTCGGCGCCACGGCGATCGGTCCGTCCGGCTGGGCCCTGTTCCCCCTGCTCGCGGGCGACCGGGGCCTCGCCGCGACGGCGGCGATCTACGCGGGCGGCCTGCTGACCGGCTACGCGGCGGGGTTCGTCGCGACATACGCGTTCGGATTCAGAAGGGCCTGAGCTGGTGGCCACCCGCTCTGCCCGGAGTGCGCGTCCTGTGGTCCGCCGGGCAGCCCGGAGGCCCTGCCGGGCGGCCAGTGCGGCGCGTGCCGGGCGAACGCGCCCCCGACCGCTCCAGTGCGCCGCTGCCCGCCCCGACCGTGCGCGCCCGCGCGGCGGAGATCCGCGCCGCGATGTCCCGACGCCGGGAGGCACCCGTATGAGCACGCGGTACACACACGCAGGTCTGTACAGTCCTCGCATGGACGCGTATCCGCTCGTGGAAGCCCGCAACCAGCTCGGTCAACTGGTCGGCAGGGTCCGGCACGGCCAGGAGCACATCCTGATCACGGAATACGGCAAGCCCGCCGCCGCGCTCATCCCGACAAGCGAGCTGGAGCAGCTTCGGCGGCTCCGCGACGAGGCTGGCATCGCCGAAGCACGAGCCCGAGAGGCAACCCCGGGCGGCCCGTCGATGTCCCACGACGACTTCATGGCCCTGGAGGAGGAAGACCGGCGGGAGGCCCTGTGAACCACGCCCAGCTCACCGCCCTGGGCCGTGCCCTCCGTCTGCTCGGCGAGCACGGGGAGGCGCTGACCGCCGACACCCCGGACGCCAGGCTGCACGAGGTGAAGGCGGACCTGCGGCGGGCTCTGGACCTGCTGGAGGAGAGCGTCACCACGGCCGCGCCCAGCACCCGCTGCGCCGAGCACCCCAACGGGCCCGTGGACGAGGCCGCCCCCGATCTGTGCCTGCTGTGCGAGACCCGGCGGCGGGCGGCCCGCCGCGCCGGGTTCAACGGCCCCGGCCCGGCCCAGCAGCCCACCCCGACCGCGCCCTCCCGCTACGGGACGCGCGGTGACCGGCCGCAGCCCCAGCAGCGGTGGCTGCCGGAGGCGTGGAACGGGCAGGAGTGGCAGCTGTGCGGGACGCCGCGCCGGGACCGCCGGGAGGCAGAGCTGTACCTGACCGCCCAGCGGCGCGGGTCGCGGCCCGCGATGGCGTACCGGCTCGTGCACGAGTTCACCGACTACGAGGTGCTGCGCGTGTGGGGCACCCCGGTCCGGGTCGACATCGAGCCCATGGGCAACCTGTAGTCGCCCACGCCCCGGCCCCGGTCATCTCCGGTTCGCCCGTCGCGGAGTCCTGCGGGGCGCCCGCCGCACGCCGCCGGGGGACCCACGCCGCCACCGCGCACGGCCGGCAGCGCCGCGCCCGCGCCGACCGCCAGGACCGTACGGAAACGGAAGGAAAAACGGGGTGATGGACGGCCGGGACCCCACCCGGGCCCTCGGCCGTCGTGCCGTCGCCGGTACGCGCGTCAGCTCAGCGTCCGCACCGCCGCCGCGTCGTACGGCGCCAGCTCCTCGAACCGGCCCGCCAGCACCTTCTCGGCCCACAGCGGGTCCTGGAGCAGCGCCCGGCCCACCGCGACCAGGTCGAACTCGTCGCGCTCCAGCCGGTCCAGCAGGTTGTCGAGGCTGCCGACCGTGGCGCCCTGGCCCTGGAAGGAGCGGAGGAAGTCGCCGCCGTCGAGACCGACCGAGCCGACCGTGATCGCGGACTTGCCGGTGAGCTTCCTGGTCCAGCCGGCCAGGTTGAGGTCGGACCCCTCGAACTCCGGCAGCCAGTAACGGCGGGTGGAGGCGTGGAAGGCGTCCACACCGGCCGCGGCGAGCGGGGTGAGGATGGCCTCCAGCTCCTGGGGCGTCTCGGCGAGCCGGGCGTCGTACGCCTCCTGCTTCCACTGCGAGTAGCGGAAGATGACCGGGAAGTCCGGGGAGACGGCCTCGCGGACCGCCGCGACGATCTCCGCCGCGAACCTGGCGCGGGCCACCGGGTCGCCGCCGTAGGCGTCGGTACGGCGGTTGGTGCCCGCCCACAGGAACTGGTCGACGAGGTAGCCGTGGGCGCCGTGGATCTCCACGCCGTCGAAGCCGATGCGCTCGGCGTCGGCGGCGGCCTGCGCGAACGCGGCGATCACGTCGTCGATGTCCCGCTGGGTCATCGCCGTGCCGGTGGGCTCGTCGGCGCCGATCCGCAGTCCGGACGGGCCGACGGCGGGGGCGTCGGGGAACGGCGGCCGCCCCGGCTCGCGGACCATGCCGATGTGCCACAGCTGCGGCACGATCGTCCCGCCCGCCGCGTGCACCTCCTCGGCGACCTTCGCCCACCCGGCCAGCTGCTCCTCGCCGTGGAAGCGCGGCACCCGGTCGCTCTCGCCGGCCGAGGCGTGACCGACGTAGGTGCCCTCGGTGACGATCAGGCCGACACCGGCGGCGGCGCGGCGCGCGTAGTACGACGCCACATCCGCGCCGGGGACGCCGCCCGGGGAGAACTGGCGGGTCATCGGCGCCATCGCGATCCGGTTGGGGACGGTCAGACCGTTGATCGAGACGGGACGGGCGAGGATCTGCGCGGCACGGGCGGCCGGAGTGTCGGCGGTGACGGTCACCAGGGGGCTCCTTGGGGTACCAAGCGGTATGTGCGTGTGCAAGGATCCCCAACCGGGGAGCCGGCCCCCTGATTCCACCCCGGTCCTGTGACCCCGGACACGCCCGAGGGCGGCACCCCCAGCGAACTGGGGGTGCCGCCCTCGGTGTGGGACGGGTCCGATCCGGAACGGATCAGAAGTCCATGTCACCGCCCGGCATGCCGCCGCCGGCCGGCGCGGCGGCCTTCTCCGGCTTGTCGGCGATGACGGCCTCGGTGGTGAGGAAGAGCGCGGCGATGGAGGCGGCGTTCTGCAGCGCGGAACGGGTCACCTTCGCCGGGTCGATGATGCCTTCGGCGATCATGTCGACGTACTCACCGGTCGCGGCGTTCAGGCCGTGGCCGACGGGCAGGTTGCGCACCTTCTCGACGATGACGCCACCCTCGAGACCACCGTTGACGGCGATCTGCTTGAGCGGGGCCTCCAGGGCGAGCTTCACGGCGTTGGCGCCGGTCAGCTCGTCACCCTCCAGCTCCAGCTTCTCGAAGACCTGGGAGGCCTGGAGCAGGGCCACGCCACCACCGGCGACGATGCCCTCCTCGACGGCCGCCTTCGCGTTGCGGACGGCGTCCTCGATGCGGTGCTTGCGCTCCTTGAGCTCCACCTCGGTGGCGGCACCGGCCTTGATGACGGCCACGCCGCCGGCCAGCTTCGCCAGACGCTCCTGGAGCTTCTCGCGGTCGTAGTCCGAGTCGCTGTTCTCGATCTCGGCGCGGATCTGGTTCACGCGGCCCGCGACCTGGTCGGCGGAGCCGGCGCCGTCGACGATGGTGGTCTCGTCCTTGGTGATGACGACCTTGCGGGCGCGGCCCAGGAGGTCCAGGGTCGCGTTCTCCAGCTTGAGGCCGACCTCCTCGGAGATGACCTCGCCGCCCGTGAGGATGGCGATGTCGCCGAGCATGGCCTTGCGGCGGTCACCGAAGCCCGGGGCCTTGACGGCGACGGACTTGAAGGTGCCGCGGATCTTGTTGACGACCAGGGTCGACAGGGCCTCGCCCTCGACGTCCTCGGCGATGATCAGCAGCGGCTTGCCCGACTGCATGACCTTCTCCAGGAGCGGGAGCAGGTCCTTGACGTTGGAGACCTTGGAGTTGGCGATGAGGATGTACGGGTCCTCGAGCACCGCCTCCATGCGCTCCATGTCGGTGGCGAAGTACGCCGAGATGTAGCCCTTGTCGAAGCGCATACCCTCGGTGAGCTCCAGCTCCAGACCGAAGGTCTGGGACTCCTCGACGGTGATGACGCCTTCCTTGCCGACCTTGTCCATGGCCTCGGCGATCAGCTCGCCGATCTGGGTGTCGGCGGCGGAGATGGAGGCCGTGGAGGCGATCTGCTCCTTGGTCTCGACCTCCTTGGCCTGGTCGAGCAGCGCACCGGAGACGGCCTCGACGGCCTTCTCGATACCGCGCTTCAGGGCCATCGGGTTGGCACCGGCGGCCACGTTGCGCAGGCCCTCGCGGACCAGCGCCTGGGCGAGAACGGTGGCCGTGGTCGTACCGTCACCGGCGACGTCGTCCGTCTTCTTGGCGACTTCCTTGACCAGCTCGGCGCCGATCTTCTCGTACGGGTCCTCGAGCTCGATCTCCTTGGCGATGGAGACACCGTCGTTGGTGATCGTGGGCGCGCCCCACTTCTTCTCGAGGACGACGTTGCGGCCCTTGGGGCCGAGCGTCACCTTCACGGCGTCCGCGAGCTGGTTCATGCCGCGCTCGAGGCCGCGCCGCGCCTCCTCGTCGAACGCGATGATCTTGGCCATGTGAAGTGGTCCCTCCAGGACTGGGGGTGATTCCTTCGGACCGCGCCCGCGCCCGCGACGGACGGCCTGCCTGCCTCGTGGTTCCTTGCCCCACTTGGCCTGCGGCCTCACCGACCCGGTCCTTCGTTGTCACTCTCACCTTCAGAGTGCTAACGCAATGATTAGCACTCGACCCCATCGAGTGCAAGCGCCTTCCGGGGTCCGGCGGCCAGTCAGCGGTGGGCGAACAGGGCGCGGGGGCGCGCGGCGCACACGCCGAAGGGCTCGCACCGGCATGCGGTGCGAGCCCTTCGAGTAGAACGTTCAGGCGGTGACGCGAACCATGTCGGCCTGCGGGCCCTTCTGGCCCTGCGAGATCTCGAACTCCACCCGCTGGCCCTCTTCCAGGGTGCGGTACCCGTCCATCTGGATCGCGCTGTAGTGGACGAAGACGTCCGCACCACCGTCGACCGCGATGAAGCCGTACCCCTTCTCCGCGTTGAACCACTTGACGGTGCCCTGAGCCATGCCTAACTCCCCTATTACTGGCCCTTGCACAGATCCACACTTCGCGGATCCGGGTCAGACCTCACCCCCCAGTCATTGGGGGCGTGCGCCGGAACGCGTCGACCGCGGCTGAATGTATCTGTCCAACTGCCGTCTGCAACAGGTCAATCGGACGAGAAATCCGGGCACCGGTGATCGGTTATTTATGAAGAATTCACCCGGATTCGGGGCAAGTCGGGCCCGGCATAAGGAGCGAAAGGCGCAAAAAGGCCGCCGATTTTGGCTGCTTCTCGACGCAGCGACATCGAGGAAAGTACGGCGGGTTCCCCAACTCTACCGCGCTCAACCACATGGAATTGCCCCCTCCGCATCTCTCACGGAGGGGGCAATTCGATGAACAGCGCGTGACAGCGGTCAGCAGCCGCCGGCGACCGCGGGAATGATCGACACACCGGCGCCGTCCGGCGTGGCGGTCTCCAGCCCCTGCTCGAACCGGACGTCGTCGTCGTTGACGTACACGTTGACGAACCGACGCAGCTTGCCCTGGTCGTCCAGCACCCGGGCGGCGATCCCGGTGTGGTTCTTCTCCAGGTCGGCGATGACCTCGGCGAGGGTCGCTCCTTCGGCGGAGACCTCGGCCTGGCCACCGGTGTAGGTGCGCAGGATGGTGGGGATGCGAACGGTCACGCTCATGCGAGGCCAGCCTCTCGGAAGGAGTCCAGGTTCGGTCGGATGGTGGCGGTGAGGCCGGTGCCGGCCACCGCGTCGAGGGTCTTGAGGCCGTCGCCGGTGTTGAGGACGACGGTGGTCCCGGCCGGGTCGAGGACACCGTTCTCGATCAGCTTGCGGGTGACGCCCACGGTCACCCCGCCCGCCGTCTCCGCGAAGATTCCCTCCGTCCGCGCCAGCAGCTTGATCGCGTCGACCACCTGCTCGTCGTTGACGTCCTCCACCGCGCCGCCCGTACGCCGGGCGATGTCCAGAACGTAGGGACCGTCCGCCGGGTTGCCGATGGCCAGCGACTTGGCGATGGTGTTCGGCTTCTGCGGGCGGACCACGTCGTGCCCCGCCTTGAACGCGGCCGACACCGGCGAGCAGCCCTCGGCCTGGGCACCGAAGATCTTGTACGGCTTGTCCTCGACGAGCCCGAGCCTGATCAGCTCCTGGAGACCCTTGTCGATCTTCGTGAGCTGGGAGCCGGAGGCGATCGGGACCACGATCTGGTCCGGCAGCCGCCAGCCGAGCTGCTCGCAGATCTCGTACGCGAGGGTCTTGGAGCCCTCCGCGTAGTACGGCCGCAGATTGACGTTGACGAAGCCCCAGCCCTCGCCCGCCGGGTCACCGATCAGCTCGGAGCAGAAGCGGTTCACATCGTCGTAGTTGCCCTCGATGCCGACCAGCTCGCCGCCGTAGACCGCGGCCATGACGACCTTGCCCTGCTCCAGGTCGTGCGGGATGAACACGCAGGACCGGAAGCCGGCGCGGGCCGCGGCGGCGCCCACCGCGCCGGCCAGGTTGCCGGTGGAGGAGCAGGAGAGGGTGGTGAAGCCGAAGGCGCGGGCGGCCTCCAGGGCCTGGGCGACCACGCGGTCCTTGAAGGAGTGGGTCGGGTTGCCGGAGTCGTCCTTGACGAAGAGCTTGCCGGCCTCGACACCCAGCTCGCGCGCCAGGTTGTCGGCCTGGACGAGCTTGGTCCAGCCGGGGTTGAGGTTCGGCTTGCCGGCCACGTCGGCCGGGACGGGGAGCAGCGGCGCGTACCGCCAGATGTTCGCGGGGCCCGCCTCGATGCGCGTGCGCAGTTCCTCGGCGTCGTACGCGGAGAAGTCGTAGGCGATCTCCAGCGGGCCGAAACACTCCTCGCAGGCGAAGACCGGCCCGAGCGGGACGCGGTGGCCGCACTCTCGACAGGAGAGCGCGGCGGCGGGCCCGAGGTCTACCGTGGAAGGGGAAGCGGACGGAGAGGTCGAAGCCGCAGCGGAATTCGTGGTGCTTGCAACAGTCTGCACAGCCATGTGAGGCGAGGCCCTTTCTCCTCATCTTCCTCACGACGCACTTCGCCGTGAGACGGATTTGGCACCTTCCCTAGCCGGGAGCCTCGCGAAATGATCAGCATGATCAGCGGTGATCTACGAGACCGGCTGGAGGGTTGCCGGGGCTTCATCGGGCCGTGTCCCTCTGCCCCTCTGGATGAGCTGTATGCGGTTGTGGAACGCGAGCGACCCCCGACATGCGATGGTCATCAGCGTTGTTCAAGACTGTAACCGAAGGCCAGGACAGTTGAGATAGCCGTCCGAACCGCGAGATGGATCGCAACACAGACCGATCATCGCCACTCGCCGAGACAACGCAGAGGAGCCGCGCACTGTGCTGGAAGAAGTCGAGCGCTGGCTGAGCACCCGCTCCTGGTCCGTGACCGATCGACCCCTCCACAAGATCCTCGCCGCCAAACGCGCCACGGGCCAGACGGTCAGTGTGGTGCTGCCCGCGCTCAACGAGGAGGAGACGGTCGGCGACATCGTCGCCGTCATCCGTCACGACCTCATGCGGCAGGTCCCGCTGGTCGACGAGATCGTCGTCGTCGACTCGGGCTCCACCGACCGCACCTCCGAGGTTGCCGCCGCCGCGGGCGCCCGCGTGGTGCACCGGGACGAGATACTCCCGCGCGTTCCGGCCGTCCCCGGAAAGGGTGAGGTGCTGTGGCGGTCCCTGCTCGTCACGAGCGGTGACCTCGTCTGCTTCGTCGACGCGGATCTGAGGGAGTTCTCCCCGGACTTCGTCTCCGGGATCGTCGGCCCGCTGCTGACCGATCCGGACGTGCACCTCGTCAAGGCGATGTACGACCGTCCGCTGGGCGCCACGGCCGGGCAGGGCGGCCGGGTCACCGAGCTGATGGCCCGCCCGCTGCTGAACATGCACTGGCCGCAGCTGGCCGGGTTCGTGCAGCCGCTGGGCGGCGAGTACGCGGCGCGCCGCTCGCTCCTGGAGCAGCTGCCGTTCCCCGTCGGGTACGGGGTGGAACTGGGCATGCTGGTCGACGCGCTGCACCTGGTGGGCCTGGACGCGCTCGCCCAGGTCGACGTCGGGGTACGCAAGCACCGGCACCAGGACGGGCAGGCGCTGGGCCGGATGTCCGCCGCGATCTACCGCACGGCCCAGCTGCGGCTGGCCCGCGGGCATCTGATCCGGCCGTCGCTGACCCAGTTCGAGCGGGCGGCGGGCGGCTTCGAGCCGCGGACGTACTCCGTGGACACGGAGGAGCGTCCGCCGATGGCGGAGATCGCGGAGTACGCGGCACGCAGAGTCGCGTAACCCGCCGGGCCTCCTGTATACGGCCGAACCGTACGTTTGAGCGGTTGGGGGGCGGGCTAGGTTGAGGACCATGGCTTCGACGTCAGGTGCTGCACAGGTACTGGTGGCCTCCAACCGTGGCCCCGTCTCCTACCAGGTCCGCGACGACGGTTCGCTGCACGCCAGACGGGGCGGCGGCGGACTGGTGTCCGGGCTGTCGGCGATCGGGCCGGACGCGGGCGCGCTGTGGGTGTGCTCCGCGCTCGGCGACGGCGACCGCGAGGCGGTGCGCCGCGGGGTCGGCGAGGACGGCGTGCGGATGCTGGACATCCCGGCCGAGGTCCACGCGGACGCCTACAACGGCATCGCGAACTCGGTGCTGTGGTTCGTGCACCACATGCTGTACCAGACACCGCTGGAGCCGGTGTTCGACGCGGAGTTCCGGCGCCAGTGGGCGTCGTACGAGACGTACAACCGGGCGTTCGCCGAGGCGCTGGCGGCGGAGGCGGCCGAGGGTGCCGCGGTGATCGTGCAGGACTACCACCTGGTGCTGGTCCCCGGCATGCTCCGCGAGCTGCGCCCCGATCTGAGGATCGGCCACTTCTCGCACACCCCGTGGGCGCCTCCGGAGTACTTCCGGATGCTCCCCGACGACATCGCGCGGTCCGTGCTGCGCGGCATGCTGGGCGCGGACCGGCTCGGCTTCCTCACCCGGCGCTGGGCCGACGCGTTCACCGCGTGCTGCGAGGCGTTCGCGGGCGGGGTCGGCGACACCCGGATCGGAGTCCACGGACTCGGCGCGGACGCCGACTTCCTGCGCCGGCGCGCGCACGAGGCGGACGTCGAGGAGCGGATCACCGCGCTGCGCGCCGAGATCGGCGAGGGCCGCAAGGCGATCGTCCGGGTCGACCGCACCGAGCTGTCCAAGAACATCGTGCGCGGCCTGCTCGCCTACCGGCAGCTGCTCGCCGACCGCCCCGAGTGGCGCGAACGCGTCGTCCACGTCGCCTTCGCCTACCCCTCCCGCCAGGACCTCGCCGTCTACCGCGACTACACGGCGGAGGTGCAGCGTCTGGCGGGCGAGATCAACGACGAGTACGGCACCGCGGACTGGACCCCCGTGGTCCTCCACGTCAAGGACGACTTCGCCCGCTCCCTGGCCGCCTACCGCCTGGCCGACGTGGCCCTGGTCAACCCCATCCGCGACGGCATGAACCTGGTCGCCAAGGAGGTGCCGGTCGTCTCCGACGAGGGCTGCGCGCTGGTGCTGTCCCGGGAGGCGGGCGCCCACGAGGAACTGGGCGAGGACGCGGTCACGGTGAACCCGTACGACATCGTGGGAACGGCGGATGCCCTGCACCGGGCCCTCACCATGCCCCTCGACGAACGCGCGGAACGCACCAAGCGCCTCACCGCCGCGGCCACCGCCCTCCCCCCGGCCCAGTGGTTCCTGGACCAGCTGACCGCACTGACCGGCCGGGACGGCAGCTGACCACGCCGCCCGGCCGGGGCGGCGACTGACCGTTGCCGTCCGGCTGGGGCAACCGGCCGGGCCCACCGGCCGGGAGAACCGGCCGCCCCGGCCGCCGGGGTCGGTGCCGGGCGGGCCCCCGCCGTCGGCCCGCGTCAGAGCCTCGGCGGCGCCGGGCGCGACGGCGGCCGGCCGCAGCACGGCGGACGCCGACCCAGCCGGGCCGCCGGGCGACCGTGCCGACCGGCCGGGGCGGCGGCCGGGCCGCGCTGCGAGTGATCACACCCACCGGCCGGGGCGGCAGCCGCCGTCCCTCCCCGCCGACCGGGACAACCTGCCGTGACCGGACGGGGCGGCGCCGGACGAGCCGACGGCAGCACGGAGGACGCCGACCAGCCGGACCGACGCGTGACCGGGCCGCGGCGGCTGCCGAGCACGCCGGCCGGCCGGGTGACGGCAGTCGGCCACGCGGGCCGGACCGGCGGCCGTCCGGCGGCCGGGTCAGGGCAGGTGGGCTGCCAGCGTCCTCAGCAGGCGGACGACGCCCCGGGGGCCGTCGGTCACCACGTCCGCGCGGGTGCGGAGTTCGGTGACCTCGTCGCTGCCGCTGCACACCAGGAGGCCGGGGATGCCGTCGGCGCGGAGTGTGTCGACGGCGGCGTAGGCGGGGAGGTCGCCGAGGTCGTCACCGGCGTAGAGGACCGCGCCGGCGTCGGTCTCGCGGACGTACCGCTCCAGCGCCACGCCCTTGTCCATACCGGGCGGGCGCAGTTCCAGGACCATGCGGCCGGGTTCGACGATCAGGCCGTTGCGGGCGGCGAGGTCGCCGAGCGGGGCGCGCAGCGCGTCGAACGCGCCCTGGGGGTCGGCGGCGCGCCGGGTGTGCACGGCGACCGCGTGCCCCTTGTCCTCGGTCCGGGCGCCCTCGACTCCGGCGAGGACCCCCGGCAGCGCGGCGCGCACGGCGGCCACGCCGGGGTGCGGGTGGGGCGCGGTGACCTCGCCGGTGGCCGCGTCCCAGCGCTCGGCGCCGTAGTGGCCGAGGACGACCAGGTGCTCCAGGCCGGGGGCGTCCGCGAAGCCGCCGTGGCGTACGGCGACCTCGGCCGGCCGGCCGGTGATCACGGCGACGGCGGCCACCTTCGGGGCGAGCGCGGCCAGCGCGGGCACCGCGTCCGGGTGGGCGCGGGCCTGCTCGGGGTCGGCGACGATCGGGGCGAGGGTGCCGTCGAAGTCCAGCGCGATCACCGCCTCGCCGGGGCGGGCGAGGAGGGCGCGCAGGCCGTCGCGCCCCTGCGGGGTCACCGGTTCGGGAAGGTCCGTCGTGTGTGTTTCAGGGCTGCCCATAGGGCGAACCTAACCGCCGGGGGCCGTGCCGAACCGTGAACCCGGCCTCATCGCTCGGCTCGTCGGGCCTCCCGGACCCGCCGGAGCCGGTTCACCGTCACCGGGTCGTGCTCCAGGGCCCTCGGGTCGTCGAGCAGGGCGTTGAGGAGCTGGTAGTAGCGGACCGGGGCGAGGCCCAGTTCCTCGCGGATCGCGCGCTCCTTCGCGCCGGGGCCGGGAAAGCCCCGGCGCTCCAGCGCGAGGATGTCCCGCTCCCGGCGGCCCAGCGGCCCACGCTCCCCACGACGCTCCATACGACGTTCCATACGGGGAACGCTAGCCGCCCCCACTGACAGCGACCGCCGGTCCGCTAGTCAGCGTCCGCCGCGCTCTCCGCGTTGAGCGCGGTGGTCTCCAGCTTGCCGAGCACGGCCGACGGGCTGCCGCCGGGCGCGACCGCCTGCCCGATCCGCTTCTTCACCTCCGCGGCCACCTGGGCCCAGGACGTCTTGCCCACCGGGTACAGCTCGGCGAGCGGCAGCTCCTTCAGGAACGGCTGGAGTGCCTTGTCCTCCTCGGCGGCGCTCATGACCTCGTACGCGGAGTTGGTGACCGGCAGCAGGTCGTACTCGCGGGAGAAGTCGAGCACGTTCTCGTCGCTGTAGACGAAGTCGAGGAACTCGCCGACCTGCTCCTTGTGGCCGTTCTGCTTGAACGCCAGCATCCAGTCGGCGACGCCCATGGTCGCCTTGGACTCGCCGTCGACGCCGGGCATCGGCACCATGCCGAACTTCACGCCCTTGTTCTCGGCGATCTTCATCAGCGAGGGGTGGCCGTTGAGCATGCCGACCTGCCCGTTCGCGAACGCGGCGAAGGCGTCGGCCCGGTTGAGCCTGCCGGGGGCGACCGGCCCGGTCAGGTCCTTGCCGACGAGCTCGTCCCGCAGCCAGGTGAAGGTCTCGACGTTCTCCGGGGAGTCGATGCCGTAGCCGCCGGAGCTGTCGGTGTAGCCGCCGCCCCCGCTGAGCAGCCACTGCATGGTCTCGGCCTGCGCCTCCTCCGGGCCGAGCGGCAGCGCGTACGGGTACTTCACGCCCTGCGCCTTCAGCGCCGCCGCGGCGGCGGCCAGCTCGTCCCAGGTGGTGGGCGGGGTGAGGCCGGCCTCGGTGAAGAGGGTCTTGTTGTAGAAGAGCAGCCGGGTGGAGGCGGCGAACGGCATCCCGTACTGCGCGCCGTCGATCTGCCCGGCGGTGGCGAGCTGGCCGGCGAAGTCGGCCTGGACCGGGATGGAGAGCAGTTCGTCGGCCGGGTAGAGGAGTCCGGCGTCCGCGTAGTCGGCGTAGGCGCCGATCTGCGCCATGTCGGGGGCGTCGCCGGCCTCGACCATCTCCTTGACCTCGCGGTCGACGTCGTTCCAGGAGTAGACGCTGACCTCGATCTTCACCCCGGGGTGGTCGGCCTCGTACTTCTCGACCAGCTCGGCCCAGTACTTCTTCGAGCTGTTGGCCGCGCTGTCGCCGTAGTCCGCGGCGACCAGCCGCAGGGTCACGTCGTCGGAGCCTCCGGTAAGGCCACAGCCGCCGAGGACCGCCGTCATGCCCAGTGCGGACACCACCGCGATCATTCCTGCCTTGCGCCGCTGCACCGCTTCCCCAACCCCTGTCGACTCACGTTGTCCTGTTGTCCGAATTGCGGAAGGAGGTCTACACCTTCCGACACACAAGGTCTACACCACGTGAGTGGACTAGACCTCTTCCGGGTCCTCGGGCCACACTGTCCCCCGTGAGACACGTCATCGCCCTCGATGTGGGCGGCACCGGGATGAAGGCCGCCCTGGTCGGGGCGGACGGCGCCCTGCTGCACCGGGCCCGCCGGGCCACCGGGCGCGAGCGCGGGCCCGAGGCGGTCGTGGAGACCATCCTCGACTTCGCCGCCGACCTGCGCGCCCACGGCGCACAGCACCTCGGCACCCCGGCGTCCGCCGTCGGCGTCGCCGTCCCCGGCATCGTCGACGCCGACCGCGGCATCGCCGCCTACGCCGCCAACCTCGGCTGGCGCGACGTCCCCTTGCGCGACCTGCTCCGCGCGCGGCTGTCCGGCACCCCCGTCGCCCTCGGCCACGACGTCCGCACCGGCGGCCTCGCCGAGGGCCGGATCGGCGCGGGCCGCGGCGCCGACCGCTTCCTCTTCGTCCCGCTCGGCACCGGCATCGCGGGCGCCATCGGCATCGACGGCCGGGTGGAGGCGGGCGCGCACGGCAACGCGGGCGAGATCGGCCACATCGTCGTACGGCCCGGCGGCATCCCCTGCCCCTGCGGCCAGCGCGGCTGCCTGGAGCGCTACGCCTCCGCGGCCGCGGTCGGCCAGGCCTGGGCCGAGGCGGCCGGCGACCCCGGCGCGGACGCGGCGGACTGCGCCAAGGCCGTCATGTCCGGGGACCCGAACGCCGTCCGGATCTGGCGGGAGGCCGTGGACGCCCTCGCCGACGGCCTGGTCACCGCCCTCACCCTGCTGGACCCCCGCACGATCGTCATCGGTGGCGGGCTCGCCGAGGCGGGGGAAACCTTGTTCACACCGCTGCGGGACGCCGTCCGGCAGCGGGTCACCTTCCAGAACCCGCCGTCGATCGTCCCGGCGGCCCTGGGCGACACGGCGGGATGCCTGGGCGCGGGCCTGCTCGCCTGGGATCTCCTCAACTCAACGGACAGTACGGAGGAACCGACGTGACGGCCACCCCCTCAGGGGCGCGGGGAACTGCGCGACCAGCCACAAACCTCCCGCACCCCGCGACGGACCGCACCCCCCTGCTCCTGACCGGCGCCAACATCGTCCTCCCCACGGGAACCGTCGAGAACGGCCGCCTGGCCGTCGAGGGCACCCGCATCACCGCCTCGGCCCCGGACGACGCCCAGGTGATCGACCTCGACGGCCACTGGGTGGTACCGGGCTTCGTCGACCTCCACAACCACGGCGGCGGCGGAGCGGGCTTCACCAGCGGCACCGTCGACGACGTCCTGAAGGGCATCCGCACCCACCGCGCCCACGGCACCACCACCCTGGTCGCCTCCACGGTCACCGGTGACATGCACTTCCTCGCCGAGCGCGCGGGCCTCCTCAGCGAGCTGGCCGAACAGGGCGACATCGCCGGCATCCACTTCGAGGGCCCGTTCATCTCGCCGTGCCGCAAGGGCGCCCACTCCGAGGAGCTGCTGCGCGACCCGGACCCGGCGGAGGTGCGCAAGCTGATCGACGCGGCGCGCGGCCACGCGAAGATGGTCACGCTGGCCACCGAGCTGCCGGGCGGCATCGACTCGGTCCGGCTGCTCAGCGAGCACGGCGTGATCGCGGCAGTCGGCCACACCGACGCGACGTACGAGCAGACCGTGGCGGCCATCGACGCGGGCGCCACCGTCGCCACCCATCTGTTCAACGCGATGCCCGCGCTCGGACACCGCGCCCCCGGCCCGATCGCGGCCCTGCTGGAGGACGAGCGGGTCACCGTCGAGCTGATCAACGACGGCACCCATCTGCACCCGGCCGCCCTGGAACTGGCGTTCCGTCACGCGGGCGCCGGCCGGGTCGCGTTCATCACCGACGCGATGGACGCCGCGGGCTTCGGCGACGGCCGCTACCTGCTCGGCCCGCTGGAGGTCGAGGTCGCGGACGGGGTGGCCCGGCTGGTGGAGGGAGGCTCGATCGCGGGCTCCACCCTCACCCTGGACCGTGCCTTCAAGCGGGCGGTGACCGTCGACCGGCTGTCCGTGGAGGACGTCGTCGCGGCCATCTCCGCCAACCCGGCCAGGCTGCTGGGGATGGACGACCGGATCGGCTCCCTGGAGCCCGGGAAGGACGCCGACCTGGTGCTGCTGGACGCGGACTTCGAGCTGACGGGCGTGATGCGCCGCGGCGAATGGGTGGTTCAGCCCCAACTGGGGTAATCCGTCCATGAGTCGACGGGACGGCGGCCGTGTTCCAGGACTGGGCCGACCGCCGTCTCTTTGGCATGATCAAGCCTCCGGAAAACGTCTCGTCAAGCGCATCCACTCGGGGGAGGTCGGCCCAGGTGATCCTCACGGTCACGCTGAACACCGCTCTCGACATCACGTACCGCGTCCGGTCCCTGCGGCCCCACGCCACCCACCGGGTCACCGACGTCACCGAGCGCCCCGGCGGCAAGGGCGTCAACGTGGCGCGGGTGCTCGCGGCCCTCGGCCACGAGGTGACGGTCACCGGTTTCGTGGGCGGCGGCACCGGACGCAGCGTGCGGGACCGGCTCACCGCCACCCCGGGCGTGCGCGACGCGCTCGTCCCGATCGGCGGCGTCACCCGGCGCACCATCGCCGTCGTCGACGAGCAGACCGGCGACACCACCCAGCTGAACGAGTCCGGCCCGCTCATCACCCCCGCCGAGTGGTCCGCGTTCCAGGAGGCCTACGGCGGTCTGCTCGCCGCCGCCGACGCGGTGGCGCTGTGCGGCAGCCTCCCGCCGGGCGTGCCCGTGGGCGCCTACGCCGGACTGGTCCGCACCGCCCGCGCGGCCGGTGTGCCCGTCCTGCTGGACACCAGCGGCGAGCCGCTGCGCCGGGCCGTCGCCGCCCGCCCCGACCTCATCAAGCCGAACGCCGACGAGCTGGCCGAGCTGACCGGCGCCCACGAGCCGCTGCGCGCCACCCAGGACGCCCGCCGCCGCGGGGCCCGGGCCGTGGTGGCGTCGCTGGGGCGGGACGGGCTGCTCGCGGTGACCCCGGAGGGCCGCTGGCGCGCCGCACCGCCCGCGCGGCTGCACGGCAATCCGACGGGCGCCGGGGACTCGGCGGTCGCGGGACTGCTGTCCGGGCTCGTGGAGCGCCTGCCCTGGCCGGACCGGCTGGCCCGCGCCACCGCCCTGTCGGCGGCGACGGTCCTCACCCCGGTGGCCGGGGAGTTCGACCGCCGGGCCTACGAGGAGCTGCTGGCCCGGGTCGCGGTGAGCGCGGAGGCCACCGCGGCCTGAGCCACGCCCGGTCCTACTCCACCCAGCCCTTGACGAGCCACACCTGGTCGAGGTTGGCGTCGCACTGGTTGCCCTGCTCGCAGGAGATCTTGATGGTGTTGGTGCCCTTGTTGAGCTGGACGTAGTTGTACGTCTTCGTCCAGCCCTTCTCGTAGTCGCCCTCGGGGGCGTTCGCCCAGTTCTTCATGTCGACGGGCGTGGAGGCGGCGGTGCCGTTGACCGTGAGGGTGGCGTTGGCGTCCTTGCCGGGCACGCCGTAGCCGACGTACAGGGTGTACTTGCCGGACTCCGGGATGCCGTTGACGTTCCAGGTGACGGAGGCGCCGACGGTGTTGAAGCCGGTCACGTAGAAGCCGCCGTCGGCCTTGGCGCCCTTGATGTCGGCGGCGGTGTGGGCGCCGCCGCCGAGCAGCAGCGTCTTGGCGTCGATGGCCGGCAGCTCCTCGTCCTCGGCGGCCGGGCTGCCGCTGTCCGACGGGGTCGGCTCACCGCTCTGGGTGACGGTCGGGGTGGGCGTGGTGTCGCCGCCCGCCTTGTCGTCGTCGCCCTCGCTGTTCAGCATGGCCACGCCGATGCCGATGACGACGGCCGCGACGACCGCGATCGCGCCGATCAGCAGCCCCTTGGTGTTGGGGCCGCGGCCCCGGCCGCCGCCCTGCGTGCCGGGCAGCGGCTGCTGGGTGGTCGGGGCGCCGCCGGGGTAGGTCTCGGGCGCGGCGTAGTGCGTGCTGGGACGGCCGGGCCCGCCCTGCTGCGGCGGTATGGCCTGCCCGTAGGTGACGTGCTGCTGCCCGCGCGGGCGGTCGCCGACCGTACGCACCCTGCTGACCGAGTTCGGATAGCCGTAACCGCCGGACGGCGGCTGGGCACCGTTGGCCTGACCGTCGGCGTACAGGTAACCGAACGGGTCGTCGTCCTCGGGCGTGCTCGCGCCGTTGTTGCCGGGCGTCATCCCTCGTACTCCTCAAGCAGCTGCGGAACGGATGCGATGCGGTGGTGAGAGGGCGAGCCTACCCGCTCTCACTGCCCCAATCGGGTGACTCGGATCGCACCAACGCGCTGACCTGCGGTTCATCCCGCGCGGCGATGCTGTTTGGGACGAGATCGTTTCTCTACGTACATCCGCTCGTCCGCGGACTTGAGCACCTCGTCCGCGGTCATCCCGCAGTGCGCCCAGCCGATGCCGAAGCTGGCGCCCACCCGGACGGCCCGGCCCTCGGCCCGGATGGGCTGGATGATCTCGTTGCGCAGCCGCACGGCGAGGTCCTCGGCGTCGGCCCGGCCGAGGCCGTCGGCGAGGATGACGAACTCGTCGCC
>NZ_DASQNH010000096.1:0-91113 GCF_035645055.1 Streptomyces sp. | reverse complement strand
GGTCTACATCCCGACGGCGATCTTCGACTTCGACGTGAGTCCCTCGGCGGCCGGCCCGCACCGGGTGAACGCCGGGATGGGCGCGCCACGGTCGAACAACACGTAGGAGGAGGCCCCGGCTGCCGGCGCCGCCGGAGGTCCACGCCGACCACCGGCCCCGCACCGGGGGCTTAACGGCCAAGGGCCACCGGCGGCGAATGCCGCAGCGGTGACCCTTGGTTTGGCCGCTCAGCGCGGCCGGAGGTTGCAATCCCGGGGGAAGGAAACCTTAGAGAACGGTGATGTTCTCAGCCTGGGGGCCCTTGGGTCCCTGGGTGGTCTCGAAGTTGACCTTCTGGTTCTCTTCGAGTGAACGGAAGCCGTTCGAATTGATTGCGGAGAAGTGTGCGAACACGTCGGCGCCGCCGTCTTCGGGAGCGATGAAACCAAAGCCCTTTTCAGCGTTGAACCATTTCACTGTACCTGTAGCCATTTCAATATCCTTACCTTGTGAGAGACGCCCCGAACTCCGGTGCGCTCGTCGTGGTGTTCGTTTTCGCTTATCAAAACAGCTTTCGAACTCCGAAAGGAGGATTCAAGGCCAGAAATTCAATGCGCAACACAACAACTGACCTCAGTCTAACAGGGTTTACTGGCTCCCCAGTTCCTTCGCCTCCTGGGCCGCCTGGCGCGAGTCCGTGGACCCGGCGCCCAGCAGGCGCCGCAGGGAGGCGAGGCGCACCGGTCCTGATTCGCCGGCGGCGCCGCGGGCGACCCACCCGTCGAGGCCGCAGTTCACGGCGTTGGAGTCATGCAGGCAGCCGCGTTCGCAGTCGGCGGTGCCCGGCTCAAGGTCGGGAAACGCCTGGAGGATCCGGTCTGCGTTGACGTGCGCGAGCCCGAAGGAACGGATGCCGGGGGTGTCGATGATCCAGGTGCCGGGGGCGGATCCGGCGGCCTTGAGCGCAACGGCCGAGGATGAGGTGTGGCGGCCCCGGCCCGTGACGGCGTTGACGCCTCCGGTGGCCCGGGTGGAGCCGGTGAGGGCGTTGACCAGGGTGGACTTGCCGACCCCGGAGTGGCCCAGCAGCACGCTGACCTGCCCGTCGAGTTCCTCCCGCAGGGTGGTGATGGCGCCGCCCGAGAGGCGGGCCGAGGCGCCGTCGTCGGAGGTGGCCTCGATGCCGCCGGTGTCGGCGGCGGTCCTGCTGATCACCACCCGCAGGTCCAGGTGCTCGTAGTTCGCAAGCAGCGGCGCCGGGTCCACCAGGTCCGCCTTCGTGACGCACAGCAGGGGGCGGATGCCGGCGTCGTAGGCGGCCACCAGCGCGCGGTCGATGAATCCGGTGCGCGGTTCCGGGTTGGCGGCGGCGACCACGATGACCAGCTGGTCGGCGTTGGCGACCACGACGCGCTCCACCGGGTCGGTGTCGTCGGCGCTGCGGCGCAGCACGGTGCGCCGCTCCTCCACGCGCACCAGGCGCGCCAGGGAGTCCGGGCCCCCGGAGAGGTCGCCGACGAGCGCCACCAGATCCCCGGCAACGACGGCGCTGCGGCGCAGCTCGCGGGCCCGCGCCGCCACAATGAGCCGCTCGTCGGGGGTGTCCTCGTCGACGACCGCGGTGTAACGGCCGCGGTCGACGGTGACGATCCGGCCGGTCACGGCGTCCTCGTAGGCCGGGCGGTTCTTGGTGCGGGGGCGGGAGCCCTTCTTGTTGGGGCGGATTCGCACATCGGACTCGTCCCAGGCCCGGGAGCCCCTCCGGTTGCCGGCCTCAGTCACCCGGAGAGCCTCCGGTGCGTGCGGTGGCCACGAGCTGCGCCCACAGTTCGGGGAACTGCGGCAGTGTCTTGGCCGTGGTGGCGATGTTTTCGACGAGGACCCCGTCGACGGCGAGGCCGATCACCGCGCCGGCCGTGGCCATGCGGTGGTCGTCGTAGGTGGAGAACACACCGCCGTGAAGGGAGGCAGGCCGGATGAGCAGGCCGTCCGCGGTTTCTTCGGCGCTCCCGCCCAGGGCGTTGATCTCCCGCACCAGGGCCGCCAGCCGGTCCGTCTCGTGCAGCCGCAGATGCGCCACGCCGCGCAGCGTGGACGGGGAGTCGGCGAGCGCGGCCACCGCCGCGATGCCCGGGGTCAGCTCACCGACCTCCCCCAGGTCGACATCGATGCCGTGGATCGCGCCGGAACCGGTGAACCGCAGGCCGTGCTCCGTCAGCTCGCAGGAGCCGCCCATCTCCGTGAAGATCTCCCGCAGCCGGTCGCCGGGCTGCGTGGTGCGGGCCGGCCAGTCGGGGATCACCACCGTGCCGCCGGTCACCAGGGCCGCCGCCAGGAACGGCTGGGCGTTGGACAGATCCGGCTCGACCGTCAGATCGCGGCCCAGCAGCGCGCCCGGCGTGACCCGCCACACGTTCGGCTCGCCGCCCGACTCAGGGGTGTCCACCTGGGCGCCGACCGCGCGCAGCATCTCCACCGTCATCCGGATGTGCGGCAGGGACGGCAGCGTGGGGCCGATGTGACGGACCTCGACGCCCTGGTTGAACCGCGGCCCCGACAGCAGCAGCGCCGACACGAACTGCGACGACGAGGACGCGTCGATCTCCACCCGGCCGCCGTCCAGGGCACCCCCGCCGTGCACGGTCAGCGGCAGCGCGCCCCGGCCGTCGTCGTCGATCCGCGCGCCCAGCACGCGCAGCGCGTCGATGACGCCGTTCAGGGGACGCTCGTACGCCCTCGGGTCGCCGTCGAAGCGGACGGGACCGTCGGCGAGGGCGGCGACCGGCGGCAGGAACCGCATCACCGTGCCGGCGTTGCCGACGTCGACCGTGGCCGGTCCGCGCAGGCCGTTGGGGATCACCCGCCAGGCCTCGCCCGTGACGTCACCGGCGCCCGCGCCGGCCGAGCTGGACGACACGGTCTCCTCGATGCCCACACCCATCGCCCGCAGGGCACCGGCCATCAGCAGGGTGTCGCGGGAGCGCAGCGGGCGGCGCAGCCAGCCGGGTTCGCTCGCCAGGGCGGCGAGCACCAGGGCGCGGTTGGTGACCGACTTGGACCCCGGCACGTGGACCGTCGCGTCGACGGCTCCGCTCGCGTGCGGGGCGGGCCAGAGGGCAGGGTTCGGGGCCATGGGCCCACTTTATAAGGAGGGGGGTGAACCGGCTGTTCGTCGGGTGCGGCGCCGTTGTGGCTGGTCGCTCCCGCACGGCTTGGGCCGTCAGAGCCCCAGCAGCCAGCGGCCGCCGCCGAGCAGCGAGCACAGCGACACCGCGTGGAACAGGAACAGCCACACCCCCGCGGGCGCGTGGGTCAGCCGGGACAGCTGGTCGGCGTCGGAGTCGCCCGCTCCGCCCCGGGCGCGCTTCGCCTGTAGCTCGAACGCCGGGCGCACGCCCCCCAGCAGCAGGAACCACACCACCGCGTAGGCGAACGCCGCCTGCACCTGGGGCCCGGTCAGCCAGGACACCAGCACGAACAGGCCGCCCGTCAGCACCACCGTCAGCGCGCCGTACGCGTTGCGGATCATCACCAGCATCACCAGCAGCAGCGCCGTCGCCAGCCACAGCAGCAGCGTGATGCGCCCGGAGGCCAGGAGCGCCGCGCCGCCGAGGCCGAGGAGCGGGGGCGCGGTGTAGCCCGCGGCGGCCGTGAGGATCATGCCGAGGCCGTACGGCTTGCCGCGGCTGACGGTGAGGCCGCTGGTGTCGGAGTGCAGCCGGATGCCGGTGAGGGTGCGGCCGGTGAGCAGCGCGACCAGGCCGTGGCCGCCCTCGTGGGCGATGGTGATCGCGTTGCGGGACAGCCGCCACAGGCCGGGCGGGACGGTCACGGCGAGCGCCGCGACCACGGTGGCGATCACCACCCACAGGTGGGGCTCGGGCTGGGTGCCGGTGAGTTCGTCCCAGAGGGAGGTTGCTGTGGTGCTGTCCATGATGGCCGGTGCGCTCCCTGTGGTCGTGCGGAGTCTGGCAGTGTGGCACGTATGTGCGGACGGTATGCAGCGAGTCGTAGGCCCGAGGACCTCGCGGGGATCTTCGAGGTCGAGAAGTGGGAGCCCGAGGAGACCCTGGCGCCCGACTACAACGTGGCGCCGACCAAAGAGGTCTACGCCGTTCTCGACCGCCCTCTGAAAGACGCGGACGACCCGCGTCCGGTTCGGCAGCTGCGCACGCTCAAGTGGGGGCTCGTGCCGTCCTGGGCCAAGACGCCCGAGGGCGGCGCCCGGATGATCAACGCCCGCGCGGAGACCGTGCACGAGAAGCCCGCCTTCCGCCGCGCCTTCACCGCCCGACGCTGCATCCTGCCCGCCGACGGCTACTACGAGTGGGTCACCGGCAAGCAGGAGCGGGACCTGGAGGTCGAGGGGAAGAAGAAGCGGCCCCGCAAGCAGCCGTACTTCGTGCTGCCGGCCGACGGCTCGGTGTTCGCGATGGCCGGGATCTACGAGTTCTGGCGGGACCGCACCCTCCCCGACGACCACCCGCGGGCCTGGTGGGCCACCTGCTCGGTGATCACCACCGAGGCGGAGACGGACCCGCTCGCCGTCGCCCCCGCCGACGGCCCGCACGCGCTCGCCGAGATCCACCCCCGGATGCCGCTGATGCTCACCCCGGACCGCTGGGACGCCTGGCTGGACCCGTCCCGCGCCGACCCGGACGACCTGCGCGAGCTGCTGGCAGCGCCCCCGGCCGGCCTGATGCGCGCCTATCCGGTGAGCACGGCGGTCAGCAATGTCCGCAACAACGGGCCGGAGCTGCTGAAGGAGCTGGAGGGCCCCGAGGAGGGCACACTCTTCTGATGTGACGACCGAGATCATCAGCACGGACGCGGGAGACGCCCGCGTCACCTGGCATCCGGCGGGGCAGGCCCGGCTCGTCCTCGCCGTGAGCCACGGCGCGGGCGGCGGCATCGAGGCCCGCGACCTCCAGGCGCTGGCCGCCGCGCTGCCCGGGCACGGGGTGAGCGTGGCCCTGGTGGAGCAGCCCTGGCGGGTGGCCGGGAAGAAGATGGCGCCCGCGCCCAAGACGCTCGACACGGGGTGGCGGGGCGTCTGGCCCGCCCTCGCCGGGCAGGGCCTGCCCGTGGTCGCGGGCGGGCGCAGCGCGGGTGCCCGGGTGGCCTGCCGTACCGCCGCCGAGCTGGGCGCGGCCGGGGTGCTGGCGCTCGCCTTCCCGCTGCACCCGCCGGGCAAGCCGGAGAAGTCCCGCGCCGAGGAGCTGCTGGGCGCGGGCGTGCCCACGCTCGTCGTGCAGGGCGGCAACGACCCGTGGGGGAGGCCGGCGGAGTTCCCCGACGGCGACTTCCGGCTGGTGGAGGTGCCGTACGCCGATCACGGCCTCGCCGTGCCGAAGCGGGCGCCGCTGGACCAGGCGGAGGCGCTGGCGGTGGTCACGGACGCGGTGGCGGCGTGGACCGGCTCACTCGGGTAGGACAGGCGGGGCGGCACGCGGGGAAGCACTCGGGCACGGCACGCGGGTAAGGCTTCGGAAAGAGTTCGGGAATGTGCGGCCCGCGGCCGCTGTTGAGGCGGACAGAAGTGCTGACCACCAGCACCGATGTCGTAGGAGAGGAAGTCCGCCGCATGGGTTCGACCTTCTGCCCGATTCGCAGCAGCCGTGCCGACCTGGACTGGACGGTGCTGCATGCGGCCAAGACCGCCTCTCATCGGGCGGTGGGCGGACCGGATCGACAGGCGGCCCCGACCGTGGGTCGTCTATCCTCCGATTCGAGTGGGACCGGTTTCGGTCTCGTCCGGAACTTTGAGGAGGTGGGTCCGGTCAGCGGTACCGACGCAGGGACCGACAACGGCCAGGCGGAGCTGCCCGAGGGCCAGGGCATCAGCGCGGACACGAGCGCGGAGACCACCGCCGAGCGCAGCGCGCGCTTCGAGCGGGACGCACTCGAATTCCTCGACCAGATGTACTCGGCCGCACTGCGCATGACGCGCAACCCGGCCGACGCCGAGGACCTGGTGCAGGAGACCTACGCCAAGGCGTACGCCTCCTTCCACCAGTTCCGCGAGGGCACCAACCTGAAGGCGTGGCTGTACCGGATCCTCACCAACACCTTCATCAACTCCTACCGCAAGAAGCAGCGTGAACCGCAGCGCAGTGCGGCCGAGGAGATCGAGGACTGGCAGCTCGCCCGTGCCGAGTCGCACATGTCGACGGGTCTGCGCTCCGCGGAGTCGCAGGCGCTCGACCACCTGCCCGACTCGGACGTGAAGGAAGCGCTCCAGGCGATCCCCGAGGAGTTCCGCATCGCCGTGTACCTGGCCGACGTCGAGGGCTTTGCGTACAAGGAGATCGCGGACATCATGGGGACACCCATCGGAACGGTGATGTCCCGGCTGCACCGGGGCCGCCGTCAACTGCGCGGCATGCTCGAGGACTACGCCCGCGAGCGCGGGCTGGTCCCGGCCGGCGCCGGAGAGTCGTCGAACGAAGCGAAAGGCTCGGGCTCATGAGCTGCGGAGAGCCGCACGAGACGGACTGCAGTGAGGTCCTGGACCACCTGTACGAGTTCCTCGACAGCGAGATGCCGCCCCCCGACCGGGACAAGTTCCAGCACCACTTCGAGGAGTGCTCTCCCTGCCTGGAGAAGTACGGGCTGGAGCAGGCCGTGAAAAAGCTGGTCAAGCGGTGCTGCGGGCATGACGAGGTGCCCACCGACCTGCGTGCCAAGGTCATGGGGCGGATCGAGCTGATCCGCTCCGGGCAGGCCGTGCCCGACCACGACGTGACGGCGACACCCCAGGAGTCCTGACCGCCCCGCCAAGGGTTCCGTCACCCGAATGTGCTAATCGGCCGACCGTCGGTCCACACCCCTCCCCCCACCGCCCTAGGCTCCGAGCCAGGACGGCATGGACGCGGGCTGGGGAGGACGTCGCATGGACGCGGTTCCCGCACGGGCGCGGGTGTACGTCGCCGGTGTCGCCCTGGGCGCACTGAGCTGTCTGGCTCCGCTGTCCACGGGCCGCGCGCCCTGGTGGGCGATGGCCCTGCTGGCGGCGCTGCACGCCTGCGGTGAGCGGATCGCCGGCCGCCGGTCGCCCGGCACCTGCCACCCCGTACTGCTGGCCGGTGCCTTCCTGCTGCCGCCGTCCGCCGCCGCGCTCGTCGCGGTGCCGGGGGCGCTGCTGTCCCGGGTCGAGCAGCGGCCCGCGCTGCCGCGCCGCGTCTGGCGGGCCGCCGAACCGGTCCTCGCCGTCTGGGCCGCCGCCTCGCTCTTCCGGGCGCTGGGCGGTCCGGACGCGGTCGGGGGCGCCGACTTCCCGTACGTGCTGCTGCCCGCCGCGGCCGCGGTGCTGGTCTTCTGCGCGGTGCTCGCCCTCCTCGACGGCGGCGTCCTGGTGCTCGCCGAGCGCGTGCCGCCCCGCCGGGCCTGGCACGGGCTGTTCGCGCGCTCGCTCGCCCCGGTGGCCGTGCACGGGCTGGCCGGGCTGATGATGGCCGTGCTGTGGCGCAGCCCCTACGGGCCGGCCGCCGCGCTGCTGGTGCTGCTGCCGATGTGCGTCTCCTGGTGGGCCTTCGCCCGGTACCACCGGGAGCGGGCCGCCCACCAGGCCACCATCCGGGCCCTCGTCCAGGCCGTCGACATCAAGGACGGCTACACCCGCGGCCACGGCGAGCGGGTCGGGCAGGCCTCGATGATGATCGCCCGCGAGCTGGGCATGGACGACGAGCGCGTCGAGGTGCTCCGGTTCGCGGGCATCCTGCACGACGTGGGCAAGCTCGGCGTCCCCACCCGGCTGCTGCGCAAGGACGGGCCGCTCACCCCCGAGGAGCGGCGGATCATCGAACTGCACCCGGAGTACGGGCACGAGATGGTGCGGGGCATCTCCTTCCTCGGCGAAGCCCGGGCCGCCGTGCTCCACCACCACGAGCGGTTGGACGGCAGCGGCTACCCCTACGGGCTCGTCGGCGGCCAGATCCCCGAGTCCGCGCGGGTGGTCGCCGTCGCCGACGCCTTCGACGCCATGACCTCCACCCGGTCCTACCGGCGGGCCCGCCCGGTGCCGGCGGCGCTCGCGGAACTGGAGCGGTGCGCAGGGTCGCAGTTCGACCCGCGGATGGTGGAGGCGCTGGTCCGGGCCCTGGGGAAGTACGGCTGGCATCCCGCGGTGACCGCCGACGAGGTCCCGGCACCCCGGCCGCCCGCCGCGCCCGCGCCCGGCCGGGAGGGGGCCCGCCGGTGACGCCCGCGCTGCCGGGAGGGGGCGCCGGTGACGCCGCGCTGCCGGGAGGGGGCGCCGGTGACGCCGCGCTGCCCGGAGGGGGCCCGCCGGTGACGCCCGCGCTGCCGCGCACCCTGATCCACACCTGCGCCGTGCTGCTCTGCGCCGTCTCGCTCGCCGTCACGCTCCACGCCGGGCTCGCTCAGCGCGGTGTCGCACTGGCGTTCGGTGCCTTGGTCGTGCTCGGTGAACTGGCCCGGTGGACCGGCACCGACCGGGTCCGGGAGGCGGCACCGCTCGGCGCCGCGGGCGCGCTGTCGTACGCGCTGCTCGGCGAGAACGCCGGGCGGCCCACGGGGCACGGCACCGCCCAGGTCGTCACGGTCGTCCTCACCGCCTCGCTGCTCGGCTCCGTCCCGCATCTCGCCCGCGGCCAGGGCCCGACCCACGACGACCTGGCGCGCCGCGTGCTCACCGCGGGCTTCGCCGCCGCCTGCTTCCAGCCGCTCTACAACCGGGGCGTGTTCGACGGCTGGATCGGGCCCGCCTACGCGCTGCTGCTGCTCGCGCTGCTCACCCTCACCGCGCTGTGCGACGCCGTGCTCGCCGCCGCGCTGGCGCACGCGCGCACCGGGTGGCCCTTCGGCCCGCTGCTCCGCGACGAGCTGCGGGCCATGCCCGGCGTCAGCTCCGCGGTCTGCGCCACCGGGGCCGTGATCGCGCTCGCCGTGGCGGTCGCCGGACTGTGGGCGCTGCCGGTGTTCTGCGTGCCGCTGCTGCTCACCCAGGTCTCGCTGCGCCGGTACGCCGCCGTGCGCGCCACCTACCGGCAGACCATCGCCTCCCTCGCCCGCGCCACCGAGATCGCCGGCTACACCCCCGCCGGGCACGCCCGCCGGGTCGCCGCCCTCAGCCGCGCCGTCGGCCGGGACCTGGGTCTGACCGGGCCCGAGCTGACCGTGCTGGAGTACGCGGCGCTGATGCACGACATCGGGCAGCTGAGCCTGGTCGACCCGGTGCCGGCCGGGGCCACCGCCGCCCTGCCCGCCGCCGAGCAGCGCCGCATCGCACTGCTGGGCGGGGCCGTCGTCCGGCAGACCGGGGGCAGCCCGCAGGTCGCCGAGATCGTGGAGCGGCAGGCCGACCCGTGCGCGGAGCAGCCGCTCGCCGCGCGGATCGTGCGCGTGGTCAACGCGTACGAGGAGAAGGCCCGGGACGCCGGGCCCGGCGGGCCCCTCACGGCCCTGGAGGAGCTGCGCCTCGCGACGGCGGGGGAGTACGCCCCGGAGGTGGTGGAGGCGCTCGCCCGGGTACTGTCCCGGGACGGTCTGACCCTGCCCGTGAGTGGGTAACCCATGGGTAATGAGCGCCCTTCCAGGCGCACGTGGTTGGATGCGAAGGAGAGGGAGTCCGAGAGGCTGTCCGGGGGCACAGCCGGCCCACTCCACGGAACTGGCAGGCGGGAATCGTGAGGATCTTCGGCAAGGGACGGCACCGGCCCTCCGCCTCCTGGCGGCAGGCCACCGACCGCGCGTTCACACTGATCGGCGACGGTCGGTACGAGGACGCGGGGGCGCTGCTGACACGGGCCGCCGACCTGGAACCCTGGCTGTCGGAGTCCTGGTTCAACCTCGCCCTGCTGCACAAGTTCCGGCACGACTGGGAGCAGGCCCGGGCCGCGGGCCTGAGGGCCGTCGCGTTGCTGGACCGGGAGACCGGGGCGCCCGACTGGTGGAATGTCGGCATCGCCGCCACCGCGCTCCAGGACTGGCCGCTGGCCCGGCGGGCCTGGCAGGCGTACGGGCTGCAGGTGCCTGGGGGCACCTCCCGCCCGAAGGCCGGGGGAGGCGCCACGGCCGCCGGCGAGCCCGTCGGCATGGACCTGGGCAGCGCGGCCGTACGGTTGTCGCCGGAGGGCGAGGCCGAGGTGGTGTGGGGGCGGCGGCTCGACCCGGCCCGGATAGAGGTGCTGTCCATTCCGCTGCCGTCGTCCGGGCGGCGCTGGGGCGAGGTGGTGCTGCACGACGGGGTGCCGCACGGGGAGCGGACCACGGCCGCGGGCCACTCCTATCCGGTCTTCGACGAGATCGAGCTGTGGGCGCCCTCGCCGGTCCCGACCTGGGTCGTGCTGCTGGAGGCGGCCACCGAGGCGGACCGGGACGCGCTGGAGCAACTGGCCGCGGAGGCCGGGTTCGCCGCGGAGGACTGGTCGTCGTCGGTGCGGCTGCTGTGCCGGATGTGCTCGGAGTCACGGATGCCGGCGGACGAGGGGGACGGGGAGCACCTGGATCCCCACGACCACAGCGAGCCCGGGCACCCGGGGCCGCTCGGGCACCGGACCGACGGGCAGCTGTGGGTGCCGGAGCGGGAGTGCGGGGTGGCTGCGCCGGCCTCGCTGGTCCGGGGGTTGCTGGACGGGTGGGTTGCGGACAGTCCGGACTCCAGGGACTGGCGGGATCTCGAAGAGGTGTGCTGATCACCGCTGCCGGGTGCGCTTTCCGTCGCGGCTGGTCGCGCAGTTCCCCGAGCCCCTGAGGGGCGCGATCGCCGTACCCTGTATCAGCAACACACCCCTGTTTTTTCTGAGGAAGGCATACGTCGGTCATGGCGCAGCAGGACACCGATCACCAGCACGTGCTCCCCGTGGACGACGAGGGCTTCGTCATCGACACGGAGGACTGCGAGGAGCGCGAGCAGGCGTACCGCGAGCGCGGCGCCTCCCGGCCGATCACGGTCGTCGGTAACCCGGTGCTCCACAAGGAGTGCCAGGACGTCACCGAGTTCGACGACGAGCTGCGCAAGCTGGTCGACGACATGTTCGCCTCGCAGCGCACCGCCGAGGGCGTGGGCCTGGCCGCCAACCAGATCGGCGTCGGCCGGAAGGTCTTCGTCTACGACTGCCCGGACGACGAGGGCGTGCGGCACGTCGGTGTGGTGTGCAACCCGAAGCTCGTCGAGCTGCCCGCGGAGAAGCGCCGCCTGGACGACAGCAACGAGGGCTGCCTGTCGGTGCCGACCGCGTACATGCCGCTCGCCCGGCCCGACTACGCCGAGGTGACCGGCCAGGACGAGTACGGCAACCCGATCAAGGTGCGCGGCACCGGGTACTTCGCTCGGTGTTTGCAGCACGAGACCGACCACCTGTACGGCTACCTGTACATCGACCGGCTCTCCAAGCGGGACCGCAAGGACGCGCTGCGGCAGATGGCCGAGAACGAGCCCCGCTACCCCGTCGTCCCCAACGACTGAGGTCCACCCGCCCTTTGGGCATGTTTCGCACGGCGTCTGGCCAGGTTTCGTTTCCCGACCAGGCGCCGTTCGTCTGTGCGTCGTACGTTCGCACGTGGTCGCCGGCGGAGAGATCCAGAATCAGTCACGCATGAGGTGTGTCTCGGCAGTATGGCTTAGTCAGTGAAGCAAATCCGTTCCCAGGACGGTCAGTTGTAGTGCTGAATGGGAAGTGCGGGATACGCAGCGGCGCACGCCCGGCACAACGGGAGGGGCGTGTGCCGACCGGCGGCTGAGAGGGGTTTGTTCGTGCCTTTCCCACACAGCACCACCGCGACCGCGGTCGCCGTTCCACCGTCGCTCGCACTACCGGTGATCGAGGCGGCGTTTCCAAGGCAATTGCACCCGTATTGGCCCAAGCTCCAGGAGAAGACCCGCAGCTGGTTGCGGGAAAAGCGACTCATGCCGGCGGACAAGGTCGAGGAATATGCCGATGGCCTGTGCTACACCGACCTCATGGCGGGGTACTACCTCGGCGCCCCCGACGAGGTCATGCAGGCGATCGGGGACTACAGCGCGTGGTTCTTCGTCTGGGACGACCGCCACGACCGGGACATCGTCCATCGCCGCCCCCTGGCCTGGGACCGGCTGCGCACCAGGCTGCACACGGCACTCGACCGGCCCCAGGAGCACCTGCGGCACGAGGACCCTCTCGTGGCGGGCCTCGCCGACAGCGTGCTGCGGCTCTACCGGTTCCTGCCGGACACCTGGAACGCGCGGTTCGCCCGGCACTTCCACACGGTGATCGAGGCGTACGACCGGGAATTCCGCAATCGCACCGAGGGGTATGTGCCCACCGTCCAGGAATACCTGGACCTGCGCCGGCTCACCTTCGCACATTGGATATGGACCGATCTGCTGGAACCGAGCGCGGGAGTCGAACTCCCGCAATCCGTACGGAAACATGCGGCATTTCGGCGGGCGGCGCTGCTGAGCCAGGAATTCGCCGCCTGGTACAACGACCTCTGTTCGCTGCCCAAGGAAATCGCGGGCGACGAGGTCCATAATCTCGGTATCAGTCTCATCACCCATGAAGGGCTGACACTCGAAGAAGCGGTCGTCGAAGTCCGGCGCCGTGTCGAGACCTGCATCACCGATTTCCTCGTCGCCGAGCGGCACGCGCTGCGGTTCGCCGACGGCCTGGCCGACGGCACGGTGCGGGGAAAGGAACTGAGCCTCGCCGTGCGGGCCTGTGTCGCGAATATGCGGAACTGGTTCAGCTCCGTCTACTGGTTCCACCACGAGTCCGGCCGGTACCGGGTCGACAGCTGGGACGACCGGTCCACACCCCCGTACGTCAACAACGAAGCGGCAGGTGAGAAATGACCGTCGAGTCCGTGAAGCCCGCGGCCCCCGGAGCGGTCCAGGCGCCGGTACTGCGCGAACCGCCCCTCGCCGGAGGAGCCGTGCCGCTCCTCGGCCACGGCCTGAAGCTGGTCCGGGACCCGCTGGCCTTCATGTCGAGTCTCCGTGCGCACGGGGACGTCGTACGGCTGAAGCTCGGCCCCAAGACGGTGTACGCGGTCACCACCCCCGCGCTCACCGGAGCCCTCGCGCTGAGCCCCGACTTCAAGATCGACGGGCCGCTCTGGGAATCCCTGGAGGGCCTGCTCGGCAAGGAGGGCGTGGCCACCGCCAACGGCCCCCGCCACCGCCGTCAGCGGCGCACCATCCAGCCCGCCTTCCGGCTGGACGCCATACCCGCGTACGGGCCGATCATGGAGGAGGAGGCGCACGCCCTCACCACCCGCTGGCGGCCCGGCGAGACCGTCGACTGCACCTCGGAGTCGTTCCGGGTGGCCGTGCGGATCGCGGCCCGCTGCCTGCTGCGCGGCGAGTACATGGACGAGCGCGCCGAGCGGCTGTGCAACGCGCTCGCGGTCGTGTTCCAGGGCATGTACCGGCGGATGGTGGTCCCGCTCGGACCGCTGTACCGGCTGCCGCTGCCGGCCAACCGGGAATTCAACCGGGCGTTGGCCGATTTGCATCTCCTGGTCGACGAGATCATCACCGAACGCCGGACGTCCGCTCAAAAGCCGGACGATTTGCTGACGGCATTGCTGGAGGCAAAGGACGAGAATGGCGAGCCCATCGGGGAGCAGGAGATCCACGACCAGGTGGTCGCGATACTCACCCCCGGAAGCGAAACCGTGGCCTCCACGATCATGTGGCTGCTCCAGGTGCTCGCGGAACATCCGGAACACGCGGACAGGGTCCGAGAAGAGGTTGAATCCGTAACGGGTGGCCGTCCGGTGGCCTTTGAGGACGTTCGCAAGCTGCGGCACACCAACAATGTCGTCGTCGAGGCGATGCGCTTGCGTCCGGCCGTCTGGATATTGACCCGGCGGGCGGTCACCGACACCACGCTCGGCGACTATCGCATTCCCGCCGGAGCCGACATCGTGTACAGCCCGTACGCGATCCAGCGTGATCCGCACTCCTACGCGGACCACCTCGACTTCGATCCCGACCGCTGGCTTCCGGAACGCGCCAAGGAAGTGCCGAAATATGCCATGAGCCCCTTCAGTGTGGGTAATCGGAAGTGCCCGAGTGATCACTTCTCCATGGCTCAACTGACGCTCATCACGGCGGCGGTGGCGACGAAGTACCGCTTCGAGCAGGTGCCCGGGTCCGACGACGCCACCCGCGTGGGCATCACCCTCCGTCCGCAGCGGCTGCTGCTGAGGCCCGTGCTCCGGTGACGGACCAGGGGCCGGGGCCGGCCCGCCAGGCCGGCCCCGGCCGCGGGACTCAGAAGTCCTCGTCCAGGTCCACCGTGCCCTCGACCGCCACCTGGTACGCCGACGGGCGCCGCTCGAAGAAGTTGGTCAGCTCCTGGACACCCTGCAACTCCATGAAGGAGAACGGGTTCTCCGAGCCGTACACCGGGGCGAAGCCGAGGCGGGTGAGCCGCTGGTCGGCGACGCACTCCAGGTACTGCCGCATCGACTCGGTGTTCATGCCCGGCAGACCGTCCCCGCACAGGTCGCGGGCGAACTGCAGCTCGGCCTCGACGGCCTCCCGCAGCATGTCCGTCACCTGCTGCTGGAGCTGGTCGTCGAAGAGGTCCGGCTCCTCCTTGCGGACGGTGTCGACCACGTCGAACGCGAAGCTCATGTGCATCGTCTCGTCGCGGAACACCCAGTTGGTGCCCGTGGCCAGACCGTGCAGCAGGCCCCGGCCGCGGAACCAGTAGACGTAGGCGAAGGCGCCGTAGAAGAACAGGCCCTCGATGCACGCGGCGAAGCAGATCAGGTTGAGCAGGAAACGGCGGCGGTCGGCCCTGGTCTCCAGCCGGTCGAGCTTCTCCACCGAGTCCATCCACTTGAAGCAGAACTCGGCCTTCTCCCGGATGGACGGGATGTTCTCGACGGCCGCGAAGGCCGCCGCCCGGTCGTCCGGGTCGGGGAGGTAGGTGTCCAGCAGCGTCAGATAGAACTGGACGTGGACCGCCTCCTCGAACAGCTGCCTGCTCAGATACAGGCGCGCCTCGGGGGAGTTGATGTGCTTGTAGAGGGTCAGCACCAGGTTGTTCGCCACGATCGAGTCGCCCGTCGCGAAGAACGCGACCAGCCGGCCGATGAGGTGCTGCTCGGCGGGGGTCAGCTTGGCGAGGTCGGCGACGTCCGAGTGGAGGTCGACCTCCTCCACGGTCCAGGTGTTCTTGATGGCGTCCCGGTAGCGCTCGTAGAAGTCCGGGTAGCGCATGGGGCGCAGGGTCAGCTCGAAGCCCGGGTCGAGAAGGTTCTGGTTTCGGGACATTACTGGCAGGCCTCGCAGGACTCGGGGTTTTCCAGGGAGCAGGCGACCGCTTCGGGGTCCGGGGTGGCCTGCACGGGGACGGTGGCCTGCGCCTGGGCGGCGCGGGCGATGCGCGTCGCGGGGCGTGAGCGCAGGTAGTACGTCGTCTTCAGCCCGGACTTCCAGGCGTACGCGTACATCGAGGAGAGCTTGCCGATGGTCGGCGTCTCCAGGAAGAGGTTCAGGGACTGCGCCTGGTCCAGGAACGGGGTGCGGGCCGCGGCCATGTCGATCAGGCCGCGCTGCGGGATCTCCCACGCCGTGCGGTACAGCCGCCGCGCCTCCTCCGGGATCCACGCGAAGTCCTGCACCGAGCCATTGGAGTCGCGCAGTGCCTCACGGGTGCGGGCGTCCCACACGCCGAGCTTCTTCAGATCGGCGACCAGGTAGGAGTTGACCTGGAGGAACTCGCCGGACAGCGTCTCGCGCTTGAACAGGTTGGACACCTGCGGCTCGATGCACTCGTACACGCCCGCGATGGAGGCGATGGTCGCGGTGGGCGCGATCGCCAGGAGCAGCGAGTTGCGCATCCCGACCTCGGCGATCCGGGCCCGCAGTGCCGCCCAGCGCTCCGGCCAGGTCAGCTCCACGTCGTAGTGGTCGGGGTGCAGCACACCGCGGGCGGTGCGGGTCTTCTCCCAGGCGGGCAGCGGGCCGTTGCGCTCGGCCAGGTCGGCGGAGGCCTCGTACGCGGCGAGCATGATCCGCTCGGCGATCCGCGTCGACAGGGCCGTGGCCTCCGGCGAGTCGAAGGGCAGCCGCAGCTTGAAGAAGACGTCCTGCAGACCCATCGCGCCGAGGCCGACGGGGCGCCACTTGGCGTTGGAACGGCCCGCCTGCTCGGTCGGGTAGAAGTTGATGTCGACGACGCGGTCCAGGAAGGTGACGGCCGTGCGGACGGTCTCGTCCAGCCGCTCCCAGTCGAGGTCGCCGGTCGCCGGGTCGGCGAAGGCGCCCAGGTTCACCGAGCCCAGGTTGCACACCGCGGTCTCGCCGTCGTCGGTGACCTCCAGGATCTCCGTGCAGAGGTTGGAGGAGTGGATGACGTGGCCCGGCTCGGCGGTCTGGTTGGCGGTGCGGTTGGCGGCGTCCTTGAACGTCATCCAGCCGTTGCCGGTCTGCGCGAGGGTGCGCATCATCCGGCCGTACAGGTCGCGGGCCGGGATGGTCTTCCGGGCGAGGCCCGCCGCCTCGGCCTTGCGGTAGGCCGCGTCGAACTCCTCGCCCCACAGGTCGACCAGCTCCGGCACATCGGAGGGGGAGAAGAGCGACCACTGCTCGTCTGCGTTCACGCGGCGCATGAACTCGTCCGGCACCCAGTGCGCGAGGTTGAGGTTGTGGGTGCGGCGGGCGTCCTCGCCGGTGTTGTCGCGCAGCTCCAGGAACTCCTCGATGTCGGAGTGCCAGGTCTCCAGGTAGACCGCGGCGGCGCCCTTGCGCCGGCCGCCCTGGTTCACCGCGGCGACGGAGGCGTCCAGGGTCTTCAGGAACGGGACGATGCCGTTGGAGTGGCCGTTGGTGCCGCGGATCAGGGAACCGCGCGAGCGGATGCGGCTGTACGACAGGCCGATGCCGCCGGCGTGCTTCGACAGGCGGGCGACCTGGTGGTAGCGGTCGTAGATGGAGTCCAGCTCGTCCTTGGGGGAGTCCAGGAGGTAGCAGGACGACATCTGGGGGTGGCGGGTGCCGGAGTTGAAGAGGGTGGGGGAGGAGGGCAGGTAGTCGAGGCGGCTCATGAGCCCGTAGAGCGCCGCGACCTCCTCCAGCGCGCGGGGGGTGTCGTCCTCGGCGAGCCCGGCGGCGACCCGCAGCAGGAAGTGCTGGGGGGTCTCGATCACCTTGCGGGTGATGGGGTGCCGCAGCAGATAGCGGCTGTGCAGGGTGCGCAGGCCGAAGTAGCCGAAGCGGTCGTCGGCGGCGCGGTCGACGAGGGCGTCCAGGCGCTCGGCGTGCAGCCGGACGAACGCGGCGGTGCGGTCGGCGATCAGGCCCTCGCGGTGGCCGACGGCGACGGACTCGGTGAAGGACGTGACGCCCTGCGAGGCGGCCTCGGCGGCGATGCCGATCGCCAGCAGCCGGGCGGCCAGCTTGCTGTAGGCGGGGTCCTCGGAGATGAGGCCGGCGGCCGCCTCCGTGGCCAGCTCGCGCAGCTGCACCTCCAGTTCCGCGGACCCGCGAGCGGACCGGCCGCGCAGCGCGGCGGCGGCGACCCGGCCGGGGTCGGCGTCGGGGAGGTCGGCGGTCAGCTCGGTCAGGGTCCGCAGCAGTGCGGCACCGGGACCGTCGTCGTGGGACGGGACCGCTGCTGAGGCCGGATCGGCGGGCGCGATGGTCACGTGGGGCTCTCCCTCGCTCGGCAGGGGGCCTCACCGAGGGCAGGGGGCAGCTCACGAGCGCACGCGGCGTCGCGTCCACCGGCCCATTCCGCGAGGCCCGGACGTCAGGCACACCGGCCGGACGGCCGGGTGCACTGTCGGCAGGTCCTCGGACTGACCAGGCGTGCAGATGCACGCAAGTACACCGTTGCGGGACAGTTCCGGATTCGCACCGGATTCCCCTGCGGCGACAGCGAGCATGAGCATACATCTTGTGCCGGGCTGCCGTGCCACCCCCAGATGTTGTGTCGGGGTGGCTTCAGAGCGTCAACTCATAGGTGAGGAGCGTGATGTCGTCCAGCTCCGGGAGCGGGTTCCAGTCCCGCTCGGGAGTGCGGACGAAGCCGAGGCGTTCGTAGAGGCGGTGGGCCGTGTGCATGGTGCGCTGGCTCGACAGCACGACACGGACACAGCCCTCCGTGGCCCGCGCCCGGTGCACACAGGCGCGTACGAGGGCCTCTCCGGCGCCCCGGCCGCGGGCCGCGTGGGCCACGGCGAGCATGCGGATCTCGGCCTCGCCGGGCCCGGCTATGTCGGCCATTGGGCCGCCGGAGGGGACGAAGGTCACGCCGCCGAGGACGCGGTCGTGCTCCACGGCGACCAGCACCTCGGCGGCGGCCGCGCGCGTGGCGACATTCCTCAGTTCGGCCAGGTACCCGTCGCTCTCGCCGAAGTCGAGGAGGCCGTCCTGGAGATAGGCCTGCGCGGTGATCTCGGCGAGGGTGCCGTACTCGGCGGGGGCGATCGGGCGGATGAGGATGTCCATGAGCCGAGTGTGCCGGACGAGTGCGGCAAGGAGTCCGGCGTTTTCCACAGAGCCGGTACGACAAGATGGCAAGCCTGGTCGTGCGGTGAAGACGCCGTCAGCCGAAGGAGGGCGGGCAGAATCCGCCTTGCGCGGTCATGAGCGGCTGGTGACCGAAGTTCGCCGCCTGCTGGTTGAACCGGTCCGCCATCTGGCGGGCGGTGAGCAGCGCCAGTTCCGGGCTGGGCGCGTTCAACATGATCGAGAACGCCGCACGACCGGCGTACAGGAAGCAGACCGGCCAGGGCAGGACCTGCACGGTGGAGTCCTGGGACAGGATCGAGAGCTGCTCGCCGTCGAACGAGATGTCCGGATCCGCCGCGACGACGTCGTCGACGGTGGGAAGGGTGTCACCCACTGTTCTCCTCCTCACGGCTGCGAGGACAGTCGGGAACTCCCTTCCAGGGTTTCGCGTCCGGCGGCGCCCCGCAACTCACGGAGCGCCGCCGAACGCGCAGGTCAGGCCCGGGTCAGTGGGCCGATCCGGCCGTCGCCGGGGGCAGCTCCACCTGGACGCCGGGGTCGCCCGCGTCCGCCGTGTAGTCCTCCGGCCTGGTCTCGTCGACGCCCTCGGGCGCCTTGACCGCCTTGAGGACGAAGGTGAGCACCACGGTCACGACGACGTTGAGCACGAACGCCGTCAGACCGATGTAGCCGATCTCCCCGATGCCCGGGATCTCCTTGGACGAGCCGCCGAAGTGCTTCTGCGTCGGGGAGGCCACCCCGTACGCGGCGACCGTGCCGTAGATCATGCCGACCGCCCAGCCCGCGAGCAGCGCCCAGCGGTGGAACCAGCGGGTGAACAGGCCGCCGACCAGGGACGGGAAGGTCTGCAGGATCCAGATGCCGCCCAGCAGCTGGAAGTTGATGGCGACGGTCTTGTCCATGGTCAGGACGAAGACCAGCGCGCCCACCTTCACCAGCAGCGACACCAGCTTGGAGACCTTGGTCTCCTGCGCGGGTGTGGCGTCGGGACGGATGAAGTCCTTGTAGATGTTGCGGGTGAAGAGGTTGGCCGCCGCGATGGACATGATGGCCGCCGGCACCAGCGCGCCGATGCCGATCGCCGCGAACGCGACGCCCGCGAACCAGTCCGGGAACATGGTCTCGAAGAGCTGCGGGATGGCCAGCTGGCCGTTCTGCACCTTGATGCCGGCCGCGATCGCCATGAAGCCCAGCAGGGCCAGCAGACCCAGCATGAGGGAGTACAGCGGCAGGATGGTGGTGTTGCGGCGGATCACCTCGCGGCTCTTGGAGGAGAGCGTCGCGGTGATCGAGTGCGGGTACATGAACAGCGCCAGCGCGGAACCCAGGGCCAGCGTGGCGTAGGTCCACTGGCCCGCCTCGGCGGGGACCAGCGCACCGCGCGGCGCACCGGTCGCCGGGTTGGTCTCGCCGAACGCCTCGCCCGCCTTGGCGAAGATCTCGTCGAACCCGCCCAGCTTGATGGGGATGTAGATGATCGCCACGGCGATGACGATGTAGATCAGGGTGTCCTTCACGAACGCGATGAGCGCCGGGGCCCGCAGACCCGAGGAGTAGGTGTACGCGGCCAGCACACCGAAGGCGATGAGCAGCGGCAGGTCCTTGATGAACCAGTTGGTGTCCTCGCCGCCGCCGACGCCCATCACGTCCAGCACGGCCTGGATGCCGACGAGCTGGAGCGCGATGTACGGCATGGTGGCGAGGATGCCGGTGAGCGCCACCGCAAGCGACAGCCCCTTGGAGCCGAACCGGCCGCGCACGAAGTCCGAGGTGGTCACATAGCCGTGCTTGTGCGAGACCGACCACAGGCGTGGCAGGAAGGTGAAGATGAGCGGGTAGACCAGGATGGTGTACGGCACGGCGAAGAAGCCGGCCGCGCCCGCCGCGTAGATGGCCGCCGGGACGGCGACGAAGGTGTAGGCCGTGTAGAGGTCGCCGCCGAGCAGGAACCAGGTGATCCAGGTGCCGAACGACCGGCCGCCCAGACCCCATTCGTCGAGGCTGTGCTCGTTCTCGGCCTTGCGCCAGCGCGCGGCCAGGAAACCCAGGACCGTGACGGCCAGGAAGAAGAAGATGAAGACGGCGAGTGCGACGCCGTTCACGCCGTCCTTCATCGCTGCTCACCGCCCCGGCGGGCGCGCTGGTCGCGCTGCCACAGCTTGAACGCGATCATCGTCAGCGCGGTGGAGATGAGCACCCACGCCATCTGGTACCAGTAGAAGAACGGGATGCCGATGAACGCGGGGTCGGTCTTGGCGTACGAACCGACCCAGAGCATCGCCACGAACGGCGCTATGAGGCAGAGGGCGATGACGACGCGCATCGGCGTCACCACCGCTCCTCTGCCGACTTCTGGGGCTTGTGACATCGGCGGCTCCGTCCCCTCGCTGATCACCTGCAATGTGCGGGAAATCTAGGTCAGGGGACGGCGCAGACGGAACCCCTCGTCCGCATATCGGTCGCGACCTGGGCCGGAGACCGGCGGAAACCTTGACAAGGGGACCCTTCCCGCCGGACCCGGTCAGTCCGCGGGCCGCTTCAGCCGTGCCACGAACTTGTAGCGGTCGCCCCGGTACACCGACCGCACCCACTCCACCGGCTTGCCCTCGCGGTCCAGGGAGTGGCGGGAGAGCATCAGCATCGGCAGGCCCACGTCCGTGCCGAGCAGGCCCGCCTCGCGCGGGGTGGCCAGCGAGGTCTCGATGGTCTCCTCGGCCTCGGCGAGGTGGACGTCGTAGACCTCGGCGAGCGCGGTGTAGAGGGAGGTGTACTTGGCCAGCGAGCGGCGCAGCGCGGGGAAACGCTTGGCGGACAGGTGGGTGGTCTCGATCGCCATCGGTTCGCCGTTGGCCATGCGCAGCCGCTCGATGCGCAGCACCCGGCCGCCGGCGGTGATGTCGAGCAGCTCGGCGAGCCGGTCGTCGGCGGTGATGTAGCCGATGTCGAGCAGCTGCGAGGTGGGCTCCAGGCCCTGGGCGCGCATGTCCTCGGTGTAGGAGGTGAGCTGGAGCGCCTGGGACACCTTGGGCTTGGCGACGAAGGTGCCCTTGCCCTGGATCCGTTCCAGGCGGCCCTCGACCACCAGTTCCTGAAGGGCCTGGCGCACGGTGGTGCGCGAGGTGTCGAACTCGGCGGCGAGCGTGCGCTCCGGCGGGACCGGGGTGCCGGGTGCCTGTGTCTCCGTCATGTCGAGCAGGTGCTTCTTCAGGCGGTAGTACTTGGGCACGCGCGCGGTACGGACGGTCGCCCCGCTCTCGTTCTCCGCACTGCTGACGTCGGTGCTCATGCTCCGCCTTCCCGGCTCCGTAGAGGTGTCGTCGGCACGCTCCGTGATCCCCTCTGTATACCGTCGCTGCCTGCGTTGGTCTAGTCCACCACGCTGAAGTGGTCTACCCGAGTATGACGCGTCCAGTCGCTGTTTTCGCCGGGTTGTTACTTAAAGGTTCCTGCATATGTAGGTCCCATAACGGCTGGTCGGGCCCTACATCAGACCCTTGACACACCTTTTGGTCTGGGCCAAGCTCCCCGGTACTGGTCTACACCATTGGTCCAGGTCCCGGCCCCATGGGCGGTACGTCGGTTCACCGCGGGGAGCAGGGGGGTTTGTGGCATCCCTGAGGAGGGTGGCGTGAAGCGCAAGCTGATATCCGCGATCGGTGTCGCGGGCATGATGATCTCGCTCGCTGCGTGCGGGAGCGACGACGGCGGCGACGAGGGCAAGACCGGGGCGGACGGCTACGCGGGCCAGACCCTGACCGTCTGGGTCATGGACGGCTCCTCGCCGGACCAGTGGCAGAAGGACGTGGCCGCGGCCTTCGAGAAGAAGACCAAGGCCAAGGTCAAGTTCGAGATCCAGCAGTGGAACGGCATCCAGCAGAAGCTGACCACCGCCCTGTCGGAGGAGAACCCGCCGGACGTCTTCGAGATCGGCAACACCCAGACCCCGGCCTACGCCAAGACCGGCGGCCTCGCCGACCTCGCCGACCTCAAGTCCGAGATCGGCGCCGACTGGACCGAGTCCCTGAACAACTCCTCGGTGTACGAGGGCAAGCAGTACGCGGCCCCCTGGTACTTCGCCAACCGCGTCGTCATCTACAACAAGAAGGTGTGGGCCGACGCCGGCATCAAGGACCTGCCCAGGACCCGCGACGAGTTCTACGCCGACCTGAAGCAGATCGACGCGAAGACCGACGCCGAGCCGATCTACCTGCCCGGCCAGAACTGGTACCACTTCGTCGGCCTGGTCGTCGGCGAGGGCGGCGAACTGGTCAAGAAGGACGGCGACACGTACGTCTCCAACCTGGCCGACCCGAAGGTCGCCGCCGCCATGGAGACGTACAAGAAGTTCCAGTCCCTCTCCAAGGCCCCCAAGGACAAGGACGAGGCCACCCCGCAGCAGGGCGAGGTCTTCGGCAAGGGCGACGTCGGCGCCTTCATCGGCATGGGCTGGGAAGCCGGCATCGCCATCGAGGCCAACCCGAAGATCGAGAAGGAGATCGGCTACTTCACCATCCCCGGTGCCACGGCCGGCAAGCCCGAGGGCGTCTTCCTCGGCGGCTCCAACCTCGCCGTCGCCGCGGGCAGCGAGAAGCAGGAACTGGCCAAGGAGTTCCTGAAGATCGCCCTGTCCGACCAGTACGAGGGCCAGCTGGCCAAGCTCAACGGCGTCATCCCCAACAAGGAGTCGCTGCAGAGCAACGTCAAGGGCAACGCGGCCGCCGAGGCCATGGCGCCGGCCGCCGCGGGCGGTGGCACCACGCCGCTGATCCCGGAGTGGGCCGCGGTCGAGAACGCCCCCAACCCGGTCAAGACCTACATGACCGCGGTGCTGAACGGTAAGTCCCCGGCGCAGGCCGCCAAGCAGGTCGAGGACGAGTTCAACAAGCGCCTGGCGCAGCAGCAGTAAGGCGCTCGCCGAGGGCGGGGGCCGCACGCGGCCACGCGGTACGGCCCCCGCCCCGCGACAGTCGTAGGTCTAGAGAAGAGATGGCGAGCATGACCGTGCAGACCGAACGGCCGCCCTCCGGCCCGGCGGACGTCCGCAAGGGGGCGGACGTCGTGGGATCCGGCCGGCCCACACCGCGAGCCGCGTCCCGCGCCGGCGCGCTCGGCCCCTATCTCCTGCTGCTGCCGGCCTGCGCGGCCACCGTGCTGCTGCTCGGCTGGCCGCTGGTCAAGGACGTCCTGCTGTCGTTCCAGAACCTCAACATGGCGCAGCTGATCCAGCACGCCACCGAGTGGAACGGCGTCGACAACTACAAGGAGGTCCTCACCGGGGAGGACTTCTGGCGGGTCACCCTGCGCTCGATCCTGTTCACGGCGGTCAACGTCGTCCTGATCATGATCTTCGGCGCCCTGATCGGCCTGCTGCTGGCCCGCCTCGGCAAGCGGATGCGGATCACCCTCATGGTCGGACTGGTGCTGGCCTGGGCGATGCCGGTGGTCGCCGCCACCACCGTCTACCAGTGGCTCTTCGCCCAGCGCTTCGGTGTCGTCAACTGGGTCCTGGACAGGCTCGGCTGGCATTCCATGGCCGACTACAGCTGGACCAGCAGCCAGATGTCGACCTTCTTCGTCGTCACGGTGCTGATCGTCTGGATGTCCATCCCGTTCGTCGCGCTCAACGTCTACGCCGCGACCACCACCATCCCCGGCGAGCTGTACGAGGCCGCGGCCCTGGACGGCGCGGGCGCGTGGCGCGGCTTCACCACCGTCACCATGCCCTTCCTGCGCCCCTTCCTCTACGCCACGACCTTCCTGGAGATCATCTGGGTCTTCAAGGCATTCGTGCAGGTCTACGTGATCAACGGCGGCGGCCCCGACCGGCTCACCGAGATCCTGCCCGTCTACGCCTACATCGAGGGCGTCGGCAACCAGCACTACGGCATGGGCGCCGCGATCGCCGTCCTGACCATCCTGATCCTGCTCGGCCTCACCGCCTACTACCTGCGGATCGTGCTCAAGCAAGAAGGGGAAGAGGAGGCCGCCCTGTGAAGCGTTCGCTCTTCGGCCGCCTGTGGCCCAACGTCACGGCCGTCATCCTGTTCATCGGCTTCGTCTTCCCCGTGTACTGGATGTTCGCCACGGCCTTCAAGCCGACCGGCGACATCATCGCCGAGGACCCGGTCTGGTTCCCGACCGACTTCACCTTCGAGCACTTCAAGACCGCGACCGGCGTCGACCACTTCTGGACGTACGTCACCAACTCGCTGACGGTGACGATCCTCGCGGTGGTCTTCTCGCTGATCATCGCGCTCGCCGGCTCCTTCGCCCTGGCCCGGATGCGGTTCAGGGGACGGCGCGGCTTCATCATCGGGTTCATGCTGGCGCAGATGGCGCCCTGGGAAGTCATGATCATCGCGATGTACATGATCGTCCGGGACGCGTCGATGCTGAACAGCCTCGTCCCGCTGACGCTCTTCTACATGATGATGATCCTCCCCTTCACCATCCTGACGCTGCGCGGCTTCGTCGCCGCCGTGCCGAAGGAACTGGAGGAGGCGGCGATGGTCGACGGCTGCACCCGCGTCCAGGCGTTCCGCCGGGTCATCCTGCCGCTGCTCGCGCCCGGACTGATGTCCACCTCCATGTTCGGCTTCATCACCGCCTGGAACGAGTTCGCGCTGGTGCTGATCCTCAACAAGGAGGCCGAGGCCCAGACGCTGCCGCTGTGGCTGTCCAGCTTCCGCAGCGCCTTCGGCGACGACTGGGGCGCCACCATGGCGGCCTCCTCGCTCTTCGCGGTCCCGATCCTCATCCTCTTCGTCTTCCTCCAGCGCAAGGCCGTCAGCGGACTGACCGCCGGCGCCGTGAAGGGATAACCCCCTCGATGACGACATTCGCCAGCGAAACCGACACCCTGACCCGGGACGCGCTGACGGTCCTCCAGCCCGGATTCACCGGCACCACCGCCCCCGACTGGCTGCTGCGCCGCCTCGGCGAGGGCCTCGCCTCGGTCGGCCTGTTCGGCCGCAACATCGCCTCCCCGGAGCAACTGGCCGCGCTCACCGCGCAGTTGCGTGCCGAACGGGACGACGTCCTGGTCGCCATCGACGAGGAGGGCGGCGACGTCACCCGTCTGGAGGTCGGTACCGGCTCCTCCTTCCCCGGCAACCACGCGCTGGGCGCCGTGGACGACGTGGAACTGACCCGCGAGGTCGCCCGTGAACTGGGCCGCCGCCTCGCCGCCTGCGGCGTCAACTTCAACTGGGCCCCCTCTGCGGACGTCAACTCCAATCCCGGCAACCCGGTGATCGGCGTCCGTTCCTTCGGCGCCGACCCGGACCTGGTCGCCCGGCACACGGCGGCCTACGTGACGGGCCTGCAGTCGGCCGGCGTCGCCGCCTGCACCAAGCACTTCCCCGGCCACGGCGACACCGCCGTCGACTCCCACCACGCGCTGCCCCGCATCGACGTGGACCCGGGGGTGCTCGGTGACCGTGAACTGGCCCCCTTCCGCGCCGCCGTCGCGGCCGGCACCCGGGCCGTGATGAGCGCCCACATCCTGGTCCCCGCCCTGGACCCGGACCGCCCGGCGACGTTGTCCCGCCGTATCCTCACCGACCTGCTGCGCGGCGAACTCGGCTACGACGGCCTGATCGTCACCGACGGCATGGAGATGCAGGCCATCGCCGCCACCTACGGCATCGAACGCGGCAGCGTGCTCGCCATCACCGCGGGCGCCGACGCCATCTGCGTGGGCGGCGGGCTCGCCGACGACGAGACGGTACGCCGCCTGCGCGACGCCCTGGTCGCCGCCGTACGCTCCGGCGGACTGGCCGAGGAGCGGCTGGCGGACGCGGCGCGGCGGGTCCGGGCGCTGGCCCGCTGGACAGCGGGGGGCGCCGCCGAAGCCGGGTGGGACGGCTCCGGTGACGTCGGACTCACCGCGGCCCGGCGGGCGGTGCGGACCACCGGCGCGGCGGGCTTCACCCCGCTCACCGAGGCGCCGTACGTGGCCGCGTTCACCCCCGTCGCCAACATCGCCGTCGGCGACGAGACCCCATGGGGTGTGGCCGCCGAACTCGCCGGGCTGCTCCCCGGCACCGAGGCGGGCACCTTCAGCGGCTCCGGCGCGGGCGGCTCGGCCCTCACGGCGGCCGGCGACCGCCGCATCGTCGCAGTCGTCCGCGACGAGCACCGCCATCCGTGGATGGCGGCGGCCCTCGGCACCCTGCTGACGGCCCGCCCCGACACGATCGTGGTGGAGATGGGCGTTCCCCAGGCCCCGGCCCGAGGGGCCCTGCACATCGCCACCCACGGCGCGGCCCGGGTCTGCGGCCGCGCGGCGGCGGAGGTCATCGCGGGTCGGTAGGCCGGCAGGTCAGCAGGTCAGCAGGTCAGCAGGTCGGCAGGTCAGCAGGTCGGCAGGCCGGTACGTCGGTAGGTGGGCAGACCGATAGACCGGCAGGCCAGTGGCTCGACGGGCCGGTAGGCCGGCAGCCGGGGCGCCCTGGGCCCGTCAGGGTGGGCCCTGGGCGGGGCGTGGCGCGTGCCGGCGCGTCGGGGGGCGTAGCCGGTACGACACCGAAGGCCCCGGTCGTCGGCAGAAGCCCCGGTCGTCAGTAGAGGCTCCGGTTGTCGGCAGTGGCCTGGGTCGCGGTGCCGAAGGCGCCGGTCACCTGGAGAGGTGGCCGGAGCCTTTCCGCGTGGGGGGGCGCGACCGGTGCCCACCCGGCGGCGTGGCCGGGTCAGGGCGCGGGCACGGTGACGAGGGCGTGGACGAGCCGCTCGACACGGTCCCGCGCGTCCGATCCGCCCGCCCCGTCCGTCATCAGCAGGTGATGCAGCGTCCCCACCAGGGCGAGTGCCACGGACTGCGGATCGGCTCCCGCCGCGATCCGCCCCAGCCGCCGTTCCTCCCGCAGATAGTCCTCGACCGACTCCTGGACCACGCCGAATCCGGGGGCGCCCGTCCGCCATGCCTCGCGGATCCGCTGCGAGGCGGCGGGACGGGTGACGGCCAGGCCCACGACGCCGGGGTCCAGCGACAGCACGGCCGACGCCACCGCCATGAGGTTCTCGGCCACCGTACCCGTGCCCGCCCGGGGCGGCAGCGCCTCCGCCACGGCCGAGGCGCGCGCGAACCGGTCCAGCACGAGGTCGGCGACGAACTCGTCCAGACTCGCGAAGTGGGTGTGCAGCACTCCCTTGGCGCAGCCCGCCTCGTTCGTGACCGCCCTGCTGGTGAGGGCGGCGGCGCCGTCCCGGGCGACGACCCGTTCCGCGGCGTCGAACAGCCGCTCCCGCAGATCCGGAATCGCTACTCCACGCGGTGACATCGAATCCCTCCCGAGAAAGGCCGGTCGGCCCGTGCCGGTATGGGCACCTGCCCATTGCCAGTACGGGCGCGTGCCCATACATTTGGGCGCGCGCCCATCCTAGGGTGCCGACGACTCCCGCAGGAGGTCACCTCATATGCACGGCATCGCCAACACCGCCCAGGCACAGGCGTGGAACGGCTACGAAGGGGCCCACTGGGCCGCCCATCAGGACCGCTGGGACGCCGTCAACGCCGGCTTCAACCAGCTCCTGCTCGACGCCGCCGCCATCCGGCCCGGCGACCGTGTCCTCGACATCGGCTGCGGCGCCGGTGCCACCACCCGCCTCGCCGCCCGCGCGGCCGCGGCGGAGGCCGGGGGCGCTGCTTCGCCCCGGGACGGTCACGCCCTGGGCGTGGACCTCTCCGCCCCCCTGCTGGAACGCGCCCGGACCCGGGCGGCCCGGGAAGGACTCGCCAACATCGCCTTCGAACACGGCGACGCCCAGGTCCACCCCTTCGCCCCCGGCGCCCACGATGTGGCGATCAGCCGCTTCGGCATCATGTTCTTCGCCGACCCGGTCGCCGCGTTCGCCAACATCGCGACCGCACTGCGCCCCGGCGGACGCGTCGCCTTCCTGTGCGCCGCCGAACCCGAGGGCAACGAGTGGCTGCGGGCCCTCGCCGCGCTCGACGACCTCCTGCCCATGGAGGGCTTCGGCGCGCCCGGCGGGCCGGGGATGTTCTCGCTCGCCGACGCCGGCACCGCGACCGGGCTGCTCACCGCCGCCGGTTTCACGGACGTGCGCGCCGAGCACGTCCAGGCGTACGGCACCTGGGGGAGCGACGCCCAGGAAGCGGCCGGCTTCCTGCTCGACTCCGGCCCCGGCCGCCACCTCCTCGGGCGCGTCGGCCCCGGCACCCGGGACCGCGTCCGCGGTCGCCTCGTCGACCGGCTCCGGCCGTACGAGACGCACGGCACGCTCCGGCTGCGCGGCACGGCATGGCTGCTGACCGCCACCCGACCGGCCGGCCCCGCCGAGCGGTACCGCTAGATCCCCTGCCACTCCGGCTTGTTGGCGTACGTGTGCCGGAAGTAGTCCGCGAGCTTCAGCTTGGACGCCGCGGCCTCGTCGACGACGACCGTGGCGTGCGGGTGCAACTGGAGCGCGGAGGCGGGGCACACCGCGGCGACCGGCCCCTCCACCGTCGCGGCGACGGCGTCGGCCTTGCCCTCCCCGGTGGCCAGCAGGACCAGGTGCCGTGCCTCCAGGATCGTCCCGATGCCCTGGGTGATGACGTGGTGCGGGACCTGGTCGATGTCGCCCTCGAAGAAGCGCGCGTTGTCGATCCGGGTCTGCTCGGTCAGCGTTTTGATCCGGGTGCGCGAGGCGAGGGAGGAGCAGGGTTCGTTGAACCCGATGTGCCCGTCGGTGCCGATCCCGAGCAGCTGCAGATCCACCCCGCCGGCCTCGGCAAGCGCCCTGTCGTACGCCTCGCAGGCCGCCTGGACGTCCTCCGCCTCACCGTCGGGCCCCATGAACGCGTCCATCGACAGCCCCAGCGGCTCCAGCACCTCGCGCCGCAGCACGGAACGGTACGACTCCGGATGCGACGCGGGCAGCCCCACGTACTCGTCGAGCTGGGCGATCCGCGCCCGCGAGGCGTCCACGGCCCCGGAGCGCACCTTGGCCGTGAGGGCCTGGTAGATGGGCAGCGGCGTCGAGCCGGTGGCCACACCGAGCAGGGCGTCGGGCTTGCGCCGGAGCAGCTGAGCCAGGGCCTCGGCAATCAGCTCGCCGCCGGCCTGTGCGTCCGGAACGATGACAACTTCCACGCTGGGCCTGCCGATCTGAAGAGGGGACTCGAAGGCACCCGAAGGGGGCCATGTGGTTTAGACCAATCTAACAGAGCGGGGGTGCCCGTCCCAGGTCTCGAGGGCCGGTCGACGGCAGTGTGGCGACGGGATGAACCCGGGGGATCGGCACGAGTGAGGAACCGTAGGGGGCGCCCGGCCCGCCCCGTCCGGCAACGCCTCGTCCGACCGCTGAACCGGCACCAGCGACCGCCCGTTCGGCCGTCCCCCGCTCTGCCCCGCGGACCCGCCGTGAGCGGGCGCGCCGACGTGTGGCGGAGTGGAATGGGAGCCGCACCCATGCCACCTCCGGAGGCCTCATGACCGCCACTCCACCGGCCCCCACACGGACGTCCCCGGCCGGATCAGTGAATCCGGCCCTGGCGCTCTCCGGCTCTTCCCGGCTCAGGTCAGCGACCCTCCCGTCGCGTCCACCCAGCTGCCCGTGATCCACCGGCCGCCGTCGGAGGCGAGGAACGCCACCACATCGGCGACGTCCGCAGGGGTGCCCGCCCGGCCCAGAGCCGCTATCGCCGCGGCCTGCGCCCGGCCTTCCTCGGTGCTGAGGAGCTCGGCCGTGTTGTCGGTGTCGATGATGCCGGGAGCCACCGAGTTCACCGTGATGCCCCGGGGGCCGAGCACCTTGGACAGGTCCCGGGTGAAGACGTCCAGGGCGCCTTTCGTCATCGCGTAGGCCATCTTGTCCGGCATCACAGCCGTGCGGGCGAGGCCTGAGGAGATGTTGATGATCCGGCCGCCGTCGCGGAGCCGGCCGAGGCCCCGCTGCACGATGAAGTGCGGCGCCTTCACGTTCACCGCGAACACCCGGTCGTACTCGGCCTCGTCGATGTCCGCCAGCGCCGACGCCGTGCCGATCCCCGCGTTGTTCACGATGATGTCCACGCCGTCCGCGTGCCGGTCGAACTCGGCCCACAGCGCTTCGGCGTCCCCGGGCCGTCCCAGCTCCACGCCGAGCATGAAGGCCGAGCCGCCGGCCGCCTCGATCGCCGCGACCGTCTCCTTCGCCGCCGTCTCGCTCGTGCCGTAGTGCACCGCGACCCGCGCCCCGTCGCGCCCCAGCCGCTCGGCGATCCCGCGCCCGATCCCCCTGCTCGCCCCCGTGACGAGTGCCGTCCTGCCGCTCAGCGCGCCCATGGCGACGCCCCCTCCATATTTGCTAGTGGTCGTTACAGAAAAGACCGTAGAGCACACCGCTGTCATTTGTCTAGTGGCCGCTATAAAATGGGCGCCATGGTGAGCACGCAGGAGAACACGGCGCGGACCGCCCAGGCCGCCGGGACCCGAGGTCGCGGCCGGCCCCGCTCCTTCGACCGGGAGACCGCCCTGGAGAAGGCGATCATGGCCTTCTGGGAGCACGGGTACGAGGCCACGTCCGTCTCCGACCTCACCCGCGCCATGGGTATCGGCGCCCCCAGCCTCTACTCCGCCTTCGGTGACAAGCGGGCGCTCTTCGACGAGGTCGTGCAGGTGTACGGCGCGCGGTACGGCTCGTTCGTCGGGCGCGCCCTCGCCGAGGAGCCCACCGCCCGGGCCGCCGTCGAGCGCACCCTGCGCGAGGCCGCCGTCGAGTACACCGCGCCCGGCCGCCCGCACGGCTGCCTCGTCGTCCACGCGGCGACCAACTGCACCACCCCGGAGGTCGAGCAGTCCCTGCGTGAGCGCCGCAACGCCGGCATCGCGGCGTTCGAAAGCCGGATAAGAGCCGACATCGCCTCCGGGGAGCTGCCGCCCGGCACCGACGCGGCGGCGCTCGCCCGGCACACCGGGGCCATGATCCAGGGCATGTCCCAGCAGGCGCGCGACGGCGCGAGCCGCGCGGAGCTCGAAGCGCTCGCCGAAATTGCCATGGCTGTTTGGTCCCGCGGATGACCGGGGCGGGTTAGGCTTCCCAAGGCCGGAAATCGGCTGTCGGCCCCGTGCCGCCTGGTCTTCCGACAACAAGCAGCTTCCCACGCATGGACACGCGGAGTGGTCTAGTCCACAATCGTTGCAGACCGCCGTCATGGAACTCACTGTGCGGCAGTCCCGCAACGACGGGACCATGCGTCGGGACAAGCATCCGTCTTCCCCGCACAGGAAGACGGACCGAGGAACCGGAGCTCTCTGCCCTGACTGCCCCGGCTCCTCATCCTTCGGCCGACCGGGACCGCACACCCCACGGCCGATATTGCTCCGGGCTGCGGTGCCGGGAGGGTTGAGGGTCCCTCCCAGGCGCCGCGGCCCGCGGGTGTCTCCGGGCCCGCGCAGGGCCGTACAGCGGCGCCCAGGGCCGCACATTTCAGTGCCGTACAAACCCCCGGGTACGCTCGCACCCGTGCCCTCCATGAACGAACTGGTCCGCCAGCACACCGCCCTCGACGACTCCGACCTCGAGTGGCTGCATCTGCTGGTCTCGGAGTGGCAGCTGCTCTCCGACCTCTCCTTCGCCGACCTCGTCCTGTGGGTGCCCACCCGCGACGGCACCCGCTATGTCTCGGTCGCCCAGATGCGACCCAACACCGGCCCGACCTCCTACCAGGACGACATGGTCGGCCACCTGGTCCCGCGCGGCCGCCGCCCGATGCTGGACGTGGCGCTCGACGAGGGCCGGATCGTGCGCGAGGGCGACCCGGAGTGGCGTGAGGAGGTCCCCGTCAGGGTCGAGTCGATCCCCGTACGGCGGGAAGGGCGCGTCCTCGGCGTCATCGCCCGCAACACCAACCTGCTCACCGTGCGCACCCCGAGCCGCCTGGAGCTGACCTACCTCCAGTCCGCCTCCGACCTCGCCCAGATGATCGCGGCCGGCGCCTTCCCCTTCGCCAACCAGCAGGTCGACATGGACGCCTCGCCCCGCGTGGGCGACGGGCTGATCCGGCTCGACGCGGACGGCATCGTCCAGTACGCCTCCCCGAACGCCCTCTCCGCCTACCACCGCATGGGCCTCGCCGCCGACCTGGTCGGCCACCACCTCGGCCGGACCACCGCCGAACTGGCCCCCACCCGCGGACCGGTGGACGAGGCGCTGGCCAAGGTCGCCAGCGGCTGGGCGCCGCGCGAGTTCGAGATCGAGGCCAAGGACGGGGTGATCCAGTTCCGGGCGATCCCGCTCAAGCCCAAGGGCACCCGCATCGGTTCGCTGGTGCTCCTGCGGGACGTCACCGAACTGCGCCGCCGTGAACGCGAGTTGATCACCAAGGACGCCACCATCCGGGAGATCCACCACCGGGTGAAGAACAACCTCCAGACGGTGGCGGCCCTGCTGCGCCTCCAGGCCCGGCGGATCGACTCCGAACGGGGCCGCGCGGCGCTCGAAGAGGCCGTACGGCGAGTGGGCTCGATCGCGATCGTCCATGAGACGCTGTCCCAGAACCTGGACGAGCGGGTGGAGTTCGACGAGATCGCCGACCGGGTCCTGGCCATGGTCGCCGAGATCTCCCCGGGCAAGGTCGCCGGCCGGCGCACCGGCCGCTTCGGCATCCTCGACGCGGAGGTCGCCACCCCGCTGTCCATGGTGCTGACCGAAGTGCTGCAGAACGCCCTGGAACACGGCTTCCGCGAGGGCGACACCGGAACCGTGGAGGTCTCGGCGGTCCGTGGCGGCACGTCGAAGGAGGCCCGGCTCCTGGTCACCGTCCAGGACGACGGCGTCGGCCTGCCGCCCGGCTTCGACCCGCGCACCTCCGGCAACCTGGGCCTGCAGATCGTACGGACGCTGGTGGAGGGGGAGTTGGGCGGCACCTTCGACATGGTCCCGGCCCCGGAGCGCGGGACTCAGGTGATACTGGACATTCCGGTGCGGGCGCAGAAGTGACGCCAGAAGCAGCCACAGAAGCAGCCACCGGGAAAGCAAAAAGCCCCGGACCTTGATCGGTCCGAGGCCAGTGCTCGCTGCTGCTCTGCTCGTTTGCTAAGCGCATCGGGGTACTGCGCGCTGCGTGCTCGGGGGCGGGAGTTGCGTACTCGCTGTACGCGCCGCCAAGCTCAGGCTGTCAGCGGGGTGGGTGCGTCAGGCGGAGGCCTGACGAGCCCGGTTGCGGGCGGCGCGGCGCTTCATCGCACGGCGCTCGTCCTCGCTGAGACCACCCCAGACGCCGGAGTCCTGACCGGACTCGAGCGCCCACTGCAGACACTGCTCGATCACCGGGCAGCGACGGCAGACGGCCTTGGCTTCCTCGATCTGCAGCAGCGCAGGACCGGTGTTGCCGATGGGGAAGAAGAGCTCGGGGTCTTCCTCGCGGCAAACGGCGTTGTGACGCCAGTCCATGGCTGCTACCTCTCCTTGGTATTACGTGCAGGTTGCTTGTGAATGTGAACGCTTTCACGAATCCCTCAACAAGTGAAGGGCCGACTGCCAGGTTCTCTGGCGTGGTCCTTGGTTTGAGGAGGGGTTCCGGTGATCTGTGGGGGCCGTTCCTGCGGGCCGTCCCGATCGCCACGTAGAGACTCGCAAACCTCAGCGGCGGATACAACCCCTTCTGGAAAGTTTTTTTTGATTCCTCGGTGTCGACTAGGTCACAGCCGTACTTCCATGGGGTGGATCCTGGCCTAAACGTTCGAGTGAAAGGACTTTAGCCCCTTCTGCTCACACAATCACACGCAGTGCACGGCGTACGCCTGTGAACGTCACGCTCGTACGCAGCCCCAGGTGGTCACCGTCCATCTGGAGGGGCAGAGGCACCTTCGAATGCAAGGTGAACTCGGTCAGATCGTGCAGGGACACGGCGTGCTTGCCCCGGGGTCCACGCTCGGGGGACGAAGTGAGCAACTGGGTGCCATACCGGGCAACCGAGGCCGTGGACAGGCGGCTGAGACCGAATACGTCGAGGCCTGTGTCGAACGACGCCTTAGGCGACGCATACATGGGGCGATTGCCGAGGAACGTCCATGGGGCGGTGTTCGAGACTATGGACAACACCAGATCCGTCGCCAGTTCCTCGCCGTCCCGCTGCAGGGAGATCGTGCCGTGCCGACGGTGCGGCTCGCCGAGCAACTGGCGCATCACCTGGCGGACGTAGAGGGCGTGCGTCGACTTCTTGCCGCGTTCGCGCTGCTGCTCGACCCGGCCGACCACGCCCGCGTCGAAGCCCAGCCCCGCGTTGAAGGTGAACCAGCGTGACGGGACGGCCTCGTCCTCCGAGCCCGGGGTTCCGGAGGTCAGCCCCAGCCCGACCGTGCGCTCCCGGCCCTCGCGCAGCGCGTCCAGCAACTCGCCGGTCGCCTCCACGGCGTCGTTGGGCAGGCCCAGCGCGCGGGCGAAGACATTGGTGGAGCCGCCGGGCACCACGGCCAGGCCGGGCAGCCGGTCGGGTTCGGGGCCGGCGTGCAGCAGGCCGTTGACGACCTCGTTGACCGTTCCGTCACCGCCCAGGGCCACGACCAGTTCGATGTCCTCGCTCTGCGCCGCCTGCCGGCCGAGGTCACGTGCGTGACCCCGGTACTCGGTGGTGACGGCCTCCAGCTTCATCTCGCTCGCGAGCGCGTGGATCAGGACATCGCGCGTACGTGCGCTTGTGGTGGTTGCCGCCGGATTGACCACGAGAAGTGCACGCATGGATGGCAGCGTACCTACTGGGGGGTACCTGGCCCAGACCGGAGTGGGGATCGCGTGAGAGTTCCCGGCGTGAACCTCGACACGGGGGCGTGAAGGGAGTAAGGGCGCATACCCGGCCCGCGCGCGTGCCCGGCCGGCCCCACAGGTGTCCGGACCTCGTGGTTCCGCGCGGTCCGCCGCACCTCGCCCACGGGGGCCGCGCCCCGGCCGCTACCCTGCAAGGGTGAGCCCTGCGCAGAACCCCAGCCCTGAGACCGCCGACCAGGCGGGCCCGCGTCCTGTCCGGCTGACCGCAGCGGCGGCCCTGGCCGCGCTCGAGGGCCTGGCGCTGGTGGTGGGCGGTGTCTGGATGCTCGCCCTCGGGCTGACCGGAGAGCCGGACGACCGTCAGCAGGCCGTCACCGGGGGCGTCACCCTGATCGTGCTCGCGCTGCTGCCGCTGCTCGCGGCCCGGGGCCTGCTGGCCCGGCGCAGCTGGAGCCGGGGGCCCGCGATCATCACTCAGATCATGGCGCTGCCCGTGGCCTACAACCTGCTCCAGGCCGACAGCATGTCCATTCCGGCGGGGATCGCCCTGGCCGTCGTCGCCGTCGCCGCGCTCGTGCTGCTGATCAACGCCGAGACCACCCGGGCCCTCGGGATCCGCGGGCCCGGCAACGCCGAGAAGTAGTTCCACGTCCGGCGGTCGCGCCGGAACCGGGCGCTACTCCTCCACCAGGAGCTTCTCCCGCAGCTGCGCCAGCGTGCGCGCCAGCAGCCGGGAGACGTGCATCTGCGAGATGCCGACCTCCTGCGCGATCTGCGACTGGGTCATGTTGCCGAAGAACCGCAGCAGCAGGATCCGCTTCTCGCGCGGGGGCAGGTCCTCCAGGAGCGGCTTGAGCGATTCCCGGTACTCGACGCCCTCCAGCGCCTCGTCCTCCGCGCCCAGGGTGTCCGCGACCGCCGGGGACTCGTCGTCGGTGTCGGGGACGTCCAGGGACAGCGTGGAGTACGCGTTGGCGGACTCCAGGCCCTCCAGGACCTCCTCCTCCGAGATCGCCAGCTTCTCGGCCAGCTCGTGCACCGTGGGGGAGCGGCCGTGCAGCTGTGACAGCTCCGCCGTGGCCGTGGTCAGCGAGAGCCGCAGCTCCTGGAGCCGGCGCGGCACCCGCACCGCCCAGCCCTTGTCGCGGAAGTGCCGCTTGATCTCGCCGACGACCGTCGGGGTCGCGTACGTCGAGAACTCCACGCCGCGGTCCGGGTCGAAGCGGTCGACCGACTTGATCAGGCCGATGGTGGCGACCTGGGTGAGGTCGTCCAGCGGCTCGCCCCGGTTGCGGAAGCGGCGCGCGAGGTGCTCGACGAGCGGCAGATGCATCCGGACCAGCCGGTTGCGCAGCTCCGCGTACTCCGGGCTGCCCTGCGGCAGCGAGCGCAGCTCGACGAACAGGGCGCGGGCCCCGCTGCGGTCCTGAGGGTCGTGGCGCTGCACGGGAGGCGCGCCCCGCGCGGCCACCGCGTCGTCCTCGGAATTTCGCTCGTGCTCGCTCATCGTCCCGCCCGTCGCCCTTCCCCGAGCCCGCGCCTCGGCCCGGACAGGGGAGCCCCCGTTCCGCCGCTCCAGAGGCGCGCCCTGCACGGCACCGTCCTGATCCCGCCGCCCGTCGCCGGGGAAGTCCGCCCGAGGGGAGTCCTCCTCCGGGTGCGGCCGGGCCTGCTCGGGGATGCCGTCGATGCCGTCCGCCATGCGTCGGGAACCGCTCGGGCCGTCCGGGCCGCCCGCACCCGCCGGACCGTCCGGTCCGGCCGGCCGGACCGTGCCCTCGGCCGGCAGCTCCCGTGTGCCGCGCTCTTCGTCCCGCACCGGCCCGTCCCCGTTCCTCACGCCGGCCCGGGTCCCGCGCCGCGCTGTTTGTAGAGGCTGATCGACACGGTCTTGTCGTCATCCACGGCGGAGGAGACCTTGCCCGCCAGGGCGGACAGCACGGTCCAGGCGAAGGTGTCGCGCGAAGGGGCGTGACCGTCCGTGGTGGGCGCGGAGACGGTGACCTCCAGCGAGTCGTCGACGAGCCGGAAGACACAGCTGAGCACCGAGCCGGGCACGGCCTGCTGAAGCAGGATCGCGCAGGCCTCGTCCACCGCGATGCGCAGGTCCTCGATCTCGTCGAGGGTGAAGTCCAAACGGGCCGCGAGGCCGGCCGTGGCCGTCCGCAGCACCGACAGGTAGGCACCCGCGGCCGGCAGCCGGACTTCGACGAAGTCCTGGGTCGCGGGCTCGCCTGCGATCTGGGACACCCTCACCTCCAAGGTGGTACAAGCTATACGGGGCCGAGGGTCGCCCCCCGGGGTAACGCGATGTGTGGTTCAGCGGTGACGCTACCGCGCTCTCGATTTTCCTGCCCCGGGACCCCAACCCCCTGCTGTCACTCATAGTAAACACATGAATACGCACAGTGGCTAGAGGGTGGGCGGACCCAATTCGGAACAGGGGGCGCCGGGTTGACGTACCCCGGCGTCAGACGCTCGAACCGTCCGGATCCGAGCCTCCGGAGCCGGGGTCACGAGCGGGTCACACCAGCACGTGGTCGACGAAGCACCAACGCCAATTCTCACCCGGTTCGAACGTCCGCATCACCGGGTGGCCCGACTTTTCGTGGTGTTCGGTGGCGTGCCGCCCCGGTGAGGAGTCGCAGCAGCCGACGTGACCGCAGGTGAGGCACAGGCGCAGCTGTACCGGATGCGTGCCGGCCGCCAGGCACTCCGGACAGGTCTCGCTCAGCGCGGAAGGTTCCGGGTGCGGCAGCGCGTCGGCATGCGTGCACTGTTTCATGATTGCCAGATTACGACGGGTGTGCGGATGACCGCGCGGAAAACGAAGGCGGGCGAGAGCCATGGACGTGATGCCCCTGCTGCTGCTGGTGGCCGGGAGCGCCGTGATCGCCGCGGCCGGCCGCCGCACCCCGGTGCCGGCACCGCTGCTGCTGGTCGCGGTTGGACTTGCGGTCTCGTCCGTTCCGGGAGTCCCCGAGTTCGCCCTCGACCCGCACATCGTCCTCCCGCTGCTGCTGCCCCCGCTGCTGCACACCGCGGCCACCGACAGCTCGTACCTCGATCTGCGCGCCCAACTGCGGCCGGTGGCCCTGCTCTCGGTGGGGTATGTCCTCTTCGCGACCGTGGCCGTCGGCTGGGCCGCCTATCTGATCGTGCCGGGGCTGCCGCTGACCGCCGCGCTGGTGCTGGGTGCCGTGGTGGCGCCGCCGGACGCGGTCGCGGCCACGGCGATCGCCCGCCGGGTGGGACTGCCCTCCCGGATCACCACCATCCTCCAGGGCGAGTCCCTGGTGAACGACGCCACCGCGATCACCGCCTACCGCGTGGCCCTCGCCGCGGCCGTCGGCGAGGGCGCCACCTGGGCCGAGGGTGTCGGCGACTTCCTGCTCGCGGCGGTCGGCGGCATCGGCATCGGAGTGCTGCTGATGGTGCCGATCCACTGGCTGCGCACCCACCTCAAGGAGGCGCTGCTGCAGAACACGCTCTCCCTGCTGATCCCGTTCGCGGCGTACGCCGTCGCCGAGGAGGTGCACGCCTCCGGAGTCCTCGCGGTCGTGGTCGTCGCCCTGTATCTCGGCCACCGCGCGTGGGAGGTCGATTTCGCGACGCGCCTCCAGGAGGAGGCGGTGTGGAAGATGGTCGCCTTCGTCCTGGAGTCGTCGGTGTTCGCGCTCATCGGACTCCAGCTGCCCGTGGTGCTGCGCGGCCTCGGGGACTACGAGGGCGCGGTCGCCGCCTGGTACGCGGTCGCCGTCTTCCTCGTCGTGGTCGTCGCGCGGTTCGTCTGGGTCTACCCGGCGACGTTCCTGCCCCGCGCCCTGTCCGCGCGGATCCGCAAGCGGGAGGACAACCCCACCTGGAAGGGGGCGTTCATCATCTCCTGGGCCGGGATGCGCGGCGTGGTCTCCCTGGCCATCGCCTTCTCCATCCCGATGACCGTGCACGGCGAGGACTTCCCCGGCCGCAACCTCATCCTCTTCCTGACCTTCACCACCGTCATCGGCACCCTCGTCGTCCAGGGCCTCACCCTGCCGCCGCTCATCCGCCTGCTGCGCCTGCCCGGCCGCGACCCGCAGGCCGAGACCCTGGCCGAGGCCAACGCCCAGGCGCAGGCCTCCCGCGCTGCCGAACAGCGCCTCGGTGAACTCCTCTCGGACGAACGCAACGCCCTCCCGCAGCCGCTCGCCGACCGGCTGCGCACCGTCCTGGAACGCCGCCGCAACGCGGTGTGGGAACGCCTCGGCCAGCCCAATCCGATCACCGGGGAGACCGCCGACGACACCTACCGACGGCTCGCGCGGGAGATGATCGGCGCCGAGCGCGCGGTTTTCGTCAAACTGCGGGACCTGCGCCACATCGACGACGAGATGCTGCGGACCCTGCTGCGCCGGCTGGACCTGGAGGAGGCGGCGGCGTACCGGGAGGCCACGTGATCCGAGGCGACCCGTGCGCCCACCGGCGAGAGGGGGGATCATTGAGCCCGGTACGCGGGAACTGCGGAGCCGCGGCGATCGTGGAATACCTGGGAAGCGCGGAACGCAGGATGTGAGCGGCACTTGGCGACTCGGAGGGGCGCGGTGAGCGGCACCACACAGCGGTACTTCATCAGTTACGCGGGCGTGGACCGCTCCTGGGCCGAATGGGTGGGGTACCACCTGGAGGCGAACGGCCACCAGGTCATGCTCGACGTGTGGGACTGGCGCACCGGCGACGACTTCGTGCAGCGGATGGACGAGGGACTGGAACAGGCCGACGCGGTCGTGGCGCTGTTCTCCAAGTCCTATTTCGAGCGCGGCAGGTGGACCGGTGATGAGTGGTCCGCCGTGGTCGCCCGCCGTGACCGCATCATCCCGCTCGCCATCGAACCGCTCACCAACCGCGACATCCCCCCGATGCTCGCCACCCGAGTCCGCAAGGACCTGCACGGGCTGGACGAGCAGAGCGCCATCGCGGCCCTGCTCGCGGCGGTCAACGGCGGCGGACGGCCGATCAGCCCGCCGCCGTTCCCGGGCGCGCCCGCCACGCCGCAGCGGTCCAGCAGCCCACCGCCGTACCCGGGGACGGCCACGGCCACGACAGCGGCGGCCGCCGCGCCGGCGAAACCGGACCAGCCGAAGACCGGGACCGCCTGACATCACGGCTGAGGGGCGCCGGTGATCACGGCGGCCACCACCGTCCCCGGCGCGAACGCGCCCTCGTCCGCCAGGGCGACAAGGCCGTACAGCATCTTGGCGACATAGAGACGTTCCACGCCCATCCCGTGCCGGCTCTCGAACTCCTCGGCGAACCGATGGAGTTCGGGGGTGGTCCGGGCGTACCCCCCGAAGTGGAACCGCTCGTCGAGCCACCAGTCGCCCCGCGGCCCGCCGAACGCCCGCTTCTGCAACGCCCGTATCTCGTCGCCGAGAAAGCCCCCCTTGAGCACGGGTATCCCCAGCACCCGCTGGTCCGGCGCCACACCCGCAGCCAGCCCGGCCAGTGTGCCCCCGGTGCCGCAGGCCACCGCCACCACGTCGGCCCGCCCGCGCAGTTCCTCGCCGAGAGCCCGGCAGCCGCGGACGGCGAGGGCGTTGCTGCCGCCCTCCGGGACGACACAGGCCTCGTCGGCGCCGACCGTGCGGAGAACCCGCGCGAGAGTGGCCGGATCCGTCTTGTGGCGATACGTCGATCTGTCGATGAAGTGCAGCCGCATGCCGTCGGCCGCGCAGCGGGCCAGGGAGGGGTTGAGGGGGCGGTCGGCCAGTTCGTCACCGCGCACCACGCCGATGGTGGGCAGGCCGAGCAGGCGGCCCGCGGCGGCGGTGGCGCGCAGATGGTGGGAGTACGCGCCGCCGAAGGTGACGATCGGCCGGCCGTCCGCCGCCGCGAGATTGGGCGCGAGCTTGCGCCACTTGTTCCCCATCAGGTCGGGGTGGATGAGGTCGTCCCGCTTGAGCAGCAGCCGTACGCCGTGCCGGGCGAACCGGTCGTCCCGCACCTCCTGCACGGGCGAGGGGAGCCTCGGGCGCAGGGCGGCGAGGGCGTCGTTGCTGGTCACCGCACCATTGTCGCCCCGCAGGTCAGCCCCGTCCCCGCGACCTCACTCCAGCCGGTCCCGGATCCGCTCGCGTATCGACTCCATGGTGAGCCGCGCGGATCGACCTTCCCGGGCTGCCACTCCTTGTGCCCGATGACCGACCGCTCCGTCCACCGGTGGTGGCGGCAGATCGCGGCGGCGGCCCGCTCGATGGCCTCCAGCCGGGTCTCGGGCCAGGGGTCCTCGTCGTCGGCGAGGCCGGCAAGCTTCTCGCACTCCAAGCCGTAGAAGTGGCGGTTCCCGTCCGGATCCGCCTCGGCCGTCCGTGTTCGCCTCGGTTGTCGCGCGGCGGCGCCTTCTCCGCGATCACCGCGCGCAGGACGTCGCCGTCGCCGGACCGGCGTGGTCGGCCCGGCCGTGGCCGACCAGATGGACGGTGCCGTCCTTGGTGATGACACCGTGGGCACAGCGGCCCCGGCAGGTCCGCGTGGTCCTTCCGGCACGGTTCCACGGTCTGCTCGCTGCCCCCGGGTGACCGTGTGGGGCAGCATCACGCCGTGGAGGGGGCCCACGGACCCCTGGGTCCGCGCAGCGCGCGAGCCGTGCAGCGCGCGACCCGTCCGGACGGCTCGCTTCCGGTACCCGCGCGACCGCACAGACCCGGGAAAGGTTCCCTCTGTATGCCCAGTCCGCGATGATCCATTCCCGCTCTTTCGGGTAATAGCACGACCACTTTGCGTGATGGAAAGCTTGGTCGGGAGATCGCGAGATCGGTGCCCGGCGCAGATCGCTGCCAGGCATGACCGGGAGGGCAATTTTCCTATGTCGGTAGGCGAAGAGGTACGCACGGAGCAGGGCAGGCCGCAGCAGAGCCTCGGCACCGCTGCCGCGCGCAACCTGGCCACCACCACCAAGTCCGTGCCGCAGATGCAGGAGATCAGCTCCCGCTGGCTGCTGCACAATCTGCCCTGGGTGGACGTACAAGGCGGCACGTACCGGGTGAACCGGCGGCTGACCTTCGCGGTGGGCGACGGACGCATCACCTTTGTGAAGACAGGTGACCGCGTCGAGGTCATCCCCGCGGAACTCGGCGAACTGCCCGCGCTGCGGTCGTACGGGGACGAGGAGGTGCTGACCGAGCTGGCCCGGCGCTGCGAGCAGCGGGAGTTCGCCGCGGGCGAGGTGATCGCCTCCTTCGGCAGCCAGACCGACGCCGTCTATCTGGTCGCGCACGGCCGGGTCGAGAAGGTCGGCACCGGCCCCTACGGTGAGGACGAGAGCCTGGGCGTCCAGGCCGACGGCTCCTACCTGGGCGACCAGGCACTCCTCGACGGGGACGCCATCTGGGAGTACACGGCCCGCGCGATCACTCCCTGCACCGTCCTCGTGCTCTCCCGGCAGCACTTCGAGCAGATCGCCGAGCGCTCCGAAACCCTCCGCGGCCACCTGGAGCAGCTGCGCTCGCTGCCCCAGCAGCGCACCAACAAGTACGGCGAGAAGGCGATCGACCTGGAGGCCGGCCACAGTGGTGAGCCGGACATCCCGCACACCTTCGTCGACTACGAGGCCCGGCCCCGCGAGTACGAACTGAGCATCGCCCAGACCGTGCTGCGTATCCACACGCGCGTGGCGGACCTCTACAACCAGCCGATGAACCAGACCGAGCAGCAGCTCCGGCTCACCGTGGAGGCGCTCAAGGAGCGCCAGGAGCACGAGCTGGTCAACAACCGCGAGTTCGGTCTGCTTCACAACTGCGAGTACGACCAGCGGATCCAGCCGCACGACGGCGTGCCCAGCCCCGACGACATGGACGAGCTGCTGAGCCGGCGGCGCGGCACCAAGATGTTCCTCGCCCATCCGCGCGCCATCGCCGCGTTCGGCCGCGAGCTGAACAAGCGGGGCCTGGTGCCGGAGACGATCGACATCGGCGGCAACCGCATCCCCACCTGGCGGGGCGTACCGATCTACCCGTGCAACAAGATTCCGGTCACCGAGGCCCGCACGACCTCGATCATCGCGATGCGTCTCGGCGAGGCCGACCAGGGGGTCATCGGCCTGCGGCAGTCCGGCATCCCGGACGAGATCGAGCCGAGCCTGTCGGTGCGGTTCATGGGCATCAACGAGCAGGCGATCATCAAGTACCTGGTGACGGCGTACTACTCGGCGGCCGTCCTCGTCCCGGACGCCCTCGGTGTCCTGGAGAACGTCGAGATCGGTCGCTGGCAGTGACCCTCCTGACCGCGGATCCGTGTCCCCGCCCCGCCGGGCGGGTACATCCTCCGGGTACGCGCTTGTCCGGAGCGGACACGCCACCGTCCGCGCGGCCCGCGAGGGGGAGCCCGTGACCGAGTCCACGACGCAGGCCAAGCCGCGCCGCGCCGGGACGCGCGGCGACGTCCCCGGTCCGCGCCCTGCGGCCTCGCACCGGGGCACCGACACGCGCGAAAGGCGGAGTTCCATCGCGACGGACACGGACACGGACACGGGTGCGCGCCCGGATACGGGCACGGTCAGCGGGCCGGGCCGGTTCGCCGGGGACGAGGCGGCGGTGATCCTGGAGCGCACCCGGGCGTCGGTCGACCCCCCACTGCGCGCGGCCGTGGAGTCGTTGCCGGGTGTGATGCGCCGGGTCGCGCGCTACCACTTCGGCTGGGAGCACGCGGACGGCACCCCGGCGGCGGGCAACGCGGGCAAGGCCATCCGGCCCGCCCTCGTCCTCGCGGCGGCCGCCGCGCTCGGCGGCCCGGCTGCCCAGGCGGCGGCCGTACGGGCCGCCGCGGCGGTGGAACTGGTGCACAACTTCACGCTGCTGCACGACGACGTGATGGACCGGGACACCACCCGCCGGCACCGCCCCACCGCGTGGACGGTGTTCGGCGACTCCGCCGCGATCCTCGCCGGTGACGCCCTCCAGGCACTCGCCCTGCGGCTGCTCGCCGAGGACCCGCACCCGGCGTCGGCGCCCGCGGCGGCCCGGCTCGCGGCCTGCGTGGTCGAGCTCTGCGAGGGCCAGCAGGCGGACACGGCGCTGGAGCGGCGTGACCCCGCCGAGGTCGCCCTGGACGAGGTGCTGGGCATGGCCGAGGCCAAGACCGGGGCGCTGCTGGGGTGCGCGTGCGCGCTGGGCGCGCTGTACGCGGGGGCGCCCGCCGAGGACGTCGAAGCGCTGGACGCGTTCGGCCGGGAGGCCGGGCTCGCCTTCCAGCTGATCGACGACGTGATCGGCATCTGGGGCGATCCCAGCCGCACCGGCAAACCGGCCGGCGCGGATCTCGCCGCCCGCAAGAAGTCCCTGCCGGTGGTCGCCGCGCTGGCCTCCGGCACCCCGGCGGCGGCGGAACTGGCCGAGCTGTACCGGGCGCCGTACGACGGCGGGGACCTGGAGGCCACCGTGCTCGCCGTGGAACGGGCGGGCGGCCGTGACTGGGCCCAGGTCCACGCGGCCGATCACATGGCCCGGGCGGTGCAGGAACTGGCCCGTGCCGTCCCGGAACCCGAGGCGGCGGGCGGCCTCCTCGCCCTCGCCGAGTTCGTCACCCGCCGCACCGCCTAGACCCCGGAGCGCCCGGCACCGCGCGGTTCCTGACCCCGCGTGGCGGCCGGGAGCTCCGGTCATGGGTCCCGCACTTCCCCACGGTGTGCGGGACCCGCCCCTCCCTCTGGCCCGCCCGGCCACCGGCTACGCTCAACAGCCGTACGGGCTCGGCGGGTTGAGGCAAAGGGGCGGGACATGGATGTGGCCATCCGGGCGGCGGGGGAGAGGGACCGGGAGCTGGTCGTCCGGCTGCTGGACGAGGCGTTCCGGGAAGACCCGGTCAGCCGCTGGGTCTTCCCCGGTGACGCGCATCTGCGCAGGAGCCACCACAAGCTCATGGCCGCCTTCACCGACATCGTGCTCGCCGCCGGGCGGGTGGACGTCACCGAGGACGGCTCGGCCTGCGCGCTCTGGCTGTCGGTACCGGCGGCCGACCCGGCCGGTGCCGGACCCGACGACGACGGCCCCGCCCAGGTCCGGGCGGCCGTCGACCCCGTGAACGAGCGGGTGGAACTGATCGGCCGGCTCACCGAGGAGATCCATCCCGCCGACCGCGCCCACGAGTACCTCTGGATGATCGGGGTGGCGCCGGAGCGCCGGGGCGAGGGCCTGGGTACCGCGCTCATGATGCCGGTCCTCGACCGCTGTGACCGCGAGGGCCTGCCGGCCTACCTGGAGGCGAGCAACGCCGACAGCCGCCGGCTGTACGAACGGCTCGGCTTCACCGTGCTGGCCGACCGTGTGCTGGCACTGCCCGACGGCCCCACGATGTGGCCGATGTGGCGCGAGCCGCGCAACTGATCCGGGGGGAGGGGGAGGGGCGGCTAGGACGTCGAGTGGTGGTCGTCTGTGCGGCCCACCCGTGGGCCGCGGGGGCCGACGTCCCAGGCTCGGGCCGGGTGGCCGCCCGGGCCTCGGTCGGGAGCGGCCAGGCCTCCGCTACCCCTCCGGCACCACCGTCGACACGATGCGTGCGACCAGGCCGTCGGGGACGGGGGTCCCCGCCAGGACGCCGTCCAGTACGCCGGGGAGTGTGGCCTGTTCGACCAGCAGCCCGAGCATGGCCAGGTAGAGCACGACGACCGTGGTGTCGCCGCCCGGCAGGCCAGCCTCGCGGTGGAACTCCATGCCGTACTCCAGCTGGGCCCGCACCGACTTGGTGTACGACTCGCGCAGTCCGGGGCGGCGGGTCGCTTCGAGTCGCAGTTCCAGCAGCGCCAGATAACCGGTGCGGTCGCGGGTGACCCGGCCGATCAGGTCGTGCATCAGTGCGGTGACCAGGGCCCGGTCCTTCGGCGCCCGCATCAGCCCCTCCAGCACCTGCGGATCGGGTGCCAGCCGGGCGTGCACCCGGGCGTCGATCTGGCGCAGCAGATCGTCGCGCCCGGCGAAGTAGTTGGAGGCCGTGCCCACCGGCACCCCGGCCTCGGCGTCCACCGCGCGGAACGTGAGGCCGCGCGCCCCCTCACGCGCGAGTACCTCGATGCCGGCGTCCACGAGGGCGGCGCGGCGCTCAGGGTTGCTGGCCATGTGGAACTTCCTCTCCCACTTTTCCCCGCTTCCGAAAAAGCCTTGCAACCACTACAGCCGGAGTACTACAACTGGAGTGGTCGTTACAGCCTACGGAAAGAGACCGGCTTGCGAAAGCTCACGTATTTCATCGCCTGCTCGATCGACGGGTTCATCGGGGACCCGGAGGGCGACGCGTCGTCGATGTTCCGCTTCATCGACGAGGAGTTCCTCGCGTTCGTCAAAGAGGAGTATCCGGAGACCATGCCGACCCACGGGCGCCGCGGGTTCGGCATGGACGACCTCCCCAACAAGCGGTTCGACACCATCATCCAGGGCCGTGCCAGCTACGACCTGGCGCTGAAGGAGGGCATCACCAGCCCGTACGCCCATCTGCGCGAGTACGTCGCCTCCCGCACCCTCACCGTGTCCCCGGACCCGAACGTCGAGATCATCGCCGACGACCTGGTCGGCAGGGTGCGCGCGCTGAAGGCGGAGGACAGCCCCCTCGGCATCTACCTGTGCGGCGGCGCGCAGATCGCAGGCGAGCTGATCGACGAGGTCGACGAGATCGTGATCAAGACGTACCCCCTCGTGTACGGCTCGGGCATGCCGATGTTCGGTTCCGGCTTCGCCGTCACCGAGTTCGCCCTGGAGTCGGTGCGCGGCCTGCGCAACGGCGTCGTGGTGCGGACGTACACCCGGAAGCGGTGAGGCGCGGGCGTACGGCGAGAAGCGCGTGGCCGTCTGCCGTCCTACCCTGAGGACATGGACAGCGAAGAGCACGCCTGTCCGGTCTGCGGACAGCCCGTCGCAACGGTCGTCCGGCGGCACAAGACGCTGGGCGCATGGGTGCCGACCTGGGTGGCGGGCCCGTGCCGGAACCCCGTGTGCGAGGCCTCCGCCCACCAGGGCGCGAAAGCCGCCGCCGAGCGGCCCGGGCCCGCACCGCCCACCGGAGAGGCGCGGCACGCCGGGCACGCCGGCCCCGCCCGACAGCCGAACCGGAACCCCGGAGAGAGCCCGGGCTCAGGGCCCTGAGCCCGGGCCCTGGATCGCCATCCGCACAGAGGAGCGCGCCCATGAAGTACCTCGTCGTCGTGCAGGGCACCCAGGCGGACTACGCGAGCATGCGCGGCCAGGCCTCCCCGCACGCCCCCGTGTGGTCCGAGGACGATCTGAAGGCGATGTACGCGTACATGGGGGCGATCAACGCCGAGCTGGCCGGGACCGGTGAGCTGGTCGACGCCCAGGGTCTGGCCGAACCCGCCCGCACCCGGCTGGTCACCCGGGGCGCGGACGGCCGTACGGTGATCGCCGACGATCCGTACGACGTGGCCGAGGTGCTGCCGGCCGGTTACTGGCTGCTGGACTGCGCGAACCTGGAGCGGGTCACGGAGATCGCCGAACGCGTCACCCGCTGCCCCGGTCCGGACGGAGTCGCCGACCTGCCGGTGGTGATCCGGCCCGTCCTGGACGGCGCCGACGACATCCAGACCGCCTCCGGCTAGACAGCGCCCGGCAGGGCACCCGTCTTCGGGTCCCGGCCCGTCAGGCAGTACGTGCCGCCCGCCGGGTCCCGCAGCACCGTCCAGTGGGCGCCCACCGTCACCGCCACCGCGCCGAGCCGTTCGTGGTCCGCGCGGGTCGCCTCGATGTCGGCGCAGGCGAGGTCCAGATGGGCGGAGAGCGGTCGCTCGTCGCCGAGGCGCTGCAGCAGCACCCGCACCGGCAGCCCGGCCGGCGGCACCACCGCGTGGAACTCCGGCAGCGATCCGGGCCGGGACGTCCAGTCGGACAGCAGCGCGCTCCAGAAGGCGACCTCGGTGTCGTAGCGCGACGGCGGGACGTCGACGCACACCTGGTCCAGGCGGCTGCCGCGCACCACGGGCGGCCGGACCGATTCCCCGTCCCAGGGGACGGCGCAGAACGGCTGCCCGGCGGGCGACTCCAGCACGGCCCAGTCCTGGTGGTCGGCGACGGTCCGCGCGCCCAGCCGCAGCGCGCCGTCGACGAACCGCCGGACGTCCTCCACGGCGAAGTCGAGATGGGCTCCGCCGTCCCCGGAGTCCACCTCCTGGACCTTCACACAGGCGTCGGCCCCGCCGCCGGGCAGCAGCGTGGCGAACTCGCCGCTGTCGCCCCGGGGCGCGGACAGCCGGGTGTCCGTGACGGCTGTCCAGAAGTCCCGGGCCCGGTCCAGGGCGGGCGCGGGGCGGTCGATGAAGGCGTATGTCCAGCGGATGGTCATGCGCGCGATCGTAGGGGCAAACACCGCACGGGCCGCACGAATTTCCCGCGCGACCCGAGGAGAGGAGTCCCGGTGGAACCTTGCGCCTTCTGCGCCGTCGTCGCCGACCCGACCCGTGCCCGGATCGTCCACGAGGACGCCCACACGGTCGCGTTCTTCCCGCTGACCCCGGCCACCTGGGGGCACACCCTGGTGGTGCCGCGGGCGCACTCGGCGGATCTGTGGGAGATGACCGGGGCGGAGGTGGGACGGCTGATGGACGCCGTGCTGGCGGTCGGCGGGATCCTGCGCTCGGTCCTCGCCCCGGAGGGCATGAACGTCATCAACTCGGCCGGGCGGGCCGCCACCCAGACGGTCTTCCACACCCATGTCCACCTGGTGCCACGTCACTCCGGCGACGCCATGGGCGACTTCTGGCCACCGCGCGAGGCGCCCCGCGACGAGGCGGCCCTGGACGAGCTGGCGGGGCGGCTCAGAGCCGCCGGTCTCAGCTCAGGACGACGACGAGCGCCAGGACCGTGAGGACCAGCGCGCCGTAGAACAGGGCGAGGGTGTCGGACAGGACGGCGCGGCGCAGCGGCACGTCCGGGCGGAACGGGCGTACGTCCATGGACAGCACCTCGACCGTGCTGTCCGGGCGGCGAGCGGCGTCGTAGAGCCGCCGGTAGAGCCGTTCCTGGCGCAGGAAGTGCGCGTCGAGGAACCAGAAGCACAGCAGCGGCACCACCCCGGCGCCCGCCACCGTCCCGCTCTTCTGGCCGGCCGACAGCGCGAGGAAGCCCGCGCCGAGCGTGAGTGCCCAGCCCTTGATCAGGAACGAGTTGGTGCCGAGGCGGGTGATGGTCGCCTGGATGAACTCCAGGTGCTTGACCCGGTCGGCGTCCAGCGGCCGGCGGGCGGTGCCGGGACCGTCGACCCCACCGGCCCCGTCGATTCCGCCGGCCCCGTCGATTCCGCCGGCCCCGTCGACTCCGTCGATTCCGTCGGCACCGTCGTTCAAGGCGGTCACGCGTGAAGCCCCCCGTCCTGCGCGTCCGTTCGGCGTCGGTCCGCCGCTGCGTTCGATGCTAGCGAACACCGAAGGGGGGCCGGTCGGTGTTCCGACCGGCCCCCCTGGAATGCCCGGTGACCTGCGATGGTGCACCGGGCGCGGGTCGAGAGCCAGGCCCTTGAGTCAGGCCTTCTTGGTCTCCTAGTAATGGGCCGGGTCGGTGACGTGCAGCGATGATCGCTGCACGTCGCTGACTTGGCCTTTACCGTTTGCTGGCGATGGGATGCGACGGTCCCGATTGTGTGTCCTGCGGACTGTGTGCGGACTGCTCTGCCCCTGGCGTGAGGATCGCTAGCTCCTGACGCTAGAAATCGCCATCGTCGGCACGGACGGCCATTAGCACCCGTTGCAGCGTAGTGATACGTGGATCCCCATCCGGCCGGACTTCCAGGGCGTGGTCCAGCAGAGCTTCGAGCTCCTCCTGCGCCGCATGTGGCTGTCCGGCTTCCCACAGCAGCTGAGCTCGACGGTAGCGTGCGTCCCAGACTGAGTCGTGGTCTGCACCGCGCGTCCGTGCCCAACCGTCCGCCACTCTCTTGAACTCAGCAGCGCTCTCTGTCAGCTGCCCTGCCCTGCTCAGACCCTCACCGAGGTTCTTGCGTGTTATCAGCGTCTCCGGGTGGTGAGGCCCCAGAGTGCGGTCCCGACGCTCCAAAACGTCACGAAAACGGGGGATGGCCTCTGCGAGTTTCCCTTGGTTCCCCAGGGCCATGGCCAGATTGTGATTATTTGTCAGTGTCTCGGGATGATCGTCTCCGAGGACCTTCAGGCACGCAGACAGTGCATCGCGGTACTCTTCCTCCGCTTCAGAGAAACGCTCCTGATCGGCTAGCAGATATGCAAAGTTGCCCTGAACGGACAGGGTCCTTCGATGATCAGGCCCCAGGACGCGGGTGCATACCGACAGAACTTCCCTGAACGAGGCTTCGGCTTCCGTGGCGGATCCCCTGTCATCGAGAATGCGGGCGAGGGAAAGCCGAGTGGTGAGCGTCTCGGGATGCTCAAGCCCGTACCTACGTTCCTGGATCTTCAGGATTCGTGAGTGTTCCTTCTCTGCTTCGTCGAGATCTCCCTGGATGCGCATAATGACGGCGAGGTTGTGTCGTAGCGTCAACACCAAAGGATGCTCGTCGGAGTGCTTGCGGGCCGCGTCTCTGAGTGCCTCGCGGTAGACGGAAGCTGCCTCATCGAGCCTCCCGAAGTCTTTCAGCGCGACCCCGAGACTGTTGCGAGTGGTAATCGTGTCGGGATGTGCGGGTCCCAACTTCTGCCGTTGCTCGTCGGCGATCTCCCGCAGTTGGCGGATGGCCTCTCGCAGCCTCCCACGCGCGTGCAACACCGTCACTAGATCGTGCCGGACATCCAGACGCCCCCCGTCACCCTCCGGCAGACTATTCAGCGCTTGCTGCAACTGCTCTTCGGCTTCGGCAAGGCGTCCCTGTTGCAGTAGAAGCGTGCCCAGCGATGCCCGGACACTGGCGACGTTGCGGTGGGAGCTGCCGAGCACGATTTTCTGAAGGGCCAGGACGTTACGCACCTCGGATACGGCCTCGTCCGTTCGCCCGACGCACCCCAAGGCCATGGCCCACTCGTAGTGGGCATTGAGCGTGACTGGATGATGCTCCCCATGGCGTGCAGTCGTCGAACCCAAGATCGACTTGTACTCCGATTCCGCCTCGGCCAGTTCACCCAAAGAGCGGAGTGCCGCGGCACGACTGTTACGACCTGCCAACACGTTGGGGTGGTCGTCGACGAGCTGCCTTGTCTGCGCGTCGGTTAGCTCGGCGAAGACCGCCGCAGCGCTCTTCGCGTCGAGCTCCCCTTGCTGTGTAAGCAGCATGGCCATACTGTGACGCGCGTCGAGTGTCTCGGGATGGTCGGGTCCCAGGATGCGTGTCCGAGCGTCCAGCACGGCCCGAACTTCGGCTTCTGCTGCGGTGAACTCCTGTTGTAGGACGAGGGTGGTGGCCAGGTTCGCGCGAGTGATCAGCGCGGACGGGTGCTCGACTCCGAGAACCTCTTCTTCCAGGTCGAGGACTTGCCGGAAGACCTCCGCTGCACGGTCGTTCTGACCTTGATCTCGCAGCGAAATCGCGAATTCGTGCTGGGCTTCGAGGACGTCAGGGTGCTTCTCTCCCAGCTCGGCTCGCAGTCCTTCCAGCACCAGCCTTCCCTCGTCCGCCGCTTCACTCAGGCGGCCCATGCCCCTGATGCAGATCGCACGGCCGTGCCGCGAACGCAACGTAGTGGCCGCTTTTGCGCCGAACAGCCGGGTTTCATGGCGGATCACCTCGTCGTACTCGCGCTCCGCCTCCTTGAGCTTCCCGCGCTGACACGCCACTCTCGCCCGCTGGTAGCGCACGGTCAGGGTGGTGGGGTCGTCCTCCCCGAACTGCCTGACGCACTCCTCCGCAATGAGGTCAAGTTCGGACTCCGCCGCCGTCAGATCTCCCATCTCCTCGACTGCGATGGCCCGGTGCCTGCGGATGTTCACCCTGACCCAGGGGGCGGCCTCTGCGGACTCCGCGCGCTCCAATGCTTCGTCCGCCAGTTCGCAGGCCGCCGCGTATTCGCCCCGGAAATGGAGGTAAGAAACGGTGACTCCGGCACCGATCAACACGCCGTTGAGACGGTCATCGGCTGCGGTACCCCATTGCGGCAGCCGTTGGAGTGTCACCTGCCAGTGCGGGATGAGTCCCTGCCAGGCCGGCCAGGAGCTCGGATCCCGCGGATCCTCCATGTACGGGGTGGCTGACACCAGCAGATCGGCAGCCGAGTGCCATACCTCTCGGTACTCCCTGGGCTCCGCGAGGAGTGGGGCGACCGATACCTCAGCCACGAGCCGATGGATCTGATAGGCGGGTTCCGTCGAACCTGTGTTGACCCCGATGAGGCCGAACCTGCGAAGACCGCTCATGGCAGATCTGATTACTCGGGGTGGAAGTTTCGCGGGCCACATCGGCAGAGCGGCAATGACGGAACAGGCGAGCAGAGCGTTCGGCAGCGAGGCCGTCGGGGCGAAGCAGGACAGTAACTGGAGCAAGCCACGGGCATGCTTTGTGCCCTGCCGTTCGAGGAGAGATAGGGATAGTTCCCACGTATCGGCAATGGTTCGGCGCGCCCGGGCTTCCTCGTTGCGCAGATCCCCGTGCACGCCCTCGGTCGCATCGTCAAGGAACAGCGGAGAGCCGTCGAGTACGTCGGCGTATTCGGCAAAGGTCTGCGCTTCGGCCAGTGGATCGCCGTGCGCCATTGCCAGGTATGTGCCCGCTAGGTGCAGTGCGAGCGGCAGGGAGCCGAGGCGGTCGGCCAAGGCCCTGGCGGAGTCCGCATCTCCTGCCGCGAGAGCCCGTTCTTGGAGGACCTGGGCTGCGAATTCAAGTTCCAAAACCTCAAGTTGGTGGAAGCGTGCGATCCGGTTGCCCCAAGATCGCTTGTTGCCGTCGCGCGTGGTGACGAGGACACCATGTGATTTGCCGATCGGCGCTCTGACCCAGGCCGTGGCATCGGACAGCGCGGCGCCTGGGCAGGAGAGTACGTCGAGATCGTCGGCATCGTCGAAGACGAGCAGCCACGGGCGGTCCATGTTCGCCAAATAGTGCCAGACCAGATCGGCTGCCGGCCGTCCGCCCTTTTCCCAGGCGTGGACCACGTGCTCGGCCGGGGCCCCTGCGATGAGGGCCGCGTGCCGCATCCCGTCGGCCACGGCTGCCGCGGATCCGGCCTGGATCCAGAAGACCTCGGCCCCTGCCCTCTTGGCCAGCTCAGCTGCGCTCAGGGCGACCGTGGTCTTCCCCACACCGCCCATCCCGCATAGGATTTGGATACGTGGATCGTCCACGGTCTGTTTTAGGACCGTGAGGATTGCGTCACGGCCCAGCACGGCCTCCGGGAGCCTGCCGTAAGGGGCCTCCACGGAGCCGAGTGCGAGCAGCTCTTGGAGGGATGGGGTAGGGGCGGCAAGACGCGTCACTGCGTTGATGTTGACCGCATCGTGGAAAACTGCCCCGGAGCGTTGAGACCCGTGGAGCCCATGACGCTGTTCGCTGTCGCGTGGCGAGCGGACTCGGACGGGTTCGTCGTCATCGTGCCTGCTCGGACTGCCCGAAGGGCATGTGCACCTCGCCGTTGAACGTTGCTCCGGGCGCATTCAGACCGTGGGAATCCCGCACGGTGTTGATGACGGCGCCCTTAGGCTGGGCGAGGAGGGACACCCAATCCTCCATCTCACGTCGGAAATCCGGGTCGGCTGTAGCCTCGCGGCGCAGCGCCTCACCAAGTAGGGCGACGGCAGCCTGATCGTTGCTATTTCGCGTGTCCAGGACGGCAATGGCTTGGTCGTCGCTGGAAAAGCGGCTCCGGAGGCGCTGCCAGAGATCCGTCACGACAGCTTCGCTTAGGCTTCCGCTGGCGCCGCCCAGTGCCGCAAGTGCCAGCTCGGCGAACGCTAAGTCCATCTGCACTCCAGGCAATTACTTAAGTCATCGGCCGGACACCACACTACTGGCGTGGGGGCTGTCTGGACGGCGTCTCGCGGTTGCGGCCACGGCGGACCCTGGGCATCCGGGGCACTGACGTCTCTATCGCCAGCCTTCGAGGGACACTTCCGGGCCTCCCGCAAGATATCGGTGGAGTGCGCTTGAGGTCGTGTCCACGAAGTTCTCGGGGAGGGCATTGGCGTCGACCCAGCGGACCTGGGAGTGCTTGCGGGGTTCGCGGTTCTCGGGTTCGCCGGTCCATTCGTGGGCGGCGAAGACGACCGTGAGGAAACCGTTGGGGGCTTCGACGCCCCAGGCGCCGTGGATGATGTGGGCGACCTTGAGGGACTCGGGCTTCACCGTGAGGCCGGTCTCCTCATAGAGCTCGCGGACCGCGGTTTCGGTGATGGGCTCGCCCGGCTCGCTCTTGCCGACCGGGAGGTCCCACATTCCCTGGGCGAACTTGGCGTTCTCGCTGCGCTGGAGGAGGACGACGCGGTTGGTGGCCTTGTCGTGGACGATGACGGCCGCGACCAGCAGGGTCATCGATTCGAGCGCCGGCTTGAGGGCCTTCGGCTGGTCGTCGGTCTGCTGGGTCACGGGGTTCCCTTCGTCGGGCGGGTTGTTGGGCATGTTAGGCGAGGGCCTCGCGGGCGCGGCGGGCGAGATCGGCGGCGCCGGGAACGCGGCGGCGCTGGTAGACCGCGAGGGTGGAGCGAATTGAAGTGATCGCCTTGCGGGTGCGGTCGGAGGTCATGCCCTCCATGAGGACCAGGGCTTGGGTCCAGGCGGCGACGGCTTCGTCGGCGCGGGCCTGGGCGGCGAGGCTGTCGCCGAGGTCGGCGTGAGTGAGGGCGTGGACACGCTTGTACTTCTCGGGGTCCCAGCGGGTGAGGGCGTCTCGGTGCTGCTGTTCGGTGCCGATGTGGTCGGCGAGGTCGGTCAGGGTGCGGGCGGTGTGGCTGGCCACGGTGCCGGCGGCGGGGCCGCTGACGCGGGAGTAGCTGGGCTGGGGGTCGTCGTCGCGGAGGAGGGCGTCCTCGGCGGCGAGGAGGGCGCGTGCGGCCGACGGGTTCTCGTCGGTAGCGGCGTAGGCGCGGGCGTGGGTGATGTGGAGGAGGGCCTCGGTCTGGCCGTCGACGTGGCCGAGACCTGCGCGTAGGGCGCCTTCGACGAGGTCGACGCAGTGGTGGGGCTGCTTGAGGCTCAGGGCCTGGTGGGCGAGGGCGCGCATCATCCAGGCGGCGTGGCCGTGGGGGTCGGCTTCGCAGGCGAGCTTGTAGCCGACCTGGTAGTAACGCTGGGCGGCGCCTTCCTGGCCGAGGTCGTGGTGCTTCCACCCTGCGAGGTAGGCGAGTTCGGCGACGGCACCGAAGGCGGCCCGGCGTAAGGCTTCGCTGGGGAAGCGCCCGCGCAGCATGGGGGCGGCTGTGTCGGCGAGGTACGCGGTGACGGTGGTCAGGCCGTGCCCGCCGCCAAGACGCTCGTCGGCCGCGCTGAAGGCCGCGGTGATCTGCCGGACGACGTCCACATCCTCCGCGCCGACCAGGGACGTGCCGGTGCGAGCGCGGAGCATGCGGGCGGTGGCTTCGTGGTCGTAACCGAGCGGCATGGCGACGCCAGCGGTGGTGAAGGCCGCGATGGCGAGGAAGCGGCGGCGCTCAACGTCGGCCCGCCCCAGGTCGGTGACCGCGAGGACGGGGTCGGATTCCGCCAGCTCTTCGTCATCACCGACGTGAAGGCCGATCTCGGTCTGGGTGACCGTGCGCCCCGCTCGGCGGGACAGCGCCTCGGCCAGGTACTGACCTACCCGGCCCGACGGGGCGCGGGTGCCGTTCACCCAGTGCGAGACGGCCGACTTGTTGGTCTGGAGGACCTCGCCGTTCTCGGCCGCGATGCGCCGCACGTCTCTGGCGAGGCCCTCGTAGGTGCAGCCGACCGCCGCGATGACGTCACGCAGACGGGAGTTGGGTTCTCTCGGCGCCGCCACGATCGCCTCCGCCCTGGAGCTGTAAACCGCGTATACCGCTTCAACTGCCTTCCACCGTACCCACTCAGCGTGACCACCGGTTCACTTATCAGCAGCCGCCCGGAACGGCGCGACCGTGATCCAGGCTCCCCCTTGGTCCGGGCGGCACCCCGAAGTTCCGTACGCCCACACCAGGCTCGGGCATTCCTGTGCCCGAACCCGGCCGATCAGAGACGGAGACACGGTGACCACCATCGACACCACGGCCATCACGGTCGAGCTGCCCGAGGCGTTCGACCCGCGCTGGAGCCGCCTGCCCGGCGTCCAGGTCGACGGCCGGCGCATCACGATCGACCCGGCCGAGTACTTCTTCCGCTTCGAGTCCAACACCTGGCTCGTCGCCGACTGGGAGCTGGTCAAGTCCCAGCTCCTGAACGTGGACGAGACGACCGAGAGCACGGTCGAGCAGCTCGCGCTCGACTTCATCAAGCGGCACAGCGAGTCCACGTCCGACGCGGCCCGCGTCCTGGCCACCGCGTACGAGGTGTACGCGTACCTCTTCCGCGAGGAGCACCTGGCCGGCCTCGGCCTGCCGCAGATCACCGCCGACCACCTGCGGATGCTCCGCGAGGCCGCCACGCTCATGGCGCTCAACAAGGTCGAGCTGGACGGGCACATCTCCAACGTCGGCCCGTGCTGGTTCTTCCCCGCCGCCACCTCCGTCGTCTTCGACCTCGACGACGAGATGGGCGGGATGCTCGACGAGGTCTACCACGGCGGCTGGTTCAACGAGCACCGCCGGATCGAGTCCATCAAGGCCCACGCCGCGCTCGGCGGCCGGCTCGTGCACGGCTGCCAGTCCGTGCCGGACCAGTCCGGCGGCGTGGTCGCGCCCTACGGTGCCTCGATGGCGAACTTCCGTGACGACCTCGCCGCGTTCAAGGCGGGCTGGATCGAGCAGGTCTACGCCCACCGCGTGAACCCTGCCGCGTAACCACCCGATCAGGCTCCGGGGCGGGTCGGTATCTCTCGCCCGCCCCGGACGCCACCATCCCCTGGAGCCCTCACGTGACCGCGAACCCCAGCGCCGAACTCCTCGACAATCTGCTCACCGCGACCGGCCAGACCACCGCCGTACGGGAGGAGGTACGCGTGTGGTCCATGTCCGGCGTCGAGCGCGTGACCTTCCCCGACGGTGCCACGGCCATCTTCAAGTACGCCAAGAAGCCCTTCGACAGCGAGGACCAGGCCCTCCGCCTGGCCCACACCCTCGGCGTACCCGTCCCCCATGTCCACGCCTCCGCCGTCCTGGACGGCTGGCTCGGAATGCTCATGGAAGACCTCGGACCCTCCGTACGCGAGGCCGACGACCTCGACGGCGTCGCCGCAGCCGTGATCCTGCACGGCACCCGTACGGCCCCGCCCTTGCCCGTCCTCGACCAGGACCGGCTGCGCACGCTCCCGGCCCGGGCGCTGGAACACCTCGAACGGCTGCGCAAGGCCGATCGGTGGCAGGACGCCGACGACGTCGAGGACGCGCTCGACCGTATCGCCCAGGCCACCGAGGCCCGCTCGGCCGGAGCAACACTGGAACCGTTCGGATGGGTGCACTCCGAGTTCCACCCCACCAGCCTCCACATCGGCAAGCGCGGCTGGAGGCTGCTCGACTTCGCCCGCACCTTCACCGGCCCCGGCCTGCTCGACCTCGCCAGCTGGCACGGCACCATCGAACCCCCGCACCCCGTACGCCTGCGCGTCTTCCTGGAGCAGTACGTCACCGCCGGCGGCACCCCCGACGCCCTCGCCCGGCGCGGCGGGCTCACCGCCGAGAACTGGGCCCTGGGCTGGCACCGTATGTGGGTCGTCGAGTGGTTCATGGAGCAGTCCATCCGCTGGATCAACGACCCGGCCACCGACCCCGTCTACATCAAGGCCGTCCGCCGCCACCTCACCGACGTCCTCCACCTCCTGGAGATCTGACGTGCTCGCCCAGGCATCCCCCTGGCACGCCCACGCCCTCCAACGCACCGCCGCCGGACTCGCTGAACCCCTCTCCGTACCCGCCCGGATGGAGTGGACCACGAGGCCGGGCCAAGGACCCGGCGCCGAGATCCTCGGGCCCGACCTGCGCGGCAAGCGGCTTCTGGAACTCGGCTGCGGCCCCGGCCACAACGCAGCCCACCTCACCATCCGCCATGGGGCTCACGTCACCGGGGTCGACTTGGTCGGCCTGCAGGTCCGCCGTGCCCGTTCCCACTACGGACGGTTGAACAACCTCACCCTCGTGGCTGGCCACGCGCTGCACCACCTGTACGCGTCCGACGAGCAGTTCGACGTGATCTACTCCGTATTCGGTGCCGTCGGCCTCGTCGCCCCCGAGCTCCTGTTGCCGGCCGTGGCCCAGCGCCTCACGCCCGGCCGGGTGCTCGTCTTCTCTGTCCCTCACCCGCAGCGTGGCGGCCGAAGCCCCTCGGGCGACGACCGGCCCCGCCGCGACCACGTCACTCTTCCCGATCGAACCCGCCTACCCATCGCCCGCTGGGAGTTCTCCACGGACCGCTGGGAGAAGCACCTCAGCCGGGTGGGCTTCTGGCTCACCTCGGCCCAGGAGTTCACCGACCCCCGCATGGGCCACTGGCCCACCACCCTGCTGATCCGCGCCCGCAAGCTCTGACCAGACATTCGCCCCGGCTTCCCCTGGAGGAACCGATGCGCCGGCCCTACCTGCTCCTCGACATCGACGGCGTCCTCATACCCTTCCCCAACACAGACGGCTCGACCCCGGCCACCCACGCCCGCCACGACGTCGTCCCCACCGGCCGCAGCTCCGACAACCCGGTCACCGTCTGGCTCCACCCCGACCACGGCCGCCTGCTCGTGGACGTCATCCGCACCGGCCTGGTCACCCCGGTCTGGTGCACCAGCTGGCGGCAGGACGCCACTACCCTCATCGGCCCGCTCCTTGGCATTCCGACCCTGCCGTACATCGACCTGCCCCGCCCCCAGATCACCACCAGCCACCCCAACGGCTACCTCTGGAAGCGCGACCACGTCGACGCATGGCTGGCAGACGCCCCCGCCGTCTGGATCGACGACGACTTCACTAGCCTCGACCACGCCTGGGCGGCGGAGCGCACCACCAAGGGAACGGCGACCCTCCTCGTTCAGCCCGACCGTCACCTCGGGCTGCAACCCGAGCACCTCACCGAGGTCACGACGTGGGCCTCACAGCTACCCGCAGCCCGTGCCGCCTGACGACTGGTGCCCTCGCTGCCATGGACAGCGAGGGCACCAGGGTGTGCTGTGGGGTCCGACTACCTGGGCGCGGGTAGTCGGGCCCCACTGCCTTGCCGGACTTGAGGATCGGAGACAGCCGCTCATCCGTCGCGCCGAGTGGTCAGGTGGATCGTCGAGTTCCAGTGACCGGAGTAAGGCCACGACGGCTGGACGGAACTGCGCTCGCAGGGCGCTCCAGGCGGCCGAGACGAAGTCGCCGAGCGCGAAGGCCGTAACGCCGTCGAGCTGCCGCACATGGTGACCCACGATCTGCGGCACTTCTACGCCTCCGCGCTCATCGCCGGCGGAGCGAGCGTCAAGCAGGTGCAGTTGGTCCTCGGGCACGCGTCCGCCGTCATCACGCTGCGGATCTACGCGCACCTGTGGCTCGGCGAAGAAGACCGCACCCGGGCCGTCATGGACGCCGTGCTCGGCGGCCTGCGGACCGGGTGCGGACAGGTAGGCGATTCGACCCACGTTAGTGCAGGTCAGACGGCCTAGGCTGAGATCAAGCCTTCTTGGTCTCCCAGAAGATCTTGTCGATCTGGGCGATGTAGTCCAGCGCCTTCTGGCCGGTCGCCGGGTCAGTCGACGCCTTGGCGGCCGAGAGGGCCTTCAGGGCGTCGTTGACCAGCTGGTGCAGCTCCGGGTACTTCTCGAAGTGCGGGGCCTTGAAGTAGTCGCTCCAGAGCACCGAGACGTGGTGCTTGGCAAGCTCCGCGCGCTGCTCCTTGATGACCGTGGCGCGCGCCTGGAAGTGCGGGTCGTCGTTGGCGGCCATCTTCTCCTGGACGGCCTTCACCGACTCCGCCTCGATGCGGGCCTGGGCCGGGTCGTACACACCGCAGGGCAGGTCGCAGTGCGCGCTGACCTTGACCTTGGGGGCAAACAGGCGGGAAAGCATGGAGCATTCCTTCCTCGTGATCGTCTTCTCAGGTGGGACATTACTCCCTGAGGGACGCGTTTTCGCGAGTGCCCCCTAGGGCTTAGGACAAAAGTCCGGGGTGAGACTGAGACTGGTGGAGGATCGAACCGGGGAGGTGCCGGGCATGCGGGAGCCGTCGCAGGAGACCGAGCGCAGGGGGGCGGTGGCGCCCTTCGGGCTGGCAGAGGTGACCGGGCCGTCGATGGTGCCCACACTGCTGCACGGGGACCGGCTGGTGGTGCACTACGGCGCCCGGATCCGGCCCGGTGACGTGGTGGTCCTGCGCCATCCGTTCCAGCAGGACCTGTTGGTGGTGAAGCGGGCCGCGGAGCGCCGCGACGGCGGCTGGTGGGTGCTCGGGGACAACGCGTACGCGGGCGGCGACAGCACCGACTACGGCACCGTTCCGCAGGAGCTGGTGCTGGGCCGGGTCCGCTTCCGGTACCGGCCGCGCACGCCGGATCAGCGCTCGCCGCTGGCGGCGCTGCGCTGGGCGCTGTCGGCGGCCAGGCCGGTCTTCTGCGACCGGTCCGCCTCCAGGCGCTTGCGGGCGCGGTAGGCGGCCACGTTCGCCCGGGTGGCGCAGCGGTCGGAGCAGTAGCGCCGGGAGCGGTTGGTGGAGGTGTCGAGGTAGGCGTTGCGGCACGGGGACGCCTCGCACAGGCCCAGGCGGTCCACGCCGTACTCGGTGAGGTGGAAGGCCAGGCCCATGGCCGCGATGGCCGCGTAGCCGGCGGTCGCGTTCGACGGGTGGTCGGCGAGGTGCATGTGCCACAGCGGGCGGCCGTCCTCGTCCCGGGTGTCGTGGCCGGAGATCTGCGGGCTCACCGGGAACTCCAGCAGCAGCGAGTTCAGCAGGTCCACCGCCAGGGTCTCGTCGCCGCCGTCCGCCGCTTCGAAGACCGCGCGCAGCCGCCCCCGGACCGAGCGGAAGCGGGTGACGTCGGCCTCGGTGGCGCGCCGGGCGGCCGACTGGTTCTCCCCGAAGAGACCGCGCACGGCCTCGACGGACGTCAGCGAGTCCTTGCCCCGGGCCGGCTCCTCGCTGTTGACGAGACGTACGGCGTAATCCGAGTAATAGGCCAGTTCCACTTGTAGTCCTTACGCGGGCGCTCTATGGTCGTGCTTGCGGTCGGGTAACAGACGATCCTGCTTCCAGGGTATTACGTACGCGTACGTCAGGGAGGGCGACGATGACCGAGACGGACACCACGGACACCACCGGCACCACCACGGCCACCGGCACCGACTGGCAGGCCTGGCAGGAGAGCTGGGACCGCCAGCAGGAGTGGTACATGCCCGACCGCGAGGAGCGCTTCCGGATCATGCTGGACATGGTCGAGGCGGTCGTCGGCCGCGCGCCCCGCGTCCTCGACCTCGCCTGCGGCACCGGCACCATCACGGCCCGGCTGCTCGCCCGCTTCCCCGAGGCCACCAGCACCGGCGTCGACCTCGACCCCGCCCTGCTCACCATCGCCGAGGGCACCTTCGCGGGCGACGACCGGGTCACCCTGGTCACCGCCGACCTCAAGGACCCCGACTGGCCGGCGAAGCTGCCGTACGACTCCTACGACGCCGTCCTCACCGCGACCGCCCTGCACTGGCTGCACAGCGAACCCCTCGCGGCCCTCTACGGTCAGGTCGCGGAGCTGGTCCGCGACGGCGGTGTCTTCATGAACGCGGACCACATGATCGACGACAGCACGCCCCGGATCAACGCCGCGGAGCGCGCCCTGCGCCACGCCCGGATGGATCAGGCCAAGCGCGGCGGCGTGCTCGACTGGGCCGAGTGGTGGCAGCTGGCCGCCGAGGACCCGGTGCTCGCCGAGCCCACCGCCCGCCGCTTCGAGATCTACGGCGAACACGCCGACGGCGACATGCCGCCCGTCGCGTGGCACGCCCGCGTGCTGCGCGAGAAGGGCTTCGCCGAGGCACGCCCGGTGTGGTGCTCGCCCTCCGACACCCTGCTGCTCGCCCTCAGGTGACCGGTACGCGACGAGGGGCGGTACGGGTGACCCGTACCGCCCCTCGTCGCGCGTGGCGCCTACAGCACCTTGGACAGGAACGCCTTCGTCCGCTCGTGCTGCGGGTCGGTCAGGACGTCGCGCGGGTTGCCGGACTCGACCACCACACCGCCGTCCATGAAGACCAGGCTGTCGCCGACCTCGCGGGCGAAGCCCATCTCGTGGGTGACGACGACCATCGTCATGCCGGACTCGGCCAGGTCGCGCATGACGTCGAGGACGTCACCGACCAGCTCCGGGTCGAGCGCCGAGGTCGGCTCGTCGAACAGCATCAGCTTCGGGTCCATGGCCAGCGCGCGGGCGATCGCCACCCGCTGCTGCTGGCCGCCGGAGAGCTGCGAGGGGTAGTTCCCGGCCTTGTCGCCGAGGCCCACGCGCTCCAGGAGCGCCATCGCGCGCTCCTTGGCCTCCGCCCTGCCCTTGCCCCTGACCTGGATCGGGGCCTCCATGACGTTCTCCACGGCCGTCATGTGCGGGAACAGGTTGAAGCGCTGGAAGACCATGCCGATGTCCCGGCGCTTGAGGGCGACCTCGCTGTCCTTCAGCTCGTACAGCTTGTCGCCCTTCTGGCGGTAGCCGACCAGCTCGCCGTCGACGTACAGCCGCCCGGCGTTGATCTTCTCCAGGTGGTTGATGCACCGCAGGAAGGTCGACTTGCCGGAGCCGGAGGGGCCGATGAGGCAGAACACCTCACCCTGCTTGACCTCCAGGTCGATGCCCTTGAGGACCTCGACCGAGCCGTAGCTCTTGTGGACGCCCTCGGCCTTGACCATGGGGACGGCGGCCTGCTTCACGGGCGCGTCCGTCTTGCTGAGCTTCTCGGTCATGCCATGCCCCCCTTCGGGCGGCCCAGGGACAACATGTTGGCCCGCACCTTCTGCCACGGCGTGGGCGGCAGCTGGCGGGAGGAACCGCGGGCGTAGTAGCGCTCCAGGTAGTACTGGCCGACGCTGAACACCGAGGTCAGCAGCAGGTACCAGGCCGCGGCGAGGAACAGCATCTCGGCCGGGGCGCCGGACGTCTGGCCGATGTCCTGGGCGACGCGGAACAACTCGGAGTACTGGACGACCGAGACCAGCGAGGTCGTCTTCAGCATGTTGATGACCTCGTTGCCCGTCGGCGGCACGATCACCCGCATCGCCTGCGGGATCACGATCCGGCGCAGGGTCTTGGCGTGGCTCATGCCCAGGGCGTGCGCCGCCTCGGTCTGGCCCTCGTCGACCGCGAGCAGACCGGCGCGGCAGATCTCCGCCATGTACGCGGCCTCGTTGAGGCCGAGGCCGAGCAGCACGGTCAGGAACGGGGTCATGAAGTCCGACCACTCGTCCTTGTAGACCGGCCCGAGGTTGATGTACTCGAAGACCAGGCCCAGGTTGAACCAGACCACGAGCTGCACCAGGACCGGCGTACCGCGGAAGAACCAGATGTAGAACCACGCGATGGTCGAGGTCACCGGGTTGCGGGAGAGCCGCATGACGGCGAGCAGAATGCCGCCGACGATGCCGATCGCCATGGACAGGACGGTCAGCAGAAGCGTTTTGCTGACGCCTTCGAGGACGCGGTCGTCGAAGAAGTAGTCGGGGATCGCGTCCCAGTTGATCTTGCCCTGGGAGAACGCGTACACGACCGCGCCGAACAGCGCGAGCGCGACGACGGCGGAGACATACCGCCCGTAGTGCCGGACCGGGATGGCCTTGATGGCCTCCGGTCCGGCCGGGGGTGTGTCGGCCGGGCCCGTCGTCTTGTCGATGTCAACAGTCACGGGTGTTGCCTTTCAGTGCCCGCAGTGCGGTGGTCACGCCGTCACTTGCCGCCGTTGATGACGGCTTCCTCGACGGCGCCCTCGGCGACGCCCCACTTGTCGAGGATCTTGCCGTACTCGCCATTGGCGATGATCGCGTCCAGGGCGGCCTTCAGCGCGTCCCGCAGCTGGGCGTCGTTCTTGGCGACCGCGATGCCGTACGGCGCCGCCTCCACCTGTTCGCCGACCAGCTGGAAGTCCTTGCCGCCGCCGGAGGTCTTCACGGCGTACGCGGCGACCGGGAAGTCCGAGGAGCCGGCGTCCGCGCCGCCGCCGCGCAGGCGGGTCTGGGCCTGCTGGTCGTTGTCGAAGGCCTCGATGGAGAGCTTCTTCTTCTTCGGGCACTTCTTCGCCTCGGCCTTGGCCAGGTCCTCGGAGACCGTGCCCCGCTGCACCACGACCTTCTTGCCGCACAGGTCGGACCAGGCCTTGATGCCCTGGTCGTCGCCCTTCTTGGTGTAGATCGAGACACCCGCGGTGAAGTAGTCGACGAAGTCGACGCCCTCGCCGACCTTCTTGCCGGTGTCGGAGTCGATGCCCTCCTGGCGGTCCTTGGTGTCGGTCATCGCGGACATGGCGATGTCGTAGCGACCCGAGCGCAGACCGGTGATCAGGGAGTCGAAGGTGCCGTTCTCGAACTGGAACTCGACACCGAGCTGCTTGCCCATGGCGGCGGCGATGTCCGGGTCGATGCCGACCGTGTTGCCGGAGGCGTCCTTGAACTCGACGGGCGCGTACGCGATGTCCGAGCCGACCTTGATGGCGCCCTTGTCGCGGATGTCCTTGGGCAGCCGGTCGGCCAGCGGTGCCTCCACGGTCCTCGTCGCGGTGTCCGTGCTGCCCGAGCCGCCGGCCTTGTCCGTCTGGTCGCCGCAGCCGGTGAGCAGCAGGGCGCCTGCGACCGCGATCGAGCCGACCGCGGCTAGCCGGGAACGCGCGGCGGTCGGACGACGGGTGGAGCTTGCGGTCATTTTGGGTTCCTCCGGCGGATGGGTGGAGTTGCCGATGGGTCGACGAGAACACACACCTTCGGGTGTCGCGACCTCGTGTGATTACGGCATCTTGCCATTCGGACTGAGCCATTCAGGGGGCTCGCTATGTCAAAATCGGATAACGGGTGACCCCCGAACCGCATCACTCCGGACAACACGGCCGCACCTTCTGCGGAAATCCCTCCTTCCAGCCGGAAGATCTTCGGCCTGTCTCACGATGTGGATGTTCGAAACCTGCCATTTGCCGGTTGTTGATCGTTTGTCAAGGGTTTGTCGAGCCCTTGTCCTCATATTCGGTCATGAGTCGTGTCGTCGGCATGTGACCTTCGCGTTATGGACTCGTCGGCGACCGCCTCTGTCCGGTAAGAAGGTTCTTTACACCCCTCATCCGGGGCAGGGCGCGTGTGCGGCGCGCCCGTCGCGTATGAGCCCTACGCATCAGTCACTGGGTCATATGCGGTGCCCGCCCACCCCTCACCAGGAGTGGACCCAAACCCTCAACCAATGAAGATTTAAGGGGTAAAACGAAGTGGCAGCGGAGATCGTCAATCCTCGCAGCGAGGCGCATACGGATCAGGAGGGCGGTGCGGAGCCCCTCGATTCCTTCGATCCGGCGTTCGCGCTGCACCGCGGCGGCAAGATGGCCGTGCAGGCCACCGTGCCGGTCCGTGACAAGGACGACCTGAGCCTGGCGTACACGCCCGGCGTCGCGAAAGTGTGCACCGCGATCGCCGAGCAGCCGGACCTCGTGCACGACTACACCTGGAAGTCGTCGGTCGTGGCCGTCGTGACGGACGGTACGGCCGTGCTCGGGCTCGGCGACATCGGACCCGAAGCCTCCCTTCCCGTGATGGAAGGCAAGGCCATCCTCTTCAAGCAGTTCGGCGGCGTCGACGCGGTGCCGATCGCGCTGGCCTGCACCGACGTCGACGAGATCGTCGAAACGGTGGTGCGGCTCGCCCCGTCCTTCGGCGGCGTGAACCTGGAGGACATCTCGGCACCCCGGTGCTTCGAGATCGAGCGCCGGCTCCAGGAGCGGCTCGACATCCCGATCTTCCACGACGACCAGCACGGCACGGCCGTCGTCACGCTGGCCGCGCTGCGGAACGCGGCCCGGCTCAGCGGGCGGGAGATCGGGCAGCTGCGGGCCGTCATCTCGGGCGCCGGCGCGGCCGGTGTCGCCATCGCCAAGATGCTGGTCGAGGCCGGCATCGGCGACGTCGCGGTGGCCGACCGCAAGGGCGTCGTCTCGGCGGACCGGGACGACCTGACGGACGTCAAGCGCCAGCTGGCCGGGTTCACCAACAAGGCCGGGCTCAGCGGCTCGCTGGAGGACGCCCTCGCGGGCGCCGACGTCTTCATCGGCGTCTCCGGCGGCACGGTCGCGGAGGAGGCCGTCGCCTCCATGGCCGAGGGCGCGTTCGTGTTCGCCATGGCCAACCCGAACCCCGAGGTGCACCCGGACGTCGCGCACAAGTACGCGGCGGTCGTCGCCACCGGGCGCTCGGACTTCCCGAACCAGATCAACAACGTGCTGGCGTTCCCCGGCATCTTCGCCGGTGCGCTCCAGGTGCGGGCCTCCCGGATCACCGAGGGCATGAAGATCGCGGCGGCGGAGGCGCTGGCCTCGGTGGTCGGCGACGATCTCGCCGCCGACTACGTCATCCCTTCGCCGTTCGACGAGCGGGTCGCCCCCGCCGTCACGGCCGCGGTGGCCGCGGCGGCCCGGGCGGAGGGTGTCGCCCGGAGGTGAGCTGAGGTCGGCCGCGTCGGCCGCGTCGGCCGCTTCGGCTCGGTGAGCGGCGTCGGGCGGCCCGGCCGCGTTGGCCGGCCGGACCGCGTCGGCTGGCCGGGCCGTGTTGGCCGGCTGGGTTGGGCTGAATGGCCCCGTTCTTTCGGACGGGGCCATTTGCCTGTCGGGTGCGCCGTTCGGGTGGGGGTGGATCTGCCGGGCGGGAAGTCGCGCGGGGTGTCGCGCGGCTCGGCGGCGTGAGGTGCCGCCCGCAGTGCGGCCGTGTGGGCCGCGGGCGCAAGAGGGCGTGTCTCACAGCTCGGTGCGGTTCCCCTGGCCCAGGCGGACGCCTATCGTCGCCACCATGTTCGCTGTCTACGCCGCCCGAATCGACCGCGACCAGCCGCTCACCGGCCTGGAGTTGGGGGAGCGCCCCGCCCCCGAGGCCCGTCCCGGCTGGAGTGTCGTCAACGTCAGGGCCGCCTCCCTCAACCACCACGACCTCTGGTCCCTCCGCGGTGTCGGCCTCTCCGAGGACCGGCTGCCGATGATCCTCGGCTGCGACGCCGCGGGGATCGACGAGGACGGAAACGAGGTCGTCCTGCACTCCGTCATCGGTCAGACCGGCCACGGGGTCGGCCCGAAGGAACCCCGCTCCATCCTCACCGAGCGCTATCAGGGCACCTTCGCCGAGCAGGTCGCCGTACCGACCTGGAACATCCTGCCCAAGCCGAAGGAACTGTCCTTCGAGGAGGCCGCCTGTCTGCCGACCGCCTGGCTGACGGCGTACCGGATGCTCTTCACCAACGCCGGGGTGCGCCCCGGTGACTCGGTGCTCGTGCAGGGCGCGGGCGGCGGGGTGGCCACGGCCGCCATCGTGCTCGGCAAGGCCGCCGGGCTGCGGGTCTTCGCGACAAGCCGGGACGAGGCCAAGCGCAAGCGGGCGCTCGAACTCGGCGCCGTGGAGGCGCTGGAGCCGGGGGCGCGGCTGCCGCAGCGGGTGGACGCGGTGATCGAGACGGTGGGCGCCGCGACCTGGTCGCACTCGGTGAAGTCGCTGCGGCCCGGCGGCACGCTGGTCATCTCCGGTGCCACCAGTGGCGACCGGCCCTCGCACGCCGAACTGACGCGGATCTTCTTCCTGGAGCTGAAGGTGGTCGGGTCGACCATGGGCACCAAGGAGGAGCTGGAGGATCTGCTGTCGTTCTGCGCGGCCACGGGGGTGCGGCCGGTGATCGACGAGGTGCTGCCGCTGGACCGGGCCCGGGAGGGCTTCGAGCGGCTGGCTGCGGGGGACCAGTTCGGCAAGATCGTGCTCACCAACTCCTGAGTACGCCTGACCAGTGGTGAGCAGTCCTGAGTCTCGTTATCAGTCCTGAGTCTCGTTGGCTCTGCTGGTCGACGGCCGGTCCGGTGGTTCCGGGCCGGCCGTTTTCGCACTCCTTTCGTCAACTCCGGTTGACGTCCACGGTCGTGTCAACGTAAGTTGACGGCATGACCGAAGCAACGGATCTCGCCGAGCGGGCGGGCGACCGCGATCCCCGGGTCGGGCTGCGAGCCGTCGCCGCCCTGCGCAGGCTGCTGGAGCAGTTGGAGGCCGTGCAGGTGCGCAGTGCGCGCAACCAGGGCTGGTCGTGGCAGGAGATCGCCGCGGAACTCGGAGTGAGCAGGCAGGCCGTGCACAAGAAGTACGGGAGGCGATGATGTTCGAGCGGTTCACCAAGGACGCCCGTGAGGTGGTGAAGGAGGCCGTCGCCCGGGCCGAGCGCGAGCGGGCGCGAACCGTCGACGCCGGGCATCTGCTGCTGGCACTCCTCGACCGGGAGGCGAGCCACGGCTCCTTCGTGCTCGCGGCGCTGGGGGTCACCGGGCGCCGGGAGTCGGTGGCCCGGGCACTGGCCGAAGCGCGGCGCCGGGCCGGGCTGTCCCAGGCCGAGACCGAGGCACTCGCCGGGCTGGGGATCGATGTGGCGGAGATCGTGGCCCGGGTGGAGGAGGTGCACGGCGCCGGCGCGATGGCCGGGTCGCCCAAGGGCAAGGCGTGGTGGGGCGGCGGCCGCCCCTCCTTCGGGCGGGACGCGAAGACGGTGCTGGAGAAATCCCTCCGCGTCGCCCTCGCCCGCCGCGATCGCAGCATCGGCGACCAGCATCTCCTGCTCGCCCTCACGACTTTCCCCGGTGTGGCCGCGGAGGTGCTGGCGGATCACGGCGTCACGTACCAGTCGGTGACGCGGGTGCTGGACGGTGGGGGAGAGGCCAGGGCCGGGTGAGGCGCCGGTCGGGGCTCGGTCACGCCCCACGCCGGCCGGCGTGCGCGGCTGGGCTCCGGTCGCGCCCAGTCCCTGGCGTGCCGCGGCCGAACTCCGACCGCCCTTGCGGCTGTGCGTGCGGTGACCGATGACCTGGCGCCCGGTGGTCCCGGTGGTCCTGATGCGCCGTGACCGTGGATCGTCGGCCCCGCATCCCGGCTCTCGCATGCCGTACCGCCGACCCCTGCCCGCTCCTCCCAGGGGGTCTCCCTAGGCCTTCGGTGTCTTCAGCAGTGCGCTGATGTGGGCTGCCGTCGTGGACAAGTGGTGGCGGGCGTCGCGGAGTTGGTCCGGGGTGATGCCGTGGTCGCGGGCCGCGTCGCGGATGTCGTCGCGGAAGCGGTCCAGCAGCCGGTCCAGGTCGCGGGCGGGGTCCCCGGTGGGGGGCTCGTGGGCCCAGGCGGGCTCGTACGCGGCGGGGAAGTCCTCGGGGGTCGTCGAGTACTCCGGCTCCGGGCCCGCCTTGGCCGGGTTCGGGCGGCCGAAGCCCTTGCCGAAGTCCCTGCCGAACTCCTTGGCCAGTTCGGTCAGCCCCTCGCGCAGACCCGTCGGCCAGTCGCCCCGCGCGAAGTGGTCCTGCACCTGCTCCTGGACCCGTCGGGCGATGCGCTGCACCTCCTCCTGGGCTTGTGCCCGCGCCCGCTCCTGCGCCTCCTTCGCCTGGCGCCGGGCGCGCTCGGCCTCCTCGCGGGCCCGGCGGCTCTCGTCCTTGGCGCGGCGGGCCTGTTCCTTCCATTCCTGCTTGACGCGCCGGATCTCCTCCTTGGCCGCGCGCCAGGCCTCGTTGTCCGTCGGCTCCCCGGCGGCACCGGCGCCCTGCCGGGCCTGGCTCGCGGCGGCGGCCCGCATCTCGCGCCGCAGGTCACCGGCCGCGCCCCGGACGTCGGCGCGGATCTCGGCGGCCAGTTCGGCGACCGACTCCCTGATCTCCAGCTCCAGATCGGCCAGTTCGCCGCTGCGGTCGGCCAGTTCGGCACGGCCCGCGTCCGTGATGGCGTACACCTTGCGGCCGCCCTCGGTGGTGTGGGTGACCAGGCCCTCGCTCTCCAGCTTGGCGAGGCGTGGATAGACCGTGCCCGCCGACGGTGCGTACAGCCCCTGGAAGCGCTCCTCCAGGAGGCGGATCACCTCGTAGCCGTGGCGCGGGGCCTCGTCGAGGAGCTTCAGCAGGTAGAGGCGGAGGCGGCCGTGGGCGAAGACGGGGGGCATGTCAGAGCACCTTCTTGTCGGTCGTGCCGTCGGCCGGGGCGCTGGTCGGGGACGAGCCCTCGCCCGGGCCGGCAGCGGCATTGTCCCCCGTGCTGTCCCGCGCCCCGGTCGTGGGCTCGGCTCGTCGCGGCTCGCCGCCCTGCGGCTCCGGTTCCGTCCCCCACGGCTCCGCCGCCTGGGGCGGTCGGCGCAGGAGGGCGATCGCGCCGGAGACGGTGGTCGCCCTCAGGCTGCCGCTGCCCGCGCCGAGGCGGCCGGTGATGCGCTTGGCACCCCACTGGCCGGTGACGCGCAGGTCCTCGAAGGCGCTGGAGACCGTCCCGCTGGCGGTGCTGGCCTCCACGTCGGCGTCCGCCGGCTGTGGGAGGCGGATGGCGATCTCGCCGGAGACGCTGGTGAGGCAGATGTCGGTCGGGCGGCTCGCCGGGTCGAGGTCGACGATCATCGAGCCGCTGACCGAGTCGGCCTTCACGGAGGAGCCCGCTTCGACGACGGTCAGGTCCCCGGAGAGGGAGTGGAAGCGCAGATCGCCGGTGAGGGCCTGGGCCTCCAGGTTGCCGGAGACGGTGTCCGCGCGGACCGGTCCCGTGAGCCCGACCAGCGTCGTGTCCCCGGAGACCCCCTTCACCTCCACCTGTCCGTCCACACCGGAGACCACCGCCGCGGCACCGATGGCGCCCACCTCGACACGGGTGCGCGCGGGGACGGCCAGGGAGACCACGGTGCTGCGCCGCCAGCCCTGGGGGTCGAGCCATTTGAGGAGGCCGTTCCAGGGCAGATCCTCGTAGGCCACCGTCAGCGTGCCGTCCTGGTGGGTCACCACCAGGGGCGGGCCCTCGACCTCGGAGACCTCCAGGCGGGCGGAGCCTTCGTCCGTGCCGACCACGTTCACCGTGCCGTTGACGATGCGGACGCGCAGTTCCCGCACGGGGTCGTCGAAGGCCAGCTTGGTGGGCTCCGCGACGGACCACTCGGACATGGTGAGACCTCCTCGAACGCATCCCGGCACAGGCGGGACGCCCCTCAGGCGAGAGTCGACGCGCCATATCGCGTCTCCCTCAATTCACGATATATCGCGCCCGGCGAAAGTCAAGAGACTCGTTCGGGTGAGCACCAATCCATGCAAACCGGGCACGCAAACCGGGCACGCAAACCGGGCAGACGCGCGGGCCTTCGACGAGCTGGCGGTAATGAAAAAGGGGCGCTCTGAGGCGCCCCTCTCCCGACCGGTGGTTCTACTCGTCGTCCTCGTCGTCCAGCCGGGCCAGCCACGTCGCCAGCCGCTCCACCGGCACCTCGAAGTCCGGGTTGAGATCGACGAACGTCCGCAGCTGCTCGGCGAGCCACTCGAAGGTGACTTCCTCCTCGCCGCGCCGCTTCTCGAGTTCCTCGATGCCTCGGTCGGTGAAGTACACGGGTGCTCTCCTGGGGCTGGGCCTGGGGCCTGGGTCGTACCACTCCAGGTTATGCGGCCCGGGAGCGTGCCTCCCACTGCCCCGAAACCACTTCCCGCGCGCGCGTGCGCGGGCACAATGGGAGCCCGCGGGGAGCGCGGGCGGCGTAGGGGGCGGGGGACCGGTGGAACGCAGGATCCAGGAGATCGAACTACCCGGCGGTGAGAAGGTGCTCGCCCGGGTCAGTGTGCTCACGCCCGAGGAACTCCCGCCTCAGGAGGCCGAGTTCGCGTACGAGGACGTCGGAGCCTTCGACCATCTGGCGAACCGGGTCGACCAGCTGAACGAACTGGTCCGCGGCGTCGGCGGCGCCGTGCTCCGCGCGGCCGGCGCCGTCCGCCCCGACGAGGTCAGCGCCACCTTCGGCGTCGAGCTGGCGATGAAGCCGGGCAAGGCCGTCGCCCTGCTCGCCGACGGCGAGGCCAAGGCCGCCCTGTCGATCACCCTCACCTGGCACCGCGACACCGTCGCCGCCACGGCCGGCCCGGACACGACCACGGCCGGCCCGGACACCACCATGGCCGGCCCGGACACCACGGCCGCCCAGGGCCCCGCCCCCGCATGACCGCGAGACTGGAACAGCTGGCGACCCGCGCCACCGTGCGGATCGGCCCGTACGACACGCCCGGCACCCTGTGGGGCAGCGGCTTCCTGGTGGCCCCCGGCTGGGTGCTGACCTGCGCGCACGTCCTGCCCCTCGCGCGCGGTGCCGAGGCCGTCGGACCGCTGCGCGTACAGGGTTACCGGCTGGACGTCCGCGCCCGGCTCGGCTACTGGCTCGGCGGTGGCGGCGACCCCGACGAGGACCTCGCCCTCGTCCGCCTCCTCGACCCGGTGCCGGTCCACGCGTGCGTGCGGCTCACCGACCGCTACGACACCCCGCACCGGGTCACCGCCCTCGGCTGGCGCACCCCGCAGGGCGGGCAGCCCCAGCGGTGGACCGGGCACAGCGAGTGCAACGGCAGGGACGGGTCGTACGGGCTGACGGTGGCCCCCAACATCGAGATCCCGCACGGCGCCTCGGGCGGTCCGCTGCTGGACCGGGACAACGGGGTCGTCGCCGGCATCGTCAAGGCGCGCCGGGCCCACAAGGACGGCGGGCTGGCCGTCGCCGTGACCGCCCTGCGCGGGTTCCGCGAGGCCCGCCCCGTGGGCGGCGAGAACGGCCTGGGCGCCGATCCGTACGCCGAGCTGATCCGCGCCCACGACCGCTGGCACCAGAAGACCCGGGGCGCCCTGTCCTGGGTGCGGACGCAGAGCGACGTGTGCGGCGGCGCGCGCTCCTGGAGCCCGTGGGACAGCGCCGAGGCGGCGGCGCTCCTGGCCGGTCTGCCCCGCCCCGCGTCCGTCGCCCAGCTCCAGCGGACCATCTCCCTGGTGCTCGGCAACGAGCCGTACTGGGAGGACGAACTGGTCCCGGTCGACTGGCGCGACGGCCTGGGCTGGGTGCACGACCAGCCGGACGGCGCCGACATCATCGCGTTGCACTACCTCCAGGCCGTCGTCCGCGCCTGCCGGGGCCGCGCCCCGGACGCCGCCGCGGAGCTGGAGCACTGGGTGAAGACCCGCGTCCAGGAGCTGCCCGACTTTCTCGCGGCCCTGCTGCGGGCCCGCGCCGCCGGTGCGGCGGCGGGCCTCGCCGAGTGCGTCGCGGACGACGGTCCGGGGCCGGTCGTCGCCGTCGAGCTGGAGCCGGACCTCTACCGGCCCGGGGACCGCTTCCACTGGCGGGTCTGGTCCTGGTCCGCCGGACCCGGCACCGCGCGGGTCCTCGACGAGGACGGCGCCGACGAGGGCGTCTCGCTCGCCGAGCTGCCGGACCTCCTGGAGGGACCGCTCGGCCAGGCCTTCCGGCAGCTCGACACGGAGGCCCGCCGTACCCGGCTGGAACTCGCCGTACCCGTCGAGCACTTCGGGCTGCACGCCCACCGGTGGCCGCTGGGCGCCCGCCGCCCGGTGGTGCTGCGCTGCCTCAAACGCCGCGGCGAGCCCGCGGCCGTATGGAAGGAACGCTGGGACGGCGTGGCCGGGGGCGGGCTCAAGTCGCTGCCCGTGCAGTGGCCCGAACACGCCAAGGAGGCCCTGGAGGCGGCACCGCACGGCGCCGTGCCGGTGCTGTGCCGCCCGCCGCAGGAGAACGCGGACTCGTTCGCGGAGACCATCCGCGCGGGCTACGGCGTCGCCCTGTGGAGCCTCAGGAACGACCACACGCGCGTGTGCGGCACGGACTGCGGCGACCTGTTCGGCACCGCCGCCCACCTGCTCGGCTCCGCCGGACGCGCCTCGGCCCTGCCGGAGCAGCTGCACCTGCGCCGCGAGAGTCACGGCGACACCGACTGGGCGCACCACATGGCGCTCCTGTACGACGACCCGGACCGCCCGCTGCCGCTGAGCGATGCCCCCCTCGACTCGCCATGAGTCCTCCCGCCCGAAGGAGTCTTCCGTGCCCCACCCCGACTGGTTCGTCTACCGGGGATCCGGCGAGCCGCACGACGGCATCGCGCGGCTGCCGGACCCGCCGCCGTGGCGCGACTTCGACGGCGGGCCCGTCATCGGGACGACCCCGCCCCTGGGCACCGAGTCGACCCGGCGGCTCGGCACCCGCGGACCCGGCGGGATCGCCTGGCGTCCCGAGGACCTGGAACTGATCAACGCGGCCCTCTATCTGCGCCGCCCCCTGCTGGTCACCGGCGACCCCGGCTCGGGCAAGTCCACGCTCGCCCACGCCCTGGCCCACGAACTCGGCCTCGGCCGGGTGCTGCACTGGCCCATCGTCAGCCGTACGACGCTCCGTGACGGCCTGTACGCGTACGACGCCATCGCCCGGCTCCAGGACATGCAGATGGCCCGCGAACGCGGCGGCGAGAGCACCGAGGACATCGGCGAGTATCTGCGCCTCGGCCCGCTCGGCACCGCGCTGCTGCCGTACGCACGCCCGCGCGTGCTGCTCGTCGACGAACTCGACAAGAGCGACATCGACCTGCCCAACGACCTCCTCAACGCCCTGGAGGAAGGCGAGTTCCGCATCCCCGAACTGGAACGCGCCGCCCGCAGGCAGCCCGAGGTCCGGGTGCTCACCGACGACGGCGAGCGGGCCCTGGTCACGGAGGGGCGGGTGCGCTGCCGGGCCTTCCCGGTCGTGGTGATGACCAGCAACGGCGAACGCGACTTCCCCGCCCCGCTGCTGCGCCGCTGCCTCCACCTCGACCTGCCCTCGCCACGCGACGACGCATGGGGCGCCGCCCGCCTGGAGGCCATGGTCCGCGCCCACTTCGGCGACGCCCCGCCGGCCGCGCACGACGCCCTGATCCGCGACTTCCTCCAGTCAAGCCCGGGCGCCCTGCGCGCCGCCGACCAGCTCCTCAACGCCATCTACCTCACCCAGGAGGCGGCCCGCGACAGCGCGCCGGACCGGCAGCGGCTCGCCGAGCTGCTGATGCGCCCGCTCGACCAGGGCGAGCAGAGGCCGCGCTGATGACCGAGCCGCCCGCCCGCCCCACCGCCCCCGGGCCGCTCGCCGAGCTGGCCGAACGGCTGCGTGTGCGGACCGGGTCCGAGCCCGGCGCGCGCGAACTGGCGGAGGCGCTGTGGCTCGCCGGTCACGTGGCGGCACCCCGCCTCGCACCTGACCACACAGGTGACGAGGACCCGGCAACCCAGCCGGGTGCCCCGCCCGAGCCCGCCCCGGACCACCCGGACCCCGGCTCCCGGCCGGCGCCGGACACCGAACCCCGGGAGGAACCCCCGGCCGACGGCGACCGCACCCGCCTGTACCCCGACCGCGCCCCCACTCCGGCGGCCGAATCCGGTGCCGCCGACCCGGCCTTCCTGCGCGTCCGGGTGCCGGCGGCGACCGCGCTCGCGCACCCGCTCCACATCCAGCGCGCCCTGCGCCCCCTCCAGCGCTACCGCCCGCCGGTGCGCGTGCCCGCGCACCACATCGACGAGCAGGCCACCGCCGAACGGGCCGCCGAGACCGGGCTGCTGCTGCCCGTGCTGCGCGCCACCACCCGCCGTGAGGCCCGGCTGCGGCTCCTGATGGACGCCTCCTCCTCGACGGCCCTCTGGGACGGCCTCCTGGAGGAGCTGCGGCAGATCGCCGCCGGCCTCGGCGCCTTCCGCGAGGTGTCCGTGCGTTACGTCCACGAGGGCCCCGGCGGACGCCTGGTGACGTCCGTCTCCCGTGACCCGGGGGCCGGGGCGGTCCGGTCCGCCGATCAACTGCGCGACCCGACCGGACGCCAGCTGACCCTCGTGCTCAGCGACTGCGCCGGACCGCTGTGGCGGTCCGGCCGGATGCAGCGACTGCTGCACCACTGGGCGCTCGCCGCGCCCGTCGCCGTCGTCCAGCCGCTGCCCCAGCGGCTGTGGCGGCGCACCCATCTGCCCCCGCGTCCCGGCACCCTCCGACGTCTCGAAGGGCTCGGCGCCCGCCTGGAGTTCCGGACGGCGGAGGGACCGGCCCCCGGCGGAGCACTGCCGGTGCCGGTCCTCGCTCCCACCCGCACCGCGCTCGGCGCCTGGGCGCGCCTGCTGTCCGGCGGTACCGGACGCTCCCTGCCGGCCGCCGCCGCATGGGTGCGCGCCGGCCACCCGGCGGCCCCGCCGCGCCCCGCGCGCTCCTCGTCCGGCACCGGGGCCGAGCTGGTCGCCGCCTTCCGGCGCACGGCGTCCCGGCAGGCGGTCGCCCTCGCCGTCTCCCTCTCCGCCGTACCGCTGACGCTGCCCGTGATCCAGCTCGTCCAGCGCGCCACTCAGCCGCACAGCGGGCCGTCCGTGCCGGCCGAGGTCCTGCTGAGCGGACTGATGGCCCGGGCCGAGGAGGAGGGGTGGTACGCGTTCGCGCCGGGCGTGCGCGAGGAACTGCTGCGGCTGCTGCCCCGCGGGCAGGCGCTGCTCCTGCTCCGGCACTGCGGGGAGTACGTCGAGCGGCGCTTCGGACGGCAGGTGCGGAACTTTCCGGCGCTGGCGCTGGCCGAGCTGACCGGCGAGGGTGCGGCGGCCGGGGGCACGGAACCGCTGCCCGACGCGTTCGCCGAGGTGTCGGCGCTGGTGCTGGGCCGGTTCGGGACGCGGGCCGCCGTACGGACCGTCCCCCGGGACGACCCGACGCCGGTGAAGGAGGGCTTCCGGATCCTGCACCGGGGCGCGGCCGGCCGCCGATGGGCACGGTGGATCGCCCATGTCCTGCGCTCCTGCGGACACGAGGTGGAATCCTTGACGTGTCCCACCGACCGGCAACTCGGTGCGGCCGCACGGGGGGCCGGGCCGTCGCAGCGCGTGATGGTGCTGATGGGCGAGCAGCTGCGGTCCAGGAGGCCCGTCCCGGACGGATGCGTCCCCGTGTGGATCGGCAGGCCCCCGCTGTGGACACGCGTCGGGCGCGACCTGCCCCTCTTCAGCGCCGACGACGAGACGTCGGCCAGACGGCTGTTGCTGACCGGCCTGGGGGTGGCCCAGGACACCTACACCCCCGATGGGGCCGCGCCCCCGTTCCCCGGACCGCGGCCCGCCGCTCCGAGTGGACGAGTCGCGCGCGAATCCGCTCCCACCCGCGCGGCCTCCGGGGCCGCGGCCGGAACGTACCTGGTCGTCCACACCGGCCACCAGCGCTCCTGGGGGGTGTGGCTCGCCGAGACCCTTGAACGGCACGGCCGGCGGGCCGTTCTCCGGCGCTGGGACTCGCCCCGGGACGTGCCTCTGGAAGACGCCTTCCGCGACCTGCTGTCGTCCGACGCGCGCGTGCTGCTGGTCCTCGACGGGTGGTTCTTCAGCCGCGGCCCGCGCCCGGCGGGGGAGTGGGACCGGGTGCTGCGCGGGTTCATCGCCGAGCACGCCGAACGCTTCACGGCCGTCGCCCTCGGCGGCCAGACCCTGCCCCCTGCCGCCGCCGCCGTCCTCCGACCGGTGGACCTGTCGGGACTGAGCGAGGCAGCGGCAGAGGAGCGGCTGCGCCGCCGACTCGGCTTCGGACCCCTGCCCGTCCAGCGCCGGCCCAGGCGGGTCCGTTACCCGGCGACGCCCTGCGCGGTGTGGGGCGCGGTGCCGCGCCGCAACCCGCGCTTCACCGGCCGCGACACCCTCCTCGGCGAAGTGCGCCAGCGCCTGACCGACCGGCGCCGCGCCGCCCCTTGCACCCTGACCGGCATGCCCGGCATCGGCAAGACCCAGCTGGCCGCCGAGTACGCGCACCGTTTCAGCACCGAGTACGACCTGGTGTGGTGGGTCGACGCGGACGACCCCGCCCTCCTGCGCGACCGGCTCGGGGAGCTTGCCGCACACCTCGGCGTACGCCTCGGGGACGGGCGCCCCGGAGACCACGTCCAGGCGGTTCTGGAGGCACTGCGCCGGGGGGAGCCGTACGCCGACTCGCTGGTGATCTTCGACGGTTGTGACGACGTCGAAGCGGTCCGGGACCTGATCCCGCACGGCCCGGGCCATGTCCTGGTCACCTCACGCAACCTGGACTGGGGCCACTACACCGACCGCCTGGAGGTGCCCCCTTTCCACCGGACCGAGTCCATCGCCCATCTCATGCGCCGGGCGCCGCACATCACCGTGTCCCAGGCGAACCACATCGCCGCCCTCCTCGATGACGTACCGCTGCCTGTGGCACAGGCCGCGGCGTTGCTCGGCGAGTCCGGGACGGAGGCCACCGAGTTCGTGCGGAGGGTCCGCGAGAGCGGGCTCCCCACCGCGCTGGACCTGGCCCCCGGTGAGACCTCCTGGTCGATCCTGCTCGACCGGCTCCACCGGACCCAGCCGCAAGCCCTCGACCTCCTCAACCTGTGCGTGTCGTTCGCCCCGGGCCGCATCCCGCTCGGCCTCGTCCGTGACTGTCCGCCGGATGTCCTTCCCGAGGAGCTGCGCTGGATGGCCGCCGACCGGTCGGCCATGAACCGGGCACTCGACACGCTGGGGAGTTACTCGCTGATCGGCAGCGAGACCGCTCGGCACGAGCACTCGGTCACCATGCCCCGGCTCGTGTACGACATCGTGTCCCGCCTGACCGGCGAGAGCAGCCGCGTCACCCACCGCATGGCCGTACGCGCCGTCCTCCAGGGCGCCGACCCCGGCAACCCCCACGACAGCGGGAACTGGCCCCGCTACGCCGACCTGCTGCCCCACCTGGAGCCCTCCGGCATGCTCGGCAGCGAGGAGTCACGGCACCGGGAGACCGTGCTCGGCTGCCTGAGGTACTGCCGCTACAGCGGGCAGTACGCCAGGGGCCTGGAGCTGGCCGGGGCCATCCGGGACCGCTGGACGCAGACCCTGGACCCCCTGGACCGGTTCATGCTGGACCTGACCACCGAGGAGAGCCGGCTCCTGCGGGAGACCGGCCGGTTCCAGGAGGCGTACGACCGGACCCACGGCGTGGTGGAGCGGATGCGGGCCGCCGTGCCCCGTCTGCCGCACGGTGCCGAGGGCGAGATGGCCAGGAGCTTGCAGCACCTCGGCAGATACCGGCCGGCCCATGTCGTCCAGAGCGAAGTCCTGGAGAAGGCCGAATCGCACCTGGGCCCGGACGCCCCGGCCACGCTTGAGGCCCGTCACGACGTCGCCGTCGGTCTGCGCCTCCTGGGCAGGTACGACGAGGCACACACACTCGACCTCGAAACGCTCCACCGCCGGCAACGCGTCCTGGGCGGCCGGCACATCGACACCCTCGGCACCGGCAACGCCCTCAGCCGCGACCTGCGCCTGCTGGGCGCCTACCGCGCCGCGGTCGCACGCCAGGAGCCGCACGTCCGCCTGCACCAGCGGGTGCTCGGCCCCACGCACCCGCAGACCCTGACGGCCCTCGGCGAGCTGCTGCTCTGCCGGCGCCGGGAGGGCAGGGAGGCACGGCAGGTGGGCGGCACGATGGCCGCCCTGGTCGACGAGCTGGCCCGAGTCCACGGCCGTGAACACCACCGGACCCTGGCCGCCGTCACCCTCTACGCCAACTACCTGCGCGTGTACGGCGACGTCGGCGAGGCTCGCGCCCTCCTCGACGAGGCCCAGGCCGGCTACCTCGCCCTGCTGGGGTCCGCCCACCCGGTCGTCTCGGGCATGCTCGGCAACATGGGGCTGGTCCTGCGGGCCGTGGGGGAACGCGAGGGGGCCCTGGCCATGTTCAAAGGAGCACTGGGCGCCCTCTCCGCACACCTCGGCCCGGACCACCCCTGGGTGCTGGGCTGCGCCCTGAACACCGCGGGCGGGGACAATCTGGTGGGCCGTGTCGACGAAGCGGTGGACCTGGGCCGGGACACCCTGAGCCGGGCTTTGCGCACCCTCGGCGAGGACCATCCGCTCACCCTGTCCTGCATGGCGGCGCTCGCCGCGGACCTGCGTGCGGCGCGCGAACAGCCGGAGGCGGCGCGGCTGGAGGAGTCCGCCCTGGCCGGCCTGTCCCGGACGCTCGGCGCCGAGCACCCCCACACGCTCTCCGTACGCGAGCGGATGCGCCCCTACTGGGACTTCGAGCCCGACCTCGGATGACCCCGGGACTCCCCGGACGAGGAAAAGGGTCCGGCCCCGAGTCGGAGAACTCGGGGCCGGACCCTTGGTGCCACGCGCAGTGCTGAGACCTACGCCTCGAACACCTCACGCACCAGCTGCTCCTGCTCGGCCTGGTGCCGCTTCGCGGAACCCACGGCCGGCGACGAGGAGTGCGGACGCGAGATGCGGCGCAGCCGCTCGCCCGGCGGGATGTCGGCGCCGACCGCCAGGTCCAGGTGGTCGATCAGGTTGAGCGCGATGAACGGCCACGCACCCTGGTTCGCCGGCTCCTCCTGCGCCCACAGGTACTTCTCGGCGTTCGGGTACTTCTTGATCTCCGCCTGGAGCTCGGCACCCGGCAGCGGGTACAGCCGCTCGATGCGGATGATCGCGGTGTCCTTCACGCCGCGCTTGACCCGCTCGGCCTCCAGGTCGTAGTAGACCTTGCCCGCGCAGAAGACGACCTTCTTCACGGCCGCCGGGTCAGCCGAGCTGTCGCCGATGACCGGGCGGAACTGGCCCGTGGTGAACTCCTCCGCCTTCGACGCGGCGGCCTTGAGGCGCAGCATCGACTTCGGCGTGAAGACGACCAGCGGCTTGTGGTGCGGGTTGTGCACCTGCCACCGCAGGAGGTGGAAGTAGTTCGCCGGCGAGGTCGGCATGGCGACCGTCATGTTGTTCTGCGCGCACAGCTGGAGGAAGCGCTCCGGGCGGGCGGACGAGTGGTCCGGGCCCTGGCCCTCGTAGCCGTGCGGGAGGAGCAGGACCACACCGGAGGTCTGGTTCCACTTCTGCTCCGCCGACGAGATGAACTCGTCCACGACCGTCTGGGCGCCGTTGACGAAGTCGCCGAACTGTGCCTCCCACATCACGAGCGCGTCCGGGCGGGCCAGCGAGTAGCCGTACTCGAAGCCCATGGCCGCGTACTCGGAGAGGAGGGAGTTGTAGACGTTGAGACGCGCCTGGTCCTCGGCGAGGTACTGGAGCGGCGTGTACTCCTCGCCCGTCTCACGGTCGATGATCACCGCGTGGCGCTGGCCGAAGGTGCCGCGCTGGGAGTCCTGGCCCGCCAGACGGACCGGGACGCCCTCCAGGAGCAGCGAGCCGATGGCGAGGGTCTCGCCCATGCCCCAGTCGATGGTGCCGTCCTCGACCATCGTCGCCCGTCGCTGGAGCTGCGGGAGCAGCCGCGGGTGGACGGTGATGTGGTCGGGGATGTTGACCTGGGACTCGGCGATCCGCTTGACGACCTCGGCGGTGACCGCGGTGCCGACGGCGACCGGGAACTCGGCCTGCGGGTCCGGCGTCTGCACCGCGGACGGCTGCGAGGTGGCCTCGCGGACCTCGGTGAAGACCTTCTCCAGCTGGCCCTGGTAGTCCTGGAGCGCCTGCTCGGCCTCTTCCAGGGTGATGTCGCCGCGACCGATCAGGGACTCGGTGTACAGCTTGCGCACCGAGCGCTTCTTGTCGATCAGGTCGTACATCAGCGGCTGGGTGAAGGCCGGGTTGTCCGACTCGTTGTGACCGCGGCGGCGGTAGCAGATGAGGTCGATCACCACGTCCTTGTTGAACGCCTGGCGGAACTCGAAGGCGAGCCGCGCGACGCGGACCACGGCCTCCGGGTCGTCGCCGTTCACGTGGAAGATCGGGGCCTCGATCATGCGGGCCACGTCCGTCGCGTACATGGAGGAGCGCGAGGACTCCGGGGCGGCGGTGAAGCCGACCTGGTTGTTGATCACGATGTGGACCGTGCCGCCGGTGCGGTAGCCGCGCAGCTGCGACATGTTCAGGGTCTCGGCCACCACGCCCTGGCCCGCGAAGGCCGCGTCGCCGTGGATCGCCACCGGCAGGACGGTGAAGTCCGTGCCGCCCTTGTTGATGATGTCCTGCTTGGCGCGGGCGACGCCCTCCAGGACCGGGTCCACCGCCTCCAGGTGCGAGGGGTTCGCGACCAGCGAGACCTTGATCTGCTCGCCGTCCAGGCCGGTGAAGGTGCCCTCGGCGCCCAGGTGGTACTTCACGTCGCCGGAGCCGTGCATCGACTTCGGGTCGAGGTTACCCTCGAACTCGCGGAAGATCTGCGCGTACGACTTGCCGACGATGTTGGCGAGGACGTTCAGGCGGCCGCGGTGGGCCATGCCGATGACGACCTCGTCGAGCCGCGACTCGGCGGCCGAGTCCAGCACCGCGTCCAGCAGCGGGATGACGGACTCGCCGCCCTCCAGGGAGAACCGCTTCTGGCCGACGTACTTCGTCTGCAGGAAGGTCTCGAAGGCCTCCGCCGCGTTCAGCCGGCGCAGGATGCGCAGCTGCTCCTCGCGCTCCGGCTTGGCGTGCGGGCGCTCCACGCGGTCCTGGATCCACTTGCGCTGCTTGGGATCCTGGATGTGCATGAACTCGATGCCGGTGGTGCGGCAGTACGAGTCGCGCAGCACGCCGAGGATGTCGCGCAGCTTCATCATCGACTTGCCGGAGAAGCCGCCGACCGCGAACTCGCGCTCCAGGTCCCACAGGGTGAGGCCGTGCTCGGTGATGTCCAGGTCGGGGTGCTTGCGCTGGCGGTACTCCAGCGGGTCGGTGTCGGCCATGACGTGGCCGCGGACCCGGTAGGAGTGGATCAGCTCGAAGACGCGGGCGGCCTTGGTGACGTCGTCGTCGTGCGACGCGTCGATGTCCTTGAGCCAGCGGACCGGCTCGTAGGGGATGCGCAGCGCCTCGAAGACGTCGTCGTAGAAGTTGTTCTCGCCGAGCAGCAGGTTGGCGACGGTGCGCAGGAACTCGCCGGAGGCGGCGCCCTGGATCACCCGGTGGTCGTAGGTCGACGTGAGCGTCATGACCTTCGAGATGCCGAGCTTGTTCAGGGTGTCCTGGGAGGTGCCCTGGAACTCCGCCGGGTAGTCCATGGAGCCGACGCCCATGATCACCGACTGGCCGGGCATCAGGCGCGGCACGGAGTGGACGGTGCCGAGGCCGCCGGGGTTGGTCAGGGAGACCGTGACACCGGTGAAGTCGTCCATCGTCAGCTTGCCCTCGCGGGCGCGGCGGACGATGTCCTCGTAGGCCTGCCAGAACTCGAAGAAGTTCAGCGTCTCGGCCTTCTTGATCGCCGCGACGACCAGCTGGCGGTCGCCGTTGGGCTTGACCAGGTCGATGGCGAGGCCGAGGTTGATGTGCGGGGGCTTGATGAGGGTCGGCTTGCCGTCCTTCTCCCCGAACGACCAGTTCATCGACGGCATGGCCTTGATGGCCTGCACCATCGCGAAGCCGATGAGGTGGGTGAAGGAGATCTTCCCGCCCCGGGCCCGCTTGAGGTGGTTGTTGATGACGATGCGGTTGTCGAAGAGCAGCTTCACCGGCACCGCGCGGACCGAGGTGGCGGTCGGCAGCTCCAGCGAGGCGTTCATGTTCTTCGCGACCGCGGCGGCCGGGCCGCGCAGCGTGATCAGCTCGGGGCCCTCCGGGGCCTGCGCGGCGGGGGCGGCCTTGGCCTTCGGCTGAGCGGGCGCCTGTGCGGGTTGCGCCGGCTTGGCCGGGGAGGGGGCCGCGGTCTTCGCCGCGGGAGCGGGGGCGGGCGCCGGGGGTGCGGCCGGGGCGGCGGGCTGCGCCGGAGCGGCCGGGGCGGCGGGCTGCGGGGCCGGGGTGGGCGTCTGGCTGGTGGTCTCTGCGGCCCCCGCGGCCGCAGGTCCCGCCGGAGCCGGGGCGCCGGCGGCGCCTGGCTTGTAATCGGCGAAGAAGTCCCACCAGGCGCGGTCTACCGAATTCGGGTCCTGGAGGTACTGCTGATAGATCTCGTCGACGAGCCACTCGTTGGCACCGAACGCGGCAGCGGGGTTCTTGCCCGCTTGGTCTGCGTCGGTGGAGATGCTCGATGCGTTACTGGGGGACTGTGGCGACACGGCGGCAACCGCCCTCTTCCGCTTCACAAGGTGATGGACAGCGGAAATAAAGGCTACGCCTCCCTGACCGAGAAGGTCAGGCCGGGCCCGTTCATCGTCGTGTAAGTCACATCTGGATCCGTGTTTCGGGCCTGATAATGGCGGGAAACAAGCGTGGTTCCGGTTTGTGAGGGGGCGCACGGGGTACGCCGACGCGGGCCCGGCGCGCGGAGCGCGCGGGGCCTTGGCCTGATCACACGTGTCCGGCAGCGCGAACGCCTGTGGATCTTGTGGCTCCGCTTCGAACTTTACGTCAACTCGGCACAGATGGAAGTCCCGGAAGGGTGACGAGAATCCGGCAACCCCGCTCGGATTCGGCCACTCCGATCCGGCCGCCGTGCAGATCCACGGCCCAGCGCGCGATCGCCAGACCGAGGCCCGTGCCGCCGTCGCTGCCCGGCCCGTGCGGCCGGCTGACCACACCCCGGTTGAACCGCTCGAAGACCCGGTGCCACTCCGAGCGCGGAATGCCCGGACCCTCGTCCAGCACCTCCAGCTCCAGCGACTCCGGCTGGGTTCCGCGCCGCGCCCTCACCGTTACCCGGCCGTGCGGCGGACTGTGCTTGACCGCGTTGTCGATCAGGTTGGCGACGACCTGGTGGATGCGCTCCGGGTCGGCGTGCGCGGTCAGCTCCGGCGGCGAGACGTCCAGATGCAGATGGACGTCGGTACGGGTGTGACTGCCGGACCCGGAGGCGATCCCGGCCCGCGCCGAGGCGACCATGTTGGCCTCCTTCAGCACGCCCGACAGATACGGCCACACCTCGAACCGCCGCTTCTTCAGCGGGACCACGCCGTTGTCCAGCCGGGACAGGTCCAGCAGCGTCTCCACCAGCCGCCCCAGCCGCTCGGTCTGCTTCAGCGCCGTACGCATGGTCTCGGGGTCGGCCTCGGTGACCCCGTCGACGATGTTCTCCAGCACCGCGCGCAGCCCCGCGATGGGGGTGCGCAGCTCGTGCGAGACGTTGGCGACCAGCTCCTTGCGCTGGCGGTCCTGGGCCTCCAGCTCGTCGGCCATGACATTGATCGTCTGGGCCAGGTTCCCCAGCTCGTCCCGCCGGTTCTCGCGGACCCGGCGGCTGTAGTCGCCGTGCGAGATGGAGCGGGCCACCGCGTTCATCTCGTCCAGCGGGGAGGTGAGCGAGTGCGCCACGAACTGCGTGATCAGCAGGGTGGCGATCATCGAGAAGACCGTGATGAAGCGCAGCTCGGTCTCGGTGCGCATGGCCACCATCATCAGTCCGGTGGTGATCAGCACCGAGATGACGACCAGCGCCCCCAGCTTGGTCTTGATCGAGAACGGGCGTACGCCGCCCCAGGGCTGACCGGGACTCCTCCCTGCGGCTCTCCGCCCGTCGCTCATGGCGTGGGGGTCTCCAGGGCGTAGCCCACGCCGTGCACCGTGCGGATCCGCTCGGCGCCGATCTTCCGGCGCAGCGCCTTGATGTGGCTGTCGACCGTGCGGGTGCCGGAGGCGTCCGCCCAGTCCCACACCTCGGCCAGCAGCTGCTCACGGGAGAGCACCGCGCGCGGGGTGTTCGCCAGGCACACCAGCAGGTCGAACTCGGTGGGCGTCAGGTGCACGTCCTCCGACTTCACCCGCACCCGGCGCTGCGCGTGGTCGATCTCCAGCTCGCCGAGCCGGAGGATGCCGCTGCGGGGCGTGGAGGCGGCCAGCGCGGCCCGCTCCACCCGGCGCAGCAGCACATGGACCCGGGCCGCCAGCTCCCGCATGGAGAACGGCTTGGTCATGTAGTCGTCGGCGCCCACGCCGAGCCCGACCAGCATGTCGGTCTCGTCGTCGCGCGCGGTGAGCATCAGGACCGGGACGGGCCGCTGGGCCTGCACCCGGCGGCACACCTCCAGGCCGTCGAAGCCCGGCAGCATGATGTCGAGGATCAGCAGGTCGGGCTGCCAGGCCTCCGCCGTGTCGACCGCCGCCGGCCCGTCGCCGGCCGTCTGCACCAGGAATCCCTCGGCGCGCAGGCGGGCCGCGATGGCGTCGACGATCGTCGCGTCGTCCTCGACCACCAGGACCCGGCGCTGTGCGCCGGGGGTGGTCGTCGCCGTGCCGTTGTGGGAGGTGTGTGTCTGCTCCATCGCCCGCCCCAAGAGTGTGCTTTCCGGAATCAGTGGGGTGATCCCATGTCTGCGCATGACTGCGATTGACGCTTGAATGATCGGCGTCAGGGAAGCAGCGTACGGGGAGTCACCGCGGCTTTGCTATCCAGGCCGGACGCCGAGGTGCACGACGTCCGGAACGCCCCGGGCAACGGGGATCTCTTCGGTACGCACATGTTGGAATCCGGCATTCCGCAAGGTTTCTTCGAAATCCGGGGAGGGCTCGGCGGACCATACCGCAAGCACCCCACCGGGCCTCAACAGCCTTGCGCAGCCTGCCAGTCCGGCCGTTCCGTACAGCCCGTCGTTGTCCTCCGTGACCGTCCAGCCGGGTCCATTGTCGATGTCCAGGCACAGCGCGTCATACGTGGCGGATGTCTCATTGACGAAAGCGAGCAGGTCCGCTTCCACGATCTCCGCGCGTGGATCGGCCAGAGCCGCCCGGGACAGGCCGGAAAGAGGGCCCTCCCGGTGCCACTCGATCACGGCGGGCTCGCGCTCGACCACCGTGATCCGTCCCCAGCGGGTGTTCGCGGCGGCGTGTGCGAGCGAGAAGCCGACCCCGAGACCCCCGATGAGGAGCCGGGGGGCGGGCCGTTCGCCGAGCGCCGCGAGCGCGGCGTCGACCAGCCGCCGTTCCGAACGGCCGTCGGAGGTGTCCATCAGGAAGCAGCCGTTCGCGATGATCTGGAGCAGGTCGCCGTGCCGGCGCAGCACGATCTCGCCGTAGGGGCCCTCGCGACGGTCCAGGACTTCAGGGATGTCGTAAGCGGTGGGCATCCGTCCATCCTGGCACTTCACGCGCGGGCGGTTGCCGGAATTAATCACCCGGCCCGGGCTGCTTCTCCATCCCCTGGTTGAGCTGGTGCAGCAGCCGCGCCAGTTCCGCCACCTCGCGGCGGTCCCAGTGGGACAGCTGGCTGACGTACCGGGCCCGCCGGGCCTCGCGCACCCGTTGCACCCGGCGGCGGCCCTCCTCGGTGAGACGCACCAGCCAGGCGCGCCCGTCGGCGGGGTCCGGCTCGCGGGCCACCAGGCCCAGGTCCTCCAGGGCGTGCAGCTGCCGGGACATGGTGGCCTTGCCGACGCCGATGTAGGCGGCCAGCTCGGTGGCCCGCTGCCGGCCGCACTCGTCCAGCCGGACCAGCAGGCCGTACGCCGCCGACTCCAGGTCGGGGTGGACGGCGCGGGCCATCTCGCCCTGCTTGGCGCGGGCCCGCCGCATCAGGACCGTCAGCTCCCGCTCCAGCGCCAGATACTCCTGGTCCACACCACTCGGCGAGGCCTCGGCTTCGCCTCCGTTTCCGCCACCGTTTCCGCCCTCGTGCACGTCAGCACCCCTGATCCGGTTTCCCGCTCCTGAAAGTTCCTGCCAAAGGCCGCCATCGCCGCAGCTCCGCCAGTATTTCGCAGGGCTAGACCAACGGCGGCGACCGGGCCCCCTTCCCTCCCGCACATCTACGTGCGTAGCTTCTTCACCAGGCAACCACTGACATGCTCACGCCAGCACCTGGACGATGACGTCCCCCCACGTGTTCCCCCACCGGACACCCCCCACCGAACCCCCCGCCGAGCACCCCGCCGAGCACCCCACCGAGCACCCCCATCGAGTCTTCAGTCTTCGGAGGCACGTCATGCCCGTGCACAGATCCGGAACGACCCGACGCCGGCTGACCGTCGCCGGCACCCTGCTCGCCGCCTTCTCCCTCCTCTTCACCGTCCCCTCCGCCGCCGCCGACGTCCCCACCCGCGGCACCGCGTACATGGGCATGGGCGTGCCCGCCCACGACGGCGTCCACGGGACACCCACCCCCGGCGACGCCACCCAGACCGAAGGCGTGGACGTCAGCAGCCACCAGGGCAGCGTCGCCTGGACGACCCTGTGGAACAGCGGCGTGAAGTGGGCCTATGTGAAGGCCACCGAAGGCACGTACTACAAGAACCCGTACTTCGCGCAGCAGTACAACGGCTCGTACGACGTGGGCATGATCCGTGGCGCCTACCACTTCGCCACCCCCGACACCACCAGCGGCGCCGCCCAGGCCAACTACTTCGTCGACAACGGAGGCGGCTGGTCCCGCGACGGCAGGACCCTCCCCGGCGCCCTCGACATCGAGTGGAACCCCTACGGCGCCGCCTGCTACGGCAAGACGCAGTCCGCGATGGTCACCTGGATCCGCGACTTCCTGAACACCTACAAGGCGCGCACCGGCCGCGACGCCGTCATCTACACCGCCACCAGCTGGTGGAAGCAGTGCACCGGCAACTACGGGGGCTTCGCCCAGTACAACCCGCTGTGGATCGCGCGCTACGCGTCGACGGTGGGCGAACTGCCGGCGGGATGGAGCTACTACACGATGTGGCAGTACACCTCCACCGGCCCGACCGTGGGCGACCACAACCGGTTCAACGGCGCGCTCGACCGGGTGCAGGCCCTGGCGAACGGCTGACGCACGGCGGAAGGCCCGGGCCTCCCTCACGGGGGCCGGGCCTTCCTTGTCCGGTGGCGTCCGTCACGCCGCCACCGGGACCTTGGGGCCGGCGGCGCTGGTCGCCGGGGTCAGGGCCAGCTCCAGGACCTGGCGGACGTCGGTGACCGTGTGGACGTCCAGCTTGTCCAGGACCTCGGCCGGGACGTCGTCCAGGTCCGGCTCGTTGCGCTTCGGGATGATCACCGTGGTGACGCCCGCGCGGTGCGCGGCGAGCAGCTTCTGCTTCACGCCGCCGATGGGCAGCACCCGGCCGGTCAGGGAGACCTCGCCGGTCATCGCCACGTCCGTGCGGACCAGGCGGCCCGAGAGGAGGGACGCCAGCGCCGTCGTCATCGTGATGCCCGCGCTCGGGCCGTCCTTCGGGACCGCGCCCGCCGGGAAGTGGATGTGCACGCCCCGGTCCTTGAGGTCCGCGACCGGGAGTTCCAGCTCGGCGCCGTGCGAGCGGAGGAAGGACAGGGCGATCTGCGCGCTCTCCTTCATCACGTCGCCCAGCTGGCCGGTCAGCGTCAGGCCCGCCGCACCGGTCTCCGGGTCGGCCAGCGACGCCTCCACGTAGAGCACGTCACCGCCCGCGCCGGTCACCGCCAGGCCGGTCGCCACGCCCGGCACGGACGTACGGCGCTCGGCCGGGTCCTGGGCCGACTCCGGCACATGGTGCGGACGGCCGATCAGCGCGCGCAGGTCCGCGTCGGTGAGGGTGAAGGGCAGCTCCCGCTCGCCCAGTTCGTGCTGGGCGGCGACCTTGCGCAGCAGCCGGGCGATGGACCGTTCCAGGGTGCGCACGCCCGCCTCGCGGGTGTACTCGCCGGCGAGCTTGCGCAGCGCGCTCTCGTCGACGGTCACCTCCTCCGCGCCGAGCCCGGCGCGCTCCAGCTGGCGCGGCACCAGGTGGTCGCGGGCGATGACGACCTTCTCGTCCTCGGTGTAGCCGTCCAGCCGGACCAGCTCCATCCGGTCGAGCAGGGCCTCGGGGATGGCCTCCAGGACGTTGGCCGTCGCCAGGAAGACGACGTCCGACAGGTCGAGTTCGACCTCCAGGTAGTGGTCGCGGAAGGTGTGGTTCTGGGCCGGGTCGAGGACTTCCAGGAGTGCCGCGGCCGGGTCGCCGCGGAAGTCGGAGCCCACCTTGTCGATCTCGTCCAGCAGGACGACCGGGTTCATCGAACCGGCCTCCTTGACGGCACGCACGATCCGGCCGGGCAGCGCGCCGACGTACGTACGGCGGTGGCCGCGGATCTCGGCCTCGTCGCGGACGCCGCCGAGGGCGACCCGGACGAACTTGCGGCCCATGGCGTGCGCGACGGACTCGCCGAGGCTGGTCTTGCCGACGCCGGGCGGGCCGACCAGGGCCAGCACGGCACCGCCGCGCCGTCCGCCGACGACGCCGAGGCCGCGGTCGTTGCGGCGCTTGCGGACCGCCAGGTACTCGGTGATGCGCTCCTTCACGTCCTCCAGACCGGCGTGCTCGGCGTCCAGGACGGCCTTGGCGCCCTGGATGTCGTACGCGTCCTCCGTCCGCTCGTTCCACGGCAGTTCCAGGACGGTGTCCAGCCAGGTGCGGATCCAGGAGCCCTCGGGGGACTGGTCGGACGCCCGCTCCAGCTTGTCGACCTCCTTCAGGGCCGCCTCGCGGACCTTCTCGGGCAGGTCGGCGGCCTCCACGCGGGCCCGGTAGTCGTCGGACTCCTCGCCCTCCTTCTCGCCGTTCAGCTCGCGCAGCTCCTTGCGGACGGCCTCCAGCTGACGGCGCAGCAGGAACTCGCGCTGCTGCTTGTCGACGCCCTCCTGGACGTCCTTGGCGATGGTCTCGGCGACGTCCTGCTCGGCGAGGTGGTCGCGCAGCTGCTGGGTGGCGAGCCTGAGGCGGGCGACCGGGTCGGCGGTCTCCAGCAGCTCGACCTTCTGCTCGGTGGTGAGGAACGGGGAGTAACCGGAGTTGTCGGCGAGGGCAGAGACGTCGTCGATGGCCTGCACCCGGTCGACCACCTGCCAGGCGCCGCGCTTCTTCAGCCAGGCGGTGGCGAGGGCCTTGTACTCCTTCATCAGTTCGCCGACATGCCCCGGCAGCGGCTCGGGCACGCTCTCGTCGATCCGGGTCCCCTCGACCCACAGGGCGGCGCCCGGCCCGGTCGTCCCGGCGCCGATCCTCACCCGTCCGCGGCCGCGGATCAGGGCGCCCGGGTCGCCGTCGGCCAGCCGGCCGACCTGCTCCACCGTGCCCAGGACACCGGTGCTCGCGTACGTGCCGTCGATCCGGGGCACCAGCAGCACCTTCGGCTTGCCGGGCTCCGACCGGGCGGCCGCCTGAGCGGCTTCCACCGCGGCCCGCACATCGGCGTCGCTCAGGTCCAGCGGAACCACCATCCCGGGCAGCACGACCTCGTCGTCGAGCGGCAGCACAGGCAGGGTGAGCGGTGTGAACGCCGTGGACTCAGCAGC
>NZ_DASQNH010000095.1:0-2173 GCF_035645055.1 Streptomyces sp. | reverse complement strand
CTTCATCTACCTCGCCTCCGTGGTCGCGGTACTGATCGCTTCCATGGTCGTGGGCACCGAAGAGGGACACACCGACTACTTCCGCGCCGACAAGGCATGGCTGTACATCGTGATCCTGACCGTCGGCTACATGATCAGCCGCGGGCTGGCCAAGTCCGGCAGCCGCGACCCCTACGACGAGTCCCACTAACCCGGCGGGGAAAGGCAGCATCCGGTGTGCTGTACGCCGCGGCCCGACGTGTAGCGCCTGGCGGAGCGGATGAGCGCGCGTCGCGACCAGTACGTTGGTCGCGGCGCGCGCTTGGTCATGTGCTAGCCAGCTGTTGGAGCCGCCCTGGCGAGCGAGAGGTTTCAGGCGGTGGTGCGGTTGCTTTGGCGTGCGGCAAGCGCGGCGTCGGCGCTGGGATACGCGGGCAGGAAGGTGTCCATCCCGGTGACGCTGAGCAGGCGGCTCAGCCGGTCGGGGATGGCCGCCAGGGTCAGCGAGCCGTCGGCGTCCTTGGCGCAACGCCAGATGCCGACGAGGGCGCCCAGCCCTGAGGAGTCGCAGAAGGTGATGCCCGACAGGTCAGCGACCAGGTCGGGGTGTCCGGCCGCCATGAGTTCCAGGGCGCGGGCCCGCACGGCGGGTGCGGTGGTGATGTCGAATTCACCGGACAGTGCGATCACGGCCAGGGCGCCGTCGGTGTGCGGGACGTCGATGTGGAATGCGTCGGTCATGGGCGTCGGTTCTCCTGCCCGACGGAGGCGTCGGCGGTCGGGGCGGCGGCGCTGTGAGCGGTAGTGGTGATGCCGGCCGGAGCGGCATCCGCAGTGGGGACGGACAGGGCCAGCAGTGCCACGTCGTCGCGTTCGGTGTCGGGGAGGGTGTCCAGGAGCGCGACGGTGTCGTCGATCAGGGAGCCGGCACTGACCGGCGCCGGCCGGTGGGCCAGGAAGTCCATCAGGCCCGTGTCGTCGAGCATGTGGCCATCGGCGGTGCGGGCCTCGGTCAGCCCGTCGGTATACAGCAGCAGGCCCTGGCCGGGTGCCAGGTGCAGGGTGCGTGAGGCGAATGCGGCTTCGGCGATCGCGCCGACCAGCATGCCGCCCTTGGCGCGGACCGCCTCCACCCGTACACCGCCTTCCTCGGTGGGGCTCAGATGGTAGGCGGGCGGATGGCCGCCGGTGGCCAGCGTGACCGTGAAACCGCCATCTGGGGCGGGATCGAGCACGCCGAAGATGGCGGTGCAGAAGCGCGTCCCCACCGCCGCGTCCAGCAGCAGCGCCGTGTTCAGGGCATTCAGCGCGGCCGTCGGGTCCGCGTCGACGAGGGCTGCGGCCCGCAGCGTGTAGCGGGTCAGTGAGGTGACCGAGGCGGCTTCGGCGCCCTTGCCGCACACATCGCCCAGGAAGAACGCCCACCGGTCCCCGCCGACGGGGAAGACGTCGTAGAAGTCGCCTCCCACTTCCTGCGGGGAGGCGGTCTTGTAGTGGCAGGCCAGCTCCAGGCCCGGTACCGCGGGCAGGATGGGAGGCACCAGGGTGCGCTGCAGGGTGGAGGCGAACGCGGCGATGGCCGCCTTGTCCCGCTCCGCACGCTGGCGGGCCTCTTCCTCCGCCTGGCGCTTCTCCTGCTCGACCTTGCGGCGCTCCTGCTCGGCGCGCACCACGCGCAACGCCGACAGCCGCAGCTCCAACTGGTCACGCACCACCGCCGCCAGGTCCGCGAGCGTGGCCGAATCCGCCTCGCTGATCTCGCGGGGGCGGGTGTCCAGGACGTTGACCGTGCCCAGCCGGTACCCGTCGGCGGTGATGATCGGAGCGGCCGCGTAGAACCGCACCCCCATCGGACCGGCGACCAGCGGGTTGGAACAGGCGACCGGGTCCAGCAGGGTGTCGGGGATGACAGTGGTGTCATCCGTCAGGACCGCCGAGGCGCACAGCCCCGGATCCCGGCCGATCTCGCTGACACCCTCCAGTCCGTGCGCGGCCTTGAACCAGATCCGGTCCTCGTCCACGATCGTCACCGTCGCCACCGGCACCTCGAACAGACGCGCCGCCAGCGCCGCGACCCGGTCGTAGGCGCCGTCCGGAGGGGTATCGAGAATGTCGTAACGGCGCACCGCCGCCAACCGTGCCGCCTCGGCCGACGCGGCCACAGGCCCGCTCGGTGCTATCGCAGGCGGACTCG
>NZ_DASQNH010000094.1:0-139644 GCF_035645055.1 Streptomyces sp. | reverse complement strand
CGATGTGGCGGGCGAATGGCAGGTGGAGACGTTGCTCGACCTCGTGTGGGACGCGGAGCGCGCCGAGGAGCTCGCCCCTGGCGTACGCGAGGAGATCACCCGGTGGACGACCGGTTCGGATCCGGCGCGGCCGGAAGGCATGCCCACCGAGTCCCTCGGCCCCCGCCGCTACGACGGCCGTGCGCCCGTGCGTGACTTCACCGGTGGCCATCGCGTCGAGGGCCGCGGGTCCGCCGTGTTCGAGCAGTCGCCCTGCCTGGCGGTTCTCGGCACGCGTGAGGACCGACGCGAGGACTGGCTGCGCGCCGGTCACAGGTGAGAACCCCGGCTACGCCTCGCCCGCAACGCCACAGGTATGCGCAGGTTGCGGGCCACCGCACGGAGCGCGCGTGGGTAGCGCGCAGAGTGCCGGCAGAGCGGCCGGACCGCGGGGCCGGTCGACTCAGCCGCCGCTCTTGCGCCTGAACGACCGCTGGCTCGAAGCCGGGCCGTGCGCCGCGCGCACCTTCGACGCGTCGGGGTTGGCGGCAACATCGGCCGCGTCCGCCTGCGCACCGCGCTTGCGCGCCAGGGCTTCGCGGAATTTGCGCTTGAGGTCGTAGTTGCCGTCGCTGTCCGGCGCCAGCGGGGACGTCTCGGGGGCAGCCGGCTCCGAACCGTCCGTAGGTGTGGGCTCTGCGGTCATGGTGACCTCCTGGGTTCGGGGTGGGTGGGCAAGCACAGCTTGTCATGCCGGGCGCGGTGCGGGGCGCCGGCAACATCATCCCGCTCTGTTTCGGCGGGTATCCCTCACGCGGCCGAGGGCGTTCGCGTCGTAGAGGAGGGGCGCAGGACGGGCTTCGGGCCGGGCCGAGGGTTGTCGATCCCGTGGCCCGGAGGTGCGCTGACGGGGCGACGGCTCTCAGCCGTTGCGACGGACGAGGGCAGCCTTGCGGGCCTCGGCGAGCTTGCGGGCCTCGCCGGCCTTTCGGGACTTGCCGCCGGCGCCGCGGGAGGGGTCCTTGCTGGTGCCGAGGCCGCGGAAGGGAGCGTTGCTGTTCTTGGGCCGGGGGACGGCGGGCCCGCCGTCGAGCGGGGTGCCCGAGGGAGCCTTTGCGCCGGTGATCCGGCTCAGTTCCGCCTCGCCCGAGCGCACCTTGGTGACGGTCGCCTCGATGCCGGCCGCGTCCATCATGCGGCTCGTCTCGCGGCGCTGGCCCGCCAGCACGAGCGTGACCACGCTGCCGGATTCACCGGCGCGGGCGGTGCGGCCGGCCCGGTGCACGTAGTCCTTGGGGTCGGTGGGCGGGTCGACGTTGACCACGAGATCGAGATCGTCGACGTGCAGGCCACGGGCCGCGACATTGGTCGCCACCAGAACGGTGATCTGGCCGTTCTTGAACTGCGCCAGGGTCCGTGTGCGCTGCGGCTGGGACTTGCCGCTGTGCAGGGCCCCGGCGTGCACCCCGCTGGCCCGCAGATGCCGGGTGAGCTGGTCGACGGCGTGCTTGGTGTCGAGGAACAGCAGTACGCGGCCGTCGCGGGCGGCGATCTCCGTGGTGACGGCGTAGCGGTCAGGGCCGTGGACGACCAGAACGTGGTGCTCCATCGTCGTGACCGTGCCCGCGGACGGGTCGACCGAGTGGACGACGGGGTCGTGGAGGTAGCGGCGGACCAGCTGGTCGACGTCGCGATCAAGAGTGGCCGAGAACAGCATCCGCTGACCGTCGGGGCGTACCTGGTCGAGGACATCGGCAACCTGCGGCAGGAAGCCCAGGTCGCACATCTGGTCGGCCTCGTCCAGCACGGTGATCCTTACCCGTCCCAGGCGGCAGGCGTTGCGCTCGATCAGGTCGTGCAGGCGCCCGGGGGTGGCGATGACCACCTCGGCTCCCTGGCGCAGCGCGGCGACCTGCCGGCCGATCGACATGCCGCCGACGACCGTGGCCATCCGCAGCCGCAACGCCTCGGCGTACGGCGCCAGCGCCTGGGTGACCTGCTGGGCCAGCTCCCGGGTGGGCACGAGGATCAGAGCGAGGGGCTGCTTCGGTTCGGCGCGCCGCCCGGCCGTACGGGTCAGCAGCGGCAGGCCGAAGGCGAGCGTCTTGCCCGATCCGGTGCGCCCGCGCCCCAGGACATCGCGCCCCTCCAGGGCATCGGGCAGTGTGGCGGCCTGGATCGGAAAGAGTTCGCGCACCCCGAGTCCGCTCAGTGTCCGCAGCACCTCCACCGGCAGTTCCAGGCCGGCGAAGGAGACGGCCGGGGGCAGCGCCGGAGTCGCGGCCTCGGACTGGGCGGGACCGCCGTGAGCGATGCCGGGGTCGTCGGGATGATTCATGAACAGCCTTCCGCAGGGGACGTGCCGAGGAAGGCCCGGCAGGATCGAACGGCCCACGCACAAGCGGAACCGGACAGACGGAATCGCCCACCGCGACGACCACGCAAACGCATGACACTAACACAAGGGACGACATCGCGCCGTCCGCCGGGAGGCTCCCCTGATGGCGGTCACTGCGGAGGGGAGAGGAGACCGGCGGCCGGCGCGCTCGGACGGGCGCGGTTCCGGACCCTTCGGTACGTTGCCGATATGGGGACCGATGTCGACGCCTTCCTGCGGCGGCTGGCTCAGGAGCTGAGGCCGCGGGCGCACCAGTCGGCCGAGGTACTGCTGCGGCACCTGCGCGGCGAGCTGCCCGGGCTGTGGAAGGAGGACGACCTCTCCCCGGTGGCCAGGGAGGAGACCGCGGGGCACGTCACCGCCTTCCTCGACGTGCTGGAGCACGGCCTCGACGTCACCGAGGTCGAGACACCCGCCTCGGCGCCGGAGGTCGCCCGCAGGTTCGCCCGGCGGGGCGTACCGGTCAGCACCCTGCTGCGGGCCTACCGCCTCGGCCATGTGAGCCTGCTCCAGCAGATCCAGCGCGAGGCCACGCGGCTGACCGACGACTGGGAGCTGATCAACGCCGCGGGGATCCGGCTGATCGCGACGGGTTTCGAGTACGTCGACCGGAGTTCGGAGCAGGTCGTCGTCGCCTACCAGGAGGAACGCGACCGGCTGCTGCAACGGCGGCTCCTGCTGACCAACGAGGCGAGCAGACGGATCGGCACCACCCTCGACACCGCCCGCACCGCCCAGGAGCTGGCGGAGGTCGGCACCGACGACTTCGCCGACCTCGTCACCGTCGACCTCTTCGAGTCCGTCCTCCAGGACGACGGCACTCCCCCGCCGGTGCTGCGCCGCATCGCCCAGCACGCCGTACCGGACGGCGGTACGCAGTCCGCCGTCGCCACCGGCCGGACACACACCTACCCCGCGGACTCCGGGCCGGCTCACGCGCTGGCCACGGGTCAGCCGCTGCTGCGCCATCTCACGGCCGCCGACACCCCGGACCGCACCGGCGGCCCGCTCGCGCCCGGCGCGCACTCGGCGCTGCTGCTGCCCCTGCGGGCCCGCGGGAGCACCCTGGGTCTCGCCCAGTTCTTCCGGCATCGCACCGAGGCCCCCTTCGACGAGGAGGACCTCCTGCTGGCCCAGGAGATCGCGTCGCGGGCGGCGGTGTACATCGACAACGCCCGCCGGTACACCCATGAGCGTTCCACCGCGCTCACCCTCCAGCGCAGCCTGCTGCCGCGCCGCCCGGTGGCGCAGTCCGCGGTCGAGACCGCCGCCCGCTATCTGCCCAGCGGATCCGGCACGGGCGTGGGCGGCGACTGGTACGACGTGATCCCGCTGTCCGGCGCCCGGGTCGCCCTCGTCGTGGGCGACGTCGTCGGCCGCGGCCTGCACGCCGCCGCCACCATGGGCCGCCTGCGGACCGCCGTCCGCGCCTTCGCCGACATCGACCTGATGCCCGACGAGCTGCTCACCCACCTCGACGACGTGGTCATCCGGCTCCAGCGCGAGGAGTCGAGTGAGGAGGGCGAGACCAGCGCCACCTGTCTGTACGCGATCTACGATCCGGTGTCCCGGCTGTGCTCGCTGGCCAGCGCCGGGCATCTGGTGCCGGCCGTGGTGACTCCCCTGGCCGTCGACGACGGCCGCCCGGCCGGCCGGGCGGCCGACTTCCCGGAGATGCCCATCGGCCCACCGCTGGGCCTGGGCGGACTGCCCTTCGAAACCGCCCAGTTCGAGCTGCCGGAGGGCAGTCTGCTCGCCCTGTTCACCGACGGCCTCCTCCACAGCCGTACGCGCGACGTGGACACCGCGCGCTCGCTGCTGAGCGACGTTCTCGCCCGGGCTCCGGGGCCGCCGGAGGAGATCTGCGACCGGCTGCTGGCCGCGCTGCTGCCCAGCCGTCCGGCCGACGACGTCGCCCTGCTGGTGGCCCGGACCCGGGCACTCGATCCCGGTCATGTGGCCACGCTGAACCTCCCGTCCGATCCGGCGGCCGTCGCCGGGGCCCGGGACTTCGCCGCAGGCCGGCTGGCCGCCTGGGGGCTGGACGAGCTGGCGTTCACCACCGAGCTGATGGTCAGTGAACTGGTGACGAACGCGATCCGGTACGGCAGGGGCCCCATCCAGCTGCGGCTGATCCTTCAGTCGACGCTGACCTGCGAGGTCTCGGACGCGAGCAGCACCGCACCGCATCTGCGCCGCGCCCGCGCCTTCGACGAGGGCGGCCGCGGTCTGCTGCTCGTCGCCCAGCTCGCGGAGCACTGGGGCACGCGGCAGACCCGTGACGGCAAGATCATCTGGGCGGAACAGCCCCTTCCCGCCGAAAGCGGCGTCCGCGGCTGACGGCCCGCGCCGGGCCGGTGGATCCGGCCGCTGCCGGGTGGCGTGATCTCGCCCGTGCCCTCGTCCGACGGCCGCCGCACCATGTACCGAACCGGGGGCTTGCGGGGACACTCGCCACGGTGAGCACCCGACGCCGACGCCCTTCGTCGCGGCTTCCTCCCGCACGTCCTCGATCCCGCACACCCGTAGCACCGCCTTCTCGATCAAAGGGGATGGAATGAGCAGGTACGACTACGTCGTGGTCGGCGCCGGATCCGCGGGCTGTGTGCTCGCGGCCCGGCTGTCGGAGGACCCCGACGTCCGGGTGGCGCTGATCGAGGCGGGCGGCCCCGACACCGCGCAGGAGGTCCATGTCCCCGCCGCCTTCCCGCAGTTGTTCAAGTCCGGCCTCGACTGGGACCTCGACTCCGAACCGGAGCCGGGGATCGGCGGGCGGCGCGCGTACCTGCCCCGCGGCAAGGTGTTCGGGGGCTGCAGCTCGATCAACGCGATGATCTACGTCCGGGGCAGCCGGGCCGACTACGACGGCTGGGCCGCGGCCGGGGCGACCGGCTGGTCGTACGCCGACGTGCTGCCGTACTTCCGGCGCTCCGAGGACAACGAGCGCGGCGAGGACGAGTACCACGGCGTGGGCGGGCCGTTGACGGTGAGCGACGGCAGGTCCGGGCATCCGCTCGCGGCGGCGTTCGTGCAGGCCGCCGGGCAGGCCGGGCACAAGACGAACGACGACTTCAACGGCGAGACGCAGTTCGGCGTCGGGAACTACCAGCTGACGCAGCGTGGCGGCCTGCGGTGCAGCACGGCGGTCGCCTATCTGCACCCCGCCCTGGAACGGCCGAACCTCACCGTGCTCTCCTCCGCCCGCGCCCACCGGGTGGTGCTCGACGGCGGCCGGGCGAGGGGGGTGGAGATGGAGCGGGGCGGCGTCGTCGAGGTGGTCCGCGCCGAGCGGGAGGTGATCCTGTCCGCGGGGGCCTACGAGTCCCCGAAGCTGCTGATGCTCTCCGGGATCGGGCCCGCCGCGACGCTGTCCGCCTTCGGTGTCGGGGTGGTCAGCGATCTGCCGGTCGGCCAGGGGCTCCAGGACCATTACATGACGCTGCTGAACTTCCGCACCGGCATGGAGTCGCTGGCCGGCGCGGCGACACCGGAGAACGCCGCGCTGCTGGAGAGCGCGGGGCGCGGCCCGCTGACCTCCAACATCGGGGAGACCGGCGGCTTCTTCCGCAGCCGGTACGGACTCGACGCGCCCGATGTGCAGTTCCACGCCGCCCCGGTCCTCTTCCACCAGGAGGGGCTCGGCCCGGCCGCCGAGCACGGCTTCGCCTTCGGCCCGTGCGTGCTCGCCCCGACCAGCCGCGGCGCGGTCACCCTGCGCTCCCCTCGCCCGGACGTCGCGCCGCGCATCGTGCACAACTACCTGATGACGGCCGAGGACCGGGACTGCGCCGTCGCCGGCATACGGATCGCGCTGGAGATCGCGGCGCAGCGGGCGGTGGCGGACCTCGTCACCGGGCCGTACGCCGTGCCCGCCTCGGACTCCGACGCGGATCTGCTCGCCTGGGCACAGCGGTCCGGGCAGACGCTGTACCACCCGACGTCGACCTGCGCGATCGGCGCGGTGGTCGACCCCGAGCTGCGGGTGTTCGGGGTGGCGGGGCTGCGGGTCGCCGACGCCTCGGTGTTCCCGACGGTGCCGCGCGGGAACACCAACGCGCCCACGATCATGGCCGCGGAGAAAGCGGCCGACCTGGTGAAGGGGGACACGCGGTGAGGACGTCCCCCGGTGCCGGCCGCGACGCCCGGGCGTGCTCCGGCGTTCCGCGGTGCCGGTCCGTGCTGCTTCGTCTCCTCGGGCCGTCGCCCTGACGGCGGAGCGGACCGTGCACGGCACGCCATCACGGTGACGTGGTCGGGGACGTACCCGCCCCTCCCCGTGCGGCGCTTCGTGGCGGTCGGCGCCCGGACCGGCCTCGGTCGGGAGGAACCGGCCGGGACCGGACCGACGGCCGCTACGTAGGGGGACCCGCGGAACGCGTTCCCGCACCGGCAGTCGGTGCGGGCCGCGTCCCGGCCGGGCTCAGGATGTGGAAGAGCCCCGTCCAGCGGTCGTCGTGCAGGCAGGCGTTCAGCGGCTCGACCAGGGCCGTGTGCTCGGGGTCGGTGCGCCACCGCTTGACGGACTCGGCGCTCTCCCACTCGCTGGTGAGCAGCCACTGGGCGGGATCGTCGAGGGAGCGGCACAGCTGCTCGCCGAGGTGGCCGGGGAAGCGGCGGGCCCGTTCGAGCACGCTCTGATAGGCGGTCACGAAGTCCGCTTCCCTGCCGTCCCGCACCCGGAGCAGCCGGACCACCCGTACCGGGGCCGTCATGAGGGGTCGAGGACGACCGGGAGTTCGGCGACCCCGCGGAAGGCGGGGAACGGCACGGTCAGCCAGGGCACGTCCTCCGGCGCCGCGGCCAGCGCGACCCGGGGGAACCGCTCGAAGAGCGTGGTGAGGGCGATCTGCATCTCCAGGCGGGCCAGTGGCGCGCCGATGCAGTAGTGCGGGCCGAGGCCGAAGGCGAGGTGGTCCGCCTGGGCGTTGGGGCGCTCGACGTCCATCCGGTCGGGGTCCTCGAAGACCTCCGGGTCGCGGTTGGCCCCGGCGATCGACACCTGGACGAGCGAGCCCTTGGGGATGAGGGTGTCGCGGATCACGACGTCTTCCTTGGCGTAGCGGAACGTCCCGTTCTCGACGGAGGTCTCGAACCGGAAGATCTCCTCGACGGCCGCGGCCATCGACTGCTCGTCGCGCAGCGCCAGCCGCTTCTGCTCGGGCTGGGTGAGCAGATGGTAGAGGGCGTTGCCGAGCTGGTACGCCGTCGACTTGTGGCCCGCGAAGAGCAGCACCCACGCCGTGGAGACCAGTTCGTGGTCGGTGAGGGCGCCCTCCTGGTCGTGGGCCTCGACGAGGGCGCTCAGCAGGGCGTCGTCCGGTTCCTGCCGCTTGCGCGCGATCAGGTCCACCAGGTAGTCGCGCAGATTGCCCTCGGCCACCTCCAGCTTGGCCCGCGCCTCGGGTCCGAAGCCGGTCTGTGCGACGGTCGCGGACCACTCCTGGGCCTGCTTGCGCTCGTTTCGAGGAACGCCCAGCAGTTCGCAGATGACGTGCAGCGGGAGCGGGAAGCAGAACTCGGGGAGCAGGTTCACGGGCTGCGAGGCCGGGCAGGCCTCCAGCAGGTCCTCGGTGATCTGCTGGACGCGCGAGCGCAGCGACTGCACCCGCTTCGGCGTGAAGGTGTTGCCGACGATCCTCCTCAGCCGGGTGTGCTTCGGCGGGTCCGAGAAGAGCATGTTGTCGTCCAGGGCGATGGACGAGTCGCCGAAGATGCGGTGATAGGCGTCGATGGCGCCGTACATGTCCTTGCTCAGCCGTGGGTCGGCCAGGGCCGCGCGGGCGTCGTCGTGCCGCGTGATGAGGTACGTCGGGACGCCGTGCGGCGGCGACATCGGGCACACCGGCGCGGTCTCCCTGAGCCGGGCGTAGACGGGATGCGGGTTGGCGCGGAACTCGCGGGTGCAGGAGGCGGCCGCGGCCGCGGCCTCCTCGGATGACAGTTCCTCGGATGCGAACGCTTGCGTCATTGACTGCTCCCGGGTGTCGCGGGGTGGGCTCCGTCGAGTGCCACGTTTTCCCGCGTCGCGCGTCACGGCAAACACTGCTGGGCCATATGGGTCGGGTCGCCGGGGAACGCGTGTGAAATCCCCGCGTTGACCCGCCCGGCCCAGTGAAACGCGTGCCCGATCGCATGGGCAAGTACCGCTTGATAAACACGGATTGACAGGCCGGTTTTCGACTTCCCGGACCAAGGCACCGCCGGATGGGCAGGAATCTCAGTGAGCGGACGCGCAGTCGAATCTGCACCAGTACTCATCGTCGGTGGATCCCTCGTGGGTCTCTCCACCTCCGTTTTCCTCGGCCGGCTCGGCATCGAGCACATGCTCGTGGAGCGGCACGCCGCGACATCGACACACCCACGGGGCCGCGGGAACAACGTCCGCACCATGGAGATCTTCCGGACGGCCGGGCTGGAGGCCCGCATCCGGGCCGTCGCCTCCACCCTCGCCGGGAACGACGGCGTGCTCCAGGTCGACACCCTCACCGGAGGCCAGCGCCGCTGGATCATCCGGGACATCTCCGGAGGCATGGACGTGTCCCGGGTCAGCTCCTCGGACTGGTGCCTGTGCAGTCAGAACGATCTGGAACCGGTGCTGCTGGAGCAGGCCCGCCGCCAGGGCGGTGACATCCGCTTCGGCACGGAACTGGTCTCCTTCGAGGAGGACGAGCGGGGAATCCAGGCGCGGATCCAGGACCGGGAGACCGGGGAGACGTATTCCGTGGCGGCGGAATATCTGGTGGCCGCGGACGGCCCCAGAAGTCCCGTGCGCAATCGGCTGGGAATCGTCCAGTCGGGCCCCGGTGAGCTGTTCCACAATGTCAGCGTCACCTTCCGCAGCCGGCGGCTGAAGGACTACACGGGCGGCGAACGATTCGTCGTCTGCTATATCACCGATCCGCAGGGCGAGGGAGCTCTGCTGCCGGTGGACAACGAGGAACACTGGGTCATTCATGTTCCCTGGTTCCCGGAGCGCGGCGAAACGCTCGAGGATTTCACCGACGAGCGCTGCGCGGACCATGTCCGGGCCGCCGCCGGTGTGCCCGATCTCGATGTCGAGATCACCGGAAAGGCACCCTGGCACGCGTCGAAACGCGTCGCCGACAGCTACGGACGGGGCCGGGTCTTCCTGGCCGGTGACTCCGCCCACGAAATGCCGCCCACCGGGGCGTTCGGTTCCAACACGGGAATCCAGGACGCCCACAACCTCGCCTGGAAACTGGCCGCGGTGCTCCGCGGCTGGGCGGAGCCGACGCTGCTGGACAGCTACGAGCGGGAGCGGCGGCCCGTCGCCCTCACCACCAGCACCCGGGCGTCCGTGCAGGCGGTGGAGGAGGAGCACCCGGGGTTCAGCTCCGCGGCGGCCCGCAACAACGATCCGGAAGACCTGATGACCGTGGCGCTCTGCTACCGGTACGCGTCCGACGCGGTGCTCGGCGCCTCCCCCGACCTTCCGGTCGTCCCGGAGAGCTTCCAGCTCGGCGGCGACCCGGGCACCCGCGCCCCGCACATGTGGGTCACCAGGGACGGCGTGCGGATCTCCACGCTGGATCTGTACGAGCGGTCCTTCGTCCTCCTCGCCGGCGCCCGGGGACAGGCGTGGCGCGACGCCGCCGCGAAGGCCTCCGGGTCTCTCGGCCTCCCGGTGGAGTGCCATCTGGTCGGTGACGGCCCCGGGTGTGACCTCGTCCCCGAGCCGGACGCCGACTGGGCGAAGCTGCACGGCGCGGCCGAGGACGGGGCCGTCCTGGTCCGCCCGGACGGTTTCGTCGCCTGGCGGGCGCACACCGAACTGCCGCACCCCGACCGGATGCTGACGACCGCGCTCCAGACGGTCCTCGGCCGTCTGTGAATCCCCATCGCCGAGGAGGACAGGGCAACAGATGAGCACAGCACTCGACGACATCCCCGCCGCGGGCCGGGTCGACGTCCACCACCACTTCACCGCGCCCGCCTGGCTGGACTGGGCGGAGGAACGCGGTGTCGTCGACCGCGAGAAGCTGCCCTGGTGGACGCGCTGGGATCTGGACACGGCCCTGGAGGTCATGGACAAGACGGGCATCGGCACCGCCGTCATGACGGTGGCGATGCTCGGCCGGCTCCGCGAGCGCGCGGAGCGTCAGGAGAGCGCGCGGGTGGCCCTGCGGGCGGCGGCCGATGTCGTCGAGAGCCATCCCGCGCGCTTCCGGTTCTTCACCCCGGTCTTCCTCGACGACCTGGATCTGTCCTCGTGGAGTCTCGCGTACGGCCTGGACGAGCTGGGGGCCGTCGGCGTCAGCACGAGAACGAGCATGGACGGCGTCTACCTCGGCGACCCGTCGCACGACCGGCTGCTGAGGGAACTGGACGAGCGGCACGCCGTCGTCAGCACCCATCCGATGGAGGTGCCGGCGGGAAAGCCGGGGAGCGGGAACGCGGGGCTGCCCGGTATGCCGCCGTTCGTCTGCGACTTCCTGGTGGACACCACCCGGGCCGCCGTCAACCTCATCCGGAACGGCACCCTCGACCGCTATCCGAACCTCACCTTCATCCTCCCGCACGGCGGAGGATTCCTGCCCTACATCGCCGACCGCCTGGACCTCTTCGGCGGGCATCTCACACCGCCGATCGAGCCGGGCCGCGTCCGCGACTACCTGCACCGCTTCTACTACGACACGGCGGGCCCCATGTCCCCCTCGGCCACACCCACCCTGCTGGCCGCCGTCGACCCGAGCCGCATCCTCTTCGGCACGGACTGGCCACCCACCCCCGGCCATGTCATCGCCGACGTCACGGCACCCGCGCTGGACGCCGACCCGGCTCTCTCCGACGGCCAGCTGCGGGCGATCAACCGGGAGAACGCCCTGCGGCTGCTGCCGGCGCTCGCCCGCTGACGCGCCCCGGCAGCCCATCGCGCCCGCGAGCCGCGCCCATGAAGAAGGGCCGCTGTCCCCGCCTCCTCGGCGGTGGGGACAGCGGCCCTTCTTCGTCCGGTCACCCGGTGGCGTCCCGCTCCCAGCGGTAGAAGCACCGTGCCATCGCGTCCTTCGGACCGCGCCAGGTCTGCGGGTCGTAGGGGCTGACGAAGGGCTCGAGCCGCTTGCTGATGTCGCGGAAGTCCGGGTGGTCGGCCACCCGCGCGATCGCGGGCGCCGGGTCCTGCTCGGCCTCGATGAGGTGCATGTAGACGTCGCCGAACTGGAACAGCGAACGCCTGGTCACCCCGACGAGGTGCGGGAGTTCGCCGCGGTCGGAGGCGGCGAAGACCTCCGCGATGTCCGGAGCCGACTGCGGCGCCATCCGGGCGACGATCAGGGTGTGGTGCATGGGGTTTCCTTCCGTGAGCCGCGTCGCTCAGGCCGACGAGACGGGTGCGGTCCGCCGCTCGCCGGCGGCCTGCTCGATACGGTCGCGGATGAGGGCCATCTGCACCGGGGAGTTGCGGTTGATGATGCCGGTCATCCCGGCGTCGTCGACCGGCGCGTCGGGCTTCATGGCGAAGTCCTGCGTCCAGCGCATCCGGACGCCGTCCGCGGTCTCCTCGTACTCCCAGAGGATGTTCATGTACTCGAAGGGTCCGGGTTCGATCCGGCGGGCGCGGACGACGAGCTTCTCGCGGTCGGTGACCCGCTCCGACACCCAGCTCCACACCTTGCCGTTCTCGTCGGGGTGCATGGTCAGCCGGAAGGTGACCGTGTCGCCGTCCCGGGACAGCACCTCGCAGGCCGCGTACTCGCTGAACAGCTGCGGCCATCGTTCGAGGTCGTTCGTCATGTCCCAGACGAGGTCGAGGGGTGCCGCGATGGTGATCTCGTTCTCGGTGTGTCCTGCCACGTCAGGCTCCAGCCGTGAGGACGCCGTTGACCAGGTCGAGGAAGTCGCGGGGGGTCTTGCAGCGCTCCGCGTCGGTGGGCAGGGCGCGGCCGTGCCGGTTCTCCAGCTCGCCCACGATGCCGAGGAGGCCCAGCGAGTCCACCCCGAACTCGGCGAACGGCGTGTCCACCCGGGCGGCGAGGTCCTGCGGGTCGACGGTGACGCCGGCGGCCTTCTTCATCAGGGCGGACAGCTCCTGGACGGTCACTTCCGTGTTGCTCATGCGTGTTCTCCTTGTCGTAGTACCAACGCCGCGTTGGATCCCATGAGGCCCCGGCTGAGGATCAGGGCCGTGCGGAGTTCGGCCGGGCGTGCCGTGGTGGTCACCAGGTCGATGTCGTGGCAGATGTCGAAGACGCCCGGCGTCGGCGGCACCTGCCCGTGCTCCATGGCCAGCACCGCGGCGGCGATGTCCAGCACGGGCCCGCCGCAGTAGGACCGCCCGAACCCGGCCTTGGGGGCCGTGACGGGCACCCGGGTGCCGTGCGGTCCGAGGGCGTCGGCGAGGGCCAGCGCCTCGGCCCGGTCCGCCTCCGGGGTGCCCAGCGCGTCGGCGAAGACCACGTCGATCTCCTCCGGTGCGCAGCCCGCCTCCTCGAGGGCGCCCTGGATGGCCCGGGCGAGTCCCTCCCGGGAGCGGTCCCAGCGCGAGGCGCCGGTGAACGTGGCGGCGTGTCCCGCCACGGTGGCGCGGACGGCCGCACCGCGGCGGCGGGCCCGGTCCGCGTCCTCGACGACCAGGACGGCTCCGCCCTCGGCGGGTACGAAGCCGCGGGCGCCGGAGGTGAAGGGGCGGTAGGCGACCGCCGGGTCCTCGGCGGTGCTGAGTTCCGGGTAGCCGAGCTGGCAGACCATCGAGTACGGGGCGAGCGGCGCCTCGGCCGCCCCGACCACCACCACGTCGGTTCCCCGCCGCACGGTCCGGTCGGCGTGCGCGACGGCGTCCAGGCCGCCCGCCTCGTCGCTGGCGACCACCCCGCAGGGGCCCTTGAAGCCGCCACGGATGGAGATCTGGCCCGTGCTGGCCGCGTAGAACCAGGCGATGGACTGGTAGGGGCCGACGTAGCGGGAGCCCTGTCCCCAGAGTTTCTGCAGTTCGCGCTGGCCGAATTCGCCGCCGCCGGAGCCGGCCGCGGTGACCACGCCCACGGAGTAGGGCGCGTCGTCCGCGATGCCGCTCAGTCCGGCGTCGTCCAGGGCGGCGCCGGCGGCGGCCATCGCGAAGTGGCTGAACCGGTCCGTCTGGACGAGGAAGGTCTCCTCGATGAGCGCCGAGGGGTCGAATCCCCGGACTTCCCCGGCGACGCGCAGCGGGAGATGCCCGCAGCCGTCCCGGGTGATCCGGTCCAGGACGCTCACGCCCTCGCGTACGGACTTCCAGTAGGCGTCCGTCCGCAGTCCGTTGGGCGCGACCACCCCGATGCCGGTGACCGCGGTGCGCCCGCTGCGTTCAGCACTCATCGTGTCCTCCCGCCCGGGCCCGTCAGCAGCACCGCGGACTGGAACCCGCCGAAGCCGCTGCCCACGGAAAGCACGTTGCCGAGCTTGCGGGGGCGTGCGGTGCGCGGGACGTAGTCCAGGTCGCACTCGGGGTCCGGGGTCTCGTAGTTCGCCGTCGGCGGAACCACCTGGTGGGTCAGGGCCAGCACACAGGCGACGACCTCGATGGCGCCGATCGCGCCCAGGGAGTGGCCCACCATGGACTTGATCGAACTCATCGGCGTGTCGTAGGCGTGGGTGCCCAGGGACCGCTTGACCGCGGCGGTCTCGTGCCGGTCGTTCTGGCGGGTGCCCGAGCCGTGCGCGTTGACGTAGTCGATCTCCGTGGGGTCCACCTTGGCCTGGTCGAGCGTGGAGTCGATGGCCCGGGCCATCTCCAGGCCCTCGCTGGTGAGTCCGGTCATGTGGTAGGCGTTGCCGAAGGTGGCGTAGCCGCCTATCTCGCAGTAGACGTGCGCGCCGCGCGCCCGGGCGTGCTCCAGTTCCTCCAGGACGAGTACGGCGGCGCCCTCCCCCATCACGAACCCGTCGCGGTGGGCGTCGAAGGGCCGGGAGGCGTGCGCCGGGTCGTCGTTGTTCGGCGACGTCGCCTTGATGGCGTCGAAGCAGGCCATGGTGATCGGGGAGATCGGCGAGTCCGACGCCCCGGCGATGCAGATGTCGGCCCGGCCGTCCTGGATGGTGTGGAAGGCGTAACCGACCGCGTCGAGTCCGGAGGTGCAGCCGGTGGAGACGGTCTGCACCGGTCCCCGCGCGCCGAACTTCTCCGCGACGACGGAGGCCAGGGTGCTGGGCGAGAACGCCAGGTGCAGGTGCGGCTCGGCGGCGCGGTGGTCGACGTCCCAGCGCTTTCCCCCGGCGCTGACCAGGACGTAGTCGTGCTCCAGGCGGGTCGTGCCGCCGACCGCGCTGCCGAGGGAGACGGCGACGCGCCAGGGGTCCTCGGCGGCGAGGTCGAGGCCGCAGTCGGACACGGCCTCTCCCGCGGCGGCCAGGGCGAACTGGATGTAGCGGTCGGCGCCTTCGGTCACCTCGGGCCCGAGGCCGTGGGCGAGCGGGTCGAAGTCGCACTCGGCCGCGATCCGGGAACGCAGGCCCTCGGGGTCGAACAGGGTGATGCCGCGCGTGGCCGTGCGGCCGTCCGAGAGGAGGTCCCAGAACGCCGGTACGCCGATCCCGCCGGGGGCGACGACACCGATGCCGGTGACCGCCACCCGCCGCGGGGTCACGATGGCGCCCCGTGTCGTACGGGCTGCGCGCCCGCCTCCTGGACGACCGGGTGCGGCGCGAGCTGGTCGGCTCCCTCCATGACCTCCGTGTCGACGTGGCCGAGGCGCGGCTCGGGCGCCAGCGGGCCCAGGTGGAAGACCATCCGGGCTTCCGTGTCGCCGACGTTGCGGAAGCGGTGCCGCATGTTGATGGGGATCATGAGGCCCTGCTCGCCCCGGAGGGAGAACGTCTCGCCGTCCAGGTCGACCTCCAGATCGCCCTGCACGACGTAGATGAACTCTTCCGAGTACGGGTGGTAGTGCTCGCTGATGCGCTCGCCCGGCCGCATGATGGCCAGGCCCATGAAACCGCTGGTGGACCCCACCGTGACCGGGGTGAGCAGGGTGCGCAGGTCGCCGCCGCGCCTGCGGTTGGGCTCGGTCTCGCTCAGGTCCACGATGCGTGGGCGCGTTGTGTCCATGTGCCGTCTCCAGATAGATGAGGCAGGGGGAAGTGGTGGTCCGTGCGCTGTCGGTCAGGACTGCGCAGCCGTGCGGTCGGTGATCAGCGTCATGCCGGCGTGCGCCAGCAGGCGCGTCGCGTCCCGCTCACCGGTGAGCGGGCCGTCCACGCCGAGCGCGGCGCCGTCGAGCAGGCGCGCCAGCATGGCGGCCTTCCGCGGGCCGTGGATGCCGAGCGCCTTGAACGGTTCGGCCTCGGGATCGCCCGACACGTCGATGAGCCGGACGACGATGTCGTCCCGCTGGAAGACGGTGCTGCGGTGCACCGGGCTCCCGGGGTCGTCCGCCGCGGTCTCATCCTCCTGGGAGAGCATCCGGGCGAGAGCCGTCCCGCAGCCGTCGCGGGCCGGGTAGAACAGCGCGAGCCGTCGCAGGCCGGCCGGTTCGGGTCCCCCGCGCGAGACGTGGTGCACGGGAGGCATGGCCGCGCGGGTGAAGAAGGCGCGCGCGGACTCGGGATCGGTCAGGTCCCGGTCCTGTTCGAGATGGGGATTGATGGCCTCCTCGACGGCCCGCACCTCGGGCTGCCGTGAGACGTGCCGCAGCGCGGCCATCAGGTCGCCCTCGACCTCGACGGTGCGCACCACCCGGTTGCCGTGCATGAACAGCGTGGTGCGCAGCAGCCGTGTGGAGTCGTCGACGCGGGCTTTCGGCGGCGCGTATCCGGCGAGGATCTCCGCGACCTTGGACTCCGAGCCCGGCTTGACGGTGAAGGTCAGCGCGGAGCGCGTCACCCCGTCGCCGACCCGCACGGGACCGTGCGCTCCGGCGGCCCGGGCCGCGGCCTGCCGGGAGCCGCCCGTCTCGCGGACGACGGTGTAGCGCAGCGACCGCAGATCACGGACGCAGCTCTGCATGGGCTTGACCGTCTCGAGGTGGTGCTCACTGCTCACCCAGGCGAGGTAGGGCGGGGCACTGGCCCATTCGCTGGTGATGACCCACTGGGACGGGTTGTCGACGGACTGGCACAGCTGGTCGCCGATGTGCCCGGAGACCTCCACCATGCGCGTGCGCATGTGCTCGTACGCGTCGAGGAACTGTTGCTGAGCGCCTTCGTGGAGATCGACGAACAGTATGACGCGCAGCCTTGAGCCGTCGAACGCCGACTGGGACACGCGCTTCGATGTGCTCATCCAGCTGGCCCTTCCCTTCGCGAGAGCAAGTGGAGGCCGCCGTGTCCGGCAGCGCGAACGGCCGTCGGCCTTGAGCCTTCATCCTGGGACGGTGGTGCGGACCGCGCGAGTCACGCGTGCCAATTGAGGGAACTGGGAGTTGCCTCGGGGGGACCGCCCGGTGCCGCCCCGCCGGAGCGAGCCCTTCTGACGGCTCGCCAGATGCGGCGCGATCCCGTGAGGAGCCGGGCGGCACCGCCGCTTCCGCCCCGAGGGACGACCGGCTCCCCGATCACGGATCACGGATCACGGCGCGAACGCTTATTTCCGGGCGAGCCGGGCACGCGGTCCGCTGTACGACCCCGAGCCGAGGAAGCCGAGGACGGTGGGCGATGACCGAGTACGAACGTTCCCGCACCATGCCGGCCCAGCCCGAGCAAATCTTCGACCAGGCCGCCGACGTGGGACAGCTGGACACCTGGCTGCCGTCCGCGCTGCACGTGGAAGCGGAACGGCTGCCCGCGGTGACCGTGCACGAGGACCGTACCGACGAGGACACCGCCGCGCTGCTGCGGGCACGGCCCGACCAGATGCGGCTGGAGTGGGGCACCCGCGACCAGGGCGGCTACGCGGGCTGGCTCCAGGTCGCGGGGATCGGCAGCGGGGCCAGCGAGGTCACGGTGCACCTGTCGTTCTTCGACGAGAGCCACGATCCGGGCGAGCAGGCGGCGCGCGACGCCCTCGACAGCAGCCTGCGGCGGCTGGAGGAGCAGGTACGGCTGCGGGTCGACAACCCGGCCGGCTGACCGGGGGCCGCCGCCGTGACAGCCCGCGCCCGTCGGTACGCCGTAGCCGCCTCCGGTCAGTGGACGGACGAGGAGGAGGGCCGCCGCAGACTGCCGGCCGGGGAGGTCCACGCCTGGGAACCCGGCCGCAACGAGACGGTCTGCGGGCTGTCGCTCAGCCGGTCCCGGCTGACCCGCTTCCCGCACGTCACCTGGCAGGACATCTTCCCCGAGTCCGGCGGTGCGGCGGACCGCGTACAACGCGTATGCCCACGCTGCGCCTCCGCCGCCGGCCGCCGCGGCCCCGACGCCCGCCCCCGCTGGCGACGGGTCGATCCCCGGCCTTGAGGGGTTGTGGCGGCCCGCGCGACACCCGTCCGCGGCCACCCACACGTCACTCCCCGGCCGTCGGCGGCGGCTCGGGCGCCGCTTCGCGGTGCAGGGCCAGGACGGCGATGTCGTCGGCGCGCTGGCCGGTGGGGACCTGCTTGTTCAGCAGGTCGTCGATGAGGGCGTCCAGGTCGTGGTCGTCGGCCTGGGCGAGGTGGCGGCCGAGGCGGGCGATGGAGTCGTCCAGGTCGACGCCCGGTGTCTCGATGAGGCCGTCCGTGTAGAGGAGCAGCGTCGTGCCCGGGGAGAGCGGGACCTCGGTGACGGGGAAGTCGGCGTCAGGGAAGATCCCGAGGAGCGGCCCGGGCGTGACGTCGACGGGCCGGGTGGTGCCGTCGGGGAGGCGCAGCAGCGGGGGCGGGTGACCCGCGCTGGCGAGGGTGGCGCGTCCGCGGGCCAAGTCGAGGTGGGCGTAGAGACAGCTGGTGAACAGGTCGGGGCCGAGATCGATGACGAGCCGGTTGGTGCCGGCGAGCACCTGGCCGGGGGCGGTGGCGACGGTCGCGTGGGCGTGCACGCCGGTGCGGACCTGGCCCATGAGGGCGGCGGCGGCCACGTTGTGGCCCTGGACGTCGCCGATGACGGCCGCCGCGGCGGTGTCGCCGAGCCGGATCAGGTCGTAGAAGTCTCCGCCGATGTCCATGCCGCGGGTGGTGGGCAGATAGCGGGCGGCGACGCGCAGCCCGGCCACGGTGGGCAGGGTGCGCGGGAGCAGTGCCTGCTGGAGGCCGTGGGCGAGGTCATGCTTGGTGTCGTACAGCCGGGCCCGGTCGAGGGCCTGGGCGATGAGCCCGGCGAGGGAGGTGAGGACGGCGCGTTCCTCGGCCGGGAAGTCGTGCGGACGGTCGTAGGACAGGATGCAGCAGCCGACGGGCCGGCCGGAGATGACCAGCGGCAGGAAGGCCCAGGCCTGCTTGCCGCTGATCGGCGTGGCCTCGGGGTAGACCCGTCGCATCTCCTCCGCGTCGGAGAAGAACGCGGGGATGCCGCTGCTGAGGGCGCGGCCGGCCGGGGTGAAGGCGGTGGTGAGGGGGAGGGCGTCGAGCCGTTCGATGGCCTCGGGCGGGTAGCCGCGGTGGCCGGTGATGCGCAGCCGGCCCGCGTCGGCGGCGGACAGCACCAGCCCCTGGGCGCCGAAGGCGGGCATGATCTGGTCGGCGATGAGGTCGATGACGTCCTGGACGCCGACGACTTCGGTGAGCGCGGCGGCCAGGTGCATCACGTGGTAGAGCTGGCCGGCCCGGGTCGGGGTCACGGTGCGGGTGGTCCGGCGGGGCGCCGGGGCGGGCGGGAGCTGCCCGCCGCTGGGCACGATACGGACGCTGATGCCGCTGGCGTCCGGGTAGAGGTGCAGTTCCAGCCAGGTGTCCGGCGGGCGGCAGGCGGCGAACGAGACGGGTTCGCGGCTGAGTACGGCGGCCCGGTAGCGGTCCTCGTAGGAGGGGTCGTCGAGCCAGCGCAGGGACTGCCAGGGCCGGGTGCCGAGCAGTTGGTCGGCGTCACGGCCCAGCAGCCGGCAGGCGCCGGAGCTGAGGTAGGTGAAGCGCCCTTCGAGGTCGAGGGCGCAGCTGCCGCCGGGCAGGCGCTCGATGAAGTCGGCGGCGGCCATCGTGGGCGCGGCCGGGCGGCGGCCGGCTCCGGTGGGGAGGACGCGGAGCCCGGCGTCGCGGGCCGGGCGCCCGCCCCAGGCGTCACCTTCCTCCAGGAGGCGGGCCAGCGTCCGGCAGCTGGACTCGATGTGGCGCCGTTCCCGTCCGGTCATGTACGCGGGGCGGTTGGCGGGCCACATCAGCAGCAGGGCACCCCACCGGCGGGCACCGGTGACCGGTGCGGCCGCCAGCGCGAGGGGGTAGGGCAGCACCATCGCGGTGCGCGGGTAGGAGCGGGTCATCTCCTCCTGGCTGCCGACCCACACCAGGCGTTCCTGGCGGACCGCGTCGGCGACCGGGGCGGGTGCCGCGAGCGCCACCCGGGCCCAGGGTGCGGCCAGCTCGGCCGTCGCGCCGGACAGCAGGGTGAGGCTGAGCACCTGCCCGTCCGGTTCGAGGAGGTACAGCGCGCCGATGGACGCGCCGATCTGGCGGACCGTCTCGGCGAACGCGGTGTCCAGTTCGTCGTACTCGGTGGCCGGATCGATCCTGCTGCCGCCCATACCCGGACGCTACGCCTGTGGGCCCCGGTCGGCACGCCGTCCCGGGGAAGGGGGTCACAGGCTGGCCGGCACCTGCGGGGAGGGGACTCCTGGGCCGGCATCACGACCGGCACCACGACCGGCACCGCGACCGCCGTCGCGGCACTGGACGAGGCGCGGCGGACTGCCCGTGGCCGTGGCGCAGCGGGGGCCCCGCTCGCCCGGGGAAGCGGGGCCCCCGCTTCCCCGGGCGGTCGCCGTGTGACGGCGACGGGGTCGTCGTCGCGGTACGACCCGGACGGCGCACCGCGCCCCACCAGAACATCACCCCGGCGAGGACGGCTCGCCGAAGATCAGCGCCGAGTGCGCCCTGCCGCTGACCGGCGAGCGGTGCGTCCACCGGATCGTCACCGGCCTCGGCGACCTCGACGTCACCGGCGACGGCCTCGCGCTCGCCGGGTCCGCGCCGGGCGTCACCGCCGGGGACATCGCCGCCCGCACCGGCGCGCCACCGCGCCGGCACCGCGTCACACCGTGGCCGCGGTGACCGGCCCGCGCTCCGCGAACTGGGTCCGGTACAGCTCCGCGTACCGGCCGTCCGCCGCCAGCAGCGCCTCGTGGGTGCCGCGCTCGACGATCCGGCCGTCCTCCAGGACCAGGATCTGGTCCGCGGCCCGCACCGTGGACAGCCGGTGGGCGATCACGATCGCGGTCCGGTCGCGCAGTGCCTCGGTCAGCGCCTCCTGGACGGCCGCCTCGGAGGTGTTGTCCAGGTGCGCGGTGGCCTCGTCGAGGACGACGACACGCTGGCGGGCCAGCAGCAGCCGGGCGATGGTCATCCGCTGGCGCTCACCGCCGGAGAGCCGGTAGCCCCGCTCGCCGACGACCGTGTCCAGCCCGTCGGGCAGCGCCCGCACAAGGGCGTCCAGACGGGCCCGGCGCAGGGCGTCCCACAGGTCGTCGTCCGTGGCGTCCGGCCGGGCGAGGAGGAGGTTGGCGCGGACGGTGTCGTGGAAGAGGTGGCCGTCCTGGGTGACCATGCCGACGGTACCGCGCAGCGAGTCGGCGCCCAGGTCGCGCACGTCGACGCCACCGACCCGCACGGCGCCCGCGTCGACGTCGTACAGCCGGGGCAGCAGCTGCGCGATCGTCGACTTGCCGGCGCCGGAGGAACCGACGAGGGCGATCGTCCGGCCGGGTTCGGCACGGAAGGACACGCCGTGCAGGACCTCGGCCCCGCCCCGGGTGTCCAGGGACGCGACCTCCTCCAGGGAGGCGAGGGAGACCTTGTCGGCGGACGGGTAGCCGAAGTGGACGTCGTCGAACTCGACCGCGACCGGGCCGTCCGGGACCGGCCGGGCGTCCGGGCGGTCCTCGATGAGCGGCTTGAGGTCCAGCACCTCGAAGACCCGCTCGAAGCTGACGAGTGCGCTCATCACCTCCACCCGGGCCCCGGCGAGCGCCGTGAGCGGGGCGTAGAGCCGGGTGAGCAGCAGGGCGAGGGCGACCACGGCGCCCGGTTCCAGGGTGCCGCGCAGGGCGAGGGCGCCGCCGAGGCCGTAGACCAGGGCGAGGGCGAGGGCGGAGACCAGGGTGAGGGCGGTGATGAAGACGGACTGGGCGGTCGCGGTGCGGATGCCGATGGCCGCGACCCGGCGGGCCCGCTCGGCGAACTCGCGGGACTCCTCCTCCGGGCGGCCGAACAGCTTGACGAGGGTGGCGCCGGGCGCGGAGAACCGCTCGGTCATCCGGGTGCCCATCGCCGCGTTGAGCGTGGCGGCCTCGCGCTGCATCCGTGCCATCCGGCGGCCCATCCGCCGGGCCGGGACCACGAACACCGGCAGCAGCACCAGGGCGAGCAGGGTGACCTGCCAGGACAGGGTGAGCATCACGGCGAGCGTGAGCACCAGGGTGACCAGGTTGCTGACCACTCCGGACAGGGTGTTGCTGAACGCCCGCTGGGCGCCGATGACGTCGTTGTTGAGACGACTGACGAGCGCGCCCGTACGGGTACGTGTGAAGAACGCGACCGGCATGCGCTGCACATGATCGAACACAGCCGTCCGCAGATCGAGGATCAGTCCCTCGCCGAGCGTCGACGACAGCCTCCGGCCGAGGATGCCGAGTGCCGCCTCCAGCACCGCGATGAGCGCGATGAGCAGGGCGAGCCGTACGACGGTGTCCTGGTCGCCGCCCGACACGATCGCGTCGACGACCCGCCCGGCGAGCACGGGGGTGGCGACGGCGAGCAGTGCGGTGGCCATCCCGAGCAGCACGAACAGCGCGATGCGACGTCGGTGCGGGCGGGCGAAGGCACCGATGCGGCGCAGGGTGGCGCGGGCGAAGGGGCGGCGTTCCTCTTGGGCGTTGAGGACGCCGTGCAGCTGCGTCCAGGCCGTGGTCTCCATGCTCATGCCGCCGACGCTAGGACCTCGACCTGGCTTGAGGTCAAGGCCGGCCGGGCAGCCGCCGACCGGACGGGTGCCCGTAAGGCGCCGTCCCCGCGTCCGCAACCCTCGGTTGAGGCGGTACGGCGAGCCTCTCCCGGTGTGACAGCGATACGGCTCCCCCGGCGCGTCCCGCTCCGCACGCTGCTGTGCCTGCTGCCGCTCGCCCTGGTCGCCGTCCTGGCGGTGCGGCACCGGGCCGTGCTCGCCGACGGGTTCGGCCATCTCGCCACGGCCCGCCCGCCCTGGCTGCTGGCCGCCGCCGGGGCGACCTGTCTCACCTGGGTGGCGGCGGCCGTCACCCGGCAGGGCGCGGTCGTCGAACGGCTGCCGCGGTGCCGGCTGCTCGCCACCCAGTTCGCGGCGGGCGCGGCCAACCATCTGCTGCCCGGCGGGCTCGGCGCGAGCGCGGTCAATCTGCGGTTCATGACGGTGTGCGGGCTGCCACTCGCCCGTTCCTCGGCCGCGCTGGCGCTCTATCTGCTGGCCGAGGGCATCGGACGGGTGGGGCTGCTGGCCGCCCTGCTCGTCGCCTTCCCCGAAGCGCTGCGGCTCGGCCCGCTCGTCCCGGCGGGCGCGGCCGGTCCGCTGCTGCTCACGCTCGGCGCGGCGGCCGGGCTGGCGGTGGCCGCCCTGCTGTGCGTACGGCGGCCGCGCGCGGCCGTCGGCTCCTTCCTGCGCACCGCCCTGGGCGAGGCGCGCACGATCCACAGCCGCCCGTCCCGGGTCCTGGCCCTGTGGGGCGGCTCCCTGGCCTTCCCGGCGCTGCAGGCGGCCGGACTGGTCGCGGTGGGGCGGGCGCTGGGACTGCCGGTACCGCTCGCGCACATCGCCGTCGCCTACCTGGCGGCGACCGTCGCCGTCGCGCTGATCCCCACGCCGGGCGGGATCGGCTCGGTGGAGGCGGCACTGATCGTGGCCCTGGTGGCGGCGGGCGGGCCTGCGGCGGTGGCGACGGCGGTGGTGGTCGCGTACCGGATCATCACGGTCTGGCTGCCACTGCTGCCGGGGGCGCTGACGCTGGGGGCGCTGGTGCGGCTGCGGGTGATCTAGGGCTGCGCCGGGGCGGGGTCCGGCAGTGTGCCGTCTGCGGGCCGGTGGGGGCTCGTCGCGCAGTTCCCCGCGCCCCTGGGTGGGGTGCGGCCGCCTGGGCGGTGAGGCGGGGCGGTGCCTTGGCGAACGGGCCCGGGGGAAGTCGCTCGGGGCGCGGGGAACCGCGCGACCGGCCACCCACGGGGCCCACCCCCGGCAACACACCGAAGCACAACGGCGCTCCCCCAGAGGCCCGGGGAACCGCGCGACCAGCCACCCACGAACCGCGCCCGGCGACGCACCGCACCCCTACGGCGCTCGCCCGGCGGCGCACCCCGCTCACCAGGGCACAGGCCTGCCGTCGCGGAAGAAGCCGCCGGTGGGGCCGTTGTCGGGGAGGGTGGCCGCCCAGACGACTCCGGCGGCGCCCTCGGGGACCGGCCGCCCGCCGCCGCCCATGTCGGTGGCGGTCCAGCCGGGGCAGACGGCGTTGACCAGCACACCGCGCCCGCGCAGCTCTCCGGCGAGCAGCCGGGTGAGGGCGTTGAGGGCGGCCTTGGAGACGCCGTAGGCGGGTGTGCCGCCGGTCATGCCCTGGAGGGAGCCGGTCTCGCTGCTGACGTTGACGATCCGGGGGTGCGGGCCGCGTTCCAGCAGCGGCAGCAGCGCCTGGGTGACCCGCCAGGCGCCGAACAGGTTGGTGTCCAGGGCCCGTTGCACCTCGTCGAGGTCGGCGGTGCGGGCCCGGGCCCAGCTGTCGTAGAGGATGGCGGCGTTGTTGACGAGGACGTCGACCCGGCCCAGTTCCCGGGTGACCCGGTCGGCCATGGCGGCGACGCTCGCCGCGTCGGCGACATCGAGCTGGACGGGGATGACCCGGGTGCCGCCCGGATCGAGGCGGGTGGCGGCGGCCCGGCCCTTGACGGGGTCGCGGGAGCCGAGGACGACACGGTGGTCCCGGTCGGCGAGTTGCCGTGCCACCTCGTAGCCGATGCCGCGGTTGGCGCCGGTCACCACGGCGACGGGCAGGCCCTGCGGGGTGCCGGTGCGTCGCGCTGTCACTGGGGTTCCTCCTCCGTGTGGGGCAGTGCGCACCGTAGCGTGCCACCGCGGACGATCGGGAGCTGTGAGCGCGAACCCGGCGTCACGGGCCGGGGCGTCAGCGGGCCGTCACCCGGACCGGACCGCCCCGCGGATCGACCCGGTGGGTCCATTGGGCCGTCAGCGTCAGGGACCTGCCCGCGGCGGCGCCTCGCACACGTTCCCGGTGCAGGACGCGGTCGTCCTGGGTGACTTCGAGGAGCGGGCGGGTGAGGCGGGACGCCGTGCGCAGGGTGTACGGCAGGGCGTCGGCCGGGGTGACGCGCTGGGGGGTGATCCAGCGCAGCGGCGGGTCGACGGTGAGCGGCACCCCGGCGGGCCGGGCGGCTCCGGCGAGCGCGGCGGTGACCGCGGTGGCGACCAGCGCGCCCTCCCGGGCCGCCGTGGCCGCGGGTTCGACGGCGTGCAGCACGTTGCCCGCGGCGAACACGCCGGGCCGCGAGGTGCGCAGGGCGCCGTCGACGGCGGGGCCGCGCGTGCGGGGGTCCAGGACCAGGCCGCCGTGCCGGGCGAGTTCGTGGTCGGGCACGAAGTCGCCGGTGAACACGACGGTGTCGCAGGGCAGTACGGCCGTACGCCCGTCGTGGTGGCGGATCCGGACACCGGACAGGCGGCCGTGGCCGAGGAGTTCGGCGACCGTGGTGCCGGTGAGCAGCGGGACGCCCCGGCGCAGCCGGGCGTCGAGGGCCCGCGTGGGTGTGGTGCGGGGTCCGGGCAGGTCGGTGACGAGGGCGGCGACTTCGGCTCCGGCGCGGCGCACGGTGCCGGCGGCGGCGTACGAGACGTCCTCCGCGCCGACGATCACCGCGCGGGTGCCGATCGGCTGCCGGTACAGGTGGACGGCCTGCTGGAGTTCGCCGGTGGTGTAGACACCGGCCGGCCGGGTGCCGGGCACCAGGCGGGCGGCGCGGGGGCGTTCGCGGGCGCCGGTGGCCAGGACGACGGCCCGCGCGCGGAGGGTCTCCGGGCCCTGCGGGCCGACCGTGGCGAGGTCCAGCGGGCCGGCCCAGTCGAGGGCGGTCACCGAGGTGCGGACGACCGCCCCCGCGCGGACGGCGGCCTGGGCGAGTTCGCGCGCGAGGCGCGGCCCGGTCAGGGGGCGCCGCCAGGTGCCGAATCCGCCGTGCGCGCAGTGCCGGGGCACTCCGCCGGGCGTCCGTTCCCGCTCCAGCACCTCCACCCGGCCCGCGCCGCGCGCGGCGAGCGTCGCGGCGGCGGTGAGCCCGGCGGGTCCCGCGCCGACGACGAGCACGTCGACCTGGCGTACGGCGGTCATGTCCGGGCCTCCTCGAACAGCGCGCGCACGGCGGCCCCGCAGTAGAAGCCCTGGCAGCGGCCGGCACGCGCGCGGGTGCGGCGGCGCAGTCCGTCCAGGGACCGCGGCGGGACGGTACTGGCGAGGGCGTCGCGGATCTCGCCGAGGGAGACCCGTTCGCAGTGGCAGACGAGGGTGCCGTAGGACGGGTCGGCGGCGATCAGGTCGGCGCGCTGGTGGGGGCGCGGGAACGCCTCGCCCAGATCGGGCATGCGCACCGGCTCCAGGTCGCGGGCGGGGCCGGGGTCGAGTCCGGTCTCCCGGAGGAGGGCGAGGACGTGCTCGGCGAGGGCGAGGGAGGCGGTCAGGCCGGTGGAGCGGATGCCGCCCACGGTGACGTATCCCTGGCCGGGGTGGGCGCGGACCCGGTAGTCGTCGTGCCCGGTGGCGGCGCGCAGCCCGGCGTAGACGGCGGTGACCTCCTCGTCGAGCAGGGCGGGCAGGACCCGGCGGCCCTGCTCGCGCAGGGCGGCGAGGCCGTCGGCGGTGGAGCCGGTGGCCCGCTTGTCGTCCAGGTCCTCGGCGGTGGGGCCGAGCAGGACGTTGCCGTGGACGGTGGGGGCGACCAGCACGCCCTTGCCGAGGGCGGTGGGGACGGGCAGCAGGATGTGCCGGACCAGGGGGCGGGCGAACTTGTCGTAGACCAGGAGCTGGCCGCGGCGCGGGGTGACGGTGAAGTCGTCGTGGCCGAGCTGCCGGTCGAGGGTGTCGGCGTGCAGTCCGGCCGCGTTGACGAGCCGGTGGGCGCGAAGGGTGCCCCGGGAGGTCGTCAGCTCGTGGACGCCGTCCCGCCGGACGGCCCGCTCGACACGGCAGTCGAGGTGCAGATGGACGCCGTGGCGGACGGCCTGGGTGGCGTAGGCGAGGGGTGTGGTCCAGGGGCAGACGACGGACTCGCCGGGGACGTGCAGGGCGCCGAGCGCGCCCGGTCCGAGGTGTGGCTCGCGCGCGTACAGCTCGGCAGGGCCGAGCAGGCGGGTGTCGTGGCAGTCGTTGCGCGCGGCCTTCTCGGCGAGCCGGGGCAGGGCGGCGAGCTGTTCCTCGTCCCAGGCGACGAGGAGGGCGCCGACGCGTTCGACGGGGATGCCGGACTCGGCGGCGTAGGCGGCGAGCAGCCGGGCGCCCTCGCGGACCAGGCGGGCCTCCAGGGAGCCGGGGACGGCGTCGAAGCCGGTGTGGAGGATGGCGGTGTTGGCTTTGGAGGTGCCCTGGCCCACGTCGTCCTGTGCCTCGACCAGCGCGACCCGCAGCCGGGGGTGCCGGGCGAGGGCGCGGGCGATCGCGCCGCCGACCACGCCCGCGCCGACCACGGCGACGTCGTACGGCTCCGGGGGCAGTGGCCCCTCGGCGGTGACGACGGTCATGCGGGCGCCCCGTCGAGCAGGGCGGTCACGGCGGCACGGAAGCGGGCGCGGCGTTCGGCGGCCTCGTCCGCGCTGATCCGGGGCTCGTGGACGGCGGACGGTTTCCCGTCCGGCAGGGCGTCCGCGAGGTCGAGCCCTGGGGTGGCGCCGAGCCGGGCGAGGGCGCCCGCGCCGAGCGCGGTGGCGTCGGGCAGGGCGGACACCTCCACGGGGCGTTGCAGCAGGTCGGCCTGGGTCTGCAGGAGCAGGGCGGAGCGGGTGAGGCCGCCGTCGACGCGGAGCGCGTCCAGCGGGGCGCCGAGGTCGTGGGCGGCGGCGTCGGCGAGTTCGGCGACCTGGGCGGCCAGGCCTTCGCACAGGGCGCGCACCAGGTGGCCGGGGCCGGTGTCGAGGCCGAGTCCGGTGAGCGAGCCGCGCAGGTCGCCGCGCCACCAGGGGGCGGCGAGCCCGGCGAGGGCGGGCACGAAGGTGACGCCGCCGCTGTCGGGCACGCTCCCGCCGACGGTGTCGAGGTCGGCGGCGCCCCGGATGACGCCGAGGTCGGTGAGCCAGCGGACGGCGGAGGCGGCGGTGTAGACCTGCCCGTCGAGGCAGTAGCTGGTGTGTCCGGCGAGCCGCCAGGCGACGCAGCTCACCAGGCCGGAGGTGCCGCGGCGGGGGCGGTCGCCGGTGTGGGCGAGGAGGAACGCGCCGGTGCCGTAGGTGCACTTGGCTCCGCCGGGTGCGGTGATGCGCTGGGCGAGCAGGGCGGCCTGCTGGTCGACGACGAGGCCGGTGAGGGGAATCGGGGCGCCGAACGCGGTGGTGGTGCCCACGGGCCGGGCGGCGTCGACGACTTCGGGGAGGCGTTCGCCGGACAGGCCGTACACCTCCAGCGCCCTGGGGGACCAGGCCGTGCGGTCGAGGTCGAGCAGCTGGGTGCGGCCGGCGGTGGCGGCGTCGGTGACATAGGCGCCGGTGAGCCGGTGGACCAGCCAGGCGTCGCTGGTGGTGACCACGCCCTCGGTGGTCAGGTGCCGTCGTATCCAGGCCATTTTCGGCGCGGCGAAGTACGGGTCCAGGGGCAGGCCGGTCAGGTCGCGTAATTCCTCGGCGTGTTGGGCGAGTTCGGCGCAGACGGTCTCGGCCCGGCGGTCCTGCCAGACGAGGGCGTCGGTCAGCGGGCGGCCGGTGGCGGGGTCCCAGGCGAGGACGGTCTCGCCCTGGTTGGCGAGGCCGAGCGCGGTCACCGGTTCGCCGGCTTCGGCGAGCGCCTGGCGTCCGGCGTCGACCACCGAGCCGTACAGCTCTGCGGGGTCGGCCTCGACCAGGCCGCCGGGCAGGAAGCGGGGGCGGACGGCGGTGAAACCGGTGCCGAGGATCCCGCGCTCGGGGCAGATCACCAGCGCCTTGGTGCCGGAGGTGCCCTGGTCGATGGCGAGCACCGGTCCTGTCATCGCGCCTCCCGCCCCGTGGTGATCACGGGCCGACAGCCTGCCGTCGCCGGCCACGCCGCGTCAAGCGCCGCTGACCCACGGTCAGCAGTCGCGCGGCGGGTGGCCGTTCTCCCGTATGGCGAAACCGGCGTCTCATCCGGAACACCCGCCTCTATAGTGGCCGCCGACCGAACACGATCTCATCAACCGCCGCTCGGGGGAGGGCTGTTGACACACCAGCTCGCCATCCTGACCCGCCCGTCGACCGGGGCGGGAGGGTGATGGCCAAAGACGGAGCACGACCCGCCTACGATCCCGCCGGACCCGACACCGCGCTGCGCGCCGCCCTCCAGGAGGTGCGCGCCGGGCGCTGGATGTCCATGCGCGCCCTGCTCGCGGAGACCGCGTCCTGGCGGCAGTGGACACAGCGCACCCAGGTCCTGGCGGCGGCCGCCGCCGGCACCGATGTGGTGCGGGCCTGGCTCGCCGAGGAGCCGCACAGCCTCCCGGCCGCCCTGATGCACGCCCGGGTGGCCGTCGAGCGGGCCTTGCGGGCCCATCGTGAACGGCACGGCCGCACCACGGAGTTGTGGCACGAGGCGTGGCGGGCGAGTGACGCCCTGACGCGTGCCGCGCCGCACGACCCGGTGCCCTGGGTGTGCCTGCTGGCGCTGTCCCGGCTCGACGAGGAGCAGCGCTGGGCGGAGCACCGGGTGGCGCCGCCGGAGCCGATGCTGCCGCCCGGCCCGTGGGGCCTGCTGGCGGAGGCCGGCCGGCGCGACCCGTACAACCGTGAGGCCCACCACCGGATGCTCCAGTTCCTGTACGGCCGTTCGGCGTCCGGACGGCTGGCGGAGGCGGCGGGTTTCGCGCACTGGGCGGCCGACGCGGCACCGCCGGGCTCGCCGCTGCGGCTGCTGCCGCTGTACGTCCGGGTCGAGCGCTACCGGCGCGACGGCGGCCGCGACGCCGCACTCGACCTGCACTGGGTCGCCGAGGACGCCTCCCGGGAGGCGCTGCGGGCGTTCCACGGCTGGTTCGAGCCGACCACGGCCGCCGAGCGCGGCCCGCTCGACCTCAACCATCTCGCCCATGCCCTGTGGGGCGCGCTGCGGTTCGCCGAGGCGGACCGGGTGTTCGACGCGGTCGGCCCGTACTGGACGCCGCTGCCGTGGGCCCACCGCACCACCGCGCCCGGTGACCACGCGCAGGCCGCTGAGGTCTTCCAGCAGGCCCGCGCCCGCAGCAGGACGGGGGCCCGGCGCCCCTGACGTCCCCGCTTCGCCTTCCAGGAGGTTCCGCATGTCCCGCACCACCCTCGGCGCCCAGCAGCAGGACGAGGAGCAACGCCTGCGCGAACTGGGCTACCGGCCGGTGCTCGCCCGCCGGATGGGCGGCTTCGGCAACTTCGCGATCAGCTTCTCGGTGATCTCGATCCTGTCCGGCTGCATGACCCTGTACGGCTTCGGCATGGGCGCGGGCGGTCCCGCGGTGATGCTGTGGGGCTGGGCGGGCGTCGGCCTGTTCGTGCTGTGCGTGGGGCTCGCGCTGGCGGAGGTCACCAGCGCCTATCCCACCTCCGGCGCGCTGTACTACATGGCCGACCGGCTCGGCGGCCGGCGCTGGGGCTGGTACACCGGCTGGCTGAATCTGCTCGGTCTGCTCGGCGCGATCGCCGGCATCGACTACGGCGCCGCCCTGTTCACCGGCGCGTTCCTGAACCTCCGGTTCGGGTTCGAGCCGACCCCCGAGAAGACAATGCTGATCTTCGTCGTGATCCTGCTGCTGCACGCCGTGCTGAACCTGTTCGGGGTCCGGCTGGTCAGCGTGCTCAACTCGATCAGCGTGTGGTGGCACCTGGCCGGGGTCGCGCTGATCGTCGGCGCGCTGGCGATCGTCCCGGAGCACCACCAGTCGCCGTCGTTCGTCTTCACCGAGTTCGTCAACGACACCGGCTGGGACAACCCGCTCTACGTCGCCGCGATCGGCCTGCTGCTCGCCCAGTACACGTTCTCCGGCTACGACGCCTCCGCCCACCTCTCGGAGGAGACCGCGGGCGCCTCGGTGGCGGCGGCCCGCGGCATCGTCCGCGCCATCTGGGCGTCCTGGATCGCCGGGTTCGTGCTGCTCGCCGGACTGACCTTCGCCATCCAGGACTACGACGCGACCCGGGCCAGCGAGACCGGGGTGCCGCCCGCGCAGATCCTGCTCGACGGGCTCGGCACGAACGGGGCGAGCGCGCTGCTCCTCGTGGTGATCGTGGCCCAGCTGTTCTGCGGCAACGCCGAGGTCGCCGCGGCCAGCCGGATGGTGTTCGCGTTCAGCCGGGACGGGGCACTGCCCGGCTCACGGCTGTGGCGCAAGGTCAGCGCCAGGACCCAGACGCCGGTCGCCGCGGTGTGGCTGTCGGTGGCGGTCGCCGCTGTGCTGGCCCTGCCGTCGCTGTACTCGGCGACGGCGTACGGCGCGGTCACGGCCATCAACGTCATCGGCATCACCCCGGCGTACGCCATCCCGGTCTTCCTGCGGCTGCGCGCCGGGGACCGCTTCACGCCCGGTCCCTGGAGCCTGGGCCGGTGGAGCAGGCCGATCGGCTGGACCGCGGTGGTGTGGGTGGCGTGTGTGACGGTGCTGTTCTGCCTGCCGCAGTCCTCGCCGGTGACGGTCGACACGATGAACTACGCGTCCGTCGCCCTCGCCGTCGTACTCGTGCTCGCCACGGTGTGGTGGTTCGTCGCCCGCCGTTCGTACGGAACGCCCACGACCGCGGCGTACGGATCCGACCGTGACCAGGCGGAACTCGCCGAGGGCATCGTCTGAGCGGGGTGCGGCCGGCCCCGGTCCCGGTACGAACTGGCGTGCCGGATACGGCAGGATGAACGGTCGCACATCCCGGAATCGAGCAGGTGACAACGTGACGAGACCTCACATCCGGCCGCCGGCGGCCCCGTTTGCCGCGGAACGTCCTTCCGGAGGTGACCGATGACCCGCGCGCTGACCCTGGACGACCTCATCCTCGGCGGCGTCGCCCTGGCCGCGGGCCTGCTGGCCGCGTTCGCGCTGCGGCTGCTGCTGCGCTGGCTGGGCAAGCAGGCCGACCGCACCCGCTGGAGCGGTGACGACGTCATCGTGGAGGCGCTGCGCACGGTGCTGCCGTGGGCGGCGGTGGCCGGCGGGGCGGCGGCCGCGGCGGCGGCGCTGCCGCTGACCCGGACCGTGCAGCACCACACCAACCAGACCCTCACCGTGCTGCTGATCTTCGTGGTGACGGTGGCGTCGGCCCGGGTCGTGGGCAATCTGGTGCGGTCGGTGGCCCAGTCCCGCTCGGGCGTCGCCGCGTCGGCCACGATCTTCGTCAACATCACCCGGGTGATGGTGCTGGCGCTCGGCTTCCTCGTCGTGCTCCAGACCCTGGGCATCTCCATAGCGCCGATGCTCACCGCGCTCGGCGTGGGCGGTCTGGCGGTCGCGCTGGCCCTCCAGGACACCCTCGCCAACCTCTTCGCGGGCCTGCACATCCTCGCCTCGAAGACCGTGCAGCCGGGCGACTACATCCGGCTGAGCAGCGGCGAGGAGGGCTATGTCACCGACATCAACTGGCGGCAGACCACGATCCGCAACCTCTCCAACAACCTGGTCATCATCCCCAACGGGCAACTCGCGGGGACCAACATGACCAACTACAACCGGCCCGAGCAGGAGCTGACCATCATGGTCCAGGCGGGGGTCGGCTACGACAGCGACCTGGAGCAGGTGGAGCGGGTGACCTGCGAGGTGGTCACCGAGGTGATGACGGACGTCACCGGCGCCGTCCCGGAGCACGAGCCCGCCGTCCGCTTCCACACCTTCGGCGACTCGCGGATCGGGTTCACGGTGATCCTCGGCGTCGGCGAGTTCAGCGACCAGTACCGGATCAAGCACGAGTTCATCAAGCGCCTGCACCGCCGCTACCGCGCGGAGGGCATCAGCGTCCCGGTTCCGGCCCGCACGGTGACGCTGCGGCAGGGCGGGGTGTCCATCCCGCAGCAGCGCGACGGCGCGGAGGAGGCGGGCGGGGTGTCCGCCGCCCGCCTCGACTGAGCCGCCGCCGCGCCCGGCGGGTCTACGCGTGGATCACATGCAGCCGCAGCGGAACCTGGTACTCGCCGGTCAGCGCGAACAGCCGGGTTCCGTCCGGGGACCAGATCAGCCCGTGCGGGCGCAGGTACTGGGCGGAGCCCGGGTCCAGGTCGACGACCCGGGAGGGGGCGTCGGCACCGGGGGCGAAGAGGAAGACGTCCTCGCCGTAGGACTGGTCGATGCCCGCCGCGATCGTGCCCTGGGCCGACACCGCGGCGGCGGTCGGGTAGCTGGTGGTGGGGTAGATGTGCGCCACCGACAGGTCGGCGAGCCGGAAGGCCAGGTGGTGGTAGGGCGCCCCGCTCACCGCGAAGAGCGTGCGGCCGTCGGGCGACAGGGCCAGGTCGTTCACGGCGGAGATGCCGCCGGGGTTGTCCTTCGTGGTCCGCACCACGGGCGCCCCGGAGGTCACGTCGTACACGGTGACCGTGCCCCCGCTGGAGTGCTGGTCACCGGCGATCACCAGGCCGGGCGCGCTGGGCGCGGACAGCAGCATCGGCGGGCCCGGCCAGGTGCCCGAGGGCAGGTGGGCCAGGCGCACCACCGGACGGCGGCCCAGGGTGAGGGAGCCGAGGTTGCTCTCCCACTGCTCGCCGTAGCTGAACCAGAGGGTGCCGTCCACGAGCGCGAGCCGGACCGGGCCGGTGGGGGCGCCGGTGCCGGTGGGATAGCGCGCCTTCGTCCGGTACGTGGCGGTGTCGAGGGCGACGATGGCGTCGCCGAGGCTGAGCGCCGCGTACAGCGTGCGGGCGTCCGGGGACAGCACCAGGTCGGCCGCGCCGGGCAGGCCGGTGAGCGTCCGCACGATCCGGCCGTCGAAGTCGGTGACGACGATCGAGCCGCTGACCCGGTCGGCGATGAACAGTCGCTGGTGCACCGGATCCACGACCGTGTCGGTGTGGTACTGGATCGGCAGGGTGGTCGTCGTGGTGGCCGGGGTCGCCACGGCGCCGGGGGCGGCGCCGAGCAGGGCCAGCAGGGTCAGGAGTAAGGCACCGAACACGGCTCTGAGCCGGGTGCGTCGCATGTTTCCGTCCTTCGGGTAGGGGCGCCCCCCACGGGCGCGATCGGCGGGGACCGAGCAGATCGACATCTGCCCGTTGCGGTCATGTCCATGCACGGGCGCCGGTCGTATCCGTACCGCTGTCGATCCAGAGGCGATCACGAGATATCTTGATGTCGAGCAATGTTGCAGACGTGGAGCGGAGCACCCGGTGACTGACTCGACCATCATCTATACGCACACTGACGAGGCCCCGGCCCTGGCGACGTATTCCTTCCTGCCGGTGGTCAAGGCGTACGCCTCGCAGGCGGGTGTCGCCGTGGAGACGCGGGACATCTCGCTGGCCGGGCGCATCATCGCCGTGTTCCCGGAGTACCTCACCGAGGACCAGCGCATCCCGGACGCGCTGGCCGAGCTGGGCGAGCTGGCCAAGACGCCCGAGGCCAACATCATCAAGCTGCCCAACATCTCGGCGTCGATCCCGCAGCTGAAGGCCGCCGTCGCCGAGCTGCAGGCCCAGGGCTACGCGCTGCCGAACTACCCGGACGACCCGAAGACCGACGAGGAGCGGGAGATCAAGGCCCGCTACGACAAGGTCAAGGGCTCCGCCGTCAACCCGGTCCTGCGCGAGGGCAACTCCGACCGCCGCGCCCCGGCCTCCGTCAAGAACTACGCCAAGACCCACCCGCACCGCATGGGCGCCTGGACCGGCGAGTCCAGGACGAACGTGGCCACCATGGGCGAGAACGACTTCCGCTCCACCGAGAAGTCGGCCGTCATCGCCGAGGACGGCGCGCTGAAGATCGAGCTGGTCGCCGAGGACGGCACCACCACCGTGCTGCGCGAGTCCGTACCGGTGCTCGCCGGTGAGGTCGTCGACGCCTCCGTGATGCGCGTCGCCCACCTGCGCGAGTTCCTGGCCTCCCAGGTCGCCCGCGCCAAGGCCGAGGGCGTGCTGTTCTCCGTGCACCTGAAGGCCACGATGATGAAGGTCTCCGACCCGATCATCTTCGGCCACGTGGTCCGCGCCTTCTTCCCGAAGACCTTCGAGCGCTACGGCGAGACGCTGGCCGCCGCCGGCCTCTCCCCGAACGACGGCCTCGGCGGCATCTACAAGGGCCTGGAGTCGCTGCCCGAGGGCGCCGAGATCAAGGCCTCCTTCGACGCCGAGCTGGCCGAGGGCCCTGCCCTGGCGATGGTCGACTCCGACAAGGGCATCACCAACCTGCACGTCCCGTCGGACGTCATCGTCGACGCCTCCATGCCGGCGATGATCCGCACCTCCGGCCACATGTGGGGCCCGGACGGCCAGGAGGCCGACACCCTCGCCGTGCTGCCGGACTCCAGCTACGCGGGCGTCTACCAGGCCGTCATCGAGGACTGCAAGGCCAACGGCGCCTACGACCCGTCCACCATGGGCTCGGTGCCGAACGTCGGCCTGATGGCGCAGAAGGCCGAGGAGTACGGCTCCCACGACAAGACCTTCGAGATCCCGGCCGCCGGCACCGTCCGCCTGGTCGACCAGGCCGGCAACGTCGTGATCGAGCAGCCGGTCTCCCAGGGCGACATCTTCCGCGCCTGCCAGACCAAGGACGCGCCGATCAGGGACTGGGTGAAGCTCGCCGTCACCCGCGCCCGCGCCACCGGCGACCCGGCCGTGTTCTGGCTCGACGAGACCCGCGCGCACGACGCCAACCTGATCGCCAAGGTCGAGCAGTACCTCACGGAGCACGACACCGAGGGGCTGGACATCCGCATCCTCTCCCCGGTCGAGGCCACCAAGCTGTCGGTGGAGCGCATCCGCCGCGGCGAGAACACCATCTCGGTCACCGGCAACGTCCTGCGTGACTACCTGACCGACCTCTTCCCGATCCTGGAGCTGGGCACCAGCGCCAAGATGCTGTCGGTGGTCCCGCTGATGGCGGGCGGCGGCCTGTTCGAGACGGGCGCCGGCGGCTCCGCGCCGAAGCACGTCCAGCAGCTGGTCAAGGAGAACTACCTGCGCTGGGACTCCCTCGGCGAGTTCTTCGCCCTGGTGCCGTCGCTGGAGCAGTACGCGACGTTCACCGGCAACACCCGCGCCAAGGTGCTGGCCGACACCCTCGACCGGGCCACGGCGACCTTCCTCAACGAGGACAAGTCCCCGACCCGTCGCGTCGGCGGCATCGACAACCGCGGCAGCCACTTCTACCTGTCCCTGTACTGGGCGCAGGAGCTGGCCAAGCAGACCGACGACGCCGAGCTTGCGAAGGCCTTCGCCCCGCTCGCCGAGACGCTCGCGGCGAACGAGCAGAAGATCGTCGAGGAGCTGAACGCCGTCCAGGGCAAGCCGGCCGACATCGGCGGCTACTACCAGCCCGACCCGGCCAAGGCCGCCACGATCATGCGCCCCTCGCCCACCTGGAACGAGGCCCTGGCGTCCCTGAGCTGACGCTCGCCCCGTAAGGGGTTCTCCGTAACCGCCCCGGTCGGCAGCTGCCCGACCGGGGCGGCCCCGTCTCCCCGTTCCCCCATCTCCGGAGCCGCCCCATGTCCCCGTCCTTCGAGCTGCTGCCCGGTGCCGGCGACTCGCCGGTCATTCTGCATGTGCCGCATTCCGCGCGGGAGATACCGGCAGAGGTGCGCGCGGGGATCGTGCTGGACGACCCGGCGCTGGAGCGGGAGCTGGACCACATCGTCGACGCGCACACGGCGGAGATCGCGGCGCGGGCGGCGGAGCTGGCGGGGGTCACGCCCTGGCGGTTCGTCAACCGGCTGGCGCGGCTGGTGGTGGACCCGGAGCGGTTCCCGGACGAGCGGGAGGAGATGCTCGCCGTGGGAATGGGGGCCGTGTACACGCGGACCACCCACATGGAGGTGCTGCGGGCCGAGGGCCACGACCCCGAGCCGCTGATCGAGCGGTACTTCCGGCCGTACGCGCGGGCCATGGCGGACGCCGTGGCCGGGCGGCTGGCCGCGACCGGGCGGGCGGTGATCATCGACGTGCACTCGTATCCGAGCCGGGCACTGCCCTACGAGCTGCACGGCGCGGGCCCGCGTCCGCCCGTGTGCCTGGGCACGGACTCCTTCCACACGCCGCCCGGACTGCTCGCCGCCGCGCGCGGAGCCTTCGGGGCGGGCGTCGGGCTGGACAGCCCGTTCAGCGGGACGTACGTACCGCTGGAGTACTACGGCACGGACCCGCGGGTCTCCGCGCTGATGGTGGAGATCCGCCGGGACACCTACATGACGGAGCCGGGCGGCCCGGCCGGGCCGGGGCTGGAGCGGCTGGCGGACGCGCTCGCGGCGCTCGTCACCGCCGTACCGCGCTGAAGCCCCGGGCCCATGGCGCGGTCACGCCCGCATCCACTCCGTCACGACCACCTCCCCGCCGGTCCGCAGCCGCAGGGCGAAGGGGCCGGTGCGCGGCAGCTCGCCGGCGAAGCGGCCCATGGTGTCGGCGGTGAGGGTGGCCGGTGCGGCGGGGTGCGGGCCGCCGAGGACCTCGATGCGGGCCGGCTGCGGCGGCAGCACCTGGCCGATCAGCCCGTGCGCGGTCACCTCGACGTCGACGCTCAGCTCGCCGGTGCGGAAGGTCAGCATCCGGGGTACGTCGGTCGCGCCGCGCACCGGGATGGCGTCCACCAGCGAGTCGAAGGTCAGCTCGGCGAGCCGGGCGTCGAGGTCGTACAGGGCGTAGGCGTCCACGGCCAGGCGGCGCAGCTCGGCCGGGACCGGGTCGAGGATGGCCGCGGCCTGGCGCAGCTCCTCCTCCAGCAGCCCGGCCCCGAACTCCGTGTCGTCCAGCGCGGCTTCGTCCGGGACGGCGTCCTCGCCGAATCCGTCGTCGGCGCCGGCGGCGCCGTTGTCGATGTGGTTCACGATGCTCCCCGTGCGTCGAGTCGGGCCCGCAGCCGGCGCAGACAGCGCTGGCGCAGCGGCCCGATGCTGCCGACGGCGATGCCCAGGGCGGCGGACACCTCCTGATAACTGGGCGGCGGCGAGGCCATCAGCACCCGCAGCAGCTGCCGGCACCGCTCCCCCAGCTCCTCGAACTCCTGCCACAGCCGCCGGACCCGCTCGCTCTGCGCGGCCGCCTCCTCGGAGTCGAGCAGCGACTGCTCCGGCGTACGGTCCTCGCTGACCCGGTCCAGGAGTTGCGGATCGTCGGTCGGTGTCAGCCGCTGCCAGCCTCTGATCACCTTGAGCGACTCGTTGCGCGCGGTGGTCGCCAGCCAGGATCCCGCCTTGTGCGGTTCTCGGATCCGCCCGAGGTGCTGGGCGAAGCGGAACCAGGCCGTCTGGTAGACCTCGTGCGCGTCGGCGTCGGAGAGCCGGTGGGCGCGCACGACCGACCACACCAGCGGGCTCAGCCCTTCCACGAGCGCTTTCCAGGCCGCCGCGTCGCCGTCGACGGCGGACTGGACGAGCGCGCCGACATCTGCACGGTCCAAGGCCCCACCCCTCGTGTACGGCAAGTCATCGTACGCCGTGGGTGGGCATGCTCCGTTCCTCATGCGACGGCCACCGGCAGTTCGACCGGCACGGCCCGCCAGGTGGGCGGCAGCAGCGCCGGCACATGCGCCCCGCGCACCTCCGCGAACTCGGTGTTCGCCGCCAGCACTTGCCGGCGGGCGGCGCGCGGGTCGGTCTCCTTGTGCGCCGTCATGTGGGCGGCGATCAGCCCGGCGACCACAGGGGTGGCGAACGAGGTGCCGCTCCACTGCGCGAGTCCCCGGAACATGACCTGGTCCGGCTTGCCGGTGGCGCCCTCGTCGCTGAGCGCGCCGGTGTGCCGGGGGTACTGGCAGGTGCAGCCGTAGCCGAAGCCGTAGCGGCAGGCGTCGTACGTCGAGTGCTGGTACACGTACGGCATCGGGGCGGCCCAGCCGGTCAGGGCGCCGGTCAGCCGTTCGCCGGGGGCGTAGACCTTCACCCAGGCCCCGTGGTTGCTGAAGCAGGCGCCGAACTCGCCGTCGCCGCGCAGGGCACCGACCGAGAGCACGCTGTCCTCCCAGCCGGGCAGGTCGGCGTAGGCGGCGGGCCAGAAGGGGGTGGCGCTGGCGTTGTTCCCGGCGCAGGCGACGAGCAGGGTGTGCTGCTCGCGCAGTTCCTCCATGAACGCCTGGACGCCGAGGAGACCGTCGGTACGGCCGTTGGAGGTGCCCGCGGAGAGGCTGAGGATGTCGGGCCAGCCGCTCGCGTCGACGGCCTCGAAGAGTTTCTCGCCGAACTCCGACTCCAGGATCGCCCCGGCGTCGTTCAGCGAGTTCCGTACGGTGACGTCGGTGTTGGGCGCCACGGCGGCGACCAGCCCGGCGATGAACGTGCCGTGGCCGACGTACTGCTGGAGGAAGCCCCGTTCGTCGGTCTCCTGGATCTGGAGGTCGCCGTCCGTGTGGGCGAGCAGCGGGTAGGAGCGGTAGTCGCTCATCAGGCCGGTGTCGACGACGAGGACGCCGACGGCGGTGTCCGGGTCGTGCAGGCCCTCCGCGGCGGCCGGGTTCGGCGGCTCGTGCGGCGGGGCGGGGGCGGGTTCGTCGCCGGGGCAGGCGTTGACCGCGATCGACACCACGTGGTTGCGGCTGACCAGCCGGCGGCCCGCGCGGCCCTCCGCCCGCCGCAGGGCGCGCAGCGCGCCCGCCACCGCGCGGTCCGCGCCCGGGGCGCCCTCCCCGGGGTCGCCGACCTGGATCCGGGTGATGCCGGAGCGGTTGCGTCGCGGGCTTGCCCGGCGCACCGTGTCGGGGGTGAGGTCGGGCGCCTCCGTGAAGAAGGTGCGCACGGCGTCCTCGACGATCTGCGCCTCCTCGCCGTCGCGGGCGAGGACGACTCCCTTCTCGTAGAGGAACTCCGCGGAGTCGTCCGGTCCCATGGCGAGCGGGACGTCGCGCATCGCGCGCTGGATCTGGTCGAACTGCTCGCGGAATCGCTGTGGTGCCATGGCGTGTCCTCCCCGTTGTCGCGACGTTCGTCAACTAGAGCCGTGAAGTCGCTGACTGATACAGAGACGAATCGGCGGCCCGTGGTTCCGCACGGCGGCGGCCACTACCATCCGTGGAGTGAGAGCGGGAAGCGACTCGGTTCTCGAACTGCTGCCGATGGTGTTCGCCGCCCCGAACGAGGCGCTGGACCGGGCCCAGGAGGTGCTCGCCACCGGTCCCTCACCGCTGCACGCCTCCGTGGCGCACCAGGTGATCGGCATCTGGCAGCGGGACTTCGGCGATCTGCGGATCGCCCTGCACCATCTCCGGCGTGCCCGCGACCTGGCGGCGCGCGCGGATTCCGCGGAACGTGAGGCGGACGTCCTCGGCACGCTCGGCGTGGCCCTGGTGCACGCGGGCCGCACCCGGCAGGGCCTCGCGGCGTTCGACCGGGGCGTCGCGCGGGGCACGGGGCACACCCGGGCGAGGGTGCGGTATCGCAGGGCGTACGTCTGGTGGGTGCTGGGCCATCACCGCGAGGCGCTGGAGGACGTGCGCCGGGCGATTCCCGTGCTGCGGCAGGCGGACGACGTGATCTGGACGGCGCGGGCGCTGACGCTGCGGGCGACCGTGCATCTCGCGCTGGGCGCGGTGGAGCGGGCGGACGCCGACTTCACCGCCGCGGAGGCGCTGTGGGAGACCACCGGCCAGGAGCACGACAAGGCCGACGCGGTGGAGAGCCGGGGGCTGGCCGCGTTCCGGTCCGGGGACATCCCGGCCGCGCTGCGGCTGCTGGACGAGGCGGAGGAGCGGTACGCCAAGCTGGGCACGCCGACGTTCATGCTCAACATCCGGCGCTGCGAGGTGCTGATGGCGGCCGGGCTGGCCCCGGAGGCACTGGCCGAGGCGGACGCGGCGATCGCCGTCCTGGACGGCATGGGCGGGCAGTCCACCCGCAAGGCCGAGCTGCTGCTCGCCGCGGCGCGCGCGGCCCGGCTGGCGGGCGATCCGCACACCGCGATCGCCCGCGCCGCGGTGGCGGTGCGGCTGTTCTCCGGGCAGCGGCGCACCTGGTGGGAGACGCATGCCCGGCTGGTGCTCATCGAGGCGCGGGTGGCCGCCGGGCGCTGCTCCGGCCGGCTGGTCGCGGACGCCGCCGCGGTGGCCGAGCGGCTGTCGTCGTTCGGGGCGCCGGCCGCGCCGGAGGCGTCGCTGCTGGCCGGCCGGATCGCGCTGGCCCTGGGCTGGACGGCGGACGCGGAACGCCATCTGGCGGTGGCCGCGCGCGGTCGGCACAGCGGGCCGCCGCTGGCCCGGATGACGGGGTGGGCGGCGCAGGCGCTGCGGGCCCGGGCGGCCGGTTCGGCGCGGGGCGTGCTGGAGGCGTGCCGGCGCGGTCTCGACGTGCTGGACGACCACCGTATGACGCTCGGCGCGTCCGAGCTGCGGGCGCGGGCCACCGAGCAGGGCGCCGAACTGGCCGCGCTCGCCCAGCAGGCCAGCCTCGCCGGGGGCGGGCCGCGCCGGCTGCTGATGTGGAGCGAGCGCTGGCGGGCCACCGTGCTGTCCGCGCCGCCCACCCGTCCCCCGGCGGATCCGGCGCTGCTGAGCGGACTGACCGCGTTCCGCGAGATCGCGGCCCGCGCGGAGGCGGCTCGCCGGGAGAGCCGTCCCATACCGGCGCTGGAGCGGGAGCAGCGCCGGCTGGAACGGGAGGTGCGGTCCCGGACGCTGCACATACGCGGCGGCGCGCCCGGCGACGGGCACCGCTTCGATGTGCCCCGCCTGCTGGCGCGGCTGGGCGAGACCCGGCTGGTCGAACTCGCGGTGCTGGACGGGCGGGTGCAGGTGCTGCTGTGCGGGCGGGGCCGGGTGCGCCGGTTCGAGGCGGGCCTGCTGGCGGAGGCGGAGGTGGAGGCCGAGCACGTCCAGGCGGGGCTGCGGCGGCTGGCCCATCCCGGGGCCGAGGCCCGGCTGCCGGTGGTGGAGGCGGCGGGCCGCCGTCTCGAGGAGCTGCTGCTCGGGCCGGCGGCCGCGCATCTGGGCCCGGGGCCGGTGGTGATCGTGCCGCCCGCGCGGCTGCACCGGGTGCCGTGGGCGCTGCTGCCGTCGCTGCGGGAGCGGGTGGTGAGCGTGTCGCCGTCGGCGAGCAGCTGGCTGCGGGCCCGGGAGACCGAGCCGCCGCCGGGTGGCGGCTACGTGCTGGTCCGCGGGCCGGGCCTGGCGACCGGCGGCGCCGAGGTGCCGGAGGTGGCCGACCGGTACGCCGAGGCACGGGTGCTGGAGGACGAGGACGCGCGGGTACCGCGGGTGCTGCGGGAGCTGGACGGCGCGGCGCTCGCCCATATCGCCGCGCACGGCACGTTCCGCGCGGACAGCCCGATGTTCTCGTCCCTGCGCATGGCGGACGGCCCGCTCATCGTCCACGACTTCGAGCGCCTGGACCGCAGCCCGTACCGGATCATCCTCTCCAGCTGCGACACCGCACGGCTCGCCTCGGTCGGTGCGGACGAGCTGCTGGGCCTGGTCACCGCGCTGCTGCCGCTGGGCACGGCGGGGGTGGTCGCGAGCAGCGCGCCGGTCAACGACGCCGCGGTGGTCCCGCTGATGCTCGCCCTGCACAAGGGGCTCGGTTCCGGTCTGTCCCTCGCCGAGGCCCTGCGCGACGCCCGCGCGGCTCTGCCGGGAGACGCCCTGCACCAGGCGACGGGGTGGGCGTTCACCGCGTTCGGGGCGGCGTGAGTCCCGCGCCGAGCGGACCCAGCACGGACGGGGGGCTCGACGCCTCCCGCTGCCCACGTGAACCTGCTGACTCCCGGCTCCCGCGCGGCCTGACGGACGGAGCGCCGAGCCCCGACTCGTGCGTGTGATGGGATCTCCCCCGTACGGCAGGACAAGGCCACGGGGGATCGCGCCATGACGAGTGGTGGGAGCACGGGACGGGGAGCCCTCGACGCTCCCGCGCTGCCCGCACGGGCCCTCGCGCGGGAAGCCGTGCGGGCCCGGTCGCTGCTGGACGCCGGGCGGTGGCGGCCCGCCCCGGCCGACGCCGCCGCGGCGGGGGCCGTCCTCACCCGTCTGACCGCTCCACTCCCTCGGCGGCGGGGCGCGAGCGCCCGGATGCGGGCCACGGACCGGGACCGACGGCTCCAGCGCGTCCTGCGCACCACCCTGCACCATCTCGACGCGGGCGCCGTCAGCCCGGCCGCCGCCGCGCTGCTGGCCGCCGTGGCGCGGGCCTTCCTGCCCTGGCACGGCCACCCGACCCCGCCGGCCGCCGCCGCGGCGGCGAGGTACGGGGTGCCGGGGCGGCCGGACGGCGCCGCGGCCGTGCCGCCGACCGACGTGGGTGAGGCCTTGCTCCCGGAGCTGGCTGCCCTGTTCACGGACCTGGCCGCGCCGCGCCCGCCCGGCACCGCCCGGCTGACGCCCCCGGCCGTGCCCTGGAGCGTCCGGTACGCGGGCCGGTTCCGTCGCTACGGCCGGCCCGGGTACGGGGTGTGGACGGCCGAGACCTTCCGCTGCCCGGGGTGCGGGGCCGCGGACGGCCCGTGGACGGTGGCCTGCGGAGGGCGCCGGATCATCCTGGGCTGCCCGTGCGGGACGGTGACTTCCGAGCACGGTCTCGCCTTCTCCGAGATCTGGCTCCTCCTCCCGGACACCTGACGGGCACTCGGGTGCCGCCTCACGCGGGCTGCGGCGCCGGCAGCTCCACCAGCCAGGGCAGCGCCCCCCGGTCGCTCGCGCCGAGCCGGGCGTACGCGCTGTAGAGGTGGTTGCCCACCGTGCGGACGGACAGGGTCAGCCGTTCGGCGATCTGGCGGTTGCTGAGGCCGGCCGCGGCGAGGGTGACGATCTGGCGCTGGCGGGTGGTGAGTTCGCCGAGGACCAAGCCGGAGAGGGCGGGGGTGCGGGCACCGGGACAGCGGCGGGCCAGGGCGACCGCGCGGGTGCGGGCCGTGCGCGCGGCACTGGGGTCGCGGTGGGCCGGGACGGCCTGGGCGCGGGCCTCCGCCGCGAAGAGCAGGAAGCCGCGTTCCTCCAAGCGGGCGGCCACTCGGTCGAGGGCCGGGCCGTCACGGCGGGCGAGGGCGGCGGCGTGCTCCGCGAACAGGCTCCCGGCGGGCAGCAGGCCGAGCACGGACTCGGGGGCGCCGAGGCGTACGGCGTCGTACACGTCGTACATGTCGTCCGAGGCGGCGCAGTTCTGAGCGGGTGCCGGTGCGCACGCGTCCGTCTCCCCCTGCGCGGCGGCCGTCCACACCGCCGCCGGGCCCCGCGCCGTACGGCCGTCGAGGGCGCCCAGCGCGGTCTCCGCGTCGCCCGACTGGGCGGCGGCCAGGGCGAGTTCGACGCGGCAGGCGGTGTCGTCCGCGCCCTGGCGGGCCCAGGCGGCGGCCTCGCGCAGGTCGCCGCGCAGCCGGGCGTAGCGGGCGCGCACGGCGGCGTACCCGGGCGGCACCGGCCCGCCCTCCGCGGCCAGCCACTCCCCCACGGGCGTGGGCAGCGGCCGCACGTCGGCGTCGGCGATCCGCCGGGCCAGCGTGGCCGCCTCGGCGGTGAGCGCGGGCGCGTACCGGCCGGGCGTGCCGGTCAGCCGCCGCGCCCGCAGCCTTCCGGCCGTGGCGCGCAGGGCCGGGCCGTGGAGGGGGTGGACGAGGCGGAGGCCGTGCCGCTCGTCGAGGTGGATCAGCCCGGCCGCCTCCAGGTGTTCGAGCACGTCCGGGTCGAAGGCGTCGGCGTCGGCCGCCAGCGGCTCGGCGAAGGCCAGCCGGTCGAGGGTCTCCCGCTCGCCGGGACCGGTGCGGTCGAGGACCGGCGCGGTGTGCTCGCGGACGGCCGGGGTGAGTGGGACGGGGCCCCGCCAGGCCCACTCGTCGGTGCCGGGCACCCGGGTGAGCAGCCCGCTCTCGCGCACCGCGCCCAGCAGGTCGCGCAGCAGCCGCAGATCGCCCCGGCACAGCCGGTGCAGCCGCCGTACGGTGAGCGGTTCCAGCGGGCGGCCCGCGCCCGCCGCGGCGAGCTGGGCGGTCTCCTCGGCGGGCAGCGGCTCCACGGCGAGCCGGGGCAGCAGTTCGCCGGTCCACAGCCGGGACACCGCGCCGGGCACGGGTGCGCCGTCGGTGGCGACGACCACCAGCCGGGTGCGGCCGTGCACGGCGAGCTGGTGGACGAGGGCGGCCGAGGCTTCGTCCAGCCAGTGGGCGTCGTCGACCAGCAGCAGCCGTACGCCGGACAGCAGCCGCAGCGCGCGGTGCAGGGTGACGGACTCGGGCAGCAGGTGCGCGAACGCGGCGAAGGGGATGCCCCGGGACTCGGGGCTGCCGGCCGCCCGGACGCAGTCGGTGCCGCGGACGGCCTCCGTGACCAGCCGGGTCTTGCCCACGCCGGCCGGTCCGGTGACCACGATGCCGGGCCGGCCGGCCGCGAGCGAGCGGCGGACCAGTTCCAGTTCGTCCTCCCGCCCGGTGAAGGGCCAGGGCAGGTGGAGGGTCTTCACGTCCTGTTCGTAAGTCATCACGTCAGCAGGAGCCGCGCTACTCAGTCCTGATACAGGGGCGGTTGAGTAGACCCCGACTCAGGCGCCCGGGGCCGCCGGACGGCAGTCTGGGCCCATGACCGCACGCTACTGCTCCCTCGCGCAGCAGCCCGCCCCCGCCTTCGCGCCGGGGCTGGCCGCCGAGCGGATCGGTGCGCTCGTCCGGGGGCACCGGATGTGGGTCAACGGCACCGTGCTGCACTACTGCTTCTTCGACGGCGACACCGACGGCTCCGTCATCCCCGTGCCGGGGACCGGGGAGACCCGCCGGGTGCCGTGGGCGGGCAGCAAGGAACAGCAGGACGTCGTCCGGGAGTGCTTCGACGAGTGGCAGCGCCTCGGCATCGGGCTGACCTTCACCGAGGTCGGCGACCGGTCGGAGGCGGAGCTGCGCATCGGGTTCCAGCCCGGCGACGGATCCTGGTCGCTCGTGGGCCGGGACGCCCTGCGGGCCGGACTGCACGAGCGCACCATGAACTTCGGCTGGGACCTGACCGCGCCCGGGGAGCGCGCCACGGCCCTGCACGAGATCGGGCACGCGCTGGGCATGACGCACGAGCACCAGAGCCCGTACGCCGGTATCCACTGGGACGACGAGGCCGTCTACGAGGAGCTGGCGGGCCCGCCCAACTTCTGGACCCGGGACCGGACGTACGTCAACGTCCTGCGCAAGCTGGAGCGGGACGAGGTCAACGGCGCGGTCTGGGACCCGCAGTCGATCATGGAGTATCCGTTTTCGCCGGGGCTGATCCTGGAGCCGGAGCAGTACCGCGGGGGGCTGCATCCGCCGGGCACGCTGTCCGCCGCGGACAAGGAGTTCGCGCTGCGCTGGTACCCGCCGGCGGGCGCGCCCCGGCCGCCCGAGCTGGTGCCGTTCCGGTCGGCACCGCTGCGGCTCGCGCCCGGCGGGCAGGCGGACTTCGCCGTGGAGCCGCCGGAGACCCGCGAGTACACGGTGGGCGTCTTCGGCGCCGCCGACACCGTCGTCGTGGTCTTCGAGGAACGCGACGGCGAACCCCGCTATCTCACCGCCCAGGACGACGGCGGCACCGCCGGCAACGCCACCGTCCGCGCCCGGCTCGTCAAGGGCCGCCGCTATGTCGTCCGCGTACGCCTGTACTCCGCCTGGGGTTCGGGCGAGACGGCCGTCATGTGCTGGTGACGGCCCGGTCCACCGCACGCGGACACGAGACCGCAGTCCGGCACCGGGGGAGCGGCCGAGCGCGTCATCCACGGGGGAGATGACGCGCTCGGCCACGCCGTTCCAGTGAGCCCGGACAGTGAAAAAGGCCCCCACAGGTCTTCCCTGTGAGGGCCCTTCGCCGTGTCGGGACGACAGGATTTGAACCTGCGACCCCTTGACCCCCAGTCAAGTGCGCTACCAAGCTGCGCCACGTCCCGGCGGCCGACACGCGGTCTGCCGCGTGATCGTGCAGGTCGACCCTACCTCATCTGGGGGGCCGGTCACTTCCCCAGTGCCTCCTCGCGCGGCCCGGGGGGGTGTTCGAGCGGTGCGTCGGCCGAAAGGAGGTCCCGCAGTTCCTGGGTGTCGCGGATGTCCTCGGCTCGCCGTCCGCCACGGCCTCGACCCGCGCGGCCACGGCGGCCGCACGGGGGGCGCGCACCCGTCCACTCGGGTGTTTCACTGCGTGCGGTACAGCTCGGTCAGCAGCTCCAGCACCGCCTGGCCGGCCGGATGCGGGTCGTCCCGTCACCAGGCGAGGCGCACGGCGACCGGTTCGGCGTCGCGCACCGCGCGGTAGACCACGCCGGGCCGCCGGTACTGGTGGGCGGTGGACTCCGCCGTCACACCGACGCACCGACCGGTCGCGGTGACCGTGAGCCAGTCGTCGACGTCGTGGCTCTCCTCGGTCGCGGGGCGTAGGTCCGGCGGCCACAGGGCCGGGGTGGGTGACCAGCGTCCGGGCTGGGTTCGCGATCAGGGTTCGGCCTGGACGCGCGACCAGGTTCGGCCTGGCTCAGCAACGAAGCGTCCGACGCGGATACGCGACCAGCGTCCGGCCCGGGTGGGCGAGGGGGCACCCGGGCCCGCGCGCGACCGAGCGACCAGATCCCCGTGTATGACGGACCGGACCTTCCGGCCCCGAGGCCGACCAGCCGTCCCGGCCGAATGCGCGACGAAGTGTCCGGCCCTCCGGGACGATCCCGCACACTCTGTCGGTGCCGGGCAGGGGTCGCGGCTGGCTAGGGTCGGGCGTATGACCCACAGTTTCGCTGTCCGCATCCCCGACGCCGAGCTCGAACCGGAACCGCTGGAGCCCGGGCAGATCCTTTCCGGGACGCCCGAGGTGACCGGCAAGGTGGTGTGGGAGTCGGCGGACGGCCGTCAGGTGCGCGGGATCTGGCAGATCACGCCGGGCGTGGTGACCGACACCGAGGCGGACGAGCTGTTCGTGGTGATCAGCGGGTCGGCGACGATCGAGGTCGAGGACGGGCCGACGCTGAGGGTCGGGCCCGGCGACATGGCGGTGCTGCGCGCGGGCGACCGTACGACCTGGACGGTGCACGAGACGTTGCGCAAGGCGTACGCGATCAACTTGTGAGCGGTGCACCGGGTGGCGGGGCGGTGGTCCCGCGGATCTCCAGGGCCGGCGCGGCGAGATGGGTGCGGCCCTCGCCGCCCGGCCGTTCGAAGCGGTCCAGCAGGCAGCGGGCGGCGCGGCGGCCGACCTCGTGTCCGGCGTGGTCGACGGTGGTGAGCCACAGATGGCGCAGCCGGGCGACGGCCGTGTTGTCGTACCCGGTCACGGACAGGTCGTGCGGGACGCGCAGACCGAGTTCGGCCGCCGCGGACAGGGCGCCGACGGCGGCGATGTCGTTGACGGCGAGCACGGCGGTGGGCCGGCCGGGACGCCCGAGGAGCCGTACGGTCGCCCGGTAGCCGCCCTCCTCCGTCATGTCGCTGGGCTCGACCAGCGCGCCCTCGGCCAGGCCGTGGGCCCGCATGGTCGCCTCGAAGCTGCGCCGGCGCAGCTCGCCGACGGCGCCGTAGCCCGCGATGTGCGCGATCCGGCGGTGGCCGAGCCCGACGAGGTGCTCGGTGACGAGCCGCGCGCCGTGGGTGTCATCGCCGGCGACCAGGTCGACGCCGGGCGGCGCCTCCTCGCGGGCCCCGGCGACCACCACGGGTATGCGCGCGGCGGCCGGGGCGAGCGCGGCGGGGTCGGGCAGGGTGCCGACGACGACCAGCCCGTCCACCCCGAGGTCCAGGAAGGGCCCGGCCGGGTCCTGGCCGGTGCGGCGGTTGAGCCGGGCGTCGGCGAGGACGGTGCGCAGGCCCGCCGTGTGCAGCAGGGAGTTGAGGCCGTCGAGCAGGTCGACGTACCAGGGGTTGCGCAGATCGTGCAGCAGGACGCCGATCGTGCGGGTGCGCTGCTCGCTGAGGCTGCGCGCCGCGGAGTTGGGCCGGTAGTCCAGCTCCCGGACGGCGCGGAGCACGGCGTCCCGCTTCTCGGGCCGCACCTGCTGCGAACCGCGCAGCACCAGTGAGACCAGCGACTTGGACACCCCGGCCCGTTCGGCCACATCGCGGATCGTCGGCGGTCTCATGGGATGGACCGTTCCATGTGCCGCGCCGCCTTGTCAAAGGCCGCGCGGAGGGTTGACACCGGTCAGCGGCGACGCCCAAGGTGACCGGGACAGGAAATGGACCGGTCCAAAGGCGGGCTGAGAGGGGCTGTCATGGTGGAGACGCTGGGCGTCGCCGTCGTCGGATTCGGCTGGATGGGCCGGGTGCACACCCAGGCGTACGCCCGGGTCCGGCACCACTATCCGCAGCTGCCGCTGCGGCCCGAGCTGGTGACGGTCGCCGAGGAGGTGCCCGGCCGGGCCGAGCGGGCCGCCGAGCAGTTCGGGTTCGCCGGGACGGCCCGCGACTGGCGGGAGGTGGCCGCGGATCCGCGGGTGCGGGCGGTCAGCATCACCGCCCCGAACTTCCTGCACCGCGAGATCGGCGTGGCGATGGCCGAGGCGGGCAAGCACATCTGGATCGAGAAGCCGGTGGGCCTGACCGCCGAGGACGCCCGCGCGGTGGCGGACGCGGTCGCGGCGGCCGGGGTGCGGGGCGCGGTCGGCTTCAACTACCGCAACGCGCCCGCCGTGGAGACGGCCCGTTCGCTGATCGCCGAGGGCGCGATCGGCACGCCCACCCATGTCCGCATCCGTCTCTTCAGTGACTACGCGGCCCACCCCGAGGGCGCGCTGACCTGGCGGTACGAGCGGGAGCGGGGCGGCAGCGGAGTGCTCGGCGACCTCGCCTCGCACGGCGTGGACCTGGCCCGGTACCTGCTCGGCGAGATCGCTTCGGTGACCGCCGACACGGCGGTGTTCGTGCCGGAGCGGGCCCGCCCGGCCGGCGCCACGGCCGGGCACAGCCGCGCGGCCGGCGGGGAGCCGGGCCCGGTCGAGAACGAGGACTACGTGAGCTGTCTGCTGCGTTTCGCCTCCGGCGCGCGCGGCGTGCTGGAGGCCTGCCGGGTCTCGGTCGGCGAGCAGAACGGCTACGGCTTCGCGGTGCACGGCACGAGGGGCGCCGTGTTCTGGGACTTCCGGCGTCTGAACGAGCTGGGCGTCTGCCGCGGCGACCGCTACCAGGACCAGCCCGTGAGCACGGTGTACGTCGGCCCCGGCGACGGCGAGTTCGGCGCGTTCCAGCCGGGGGCCGCCAACGCCATGGGCTACGACGACCTGAAGGTGATCGAGGCGTACCGGTTCCTGCGGTCGATCGCCGAGGACAGACCGTACGGCGCGACGCTCACGGACGCCGTGCGCGGCGCCGCCGTCCTGGACGCGATGATCCGCTCGGCGCGCAGCGGTGCCTGGGTCAGCCCGGCGCTGTCGTAGGCACGTTGTACGGCGTGACCACCTGGATCGGGGACGGCAGGGTGGGTCCGGCGGGCGGCAGCGCGCCGTGCGCCCGCATCACCAGATGGCAGGCCTCGCGCAGGTCGTGCCGCAGGTCGTGGTGGAGGACGGCGGACAGGCGGTGCTCGCGCAGCAGCCGGGTGTTGTCGTGATCGAGGTCGTGCGCGACGAAGACGGCGCACTCCCGGCCGGCGTCCTCGAAGGCGCGCAGCGTGGCGATGTTGCCGCCGCCGATCGAGTAGACCGCGCGGATCTCCGGGTCGCGGTCGAGGGCGGCGCGGACCAGGTCGTACTGGGTGGCGTCCAGGCCCTGGCCCTCGGCGATCTCGACCAGGGTGCGGTCCGGGTGCCGGGCACGCAGGGTGGCCCGGAAGCCCATCTCGCGTTCCTCCTCGTTGCGGAAGAAGCCGCTGCTGAGGCTGGTGAGCACATGGGCGGGCCGGTCGCCGAGCCACTGGCCCAGGAGATACGCGGCGGTGGCGCCAGCCGCCCGGTTGTCGATGCCGACATAGCCGATCCGGGCGCTGGCGGGCAGATCGGTGACGAGGGTGACCACCGGGATGCCCGCGGCGGTCAGCCGGCCGACGGCGGCGGTGACCTCGGGGACGTCCGGCGCCTTGAGGATGACGCCCTGGGAGCCGCGCCGGGCGATGCGGTCCAGGGTGGCGGGCAGTTCGCCGGCCGGGCCGGTCTCGCGGAAGTGGAAGCGGGAACGCACCACGGCCGGGTGCAGTGCGGGCAGCTCGGCCTCCAGGGCGGTGCGGACGGCGGTGGAGAACCGCTCCGGCGCCTGCATCACGATGTCGATCATGAAGGTGCGGCCGACGAGCCGGACCTGGGTGCGCTGCCGGTCCAGGTCGGCGATGGCCCGGTGCACCTCCTGCGCGGTGCTGGGGCGCACCCCGCCGCGCCCGTTCAGGACGCGGTCGACGGTGGCCTCGCTCAGCCCGGCCTGACGTGCGATCTCCCGGAGGGGGAAGGGATGGCCCACGCCTGGCTCCTCGCGCTTCTTGAGGGTTTTTTGACGGCTCGCTGATGGTTGCCGGAAAGCTTTGTCCTGACAAGAATGACAGCACTCCGTCGCCCCTGTCAGCGAAAGGACGGCAGCCGTTCCATGCGCATCGGAATCCTCGGCCTCGGCCGCATCGGCGCCTTTCACGCCGAGACCCTGTCCGGGCTCGACGCGGTCGACTCGCTCGTGCTGACCGACCCGTTCGCGGACGCCGCGAAGTCCGCCGCGGAGCGGTTCGGCGGGGAGGTCGTGGACTCGCCGGAGGCGGTGCTGTCCGCCGGGGTCGACGGGGTGGTGATCGCCGCCGCGACCGACGCCCACCCGGGCCTGATCCTCGCCGCCGCGCGGGCCGGGGTGCCCGTCTTCTGCGAGAAGCCCGTCGCCCGCACCATGAGCGAGGGCGTCGCGGTCCTGAACGCCGTGCGGGGCACGGACGTGCCGATCCAGATCGGCTTCAACCGCCGCTTCGACGCCGGTTTCGCGGCCGCCCGTGCCGCGGTGCGCAGCGGTGAACTGGGCCCGTTGCACACCGTGCGGTCGACCACCCTGGACCCGGCGCCGCCGCCCGCCGCGTACATCGCGGCCTCCGGCGGCATCTTCCGGGACTGCTCCGTGCACGACTTCGACATCATCCGCTGGGTGACGGGCCGCGAGGTGACCGAGGTGTACGCCGTCGGCGGCAACCGGGGCGCCGATCACATCGCCGCCGCGGGCGACGCGGACACCACCGGTGCGCTGCTCACCCTGGACGACGGGACGATCGCGGTCGTCTCCAACTCCCGCCACAACGCCCGGGGACACGACGTGCGGATGGAGCTGCACGGCTTCGCCGACTCCATCGCGGTCGGTCTGGAGGACAGACTGCCGCTGCGCTCGGTGGAGCCGGGCGTCACCTTCCCGGCCGGGACCCCGCACGACTTCTTCATGGACCGCTTCGCCGCCGCCTATCGCGCCGAACTCGCCGCGTTCACGGAGGTGGTGGCCGGTGTGCGGCCCTCGCCGTGCACGGTCGAGGACGCGCTGGAGGCGGGCTGGATCGCCGAGGCGTGCACGCTGTCGCGGGCCGAGCACCGGCCGGTGACGATCGAGGAGGTGCGCACCGCCTGACTCGGTGGTGGGACGCCGGCTGCGAAGGTGGGCAGGTCGCCGCCGAGGCAGCAGACGCGGAACACCAGGTCCTCGGGGAGCAGGTCGGCGGAGCGCCAGACCACCCAGCCCACGCCGAGCGGGGCCGTGCCGCGCCCCGGCCCGGTCCAGGACGGCTTCGGGGGAGGCCGGGGGCGAGCACCCGAGCAGCACTTGTGTGGGGGACAGCGAGCCCGCACCCGGCTTCCCTGGTCGGCAATCTTCCACACCGGCCGTCCGCCCGCGCGCCGAACGCGTCCGGACGGCGGCCGTCCGGGCCGCGGGCCGTCCTACGGCGCCGAAAGCACCAGGCGGCGGGCGAAGTTGCGGTAGCCGAGACGGGTGAACGCGGCGGCCATCGGGGCGTTCACCAGGTCGGTGTCGGCGCGCACGGTGTCCGCTCCCGCCTCCTCGGCGAGGAAGCGGGTGATCTCGGCCAGCAGGTCGTCCGCGTAGCCGTGGCCGCGGTGCTCGGGCAGCACGCCGAGGTAGCCGACGACATGGGCGCCGGGGTTGCGGGAGGGCAGCGCGAAGCCGACCGGACGGCCCTGCGGGGTCTCGGCGATCCGCCACCAGGCGCGGTCGCCGGGCATCTCCTCCCGGTAGAAGGCGACGTCGGCCCGGGCCTGCGCCTCGGCGCCCACGGCCGCCGCGGCGGTGCGGGAGGCCGTGTCGAGGGTGCCCTCCAGCACCCGGCGGAACAGGTCGACGAAGACCTCGTCGTCCGGCTCGGCCCGGAAGCGCAGCCGGCCGGAGGGCCGGGGAACACCGGTCTCGGGGGTCCACTCGAAGCGGAGCCGTTCGAGGGAGGCGGTGAGTCCGGCGCGCCGGGCGGCCTCCCGGCGCCAGCGCAGGGCGGCGGCCGCCTCGGGCCGCTCGCGCCAGTCCGCGGGCAGCGCGACGTGGTACTCGGGCGGGGTGGTCAGGCCGCCTGCGGCGAAGGCGGTGTGCGCGGCGGTGAGGATCCGGGCCGCGAGGCGGGTGCGGGCCTCGTCGGTTCCGTCGAGGTCGCGGACGTTCAGCACGTCGAGCGCGGCCGGCTCGGTGTCGTGCGGTCCGCCCCACCAGACGGCCAGGGCGACCGGCTCGCCGCCGTCCTCGGCCAGCCAGCTCCGCTCGGGCCGGTACTCGCCCGTGCCGAGCCGGTCGCGGAAGGTGTCGGCGTCGGCCCAGACGCCGACCTCCCCGGCGGGCAGCAGGGGCAGCACCCGGTCGGTGTCGGAGCCGGTCAGCGGGCGGATGATCACGAGGCCTCCGAGGCGGGTCGGTCCCAGGTGCGGTCGAGGAATCCGGCGATCAGCGGGGCGATCTCCGGCAGGTGGTCCTCCAGGGCGAAGTGCCCGGTGGGGAACAGGTGCAGTTCGGCGTCGGGCAGGTCGCGCAGATAGGCGCGGGCGCCGTCGGGGGTGAAGAACGGGTCTCCCGTGCCCCAGGTGATGAGGGTGGGCGGGCGGTGGGCGCGCAGCCAGGCCTGCCAGTCCGGGTAGGCGGCGAGGTTGCTCTTGTAGTCGTAGGCCAGGGCGAGTTGAGCCTGCTTGCGGCCCGGCTGGTCGAGGAAGTGCTGGTCGAGCAGCCAGCCCTCGGGGGCGACGAGCGCCGGTTCGGCCGTGCCGCCCTCGTACTGGGCGCGGGTGGCGGAGAGGGTGAACAGGTCGAGGACGGTCCGCTCGGCGCCCGGGGTGTCCGGGGTGAGGGCGGTGAACTCGCGGGCGGCGTCGGACAGTCCGTCGAGGTAGGCGTTGCCGTTCTGCACCACGAGGCCGGCGACGCGGCCGGGGTGGCGCAGTGCCAGGCGCAGGCCGACCGGGGCGCCGAAGTCGAACAGGTACAGCGTGTACCGGGTCAGTCCGAGCCGTTCGGTGAAGCCTTCGACGATGTCGGTGAGCCGGTCGAAGGAGTAGGTGAAGTCGTCCGGGACGCGGGTGTGCCCGAAGCCCGGGTAGTCGGGGGCGATCAGCCGGTAGTGCCGGCCGAGGGTGTCGATGAGCCGCCGGAACTGGTGGGAGGCGGACGGGAAGCCGTGCAGGAGCAGCAGTACGGGGGCGTCCGGACGGTCGGGCAGGGACTCGCGGTAGAAGACGTCGGCCCCGTCGACGTGCAGGTGCCGGTGGGCGGTTCGGGCGGGCGGGCTGATGCGCGGGGCGATCGCCGAGGTGGTCATGCGACAGTCATACGTCACCCTCTTCTAACGCGTCAACTGCTTTATGTAGCATTAGACTTCATGAACGTCAGCGCACTGCCGACCGGGGAGCCCCTCCCCCTGGACCTCGTCAACACCCGTCCGCTGAGCGGCGGAAGCCGTGCCGACCTGCTCGGCACCCCGGACCGGCTCGCCGCCTGGCTGGCCCGGCAGAGGGACCGGCTGGGCGGGGAGACGGACCGGTTGGCCGGGGAGACGGTCGGCCCCGCGCCGAGCGAGGCCGACCTCGCCCCCGTGCACGCCGTCCGCGCCCATACCGAGGCGGCGCTGCGCGCGCTGCTGGACGGACGGCGTCCGCCGGAGTCCGCGCTGCGCGGACTCGCCGACGCCCAGCGCGCTGCCCCGGCCGTCCTGGTCCCGGTCTGGGACGGTACGGCGGTCACCGCCCCGCCGCGCCGCACCGGTCCGCTCGGCGTCCGGCTGGCCGCGCTGCTCGCGGAGGCCGCCGCCGCCCTGCTGGCCGACCCGGCGGTCGCCCGGGTCAAGGAGTGCGAGGCCGACGACTGTGTCCTGCTGTTCCTGCCGGCGCACCCCCGCCGCCGCTGGTGCTCCCCCGCCCGCTGCGGCAACCGCACCCGGGTCGCCCGCCATTACCGGCGGCACAGGAGTTCCTGAGGCCGAGGGGCCGGGTGCGGGCCCGTCGGCGGGGCCGGTTTTGTCACGCGGATGCGTAGACGCGCCGTACGGGCCGCCGTACGGTCGCCGGGCAGCGGGGCCGCCGCTGCCCCGGAGCCCTGGAGTGCCGGAGTGCCGATGCGCCGTAGCACCTCGCCCCTCTCCCTGGTCCTGCTGGGCCTGGGCGTCTTCCTGCTGGTCCTCGCGCCGATGCTGGTCTGGTACGTCAAGCCGCGCGCGGCGGTGAACCCGATCGACATCGACGTCACCGCCGTCTACACGGGAACGGGCAGCTACTTCGACGTCGGCGAGGCCGAGACGGTCCGCGACCGGCGGATCACCGTCACCCAGCGGGTGCGCGGGGACGTCGCCGACAGCGAGCGCAGCGGCAAGGCGGTCTGGGACGTGGTGACCACCGTCGACACCGACGACTCGCTGCCCGCCGCCGATCCGCACGACGCGCTGGACTTCTCCACCGACCGCTGGGTCACCGACCGCGGCACCAACCGGCCCGCGCACTGCTGCGACGAGCAGCCGTACCACGAGGGCGAGGCCTACCTGAAGTTCCCCTTCGGCGTCGAGAAGCGCCCGTACAGCTGGTGGGACAGCCAGCTGGGCTCGACGGTCACCCTGTCCTACCGGGGCACCGAGAAGATCCACGGCCACCGGGGTTACGTCTTCACCGGCACCGTCCCGCCGACGAAGGTCGGCACCCGCCAGGTGCCGGGCGCGCTGGTGGGGCGGCCGGGGGCCGCCCAGGTGCTCGCCGAGGAGTGGTACGCGAACCACGGCATCAGACTGGTCGTCGACCAGACCACCGGCCGCACCCTGTACGCCCAGCTCGGCCCCCGCCGCACCCTGCGCGCGCCGGGCGGTGACAAGGACGCGGTGGTGCTCCTCGACGTCCCGAAGCTCACCCACACCACCGCCACCCAGGAGTTCGCGGTGAGCCGCGCCAAGGAGGACAACGCCCGGCTGCGCGCGGTGGGCCGGACCATACCGCTCACGGCGGCGGTGACGGGGCTCGTCCTCACGGCCGGCGGCGCGGTGCTGCTGGCCCGCGGCGGACGGCGGGGCGCCAGGACACCGGACGGCACCTGACCGTCTGCCGGGCGCTCACGCCCCGCAGGAGCGCAGGAACTTCCGGGTCCGGACCGCGATCGGCAGCGGCTTGTCCGGTTCGCAGGGGTACATGTCCTGCTCGACGATGGCGAACAGCTCGACGCCGAGGCGCTGGGCCGCCACCAGGACGGGCTCCAGGTCCGGCACCCCGGCGGGCGGTTCGCACATCACACCCCGCTGCACCGCGGGCCCGAACGGCACCCCGCCCGCGACCACGTCGGCCAGGATCTCCGGGTCGACCTGCTTGAGGTGAAGGTAGCCGATGCGCTCGCCGTACGTCTCGATCAGTTTGACGCTGTCGCCGCCGCAGTAGGCGTAGTGCCCGGTGTCCAGGCAGAGGTTGACCAGGTCGGAGTCGGTGGAGTCGAGGAAGCGCTCGACGTGTGCCTCGGTGTCGATGTGGGTGTCGGCGTGCGGGTGGACGACGATGTCCAGGCCGTAGGTCTCCTTCACCTCGTGGCCGAGCCGTTCCATGCCCTTGGTGAGGTGGGCCCACTGCTCGGCGGTCAGCTCCGGCGGCTCCAGGATCTCGGCGGTCTTGTCGTCCCGCCAGAAGGAGGGGATGACGACCAGGTGCCGCGCGCCCATGGCCCGGGTGAGCGCGGCGACCTGGCCGACGTGCTCCCAGGTGGCCTCCCAGACGGCGGGGCCGCGGTGCAGGCCGGTGAAGACCGTGCCCGCCGAGACCTTCAGATTCCGCTTGCCGACCTCGTCGGTGAGGCGGGCCGGGTCGGTCGGCAGATAGCCGTACGGGCCCAGCTCGATCCAGGAGTAACCGGCCTCGGCGACCTCGTCGAGGAAGCGTTCCCAGGGCACCTGCTTCGGGTCGTCGGGGAACCAGACGCCCCAGGAGTCGGGGGCGGAGCCGACCCGGATGCGGTCGAGCACAGGGGCCATGTCAGGAGTTCCCTTCCGAAGACGACGGGGACGACGGAGACGACGGGGACGACGGGGACGACGGAGACGACGGAGACGACGGAGACGGTGCCGCGGGGGCCCGGAGGTCCCGCTCGTCGGGGAGTTCTTCGACGTCGACGCCGCGGACCTGGGCGAGTTCGTGCTTGAGGGCGGCGAGTTCGGCGCCTCCGGCCATGTGGTTGGTCAGCTCTTCGAGGCTGACCTCGCTGCGGTCGGCGGAGAGTTCCAGGGTGCCCAGGCGCAGCACGCTGAAGTGGTCGCCGACCATGTAGGCGTGGTGGGGGTTGTGGGTGATGAAGATGACGCCGAGGCCGCGGTCGCGCGCGGCGGCGATGTACTTCAGGACGACGCCGGACTGCTTGACGCCGAGCGCGGCCGTCGGCTCGTCGAGGATCAGCACCCGGGCGCCGAAGTGGACGGCGCGGGCGATGGCGACGCACTGGCGCTGGCCGCCGGAGAGGGTGCCGATGGGCTGTTCGAGGTCGTCGAGGACGATCCCCATGTTGCGCAGCTCCTCGTCGGCGGTCCGCTTCATCCGGTCGATGTCGAGGCGGCGGAGCGGCCACGGTCCCTTGGTGAGCTCGGAGCCGAGGAAGAAGTTCCGCCACACCGGCATCAGCGGCACGGTCGCCAGGTCCTGGTAGACGGTGGCGATGCCCTTGTCGAGGGCCTCGCGCGGGGTGGCGAAGCGCACCGGCTCGCCGTCGACGAGGAACTCGCCCTCGGTGTGCCGGTGCAGCCCGGAGACGATCTTGATGAGGGTGGACTTGCCGGCGCCGTTGTCGCCGAGTACGCAGGTCACCCTGGAGGGGCGGACGGTGAGGTCGACGCCGTGCAGGGCGCGGATGTTGCCGTACGACTTGCCGGCCGCGCGGAGTTCGACGAGGGGTGTCTCGGTCGCGGTGGTCATGGGTGGCTCACCTCCGGGTCGCGGTCCTGCGGACCCACAGATTGATCAGGGTGGCGCCGAGCAGCATCACGCCGAGGAAGGCCTTGAACCAGTCCGGGTTCCAGCCCGCGTAGACGATGCCCTGCTGCACCATGCCGAACATGAAAGCACCGAAGACCGGGCCGATCGCGGAGCCGTAGCCGCCGGTGAGCAGACAGCCGCCGATGACCGCCGCGGCGATGTAGATCAGCTCCTGGCCGACGCCCTCGCCGGACTGCACGGTGTTGAAGGAGAACAACTGGTGCATGCCGACGAACCAGGCGCCGAAGCCGACCAGCATGAACAGGGAGATCTTGGTGAAGGTGACGGGCACGCCGACGGCACGCGCGCTCTCCTGGTTGCCGCCGACCGCGAAGACCCAGTTGCCGTACCTGGTGCGCAGCAGCACCCAGGTGGCGAGGGCGGCGAAGACCAGCCACCACACCACGGTGATCTTCACCTGGACGCCGCCGATGCCGAAGGAGGAGGCGAAGATCGCCTTGGCCTGGCCGAAGCCGTCCATGTCGCTGATGTCGTCGGTCGCGACGTTGCCGGTGATCAGCTTGGTGACGGCGAGGTTGACGCCCTGGAGGATCAGGAAGGTGCCGAGCGTGACCAGGAAGCTCGGCAGCCCGGTCCTCACCAGCATCCAGCCGTTGAGCAGGCCCACGGCGAGCGAGACGGCGAGGGCGGCGATCACGCCGGCCCAGACGTTCATCGTCAGCTGGTAGCTGATCATGCTCGCGGTGAGCGCGGAGGTGATCACCGCGACGCCGGACGACAGGTCGAACTCACCGCCGATCATCAGCAGCGCCACCGGCAGCGCCATGATCCCGATGGTCGACGACTGGTAGAGGATGTTCGCCATCGAGCTGCCGTCGCGCACCGCGGGCGCGGCGATCAGGAAGAACACGAACACCGCGACGGCGCCGAGGAAGACGCCCACCTCCGGCCGGGCGAGCAGCCGCAGCGCGAGCGGGCGCCGGGTGGTGCGCCCGTCGGTCCCCTTCGGGCCGGGGGCCGGCGGTGCGGTCACCGCCGGCGCAGCCTGCTGGGCCATGCTCATCACCGGGTGCCCTTCGCGGCGAACTCGGCGATCCGGTCGACGTTGGACTTGTCGACGAAGGCCGGGCCGGTCAGCACGGGCTGCTCACCGCCGCCGCTGTAGTTGCCGTTGTTCTCGTAGAGCCACAGGGAGTCGACCGCGAGGTACCCCTGGAGGTAGGGCTGCTGGTCGACGGCGAACTCGATGGTGCCGTCGCCGATGGCGCCGGTGAGCTGCTTGTTGAGGTCGAAGGTGGCGATCTTCGCCCCGCTCCCCGCCTCGGCCACCGACTGCACCGCCGTCAGTGCGAAGGGCGCGCCGAGGGTGACGACGTAGTCGATGGCGTCGTCCTCCTTGAGCTTGGCGGTGATGGTGGACTTCACCGAGGGCATGTCGGTGCCGTTGACGTAGAGGGTCTCGGTGTCACCGGAGAAGGTTTTCCGCACGCCGTCGCAGCGCTGGGTGAGGCCGATGTTGCCCTGTTCCTGGATGACGCACACGGCCCTTTTGGCGCCGGCCTCGTTCAGCCGCTTGCCGAGCGCTTCTCCGGCCACGGTCTCGTCCTGCCCGAAGAACTGCGTGAGGCCGAGCTCGCGCCATTCGCTGACGCCGGAGTTGAGGCCGACCACGGGTATGCCGGCCGCGTTCGCCTTGCGCACCACGTCCTTGAGGGCATCCGGCTTGGCGAGGGTGATGGCGATGCCGTCGACCTTCTGGTCGATCGCGTTCTGCACCAGGTTGGCCTGGTTGCCCGCGTTGGGGTCGGCCGAGTAGACCAGCTTGACGTTGTCCTTGGCGGCGGCGGCCTCGGCGCCCTTGCGGACGATGTCCCAGAAGGTGTCGCCGGGCGACTGGTGGGTGATCAGGGCGACCGTCATCCGGGGCGTGGAGGCCTTGCCCGCGGCGGCGCCCTCCGCCGACTCCTCGGCCTTCTTGCCGCCGGAGCCGCTGGAGCAGCCGGCGAGGACCAGGGCCGCCGCCGCTGCCACGGCCAGGGCTGAGGTGATGCTGCGGGAGCGGGGGCGGGACGAGCGGTCCCGAGGAGTGCGGTCCATCTTTCCTGCACCTCACTGTGCGACGGGGGAAGCACGGCTCTTGCGTTGAGACCGGATTCCATCCCTTGGGGGGCCCGCTGTCAATACTTTGTTAAGACATCATTTCACAAGCAGGTCCGAATGTAAGTACAAAGTGTTGACAAGGTGTCCACCCCCGGCCTACACCTGGTGACCACCGCCCCAGGAGGTGCCCCCGTGGTGACGACCGTCTCCGCTCTCGACGCCGTGCGCTTCACCCTCGACCGCACCAGCCCGGTCCCGCTGTACCACCAGCTCGCACGACAACTGGAGGAGGCGATCGAGCGGGGCGCGCTCGCCCCCGGGAACCTGCTGGGGAACGAAGTCGACCTCTCCGCCCGCCTGGGCCTGTCCCGGCCCACGGTCCGCCAGGCCATCCAGTCACTGGTCGACAAGGGACTCCTGGTGCGCCGCCGCGGCGTCGGCACCCAGGTGGTGCACAGCCAGGTCCGGCGTCCGCTCGAACTGAGCAGTCTCTACGACGACCTGCGGGCCGCCGGGCAGGATCCGGCCACCCGCGTGCTGCGCAACGACCACGTTCCCGCACCCGCCGGCGTGGCCGCCGCGCTCGGCGTCCCGGAGGGCGCCGACGTCGTCGTCCTGGAGCGGCTGCGGCTCACCCACGGCCAGCCGGTGGCCTACCTGTGCAACTACCTGCCGCCGGGCCTGCTCGACCTCGACACCGGCCGGCTGGGGACGACCGGCCTGTACCGCATGCTGCGCGCCGCGGGCCTCACCCTGCACAGCGCCCGCCAGACCGTCGGCGCCCGCTCCGCCGCGGCGGAGGAGGCCGCCCTGCTCGACGAGCGGGAGGGCGCCGCCCTGCTCACCATGGAGCGCACCGCCTACGACGACACCGGCCGTCCCGTCGAGTACGGCTCCCACCTCTACCGCGCCTCGCGCTACGCCTTCGACTTCCGGCTCCTGGTACGCCCCTGACCGGCCCTCCGGCTCGGTGCGCCGCTTCCGGCCGGGCCCGCTGATCCTCCGTCGGCTCCGGATCGACGGCCGCCGCGTTCTCCTCCGGCCGGGCCGCCGACACGGACGTGGGCGCCCGCCGGCAGCGGCGAGGAGGCGACCCGGGTGAGGCCGGGATCCGCCCGCGGACAGCCGAGGGGTCCGGGGCCCGCGTGGCCGAAGCCGCCGGGAAGAGGTCGCTCGGCACGTCGAAGCGCGGGCGCGGATGACCGGGCCGGCACCGGAGCACCTCTCACGGCGGTGCGCCGGGGCCCTGCCGAGCGCGCAACCGGCCGCCAGGGGCGGAGAAGGTGCGCGGCACCCGAGGCGGCGCGGCGCGGAGCGCACGCTGCTCCATCCCGTCGAGCAGCGTCTCCAGCCCCGTCTCGAAGTCGTCCTCCGTGGCCCGCAGCGGCGACTGCTCCGGCTTGTCCCCGCCGGGCAGCAGTTGCTGCGCCACATGCTGGATGCACACCCCCTGCACGTACGACCACACGGCGATCGCGAACGACCGCGCGAGGCCGGGGTCGTCGGTGAGCCCCCCGAGCGCGTCCACCATCCAGTCGAGGCAGGTGGTGTCGGAGAAGTGCCGGGCGGAGCTGGAGGTCACCAGCGCCCAGGGGTGTGCGCAGTAGACCTCCCAGTCGAGCCGCGCCGCGAGCCGCATCGCGTCCCGCCAGTCGTCCGGGGCGGGTTCGGGATAGGGGTGTTCGTCGCATGCCGCCCGGGTGATCGCGGTGAGCAGGGCGTCCTTGTTCGCCACGTGCCGGTAGAGCGACATGACGCCCGAGTCCAGCTCGGTGGCGAGGCGTCGCATCGAGAGCGCGGCGACGCCCTCGGCGTCGGCGACGCGCATCGCCGCCGCCACGATGGCGTCCCGGGACAGGCCGGGTGAACTCGCCTGTCCGGACTGCTTCCTGATGACCATGGCGAAGTCTAACCGGCGGCTTGCGTACACCGCACGCACAGGTCTAGCGTACGGCGTACGCGCAGCGTGCGTACGCCGTACGCGTCGGGAGCGCGCGGCGTCCGCGCGCCCGTCGCGCACGCCGTCGTCCGACGGCGCACTCCCCTTCGCACCTCCTCCTGAAAGGTCGCCCGTGACCTCCCTCGGCTTAACCGCGGAGCGAGCCGGCCGACGGGCCTGGCTCGGCCTCCTCGTCGTGCTCGGCCCCGTCGCACTCGTCGCGATGGACGGCTCCGTCCTCTACCTCGCGATGCCCGGCATCACCTCCGCGCTCACCCCCACCACGGACCAGGCCCTGTGGATCCTGGACAGCTACGGCTTCGCGGTCTCGTCCCTGCTCATCGCCTTCGGCAACCTCGGCGACCGCTACGGCAGGCTACGGTTCCTGCTGAGCGGCGCCGTCGTCTTCGGCGTCGGATCGGCCGGTGCCGCCTTCTCCCCGAGCCCGGAACTGCTCATCGGCTGCCGCGTACTGATGGGTCTGGGCGGCGCGACACTGCTGCCCTCCGGCCTCGCGATCATCAGCAGCCTCTTCCCCGACCCGCGGCAACGCTCCCGGGCCATCGGCGTCTTCGCGGCCACCTTCGCCGCCGGCTTCGCGGCCGGGCCGGTGGTCGGCGGCCTGCTGCTCAGCCGGTTCGCCTGGGGATCGGTCTTCCTCATCAACATCCCGGTCGTCGTCCTCTTCGTCGCCCTGGCCCCGTTCCTGCTGCGCGAGGTGCGCACCTCCGACCCCGGGCGCGTCGACGCCCTCAGCGTCGTCCTGTCCGCCGCCGGCATCCTGCTGACCGTGTACGCGGTCAAGGCGGTCGCGGCGGAGGGCTTCTCCACGGCCCAGACCGTCCTCGGACTCGTCGGCGCCGCCCTTCTGGTCTGGTTCGCGCGCCGACAGCTCACCTTGGAACACCCACTGCTCGACCTGCGGCTCTTCCAGGACCGCGTCTTCACCGTGGCGATCCTCACCGGGCTGCTGTCCCTGGTCGCCTGGGCGGCGGCGGGCTACCTCACCGGCACGTATCTCCAGTCCGTGCTCGGCCACGGCGTCCTGGCGGCGGCCCTGCTGGCACTCCCCGGCGCGGCCGTCCTCACCGCCGCCTGCGTCGGCGCGAACGCTGCCGTCGAGCGGATCGGCAAGCGGTCGGCGCTCATCGCCTCCCACTTCTTCATGGGAACCGGCCTGCTGCTCCTGCTGCTGACCACCGGCGAGCAGGGCGTGGCGGCGTTCATCGCGTCCTCGGTCGTCACCGGAGTCGGCTACGGCTTCTCCTTCAGCCTGGTGGCGGACACGGCGGTCGCGGCGGTGCCCGCCGAGCGCGCCGGCTCGGCCGCCTCCATCGCCGAGACCAGCAACGAACTCGGCAACGCCCTCGGCATCTCCCTGCTCGGCTCCCTGGCGGCCCTCTGCTTCCGGCTGACCGGCCCCGGCGTGGCCGACACCCTCGACGAGACCCTGGACACCCCGGGCCTGCCCGCCACCACCCTCGCGCAAGCCGAGCACGCCTTCCTCACCGGCATGCACGTGGCGATCGGCGTGGCGAGCGCGCTGTGCCTGGCACTGGGAGTACTGGCGGTGCGGTGGGTGCCCGAGGAGAAGCCGGTCCCGAGGGCCTAGCATGATGAGCTGATCACGTAGGAGTTGTCCGCGGCGTCATCGTGAGGGGCGTTCGGACGGGCGACAGCCGGACACATGGGGGACTCGTGCAGATCGGCTTGACCGAGGCCATCAAGGCGCTGCGCACCGAACTTGCGCAGGCCGTGTCGGACGGCGAGGGCCAGCCGGTTCGGCTCCGCGTGGAGTCGGTGAAGCTCGACATGCAGGTCGCCGTGACAGCGTCGACGGAAGCCGACGGAGGGGTGAAGTTCTGGGTGCTGTCCCTCGGCGGGAAGACGACCGAGGGCGTCACCGGCACGCACACCGTGTCGCTGGAGTTCACCGCCGAGACGGCCGACGGCGGCACGGTCCTGACGAACTCCGGGCGCAGGACGGCTCTGGAGGACTGACGGCATGCGTGAACCGGCCCGCCGGCCGCGGCTTGGTCCATGTCCGAGGTGACCGCCGTACCCGATGCCGTCGAACGCGTGGCCATGGTGGTCGGCCGCGGCACCGACGGTACGCCCCGCTTCGCCGCCTCCGGGTTCCTGCTGGCCGCGCGGCTGGTCATCTGCGCGGGACACGAGTTCGCCCGGTCCGGCGGCGGTTACGAGGTGCGGTTGCCGGGCCGCCCGGCACTGCGGATCCCCGTCGTCTCCGTGGTGCGGCACCGCAGCCCGGAAGTGGACCTGGCCCTGCTGGTCCTCGGGGCGGGCGCGCCCGACGTGCCGCCCGCCCGGTGGGGCGTACTGCCCCAGGCCGTGGCGACCGTGCCGTTCGTGGCCGTCGGCTTCCCCGACCACGCGTCCCGGCCGCAGCCGACGGCACGTCAGCTGACCGGTTCCATCCTGCTCGGCTCCTTCCTCGGCAGCCACGAGATGGAACTGTCCCTGAGCAGCCCCGCACCGCGGCAGGCGGGCGGCTCACCGTGGCAGGGGGTGTCCGGGGCGGGCGTGACCACACCGGACGGGGTGCTGGTGGGCGTGTGCACGAGCCACCATGTGCCGTCCGGAACGGCGAGCCTTACCGCGACCCGCCTCTCCGCGCTCACCGACGACCCGGCTCTCGTACGCCTCCTCGCCGAGCACGGGGTGCGACCGGTGCCGTCGGACGGCCCCCCGCCCTCCCCCGACGCGACCGGCGGGCACGGCTGCGTCCGCACGCACGCGGAGGTGATGCGCGGCCTGCTCGGCCGGCGCAGCTACCTCGACCAGGAGCGACTCCCCTTCGTCCACCCGGGGACGGACCACCCCTCGGACCCGGAGCGGCTGTTCGGCCGGCTGGGCGCCGGCGGCTCCCGCGGGGTCCTGCTGATCGGACCGGCGGGCTCGGGAAAGACCCGGACGTGCTTCGAAGTGGCGCGCCGGGCGCACCGCGCCGGATGGCAGGTCCTGCACGTACAGCCCGACAGCGCCGTCACCGTCGACGACCTCGCGGCCGCGGTGCTCTCCTGCGAGCGGCGGCGGGTCCTGCTGGTCCTGGACTACCTCGACGCCTGCGCGCAACTGGACCTGCGGGCCCTCGCCGAGGTGCTGCTCCCGGAGGCGCGGAAACGCGGGACGACCCTGACCTGTCTGGCCTCCGTCCGCCCCGGGTCGCTGCGGTCCGTCCAGCACCGCGGCAGTGCCGGTGTCCTGGACGAGGTCCATCTACGGGACGACTGGCCCCATCAGTCCGCCGTCATCGCCCGGGTCATCCGGCACGCGGCCCCCGAGACCGTGCGGCTGTGGGGCCAGGAGACCGTGACGCGGCTCTGCGGCCGCCGTCCGATCACCGCGCTGCTGATCGCGCGGGCGATGGAGGAGCGCGAGCTGGCCCGTTCCCCGCTGTCCCTGCCGGTCTCGGTCCGGCCCGGAGAACTGCTGGACTGGCTGCGCGAAGGCATACGGCGGGACGCGCTGGCCGCGAGTACCGCAGCCGCTCCCTCCCCGGTGGACATCACCGCCCCCGACACCGCGCAACTCGCCTTCACCGTGGCCGTCGCGGCCGGTCCCCAGCCCAGGAAGACGGTCGAGCAAGCCGTCGACGCCCTCCTCGGCACGGCCGGCGGCCCGGCCGCGGCACTGGGTGGCCGACGGGTCGTCGACACCCTCATCTCCCTGGGGTGGCTCGACGAGGCCGACGACCGGCTGGTCGTGATGCACGACGTCGTCACCGACGAACTCCTGCTCCAGTCACTGATGCCCCCGCCCGGGTGGAGTGTCGACGAGAACGCCGCCGTCTCGGTCTTCTCCGCGCTGATGCGGCACCCTCGTACCTTCTCGGTGCTGACCGGCCATGTGCGGCGCCTGGCCGCGGACATGGAGGAACAGGGCTCCGCCCGCCGGATCGCCGCCCTGGAACGATTCTGCCGGGAATGGATCACGGCCCACGCCGACGCGCTGGGACACCTCCTGGCGAACGCGGGCCGCGACGGCGGACAGGCACTCCTGACGCTGGTGTCGAGCCGCCCCTGGCACGGGTTCGACGAGAGCGTGTGGAGGCGCCTCGTCGAACCGTGGCTCGCCCGCGCCGAGGCCGACCACATCGCGCAGCCGTTCCTGACCGCCGCGCTGCGCGGCACGGACCGCGCGCCCGCCTGCCTCGTGGAGGCCTCCCTCGGCTGGCTCGCACGCCGGGGCGAGCAGACCGACACCGAGCATCTGCTGCTCGCGTTGCTGGAGCGCCCGGACCTGCCCGCGCGGGCCGAGGACACGGTCGTGGAGCGCACCCTCGCATGGGTCCCCTCCCGGCCTGCCTGGCGCCACACCCCCGCCCTGCTCAAACAGCTCCTGCGCAGGCCCCACCCCGGCGACCGGCTGGAACGGGTGGTCGACGCCGTACGGGAATGGCTGACCCCCTATCGCACCTACGGCGTCGCGTCGGTGGTGCGGGCCTTCCTCCAGCGGGACGACGTCGGCCCGGCCGCCGGCCGGGAGATCGCCGAGCGGATGCTGGCCTGGCTGCGCGCCGCCCAGCACAGGGGCTGGGACATCAGTCCGGAACTGTGCTCCCTCCTGGAGCACGACGGCCTCCCGGACAACGACCGCGCCCAGGTCGCCCGTTACGCGCTGGACTGGCTGGAGCGGCAGCGGACGCACCCCGGTTCGGGCCGCGTCCTCCTCAATCTCCTGTCCGGGGAGAGCTGTCCACCCGCCCTCCGGCACAAGCTGATCGCCTTCGCCCGGAACTGGGCGACGGGAACCTCGGCGGGACTCCCCGCCCGGTCCCTCGTCCTCCAGGCGCTGCTGTCCGACGGCACCGCGCCGGACACCGCCGCCGCCCTGCTGCACCAGCTGGCCGAAGAGCCGGACGCGCCGTCCGCACCGGCCATGCTCCAACGCCTCCTGCTGCACGACGCGCAGCTCGACCAGGACCAGACGCGGGCCGCCGTCACGCTCGCCCTCACCTGGCTCGACCGCCATCCGGAACACGAGGAGACGGGCGCCGTGCTCGGGCCTCTGCTGCGCGTGCCGGACCTGTCGCCCGCGGAGATCCGCCACGCCGTCCGGCGGGGCGTCGCGGCCCTCCTCGCGCGACCGGACGACCACAAGCTGATGTCCATCCTGCTCAGCCTGCTCGACGGCCTGACGGCCGAGCAGGCTCGGACCGTGGCGGAGATCAGCCTGGAGTGGCTGGCGTGCCACGGCGGCAAGCCGCAGCGCTCCGTGCTCGGCTCCTTCCTGACCCGCACGGACCTGCCCGTCGAGCAGGCGCGGGCCGGCATCGACATCGCTCTGGACCGCTTGAGCAACGAGACCTCGACCAAGGGCCGCACCGTGCTCTCGGGCGTCCTGCGCCATCCGGCACTGGACGAGACCCGACGCCCACGCGCCGTGGACTGCGCCCTGCGCTGGCTGGAGGAGAACGGCACCCTGCCGAAAGCGCGCATCATCATCGGGGACCTGCTCACGCTCCCGGCCCTGCCACCCGCCGACCTGGCTCGCGCGATCCGCTGGGCGCGGACCTGGCTGACCCACTACGGGGACGAGCCCATCACCGACCGCCTGCGCACCACGCTCATGGCACTCCCGGCGCCACCCCCGTGACGTACCGGGATGCGGTCATCACCCAGCAGTCCGGGTCGCGTCGCGCCTACGGGTGAGCAGGGCGCCGAGAGCGATCATCCCGAGGCCGAGCACCAGGTGCAGCCAGTTGTCGGCGCTGTTGACGGGGACGAAGTTCGCGGCGCTGTCGTGGTCGATGATCATCCCGTACAGCCACAGGACCAGGTAGATGGCGCCGCCCGCGAGGAGATAGAGCCGTGCTTGTGATGCGGTGCGCGACAGCGCCAGTCCAGCGATGCCGAAGGCCAGGTGCACGAGGTTGTGCAGGATGGACACCTGGAAGATGCCGAGGAGCTTGGCCTCGGAATGGTGAGACGCGAAGTCCATGGTGTCGTAGTTCGTGGTGATGCCCGGGATGAAGCCGAGCACACCGACCAGGAGAAAGACCACTCCCACGATCAGGGCGGCCTGCTGGACCGGCGTTCGGGCACGTGCGTGTGTGGACATGGGAACTCCCTGTTCGAGCTCTCGAAGGCCGGCCCGGCCGCCCGGTCCGCCGTGGCCCTGCCCGACTGCCCCCAGCCGTCGGGGACATGTCGGCAGGACCGTGCGGGAATCACGCGGGCACGAGCTGCGGCCGATGGTCACCCCCGGTCCGGATCGCGGACCCTTACATCGGGAAGTGGGCCGCGGAGCGGGCCCGCTCCCACATACCGGGAATCTGCTCGTCGGGACGCTGCTGTTCGCCGTGCAGGGCGTTGAGTACCACCAGGCATCCGGTGAGCGCCGGCACCGCCCACTGCGCGCACGCCAGCTGCCGGCGTGCCTTGTCCAGGTCGATGGGGTGCTTCTGCGCCATCTCCACGTCATCGGGGTCGGACGAGGAGGCCAGCTCGACCTTCTTGCCCAGGACTCGGGCGTAGGCGGTGGCGGCCAGGGCTGCGACGGTGACGACGGTCTTGGCCGTGGTGGAGGCGGCGACGCCCTGCTGGGCGGCGACACGGTGCGCGTTCACCACGAGCAGCCCGCCCCCGCCGAACAGGTGCGCGCCGATCGCGACCGCGTTGACCGGGGCCCACTTCGCCCATCCCGAGGAAGAGATCCGGTCCCGGGCGGCTTCGGTCCCGCCTTCGTCCTTGGCCGCGCCGTTGAGACCGATCGCGCCCATCAGGGAGCCGCCGAACCAGGCTGCCAGACCTGCGTCGTGCAGGCTGCGGATGACGGTGTTGCGTTCGGACATACGGTGCTCCTTCGGGGGTGGAGGGATTGGCCGACGTAGACGGCGCCTCCCACTCTCGCCGGGCGCCGTCCGCTCCGCCATCGCAGTGGGCCGGACGGGTGCGGCCCTGGCTGCCCGGCACGCCGGAGGGGTGAAAGAAGGCCTGAGAAGCGGGGGGAACAACACCCCATAAACGATCGAGGGCCCTGCTCACGACAGTGAACAAGGCCCTGACCTGCGATGACAGTCCATCGAACTGTCGGGACGACAGGATTTGAACCTGCGACCCCTTGACCCCCAGTCAAGTGCGCTACCAAGCTGCGCCACGTCCCGGTGCGCTGTTCCGCGGTGGCCCGCGTGATCGCGCGGACAGCACTTTACCCCACGGGCCCGGCGACACCGAAGGGGGCACCGGGCGGGACAATCGTCGTATGGGTGGAACGGGACACGGAAGCGGCACGTCGGAGCGCCGGACGGACGGGAAGCGGGATCGGGCCGCGGAGGCCCGGGACCGGGATGCCGAGGGGCGGGCGCGCAACGCGCGGCCGCGGGACGGGCTCGGTCGGCCGTTGCCGTACGGATCGCAGGGGGTGGAGCGGCAGCCGGAGGGGGTCGTGCGGACTCCGGAGGAGACCGTGGCGGAGGCGCAGGCGCTGCTGGACGCCGGGAAGCCGTTCCACGCGCACGAGGTCTTCGAGGACGCCTGGAAGTCGGGCCCGGACGAGGAGCGGGCGCTGTGGCGGGGGCTGGCCCAGTGCGCCGTGGGGCTCACCCACGCGGCGCGCGGCAACGTGGCCGGCGGGGCGCGGCTGCTGCGGCGCGGCGCGGGTGCCGTGGCGGAGTGGGCGGCGGCCTCCGGGCGGCCGGGGGTGTACGGCATGGATCTCGGCGGCGTGGTCGCGTGGGCCAGGGAGCTGGCGGACGCCGTCGAGGCGGGGGCCGACGGTTCCGACGGGGTCGGCGGGGCCGCGGTGGTGGACGCCCGGGCCCGGGCCCCGCGGCTGTGCGGGAGGTGACGGACCGGTTCCGATCGCCCGGGCGGTGATCGCGTGGTCAGTGGCGTACGGCAGACTCGGGGCGTGCGAAAGATTCATGTCATCGGCATCGGCGCGGGCGACCCCGACCAGCTGACCCTCCAGGCGGTCCGGGCGCTGCGCGGCACGGATGTGTTCTTCCTGCTGGACAAAGGCGAGGTGAAGTCGGACCTCACCCGGCTGCGCCGGACCATGCTGGAGACGCACATACCGGAGGGGGCGTATCGCGTGGTGGAGGCCCGCGACCCGGAGCGGGACCGGCGCGCGGGCGGCGCGGCGTACTCCCCGGCCGTCGGCGACTGGCGCAGTGCCCGCGCCGACATCTACGAGCGGCTGATCCTCGACGAGCTGGGCGAGGACGAGACGGGTGCGTTCCTCGTGTGGGGCGACCCGTCGCTGTACGACAGCACGCTGGGCATCCTGGAGGAGGTGCTGGGCCGGGGCGCCGTGACGTTCGAGTACGACGTGGTGCCGGGCATCAGCAGCGTCTCCTCACTGGTCGCCCGGCATCGTACGGGGCTGAACCGGGTGGCCGGGTCGGTCCAGATCACCACCGGGCGGCGGCTGTCCGAGGGATTCCCGGAGGGTGTCGACGACGTCGTCGTGATGCTCGACGCCCACCAGACCTTCCGGCAGTACGCCGACCAGGACATCCACATCTACTGGGGCGCCTACCTCGGCACTCCGGACGAGATCACCGTCGCCGGCCCGATCGCCGAGGCCGCGCCCCGCATCGAACGGCTGCGGGCCGAGGCCCGGGAGCGCAAGGGCTGGATCATGGACACGTATCTGCTCCGGCGCAATCCGGGGGAGAACTGACGGAGGGTCCGGCGGACGCGCCCCGCGCCCCTGCCCGCCCGCGTCCCGCACGCATCCCGCACCCCGTCAGCGCAGTGCGCTCCGCTGCTGCCATTCGGCCCACGACAGGTTCCAGTCGCCGAAGCCGTTCTCCGGCGCCACCACGCCCTTGGTGTCCTCTCCGGTGATCTCGAACGGGTCCCCCGGGCGCACCTGGCCGTAGAACCAGGCCGCGTCCGCGTCGCTCATGCCTATGCAGCCCGAGCTGCGGTTGGCGTTGCCGAACCAGCGGGCGTTCCAGGGGGCGGCGTGCGCGTACATGCCCGACCAGGTCAGCCGCATCGAATAGTCGACCATCTTGTCGTAGGCGTCACCGAGGCCGACGGTCTCGGAGTTCATGTTGATGGTTCCCTCCTTGGCCATCAGGACGGCGGTCCCGCGCCAGGAGCGCTTGTCGCCGCCGGGTGTTCCGCCGGAGACCGGGATGCGCCGCACGGTCTTGCCGTCGCGCACCAGCGTCAGGCGGTGGTTGTCGAGGTCGACCTTGACGATCTGCTGTGCGCCGATGGTGAAGGTGGTCGTGTAGTCACGGACGAACCAGCCGCCGGTGCCCGAGTCGGTGCCGTTCAGTTCGGCGTTCAGGGTGACCTCGGTGCCGGGCTTCCAGTAGGTCCTGGGCCGCCAGTCCACCCGGTCCCGGCCCGACCAGTCGCGCATCCAGCCCCAGGAGCCCTCGGTGCCGTTCGAGGTGGTGACCCTGAGTTGCTTCTCGACCTCGGCCCGGTTCTCGACGGGGTTGTCGAAGACGAGCGAGATCGGCTGGGCGATCCCGACGGTGGTACCGGCGCCCGGGCGCCAGTCGACCTTGTTGATCTTGTCCGCGGGGGCGGTGGTGAAGGAGGCCCGGGTGGTGCCCGCGGTGCCGCCCTCGGTCCGGGTCGCCGCCGTGACCGCGTACACCGTGCCGGGCACGGCCTTGCGGTCCGAGACCCACGTGCGGCCGCCGGGGGCCACCTTGCCGGGGAGTCTCCGGCCCTCGGAGTCCGTGACGGTCACCGAGGTGAGGCTGCCGCCCGCCGCGGTGACCTGCACCGGCTTCCCGGCCGTGGCCTGCCGGCCGGTGGGGGTGACCGTGACGGTGACGGGGCGGCCTCCGTCCTTCCCGTCCTTGCCCGTGTCCGCCGTGCCGGCGGGGGCGGAGTTCGCGGAACAGGCGGCGAGCGGCGCCAGCAGGGCGGCGGCGACGGCGGTGCGTATCAGAGCGCGGGCGGTGCGTACCGGCGCGTGAGCGCGGACGGTGCGGACCCGGGGCTGGGCGGATGCGGGTATGCGGGGCAACAGGACCTCCGTGACAGACGGACAAGGCGGCGGATGTCGTGACTCTAGAGCCAGAGATGCGCAGGTCAGCGGCATCGGCGCTATGTGACGGCGACTGGTGAGGAACGGTCATCGTCCGGTCACATTCGCCGCGCGGGACGGTCACGGGCGGCTGTGAGCATCCTGTGCGTCCCCGCGACAGCCGGGGAGAAGGAGAGGCTCCACGACGTGTCAGCGCTGCTCGTACCGCCCGGCCGCCAGCATGAGGAACGAAGCCGGGATCTCCGGCTCGGACCCGTCACCGCCGAGACCTACCGCGCCTTCCTCGCCGCGCCGCGCGGCGCGGCGCTCGGCGCCGGCTTCCTCCAGTGCCCGTCGTGGGCCGACGTCAAGGAGGGCTGGCGCCCCCAGCTGCTCGGCTGGGGGCCGGATCCGGAAGCCGGTGAGCTGACCGGGGTGGCCCTGGTACTGCTGCGGCAGTTCCCCGGCACCCGCAAGTACTTCGCCTACCTTCCCGAGGGTCCCGTCGCCGACTGGGCGGACCCGGGCATCGACGACTGGCTCGCCCCGCTGCAGGAGCAGCTGCGCCGGCTGGGCGCCTTCGCCGTACGGATCGGCCCCTCGCCCGCGTACCGGCGCTGGGACGCCGCCCTGCTGAAGTCGCTCACCGGCCCGGGCAGACGGCTGGGCGACGTGCTGGCCAGCGAGGTCGATCCGCTCGGCACCGCCGTCGCCGAACGGCTGCGGGCCCGCGGCTGGCGCCGCTGCGGTGGTGACGGCACGGGGGACGACGGGGACGCCCAGCCGCGCCACGTCTTCCGGGTGCCGCTCGCCGGACGCGGCACCGAGGACCTGTGGTCGGGGCTCAACCAGGAGTGGCGGCGCAATGTCCGGCGGGCCCAGAAGGAGGGGGTGGAGGTCGTGGTGGGCAGCGCGGCCGAGCTGCCCGAGTTCTACCGGCTGCTGCGCGTCACCGAGGAGCGCGACGGTTTCCGGCTCGGCCGCTCGCTCGCCTACTACCAGCGTCAGTACGCGGCGCTCAACGCGGAGGAGCCGGGCCGGATGAAGCTCTATCTCGCCCGCCACCGCGGGGAGATCCTCGCCGCTCACACGATGATCACGGTGGGCCGCAGGGTCTGGTACCAGACCGGCGCCTCGGCCGACCACCGCCGCGAGGTCCGGCCCTCCAACGCCCTGCAGTGGCGGATGCTGCTGGACGCCCACGCGCTCGGCGCTGACGTCTACGACATGCGCGGGGTACCCTCCACTCTCGATCCTGACGAACGTGCGTACGGACTGCTGCGGTGGAAGCTCGGCACCGGCGGACAGGTCGTCGAGACGTTGGGGGAATGGGAGAGACCGTTGGGCGGCACCGCCAACCAGACGCTGTACCGCGCCTTCCAGGCGTACCTGAACCGCCGGTGAGGCCGACGACGGTCCCCGCGGAGACCGGTGACGGAGCGCAGGCCGGCCCCGGTGCGGCCGGTGACGGGGGTAGGACGGTCCCCGGTGCGGCCGGTGACGGGGGCAGGACGGTGTCCGCGGCGCGCAGCAGTGTGCTCATGGCCGCCGGCTCGCTCGTCTCCCGGGCCACCGGTTTCGCCCGGTCCGCGGTGGTCGCCGCGGCGCTCGGCACGATCGGGCCGACCGCCGACGGCTACGCGGTCGGCAACGCCCTGCCCACCATCGTCTACATGCTGCTCCTCGGCGGCGCGCTGAACGCCGTCTTCGTGCCCGAGCTGGTCAAGGCCGCCAAGGAGCACGCCGACGGCGGCGCCGCCTTCACCGACCGGCTCGTCACGGTCTGCGTCCTCGCCCTGCTGGCGCTCACCGCCGCCGCGGTGTGGGCGGCGCCCGCGATCGTCGACGCGTACACCGGCTACGGCGGTGAGCAGGCGGCGATGACGACCGCGTTCGCCCGGTACTGCCTGCCGCAGATCTTCTTCCTCGGCCTGTTCACGCTGCTCGGGCAGGTACTCAACGCGCGCGGCCGGTTCGGCGCGATGATGTGGGCGCCTGTTCTCAACAACGTCGTCGTCATGACCGTCTTCGGTCTCTATCTGGCGCTGGCCCTGGGCGGCGGGGACACGCTCACCGCGGCCGAGACCGCGCTGCTCGGCTGGGGCACGACCGCCGGGATCGCCGTCCAGGCGCTCGCCCTCGTCCCCGCCCTGCGCGCGGCGGGCTTCCGCTGGCGGCCCCGCTTCGACTGGCGGGGCAGCGGCCTGACCCGTCCGCTGCGGTCGGCCGGCTGGCTGGTGCTGCTGGTCCTCGCCAACCAGGCCGCGTACTGGGTGACGACCCGGCTGGCCACCACCGCGGGTCTCGACGGCGGTCCCGGGTACAGCGCCTACAACAACGCCTACGCGCTGTGGGTCGTACCGCACGGCATCATCACGGTCTCCCTGGTGACCGCGCTGCTCCCCCGGATGAGCGCGGCGGCCGCCGACTCCGACACCGCGGCGCTGCGGCGCGACGTCTCGCACGCCCTGCGCGCCTCGGCCGCCGCCGTCGTCCCCGCCGCCTGCATGCTGTTCGCCCTCGCGCAGCCGGTGATGGCGCTCGTCTTCGGTTACGGCAGGACGAGCGCGGGCGACACGGCCGCCATGGCCGCGATCCTGATGGCGTTCGCGCCCGGGCTCGTCGCCATGTCGGGCCAGTACGTGCTGTCCCGCACCTTCTACGCGCTCTCCGACACCCGTACGCCCTTCCTGCTCAACCTGGTGATCGTCGCCGTCAACGCGGGCCTGTCCACGGCCGCCGCCCAGCTGCTGCCGGCCCGCTGGGCCGTGACGGGGATGGCGGCGGCGTACTCGCTGGCGCTGTGCGCGGGCTGGGCGGTCACGGGCCGGGTGCTGAGCCGCCGGCTGGGCGTGGCCCGGCCGTGGCGGTCGTCCGCCGCCGTGGCGCACGCCCGGCTGCTGCTCGCCGCCGTGCCCGCCACCCTGCTCGGTCATCTGGCGGCCTCCGGCGCCGCCCGGGCGGGGGCCCTGGCCGCGGCGGCGGCCGGCGCGGCGGTGGTCGTGCTCGTCTTCGCGCTGCTCGCCCGGCCGCTGCGGCTCACCGAACTCCAGGCGCTGATCGCCCGCGTACGCCGGCGACCGGCCCGGCGCTGACCCATCCCCAAGGAGACTGTTGATGCCCCGCGTACTCCTCGTCGAGGACGACCCCGCCGTGCGCGAAGGAGTCGAACTCGGTCTGCGCCGCCGCGGCCACGAGGTGCGGTCGGCCGCGACCGGCGAGGCCGGACTCGCCGCGCTCGACGAGTTCCGCCCCGATCTGCTCCTGCTGGACCTGATGCTGCCCGGCATGAACGGCGTCCAGGTGTGCCGGCGCGTCCGCGAGGACACCCAGCTGCCGATCATCATGCTCACCGCGCGCGGTGACGACTTCGACGTGATCGTGGGCCTGGAGGCCGGTGCCGACGACTACATCGTCAAGCCCGCCCGTCCCGAGGTGATCGAGGCCCGGATCCGCGCGGTGCTGCGCCGGATCGAGGACGTCGGGCCGGGGCGGGCGGCCACCGAAGTGCACGGCGACCTCACGATCGACCGGGCCGGGCTGACCGTCACCAAGGCCGGCGAGCGCCTCACGCTCGCTCCCTCCGAGCTGAGACTGCTGCTGCACCTCTCGGCCGCGCCGGGGCAGGTGTTCAGCCGCCAGCAGCTGCTGGAGCACGTCTGGGAGCACAGCTACCACGCGGACGCGCGTCTGGTCGACGCCTGCGTCCGCCGCCTTCGCAACAAGATCGAGGACGAGTCCGGCACCCCGCGCTACGTCCAGACCCTGCGGGGCTTCGGCTACCGCTTCGGGCCGCTGTGACCGGGCGGACCGCGTTCGGCCGGGCGCGCCGCGGCGGGGACGGCCGCCGCGGCGGAGCCGCACTCCGCGCGGCGCCGGCGGCCGGGGCGTACGACGGCCGGGCCGAGGGTCCCCGGACCGCCCACGGCGACGGGGGTGACGCCGTCGGCGGCGCCCCGGCCCGGGACCGCTGGGCGGAAGGTCCCGGGGCCGGTGACGGCACCGGCGGCGATCCGGTCCGTGACGGCCCCGCGCCGGACCACGGCGGCGTACGGCGTCCCGGCCGCCGGCGACGTCCCGCGGACCGGCAGCGGCGGCCGCTGCGGCGCGCCCGGGCGTTCGGGCTGCGGACGCGGCTGGTCCTGGCGTTCCTGCTGGTCGCCGCGGTCAGCGCCGGCACCACCGCCGCGCTGACCTACCGCGAGGCACGCAACGCCCTGCTCCAGACCGCGCAGGACACGGCGGTCTCCTCGTTCCGCGACCAGGTCCAGCAGACCGGCTTCAACCTGCCCGTCCAGGGGGAGGGACTGGAGGAGGTGCTGCGCGACCTCGCCCGCAAGGGCAAGCCGCACCCCTGGGTGGTGTTCGCCGAGTACGGTTCGGTCCGCGCCTCCTCCGGCACCAGCCCCGTCTCCACCGTCATCACCCCGGAGCTGCGCCGCGCCGCCCACGCCGATCCGCACGGCAGCTTCGAGCGGGTCGTCAAGGACGGCGTCCCGTATCTGACCATCGCCATGCCCACGGTCTTCCGGACCGGCCCGGAGGGCGTGCTGCCCACCCGGCTGGTCCTGTACGCCGTCATGCGGATGACCGACGAGCAGATCAACGTCGACGCGCTCCTCACCGCCGCCCGCGACGGCGCCCTGCCCGGCCTCGCCATCGCCCTGCTGCCCGGACTGCTCGCCGCGCGCAGCGTGCTGCGCCCGGTGCGGGAGCTGCACCAGGCCGCGCAGAGCATGGGCAGCGGCCGGCTCGACACCCGCATCCAGGTGCGGGGCGGCGACGAGCTGGCCGACCTCGCCCACACCTTCAACGAGTCCGCGGGCAAGCTCCAGCACTCCGTGGCGGAACTGCGCCGGGCCGAGCAGCGCGCCCGCCGCTTCGCTTCCGACGTCTCGCACGAACTGCGCACCCCGCTCGCCGGCATGCTCGCGGTCACCGAGGTCCTCGACGAGGACGCGGGCCGCCTGGACCCCGACACCGCCCGGGCCGTGCGGCTGATCAGCGCCGAGACCGGGAAGCTCGCCGTGCTCGTCGAGGACCTGATGGAGATCTCCCGCTTCGACGCGCGCGCGGCCGAGCTGCACACCGACGAGATCGACGTGGCCGAGGCCATCCGCAAGACCCTGGAGAACCGGCACTGGACGGACGGCCGGGTCTGCGCCGAGCTGCCCCCCGGCATCCGCGCCCGGCTCGACCCGCGCCGCTTCGACATCGTGATCGCCAATCTCGTCGGCAACGCGTTGCGGCACGGCGGCGCGCCCGTCACGGTTCGGCTGCGCGCCGAGACGCGCACCCACGGGGCGCCCGTGCTGGTCACGGAGGTCGCCGACAGCGGACCCGGAATCCGGTCCGAGGTGCTGCCGCACATCTTCGACCGCTTCTTCAAGGCCGACGCGGCCCGGACCCGCTCGGCGGGCAGCGGCCTGGGACTGGCGATCACCCAGGAGAACGTCAGGCTGCACGGCGGGACGATCCGCGCGGGGAACCTGCCGCGGGGCGGCGCCGTCTTCACCGTCGAGATACCGCTGCACACGGAGGAGGACGACGGATGAGGCGGGGGCGGACGCGCGGCCGGGCGGTCGCCGTCGCGGTGCCGGTGGCGGCGGCCCTGCTGCTCGGCGGCTGCGGCATCCAGGAGACCGATGTCATCGAGGCGGGCGGCCCCGCCTCGGTCCAGGCCTTCGTCAACCCCGGCTACGACGCGCTGCTCTTCTTCCGCTCCCCCGACGGGGCCCTGAGCCCGGTGAGCCGGTCGGTCGAATCCTCGGGGGGATTCGGGGCCGGCTACGAGGAGCCCGACGGCCCGGCCGAGCCGGTCTCGACGGAGAAGGCGATCGCCGCGCTGCTCAGCGGTCCCGGACCGGCCGAGAAGGCCGCGGGGCTCGGCACCTCGCTCCCCCGGGTCGCCGCCGGGGGTGTCGGGGTCGAGCTGTCCCCGAACGCGGAGGTCACCCTGGCCCTTCCGCTGGCCGTGGACGGGCTGGACGCGACCGCGCTGCGCCAGCTGGTCTGCACGGCCGCCTACACCCAGGACCGCGACGGCCGGACCACGGTGCGGATGGTGGGCAAGGACGGTGTGACGGCGACCGGCACCTGCGGCCTCGATGTCGCCGCCGACCCCGCCCCGGTGGCCGTCGAGACCCCCGAGGAGAGGGAACGGGCGGGCAGGACCGGCTAGCGGCGCCCGACCCCGCGGGGTCCGGCGCCCGAGCAGACCGCTCGCGCGTGCGGACGGGACGCGCCGGTGTGATCGTGGCCGCGTGCCGGTCACCGAGGGAGCCGCGCCACCCGCCGCACAGCCTCCGGTCTCGCCATGCTCGGCGCGATGGCGTCTCTCCCGAGCCATCTGCGGTACGCCGCGGCGACCCGGCCCCCCTCTCCGGCGTGCGGACCCTGCCGCTGGTGGCCGGTCCGCTCATCGCGTCGATCAGCGGCACCCGGCCGGCCGGGCACGCCCGCCCCGGGCCGATCGCGGCGCGCCGCCGGCCGCCGCCGGTGGTGCTGCTGCCGGTGTTCGACCGAATGGTGGACGGGGATATCGGACCCGCGACGGCGCGGGCCTCTCGCGCACCGAGTCCGGCGCCCGCGAGGCCCGGGTCATCACCGAAGCGTGGGCGGCCTGGCTGGAGGAGCGGGTGCGGGAGGACATCGGCCGCCCGCCGGGAGCGGAGCTGCGGGCCGCGGTCGACGCGATCGCCGAGCGGCTGCTGGTCGAGGACCTGGGCCGCGGCCTGCCCGGCCGTCCGGAACACCCCGCGCCGACGGGGGCGCGCTGAGGTTCTATCGCGAGCCGGGCGTACCCGGGCCGGGGCCCAGCCACGCCAGTGCCTCCGCGACGCCGGGGACCACGGTCACACCGTCCGGCAGCGGCGGGCGCCGCACCACCAGGACGGGCAGGCCGAGTTCACGCGCCGCGGTGAGCTTGGCGGCGGTCGCCGCTCCCCCGCTGTCCTTCGTCACCAGCACGTCGACCCGGTGCTGCCGCAGCAGCGCCAGCTCGTCGGCCACGGTGAACGGCCCGCGCGCCAGCACCTGCGTCATGTCGGGCGGCATCGGCGGCTCGGCGGGCTCCACGGACCGTACGACGAAGTGCAGCCGGTCCAGGTGCGCGAAGGCCGCGAGGTCCATGCGGCCGGTGGTGAGGAGGACCCGGCGGCCCAGGTCCGGCAGCAGCTCCGCCGCCGCGGCCAGTGAGCCGGCCGGGTGCCAGCGGTCTCCGGGGCCGGGACGCCAGCCGGGCCGGCGCAGCACCGCCAGCGGCCGCCCGGTCGCGGCCGAGGCGCGCGCCGCGCTGGCCGTGATGGTCGCGGCGAAGGGGTGGGTGGCGTCGACGACGGCGGCCACGTCGTGGGCGCGCAGCCAGTCGGCCAGCCCGTCGGCGCCACCGAAGCCGCCCACGCGCACCTCCCCGGCGATCGTCCCCGGCCGGGTCACCCGTCCCGCCAGCGAGGTGGTCACCCGCGTGCCGCGCCGCGCCGCCAGCTCGCAGGCGAGGTGACGGGCCTCGGTGGTGCCGCCGAGGACCAGGACGTGGCGGGACATGGAGCGAGCGTATCGAACGTCTGACGGCCCGCCCGCGTCGCAGTACTGCCGCCGTCGCGGTCGCCGTGGCCACGAGTCCACGGCCCGTCCGTCGAAAGGAACCACCGTGCCCACTCCGGCCCTTCTCCGCCGCACCGCCGCGCTCCTCCTGGCCGGCGGCCTGCTGACCCTGGCCACCGCCTGCGGCGACGACACCGGCGCCAGTGCCGCCACCGAGCGGGAGGCCCCCGCCTGGACGGAACCCGCCGCCTACGCCTACACCCTGACGTCCAGCGGAGGAGAGCGATCGCTGATCGGCACCTACCGGGTGACCGTCCGCGACGGCGAGGTGACCGACGCCGTCGGCCTCGACGACAGCGCCCGGCGCGTGGTCCGCCGGCTCCCCGGCCAGATCCCCGCCATCGGCGACCTGCTGCGCGAACTCGACCGGGCCCGTCAGGACGGGGCGGACAGGGCGGAGGCGGAGTACGCCGGTGACGGACACCCCGTGCGCATCGCCCTCGACTGGGACGCCGACGCCCTGGACGACGAGGCCGAGTACGTGATCAGCGCGTACGAGCCCGGCCCCGCCGCCCGATAGGGCGGCACCAGCGGTCCTCCGGCGAGGTGGCGCGCGTCCGGACCGGAGCGGAGAATTTTCCTGGACGGACGTCCCTGTCCTGCGGAGGTGCCATGACGGATCCGCGCACGATCCTGTGGCAGGCGCGCCGGGGTCCCGTCCCCGCGGACTGGCGGGTGTTCACCAAGAGGCGGGGCAAGCTGTCCGGCTTCCTCCGCGGAACGTCGGACGACCCGGACCCGCTGCTGGTGATCACGCCGGACGGCGCCGTCGAGTACATCAGCGAGCGCAAGCCGCTGACGACCGTCGTCTTCCGGGATCTGGCCGGCATGAAGCTGCGCGTGGCCAGCTCCGATTCGTCGGCCGCCGTCTCCGCCTGGGTCGACCTGCGCTACCTCGACGGCAGCAGGACGAAGTGGCGGTCCGCCGGGTTCGCCGACGACCTGGCGGCGATCCAGGGCTTCATCGAGGCCTACGGCGCCCACAAGGCACTTCGCGGGTACGCGTGAGTGGCCATGCGTGCCGTCCTCATCGACATCGACGGTGTCCTGACCGTCTCCTGGCGGCCGCTGCCGGGGGCGGTCGAGGCGCTGCGGGAGATCCGGGCCGCGGGGCTGCCCTTCGCCCTGGTGACCAACACGACGTCCCGGACCCGGGCGTCGATCGCCGGGACGCTCGCGGACGCGGGGTTCCCGGTGACGGCCGACGACATCCTGACCGCTCCGGCCGTCACCGCCGCATATCTCGCCGAGCGGTATCCGGGTGCGCGTTGTCTCCTGCTGAACAGCGGGGACGTCGCGGCGGATCTGGAGGGTGTGAGCCTGGCCGGCGCGGACGCCGCCGAGGCCGCCGTGGATGTCGTGCTGATCGGCGGTGCGGGGCCGGAGTTCGGGTACGACGCGCTCGACCGGGCCTTCGGGCACCTTCAGCGCGGGGCCCGGCTCGTGGCCATGCACCGCAATCTGTACTGGCGCACCGAACGCGGACTGCGGCTGGACGCGGGGGCGTTCCTGGCCGGTCTCGAGCAGGCCGCCGGGACCGAGGCCGAGGTGACCGGGAAGCCGTCGGCGGCGTTCTTCGAGGCGGCGCTGCGGCGGCTCGGGGCCGGGGCGGGTGAGGCGGTGATGGTGGGCGACGACATCGAATCCGATGTACTCGCGGCCCAGCGGGCCGGGCTGACGGGGGTGCTGGTGCGGACGGGCAAGTATCTGCCGCGGACGCACCGGGAGGCGAGCGGTGAGCCCGGCCATGTCGTCGACTCGTTCGCGGATCTCCCGGCGCTGCTGGGACTCCGGGACGGCGAGACACAGCCCTGGCCAGGCCCTGCCTGACCTCTCCCGTCGTCCGCCCGGAGGAGGGGGCGTCCAGCGCAGCAGTGTCACTGGCGCAGCAGGAGGTGCAGGGCGCCCAGGACGGTCGCGGCGATCACGAGCTGTTCGAAGAGCCGCTGGTCGATCCGGCTCACGGCCCACTTGCCGAGCAGCGCGCCGGGCAGCACGAACAGCACGAGCGCGGTGTCGAGCATCAGCGACGGGCCGTCGATCAGCCCGAGGCCCACGCTGAACGGGACCTTGGACACGTTCACGATGAGGAAGAAGAACGCCGAGGTGCCCAGGAAGCCCAGCTTCCGGAAGCCCGCCGACAGCAGGTACATCGACATCACCGGGCCGCCCGCGTTGGCGACCATCGTGGTGAAGCCGCCGAGGACGCCGTAGGAGCGGGGCTTGGCGCGGCCCGCCCGGGTCATGACCGAGTCCGGCTCCCGCGCCTTCTCCGCCGTACTCCGGCGCCACACGGTCAGCGCGGACATCAGCAGCAGGATCGCGCCGATCGACGTGCGGACGATGCCGTCGTCGGCCCACGTCAGGAACAGCGTGCCGACGACGACTCCGGCCGCGACCGCGGGGAAGAGCCGCCACAGCGTGGGCCAGTGGGCGTGCCGCCGGTAGGTGAGGACGGCGAGCACGTCCCCGGCGATGAGCAGGGGCAGCAGCACTCCGGTGGAGGCGCGGGCGGGCAGCACCGCGGCGAAGACGGCCAGGCTGATCGTGTTGGCGCCGCTCACCGCGGTCTTGGAGAAGCCGACGAGCAGCGCCGCGAGGGCGAGTGCGGCGAACTCCCAGCCGGTGAGGTGCCAGAGCGTCATCGTGTCCATGCGGGCACCGATGCTATGCCCGCAAGCGACTGGGCCCGTCAGCGCCGTCCCGCCCGGTGACTACGGCCGCCCCACGAGCGTCACCGCCCCGCGTACCGTCCCCGCAGCTCCCGCTTCAGCACCTTCATGCTCGGTCCCAGCGGCAGCGTGTCGGTGAACTCCACGCGGCGCGGGTACTTGTGGCGCCCCAGGCGTTCCCTGGACCACTCGGTGATGCCCTCGGCGTCGGGCGCCGCGCCCGGCGCGGGCACGACCACGGCGCAGATCTCCTCCCCGTGCAGCTCGTCCGGCAGGCCGATGACCGCGACCTGGGCGACGCCGGGGTGGCGCATCAGCACCTCCTCGACCTCGCGGGGGTAGACGTTGTAGCCGCCGCGGATGATGACGTCCTTCTTGCGGTCGACGATCCGCAGGAAGCCGTCCGTGTCCTTGGTGCCGAGGTCGCCGGTGCGGAACCAGCCGTCGACCAGCGCCTCGGCGGTGGCCTCGGGGCGGCCCAGGTAGCCGGAGAAGACGTTGTGGCCGCGGATGACGACCTCGCCCAGTTCGTCCGCGGGCAGCAGTTCGATCCGGTTCTCGACGTCGGCGCGGGCGATCTCCACGTCCACGCCCCACAGCGGGTGCCCGATGGTGCCCGCGCGGGTGCCGAACACCGGCTGGTTCACGGTCGCGGTCGGTGAGGTCTCGGAGAGCCCGTACCCCTCGTGGACGGGCACCCCGAACGTCTCCTCGAACCGTTCCAGCACCGCCACCGGCAGCGACGCTCCGCCGGAGACGCACACCCGCAGCTGGGGCAGGGCCGCCGCCTCGGCCGCCGCGGCGACCAGGGCGACGTACATGGTGGGCACGCCGTGGAAGGTGTCGACCTTCTCCCGCACCATCAGCTCGATGGCGCGCGCCGCGTCGAAGCGGGGCATCAGGACGAGCGTGGCCCCGGCCCGCCAGGTGGAGTTGAGGGAGACGGTCTGCCCGAACGCGTGGAACAGGGGCAGCGCGCCGAGCGCGATGTCGTCGGGGCGGATGTCGTTGGCGTCGAAGGCGTTGACGGTCGCGTTCATCACCAGGTTGAGGTGGCTGAGCACGGCGCCCTTGGGGACGCCGGTGGTGCCGCTGGTGTAGAAGACGACCGCCGGGTCGTCGGCGTCGCGGGTGACGTACGACGGCAACGGCTCGGCGTCGGCCGCGAGTTCGTCGAACTCGGCGCCCAGGACGACGGCCCGCACCCCGGCGGCCCGCGCGGCTGCGGTACCGGTCTCGGCCTGCGCCGGATGGCACAGCAGCAGGGTGGCGCCGCTGTCCGTCAGCACATGCTCGACCTCCGGCGCCGACAGCAGCAGATGGACGGGGACGACCACACCGCCGGCCGCCGCGATCGCGTAGTACGCCGTCGGGAACTCGGCCACGTTGGGCGCCATCAGCGCGACCCGGTCGCCGGGCCGTACCCCGAGTCGGGCGAGGGCACCGGCCCGTGCCAGCGCCCGCTGCCAGACCTCGGCGAAGGTGAGGCGCAGGTCGCCTTCGACGAGGGCGGTCCTGGTGGGCCGGCGGCGCGCGTTCTCGGCGAGGATGCTGGCGACGGACAGGGTTGCCATGGAGGGGTGCTCCGTTTCGTAGCGGCTCTGCGGGGGTCGTTCCGAAGTCCCTGCGGAAGGGTTCGGCTAGTGCCTCTCGACCAGCACCGCGCTCCCCTGCCCCACCCCCACGCACATCGTCGCGAGCCCGCGTGCGGCCCCCGTGCGGCGCATCCGGTGCAGCAGGGTGGTCAGGATGCGGGCGCCGGAGCAGCCCAGCGGGTGGCCGAGGGCGATGGCGCCGCCGGTGGGGTTGACCAGGTCGGGGTCGATGCCGAGCTGGTCGACGCAGGCGAGGGCCTGGGCGGCGAACGCCTCGTTGAACTCGGCCTCCTGGAGGTCGCCGATGCTCCAGCGGGCGCGGTCCAGGACCTTGCGGGTGGCGGGGACCGGTCCGATCCCCATGACGTCGGGGTGCACCCCGGCCGAGGCGCCGGCGACATAGCGGCCGAGGGATTCGAGGCCCAGCTCGTTCAGCGCCTCCTCGCTGACCAGGAGGAGGCCCGCGGCGCCGTCGTTCATGGGCGAGGCGTTCCCGGCGGTGACGGTGCCGCCCTCGCGGAACACCGGCTTCAGGCGGGACAGCTTCTCGTACGAGGTGTCCTCGCGCACGCACTCGTCGCTGTCGACGACGACCCCGTCCGGGCGGGTCACGGGCAGCAGCTCGTCGTCGAAGTGGCCGTTCTTGCGGGCGAGGGCGGCCCGCTGGTGGCTGCGCAGGGCGAACTCGTCCTGGCGTTCGCGGCCGATGCCGTGGCGGGCGGCGACCTCCTCGGCGGTCTCGCCCATGGAGAGCAGGCCGTGCAGCTCCCGCATCGCCGGGTTGACCAGCCGCCAGCCGAGCCGGGTGTCGGCCGTCTCGACGCGGTGCGGCAGGGCCTCGTCGGGGCGGGGCAGCACGAAGGGCGCGCGGCTCATGGACTCGGAGCCGCCCGCGAGCACGATGTCCGCCTCGCCCGCGGCGATGGTGCGGGCGGCGGTGGTGACGGCCTCCAGGCCGGAGGCGCAGAGCCGGTTGACGGTGGCGCCGGGCACGGAGTCGGGCAGTCCGGCGAGCAGGGCGGCCATCCGGGCGACGTTGCGGTTGTCCTCGCCCGCCTGGTTGGCGGCGCCCCAGTAGACGTCGTCGACGCGGGCGGGGTCCAGCGCGGGCACGTCGGCGATCAGGCCGCGGATCACGGTGGCGGCGAGGTCGTCGGGCCGGACGCGGGAGAGGGCTCCGCGCAGCTTGCCGATGGGGGTGCGGCGGGCGGCCGCGAAGTGGACGGGACGCACGAGGGACTCCTGACCGTCATCGCTCAGCAGACAAGTACAGCGCCGCGGCACGCGCCGGCGGAACGGCACGACCATTAATTAGCACTGCTAGTTTTCGACTATAGACCTCCGGACCGCCCCCTGGGAAGATCCCCCGGAACGTCCGGAACCCTCTCATCCTTCCTCTCCTTCCTCGACGCGGCTGGAGGAGCCCATGACCGACGTCCGCGAACACGTCCTCACCGGAACGCGGGGCACGATCACCGCCCGCGAGTGGCCGCGTCCGCGCCCCCGGTACACCGCCCTCGTCGTGCACGGCTACGGCGAGCACATCGGCCGGTACGCGGAGGTGGCCGGCGTCCTGACGGAGCACGGCGCGGCCGTGTTCGGTCCCGACCACATGGGCCACGGCCGGTCCGCCGGGGAGCGGGTGGTGATCGAGGACTTCGAGGACGTGGTCACGGACGTGCACACCGTGGCGGAGCGGGCGCGGTCGGCGCATCCGGAGGTGCCGATGGTGGTGATCGGGCATTCCATGGGCGGCCTGATCGCCGCCCGGTACGCCCAGCGCCACGGCGGCGGACTCGCCGCGCTGGTGCTCTCCGGGCCGGTGATCGGCACCTGGGAGACGCCGGAGCGACTGCTCGCCCACGACGCGGCGCACGGCGAGGTGCCCGACATCCCGATCAGCCCGGCCGCGCTCTCCCGCGACCCGGCCGTGGGCGCGGCGTACGCGGCGGACCCGCTGGTCTGGCACGGCCCGATGAAACGGCCGACGCTGCGGGCGTTCGTGCGGACGCTGGAGGACGTCGCCCGGGGCGGTGACGTGGGCCGGCTGCCGGTGCTGTGGCTGCACGGCGACGACGACCGGCTGGTGCCGCTCGCGGGCAGCCGCTCCGGCGTCGAACGGCTGAGCGGCGCGCCGACCGAGCGGATCTTCCCCGGCGCGCGGCACGAGGTGTTCCACGAGACGAACAGGGCGGAGGCCTTCGCCGAGGTCACGGCGTTCGTGGACCGGGCACTCGGGGACTGACCGGGCGGAGCCACCCCTCGGCCCTCCCGCCCCCGGCCCTCCCGCCCCCTGGGCCGTGCCGCGTTTGTACCGGTACGCGTGGGGCACCCGCGCCGGCGTGGAGTGGTCCACGGAGTCGTCCGGGACAGTCACGGACGACGCGACAGTCCGGACGACGCGACAGTCACGGACGCCGCGAGAAGGAGAAGCGCCCCCATGACCGTAGTGAAGAGCACGCTGCCCGACGACGCCCGCCGGGTCGCCTGTGACGCCCTCCAGGACACCTTGGTGGACCTGCTCGGGCTGTCACTGATCGGGAAGCAGGCGCACTGGAACATCGTCGGGCCCCGCTTCCGCTCGATCCACCTCCAGCTCGACGAGGTGGTCGCGACCGCCCGCGCCCACTCCGACACGGTGGCGGAGCGGTGCGCCGCGCTGGGCGTAGCGCCGGACGGCCGGCCGGAGACGATCGCCGGCCACTTCGCGCTGCCCGGGCCGAAGGAGGGCTGGGTCCGCGACAACGAGGTGGTCCAGGTACTGGTGGACTCGCTGACGGCGGCGATCGGACGGCTGCGGGAGCGGATCGAGGCGACCGAGCGCCCGGATCCGGTCACCCAGGACCTGCTGATCGCCATCACGGGCGACCTGGAGAAGCAGCGCTGGATGTTCGACGCCGAGAACTTCCCGCGCGAGGACTGACCCGGGCACACCCACCGGAGGGAGGAAAGGGCAGGCCATGACGGACTCCCGTGAACTCGACGCGCTGTGGGAGGACTTCCACCGCGCGGTCAACATGACCTCCCAGGAGCTGGCCTCCTGGCTGGGACCCGCGACGCCGGCGAGGCCGCCGAGCCATTGCCGGACCAGGCGGGCCCCCCGCTCGGCAAGCAGGTGCTCGCCGTCCTGCAGAAACGGCGCACCGACCTCACGGACGAGGACATCCGCGTGATGTCGCTGGTCGTGGACATGGTGTCCGGGCAGACGGACACGGCGAACGAACCCGAAGCCGATCGGACGCGCCGGCGCCACACGCTGATGTCGATCGGCCACGATCCGCTGAAGCCGTGACCGATCCGCGGCGGGTGGTGCGCGAGCTGGTGCGGGCGCACGGACGGACGTACGCCGAGGAGGCGGGCATCCGGCTGCGGGACACCCCGCAGCCGCTGTACCGCCTGCTGGTGCTCGCGGTGCTGCTCAGCGCCCGGATCCGCGCCTCCGTCGCCGTCGCCGCCGCGCGCGCCCTGCACGAGGCCGGGATGCGCGATCCGCGCCGGATGGCCGAGGCCGCCTGGCAGCGCCGGGTGGACGCGCTGGGCGAGAGCGGTTACCGGCGCTACGACGAGCGCACGGCCACCATGCTCGGTGACGGCGCCGGCCTGGTCACCGACCGCTGGGGCGGCGATCTGCGCCGGCTGCGCGCGGAGGCGGACGGCGAGGTCGGGGAACTGCGGCGGCTGCTCCGGGAGGTACCCGGTCTGGGCCCGGCCGGCGCGGACATCTTCCTGCGCGAGGTCCAGCGGGTCTGGCCGGAAGTGGGGCCCTACCTCGATGACAAGGCGCTCTCCGGCGCCGGGCGGCTCGGACTGCCGAAGGACCCGGACCAGTTGCTCCGGGCCGCCGGTGACACCGAACCGGCCGTGCTGGCGGCCGCGTTGGTGCGGGCGGCGCTGGCGAAGGAGGTGGCCGAAGACACGCTCCGCCGGGCGGCGTGATCGTGCCAGACTGCTCGCAGCCCCGGGGGTTCGCGGGGCCCGCCGAGCAGAGGAGCAGCGCGTGACGGGGACCGAGCCGGCCGTACGACGGATCGACACGACGCGGCCCCATCCGGCCCGGGTGTACGACTGGTATCTCGGCGGCAAGGACAACTATCCGGTCGACGAGGAACTCGCCCGGCAGATCATGGCGATCGACGACGGGGCCCCGCGGGCCGCCCGCGCCAACCGCCGGTTCATGCAGCGGGCCACCCGGCTGCTGGTCCGGGAGGCGGGCATCCGCCAGTTCCTCGACATCGGCTCCGGCATCCCGACCGAGCCCAACCTCCACCAGATCGCCCAGTCCGCCGCACCGGAGTCCCGGGTCGTCTACGTCGACAACGACCCGATCGTCCTGGCGCACGCCGCCGCCCTGCTGCGCGGCACCCCCGAGGGCGCCACGGACTACGTCCAGGCGGACGCGCGCGAGCCGGTGCGCATCCTCGAACAGGCCGCGCAGACCCTCGACTTCGACCGTCCGGTGGCCCTGTCCCTGATCGCCCTGCTGCACTTCGTCGCGGACGAGGACGGCGCCTACGACCTGGTGGACACCCTCGTCGGCGCGCTGGCGCCGGGCAGTTGCCTGGTGCTGTCCGCGATGACCGCCGACTTCGAGCCGGAGAACGTACGGCGCGGCATCGCGGCGTACACCGCGGGCGGAGTGACCCTGGTGGCCCGCTCACAGGCCGAAGTGAGCCGCTTCTTCACCGGACTGGAGCTGCTGGCCCCCGGTGTGGTGTCCGTCGCCGACTGGCGGCCGGAACTGGCGGAAGGCGAGTCCGGCCTCGGCCCGGGCCCGGTCTCCCTGTACGGCGCGGTGGGCCGCAAGCCCTGACCGGACCCGCCCGTCCGTGCGGGCAGCGCCTCCCCGCCCGCACCCGCCCGCACCACGGGCCCCGGACCGGTACCACAACCGGGACCGACGCCGAGCGGCGGGGCGTCCGGTGCCCGCGGTGATCAACGACCCCGCGCTGCCGGTACGCTGTGGCAGCCGCGGCGCTCCCCCCACCATCACCCGCACCCGCGCGGTGAGTTCGGCCCGCGGCGGTCGACTCACTCAGGACGAGGACGAAGCACAGGTGCTCATAGCGGGCCGGTACCGGCTACAGGACCCGATCGGGCGCGGCGCGATGGGAGAGGTCTGGCGGGCGTACGACGACACGCTCGGCAGGCCGGTGGCCGTCAAGCTGCTGCTGCCCCAGGACTCCGACACCACCGCCGCCTCCCGGTTCCGGCTGGAGGCCCAGACGGCCGGCCGGCTCCACCACCCCCATGTGGTCGGTGTCCTGGACTTCGGCACCTACGAGAACAAGCTGTTCCTGGTGATGGAGCTGGTCGAGGGCGACAGCCTGGCCGGGTTGCTCGCCCGCTCCGGGCCGCAGCCCGCCGAGCGGGTGGCGCGGATCGCCGCGGAGGCGGCGGCCGGGCTGGCCGCCGCCCACCAGCAGGGCATCGTGCACCGGGACATCAAGCCCGCCAATCTGCTGCTGGACGCCGACGGCACCCTGAAGATCGGTGACTTCGGCATCGCCCGCTTCATGGACGACCCGGCCGCAGCGCTCACCGCGACCGGGCAGATCGTCGGGACGAGCCTGTACATCGCGCCGGAGCGCGCGCTGGGCAAGCCCGCCGGTCCGGCCAGCGACGTCTACTCGTTGGGCTGTGTGCTGTACCAGCTCCTCACCGGCGCCCCGCCGTTCCAGGCCGACAGCGCCATCGCCATCCTGCACCAGCACCTCGACGCCGCGCCCACGCCGCCCCGGCAGCTCGGCGCCCAGCTGCCGCCCGCCTTCGAGAGCTATCTGCTCGGTCTGCTGGCCAAGCAGCCCGAGCACCGGCCCGGTGCCGCGCAGGTCGCCGACTGGTTCGCCTCGGGCGCCTGGCAGGGCCGCCCGGAACCCCTGCCCGCCCCGCTGCCCGCGGCGGCACCCGGCTTCGCGGCCCCGGAACCGCGCCCCGAGCCCCAGCCGGGCCCGCGCCACCAGCCGCCCGCGCGGCCCCGGTCGCGCCCGGTCGGCGAGACCGGCCCGGCGACGACGTACATGCTGCCTTCCGCCACCGGATCGGGTTCCCGCCGCCGACCGTCGGCCGTGAACGGGCGGAAGGTGGCGGCCGGGGCGGCCGGGGTGGGTCTCTTCCTGGCCGCGATGCTCGCGGGCATGCTGATGTTCGCGCCCGACGACAGCGGCACGGAGACCCGCACGGATCCCTCCGGGACCCCCGATCCCGCCGCCACGGCACCCGGCGCGCCACAGGACCAGGCCCCGGCCTCGGACCCCCAGGGCCAGGATCCCGCCTCGGACTCCCAGGGCCAGGCCCCGGTCATGGACTCCCAGGGCCGGGACGCCGCCGGTGCGCCGGGCCAGGCGCCGGCCGCCGGGGCGCCCGTCACGGGCGCGGCGGCCCCGGCGACCGCCGCCCCGGCCCAGGTGCCCGCGGCGGGCTCTCCGGCCCCCGTCTCCTCCGCCTCTCCCCCGGCGGCCGGTGCTCCGGCGGCCGGCGGGGACGACGGCGACGAGGGCGAGGGCGACTGAGTCAGCGCGGCTTGCCGTGCGCGGAGAGGTCCTGGAGCAGATCGGCGGAGGGGACGAAGAACAGGCTGCCGGTGACCGCGCGGGAGAACTCCAGGAGCGGGTCGGGGCCGCCGGCGGGGGTGCCGACGAACATGCGGCGCAGCATGGTCTCGGTGAGCCGGGGGTCGCGGGCGTAGGCGATGAAGTAGGTGCCGAACTCGCCCCGGCCCGGGCGGCCGAACGGCATGGCGGCACGCAGGATGCGCTGTTCCCTGCCGTCCGGGCCGAGGACGGTGTTGACCTCCTTGTGCGAGCCGGGCGCGTCCAGTTCCAGGCCGGTCGCCTTGGTGCGGCCCATGACCCGCTCCTGCTCCTCGGTGGTCAGGCCCTCCCACGCGTCGACGTCGTGCAGGTACTTCTGCACGATCGCGTAACTGCCGCCCCAAAACTCCGGGTCCTCGTCGCCGATCAGCGCCGCCTCGGCGGCGTCGGGGCCGACCGGGTTCTCGGTGCCGTCGATGAAGCCGAGCAGGTTGCGGGCGTCGTAGTAGGCGAAGGCCTGCGTCTCGTCCTGGACGGTGACCGCGCCGCGCAGCCTTCTCGTGATCTCCGCGGTGAGCGCGAAGCACAGGTCGGGGCGCGCGGCCCGTATGTGGAAGAGCAGGTCTCCCGGGGTGGAGACGGCGTGGTGGCGGGGCCCGGTGAGTTCACGGAACGGGTGCAGGGCGGCGGGGCGCGGCACGCCGTAGAGCCGGTCCCAGGCCCGGGCGCCGATGCCCGCCACACAGGACAGGCGCCCGTCCGGGTGCGGGAAGGCGAACGCGCGCTCCAGGCCGGGGAGTTCGGCCAGCACCTCGCCGGCCGCGGCCTCCCCGCCGGGATCGACGGTGACCACCAGGAAGACCGCGGCGCTCGCGGGTGGGCCCAGCACCGGCTGCGGCCGGGAACGGGGCGACGGAACCGACGGAACCGAGGACGACATGGCTCCCCCTCTTCGACGTGACGTCACGGCCACAGCGGCCGGTCGGCACCCGTCACCATGCCCAGTGCGGCCGAGGGCGACACGGCCCGCCGCTGTGCGCCGGAGCGCGCCACCGCGAACCGGTGGCGCGACGGCCTCCGGGCGCCGACTGCTGTGCGGGGGGCGGCGGCCGGGCGGGGTCAGGCCGGCAGGCCGAGCACGCGCCGGATGGTGCGCAGCACGCCGTCCTCGTTGTTGGAGGGCGCGAGGTGGCCGGCCCGGCGGATGACCTCCGGGTGGGCGTTGGCCATGGCGAAGGACCACTCTGCGGTGTCCATCATCTGCAGGTCGTTGAGGTAGTCGCCGAACACCATGGTCTGGGCGGGGGTGATGCCCAGCTCGCGCTGGAGGCGGCGGACGGCGGTGCCCTTGTCGGCGGTGCGGTTCATGACGTCGACCCAGTGCTCGCCGGAGACCACGACCTGGTGGGTGGCGGCGAACGCGGCGAGTGCGGGGGCGGTGGTGCGTTCGGCGGGGCCGAAGTCGTAGAGGGCCACCTTGAGGATGTCGTCGTCGACGGCGGTGACGTCGTCGACGATCCGGTTCTCCACGTAGTAGCGGCGGACCTCGGTGAGGAAGGCCGGGTCGGTCCGCTCGACGTAGGCGGACTTCTTGCCGCAGACGACGGCGCCTACGTCGACGCCGCTCGCGGACAGCTTCCGCACCGCCGCGACGACGTCGGCGACGACGGCCGGGTCCAGCGGATCGGAGCTGATCTCGGCCCCGTCGCGCACCACGTAGGTGCCGTTCTCCGCGATGAACACCATGCCCTGCGCGGCCGGGGCGAACTCCCGGGCGAGGGTGGCGTACTGCCGGCCGCTGGCCGGGGTGAACAGCACTCCGCGCTCACGCAGCTGCTCCAGCACCCGCCACAGCCCGGCGGGGGCCCGCTTGTCGTCGTCCAGCAGCGTGCCGTCCATGTCGGTGACGACGAGCCGGATGCCGGCGGGAGCGATCGCGGTGTCGGCGGTGGCGGGGAGGGGTGAGGGGGAGTACGGCATGTCCTGCTTCCTGCGACGGCAGCCCTTGGTCGTTCCGTGGACGACGGTCAACCCTACCCGGGGAACCTCACCCGTCCGGGTGAGCGTCCTCGCCTCCGGGGGCCGGCGCCGCCCCCGCCGTCCGGGGGCTGCCGCCGGTCCCGGGCGCTCCCCGGCTTTCCCGGACGCGCTGATCATGAGCGGGGCACAATGGCGGGGACCGCGGTACGGGCGAGGAGAGGAAGCGACGTGAGCGAGGCCCCCACCCCTGCGGACGGAGCGGCACGCCTGAACACCGGCGTGGCGCACAACGCCCGGGTCTGGAACTACTGGATCGGCGGCAAGGACAACTACGAGGTCGACCACCGGGTCGGTGATCACGTGGCCTCGGTGTTCCCGCTCATCCGGGACGTCGCCCGCGCGGACCGCGAGTTCCTGGGCCGGGCGGTGCGGTTCCTGGCCGGCGAGCGCGGGGTGCGGCAGTTCCTGGACATCGGCACCGGGCTGCCCACCGCGGAGAACACCCATGAGATCGCCCAGCGCGTCGCGCCCGACGCGCGGATCGTGTACGTCGACAACGACCCGATCGTGCTGATGCACGCCCGCACCCTGCTGACCGGCACCGCCTCCGGCGTCACCGACTACATCGACGCCGACGTGCACGACCCGGACGCCGTCCTGGAGCGCGCCGCCCGTACCCTGGACCTGACCCGGCCGGTCGCGGTGATGATGCTGGGCATCCTCAACTTCGTCCTCGACACCGGCAAGGCGCGGGAGATCGTGCGCCAGGTGATGGCGGCCGTCCCGTCCGGCAGCTTCCTGGTGCTGACCCATCCCACCTTCGAGCCCGAGCTGGACGGCGAGGGCCAGATCCCGGCGATGAAGTTCTGGAACGAGAACGCCACACCGCCGATCACCGCCCGCAGCCGCGCCGACATCGCCGCGTTCTTCGAGGGGCTGGACCTCCTGGAGCCGGGGCTGGTCTCCTGCGCGCAGTGGCGCCCGGAGGCCCAGCTTCCCGTCGTCGTCCCGCAGTTCGGCGCGGTCGCCGTGAAGCCCTGACCACCTCCGCGACGACGGCCCCGGCCCGGCCGGACGTGTACGCCGAAACGGTTTTCCGACGCCACCTGAAAGTATGATCAAGCAATGTCTGACATGACCGAAACCACGCCCGGCTGGCTGACACCCGACGAACTCGAACTGGCCCGCGCCCGCATGCCGATCCTGTATGTCGAGGCGGTGCCCGTCCGCGTGGACGACAGCGGTGAGGTCACCAGCATCGGACTGCTGCTGCGCATCGGCCCGGACGGCACAGTCAGCCGCACCCTGGTCTCCGGCCGCGTGCTGCACCACGAACGGGTCCGGGACGCCCTGCTGCGCCATCTGGAGAAGGACCTCGGCCCGGTCGCCCTCCCCCGGGTCCCGGCCTCGCTCCAGCCCTTCACGGTCGCCGAGTACTTCCCGACCCAGGGCATCACCCCGTACCACGACCCGCGCCAGCACGCGGTGTCCCTCGCCTACATCGTCCCGGTCACCGGCGACTGCCGGCCCCGGCAGGACGCGCTCGACCTGGTCTGGTTCAGCCCCCAGGAGGCGGCGTCGGAGGCGGTGCGGAGCGAGATGCCGGGCGGTCACGGCGTCCTGCTCAAGCAGGCCCTCGCCCACGTGGGTCTGGCGATTTGAGCACTCTCGGCAACTCCGGCACCCTCCGGTTCACGCCCCGGCCCTGCACCCTCGTGGTGTGCCGGGGCTGCTGCTGCGGCAACCCCCGCAAGCACCCCGGCACCGACCACGCCTGGCAGCTGGACCGGCTGCGGGCCGCCGCGGCGGACTCCGGCGGCCGGTTCACCGTTCGTACGACGGACTGCCTGGGCCCGTGCGACCAGGCGAACGTCATCGTCGTGCAGCCCTCCAGCGCGGGCCGGCGGGCCGGGGGCCGCGCGGTCTGGGTGGGGTTCGCGATGGACGACGACGCCACCGGGGAGCTGCTGGAATGGGCGGCGGCGGGCGGCCCCGGCGTGGCCGAGCCGCCGGCGACGCTGGAGCTCCAGTTCATTCCGGCGCCTCGGGAGGGGAAGGTGCGCCGCCGCCGCTGAGGCCTGCCCGCGAGGGCTTTTTCGTAATGGGATCCATTTTCATGTAGCGTCTGCCTGGTTCCACCGACCCAGGAAGGACTCCCATGGCCGTTCCCAAGCGGAAGATGTCCCGCAGCAACACCCGGCACCGCCGTGCCCAGTGGAAGGCGAGCACGCCGAACCTGGTCCCCGTCACCGTCGACGGCGTCCGCCACCTCGTACCGCAGCACCTGGTCAGGGCGTACGAGCGCGGGCTGCTGCGCCCGAAGGGCTGACCGGCGATGCCGTACGGCCGACTGCCCGTCACCGTGCTGTCCGGGTTCCTCGGGGCGGGCAAGACCACGCTGCTCAACCACGTCCTCGCCAACCGCGAGGGGCTGCGCGTCGCCGTGATCGTCAACGACATGAGCGAGATCAACATCGACGCGGCGCTGGTCCGCGGCGGTGGGGCCGCGCTGTCGCGGACCGAGGAGCGGCTGGTCGAGATGACCAACGGCTGCATCTGCTGCACCCTCCGGGACGATCTGCTGGACGAGGTCGACCGGCTGGCCCGCGAGGGCCGCTTCGACCATCTGCTGATCGAATCCTCGGGCATCTCCGAACCCCTGCCGGTGGCCGCCACCTTCGCCTTCGCCCGCGACGACGGCGCCACCCTCGGCGATCTCGCCCGCCTGGACACCATGGTCACCGTGGTCGACGCGGCGAACTTCCAGGCGGAGCTGGCGAGCGGCGACGAGCTGGCCGAGCGGGGCCTGGCCCCGTACGAGGACGACGAGCGCACGGTCAGCGATCTGCTGATCGACCAGGTCGAGTTCGCCGACGTGCTGGTGCTGAACAAGCTCGACCTGGTGGACGACGCCACCGCCGGCCGGCTGCGCGCGGCCCTCGCCCGGCTGAACCCGGCGGCCCGGATCGTCCCGGCCACCCAGGGACGGGTGGACCTCCGGCAGGTGCTGGACACCGGCCTGTTCGACCTGGACCGCGCCCAGCAGGCGCCCGGCTGGGTCCGCGAACTCAACGGCGACCATGTGCCGGAGACCGAGGAGTACGGCATCTCCTCGACCGTGTTCCGTTCCGAACGGCTCTTCCACCCTGGGCGGCTGTGGACCTTCGTCACCGAGCGGATGGACAGCGGGGCCCTCGGGCGGATCCTGCGCTCCAAGGGCTTCTTCACCCTGGCCACCCGACCCCGGGTGACGGGCCTGTGGTCGCAGGCGGGTTCCGTCGCCCGCTTCGAGCCGTCCGCGGCCCGCGACCCGCGGGCACCCCACGCGCAGGAGCTGGTCTTCATCGGCACCGAGCTGGACGCGCCGGCCCTGCGCGCGGAGCTGTCCGCCTGCCTGCTGGCACCCGGCGAACCGCTGCCCGCCGACGACCCGTTCCCCGCCTGGGCGGCCGACGGCGCCGACGACGCCTGCGCGCACGACCACCCCGCACTCGCCGGCGGCCACTGAGCCTCCGCGCGGGGCGAGGGGAGGGTGTCCGAGGCCCGAGGGCACCCTCCCCTTCGCTCAGGCCGCCGCCGCGAGCAGGCCGATCAGCGTCGCGCGGGCCCGGGCGACCCGGGACCGCAGGGTGCCGACCGGGCAGCCCGCGATCCGGGCGGCCTCCGCGTACGGCAGCCCGAGCAACTGGGTGAGGACGAAGGCCTCCCGGCGCTCGTCGGGCAGCGCCGTCAGCAAATCGAGCAGGGCGACCCCGTCGTCGAAGCCCGGCAGACCGCACGGCTGCGCCCGCTCCACGGCCAGCCGCCAGTCCGCGGTGTCGTACGGCCGCGGCCGGGTGCCGGCGTACCGGTAGCTGTCGACGACCGCCCGGCGGGCGATGGCCAGCAGCCAGGAACGCGCCGAGGAGCGCCCCTCGAAACGGTGAAGGCTGCCGAGCGCCCGCAGGAAGGTGTCCTGCGCGAGATCGTCGACCGCCTGGGGATCGGCGCAGAGGTGGGCGACGTACCGCAGGACGTCGTGGTGCAGGGCCCGGACGAACCGCTCGACGGCGTCCGGGTCGCCGCCGCGGGCGGCGAGCGCCCAGGCGGTTATCGACTCGTCGGCGCGTTCGGGTACGGGTACGGGCAGGGCGGACGTGATCACCTGGTGTCCTTCTCGTCAAACGGGAAAGCGGCCGTACGGCCCCGCGCGGGCGTACGGCCGGAGCCACGAGGCGCACAGGGGCGGCCTCGGGAATCCGGCTGTCGTCAGGCGACAGCGGTCCCCGGAGGCGGACCCCGCGAGGTGATCGCGTGGACGAGAAGGAGCCCGCTCGGTGACCGGTGCGAACGGCGCCGCCGTACGCGCGGGCGCGGCGGAGGCGCTACGACGACCGGGCCGAGCGGCAGCCGCAGCGGCGCCGCCAGCCAGCCGGCCACCGCGCGCAGGATGCGGAAGGCGGCACGTTCCCCGTGCGCGAGCCACAGGCCGCACAGCAGCGCGGCCAGCAGGTGCGCGGCGAGCATGCCGGACGAGGAGCCGAACAGGGCCGGTTCCGTCGCCGCATGGGCCATGTGCTCCACATGGCCCATGTCGACCGCAGGGCCCGCATGGGCCGTATGTGCCATGTGGGTCGCGTAGGCCAGGTGGGCGGTGTGCCCGAGGTCCGGGGTGCCGGACTGGGCGAGGGAGAACCCGGAGTGCAGGACGGTCTGCGCGGCGACCACGACGGCCGTGATCAGCGGCAGCCCCCGCTCCCGGCCCGCCAGCCCCCACCCGGCGAGCCCGGTCATGGCGAACCCGGCGGCCAGCGTCCAGCCGGGCACGTGCCGCCCGGACATCAGGACATGGCCCAGGGCGGCGAGCAGCGCACAGACGGCCGCGAACACCGCGGCCCGCACCGTGCGCGCACCCCACCCTGCCGTCATGACGGCCTCATCCTCCCATCCGGAGTCCGAACCTCACCCATGCCTACGGACATCGGAGGCCCGGCGACTCAGAGCCGGACGAGCACCTTTCCCGTGTTGGCGCCGCTCAGCACACCCGGGAAGGCCTCCGGGGCGCGCTCGATGCCGTCCACCACCGGTCTCGCACGACACCGCCCCACGCGACGTGACCGAGCCACCCGCCCCGACGGCTCCGCTGCTGGATGCCGCTGCCCCCGCCCGAGCGGGCCGTGCTGCGGCTGCCGGCCGGGCACGACGACGGACCCGGCCCCGCGGAGGTGGAGAAGATCGCCGCCGACGAGGGCGTCGACACCGCCCTGGACGCCCTGTCCCGGCTGGTGGACCGCTCGCTGGTCGACCTGAGGGACGGCGCCGACGGTCCCCGCCACCACGTGCCGGAGACGGCCGGGCCTACCCGCCGGCGTTCGCACCGGAGCACGGGTGAGGGCCCCGGCCGGAAAACGAGCAAGGGCCCTCGCGGGCTCTCGCCCGCGAAGACCCTTCGCACCGTCGGGACGACAGGATTTGAACCTGCGACCCCTTGACCCCCAGTCAAGTGCGCTACCAAGCTGCGCCACGTCCCGGTGCCGTCTGACCTGGGGTTTCCCCTAGCCGAACGCGCAGAGAAACAATACCGCACTCGGGTCGGTGGTCGCGCACCCCTTTTCCGCCGGGAGGGGTGGCCCGGCCTATGCGGGGCGGACCAGCGTGGCCTTGCCCGGCGCGGGCGCGCGGGGCCCGGAGACCGGGTCGACGCGGACCAGGCCGCGGATCGCGGGGACGGCGAGCAGGGAGATCACGACGACGAAGCCGGCCGCCCCGGAGACCAGGAGCACCTGCTCGGTGCCGAGGGCGGCGGCGGCAGGGCCGGCGAGGGCCTGGCCGACGGGCATCATCGCCAGCGAGCCCGCAACGTCGTAGGCGTGGATGCGGTTCAGGACGTCGGGCGGGACCTGGGTCTGCACGCTGGTCGCCCACATCACGCCCCAGAACGACAGCCCGGCCCCGGCGACGGCGGCCCCGGCCGCCATGGCGGGCACCGTCAGGCCGAGGCCGACGGAGAGCGGGAAGGCGGCGAAGCCGGTCAGGGCGAGGGCGCCCGCGCGCAGCATCCGGCGCGGGCGCAGCCGCAGGGCGAGGAGTCCGCCGACGACGGTGCCGGCCCCGAGGGCGGAGTTGACCAGGCCGTAGGCGCCGGCGCCGTGCTCGCGGACCACCTCGGCGGCCACCAGCGGGCCGGTCGGCCCCCAGGCGGCGATCATGTAGAGGCACCAGACGGCGATCACCGCCCACAGCCAGGTCCGCGACCGGAACTCACGCCAGCCCTCCACCAGGTCCGCCCGGAAGGCGCCCGGGGCGTGGCCCGTGGGGCGGTGGTGGGGGGCGAGCGGGGGCAGGCGCAGCAGCAGGAGGCACAGGGCGCTGATCGCGTAGGTGGCGGCGTGGGCGGCGAAGACCCCGCCCGGGGTGGCGAAGCCGACGACGAGACCGGCGACGGCGGGTCCGGCCAGCTGGGCCACGGACTCGGCGACCCGGATCGCTCCGTTGGCGCCCTGGACGTCGGTGGCGAGGCGGGGCACCAGGCTGGCCACGCCGGGCTGGAACAGGGCGCCCGCGGCACCGTTGACCAGGCCGATCGCGCAGATCTCCCAGAGCACCACATGGTCCGCGAAGAACAGCGCGGCGGCGAGGGCCTGGGTGCCGAGCCGGACGAGGTCGGCCCAGATCATCAGGGTGCGGGTGGCGAACCGGTCGGCGATGACCCCGGCGAAGACGACGAGCCCGGCGAAGGTGGCGGCGGTCGCGGCCATCGCGAGGCCGACCGCGCCCGCCCCGTGGCCGTGCTGGAGCAGTCCCGCCGCCAGCGCCACCGGCAGCATGGTGTCGCCGAGCCGGGCGACGGCACGGGCGGTGAAGAACAGTCCGAAGTCCCGCGACCACAACCACGGCCGGTCGCCGCCGCGTTCCCCCTTGCCGGTGGGCTCACCGGCCGGTCTCCCGGACATCACTTGGCCTTTCTCCCTCCGGCCCCTGCAAGCCCGGGATCATGCCACGGCCCGCGGATGCGCCCAAGGGATTTTCACCCCGTGGCCGGCGCGCCCAACTCCGGGTGGGCGTCGAGGAGTCGGGGCGGTGCCGCCTGTCTCCAGGAGTCGGTGAGGATGTCCCGCAGCTCGGCCTCGTCGTCCAGCGCGGCGAGCCGCACCCGCACCCACGCGAACTGGGCCTCGTGGTCGGCGATCCAGAACTTCTCCGGCTCGGCGAGGACCAGTTCGTCGCGCTCCTCCTTGGGGCAGCGCACCGCCATGGAGGTCTCCTCCTCGGGCAGCGTGGCGAACATCTTGCCCGCCACCCGGAAGGTGGGCATGTTCCAGGCGGTCTTCTCCGTGGTGTCCGGCAGGGACAGGGCGATCCGGCGTACGTCTTCGGCATCCGACATGCCCCGCACGGTAGCTCCCGCCACTGACAGTCACCTGGTGGGAGGGGTCTTCGCCGGGTCTGCGAGGCGCTTGTAGTAGATCGTCGTGGGGCGCAGTTCCCCGCCCGGGTCGGCCGCGTAGTCGGGGATCGCGCCGAGCCGCGTCCAGCCGGCCGCGCCGTACAGGCGCTCGGCGGGGCTGTCGGTCTCGGTGTCCAGGTGCAGCAGGGTGATCCCGGCCGCCGCGGCGGCCTGTTCGGCGGTGTCGAGCAGCCGCCGGCCGTGTCCCCGGCCGCGGCCGTCCCGGTGCACCATCAGCTTGACCAGTTCGGCGCGGTGGCGGCTGTTGGGCTTGTCGGGAAAGACCAGGCTGACCGTGCCGACCAGCCGCTCCCCCTCGTACGCCGCCCAGACGGCGAGTCGCCCCTCGGCCACGGCGGCGGCCCGCTCCTTCCACCAGACGGCGGCCTCGGCGGGGTCGAGCGGGTCGAGGAAGCCGACGGAGGCGCCACCGGCCACGGTGTCGACCAGCAGGTCCGCGAACTCCTCGATCCTGTCCATGAGTCGGCGGGCGTCGAGCCGGGTGATGGTCATGGCAGCACCACCGCCAGCACATAGCGCGCGTCCTGCGGGCCGGGGCTGCGGAACCGGGTCGGGCCCCACACCCGCAGTCGCAGGCAGTCACCGGCGCCGAGGCGGTGCTCGACGTCCCGCGCGGTCACCTCCAGAGCGCCCTCCAGCACCCAGATGTGCTGTTCGAGGCCGGGTACGGGCGGGCGGTCGTAGGCCAGGTCGGCGCCCGCGGTGAGCCGGCCCTCGACGAGTTCGCCGCGCAGTCCGGGGTGCGGCGGGGACACCGAGCGCCGGAGGAAGCCGGACGCGCGGTCCTCCCAGACCGGCTGCTCGGCGGCGCGCAGCAGGAGCGCGGGCTCCGCCTCGACCTCGCTGAGCAGCTGGGACATGGTGCGGCCGTAGACATGGCACAGGCGGTTGAGGACGGCGGCGGTGGGGCTGATCTCGGCCCGTTCGGCGCGGGACAGGGTGGACCGGCTGACGCCACTGCGCTCCGCCAGCTCCCCGAGGGACCAGCCGTGCTCGGCCCGCAGCTCCGCGAGGCGCGCGCCGAGCCGCACGTCGACGGGGTCGGGGGCGGGGGCGGCCCCGGCCTCCATGGCATGCTGTTTCATATCCGGGATGCTATCCCGGATATGGGATACCGTCTCGTGTCCGGGACACCGGCCGCTGTGGCGCCCGTCACTCGCGTCCCCCGCCGCGAGGGCAGCGCGGGCAGCGTCCGCACCACCCGCCGTGAGCGGATCAGCGGGTCCCGAGCGGGTCCGGACTTCTTCCGGCCGCCCGCGTACGCCGGCTGCCGCAGCCGCTCGTGCGGTCCGGGCCGGGCCGCCGCGCTCCGTCGGATGTTCGCGGACCGGCCGGAACAGCGGGCTCGTCGCCTCGGCCGGGGCCGGGAGGATCAGCGTCACACGCATGCCGCCCGGGACCGCGTTCGACCGGGGTCCGGTTCCCTACCGCCCGGCGGCGTCCCGCCGCTGTCCGTCGGCGGCCTCCCGCAGTTGCCCTGCCGCGGCCTCCCGCAGCGCGTCCAGCACGGGCCGGATCAGCGGATGCTCCTCCGCGCCCCGGCGCACGGCGGCGAACACCCGGCGCGTGGGCGCGACCCCGTCCACCGGCCGCACCACCACACCCGTCAGGTCCATGCCGCGCAGCGCCGAGCGGGGTACGAGAGCCACCCCGGCGTCGGCCGAGGCGAGCGCCACGACGGCCCGGAAGTCGTCGGAGGAGTGCTCCAGACGCGGCTGGAACCCGGCGCTCTCGCAGGCCAGCACCACCACGTCATGGCAGGGATTGCCGGGGTACGGCCCGATCCAAGCGTCCTTGGCCAGCTCGGCGAGCGGCACCTCGTCCGCGTCCGCCAGGCGGTGCGTCACCGGGACGACCGCGTCGAAGGGCTCCGCGTACAGCGGCACAGGGGTCAGCCGGGGGTCGTCGGCGGGCGGCGCCCCCCGGTACTCCACGGCCACCGCCACGTCCACCTGCCGGTCCAGCACCATCGGCAGGCTCTCGTCGCCCTCGGCGTCCTGGACCCGGATGCCGATGCCGGGCGAGGTGGTGGCGAGGCGGGCCACGGCGGGCGCGACCACCTGGGCGATGCCGGTCGCGAAGGCGGCCACGGTGACCGTGCCCGCCGCGCCCGAGCTGTACGCCGCCAGCTCGGCCTCGGCCCGCTCCAGCTGGGCGAGGACCAGGTTGGTGTGGCTGAGCAGGATCTCGCCGGCCGGGGTGAGCCGTACGCCCTTGGCGCCCCGCTCGACCAGCCGGTGCCCGGTCTCCTGCTCCAGGGCGGTCAGCTGCTGGGAGACCGCCGAGGGAGTGAGGTACAGCGCGGCGGCAGCCGCCGTCACCGTGCGGTGGTCGGCCACCGCACGGAGGATGTGGAGCCGCCGCGCTTCGATCACCACCCGATTGTCTCAGCTCAGCCGGACAGCTCCGCGCGGGCGGCCACGAAGGCGTCCACGGCCCGGTCGACGTCCTCGGTGGAGTGCGCGGCGGACAGCTGGACCCGGATGCGGGCCTGGCCCTGCGGCACCACCGGGTAGGAGAAGCCGATCACGTACACGCCGCGCTCCAGCAGCAGCTCGGCCATCCGGCCCGCCTCGGCGGCGTCACCGATCATCACCGGCGCGATGGCGTGGTCGCCGGGAAGGATGTCGAAGCCCTCCTCGGTCATCCGGCGGCGGAACAGCGCGGTGTTCTCGGCGAGCCGCACCCGCAGGTCGTCGGCCGACTCCAGCAGGTCGAGCACCTTCAGGGAAGCGGCCGCGATCACCGGGGCGAGGGTGTTGGAGAAGAGGTACGGCCGGGAGCGCTGGCGCAGCAGCGCGACGATCTCGGCGCGGGCGGCGACGTAGCCGCCGGAGGCGCCGCCGAGGGCCTTGCCGAGGGTGCCGGTGATGATGTCGACGCGGTCCATCACCCCGTGCAGCTCGGGGGTGCCGCGTCCGCCGGGGCCGACGAAGCCGACGGCGTGCGAGTCGTCGACCATGACCATCGCGTCGTAGCGGTCGGCGAGGTCGCAGATCTCGCGCAGCGGCGCCACATAGCCGTCCATGGAGAAGACGCCGTCGGTGACGACGAGGCGGCGGCGCGCGTCGGACGCCTCCTTCAGCTGGCGCTCCAGGTCCTCCAGATCGCGGTTGGCGTAGCGGAAGCGGCGGGCCTTCGACAGGCGGATGCCGTCGATGATCGACGCGTGGTTGAGGGCGTCGGAGATCACCGCGTCCTCGGGGCCGAGCAGCGTCTCGAACACGCCGCCGTTGGCGTCGAAGCAGGAGGAGTACAGGATGGTGTCCTCCTGGCCGAGGAATGCCGACAGGCGGGTCTCCAGCTCCTTGTGCACCTCCTGCGTGCCGCAGATGAAGCGGACGGAGGCCATGCCGTAGCCCCAGCGGTCCAGCGCCTCGTGGGCGGCGGCGATCACCTCGGGGTGGTCGGCGAGACCCAGGTAGTTGTTGGCGCAGAAGTTGAGGACCTCGCCGGGGCGGCCGCCCGCGGTCACGCTGACGGTGGCGGACTGCGGGGTGCCGATCACCCGCTCCGGCTTGTGCAGTCCGGCGGCGCGGATCTCGTCGAGGGTGGCGCGCAGGTCGTCGCGCACGGAGTCGAACATCGAAGAAGCTCCTAGAGAGGTACGGAAGTCACACGGTCCAGTCGAGGATGACCTTGCCGCCGCGGCCGCTCGCCGCGTCGGCGAACGCCGCCTCGAAGTCGCGGTAGCCGTACCGGCCGGTGATCACGGGGGCGAGGTCGAGGCCGCCTTCGAGCAGCACCGACATCGCGTACCAGGTCTCGAACATCTCCCGGCCGTAGATGCCCTTGATGGTGATCATCGAGGTGACGATCCGGGCCCAGTCGACCGGGAACTCCTGCGCGGGCAGGCCGAGCATGGCGATCCGGCCGCCGTGCGTCATGTTGGCGATCATGTCGCGCATCGCCTCGGGCCGGCCGGACATCTCGAGGCCGATGTCGAAGCCCTCGCGCAGGCCCAGCTCGCGCTGCCCGTCCGCGATGGCCGCCTCGGAGACGTTCAGGGCGAGGGTGACCCCTATCTTGCGGGCCAGGTCCAGCCGCTCCTCGCTCACATCGGTGATCATCACGTTGCGGGCGCCCGCGTGCCGCGCCACGGCCGCCGCCATCAGCCCGATCGGCCCGGCACCGGTGATCAGCACGTCCTCGCCGACCAGCGGGAACGACAGCGCGGTGTGCACGGCGTTGCCGAACGGGTCGAAGATCGCCGCCACGTCGAGGTCCACGGGCACGCGGTGCACCCACACGTTGGGCGCGGGCAGCGCCACGTACTCCGCGAACGCGCCGTCCCGGCCGACGCCGAGCCCGACCGTCGCGCGGCACAGGTGGCGGCGCCCGGCCAGGCAGTTGCGGCACTTGCCGCACACCAGATGGCCTTCGCCGCTGACCCGGTCGCCCACCGCGATGTCGGTGACGTCCCGGCCGGTCTCGACGACCTCGCCGACGAACTCGTGCCCGACCACCAGCGGGGTGCGGATCGCCTGCTGCGCCCAGCCGTCCCAGGACCGGATGTGCAGATCGGTGCCGCAGATACCGGTGCGCAGCACCTTGATGAGTACGTCGCCGGGTCCGACGGCGGGCTCCGGGACGTCCGCGAGCCAGAGCCCGGGCTCCGCCTTCTCCTTGACCAGCGCCTTCAACGCTACGGCTCCTGAGGGTGAGATCCCGGCCGCGGGCATGCCGAAGGAGCCCGCCGACGGGGAGAGGGGTGGAATCGCCTAGCAATCTGCCGTACGAGGATGCCTCGGGTCCATCGAGGTTTTCTTAAGCGGCGCCACAGCTTTGCTTCACACCCCCCGGAGGGGTCAACGCGGACGGGTCACGCGGGAGGGGTCAGTACGCCGGACCGCCCTCCAGCCGTACGGCGAGGTCCGCGGCCGTCGCCTTGATGGTCTCCAGACCGCTCCGGCCCCAGGGCCGCGGAGTCGTGTCCGCGACGGACACGGTGCCGAGCACCATGCCGGTGGTGTCGATGAGCGGGGCGCCGAGGTAGGAGCGGATGCCGAACTCGTCGACGACCGGGTTGCCCGCGAATCGCGGATAGTCGCCCACGTCCTCCAGGACCAGCGCCTTGCGCCGCACCACGACGTGCGGGCAGAAGCCGTGGTCGCGGGGCAGCCGGCGGCCGATCACCGGCCGGTTGCCGCCGTCGGGCACGGCCGGACCGGCGGCCGGGGCGTGCAGCCCGGCGTAGAACTGCCCGTGCTCGTCGAGGAAGTTCACCATGGCGTACGGCGCCGCGGTGTGCGCGGCGAGGCGGGCCGCGTAGTCGTCGAGGGCGGGCTCCGGGCGCTGTCCGAGACCGAGTCCGCGCAGCCGCAGGGTGCGGGCGGGGGCCTCCTTGTCGTCGGGGGTGAGCAGCAGACGACCGGCCGGGCGCGGCGGGTCGTAGCTCATGGCCGGGCTCCGTCGCTGGGGGCGGATGTCATGTGCGGCTCCGTACGGTGGGGCGATGGGGTGCGGGTGTCACCGGTGGGCGCCGTGGCTCGGCGCGGGGACGGCGGGCGCGTGCGCGATCAGATGCCGGACCAGGGTCAGCAGGGTCTGCACGCCGGAGGCGGAGATCCGGGCGTCGCAGCGCACGATGGGGATCCCCGGGTCGAGGTCGATGGCGGCGCGTACCTCCTCGGGGTCGTAGCGGTGGGCGCCGTCGAACTCGTTGACGGCGATGATGAAGCCGAGGCCGCGTTCCTCGAAGAAGTCGACGGCCGCGAAGCACTCCTCAAGGCGGCGGGTGTCGGCGAGGATGACCGCGCCCAGCGCGCCCTCGGACAACTCGTCCCACATGAACCAGAACCGCTCCTGCCCCGGGGTTCCGAAGAGGTAGAGGACATGGTCGGAGTCGAGGGTGATCCGCCCGAAGTCCATGGCGACGGTCGTCTCCATCTTGTTCTCGATGCCGTCGAGGTTGTCGGTTCCGACGCTGACGGTGGTGAGGAGTTCCTCGGTGCTCAGCGGCGCGATCTCGCTGACGGCGCCGACGAAGGTGGTCTTGCCGACCCCGAACCCGCCCGCGACGAGGATCTTCAGCGCGGTGGGGAAGGGGTCGGCGCCGCCGTCGTGGCGGCCGTCGTCACGGCCGGGGGCGCCGCCGTCGTACTCAGAGCTGTCGTCGTAGTCCATCGAGCACTGCCTCCAGAAGGGCCCGGTCCGTGGGGGTGTGGTGGAACGCGGGGGGCTTGGTGGTGAGCGCCCCGCAGTCGAGGAGGTCCGCCAGCAGCACCTTCGCCACCGCTGCCGGCAGCTTCAGGTGGGCGGCGACCTCGGCGACCGGGACGGGCGCGTGGCACAGGTCCAGGACCTGCGTGTGTTCCGGGCCGAGATAGCCGAGGGGGGTCGCCCCGGTGGCCATCACCTGCGACATCAGATCGAGTGCGACGGTGGGGCGGGTGCGCCCGTTGCTGACCGCGAACGGGCGCACCAGCCGTCCGGCCGCGTCGTCGAGCCAGGGCCCGTCACCGGCCGTCGTCACGCTCAAGGCCTCATCGCCGTGGATTCGACGGCGTGCTGCCGGGGCGCGGTCACGAGGTACGGGCGGACGCTCTTGACCAGCATCGCCATCTCGTAACCCAGGACGGCCGCGTCGGCCTCCCGGCCGGCGAGCACGGCGAGGCAGGTGCCGGAGCCGGCGGTGGTGACGAACAGCAGCATCGAGTCGAGTTCGACGACCACCTGCCGGACGTCACCGCCATCGCCGAAGCGGGCTCCGGCGCTGCGGCCGAGGGAGTAGAGGCCGGAGGCCAGCGCTGCCATGTGGTCGGCGCTGTCGGGATCGAGGCCGTGGACGGACTTCACCAGCCCGTCGCAGGAGAGGAGGACCGCGCTGCTGGTGTGCGGGACACGCTGGACGAGGCCGCTCATCAGCCAGTCGAGATCGGATACATGGCCGGTGGGGGCTTCGCTCGCCATGGTGGATCGACTCCTTGGGGTACGGGTGGGGGTCGGGGTGGTGGGAGTGGTCATCCGGCTGGTGCGCTCCCGTCCTGCCGGGTGGTGGTCCGGTGGTCGGGAGCCGGTTCCTGCGCGGGCGCGGGCACGGGGCGTGCCCAGGTGGCGGGGGCCGGCTCCACGCGGCGTACGTCCAGGGGTGGTACGGCCGTGATGTGCGGGCCGGCGGAGGGGCAGGGGTCGAGGGGGGCGCCGTCCGCCGGTTCCAGGCTCTGCTGGGCCTCCGCGAGGCCGATGCCCCGCTGGAAGGCCGCCATCAGGCCGGGGTCGTGGCCGGCGGGCTCCTCGTCGTCCGGGCGCGGGGCGGGGCCGCCGCGCAGCTGCGGGACGAGGTGTTCCTGGGCGCGGCGCCGGGGCAGTTGCGGCTTGCCCATGGTGCCCCGCACGACGGCGTTCTGGCGCGGCACGGGCGGCACGCCCTCGTGTTCGGCGACGACCGGCCGGTCCTCGGGCCGGATGCCGGGGATGGCCTCCGCCGGGTTCGGCCGCTCCGCGTGCGCCCCGCGGACGGGGAGCGGCAGGGGAGGCCGGCCGGGGGGCTGGGGCGCGTGCGGGGAGTCGGCCTGGGGTCCCGGGGCGGTGGCGGAACCCATGGCGGTCCGGGAGGCCTCGGCGGTGTGCGGGTGCTGCCTGGCCGGCTGGTCCGGCGGCAGTGGCGGGAGCTGCGGCGCCCGTGCCGCCGTGTCCCCCGCCGCGATCCGGGGTCGTACGGCGTCCCCGGCCGCGCCCGGTGCCGCCCCGAGCAGTTCCTGGGGGACGACGAGCACGGCCTGCACCCCGCCGTAGATGTTGCTCTGCAGGCGGACGCCGATGCCGTGCCGACGGGCGAGCTGGGAGACGACGTACAGCCCGATGCGGCCGTCCGCCAGCAACCGGGCGACGTTGACCTGGTCGGGGTCGCCGAGCACGGCGTTCATCCGCTCCTGCTCGGCGACCGGCATGCCGAGGCCGCGGTCCTCGACCTCGACGGCGAGCCCGGAGGTGACGAGGCTGGCGCGGAGCAGCACCTGGGTGTGCGGGGCGGAGAACACCGTGGCGTTCTCGATCAGTTCGGCCAGCAGGTGGATCACGTCGGCGACGGCGTGCCCGCGCAGGGTGCCCTCGATCGGCGGGACGAGCTTGACCCGCGAGTACTGCTCCACCTCGGCGATCGCCGAGCGCAGCACCTCGGTCATGGAGACCGGGTTGCTCCACTGCCGGCGGGAGACGGCGCCGCCGAGCACGGCCAGGTTCTCGGCGTGGCGCCGGATCCGGGTGGCGAGGTGGTCGACGTGGAACAGACTCTTGAGCAGGTCCGGGTCCTCGATGTCGTTCTCCAGCTCGTCGAGGATGGCGATCTCCCGGTGCACCAGCGACTGGAGCCGGCGGGCCAGGTTGACGAAGACCTCCAGCTTCTGTTCGCTGCGGGTCTGACTGGAGAGCTGCGCGGCCTGGACGACGGCGGTGACGGCCCCGTCGTGGGCGCGGGCGAGGTCGGCGGCGAGCAGTTCGAAGTCGTCGGCGTCCTCGGGCGGCCGGCCGCGCGGTGCGCGCCGGGGCGGTGCCTCGCCGCGCCGCAGCCCTTCGACGACAGCGCGCAGATCGGCCTCGCGGCGGGCGCTGGCGTGGCGGAGCGCCGCGACGCGTTCGTGCACCGCGCGGGCGGCGCGGCCGGCGGCGACGGCGGCGATCACGATGCCCGCGAGCGCGACGCAGACCGCTCCGGCGAGTACCGCCCACAGGGTGTGGCTGGTGCGCACTCCGGTGGAGCGCACGGTGAACAGCACGGCCGCGCAGCCGCCGAGGGCGACCGCGACGGGCGGCAGGATGGCGAGGCGCAGCAACTGGGACCGTATGTGGGCCTCGGGCAGTGCGGGGGCAGTGCGGGCGACCGGCCGTCCGTGCCGTCCGCCTTCACGGCGGTCTGCGCGTGCGGCCGGTGCGCGGAGGTGTGACATCGGTGTCCTCGTACTGGTCCGTCGGTCGGGGCCCGGGCGCGCGGTGTGGCGCGGCGCGGGCAGGCGCCATGGCGATGCCGGCCGGCGGGACCGTGCGTGCGGCCCTGCGTCGCCCGACGGCCACTGACAGTAGTCGCCAGCGCAACATGCGCGGTGCGCAGTTGACAAAGTCCCCCGCGGAGCGTCCCGCTCTGGTATGAGGCCTCGTACGGCAGACCGATAACCCCCTCGTCTCGCCGTGCGTCAACCGAAAGAGAGCGATCAGAGCTGGTCAGAAGCGGTCTACAGTGGGCAGCGCGACGGTCCGCCTTTCCCCGCCCCGGCTTTCACCCTCATGAGTGCGCAACCGTTCGCCGGGCCGTTCACCACCACCCGCCCCCTCCTCCGCGGCCCGGCCGAAGCATGGTGGGAACATTACACAGCGTAACAATCTTCGACCGCGGACCGTCGGCGGACCGCCAGCCGACCGGGCGTCGGGAGTTCCACCCGGCGAAAACCCGTCGACGCCGTGCACTGAACCGAGCTATACCGGTTTAACAACAGGCGCTAACACACCCCGGGATCCATTCGGAGCCCGTTGGCGTCCTCCCGTGGATCCACTGCGGCCGATCATCAAGCCGTACGCCTGCGGCTCGCGGCACGCGCCGGCCCGGCTGCCGGGTCGGTCGGCGCCGTCCGCGGGGCCGAAGGCGGAGCTGCGGATGAGAGTCCATCGGTCGCGACAACGTTGTCCGGATACGTCCCGCTGACCAGCCCGCCACTACTTAACCGGTTCTGTCAGAGGCATTGTGTTCGCCCCGGGGCATCCATACTCTCGGGAATGCCACAGAGCGGGAATTACCGAACCGGCGTGACACGTCGTCGTTTCCCCGGGTAACGCGCGGACGAGAGACGCCCTCCGTCTTCCCTCGACGCCCTGCCGGCTGCGCGCGTACGCACCGCACGTCACACAGGGACACCGGCATGGTCGTCCTGTCATGTACGGGTCACTCACCATGCCATGAGAGCCGGAGCATCCATGAGAACGAGAAAGCTGGCCGCGGCCACGGGTACGATCCTCGCCGTCTGCGCCTCACTGCTCGCCGTCGCACCGACCGCCCAGGCCGCGGACCCCGCCGGGTTCCACGTCCGTGACGGCCGCCTGCTGGACGCGAACGGCAAGGACTTCGTGATGCGCGGCGTCAACCACGCGCACACCTGGTACCCCGCCCGCACCGACCAGGCGCTGAAGGACATCAAGGCCAAGGGCGCCAACACCGTCCGCGTGGTGCTCAGCACGGGCGACCAGTGGACCCGCAACGACACCGCCGACGTCGCCCACGTCGTCGCCGAGTGCAAGGAGAACCGCCTGGTCTGTGTCCTGGAGGCGCACGACACCACGGGCTACGGGGAGGCCGGCGCCGCCGCGCCACTGGCCAAGGCCGTGGACTACTGGCTGGGCGTCAGGGACGCCCTCGTGGGCCAGGAGAAGTACGTCATCGTCAACATCGGCAACGAGCCGTACGGCAACACCAACCACACCTCGTGGACCGGCGACACCAAGACCGCCATCGGCCGGCTGCGCGCCGGAGGCCTCGACCACACCCTCATGGTCGACGCCCCCAACTGGGGCCAGGACTGGTCCTTCACCATGCGCGACAACGCGGCCGGCGTCTTCGCCGCCGACCCGGACCGCAACACCGTCTTCGACATCCACATGTACGGCGTCTATGACACGGCGGCGGAGGTGAGCGCCTACCTCAACCGGTTCGTGAGCGCGAAACTCCCCCTCGTCGTCGGTGAGTTCGGCGACATGCACTCCGACGGCGACCCGGACGAGGACGCCATCATGGCCACCACCCGGTCCCTGGGCCTCGGCTATCTCGGCTGGTCCTGGAGCGGCAACGGCGGCGGCGTCGAGTACCTCGACCTCGTCCACGGCTTCGACGCCTCCCGTCCCAGCGCCTGGGGACAGCGTCTCTTCGACGGGGCCAACGGCATCAAGGCCACCGCCAGGGAGGCGAGCGTCTTCTCCGGCGGCACCGGCGGCGACACCACCGCGCCGACCGCGCCCGGCACCCCGACCGCCTCGGACATCACGGCCTCCGGCCTTCGGCTGAGCTGGCCGGCCGCCACCGACGACACCGCGGTGACCGGCTACGACGTGGTCCGTGTCGACAGCGGCCGGGAGACCGCCGCGGCCACCTCGGCCACCACCACGGCCACCGTGACGGGACTCGCCGCGAACACCACGTACACCTTCGCCGTCTACGCCCGGGACGCGGCGGGGAACCGCTCGCCGCGCTCCGCCACGCTCTCCGCCACCACCGCTCCCGGCACCGGGACGGCGGCCTGCGCGGTGGAGTACCGGCTGAGCGACTGGGGCAGTTCGTTCAACGCCGAGGTCGTCATCCGCAACCGCTCCGCCCAGGCCGTCGACGGCTGGGAGCTGACCTTCGCCTTCCCCGGCACGCAGCGGATCACCTCCGTCTGGAACGCCAGGGCGACCCAGGAGGGCAGCACCGTGCGCGCCGCGCACGAGTCGTGGACCCGGACGATCCCGGCGGGCGGCTCGGTGAGCTTCGGCCTCAGCGGCTCCTCGGCCGGCGGCAACGGCGTCCCCGCCGCGTTCACCCTCAACGGCAGGGCTTGCGCCGGCTCCTGACCGGACGCACACGAAGGGGCGCGGCGCACGGCCGCGCCCCTTCGCTCGCCTTCGTCAGCCCGCCTGCGGGGGCGGCGCGGTCGAGGCACGCGGCACCAGGGACGGTGTCGCCACGGGCCGGGACGGCACGTCCTGCCCCGCGATCACGTCGAACAGCATCCGCGCCACCTGGGCGCCGAACCCGTGCACGTCATGGCTCATCGCCGACAGCGTGGGATGGGTCAGCCGGCACAGCTGGGAGTCGTCCCAGGCCAGCAGCGACAGTTCGTCCGGCACGGTGACGCCCATCTCGGCGGCGACGCCCAGCCCGGCGACCGCCATGATGTCGTTGTCGTAGACGATCGCCGTCGGCCGCCCGGGAGCCAGCAGCAGCGACCGCGTGGCGCGGGCGCCCTCCTCGCCCGAGAAGCCGGTCTCCAGGTGCAGTCCGCCGTCGAGCCCCAGGTCCGCCATCGTCCGCTCGAAGGCCGCCGCGCGGATGGCGCTGTGGCCGAGGCCCGCCGGTCCGCCCACCCGGGCGATGCGCCGGTGGCCGAGGGCCACCAGGTAGCGCACCGCCTCGGCGACGGCCGTGGCGTCGTCGGTCCACACCGACGGAAGCCCTCCGGTGAGGGAGGGGTGGCCGACCGCCACGGCGGGCAGCCCGATCCCACCGAGCGGGGCGAGGCGCGGATCGTCCTGGTGGAAGTCGACCAGGACCGAGCCGCCCACCTGACGCTCCCGCCACCACCGCTGCTGGAGGTGGATCTCCTCCTCCAGGCTGCCCACCAGCCGGAGCAGCAGCGAGCAGGACCGCTCGGCGAGCACGCTCTCGATCCCGGAGACGAACTCCATGTAGAACGGCTCCAGGCCGAGCAGCCGCGCGGGCCGGCAGATGGCCAGTCCGATGGCGTCCACCGACTGCCGGGACAGGCTGCGCGCCGAGGAGTTCGGCGCCCAGCCCAGTTCCCGGGCCACGGCGAAGATGCGCTCGCGGGTGGCCTCGGAGACGCCCGGCTTGTGGTTGAACGCCAGCGACACCGCGCCCTTGGAGACGCCCGCGGCGGCGGCCACGTCCCTGATGGTGACGCGCTCGGTGGGTGCGCTCATCTCCGGGCCACGCAGAACAGGGCGGCGCGCACCGCGTCGGCGGTGACCCCGCGGGCGCCGCGCACCCGGAACCGGGCGCTTTCTCCGGGGAGGAGGGTGCGCAGACCGGTGTCGCAGACGGCGTCCGCGCCGAGCCGGTCGGCCTGGAGCAGAAGGTCTCGTACGAGGGTGTGCGCTGTCACCACGACCTCGGCACCATCGCTGCCCTCGACGGCCGTGACGGCGACCTCGTAGCGCGGGGCGGGGTAGGCGAACTCCTTGTCGCGGACGGGGAAGTGGAGTGCGCGCAGGTCATCCCCGCTCCGGGACCCTCGTGCGTCCGCGACGAGGAATTCCTTTCCCGACCGTTCGTCCGGCACCAGGTCGCGCGGTACGGCGTGCCGGGCCACCTCCCGGGCGCCGGCGGCCACCTCGATCGGCGTCTCGCCCGCCACCGTGCCGTCCGCGCGCAGGCGGCGCAGGGTCACGGTCGTGCGCCAGGGGTCGGCGCTCTGGTTGATCACGGCGAGGACGGGGCCGTCGGGGCCCGGCTGGAGGGTGAGGAGGCGGTCGGCGTACACGCGGCGCAGTTCGTGGTAGAGCGGCTTGGTCCGGCCGTCGCCGTCGATCGCCGCCCAGGAGCTGACCGGCCAGCAGTCGTTGAGCTGCCAGACGACGGTGCCCGCGCAGACGGGCCAGTGCGAGCGCCAGTGCTCGATGCCGGCGGCCACCGCGCGGGCCTGGACGACCTGGGCGAGGTAGTGCCACTGGTCGAAGTCGCCCTCGGGCAGGTCGAAGTGGCGGGTGATGCCGCGGTTCAGCTTGCCGTTGCCGTCCTCGGCCTTCTGGTGGTGGAGCATGCCCGCCGAGTCGGGGGCGAGGTCCTCGCCGGGCAGCGCGCGGCGCAGCGTGGCGTGGGCGGGAGGCGCCTGCCAGCCGAACTCGGCGACGAACCGGGGAACGGAGTGGCGGTACTCGGCGTAGTCGCGCCGGTTCCACACCTCCCAGGAGTGGTGGGTGCCGTGCGCCGGGTCGTTGGGGTGCCGCTCCCAGGAGCCGGACCAGGGGCTGCCGGCGCTGTAGGGGCGGGTGGGGTCGAGTTCGGCGACGACGCGGGGCAGCAGGTCGAGGTAGTAGCCGCCGCCCCAGGAGTGGCCCTGGAGGGCGGGCTCCCAGTCCCAGTCCCGGAAGCCCCACAGGTTCTCGTTGTTGCCGTTCCAGAGGACCAGGGAGGGGTGCGGCATCAGCCGGACGACGTTGTCCCTGGCCTCGGCCTCGACCTCGGAGCGCAGCGGCTGCTCCTCGGGGTAGGCGGCGCAGGCGAAGAGGAAGTCCTGCCACACCATGAGGCCGAGTTCGTCGCACACGTCGTAGAACGTGTCGTCCTCGTAGATGCCGCCGCCCCAGATCCGCACCAGGTCGACGCCCGCCTCGGCGGCCTGGGTGAGGCGGGTGCGGTAGCGGCCGGGGGTGACGCGGGACGGGAAGGCGTCGTCGGGGATCCAGTTGACGCCGCGGGCGAAGACGCGTACGCCGTTGACGACGAGGGTGAAGCCCGTGCCGTGGGCGTCGGGAGAACGGTCCAGCTCGACGGTGCGGAAGCCGATCCGCCGGTGCCAGGAGTCCAGCGGGCGTTCCTCGCGACCGTCCTCGGCGAGGGTCACCTCCAGGTCGTACAGCGGCTGTTGGCCGTATCCGCGCGGCCACCACAGGGAGACGTCCGGCACGTCCAGTGTCACGACGGCCCGGGTTCCGTCCACCGCCGCCCGCCGCTCTACGCCGCCCACCGCGGCGTGCACCGTGAGCGGGCGGCCGGTGCCGGGCTCCGTGCGCTCGACATCGATGTGGATCTCGACGCGGCCGGTGCCGTCGGCGACCGTCACCAGGGGGCGCACCCCGGCGAGCCGGGCCGTGGACCACCGCTCCAGCCGGACCGGGCGCCAGATGCCGGCGGTGACCAGGGTGGGGCCCCAGTCCCAGCCGAAGTTGCAGGCCATCTTGCGGATGTACTGGAAGGGTTGCGGATAGACGTTGGGCCGCTCGCCGGTCAGTACGCGGACGAAGTCGGCCTCGTCGTAGGCGGAGGCGAACTCGACGTGCAGCCGTCCGTGGCAGCCGGTGACGTCGAAGCGGTAGCGACGGTGCATATTGCGGGTGCGGCCCAGTTCCCGCCCGTCCAGGGTGATCGTCGCGACCGTGTCGAGGCCCTCGAAGACGAGGTCGGTGCGCTCGTGGGAGGCCGTGGCGGTGTCGGCGGCGGCGAGGTCGCGGCCGTAGGTCCAGGCCCGGCGGCCAACCCACTGCACTTCCCGCTCGTTCAGGCCGGTGTACGGGTCGGGGATCTCGTCGGCGGCGAGCAGGTCGGTGTGCACGCAGCCGGGGACCGTGGCGGGCAGCGGGGTCCCGTTGTGGTGGAGGCTCCAGCCCTCGGCGAGCGGAACGACTTCCTTCATGTGCGGCTCCTCTTGGCAGGACGGGCCTGGTTCGTGTGCGATGCGCTTCAACCTAACGCGGGGAGATGAACCGGTCTAGTCCCCCTCTCGCGGCGGGAAGAAGACGAAAATCCCAGGCCGCAGCGCGGAATCTCATGATCCGCTCGAAACGTCAGGTAACGATTGGGCATCTCGCTGATCCTCGAAGCTTTACCGGTTCACAACCGGCTGACATAGTGCCGTCAACCACCGGAGCCCGAGCCGTAACCCTTGGAAGGAGTTGGGCACATGGGGAGGAAGACCCTGAGCGCCGCTCTGCTGGCCACCACGATGCTGACCGTCGTGGGGTGCAGCGGCGGAGGGACCCCGAACGCGAACGAGACCGCGGTCGCACCGCTGAACCCGGGCGGCGTCTCGGGCACCATCACGGTCCTGACCAACCGGACGGACCTCGTGCAGAACGGCACGATGAAGAAGTACGCGGAGCGGTTCAACAGGACCTACCCCGAGGTGAAGGTCGAGTTCGAGGCCATCACCGACTACGAGGGGGAGGTGAAGATCCGGATGAACACCGAGAACTACGGCGACGTCCTGCTGATCCCCTCGGCGATCGCCAAGGGCGACTACCCGAAGTTCTTCGCACCTCTGGGCGCCACCCCGACCATGAAGGACACCTACCGCTTCACCGACAAGACGGACGTCGACGGCAGGACCTACGGCATCGCCACCTTCGGCACGGCCAACGGCTTCGTCTACAACAAGGCGCTGTGGGAGAAGGCCGGGATCGCCGACTGGCCCACCAGCCCCCAGGAGTTCCTGGACGATCTGACGACGGTCAAGGAGAGAACGGGGGCCACTCCCTACTACACCAACTTCAAGGACGGCTGGCCGCTCAGCAGTCCGTGGACCAACAGCATCGGCTCGGTCAGCTGCGACAGCCAGGCCTCCGACAAGCTCGCCGCGACGGAGAAGCCCTGGGAGAAGGGCTCGGACCTCCATGTGATCGACACACTGCTGCACGACATCGTCCACGAGAAGCTGGCCGAGAAGGACCCGGCCACCACCAACTGGGAGGCGTCCAAGACGCTGCTGGCCAAGGGGGAGATCGGCAGCATGCTGCTCGGCTCGTGGGCCATCACGCAGATGCGGGACGCCGCACGGAAGGCCGGCGAGAACCCCGACGACATCGGGTTCATGCCCTTCCCGCACCAGTCGGACGGCCAGTTCTGCGCCACGCTGGTGTCCGACTACCAGATGGCCGTGAACATCCACTCCGACCACAAGCCCGCCGCGCGCGCCTGGATCGACTGGTTCACCGAGAAGTCCGGCTACTCCGCGCGGGAGGGCGCCGTCTCCGCCCTGAAGTCCGAACCCCTGCCGAGCACGCTCGAAGACTACGTTGACAACGATGTCAAGCTGGTCGAACGGTCCGAGGCGAAGACCGCGGAGGTCAACGCGATCGACAACGCCTCCGAGATCGGCCTGAGCAAGCAGGACTACCGGCAGAAGCTGGTCGACATCGCCCGCGGCGCCCAGGACGGCTCGCTCCAGGACTACTTCGACGACCTCGACCGGCGCTGGGCCGAGGCCGCCCGTACCGCCGGCTCCTGACCGGCGCACGGCTGCTCCCGGTCCCGGGGGCGGGGAGCAGCCGTGCCGGCGCCCCGTGAGGACGACGAAAGGCTCTGGCCCGCAATGACCCGTACCACCACCTCCCCCGCGGCCCCACCGCCCGCCCCGGCCGCCGCACCGGACCCGGGCGGCCGCCGCGCCCGGCGCTCCGCCGCCCGGCCGCGCACCTGGCGTGACCACCCCCTGCGCCGGGTCACGCCCTGGCTGTTCCTGCTGGTCCCGCTCGCCCTGCTGGTCACGTTCACCTATGTGCCGGTGGGCAACATGATCTACTACAGCTTCACCGACTGGGACGGCGTCAGCCCCGAACGTGACCACGTCGGCGCGGACAACTACGTCCAGCTGTTCACCCGCCCCGAGCTGTTCCGGGTGTTCGCGGTCAGCGTCTACTACCTGGCGGCGTCCGTCGTCCAGATCGCCATCGCGCTCTGGTTCGCCACCGTGCTCAGCTTCGACCTGCGGTTCAGGAACCTCTTCAAGGGCATCCTGTTCTTCCCCTACCTGATCAACGGAGTCGCGATCGGGTTCGTCTTCCTGTACTTCTTCCAGGACGGCGGCACTCTCGACTCGATCCTGTCGTTCCTGGGCATGGGTGGCGGCCACGCCTGGCTGGGCGACCCGGAGTCGGCCAACACCTCGCTGGCCGGGGTCTCCGTGTGGCGCTTCACCGGGCTGAACTTCGTGCTGTTCCTCGGCGCGATCCAGTCCGTCCCCGGCGAGCTGTACGAGGCGGCGCAGCTGGACGGGGCCACCCGCCGGCAGCAGTTCCGGCACATCATCGCGCCGAGCATCCGGCCGGTGCTCAGCCTGAGCGTCATCCTGGCGATCTCCGGCTCGCTGTCGGTCTTCGAGATCCCGTACATCATGACCGGCGGGGCGACCGAGACCTCGACGTTCGTGATCCAGACGGTGAAGCTCGCGTTCCAGTTCAACAAGACGGGCCTGGCCTCGGCCTGCGCGGTGGTGCTGCTGCTGATCATCCTGCTGATCACCTGGATCCAGCGCCGCCTGGTGCCCGACGAGAAGGTGGACCTCGTATGACCCTCACCGTCCCCGGACGACCGCGGCGCCGGTCCTTCGGCATCGCCACCACGCTGACCTATGTGTCGCTCGTCGTCGCGTCCCTCGTCGTGCTGATCCCGCTCGTCGTCGTGTTCCTCACCTCGCTGAAGACGTCCCGGGAGGTCGCCGACGGCGGCGGTGCGCTGAGCCTGCCGGACGACTGGCTGAACTTCTCCAACTACGCGACCGCCTTCACCGACGGCCATATGCTCACGGCCTTCGGGAACACGGCGTTCATCCTGCTGTTCTCCATCACCGGCACGGTCGTCATCGGCTCGATGACGGCGTACGCCGTCGACCGCTTCGACTTCCGGTTCAAGAAGCTGGTGATGGCCCTGTTCCTGATCGCCACGCTGGTGCCCGGGGTGACCACGCAGGTGGCGACCTTCCAGGTGGTCAACAGCTTCGGCCTGTTCGACACTCGCTGGGCGCCGATCCTGCTCTACATGGGCACGGACATCGTGTCGATCTACATCTTCCTCCAGTTCATCCGGTCCATCCCGGTCTCGCTGGACGAGGCCGCGCGGCTGGACGGGGCGAACGCCTTCACCATCTACCGCAAGATCATCTTCCCGATGCTGAAGCCGGCGATCGCCACGGTGGTCATCATCAAGGGCATCACCACGTACAACGACTTCTACATCCCGTTCCTGTACATGCCCTCGGAAGACCTCGGCACGATCTCCACCGCGCTGTTCCGCTTCAAGGGGCCCTTCGGGGCGCACTGGGAGAACATCTCGGCGGGAGCGATCCTCGTCATCCTGCCCACCCTGCTGGTCTTCCTCTTCCTCCAGCGCTACATCTACAACGGCTTCGCGCAGGGGGCGACGAAATAGCGCAAAAGGGTGCGCGGCGGAAGCGGAAGGTTCCGCCGCGCACCCTCTTCGCCGATGGGCTAGCGCCGAAGGCCGGAGTCCTGTCGCCCCTCGGAGGCCCGGGACGGCACGGTGAAGGCGGACTCGAAGGCGGTGAACGCCGCTTCCTGGCGCCACTGGACGGCCGCCTTGGGGCTGGCCTCCAGCAGTTCGCGGCAGGCCGGGCTCGGCGTGCGGGTGCCGGGCCGGTCGGTGCGGCAGGCGACGACGGTGCGGTAGCCCTGCGCCGTGGGGTTGCCGCGCCACAGGCTGTCACCGGGCAGGAAGGCGTACTCCAGGGAGGCCCGGGCCAGGTCCTTCACCTCGGGGTAGGACAGGCCGTAGGTCTCGGCGGCGTACCGGTACTCGTGGCTGATGTCGATCCGGGAGACACCGGGGTCGTCGGTGGCCAGCACCACCGGGACGCCGTAGGCCCGGTAGGTCTCGAAGGGATGGTCGGCGCCCTTGACGCCGAGGATCTGCGCGTTGCTGGTGAACGGCACCTCCACCGCGATCTCCCGGGCCGCCATGGTGCGGGCGGTGCGCTGCCAGTCGTCCTCGTGGCGCAGGTCGACGCCATGGCCGATGCGCTCGGCGCCGGCCACGGTGACGGCCTCCGCGATGTGGAACGCCAGGTCCTCCGGCTTCACCAGCCCGGGCCACAACTCGCCCGCGTGCAGGGTGACATGGGCGCCCGGATAGACATCGCGCAGGAAGGCCAGCATGCGCATCTGCAGCCGGTAGTGGCGCAGCGCGCTCTCCCCGTCCTCCGGCTGGACGAGGTTCACGGCGACGAACCGCGGGTCGCGTTCGGCCAGCCGCATCCCGAGCGCCATCTGCACGAAGACCCGCTCGGGGGTGCTGCCCCGGGAGACCTGGGAGATCCAGCGCACGGGCAGGGCGCAGGCGGGCCGGGGGCGGTCGGTGTCGCAGCGGGCCTCGGCGCGGAACTCGGCGTGGGCGGTGTCGGCCTCCTCGCGGGCCTCGGAGACCAGCCGGTCCAGCCTGCCGCCCGCGGTCAGTGCACGGTGCAGCGCCGCCAGGTCGTCGCTCCAGCCCACCTCGGCGGCGAGCCGCTTGGCGCCCTCGGAGGCGGGGGTGGCCATGGTCTCCAGGTAGAACTGGTTGTGGCCGGCCACGTCATCGGCGACCTGGGCGAGCAGTTTGCCCGGGTGCCGCCAGGTCACCTCGCCGAACTTGCCGAAGGTGGCGAAGAAGTGGTCGTGGCCATTGCCGCCCGGCGGGAAGTCCTGCATGGACCAGGCGCGCAGAATCGTGTCGTGGAAGGCCCGGTCCGTACGGGCGTCCGCGGCGGGCCGGGTGCCCGGACCGCAGGGCGGCGGCACGGCGGTCGTCGTCGCGGTGTCGATGCACAGGCCGTCCTCGGCGGCCAGCCGGATCAGGTACTCGGTGCGGACCGCGCCGGAGAGGTGGTTGTGCAGCTCGCCGCCCTTGGGCAGACGCTCGAAGAATTCGCGCAGCGCCCGCGGATTGTCGCGGATCGTGCGCAGATGGACGTCGGTGCGGATTTCGGTGGCGGTCAGCGGCCGGGGCGGCGTCAGGAGGTCGGCGGGAGCGGTGCGGGCGGCGGTGCGGGCCCCGGTGAGGCCGGCCTCGGCGGGCTGGGCGGAGGCGGGCAGCGCGGACAGCAGCGGCAGCAGGCCCAGCGCGCCGAGGCCGGCCAGCAGCGGGAGCCGGCGGGGGCGGGCGGGTCGGTGGTGTTCGGCAGTCACCGCCGCATGATCGCGGCCGGGTCGCCGCCGGGTGGGGCTTCCCGGTGGTGTCCGGCGGAATCCACCCGGTCGAGGGACCGGCGATGTTCGGACGGGAGTCGACGCGGAGGCCGTGAAAGGGAGTCGGAGCCGAGCGGCTTTCGGTGTCCCGAAGCAGTCGGCGGCCCCTCGGTGCCGGGTGTCCGGCCGGAACCGCGGGGTTCCGGCCGGATGTGGCCGTTCAGTCCCCGGTGGCCGCCGTCCCCTCCCCCGCGGCGGACCGACCGCGCACCCCGACCACCGCGAGTACGGCACCGAGGACGGTCAGTACGCCGGTGACCAGGGCGGCGGTGTGCACACCCGCCATGAACGCGGTGTGGCTGCCCTCGACGACCGCGTGCGCCACCTGGGCCGGCATGTCGCCGGAGACCGGCGCCACCCCCATGGCCACGGCGTCCTCGGCCTCGCGCAGCCCGTGGGCCAGGGGCGCCGGAACGCCCGAATCGGTGAGGGCGCCGGTGAGCGTGGAGCCGACCCGGCCGCTGATGAGCGAGATGAGCACGGAGGTGCCCAGCGCGCCGCCGACCTGGAGCGCGGTGGCCTGGAGGCCGCCCGCCACCCCGCCGTCGCGGACCGGGGCGTTGCCGACGATCGCCTCGGAGGAGGCGGACATCACCATGCCGACCCCGAGGCCGAGGGCGATGAAGGGCGGCCACATGATGGCGTACGAGGAGTCGGCGCTCCAGGCGAGCAGGGTGAAGGCCGCGGCGGCCTGGAGGACCATGCCGAGCGGCATGGTCAGCCGGGGCCCGTACCGCTCCGTCAGCTTGGCGCCGAGCGGGGAGGCGATCACCGAGGCCAGGCTCAGCGGCAGGGTGCGCACGCCCGCCTCGACGGGGGAGAAACCCCGGACGTTCTGCAGGTAGAGCATGACGAAGAAGATCACACCGAGCAGGACGAAGAAGTTCAGCGCGGTGATGACCGTACCGATCGCCAGGGCCGGGTTGCGGAACAGGCGCATGGGCAGCAGCGGGTGCGCTACACGCGTCTCGCACCAGGCGAAGACCAGCAGGATCAGCAGGCCCGCGGCGATGGCGCCCAGGGTGCCGGCCGAAGTCCAGCCCCACGTCTCGCCCTTGACGACGCCGAGGACGACGGCGAGCAGGCCGAGGCCGAGCAGGGCGACACCCGCGATGTCGAACTTCTCCCGCGCGGCAGCGGTGTTCCTGCTCTGCGGCAGCACGAGAGCGCTGAAGACCAGGGCGACGACCCCGATGGGGGCGTTGAGGTAGAAGACCGACTCCCAGTTGACGTGCTGGACGAGCAGACCGCCGACGATGGGGCCGAGAGCGGTGGACACCGAGGAGACCATGCCCCAGATGCCGACCGCCATACCGAACTTCCGCGGCGGGAACACGGCACGCAGGAGCGCGAGGGTGTTCGGCATCAGCAGGGCCCCGAACAAGCCTTGTACGGCGCGGAAGGCGATGACGCCCTCGATGGATCCGGCGAGTCCGATGGCGACGGACGCGAGGGTGAATCCCACGACGCCGATCAGGTAGAAGGTGCGCCGGCCGAAGCGGTCGCCCAGCTTGCCGCCCAGGATGAGAGCCGCGGCGAGCGCGAGGAGGTAGGAGTTGGTCACCCACTGGAGATCGGCGGTGGTGGCGTGCAGATCGCGGCCGATCTCGGGGTTGGCGATGGAGACGACGGAGCCGTCGAGTCCGACCATGAACAGCCCGAAGGCCACGGCTGTGAGCGTCAGCCACGGGTTGTTCCGTACGCCGCGGGGCGCGCCCCCGGCCCCGGACGGCGTCAGGGACGCGGAGGGTGCGGGGGGAGCCGTGGGCGGGGCCGAGGCGGGCAGGGGACGGGAGGGCATGGGTGTGCCTGTTCTTGTCGTGTGCGTTCGATGGTGTGCTCGGCCGGCGGCGCGAAGGCGCTGACCGGACCCGTTCGCGACCCGTTGCGGGCGCCCGTGGCGGAGCCGAAGGCGTCCAGCTCTCCGTCGGTCAGCGCACGCGGCGCCGACCGGACGGGGAGGCTGGAGACAGACATGCCCTCCATTATAGGTACGTACAAATAGCTATGACAAGATAGCCATGTGGCTAATGGGCGCGGGCCACCTGCCGCGCGGTCGCGGTTTCCGAGCGGAAGCCGTGGCCCAGCTCCGGACCGAGCCCGTGGTAGTGCCGGAAGTTGTAGACGAGCGGGCTCCAGAGCGCGGGATCGATGTGATGCGTGCCCGGTACGACGACGCGTTCGTCGGCATGGACGCGCAGCACCTCGCACTCGACGCTGCGGAAAAGGCCCCCGCCGCCGGGCGTCAGCGCCCGCACCCGCGCCTCCAGCTGAAGCCCGCACTCGGCGACCCGCGGTGGCGTCACCAGGTCGGAGCCGACGGGGGTGAGCCCGGCCGCGGCGAACTTGTCGGGTTCGTACCGGTACACCGCCCGCTTGCTCTCCGGCACCGGATCGGCCCCGGTGAGCGGGGCCAGCCGCTCCACCCGCTCCCACAGCTCCGGCGAGGCGACATTGATCACCAGTTCAGGCCGTTCGGCGAGGTTGCGCACGGTCCGGCTCTCGCTGCCGAGGCCCAGGACGACGTACTGCCCCAGCGCCCAGGCGGACGAGATGGGGGCCAGGTTGCTCGTGCCGTCGCCGTTGTCGGTGCTCAGCAGGACCACGGGGGTGCCGAAGTAGAGGATGCTCGGCCGGATCACTCGGTGGGTGTCGCTCGTCATGCCGCAGACGCTAGGCGCCCGACGTTTCGCCGGGCGTCGAACTGTCGTCGACCGAGAATGGCGGGGTGACCAGCCCCGAGACCCACACCGCGCCCGACCCCCACGTCCACGCCCACGCCGCCCCCGAGGCGTACGCCGGCGTCCACGCCCAGGAGCCCGATCTCGCCTCCCTGGCCGCGCTGCTCGCCGACCGGACCCGCGCCTCCTTCTGCATCGCGCTGCTCGACGGGCGCGCCTGGACGGCGACGGAGCTGGGGCGGCTGGCCGGTGTCGCGCCGTCCACGGCCACCAGCCACCTGAACCGGCTGGTGGCCGGCGGCCTGCTGACCGAGGAGCGCCGGGGCCGGCACCGCCATGTGCGCCTGGCGGACCCCGGCATCGCCGAGATGATCGAGGCCCTGGCGGCCCGGGCACCGCGCCGGCCGGTCCCGGTGCGTTCGCTGGCCGCCGCCCGCCGGCACCGCGCCGTGGCGTTCGCCCGGGTCTGTTACGACCACCTCGGTGGCGCCCTGTCCGTGGCGCTGACCGACGCGATGACCGAACGGGGCTACCTGGGCTGGGAGTTCGGCCCGTCCCTCACCCCGTCCGGCACGGCCTGGCTGGCGGACCTGGGCGTCGCCGGGGAGACGACACCGCATGTGCGCACCTGCGTGGACTGGACCGAGCGGCGGCTGCACCTGGCGGGTGCCGTGGCCGCGGGCGTGTTCCACCACGCGCTCGCCCGGTCCTGGCTGGTGCCCGCCGAGGGCTCTCGTGTCGTCCGGCTGACGGAGCGCGGCCGGGCCGCGTTCCGTCTGCACCTCGGCCTGACGGACGAGGCGCTCACCGTCGGCTGGGACCGCTCCGCTTTCTCATGAGGGGCCGCGTTTCTCATGAGGGGCCGCGACCGCTCACCGCGCCGGGCTCACCGGTACCGGCCGCACGGCGTCCGCGGGTCCCGACGAAGGCCAGCGGCGCGGCCGTGGCGGTGGCCGCCGCCATGACCCCGGCGGTGACCACGGGGTCCCCGGTGAACAGGGCGCTCGCGGCCCCGGTGAACAGGGTCACGAGCAGCGCCCGGCCGCTCATGGTCAGCGAGGACGCCGCGCCGCGCAGTTCGGGGAAAACCTGGAGGGACCGCCCGAACACCACGGGGTAGACGGTGGCGAAGCCGACGCAGAACACGACGAGCGAGCCGGTCGTGGCCACCGGCCCGTCACCCGCCAGCAGAAACAGGGCGGCCCCGGTCACGGTCGCGGCGATCGCGCAGGTGACGGTCCGCTCCGGACCGCCGAGCAGGGCCGTGAGCCTGCCGGCGCACAGGCTGGTGACCGCGAAGGAGGCGACCACGACCAGGAGGTGGGCGGCGAAGCCCAGGGTGGACAGCCCGAAGCGGTCCGTGTAGAGGAACGCGCTGGCGGCGATGAACACCATGTAGGCGGCGAAGAGCAGGCTCGGCACCAGCGACGCGGCCAGGAACTCCCCGCTGGACAGCAGCCGGCGACAGTCCGCGGCGACCGCGCGCGCACCGGCCGCCTTGCCGCGTCCGTTCCCGGTCTCGGGCAGGAACAGCGCCAGCAGGACGAGCGCCAGCAGGGTGATACCGCAGACGACCGCGTAGGTACCGCGCCAGCCGATGGCGCGGTTCACGACCCCGCCGAGGGCGGGCGCCGCCGTCATGAGCGCCGACATGGCGGCGTTGGTGAGCCCGAACATCCGCAGCATCCGGGGGCCGTCGTAGACGTCCGCGATGATGACGAACACCAGTACCACGGAGGTGCTCGCGCCCACGCCCTGCACGAACCGGGACGCGAGCAGGAACCCCATGCCGGGCGCGACCGCACAGCCCAGCGCCCCCACCAGCATCACCGTGTTCCCGGCGAGCATGACGGCGCGCCGGCCGAACCGGTCCGAGAGCGGACCGTGGACCAGGGCACCCAGGCAGTACCCGAGGAAGTTGTACGTGACGGTCAACTGGACCGTGGACTCGGACGCGTGCAGCGCCCGGGCGATGTCGGGAAAGCCGGGCACGGACATGTCCAGCTCGACGATGGCGCCGGTCAGCGCGATGACCAGCAGCGCGGGAAGGAATCTGTTCTCTTTCATGACCTCGTACGGGACGGACCCGGCCGGGCCGTGCGGGCACGCCGCGCACCGGCCGGATGAGGGAAAGTCGGGTGAAGGCCACAAGGGCACGTCGAACCGCGCCGTGGCGCGAGCACCGACGCACGCGGCACGGCTCAGCGGGGCGTCCGAAGTCTTCGGATCAGCGGCACCGTGGCTCTCCGAGCGTTTCCCGGGACGAGGTTGTCGCCGCACATCGTAGGGGGCCGGACTCCGGTCCCCTCAACCGTTTTTCCGTACGCCGGTCCGGGCGGCGGTCACCGAGACGTCTCCGCTGCGCGCCGGCGCGTCCTGGAGCAATGCCTCGGCTGCCGGAAGAGCGGTCCGTGGCCACGCGTTGTGGTCACGCCCGCTGTCGACCCGTCACCCGTCCCACACTGCCGACGCACCCTGCCCAGAGCACTGGTGCACCGGATGCGGCGCCCGCCCGCGTCACCGGTCGCCCGCGAGGTCCAGTTCCTTCCGGTCCGGCGCGGCAGCGGCTTCCCCGGTCCGCTCCGGCCGCCACGGGCGGGCGATCGGCCGGGACGCCGGCCGCCACCAGGCGTCCGCCGGAACCTTCCCGGCCGGCTCGAAGGGCTCGCCGGGGCGCGGCAGGGCGACCGCCTGACCGGCCTCCTCGGCGGCGTCCTTAGTCCACTCCCCCGGCTCGGCCCAGGCGTGCGGCGCCAGGTTGAAGGTGGCCCAGTGGATCGGGAGCAGCACGCCGCCCGGACTGCCGCCCTGGAGGTCGAGATGGGCCCGCACGCCTTCCTCGGGGGTCATGTGGATGTCCGGCCAGAAGTCGCTGTACGCCCCGATCTGGATCATCGTGGCGTCGAAGGGGCCGTACGCGGCGCCGATGTCCTGGAACCCGGCGAAGTACCCGGTGTCGCCGCTGTGGAATATGCGGTGCTCCTCGCCGGCGACCGACCAGGACGCCCAGAGGGTGTGCTGGGTGTTGCGCAGGCCCCGCCCGCAGAAGTGGCGGGCCGGCGTGGCGGTGAGGGTGAGGCCGCCGACCCGGGCCGACTCGTGCCAGTCCAGTTCGCGCAGCCGGCCGGGGGACACGCCCCAGGCCTCCAGGTGGGCGCCCACGCCGAGCGGGACGGCGAAGAGGGTGTCCGTGCCGGCCAGTGCCTTGATCGTGGGCATGTCGAGGTGGTCGTAGTGGTCGTGCGAGATGACCACGACGTCGACCGGGCCGAGGGCCACCAGCGGGAGCGGTACGGGGTGCAGCCGTCGCGGGCCGGCGAAGGCGAACGGGGAGCAGCGCTCGCCCCAGACGGGGTCGAACAGCACCCGCTGCCCGTCGATCTCGGCGAGGACGCTGGAGTGGCCCATCCAGGTCAGCCGCAGGCCGGTGGCCGGCGGCCTGGCGATGTCGGCGAGGGTGGTGGCGTGCACCGGGATGCCGCCCTGGGGGACGCGGCGGGTGCGGGCCTCCTTGTCGAAGTAGACCTTCGCGAACTCCCGCCCCGAGCCGGCGGGGCGGATCCGGGAGGGGCCGCCGGGGTTCTGGAAGACGCCGTCCTCGAAGTGGGGCGATCTGCGGATCCGCGCCAGGCGCTCACCGCCGGGGTCCGCGCCGAAGGCCGCGGGCCGCAGGGCGCGGAGCCCGGAGCTCAGGGAACGGGAACCGGCCACGGTACCTCCAGATGGAGTCGGTGAGGCCTCCATTATGGTCCGCCCCACCGGCAACGCGTTGAGGCCCCCTCCGTGCGGGCAGTCCGCCCGCTGCTCGACGGCGAGGCCGCCGTCCGCCGGCGGCTCGCGGACGCGTTGGCCGCCGGGGTGGGCGGGATCGGACCGGACGAGCCCGTGGGCGGCTGCGGGATCACCGTGCCGGTGCCGACCGCACTGGACCGGGCCGGAGTGCGGCATGCGGGCACCCGGGGCGCCGCCAGGCGCGGGGCGCCATGTGCGGTGCCAGGACACGCTCCTCCCGCCCGCGCGGGGCTGTCGGGCGTGGCCGTCGCCGACGTCAGGGGCGCTCTCGCCGGTCCGGCGGGCCTGGGTGTCGAGGCGCTGCTCGCCCCACGGGACGCGTACGGCACCGTGGACCGCTCCGCGCTGCGGCCCGGCGACCGGAACTGCCCGGCGACGCCTGGCTGTCGGCCGACGCGGAGGTGCTTCCCCCGGCTGCGGTCTCGTTCCGCGATCGACGGGGCGACGCGGGTGGCGGGCGACGTGGGAGAGGCGGGTGGGACGCGGACCGGATCACCGCCCGGGGACAGCGGAGGCCGCCGCCCCGGCCGTCCTCCCCGAGGTGGAGGAGCGGCTGTCCACGCGCGCGGGGGGGGGGGCCGTGCTGCCCGATGCCGTCGTCAACTCCGTCACGGGCGCCGGGTGGTGGCCGGCGCCGTGCGGTCTGACCGGCCGGGTGCCGGCCCGCGCGGTGGCCACCACGACGACCCCGCGGGCCGCCGCGCACGCCCGCGCCGCGGAGCGGCTGCCGGTGATCGCCGAGCGCTTCGGGTGGTGCCGGTGACCGCCCGTTAGGGTGACCGGGTGGCGAGAGTGCGGTTGAGCGTGGCGGAGCGGCGCGAGGAACTGTTGCGGGCCGCCGTGGAGCAGATCGAGGCGCGGGGTGTGGCGGCCGTCCGGATCGCGGACGTGGCCTCGGCGCTCGGGGTGAGCAACGCGCTGGTCCTCTACCACTTCTCGACGAAGGAGAAGCTGGTGGCCGCCGCGTTCGCGTACGCCGCCGAGGACGACCTCGCCCGGCTGCGGGCACTGCTCGGCCGCCGCACCAGCGCGCTGCGCCGGCTCCGCGCGGCCGTGCGCTGGTACGCCCCCACCGGCCAGGCCAAGGGCTGGCGGCTGTGGATCGAGGGCTGGGCGGTGGCGCCGCGCGAGCCCGCGCTGCGGGAGGTCACCCGCGACCTCGACCGGCGGTGGAAGGCGGCGCTGACCGAGGTCATCGTCGAGGGGGTGGCGGCGGGCGAGTTCCACTGCCCTGACCCGGCGGGCACCGCGCTGCGCCTCACCGCCCTGCTCGACGGACTCGCCGTACAGCTCACGGCGTACGGGGGCACGGTCTCGCGCGCGCGGGCGCGGCAGTGGGTGGACGAGGCACTGGCCAGGGAGCTGGAGCTGCCGCGGGAGTAGGCGGCGGTGCCGTTCGGCCACGCACCGCACGGCACGGCATCGCGACCGGGAACCGGGCGGAGGCGGGCGGGCGTTCGGCCCGTCGGACCCCGCCCCCGCTCCCGGCCGGTTCACGCCACCGCGGCGATCCGCATCTTGATGTCGTCCGGCGACAGGGTGCCCTTGGCGGTGACGTGGTCACCGGAGGACTCGCCGCGCAGGCGGCGGCCGATCCACGGCACCAGGTACTCCCGCGCCCACTGCACATCGTCCCGCCGGACGTGCAGGGTGCCCCGTGGCGGCAGCGGCGGCCACGGCTGCTCCGGGTCGGCGGGGACGGGCAGCCCCAGCACCTGACCCGCGCGCAGCGCCACCCGGGTGTGCCCCTCGGGCGACAGGTGGAGGCGGTCGTGGTCCCAGGCCCGGCGGTCCTGGACGGACTTCAGGGACCACAGGTCGAGCACGGGGCAGCCGTACCGGTCGGCGATGGCACGGACATGCCCGTTGTACGTCGCGATCTTGCCGCGGAGGTGCTTGAGCAGGGGTACCCGCCGGGTGTCGAACCCCGTGGTGACCAGCACGGTGCCCGCGGCGGCGGTCAGCGCGGCGACCGCCCGCTCGAAGCGCTCGGCGACCTCGTCGGGATCGGTGCCGGGCCGGATGATGTCGTTGCCGCCGGCGCAGAACGACACCAGGTCCGGCGCCAGTTCGACGGCCCGCGGCACCTGGTCCGCCACGATCTGGTCGAGCAGCTTCCCGCGCACGGCGAGGTTGGTGTAACGGAAGTCGCCCTCGGGCCGGCGGTCCGCGAGCAGCACCGCGAACCGGTCGGCCCAGCCGACGAACGCCCCGTCGGGGCCAGGGTCGCCGACGCCCTCGGTGAAGCTGTCCCCCACCGCTACGTACGACCCGATCACTGATCTGCTGTCATTCTTCGAATCGTCTGCCACATCGGCTCATGATTCACCTTTGAATGTGACTTACGCGACCGTAGGCAAGGGTTGACGGGCGGTGAGATAAGCCACTCTTCAAGGATTGGTCAACTACGGAATAAGCCGCCACACCCGGAAGTCACGGATCCGGAAATGGCTCCACACCGTACGGAAGGCGAAATGCCCCGCCGTGTACGGTTCCGGGTCGGTGTAGCCGAAGACGAGCCGCCCGTTGTTCCACCACTGGACGGTCGATCCCGCTGAGACGATCCGCACCCGGTTCGGCTCGTTGGGCGCCAGCAACGGCTCGCTGTAGTCGTACACGAGGGGACGCACGCCGGCCTGGCCGACGTACCGGCGAAGCCGGGTCGTGGTGTTGGAGTTGGCGCCGTAGCCCGCGTAGTACGTCGTGAGGTGGTCGTACTCGGCGAGCGCCCCGCCGCGCGGGGTGGCGAAGAGGTCGGCCGGGGAGCGGACGTCGGTGGCGTTCCAGAAGTTGTTGAGGTCCGAGACGCGGTCGTTGGCGCCGCCCGCCGAGACCGGTGTGGCGGTGTATTCCAGGACGTACGGCCCGTGCAGCCGCTGCTTGAACCACACCGTCGCCCCGCCGGGCACGTCGATCTCCAGCACGCCGCGGGAGGCTCTGACTGTGCCGCCGTCCTGGAGTTCGGCGGCCCAGCGACCGAGGCCGTGGCGGAAGTCGTCGCGGGCGATGAGGCGGCGGTGGCGGGGCGCGGCCTGCGCGGCCCCGGCCGGTGCGAGGGCGGCCAGTGCGGCACCGGCGGCGAGGACTCCGAAAACTCTGCGCGTGGTCGTCACGGGATTACGGCTCCTTCGGGATGCGGGGCAGCGCGCCTCCGTACGAGAGGGAAAGCGCTTGCTCCCTGATGGGAAGATCACTGTCTCCCCACCGCCCCCTCGCTGTCGACACCCCCTGCGGCCATGCCGTGCGACCGCAATGAGACGAGCCGCGAGTTCGAGGAGCCGCGCGTCCCCCACACGCCGAAGGCCGGACCCGGGGATCGGGGTCCGGCCTTCGGTGGCGCGTGCGCCGGGGTCAGGAACCGGCGCGGCGGGGTGGCGTCAGACGGAGACGCCCTTGGAGCGGAGGTACGAAACCGGGTCCACGTCCGAGCCGTAGTCCGGGGTGGTGCGGATCTCGAAGTGCAGGTGCGGGCCGGTCGAGTTGCCGGTCGAGCCGGAGAGGCCGACCTGCTGCCCGGCGGTCACGGACTGGCCGGCCGACACGGAGAGCGAGGACAGGTGGGCGTACTGGGCGTAGTAGCCGTCGGCGAGCTTGATGACGACCTGATTGCCGTACGCGCCGGCCCAGCCGGCGGAGACGACGGTGCCCGCGCCGACGGCCTTCAGCGAGGTGCCGGTCGGGACGACGAAGTCGACACCGGTGTGGTAGCCGCTGGACCACATGCTGCCCGCCACCTTGTAGGCGGTGCCGACACCGGCGCCGGCCACGGGAGCGGTGTAGCCGCCGGAGGCGGTGGTCGTCTGGGCGGCCGTGACGGACTGCGGCGACTTCGACTCCGAGGAGTCCGAGGACTTCGCGGAGCCGGACGACTGCTGCGGCGACGACTGCGAGGACTCCGGCTGCGACGGCTGCGCGGACTCCGGCTGCGAAGGCTTGGCGGCCTCGGAGGTCGAGGACTTCGGCGCGGCCGCGGTGGCCTTCTTGCCGATCGAGAGCTTGAGGCCGGGGTGGATCAGCGAGGGGTCCTCGCCGACGGTGGCCCGATTGTCCTCGTAGAGCTTTTTCCAGCCGCCGTCGACGTGCTGCTCTTCGGCGATCTTCGACAGGTAGTCGCCGGACTTCACGGTGTACGTACGGGCACCGGAGTTCTTCCCGGCGGCCTTCTTCTCCGCGGCCTGCTGCACGGAGGCGACCGACTGGACGGCCTTTTCCGGAACGGACTGCGGGGTGGCGGCATGGGCGCCGGCGGCACCCATCAGGGGCAGCGCGAGTGCGGCGCCACCGGTTCCGGCGACGGCGATGGTACGAGTGAAGCGCAGGGTCTTCGGACGGCGGTGCTTACCCTTGGCGGGCATGACGAATTCCTCTCCGGCGCCTGCGAGGTGAGCTGTCGGGTGCGGACTGGAGATGTCCGGCCACGCCGAGGCGCGGCTTAACCCCAAGCCGTTCCGGAGACCGGAACAGGCGGTTGAACCTGTGGGTCCCCCGCTCCTGCCGTACACGGGTGAGTTTGCGCGGGCACCAGGCGGCGGCAGGATTAGGCGTCCGCCCGGATCGGTGTGGAACGTAAGCGACAAGGACGCACAAGGACAAGCGAATGGTTGCCCGGAAAAGCGCCAGGAGTCCTTCCGTCGCGGAATTCGCGGTCACCCTCCGTCGATTCGCGGACCCCCCTTTCCGGCAAACACCCTTACCGGACACATGGATTACGTGAACATGACGGACGACTCACCGTCACGGATATGAGCCTGCTCACGTGACGCCGCTCCAGAACTCTTTCTTCCAAAGCGAGTTATACGGAAGCCGCAATTCGGACAGATCACTCAGATGCGACGGAGGCGGAGAACCGTCGCATCGAGGTCACCGTGCAGAGCGAGCCGCAAGCCGTGGTGCAGCAATACGGCACCTCGGTGCACTTCGCCCGTTTCGCGGCATTCATACGATGCCGCCGGGTCGAGTCCGCGCAGTCGCAGGGCCGGGACGGGCTCGCCATGGCGCTGTGCCTGGAGCCAGGCCAGGACGACCGCCTCGTCCCCGAGAACGTACTGGACGGCACTCAGCCCGCCACACGGGGGCCGCAGGCGATACAGGTCCCCGCGCTGCACCAGCGGCCGGATCTCCTTGTAGAGGGCCACCCAGCCCCGGGCCTCGGCCAGCTCCGCCTCGGTCCACCGGGTGAGGTCGCCGCCGATGCCGAGCACCCCGGCCATCGCGCTGACGAAACGGAAGCGCAGCGAGCTGACCCGGCCGTTGAGCATGGCGTTGGGGCTGTCGGTGACCCAGGCGGCCATCACCCGCGCGGGATGGATCTGGCTGAAGCCGTGCTGGATGGCCAGCCGGTCCAGCGGGTCGGTGTTGTCGGAGGTCCACACCTGGTCGGTCCGGCTCAGCACCCCCAGGTCGATCCGGCCGCCACCGCCCGAGCAGGACTCGAAGGCCACCCCGGGGTGAGCGGCGCGCAGGCGGTCCAGCAGGGCGTACAGCGCTCGCACATGGTCGGTCCACAGGCGCTGCGGGTAGGGCTCGCCGGGCCAGCCGGCGTCGGTGAAGCAGCGGTTGAAGTCCCACTTCACATAGTCGATGGGGGCGCTGGAGAGCAGCGTGTGCAGTTGCTCCCACAGATACTCCTGGACGTCCCCCCGAGCCAGGTTCAGTACGAGCTGATTGCGGAATTCCGTCCGCTTTCGCCCCTTGTGGTGCTGCACCCAGTCCGGGTGGGCGCGGTACAGCTCGCTGTCCGGGTTGACCATCTCGGGCTCGACCCAGATCCCGAATCGCATCCCGAGAGCGTGCACCTCGTCGGCGAGCGGCTCCAGGCCGGCCGGGAAGCGGTCCGGATTGGGCGTCCAGTCGCCGAGGCCCGCGCGGTCGCCGGTGCGGGCGCCGAACCAGCCGTCGTCGACGACGAACAGCTCGACGCCGAGGTCCGCCGCCCGCCGGGCGAGCGCCCGCTGCTGCCCCTCGGAGATGTCGAATCCGGTGGCCTCCCAGGAGTTGAAGAGCACCGGCCGGTCCCGCCCGGCGTCGGGGATGACGTACCTGCGCTGATAGGCGTGCCAGGCCCGGCTGGCGCCGCCGAAGCCGCCGTCGCTCCACAGGCCGGCGAAGACCGGCGTGGTGAAGGACTCCCCCGCCGCCAGTCGCGTCAGCCCGGCGTCGTCGTGTCCGGCGCCGCCGGTGATCTGCACGCGCGCGTCCGGCAGTTGCGCCACGGCGATCCGCCAGGAGCCGGACCAGCCGAGGGCACAGCCGTAGACCTCGCCGTGCTCCTCGGTGGCGTCGGTGTCCAGCGCGACCCAGGGCAGATGCTGGTGCCCGGTGTGGCCGCGGCGGCTGCCGACGACCTTCTCGCCGTAGGTGAGCGGCGCGGCCGTCAGCCGGGACTCCGCGGCCCATCTGCCGTGCAGCTGGGAGAGCCGCCAGCCGTCACGCTCGGGCAGCGTCCAGGTCGCGGAGTCGGCGCGCAGCAGCTCCACCGCGGGCCCCTCGTTGCGCAGGGTCACCCAGCGCTCGACGACGTCGTCCCGCATCCGGTAGTGCAGGGTGATCGTCAGTCCCGCGTCCCGGAAGCGGAGCCGCAGTTCGTCGGCCTCCTCCCCGTTCCCGGTCTCGTACGCCTCGAAGGCCCACTCGGTGCCGCGCCGCTCCTCGGTGCGCACCGACAGGGCGGGCCGGGTGAACCGGGGGCCGCCCTCGACCGGATACTCCTCGCGGCCGTCGAGGGCGGACTCGAAGGGCCAGTGCTCGGGCAGCGGCAGGGCCGCGAGCGCTTCCGCGTCGGCGAGGGAGATCCGCGGGCCCCAGTGCAGATGCAGCAGCTCGTCGTCCTCGGCGAGATGGACGGCGTAGCTGCTCTTCGGCCCCGACAGCAGCCACGTGCGACCGTCCCCGGCGGTGTCCAGCATCCTGCCCCCCACAGATCCCGACAGCTTCACCCAAGCCCCGACATCATCAAGGTGTGGGGGGCTTGTCGGCAACGCCTGTGGACAACCCTCTCCAGGTCGGGTATGCCGCCTGTGGACAACTTCATTGCCTCAGGAATCCATGTCGTATGGTCGAAGGCGTGCCCGTCGACGAGCAGCGCCGACGGGGCCGACTGGGAGGAGCCCACGTGACGCAGCAGGTCCCGTCGACCGAGCCCGAACTGGCCGGAGTGCGCAACTTCCGTGACGTGGGCGGCCTGCCGACCGTCGACGGGCGCCGGGTGCGGTACGGAGTGCTCTATCGCAGCGGCCACCTCGCGCACGCGACCGCCGAGGACGCGGCGTTCCTCTCCACCCTGGGCCTGCACACGATCTTCGACTTCCGCAACGCGGCGGACCAGAAGCTGGAGGGCCCGGACGTCGAGCTGCCGGGCGTGCGCAATGTGAACCTGCCGCTGAGCGACCCGGCCGACGGCGCCGAGTTCTGGAAGATGGTGCGCGACGGCGACCTGGACCAGCTGCGGGAGATCCTCGCGGACGGCAAGGCGGCGGCCCGGATGATCGCCTCGTACCGGATGATCATCAAGGAGCGCACCGCCGAGCACTCCCGGGTGCTGCACGCCCTCGCCGAGGACAGCGTGCCCGCCCTGATGCACTGCGCGGCGGGCAAGGACCGCGCGGGCCTGTCGGTGGCGGTGACGCTGCTCGCCCTGGGCGTCGAGCGCGAGGCGATCGTCGCGGACTACCTGGAGTCCAACGCCAAGCACCGCCGCTACAAGGTCCACCGCAGCAGCAGCTCCGCCTCGGCCTACTCCCCCGAGGTCATGGAGCTGCTCAGCCCGCTCTTCGACGCGCGTGCCGAGTATCTGTCGGCGGCGTTCGAGACCGTCGAGGAGACCTGGGGCGACGTCGACACCTACCTGGAGCAGGGGCTGAAGGTCACCCCGCAGACCCGGGAGCGGCTGCGCGAGCGGCTGCTCGACTGAGCGGGGGCGCGGGCGCCGCCCGCCCCGGCCTCACTTCCCGCCGAGCGCGAACAGCAGGTAGAGGAAGGCGGCGAAGGCGTGGCCCGCCACGACGTAGATGAACAGCCGTACCCAGATCTGGCGGTCGAACTTCTGCTGCGTGCGGCTCATGAGGTCTCTCCGGTGACATGGGTGGCGGGGCCGAGGCACAGCGCGGCGGTGGGACTCTGCAGCAGGGTGTGGACGAAGAGCAGGTCGACCCCGTCCGGGTCCTCCGCCGCGATGCGGTGCGGGGTCAGGGAGTCGAAGTGCGCGCTGTCGCCCGGGGCGAGCCGGTGGGCGGTGTCGCCGAGCCGCAGCCGCAGCCGCCCCTTGAGGACGTACAGCCACTCCTCGCCGGGGTGCACTCGCACCATGTCGCCCTGGGAGCCGTGGGGCACGTGGACGCGCAGCGCCTGCATACCGCGTCCGGGCGCGCCGGCTTGCCAGTACGTCCAGCCGCCGGCCGCGGTCGGTTCCATCTCGGCGGCGCGCACCACGGCGTCCCGGCCGGCGACCGTCTCGCCGAGCAGTTCCGAGACGGTCGTACCGTAGACCCGGGCGAGGGCGAGCAGCATGGGCAGCGACGGCTGCCGCTGCCCGGTCTCCAGCCGGGAGAGATGGGCGGGCGACAGCCCGGCCGTCCGGGCCGCCGCCTCCAGGGTCAGGGAGGCCCGGCGGCGCAGGGACCGCAGCTGCGGGGCCACGGTGGGCAGGTCACCGGCGGGCTCGGGGCCGGGCTCGGCGGCGGGGGAGTTCATGACTCCATTCAGCCGGAGCTTTGCCCACCAGGCAAATTCCTTGTCTGAGAGGCAAAAGCCGACGGGTGGCGCGGAGGAAGACGCGGAGACGCGAGGCAGAGGCGAAAGGCCCGCCCGGTCACTACCGGTCGGCAACCGCCTGTCTCATCAGTGTCTTACCGAAATCCCACATCAGACCGCTCCCGCTGTGCGCGTCGTCCATCACGGCCGTGAAGGCCGCCACGAACCGGTCCACCTCCCGTTCCCCGATGATCAGCGGCGGGATCAGCTTGATCACCTCCAGGTGGTCGCCGGAGACCTGGGTGAGGATCCGGTGCCGCTGGAGCAGCGGCACGACCACCATCTGCGCGAACAGGCCCTTGCGGGCCGTCTGGAGCATGGTCCACTGCCCGCGCAGCCTGAGCGACCGTGGCCGGCCGAACTCGATGCCGATCATCAGCCCCCGGCCGCGTACGTCGGCGAGCAGCTCGTACCGGTCGATCAGCGCGGTGAGCCGGGACTTCAGCAGCTCCCCGGTGGCGCGGACCCCCGCAACGATCTGGTCGCTCTCCATGACCGACAGCACGGCCAGGCCCGCCGCCATGGCCTGTGCGTTGGATCCGAAGCTCGCCGAGTGGACCAGGACCCGGTCCATCGAGGAGTACACCTTCTTGAAGATCCAGTCCCTGCCCAGGGTGGCACCCACCGGCACATAGCCGCCGGAGAGCGCCTTGGCCACGCACACCAGGTCCGGTTCGACGCCCTCCTCGTGCTGGTAGGCGTAGAAGTCGCCGGTCCGGCCGAGCCCGGTCTGCACCTCGTCGGCGATGAGCAGGGCCTTGTGCCGGCGCAGCAGCTCCTGGGCGGCCCGCAGATAGCCGGGCGGCGCCTCGTGCACACCCTTGCCCTGGATCGGCTCCACGATGAGCGCGGCGACGTCGCCCCGCTTCAGCTCCCGGGCCAGCGCGTCGAGGTCGCCGAGCGGGACGGCCGTGTCCGGCAGCAGCGGGGCGAATCCGTCGCGGAACCCGGACTCCCCGTTCACCGACAGCGAGCCGGTCGTCAGCCCGTGGAAGGCGTGCGCGCAGTACAGGATCCTCGGCCGGCCGGTGACGTACCGGGCGAACTTCAGCGCGGTCTCGACGGCCTCGGTGCCGCTGTTGCCGAAGAAGACGCGGTCCAGGTGCGGGCTGTGCGCGAGCAGCCGCTCGGCCAGCAGCCCGGGCAGGGGCTGGCAGTCGAAGCGGGTGAGGTCGGCGAGGTCCGCGTCCAGGACGTCGTGCAGTGCCTTGCGGACGACGGGGTGGTGGCGGCCGAGGCCCATCACCCCGAACCCGGCGAGCATGTCCAGGTAGTCGTCACCGTCCGCGTCCCAGAAGTAGGCGCCCGCGGCCCGTTCGTAGACCTTGTCGAAGCCGATGGTGTGCAGCATGCGCGGGAGCTGGTGGTTCAGGTACCGGGCGTGCAGGTCGTAGCGCTCGGCGCCGCGCTCGGCCAGGAGCGCGGCCAGGTCGAACGTCCCCGAGGGCGCCGGCTCCGAGGGCTGGGACGCGGATTCCGCGGTGGTCATGCGTGGGTCTCCTTGGACGGCTTCTCTTCGACGGGGCCCCCGGCCGGCGGCCGCGGACCGGCTCCCGGCCCCGGCCCCCCGCCCGCACCCGCTTCCTCTGCCCCGGCCGCTGCGCCCGCCCCTGCCCCGGCCGCTGTCGGCGGCTCGTGTCCTCCGGCCCGGCCCTCGCCCCGGGCCCGGCCCGCGGCCGACCCGGCCGGCGGCTCCCGGTCCGCCGCCGTCTCCCGGCCCGCGCCCGCGCCCGTCCCGCTCGCCAGTGCCTCTCCCCCCGCCGCCCCGGCGGCTCCGTCATATCCACGCTCCGCCCGCACGGCCAGGCTCGCGCTGATGCGGCCCGCGATCTCGACCGGGGTCAGTCCGATGTCCGCCAGCAGCTCGCCCCGCTTGGCGTGCGGGAGGAACTGTTCGGGGATGCCGAAGCGGCGTACCGGTACGTCCACCTCGGCGTCGCCCAGCGCGAGCGCCACGGCCGCGCCCACCCCGGCCGCGCGGCTGTTGTCCTCGACGACGGCGACCAGGCGGTGCCGAGCGGCGAGACCGGGCAGCTCCGGGTCGACGGGTTTGACCCAGCGCGGGTCGACGACCGTGCAGCCGATGCCGCGCGCCGCCAGCAGCTCCGCCGCCTGGAGGCACACCGGCGCCATCACCCCGACGGCGACGAGCAGCACCTCGGCCGCCTCGGCCCGGTGCAGGACGTCGATGCCGCCCACCCGGTCCACGGCGGGGACGGCCGGCCCCACCGACTCCTTCGGGAAGCGCACCAGCGTCGGCGCGTCGTCGACGGCGACCGCCTCGCGCAGCTGGGCCCGCAACTGGTCGGCGTCGCGCGGCGCGGCGATCCTGAGGCCCGGGACGACCTGGAGGATCGACAGGTCCCACATGCCGTTGTGGGACGCGCCGTCGGCCCCGGTCACCCCGGCCCGGTCCAGGACGAAGGTCACCCCGCAGCGGTGCAGCGCGACATCCATCAGCAGCTGGTCGAAGGCCCGGTTGAGGAAGGTGGCGTAGACGGCGACGACCGGGTGCAGCCCGCCGGTCGCCAGACCGGCCGCGGAGACCGCGGCGTGCTGCTCGGCGATGCCGACGTCCCACACCCGGTCCGGGAAGCGTTCGGCGAACCTGCCGAGGCCGACGGGGTGCAGCATGGCCGCCGTGATCGCCACGACGTCCTCGCGCTCCTCCCCGATCCGCACCAGCTCGTCGGCGAACACCGAGGTCCAGGAGGGACCGCGGGACGGTGTCAGGGGCTCGCAGGTGAGCGGGTCCATGACGCCGACGGTGTGGAAGTGGTCCTCCTCGTGGGCCAGGGCGGGTTCGTAGCCGCGGCCCTTCTCGGTGAGGCAGTGCACCAGCACCGGCCCGTGGAAGCGTCTCGCGCGCCGCAGCGCCGACTCGACGGCCTCGATGTCGTGTCCGTCGATCGGGCCGACGTACTTCAGGCCCAGGTCCTCGAACATGCCCTGCGGCGCGAGGGCGTCCTTGAAGCCCTTCTTGGCGCCGTGCAGGGCCTCGAAGAGCGGATGCCCCACGACGGGTGTGCGCAGCAGGACGTCCTTGCCCCAGGCCAGCGCCTTCTCGTAGCCGTCGGTGGTGCGCAGGGTGGCGAGGTGGCTGGCGAGGCCGCCTATGGTCGGGGCGTAGGAGCGCTCGTTGTCGTTGACGACGATGATCAGCGGCCGGTCCTTGGCCGCGGCGATGTTGTTCAGCGCCTCCCATGCCATGCCGCCGGTGAGTGCCCCGTCGCCGATGACCGCGACGACATGGCCCGTCCCGCCCTGTACCTCGCGTGCCTTGGCGAGCCCGTCGGCCCAGCCGAGGGCGGTGGAGGCGTGGCTGTTCTCGATGACGTCGTGCTCGGACTCCACGCGGGAGGGGTAGCCGGACAGGCCGCCCTTGCCGCGCAGCTTGGAGAAGTCCTGGCGCCCGGTCAGCAGCTTGTGGACATAGCTCTGGTGGCCGGTGTCCCACAGGATGCGGTCGGCCGGGGACTCGAAGACCCGGTGCAGGGCGATGGTCAGCTCGACCACGCCCAGGTTGGGCCCCAGATGGCCGCCGGTCCTGGCCACCGCGTGCACCAGGAAGTCCCTGATCTCACCGGACAGTTCGCGCAGGTGCGCCTCGGACAGCGCCTTCAGGTCACGTGGTCCCCGGATGCTCTCCAGAATCGTCACGCTCGGCCCCCTTCGGTCGGTGCTGTGTCAGCTCACGGTGACGGCCGGCTCCCCCGACGCGGCGCCGTCCTGTTCCATCTGCTCGGCGATCTTCATCGCTTCCTCGATGAGGGTTTCCACGATCTTGGACTCGGGGACGGTCCTGATGACCTCGCCCTTGACGAAGATCTGCCCCTTGCCGTTGCCGGAGGCGACGCCGAGGTCGGCCTCACGGGCCTCGCCGGGCCCGTTGACCACGCATCCCATGACGGCGACCCGCAGCGGCACCCGCATGCCCTCGAGGCCGGCGGTGACCTCGTCCGCGAGCTTGTAGACGTCGACCTGGGCGCGCCCGCAGGACGGGCAGGAGACGATCTCCAGCCGCCGCTGCCGCAGGCCGAGCGACTCCAGGATCTGGATGCCGACCTTGACCTCCTCGGCGGGCGGGGCGCTCAGCGACACCCGGATGGTGTCGCCGATGCCCCGCGAGAGCAGGGCGCCGAAGGCGACCGCGGACTTGACGGTCCCCTGGAAGGCGGGGCCGGCCTCGGTGACGCCGAGGTGGAGCGGGTAGTCGCACTGCTCGGCGAGCTGCCGGTAGGCCTCGATCATGACGACCGGGTCGTTGTGCTTGACCGAGATCTTGATGTCCCGG
>NZ_DASQNH010000093.1:0-25771 GCF_035645055.1 Streptomyces sp. | reverse complement strand
GGGCTGTTGGACAGGCCCTTCAGGTAGCCGGTGAGCGGATCGTTGCCGCTGTCCTCACCGATCCAGTTCAGCTGGGGGCCAGTGGGCATCCCGTGCAACCACACCGAGTTGGCATGCTCCCCGTTGCCTGTGTACTTGCGCTCAGTGGCCATGAGCTTGGTGCCGTACTCCTTCAGGAACTGGTCGTCGTAGTCCCCAGTACGCATCAGGTTGCTCATGACTTGGAAGCCCATGGGGCCTCGGTTGTCGTTGATGAACTTGTCGGCGTTGTCGATCACGGTGCGCTTCCACTCGGTCATCGCAACCGAGTCGCTCTGCGTCGCGTTGGCGAGTGTCGTCCCCAGGCTGTGCTGGAGGTCGTCCAACTGATCGCGCCGGTCGTGGAACAGGTCGTAGTTGCCCCTATGGGGGTCCGTGACACCAGCCCAGAACTGAAGTGTCTTCTCAGGCCCAAGAGTCGTAGCGAATCGTTCGGCGAACAGACCGTCGTTGCCGTACTTCTTGAGCCCGGCGACAAGATCGTCGAACTCCTTGACGGTGAGGTCCTTGGGATCCTTCTTCGCCAGCTTCGCCATCTCGTCGGCTTGCTTGACCGCCTCCGCGGCGCTGTCCCGGTCCTTGTACGAGGCGTCGGAAAAGCCGAGCTTGCTCTGGTCGGCGATGGCCTGGAGCACGGTCTTGGCCGAGTTGTCGCTCTCGGTCGCCTTGTCGAGGATCTTCTGGAGCTGGTCGCGGAGGGTCGTGATCTCGGACTGCTTGTCCTCGTCCTGTGCCGCCCGGCCTTCCGGCGGCACATTCGTGGTGACGGTGAATCCGCCCTCGTACCCGATGACCGTCAGGTTCTTCTTCCGGCCGCCCTCGATCGCGTCGACGAGCTGCTGGTGGTAGTCCTTCAGCTCGTTCCGCGTGTCGTCCAGAATCTTGTGGATGGTAGTGGCCTGGGTGTGCGCGTCGCTGAACTCACCGGCCGTCTTGCCGATGAACTGACCCGTCACCTGGGAGTTCACGCCGGCCCAGTCCGCTTTGATCGCGGCCTGGTGCAATTCATCCTCTGCGTCCTTCTTGAGCGTCTCGAGGTGCTTGACCAAGTTCGACCAGTCCTTGACTGCATCGTCGAGCAGCTTGAAGTTGGCGTTGCGCAGAGTGTCGAGGTCCATTGGTCTCTATTCCCAGAGGTGTCGAGCAGCGGCGAGTTCAGTCGGTGAGGTGCAGGCGGGCTTGGCGAGGCAGGGCGTGCCGTTCACGCCATCGCCCTCGCCGCTACTCCTTCTTCTTCTCGTCCTTCTCGCCATAGATCTTGTCGTTCTTCTCGCCGGGCTGGCCCACTCGCTCGTCGAAGCCGGTGTCGAGGAGCTCAATGCTGCTCATCTGGCGCATGATGTAGCCGTCGTCACCAGCGTGGATGGTCTTGGTCCGCTGCAAGTGGTTCGTGATCTGTGCGCAGGCGTCCATCAAGGACTTGAGCTGCTGCTCCCACCGGGTCGACACATGCTGCAGTCCTGCCCCCAGGGCGAAGCCTTGCTTCGACAGATCGCTCGCGGCGGAGTCGCTGCTGGGAACGGCGATCCGGGCCTTGTCCCACAGCTCGTTGTAGAGGGTGTGCGCGGATTTGCTGATCTTGGTGAGCGAAGCGTTGGGGACCTTGAGGTCGCCGTACTTGGAGGGTCCTCCGGCTGTGCCAGGGGAGCCGTCGCCCGGGTCGAGCTGGTTCAACTGCATCTGAGTCGACTGCCGCTCGGCCGCCTGAGTCTTGAGCTGTTCCCACTCGTCCCATGCCATGGGTGGATCCCTTCGCCCGCGCTGTTTGCCGCTGAGCTTCAACTGGTGGCTCGTGCGCTTCCCGTGCGCAGTGATGGCCAAGTTAGCAATCTGATACAGGGCGGGTTGGGGGCGCGTCTGTTGTGCGCGGTTTGTCTCACGTGAAGGTTCAAGGGAGTGTCGGATTGGCGCGAGCGTACGGCGTCCGCTCCGCGCTGCTCGGGGTGTGTCACCTGAAGAGGTGAGTGCGGAGCGCGACCGTAGTCTGCCGCGCCGCGCCGACGAGCTGACTCCACGCTTGCCGTCGAGGAGCTGTGGCGGGTCATGCGTGGAGGTTCCGCAAAGATCGAAACGGAAGGGGCGGGACGCTGAGGGCCTGCCGCGCCTAGGCAAAGCGGCAAATCGGTCAAAGCGTGGGCACTGCATCTGGCTCGTAACTGAGTTAAGACACACCACGGTTGGACCCGTTGAGCAGGTTGACTAGAGTGGTAAAAGCGTTGTCTGGCGCAGCTCGCTTTGCGATCGTACGGCGAGCGAGTGACCGGTCGGATCTGATCGAGACCGGTGGATGTTACGGGGAAACGGGGAGGAGCGTTCGTGCTTCCAGCGGACATGGCGGGGGGCGTGTCAGCGGCCCGGGCGGCGGACCTGGAGGTCAGCGGGGAGCTGCTGAAGGACTTCGTCTCACGGGTGGACGGAGTGCTCCGGAATCTCGAAGGATCGGCTGGCAATCCGGCACGGGTGGGTGCTCAGACGATCAAGGCGTCGTCCTTGAGCAATGGAGGGGCAGGTCTCTTCCCGGAGGCCCACAGCCTGTACACCCAGTACAACGGTGTCCACGAGCAGCTCACCACCCTGTCCAAGACGCTGCACCTGCAGATCGAGGCGATCGGGATCGCGGTCAAGGGCGCGGCCAACGGCTTCGACAAGCTCGAGGACGAGCAGCGTCAGCGCTTCTGGGAGATCCAGTGGGAGATCGACCGGATTCAAGGCCAGCAGGGCGGCCAGTACACCGGTGAGGGCAAGTCCGGGATGGGAGCCTGACGATGACCGATGAACACAAGGCAGACCTGGAGCGGGCCTCCAATCAGAACAACTTCGCCGACGTCGCCCGGATCGTCGAGCACCCACACGGCAACGGGTTCTTCACCCGCCTGGTGACCGACCCTCTGCGAGGGGTCGTCGGCTCCACCGCCCAGGGCAAGGCTGTCTTCGGCAGCACAGACTTCGGGGCGAAGGATCTCGACCTCAACAAGATGGTCGACCTGGTCGAGCAGACGGATCCCGAGGACTTGGAATCGTCCGGCAAGGCTCTGTGGGATGCCCGCGATGCCATCAAGGCGGCTGCGGACGAGCTCAAGGGCCGTATCGACCGTGTGAAATGGAAGGGCCAGGCGGGTACCGACTTCCGGGAATGGGGTCGGTCACTCGTCAAGAGCACGGAGGACCTCAGCGAGTTCGCTGGGAGTGCGGGCGACCAGATCTCTGCCGCAGCCATGGGGCTGGCCTCGGTCCGCAAGGCCATGCCGCCCCGTGACCCGAAGAATTCGAAGCGCCCGGAAAGCTTCACCGACGCCGAGAAGGCTGCCAAGAAGGAAGACTACGACGCTGCCGTAAAGGTCGAGAAGGACCGCCAAGAGGCGATCAACCAGATGAACCGGTTGGCGTCGTACTACGCGGTGTCGAGCCAGCAGCTCGCGGCGTTGCAGGAGAAGCCTCCGACGTTTCGGCCTATGCCGAATGTCGGGGTGCCTCCGGCTCCCCAGAAGGGTTACTCCGGCTCGGCCGGCTCGGCCGGCTCTGCCGCAGCCGGCAGGGAGAGCGCGGGGCGCGCTCGTTACGATGCGCCGGCTGAGGTATCGGGGCGTGCGGGCGTGGACGGCCCGAGCGAAACGCCTGTTCCGTCGACGTCCGGCAAGGGAACGGTCACGCCGCCGGACGACGCTGTCGGCACGAACATCGACAGCGTGGGCACCCTGCCACCGACCACGACCACACCGATCACAGGGCACACGCCCCCACTCACCGGAACGCCTCCCACGGTCGGTGGCCAGTCCGGGCCGTTCGACAACCTTGGGCCTTCGGTGCCGGGCAAGTCCTACGGCAGGACCACTGGTGGAACGAGTGGGCCCCGCATCCCTCCGTCGGCCCAGGGGCGTACTCAGCCCAGCTTGACCAACCCCGCCACCGGTCGGGCCACGGGGCCTGGTGGCGCGAACCAGCTGGGTCGGGCCACGGGACCCGGTGGTGCGAACCAGATGGGGCGTCCCACGGCGACGGGGCAGCCGGTCGCCAAGGGAAACGGGGCCGGGACGAAGCCGTACCCGATGGGGCAGTCAGGGGTGTCGGGAGGCACGCCCCGGACTGCCGGTACGGCCACCCCGCGAGCAAACGCCGGACCGGCCACGGGTGCTGGTCGTACAAACGGTGTGGTCGGAGGTCGGCCGACGGTCACCGGTGGTGCCACAGCGAAGGGCGGATCGAAGATTCCCCGTGGCACGGTGGTCGGAGCCGGTCCGACGGCCAGTGCCCGGCCGTCGGCGGGTACTCCCGGGCAGCGGGGCGTCCTCGGAGCGCCTCAGCCCGGCACGAGGCCCGGTGCGGGGGCAGGGGGGACCTCTCGTGGCGGCGGCACGGGGGCGTCAAAGCCTGTGTCCGGCAGCCCGACGGCCCGCAACTCCGCCGCTCAAGCGGAGCGCAACGGCATGACGCGAGGCGGTGCGGGCCTTGTGCGTCGTGCTGGTGAGGGCGCGCCCGACGACGACGCGCAGGAGGCACAGCGTCGTCGGCACGGTGACGAAGGCGAAGAGACGAATCTGCCCGACCAGCCCCGGCGTAACGTGCCGCCGATTGTCAACTGAGCGCTAGAGGACTAACAACGCCATGAAGTCAGGGACCAGCCGACGAGCCGAGCGGCCTGCGCGCCTCGGGACGCGATCCGGTAGACGAACCCATGCCGTGGGCGCGGTCGTCGGCGCCCTGGCTGCTGTGAGCGTAGGGCTGGCGCCGAATGCCGCTGCTGCTGACGCCCAGTCGATGCAGTGGTACCTGGGGCCGATGCAGACCGAGCAGATGTGGGAGGTCAGCACCGGCGAAGGCGTCAAGGTCGCGGTGATCGACACCGGCGTCAATCCGAATACGCCGTCGCTCAAGGGGCAGGTTCTGGCCGACGAAGTTTCCAAGGCGGTCGACTACCACGTCACCCAGGACTACGACGGCCACGGCACGACCATGGCCGAGTTGATCGCCGGGACGGGCGCGGGCGGAGGCATTCAGGGACTGGCACCCGGTGCGAAGATCGTCCCCTACCGCATTGCGCTCAAAGGCCTCGAAACGCGCGCGGAGGAGTACGAGAAGGCGCCGCCCGCGTGGAAGGTCCTCAGGGCGGCGGCCGACAGTGATGCGAAAATCATCAGCATGTCCTTCGGAGGCATGACGTCCGAAGAGGACAGAGCGGCCATCAAGTACGCCGCGTCCAAGGGCAAGCTGCTCGTCGCATCGGTCGGAAACGAAGGCTTCCCGGACGCGCCGGCCAGGTACCCCTACGTGCTCGGTACTGCTGCGGTCGACTCCACTTACACGGTGTCGAAGTTCTCCGAGAAGTCCTCCGAAGGCTTTGCCGATCTGTCGGCGCCCGGTGACAAGGTTCCGGGGTGGTGCGACGACACCTTCCGTTCGTACTGTGAGCAAGGTGGTACCAGCCACGCGACCGCCTTGGTTTCCGGCGCCGCCGCCCTCATCTGGTCCGCGCACCCCGACTGGACCGTCAACCAGGTCACCCGTGCCCTGATCGACACCGCCAGTCGTTCGTGGCCGAAGGACAAGCCGAGCAAGTACGCCGGGTACGGATTCATCCGTCCGCGAGTCGTGCTGGCGGACCCCAACTACGACGCCGGCGCGCCGGACGTGGACCCGCTGGCGAAGGTGAACGGCGGTGACGTGCTCGCCAAGGCCGGGGCGCGGGACGCGAGCAACACCGACACCGACAACACGGAGAACGCCGACAACTCCTCGTCCGACCCCTCCGGTTCTGCATCAGGCGCGTCACAGGCCCCCGAGAAGGGTTCAGCCGGCGACGCCTCGGCGGCAGGATCGAACGCGGAGGCGGCAGCCGCCGAAGACGACAGCAACACCCTGTGGATCGCCCTGGGCGCCGCAGCCGCAGTGATCGTGATCGGCGGTGCCGGTGCCGCCGTACTGCGGGCGCGGCGCGCGAGGTGACTGGACCAGCCGCCCGAGCCGAGTGAACACCTGGCCCCGGGCCATGGGGCCTTCGGTTCGGCCTCAGCACCGCGTCCGCCTCGTCGAGGCCCGGACGCGGTACCAATCGACCGGATAACAGACAGTGGAAGGGATGGCTGGCCATGGCTATGGACCAGAAGCTCGAAGATGCAGCAGTAATCAAGCTGCAGAAGCAGATGTACGAGAAGTACGAGAACATCCGCAAGCGGGTGCACAACCTCCAGGGCGTCATCGACAGCCTCGAGGGCGGGCAGTGGCAGGGTATCGGCCGCGCCGAGTTCGACAAGAAGCAGTACGCGATCAACGAGTCGCTGCGGGGCATCGGCAACATCCTCGGTGAGGTCATGGAAGCCATGACCATGACCCGCAACATCAAGGACACCAAGGAAGACGAGGTGCGCGCGGCGGTCAACCGCATCAGCCTCAACGACGGTGCTCCCACGGTTCAGTCGTCTGCTTTCAACTCGATGTGAGCGGTCTGAACCGAGAGATCGGTTCAGACGACGCGTACGGCACTCCACACCGCATCACCCGGTATACGAACGAGACGAGGTAGGCAGGCATGGGCCTCAACGGTGACGGACTTTCCGTCTCTTACGACGCGCTGGACTTCGCGGCCACCAACATCGGCAACGAGGCGAAGGCGCTCGAGCAGGACCTGGCGGAGCTCCGCCGCATGGTCGAGAGCAGCAAGCAGTACTGGGCGGGCCAGGCCCAGGACGGCTTCAACGAGAAGCTGGCCCGCTGGGACAAGGAAGCCAACGACATCCACCAGGCCCTGACGGGCATCGGTCACGTCGTCGGCCAGTCCGGCGGTACGTACATGGAAGGCGACAAGAAGGCCGCCAGCTACTTCCTGTAGAAGACGGCAGGTCGGCAGAGCGATTTCAGGGTGGGCGCGCGCGGGAGGCGCCCACCCTGCTGTCATGCCGGGCACGGGGCGAGTAACACCGGCCACGGCGCCACCATGACCGAGCTGATCGCGGGTAGGGAATGGGCCCGGTGACGGTCCAGCTCTGGAGGTCCCAGTCGGGCGCCGACACCGGGCCCGTCCTCATGCTCCCCGAAGCCGGCCGCGACGACCTGGCCGACGGCGGCAACCGAGCCTTCGTCGTCAACGGCGCCCCGCTCCACGCCCTGCCGGTTTTCTGGCCCCGGCCTCGCAACGACACAGGGCCGCCCCGCCGAAGCGGAAGCGGCCCCGCGGCCGGGTGACGGGCACGTCGTGCCCGTCACTGAAGAGCGTCCGGCACCAACCCCACCTGAACCAGCGGCTTCCCCCGCTTGCGCGACACGAAGACTCCCCGCCCCGCGGGCATCGGCCGCGGCCGTACCCCGCCCAGCAGGTCGCCCTCGTTCGGGTCGCCGGCGAGGACCACGCCCTGGGCGCCGAGTTCCTTCATGCGCTGCATGAACGGCTCGTAGCCGGCCCGGCCCGCGCCCGCGGTGGAGCGGGCGATGATGAAACGGACGCCGACGTCCCGGGCGAACGGGAGCAGCTCCGTGAGGCCGGACAGCGGGTTGCCGCTGGAGGTGGACACCAGGTCGTAGTCGTCGATGACGATGTACACCGTCGGGCCCTGCCACCAGCTGCGGTCGCGCAGCTGCGCGGGCGTGACGTCGGCCGTCGGCGTGCGGCGCTGCATCAGGTTGGCCAGCGCGTCCATGTGGTGCTGCATCTGGTTGGACATGGGGATGTACTCGGCCAGATGCGAGGTGGGGGTCACCCCGAGCAGGGAGCGCCGGTTGTCGACCACGAAGAGCTTCGCCTCGTTGCCGTCGTAGCGCTCGGTGAGGCGCTGGATGAGCAGCTTGAGCAGGTTGGACTTGCCGGATTCGCTCTCGCCGAAGACGAGGAAGAACGGGTCCTGCTCGAAGTCCACGAACACCGGCTCGAGGTTGTCCTCGTCGAGCGCGAAGGCGATGCCCCGGTTCGGGAAGCGGTTCCCGGGCGGGAGCTGCTGCGCCGGGAACTCGCGGGGGAGCAGACGGACCTCCGGGGCTCCGGGCTGCTGCCAGTGCCGGGAGACCTCGGCCGCGAGCGCCTGCGTCGCCTCGGCCAGGTCCGTGTCGGAGGACAGCCCGTCGATGCGCGGGACCGCCGCCATGAAGTGCTGCCGCTGCGGGGTCTGGCCCCGGCCGGGGACGCCGGTCGGCACGTTGGCCGCGACCTTGCGGTCGAACTCGGAGTCCATGGGGTCGCCGAGCCGCAGCTCCAGACGGTTCATCAGGTGGTCCTTGAGGTTGGAGCGGACCTCCATGGAGCGCGAGGCGGTGAGGACGAGGTGCATGCCGTAGCCGAGGCCGCGGGCGGCGATGTCGAGGACGGCCGGCTCCAGGCCGTCGTAGTCCGTGCGGAAGTTGCCCCAGCCGTCGATGACCAGGAAGACATCGCCCCACGGCTGGTCGGTGGTGGAGATGTCCCCGCGGGCGCGCCGGGCGCGGAACTCGGCGATGGAGGAGATGCCGGCGGTCCGGAAGTACTCCTCGCGGCGGGTCATGATGCCGTACACCTCGGCGACCGTGCGGCGCACCTTCTCCGGGTCGAGGCGCGAGGCCACGCCGCCGACGTGCGGCAGGCCCGCCACCGAGGACAGACCGCCACCACCGAAGTCCAGCCCGTAGAACTGCACCTCCTGCGGGGTGTGGGTGAGCGCGAACGACGCGATGATCGAGCGCAGCAGGGTCGACTTGCCGGACTGCGGGCCGCCGAGGATCTGCATGTGGCCGGCCGCGCCGCCGAAGTCGGTCCACAGCGGGTCACGGCGCTGCTCGTACGGCTTGTCGACGAGGCCGACGGGGATGACGAGCCGTCCCGCGCCCTCGTAGCCGGGCTGGGTGAGGCCGCGTCCGGGCACCGCGGCCAGGCCGGGCAGCAGGGAGTCCAGCGACGGCGGGCTGTCCAGCGGCGGCAGCCACACCTGGTGGGCCGCCGGGCCCTGCGCCTCCAGCCGCCGCACGATGACGTCGAGCACGGTGTCGGCGAGCGCGTCGTCGGTCTGGTCGGGCTCCTCCTCCTGGCGCTGCCGCGGCACCGCCGCGTACTGGACGGGCACCTGGGACGCCGTGAAGAGGACGGGCCTGCGGTCCACCGGGAGCGGGCCGCCGAACGCCGCCGCCTGCTGGGAGCTGGAGCGGTACACGCCGGAGACGTACGCCGCCTTGAAGCGGACCATCTCGTCCGTGCCGAACTTCAGGAAGCCGGAACCGGGCACGTTCGGCAGCTCGTAGGCGTCCGGCACGCCGATCGCGGCGCGTGACTCGGCCGCCGAGAAGGTGCGCAGACCGATCCGGTACGAGAGGTAGGTCTCCAGGCCGCGCAGGCGGCCCTCCTCCAGGCGCTGCGAGGCGAGGAGCAGGTGCACGCCGAGCGAGCGGCCGATACGGCCGATCTGCACGAACATCTCGATGAAGTCCGGCTTGGCGGTGAGCAGCTCGCTGAACTCGTCGATGACGAGGACCAGCGAGGGGATCGGCTGGAGCGCGGCACCGGCCGCGCGGGCTTTCTCGTAGGCGTGGATGTTGGCGTAGTTGCCCGCGTCGCGCAGCATCTCCTGGCGGCGGTTCAGCTCACCGCGGATGGAGTCGCCCATGCGGTCGACGAGGGTCAGGTCGTCGGCGAGGTTGGTGATGACCGCGGCCACGTGCGGCATCTGGGACATGCCCGCGAACGTCGCACCGCCCTTGAAGTCCGCGAGGACGAAGTTCAGCGTCTCGGAGGAGTGCGTGACCGCGAGGCCGAGGACCAGCGTGCGCAGCAGCTCCGACTTGCCGGAACCGGTCGCGCCGACACACAGGCCGTGCGGGCCCATGCCCTCCTGCGCCGCCTCCTTGAGGTCGAGCATCACGGGCCGGCCGTCCTCGCCGACACCGATCGGCACCCGCAGCCGTTCGGACTGCGAGCGCGGCCGCCAGGTGCGGCGCGGGTCGACGGCCGCCGCGTCGCCGAGGTTCAGCAGGTCGGTGAACTCCAGGTTGGCGAGCAGCGGTTCGTCGTCGTCCCCGCCGGACGCCACCCGCAGCGGCGCAAGCTGACGGGCCAGGGCCTCCGCCGCCTCGTAGGACAGGACGTCGGGCGTGCCCTCGTAGACCATGCCGTGCGCCGACTCCAGGCGCAGCTCGCGCGGGTGCACGACGATGGACAGATCGCCGCGTCCGGTGGTGAGGTCGCCGGGCACCACCTCCAGGACCGTGACGCCCTGGAGCCCCTCCGGGCTGGCCAGAAGTGAGGTCGGCGGCAGGGAGACACCGTCGAGGACGACCACCAGGTGCGGCTGCTCGGGCACCGGCGGGGCGCTCGGGTGGAAGCGCGGCCGGCCCTGGAGCCGAGCGCCCAGCAGGTCTTCCAGCGCGACCGGATCGGTGGTGATCAGCCGCATGCTGCCGGCGCCGTCCGCCTCGCCCTTGGCCTGCACATGCGGCAGCCACTTGGCCCACTCCCACTCGGGCGCGGACTCGCGCCCGGTGGCGACGGCGATGACCAGGTCCTCGGGGGAGTGCAGCGAGGCGAGGGAGGCGGTGACCGCACGGGCGGCGCCGCGCACGGTGACCGGCTCACCGCTGATCGACACGTGGTAGAAGGCCCGCAGCGAGACCGCCATGGGCAGGTCGTCGAGGGTGCTGTGGGTGGCCACGAAGCGCTGCATGGCGCCCGCCGTCAGCGGCTCCAGCTGGTCCACCGGGGCGCTCTCCGGCGGGACCAGCGGCGTCGCCAGGGCCTGCGGGCCGAGGCCCACGCGGACCTGCCCGAAGTCCTCGTCGCCCGCGCGGCGCTCCCACACCCGGCTGCCCTCGGCGACCAGTGCCCACAGTTGCTCCGGTGAAGGGTGCAGGTAGTACTGGGCGTCGCGCTGGACCTTGGCGGTCTGCTGCGCCGCCCGGCGGGTCTGCGACAGATAGCGCAGGTAGTCGCGGCGGATGTCGGCGATCTGACCCTGGGTGCCGCGCCGGTGACGGATCAGCATCGCGATGCCCATGGCGATCGTCGAGGCGATCATCACCATGCCCATGATCTTCATGAAGGGCTGGGCCTGCGGGTTGAAGAAGAACACCACGGATCCACCCATGCCGAGCATGGGCAGAAGCTGCATCAGGGCGCCTTCGCGCTCCCCGCGCGGAAGCTCCGGCGGAGGCTGCAACACGACCTCGTTCGTGGGCACTTCCCGCGGCAGAGCCCTCGGTGGGCGCTTGACGACGATGTGGCTCACTTCGCACCAATTCCCTTGCCGGACCGACCGTTCCGCTCGCCGCCCCGTGTCCGGCGAACGTCGGTCGCGAAGCGCGATCCTACTGACAACCACTGACATCGGTGGGCGGTAGGGTGCCCGTGGGTCGTGTGAGCAGTTGCGAATCGGGCCCCGCAGAACCGGGCAATCAGCACTGTTCGAAGCGAGTGCTTCCCGCACCGGGACCGGCTGCTGACGGGCAACGCGGTGCGTTACCGGTGGCGCGGGGCGGTGCGGCACAACGTACACAAGATCGTTACAGGCGGTCGCGCGCTCGGCGCCGCGACCGCCGTCACCACCGACGAGGGGGAACAGCAGGTGAGCATGACGGCCTCCGCGCCGACCGGCGCGACCGGCGGATCGGGCACCGGAGCCCCTTCCGGGGCGGGCACCGGATTCGGATTCTGCCGGGTCACCATCGTGGCGCCCGACAGCCGCATCGACGTGGCACTGCCCGACGACGTGGCAGTCGCCGACCTCTACCCGGAGATCCTGCGGCTGTCCCGGCAGACCTCCGCCGAGGGCGCCCCGGTCGGTTACCACCTCGTACGCCGGGACGGCACCGTCCTCGACGGATCCCGCTCCTTCGCCGCCCAGCGCATCCTCGACGGCGAGCTGCTGACGCTGCGTCCGTTCGCCGAGTCGCTGCCGCCCGCCGTCTTCGACGACGTCTCGGAGGCGGTGGCCACCGCCGTCACCGAGGACCGCACGCTGTGGAGCGGCACGCTCACCCGCGCCGCGGGCCTGGTCGCCGGCGGGATCCTGCCCGCGCTGCTCGCCTTCGTGGTCTGGAACTCGCAGATCCGCCACGACATGCACAGCCTCCAGGGCATCCTCGCCGCCGTCGCCGGCGCCCTCCTGGTCACCCTCGCCTGCGTCCGCGCGCGGGTCTACGACGACCGCGGCTCGGCGGTCGCGCTCGGCCTCGGCGCGCTGCCGAACATCGCCGTGGCGGGGTCAGGACTGCTCCCGCTGTCGGAGGGGCAGGGCATCGGACGGCTCCAGTTCCTGCTCGCGTGCGCGGCCGTCCTCGTCGCCGCCCTGGTGCTCACGCTGGTGTCGCCCAGCGGCGACGGCCCGTTCGTGGCGTTCGTGTTCGCGTCCGCGATCGGCCTGCTCACCACGTTCCTCGCGATCCTCACGCACCTGAAGCCGATCGAGACGGCCGCCGTCTGCGCGCCGCTCGCGGTCTGCGCCCTCGCCTTCCTGCCCGGCCTGTCCATGCGCTTCGCCCGGCTGCCCATCGGCTTCGAACCGCCCAGCCCCGGCCGTGGCTACACCGACGAGGAGACCGCCCCGCAGGAGCCCGTCGACCAGCAGCGCATCGCCGCCCAGGTCCGCCGCGGCCATGAACTGCTGGTCGGTCTCGTCGGCGGCTGCGCGCTCGTCACCGTCGGCGCGTCGATCGTCCTCGGCTTCTCCGACAACGTCTGGGCGCAGCTGCTCGCCCTGGCCACCGGCATCGCCATGCTGATGCGGGCCCACCTGTTCCGCTACACCGCGCAGGTCGGTGCCACCCTCGCCGCCGGTCTCGCCGCCCTCGTCTTCCTCGGCCTCGGCCTCGCCCTCAACCCGCCGAACGCCTACCTGCGCGACGCCCTCCAGGGCGACACCACCGGCCTCGACATCCGTTCGGTCTGGCTGGCCGCCGCGATCGCCGCGACCGCCGCCCTGCTGACCGCGATCGGTCTGATCGCCCCGCGCAGCGGCGTCACGCCCTTCTGGGGCCGCTTCGTGGAGATCGCCGAGACCTTCGTCCTGCTGACGCTGGTCCCGCTGGCGCTCGCCGTGTTCGACGTGTACGCGTCCGCGCGGTCGATGGCCGGCAACTGAGACCGAGGAAAGGCACACCCCCATGAGCTTCGGCCCGCCCCCGTCCGTGTACACCCAGTCCTCCGTGACGGCGGACCGGCAGCGCAGGAAGCGCCGGGCGGTCCTGCTCGCCGCCGTGGCCGCCGTCGTGGCGCTGGCGCTGTCCGCCGGCGCCTGGCTGTGGTGGCCGGGGAAGGCATCGGACGACGGCAAGCCGGCGGCCGCGCCGGCCCAGCACCGGCTCGATGTCCGGGAGACCGTCGAGCGGCGCCCGGCCGGCTCCCGGGGCGCCATGGCCGTACGCTTCTCCGCCGACGACATGGGCCCTGGCGAGCGCTACGAGATGCCGGGCCTGTGGGCCACGGACAAGATCCTCGCCAAGGGCGTCAACAAGACCCTCATCGGTCTGCGGATGGGCTCGGACGCCGCCGTGGGCGACGAGGCCTGGAAGCTCCCGCTGGGCGGACCGATCTGCGGCAAGACGCGGCATGTCACCGTCGAGAACAGGACGGCCGTGCTGTTCCGGGCCGGCGAGGACAAGGACTCCCTCTGCAACCATGTCGCCTTCGTCGACCTGGACGACGGCAAGCTGGTGTGGCAGACCGAGTTCCCGGTCTCGGGGAACGGCTTCGGCGCGCCCGACGACGCGAACAGCCAGCAGACCCCGGGAGTCACCCTGACCCACGCCACGGTCGCGGTGACCTGGGGCCGCGGCACGGACGCGTACGACATGGACGGCGGCAAGCGGCGCTGGCGGGTGACGTCGGGCGAGAACTGCTCCTCCAGCGGGGCGGGCGGCGGCCGTGCCCTCGTCGTCCGGTACAGCTGCTGGCGGGAGGACGCCCCGCTGAGCGAGGTGCGCACCTACACGGTGCGCGCTCTCGACCCGAAGAGCGGCACGACCCGGTGGACGTACGAGCCCGCCGACGGCGTCAAGGACGTCCGCATCGTCTCCAGCGACCCCGCGGTCCTCGCCACCGCCGCCGGCGACGTCGGCATCACCGAGATCATCTCGCTCGACGAGCGAGGCGAGTACCTCAGCACCGTCCCGCTGCAGAACGGCGCGTACGTCGCCGAGTGCACCGACGAGGTCGACCATCTCGCCGCCGACGAGTGCCCGTCCGTCGCGGTGGGCGCCGGGCAGGTCTTCCTGACCAGCAAGGAACAGGGCGACCTGGTCAACAACGCCAACTGGATCATCGGCTTCGACCTGGCCACCGGGAACTCCGTCAAGAAGTTCGAGTCCGGGCCCAACGCCCTGCTCCGCCCCCTGCGGATGAGCGGCGACCAGCTCCTCGCGCTGCGCGAGAGCAGCGACCACATCTCACCCACGGCCCTGGTGAGCCTGAACCCGAGGACCGGCGCGGAGACCCCGTACTTCTACTTCGACCTGCCGTCGGAGGGCTGGAGCCTGCTCTCCATGAGCCTGGCGGACGTCGTCGTCCAGAACGGCCGCGTCTTCTTCGGCGCCAAGACGGCCGAGCTGCCGCCGGACGCCGACGGAAAGGCGTGGGTGTGGCTGGCCCTGGGCATCGAGAGCGCCACGACGAAGAAGCCGTGAAACGCGACGTACGCGCGCGTGGGGCTGGAAAACAGGCCTCACGCGCGCGTACGTCCGTCACCGCCACCCTCTACTCTCCGGAGCTGGGCTCCAGATCGAACTCTCCGTCCCGCGCCCCCAGCACGAACGCCCGCCACTCCGCCTCGGTGTACCGCAGCACGGTGCCCGGGTCGAGCGAGGACCGCATGGCCACGGCGCCGCCCGGCAGATAAGCGATCTCGACGCGTTCCTCGTGCTCCTCGGTGCCCGGCGCGCCGTGCCACTCGACCCCGGAGATGTCGAGGGCGTACAGCTCGTCCCGCTCCCGCTCCTTGCGCGCCTTGATCTCCGCTTCCGTCTCCGCCATGCCGCACCGGCCCCTTCCCCGCGTGCTCGACCCTGTACAACGGCTCACCCTAGTGGCCGCGTCCCCGCCGCCGGGCCGGTTCCGGGACCGCGGGACGGGCGGCGTCCACCTGCTGGTACCCTGAGTGACGGCCGTTTGTGTACGCGCTCCCGGAGTACCGCTCTGGAGGCCGCGCCCAGCGGATCCCCGCCTTCCGAGTCACGGAAGATCCCCCGAGAAGCAGACCGGGGGCACTCGGTGGCCACTCACAGACTATGAGGAGTACGCGTGTCGCTCGACGCCGCAGTGAAGAAGCAGATCATCTCCGAGTTCGGTACCAAGGAGGGTGACACCGGCTCCCCCGAGGTCCAGGTCGCTCTGCTCTCCCGTCGGATCTCCGACCTGACGGAGCACCTGAAGACCCACAAGCACGACCACCACTCCCGCCGGGGCCTGCTGATCCTGGTCGGTCAGCGCCGCCGCCTGCTGCAGTACCTCGCCAAGAAGGACATCCAGCGCTTCCGTGCGCTGGTCGACCGCCTCGGCATCCGCCGCGGTGCGGCGGGCGCCAAGTAATTCGGCGTGCAGGGAGCGGTTCCCACCTGAGGGGGCCGCTCCCTTTGCTGTACGTGCGGACTGTCACTGCACCTTTGTAGTGTGGTAGCACAACGCATGTAACGCGTGTCGCACGGCGCAGAACGACGTGCGACACAAGAACGAGGAGAAGCGCACCTAGCCGCCGCCGGTCCTCGGTAGTGGCCCCCGGGGGGAAGCGAGCCCCGGGTGCTTCGATCGAAGACCGGCCCGCACAGCACGGCGCGCATCTCCGGGACTGTCCCCCTGCCACACGGGCAGACGAGGGACGAAAGACGACAAGTAAACGGAGAGATCGCTAGTGGAGAACGAGACCCACTACGCCGAGGCCGTCATCGACAACGGCTCTTTCGGTACCCGCACCATCCGCTTCGAGACGGGCCGCCTGGCCAAGCAGGCCGCCGGTTCCGCCGTGGCGTACCTGGACGACGACACCATGGTGCTGTCGGCCACCACCGCCTCCAAGCAGCCCAAGGACCAGCTCGACTTCTTCCCGCTGACGGTGGACGTCGAGGAGCGGATGTACGCCGCCGGCAAGATCCCCGGCAGCTTCTTCCGCCGTGAGGGCCGGCCCTCCGAGGACGCGATCCTCACCTGCCGCCTCATCGACCGCCCGCTGCGCCCGTCCTTCAAGAAGGGCCTGCGCAACGAGATCCAGGTCGTCGCCACGATCATGGCGCTCAACCCCGACCACCTGTACGACGTCGTGGCGATCAACGCCGCGTCCGCGTCCACGCAGCTGGCCGGCCTGCCCTTCTCCGGCCCGATCGGCGGCGTCCGCGTCGCGCTGATCCGCGGCCAGTGGGTGGCCTTCCCGACGCACACCGAGCTCGAGGACGCCGTCTTCGACATGGTCGTCGCGGGCCGCGTCCTGGAGGACGGCGACGTCGCGATCATGATGGTCGAGGCCGAGGCCACCGAGAAGACCATCAAGCTGGTCGAGGGCGGTGCCGAGGCGCCGACCGAGGAGGTCGTCGCCGCCGGTCTGGAGGCCGCGAAGCCCTTCATCAAGGTGCTCTGCAAGGCCCAGTCGGACCTCGCGTCCAAGGCCGCCAAGCCGACCGCCGAGTTCCCGATCTTCCTGGACTACCAGGACGACGTCTTCGAGGCGCTGAGCGCCGCCGTCAAGCCCGAGCTGGCCCAGGCGCTGACCATCGCCGGCAAGCAGGAGCGCGAGTCCGAGCTGGACCGCGTCAAGGCGCTCGCCGCCGAGAAGCTCCTGCCGGAGTTCGAGGGCCGCGAGAAGGAGATCTCCGCCGCGTACCGCTCGCTCACCAAGCAGCTGGTCCGCGAGCGCGTGATCAAGGAGAAGAAGCGGATCGACGGCCGCGGCCTGACGGACATCCGCACCCTGGCCGCCGAGGTCGAGGCCATCCCGCGGGTCCACGGCTCCGCCGTGTTCGAGCGTGGCGAGACCCAGATCCTGGGCGTCACCACCCTGAACATGCTCCGCATGGAGCAGCAGCTGGACACCCTCTCCCCGGTGACCCGCAAGCGCTACATGCACAACTACAACTTCCCGCCGTACTCCACCGGCGAGACCGGCCGCGTCGGCTCCCCGAAGCGCCGCGAGATCGGTCACGGCGCCCTCGCCGAGCGCGCCCTGGTGCCGGTCCTGCCGACCCGCGAGGAGTTCCCCTACGCGATCCGTCAGGTGTCCGAGGCGCTCAGCTCGAACGGCTCGACCTCCATGGGCTCGGTCTGCGCCTCCACCATGTCGCTGCTGAACGCCGGTGTGCCGCTGAAGGCCCCGGTCGCCGGTATCGCCATGGGCCTGATCTCCCAGGAGATCGACGGCGAGACGCACTACGTCACCCTCACCGACATCCTCGGTGCGGAGGACGCCTTCGGTGACATGGACTTCAAGGTCGCCGGCACCAAGGAGTTCGTGACCGCCCTCCAGCTCGACACCAAGCTGGACGGCATCCCGGCGTCCGTCCTGGGCGCCGCCCTCAAGCAGGCCCGCGACGCGCGTCTCCACATCCTCGACGTGATGATGGAGGCCATCGACCGGCCCGACGAGATGTCCCCGAACGCGCCGCGGATCATCACCGTGAAGATCCCGGTCGACAAGATCGGTGAGGTCATCGGCCCCAAGGGCAAGATGATCAACCAGATCCAGGAGGACACGGGCGCCGAGATCACGATCGAGGACGACGGCACGATCTACATCGGTGCCGCCGACGGCCCGTCCGCCGAGGCCGCCCGAGCCACGATCAACGGCATCGCCAACCCGACGATGCCCGAGGTCGGCGAGCGGTACCTGGGCACGGTCGTGAAGACGACCACGTTCGGCGCGTTCGTCTCCCTGCTGCCCGGCAAGGACGGTCTGCTGCACATCTCGCAGATCCGCAAGCTGGCCGGCGGCAAGCGCGTGGAGAACGTCGAGGACGTCCTCGGCGTGGGCCAGAAGGTCCAGGTCGAGATCGCCGAGATCGACTCCCGCGGCAAGCTCTCCCTGATCCCCGTGGTCGAGGGCGAGGAAGGTTCCGACGAGACGACGAAGGACGACGCCGACCAGTGACGTCCCGTGGCTCCAAGGCGACGGCCCGCACCTCCTCGGAGGCGCGGGCCGTCGCCCGTACCCAAACCCTCATCAAGGGCATGAACGGCATCGGCACGGTCCGCAAGACCACCCTCCCGGGGGGCTTGCGCATCGTCACCGAGACCCTGCCCTCGGTCCGCTCCGCCACCTTCGGCATCTGGGCACACGTCGGCTCCCGCGACGAGACCCCGGCGCTGAACGGCGCCACGCACTACCTGGAGCACCTGCTCTTCAAGGGCACGCAGCAGAGAAGCGCCCTGGACATCTCCTCCGCCCTCGACGCGGTCGGCGGCGAGATGAACGCGTTCACGGCCAAGGAGTACACGTGCTACTACGCGCGCGTGCTCGACACCGACCTGCCGCTCGCCATCGACGTCGTCTGCGACATGCTCACGGACTCCCTGATCCTCGAAGAGGACGTCAACGTCGAGCGCGGCGCCATCCTCGAAGAGATCGCCATGACCGAGGACGACCCGGGCGACTGTGTGCACGACCTGTTCGCGCACACCATGTTCGGCGACAACCCCCTCGGCCGCCCGGTCCTCGGCACCGTCGACACGGTCAACGCCCTGACCGCCGACCGCATCCGCCGCTTCTACAAGAAGCACTACGACCCCACCCACCTGGTGGTCGCCTGCGCCGGCAACATCGACCACAACCAGGTCGTACGCCAGGTCCGCGCCGCCTTCGAGAAGGCCGGCGCGCTGAAGGACCTGGACGCCCGGCCGATCGGCCCGCGCACCGGGCAGCGCACCGTGCGCACCGCCGGCCGTGTCGAGCTGCTCGGCCGCAAGACCGAGCAGGCGCATGTCGTGCTCGGCATGCCCGGCCTGGCCCGCACGGACGAGCGCCGCTGGGCCCTGGGCGTGCTCAACACCGCCCTCGGCGGCGGCATGTCGTCCCGGCTCTTCCAGGAGGTCCGCGAGAAGCGCGGCCTGGCCTACAGCGTGTACTCGTACACCTCGGGCTTCGCCGACTGCGGCCTGTTCGCCGTGTACGCGGGCTGCCGCCCGTCGCAGGTGCACGATGTGCTGAAGATCTGCCGCGACGAGCTGGACCACGTGGCTGAGCACGGGCTGGCCGACGAAGAGATCGACCGCGCCATCGGTCAGCTGCGCGGCTCCACCGTCCTCGGCCTGGAGGACACCGGCGCGCTGATGAACCGTATCGGCAAGAGCGAGTTGTGCTGGGGCGAGCAGATGTCCGTCGACGACATGCTGGCCCGGATAGCCTCGGTCACCCCGGACGACGTCCGCGCGGTCGCCCGCGACATCCTGGGCCGACGGCCCTCGCTGTCGGTCATCGGCCCGCTGAAGGACAAGCAGGCCGCGCGGCTGCACGACGCCGTGGCCTAGTCACCTCCCGTTAGGAAGCAACAAGATGAGCAAGCTGCGCGTGGCGGTCCTCGGCGCCAAGGGCCGGATCGGATCCGAGGCGGTCCGGGCGGTCGAGGCCGCCGAGGACATGGAGCTGGTGGCCGCCCTCGGCCGGGGCGACACGCTGGAGACGCTGACCGCGGCGGGCGCCCAGGTCGCCGTCGAGCTGACCACGCCCGACTCGGTGATGGCCAACCTCGAGTTCTGCGTACGCAACGGCATCCACGCCGTCGTGGGTACGACGGGCTGGACCGAGGACCGTCTCGCGCAGCTGAACGGCTGGCTGGCCGACTCCCCGGAGACGGGCGTCCTCATCGCCCCGAACTTCTCCATCGGGGCCGTCCTGACCATGAAGTTCGCGCAGATCGCGGCGCCCTATTTCGAGTCGGTCGAGGTGGTCGAGCTGCACCACCCGAACAAGGTGGACGCCCCCAGCGGCACCGCCACCCGCACCGCCCAGCTCATCGCCGAGGCCCGGCGCGCCGCCGGCACCGCCCCGGCTCCGGACGCCACGGCGACCGCCCTGGACGGCGCGCGGGGCGCGGACGTCGACGGCGTGCCCGTCCACGCGGTCCGCCTGCGCGGCCTCCTGGCCCACCAGGAGGTCCTGCTGGGCGGCGAGGGCGAGACCCTCACCATCCGGCACGACTCGCTGCATCACAGCAGCTTCATGCCCGGCATCCTGCTGGGCGCCCGCCGCGTGGTGACCACCCCGGGTCTCACCTTCGGCCTGGAAAACTTCCTGGAACTGGGCTGACCGGCACCATGCGAGCCAAGCTGTCCTACGCCGTCACGGCCGCCGTCCTGGTGTTCTACTTCCTCCTGGTCGGCAGCCGAGGCGTCCTGCTCATCCAGACCGGCACCCTGCTCACCGTGACCTTCGGTGTCGCGGTGCTGATCCTGCCGGTCATCGGGCTGTGGTTCCTGTGGAAGAACACCCAGTTCGTCCGCAAGGCCAACGCCCTCGCCGCCGAACTCGACGCCGAGGGCGGACTCCCCGTCGACGAGCTGAAGCGCCTGCCCAGCGGCCGGATCGACCGCGACTCGGCGGACGAGGTGTTCGCCCGGCGCCGGGCCGAGACCGAGGCGGCACCGGACGACTGGCGCACCTGGTTCCGCCTCGCCGTCGCCTACCACGACGCCCGCGACACCCCGCGCGCCCGCAAGGCGATGCAACGCGCCATCGCCCTGCACGACGGCAGGACCGTCGAGGCCTGAGCCGCACCACCCACGACGAGAGGGGCCGGTCCGCGTCGCGCGGACCGGCCCCTCTCCCGCATGCGTCCGGATCAGCCGCGTCCGTACTCCGCCGCCCACGCCTCCACGGCGTCCGCCGCACGGTCGAACGCCTCGGCCCGGGCCAGGAAGTCGGCGCTGTGCGTGGTCAGCAGCGGCGGCAGATCCTCCGCGGCCCGGTCACGGCGGACAAGGGTCAGCGCCTGACCCTGCACCGCGCGCGGCAACCCCAGCCAGCGCACCGGCTGCTGCGCCGTCCGCACGGCGACCACCCGGTCCCAGGAGACCGTGCGGGTGCGGAAGAAGCCCACCCGGCGCAGCCCCCGCTCGCTCACCCACACGCCCACGCGCAGCATCCGCAGGGCCACGGCGATCATCACCAGCGCGATGCCGAAGACCGCCCCGCCCTCCGCCAGGGTGCCGGTCAGCGCGATGACGACCGCCGCGAACAGCACGTACGAGGCGAGCAGCAGCCAGATCGCCGCCACGCCCACCCGCCAGGGACCGGGCCGGTAGGGGCGTCGCCAGCGGTCTCGGTCATCGAACGGCAGCGCGACATCGTCCGCCGCCTCGAAGGCTCGGTCGGCCGTCAGAAAGGGCAGGGGCACGTCGGGTCCTCACTCGATCCGGGCGTGGGCTGTGCCCGGTGAGGCTATCGACCCGGGTGCCGGCCCACCACCCTAGGGGGGCCGTCCGAGTCAGTCCCGGCTCAGCGCCCGTCGGACGCCTGTGACTGCTGGGCCGGGGTGGACGCCTGGTCGAGCTCCAGCGCCGGCATCCCCACCACCAGGGACCCCACCAGCGCGGCGACGATGGTCAGGCCCAGCAGTGTGCGCCCGGCCAGCTCACCGAGGGAAGCCCGCGCACGGGGCGGGGGAGTGACATTGCTGCGGAACCGGTCGGCTTCGGCGACGAAGGCGAAGGGCACGGGCTCGCGCCGACGGAACATAGAGGGACTAGCTCCTCTCCGAGGATGGGGATGTTGTCATCAACACAGACGCGTGAGTACCCGGAGAAGTGCCCGATTACCGGGAAAAACTTCCTGTATGGCACTGAGTAAAGTGGACGCCGCACCCCCGCCGTGATGGGAAGGATCCTCTTGACCTCCGCTGACGCCCCCCACTCCGACATCACCCTGCGCAGTGACGTCACGGTCGAGCTGGTGAAGTCCAGCGCGTCCGACTCGGACGTCCTCTTCGCCGCTCGTGTCTCGACCCTCGGTGAGCAGTCCCTCGCCGAGCTCCAGAAGGACCCCGAGCGCTCCAAGGGGCTGATCAACTACCTGATGAGGGACCGGCACGGCAGCCCCTTCGAGCACAACTCGATGACGTTCCTGATCAGTGCCCCGATCTTCGTCTTCCGCGAGTTCATGCGGCATCGCGTCGGCTGGTCGTACAACGAGGAGTCGGGCCGGTACCGCGAGCTGGAGCCGGTCTTCTACGTCCCCGACGCATCCCGCAAGCTGGTCCAGGAGGGCCGCCCGGGCAAGTACACCTTCGTCGAGGGAACGCCGGCTCAGTACGACACGGTCCACCGGGTGCTCGACGAGTCCTACCAGCAGGCGTACGCCGCCTACCAGAAGCTCCTCGCCGAGGGCGTCGCCCGCGAGGTCGCCCGCACGGTCCTCCCCGTCGGCCTGTTCTCCTCGATGTACGCCACCTGTAACGCGCGCTCGCTGATGCACTTCCTCGGCCTGCGCACCCAGCACGAGCTGGCCAAGGTGCCGTCGTTCCCGCAGCGGGAGATCGAGATGGTCGGCGAGAAGATGGAGGCGGAGTGGGCCAAGCTCATGCCGCTCACCTACGCCGCCTTCAACGCGAACGGACGCGTGGCGCCGTAGCGCATCCGTTCCCCGGGCGAGCACAGATGTACGGTCAGCCGCGCGAAGTGTCCGTATTGCGGCATTTAGTGAAGTTCATCTAGCCTGATCAACGGACCCGGCACTGCTTGAACCCCCGAGCAGGCAGTGCCGGGATCCGCCTTTGTCATGACGTATCCCTCCCCCCGAGGGCAGACCTCGCCTTACGCAACGAGTAGCGTGTAACCCATGGCTCCGACCTCCACTCCGCAGACCCCCTTCGGGCGGGTCCTCACCGCCATGGTCACGCCCTTCACGGCGGACGGCGCACTCGACCTCGATGGCGCGCAGCGGCTCGCCACGCACCTGGTGGACGCAGGCAACGACGGCCTGATCATCAACGGCACCACCGGCGAGTCCCCGACCACCAGCGACGCGGAGAAATCGGACCTCGTACGAGCGGTCCTGGAGGCGGTCGGCGACCGTGCCCACATCGTGGCCGGCGTCGGCACCAACGACACCCACCACAGCATCGAGCTGGCCCGCGCCGCCGAGAAGACCGGCGCGCACGGCCTGCTCGTCGTCACGCCGTACTACAACAAGCCCCCGCAGGAGGGCCTCTACCGGCACTTCAAGGCCGTCGCCGACGCCGCCGAGCTGCCGGTCATGCTCTACGACATCCCCGGCCGCAGCGGCGTCCCGATCAGCACCGAGACGCTGGTCCGCCTCGCCGACCACCCGCGGATCGTCGCCAACAAGGACGCCAAGGGCGACCTCGGCCGCGCCAGCTGGGCCATCGCCCAGTCCGGCCTCGCCTGGTACTCAGGCGACGACATGCTGAACCTGCCGCTGCTCTCCGTGGGCGCGGTCGGCTTCGTCTCCGTCGTCGGCCATGTGGTCACCCCGGACCTGCGCGCCCTCGTCGAGGCCTTCGTCTCCGGCGACGTCCAGAAGGCCACCGAGATCCACCAGAAGCTGCTCCCGGTCTACACCGGCATGTTCCGCACCCAGGGCGTCATGACCACCAAGGCCGCGCTCACCCTCCAGGGCCTGCCCGGTGGACCGCTGCGCCCGCCGATGGTCGAACTCACCGCCCAGGAGATCGAGCAGCTCAAGATCGATCTCGCTGCCGGCGGGGTACAGCTCTGACACAAGACTTCGTGAAGCCGACGCTTCGCAGGAACGAGCTCCACAACTGAATAACGCAGGCCACCGGTGCCTGCACCCACAACGACAACTGCTTCTGCACGAACGTCACGCGCGCCACGTGCCCCACCGGTACGTGGCGCGCGTGTTTGAGGAGAGTCTTTTGAGTCATCCGCACCCTGAACTCGGCTCGCCCCCGCCGCTGCCCGCGGGCGGCCTGCGCGTCACCCCGCTCGGCGGCCTCGGCGAGATCGGCCGCAACATGACGGTCTTCGAGTACGGCGGCCGCCTGCTGATCGTCGACTGCGGAGTGCTCTTCCCCGAGGAGGAGCAGCCCGGAATCGACCTGATCCTGCCGGACTTCTCGTCCATCCGGGACCGCCTCGACGACATCGACGGCATCGTCCTCACCCACGGCCACGAGGACCACATCGGCGGCGTCCCGTTCCTGCTGCGCGAGAAGCCGGACATCCCGCTGATCGGCTCCAAGCTGACCCTCGCCCTGATCGAGGCCAAGCTCCAGGAGCACCGCATCCGCCCCTACACCCTGGAGGTGGCGGAGGGGGACCGCGAGCGTCTCGGCCCCTTCGACTGCGAGTTCATCGCGGTCAACCACTCCATCCCGGACGCCCTGGCGGTCGCCATCCGCACCCCCGCCGGCATGGTGGTGCACACCGGCGACTTCAAGATGGACCAGCTTCCGCTGGACAACCGCCTCACCGACCTGCACGCGTTCGCACGGCTGAGCGAGGAGGGCATCGACCTCCTCCTGTCCGACTCCACGAACGCCGAGGTCCCGGGCTTCGTCCCGCCCGAGCGGGAGATCTCCAACGTCCTGCGCCAGGTCTTCGGGAACGCCCGCAAGCGGATCATCGTGGCCAGCTTCGCCAGCCACGTCCACCGCATCCAGCAGATTCTGGACACCGCCCACGAGTATGGCCGCCGGGTCGCCTTCGTCGGGCGCTCCATGGTCCGCAACATGGGCATCGCCCGCGACCTCGGCTACCTGCGCGTCCCGCCGGGCCTGGTCGTGGACGTCCGGTCCCTCGACGACCTCCCGGACCACGAGGTGGTCCTGGTCTGCACGGGCTCCCAGGGCGAACCGATGGCGGCCCTGTCCCGCATGGCCAACCGCGACCACCAGATCCGCATCGTCGACGGCGACACGGTGATCCTGGCGTCCTCGCTGATCCCCGGCAACGAGAACGCGGTCTACCGCGTGATCAACGGCCTGACCCGCTGGGGCGCCAACGTCGTCCACAAGGGCAACGCCAAGGTTCATGTCTCCGGTCACGCCTCCGCGGGCGAGCTGCTGTACTTCTACAACATCTGCCGCCCGAAGAACCTGATGCCGGTTCACGGCGAATGGCGCCACCTGCGCGCCAACGCCGAGCTGGGCGCCCTGACCGGCGTCCCGCACGACCGCATCGTCATCGCCGAGGACGGCGTCGCCGTCGACCTCGTCGAGGGCAAGGCCAAGATCTCCGGCAAGGTCCAGGCGGGATACGTCTACGTCGACGGCCTCTCGGTCGGTGACGTCGGCGAGCCGGCGCTGAAGGACCGGAAGATCCTCGGCGAGGAGGGCATCATCTCGGTCTTCGTCGTCATGGACTCCTCCACCGGCAAGATCACCGGCGGCCCGCACGTCCAGGCACGCGGCTCCGGTATCGAGGACTCCGCCTTCGACGCGGTCCTGCCGAAGGTGACGGAGGTGCTGGAGCGCTCGGCCCAGGACGGCGTGGTCGAGCCCCACCAGCTGCAACAACTGATCCGCCGCACGCTGGGCAAGTGGGTCTCGGACACCTATCGGCGCAGGCCGATGATCCTCCCGGTGGTCGTGGAGGTCTGACCCACGGACGACCCGTCGTTCGCGCGAACTGGGAGCGGGGCACCTCGATTTGCATCGGGGAGCCCCGCTCCAGTACGTTTACGGCCCTGCCCCGGAGGGAACCCGGCCGCCTCGTGCACCGGATCCAGTCCCCTCAAGGGGGCGGGAAATCCGACTCAGAATCTCTGATAAAGTCGGAACCGCCGGAAAGGGAAACGCGAGAGCGGGAACCTGGAAAGCACCGAGGAAATCGGATCGAGAAAAGATCTGATAGAGTCGGAAACGCAAGACCGAAGGGAAGCGCCCGGAGGAAAGCCCGAGAGGG
>NZ_DASQNH010000092.1:0-89504 GCF_035645055.1 Streptomyces sp. | reverse complement strand
CTCCCTGGTCGTCTCCGCGATCCTCGCCTTCGTCCTCGACAAGACCATCGGCATGCGGGTCCCCGAGGACGACGAGGTGGCCGGCATCGACCAGGCCGAGCACGCCGAGACCGCATACGACTTCAGCGGCGCCGGCGGCGGTACCTCCCGCTCCGCCTCCGTCCCCGCCGCCCCGGTCGCCGCCCAGGCCGAGTCCAAGAAGGTGGACGCATGAAGCTCATCACCGCCGTCGTGAAGCCCCACCGGCTCGACGAGATCAAGGAAGCCCTCCAGGCCTTCGGCGTGCACGGCCTGACGGTCACCGAGGCCAGCGGCTACGGCCGCCAGCGCGGACACACCGAGGTCTACCGCGGCGCCGAGTACACCGTCGATCTGGTCCCCAAGATCCGTATCGAGGTGCTGGCCGAGGACGACGACGCCGAACAGCTGATCGAAGTCATCGTCAAGGCGGCCCGCACCGGCAAGATCGGTGACGGCAAGGTCTGGTCCCTGCCGGTCGACACGGCCGTCCGGGTCCGCACCGGCGAGCGCGGCCCGGACGCGCTCTGACGAGGCGCCGACAGAAGAGAACAGGAGTCGCTGGGTGACGAGTACGGACCGACACACGGAAGCAGAGGACTCGGGACCCAGCGGCTACGCGGCGGCCCGGCTGCGCCTCCTCACGGAGGGGGCGCGGTCCGGGCCGCCGCGCCGTACCGCCCTCGCCGAGCTGACCGACGACTGGCTGGCGGCCCTGTTCGAGGCCGGAGCCGAGGCGGGCGGCGGGCTGAAGGGCGTCTCGCTCGTCGCCGTCGGCGGTTACGGCCGCGGAGAGCTGTCCCCCCGCAGCGACCTCGACCTGCTGCTGCTCCACGACGGCGGCGACACCGACGCGATCGCCGCTCTCGCCGACCGCCTCTGGTACCCCGTCTGGGACCTCGGCCTCGCGCTCGACCACTCCGTGCGCACCCCGGCCGAGGCCCGCAGGACCGCCGCGGAGGACCTGAAGGTCCAGCTCGGCCTCCTGGACGCCCGGCACCTCGCCGGTGACCTCGGCCTGACCGCCGGGCTGCGCACGGCCGTCCTCGCCGACTGGCGCAACCAGGCGCCCAGACGCCTCCCCGAACTCCAGGAACTGTGCGCCGAACGCGCCGAGCGCCAGGGCGAGCTGCAGTACCTGCTGGAGCCCGACCTCAAGGAGGCCCGCGGCGGCCTCCGGGACGCCACGGCGCTGCGCGCCGTCGCCGCCTCCTGGCTGGCCGACGCCCCCCGCGAGGGCCTCGACGACGCCCGCCGCAGCCTCCTCGACGTCCGTGACGCCCTGCATCTGACCACCGGCCGCGCCACCGATCGCCTCTCCCTCCAGGAACAGGACCAGGTCGCCGCCGAGCTGGGGCTCCTGGACGCCGACACGCTGCTGCGGCAGGTCTACGAGGCGGCGCGGGTGATCGCGTACGCCAGTGACGTCACCTGGCGTGAAGTGGGGCGCGTGCTGCGTTCGCGCGCCGTACGACCACGGCTGCGCGCCATGCTGGGCGGCGGCAAGCCGACAGCCGAGCGGTCGCCGCTGGCCGAAGGCGTGGTGGAACAGGACGGCGAGGTGGTGCTCGCCCGTACGGCGCGCCCCGAACGCGACCCCGTGCTCCCCCTGCGCGCCGCGGCCGCCGCCGCGCAGGCCGGACTCCCGCTCTCCTTGCACGCCGTACGGCGCCTCGCCGCCACCGTGCGCCCCCTGCCCACCCCCTGGCCCGCCGAGGCGCGCGAACAACTGGTGACTTTGCTCGGATCCGGCCGCCCGACCGTGCAGGTCTGGGAGGCCCTGGAGGCGGAGGGGCTGATCACCCGGCTGCTGCCCGACTGGGAGCGGGTGCGCTGCCGGCCGCAGCGCAACGCCGTGCACATCTGGACCGTCGACCGGCACCTCATCGAGACCGCCGTCCGCGCCTCCGAGTTCACCCGCCGCGTCAGCCGCCCCGATCTGCTGCTGGTCGCCGCGCTGCTGCACGACATCGGCAAGGGCTGGCCCGGCGACCACTCGGTGGCCGGCGAGATCATCGCCCGCGACGTGGCGGGCCGGATCGGCTTCGACCGCGAGGACGCGGCCGTGCTCGGCACCCTCGTGCGCCACCACCTGCTCCTCGTGGAGACCGCCACCCGCCGCGACCTCGACGACCCCGCCACCGTACGGTCCGTCGCCGAGGCCGTCGGCACCCAGAGCACCCTCGGACTGCTGCACGCGCTCACCGAGGCCGACGCGCTGGCGACCGGGCCCGCCGCCTGGTCGTCGTGGCGCGGCTCGCTCGTCACCGACCTCGTCAAGCGGGTCTCGGCCGTACTCGCCGGGGACGATCCCGAGGAGCCCGAGACCGCCGCGCCCACCGCCGAGCAGGAACGTCTCGCCGTCGAGGCGTACCGCACCGGCGGCCCCGTGCTCGCGCTGCGCGCGCAGCCCGAACCGCCGGCCGGCCCTCCGCCGGACGAGGAACCGGCCACCGCGGGCGCGCCCGAGCCGCTGGGCGTCGAACTGCTCATCGCCGTCCCCGACCAGCCGGGCGTCCTGCCCGCGGTCGCCGGCGTCCTCGCCATGCACCGGCTGACCGTCCGCACGGCAGAGCTGCGCGCGATGCCCCTGCCGGACGGCGTCGGCGGCTCGGTCCTGCTGCTGGAGTGGCGGGTGGCGGCCGAGTACGGCTCCCTGCCCCAGGCCGCGCGGCTGCGCGCCGACCTCGTCCGGGCCCTGGACGGCACCCTGGACATCGCCGGACGGCTGGCGGAGCGGGACGCGGCCTACCCGCGCCGCCGCGGCGTGGTCGCGCCCCCACCGCGCGTCACCGTCGCCTCCGCCGCCTCCCGCCACGCCACGGTGATCGAGGTCCGCGCCCAGGACGCGCCCGGTCTGCTGTTCCGCATCGGGCGGGCGCTGGAGGACGCGGGAGTGCGGGTGCGCAGTGCCCACGTCTCGACGCTGGGCGCGAACGCGGTGGACGCTTTCTATGTCACGGGGGCCGAGGGAACACCCCTGCCGGGGGAGGAGGCGACGGCGGTGGCGCGGAAACTGGAGGAGACGCTGCGGGGGTGACGGCGCGGGCATTCTCCCCGGTTCGAGCGGCCGGGGACGAATGTCCTGCGAAGCCGGATACCCTGGAAGACGCTCAGACTGCCCCCGACTCCGAGGACCGACGCCGCCGTGTTCGATACTCTCTCCGACCGCCTTTCAGCGACCTTCAAGAATCTGCGCGGCAAGGGGCGTCTGAGCGAGGCGGACATCGACGCCACCGCGCGCGAGATCCGTATCGCGCTGCTCGAAGCGGACGTGGCCCTGCCGGTCGTCCGCACGTTCATCAAGAACGTCAAGGAGCGCGCGCTCGGCGCCGAGGTCTCCAAGGCGCTGAACCCGGCCCAGCAGGTCCTCAAGATCGTCAATGACGAGCTGGTCACCATCCTCGGTGGCGAGACCCGCCGGCTGCGCTTCGCCAAGCAGCCGCCGACCGTGATCATGCTGGCCGGTCTGCAGGGTGCCGGTAAGACCACCCTCGCGGGCAAGCTCGGCCGGTGGCTCAAGGAGCAGGGCCACTCGCCGCTGCTCGTCGCCTGTGACCTCCAGCGCCCCAACGCCGTCAACCAGCTCAGCGTCGTCGCCGAGCGCGCCGGGGTCGCGGTCTACGCGCCGGAGCCGGGCAACGGGGTCGGCGACCCGGTGAAGGTCGCCAAGGACTCCATCGACTTCGCGAAGTCCAAGGTCCACGACATCGTCATCGTCGACACCGCCGGCCGTCTGGGCATCGACCAGGAGATGATGCAGCAGGCGGCCGACATCCGGGACGCCGTCTCGCCCGACGAGATCCTGTTCGTCGTCGACGCGATGATCGGTCAGGACGCCGTCAACACCGCCGAGTCCTTCCGTGACGGTGTCGGCTTCGACGGCGTGGTGCTCTCCAAGCTGGACGGCGACGCGCGCGGTGGTGCCGCGCTGTCCATCCGCCAGATCACCGGCAAGCCGATCATGTTCGCGTCGAACGGCGAGAAGCTCGACGAGTTCGACGCGTTCCACCCGGACCGGATGGCCTCCCGCATCCTCGACATGGGTGACCTGCTCACCCTGATCGAGCAGGCGGAGAAGACCTTCAGCCAGGAAGAGGCCGCCAAGATGGCCTCCAAGCTGGCGTCCAAGAAGGGCCAGGAGTTCACGCTCGACGACTTCCTGTCCCAGATGGAGCAGGTCCGGAAGATGGGCTCCATCTCCAAGCTGCTCGGGATGCTGCCGGGCATGGGGCAGATCAAGGACCAGATCAACAACCTGGACGAGCGGGACGTCGACCGCACCGCCGCGATCATCAAGTCGATGACCCCGGCCGAGCGCCAGGACCCCACGATCATCAACGGCTCGCGCCGCGCCCGTATCGCCAAGGGTTCCGGTGTCGAGGTCAGCGCCGTGAAGAACCTGGTCGAGCGGTTCTTCGAGGCCCGCAAGATGATGTCCCGCATGGCTCAGGGCGGCGGTATGCCGGGCATGCCGGGGATCCCGGGCATGGGCGGCGGTCCCGGCCGCAGCAAGAAGCAGCCGAAGAAGGTCAAGGGCAAGCAGCGCTCCGGCAACCCGATGAAGCGCAAGCAGCAGGAGCAGGAGGAGGCGGCCCGGCGCGCGGCCGCCGCACAGAACGGTGGCGCGTTCGGGCTGCCGGGCCAGCAGGCCGGGCAGGACTTCGAGCTGCCGGACGAGTTCAAGAAGTTCATGGGCTGACCGACGTCGGCCGTACGTCCGCTGGGGGCGCCCCTCGCCGAAGGGGCGCCCCCGTCGTCGTCCGCACCCAGCGACGTACGCCCCCAGCGCCGTCGGCACACACGCGCCGACGCACACATACGCCGGACGCACACATGCTCGCGCGGCTTTCCTGTCGTAACGTCCCGATATGACCAACCCTGCGCCGCCGCGCAAGTCTCCCGACCAGCCCTGGCGCACCGAGGGCACCCCCGAGGAGCCGCCCAAGCCGCCGTCCGGTGGGCGGAGGATGCGCGGCGGCTGGTGGAACCTGGCCGTCGCCGCGCTGATCGTGTTCCTGATCGCCAACCTGGTGCTGTCCTTCTTCGGCGACGGCGACGAGCCGACGATCTCCTACACCGAGTTCAGCAAGCAGGTCGACGACGGCAACGTCAGCAAGATCTACTCCAAGGGGGACGCCATCCAGGGCCAGCTGAAGCAGGCCCGGGACCGGCCCGGCGGCGACGGCACATACACCAAGTTCAAAACCCAGCGCCCGGCCTTCGCGGACGACCGGCTGTGGGAGGACCTGACCCGCCAGAACGTGACCGTCACCGCCGAGCCGGTGGTCCAGCAGCGCAGCTTTCTCGCCAATCTTCTGATCTCGCTGGCGCCGATGCTGCTCCTGGTCGTGCTGTGGATCTTCATCGCGCGGCGGATGCGGGCGGGGATGGGCGGCGCCGGGGCGATGTTCGGGCGCAAGGAGCCGCCCAGGCCGGTGGAGCTGGAGCCGGGGGAGAAACGGACGACGTTCGCGGACGTGGCCGGGATCGACGAGGTCGAGGGCGAGCTGAACGACGTCGTCGACTTCCTGAAGAACCCGGACGCCTATCGGCGGATGGGGGCCAAGATGCCGCGCGGTGTGCTGCTCGCCGGTCCGCCCGGCACGGGCAAGACGCTGCTGGCGCGGGCGGTGGCGGGCGAGGCGGGCGTGCCGTTCTTCTCGGCGTCGGCCTCCGAGTTCATCGAGATGATCGTGGGCGTGGGCGCCTCGCGGGTGCGGGAGCTGTTCGCCGAGGCGCGGAAGGTCGCACCGTCGATCATCTTCATCGACGAGATCGACACCATCGGCCGCGCGCGGGGCGGCGGTGCGGCGATGGGGGGTCACGACGAGCGCGAGCAGACACTGAACCAGATCCTCACCGAGATGGACGGCTTCTCCGGCTCGGAGGGCGTGATCGTGATCGCGGCGACCAACCGCGCGGACATCCTCGATCCGGCGCTGACCCGGCCCGGCCGTTTCGACCGGGTCGTCAGCGTCTCGCCGCCGGACCGGGGCGGCCGGGAGGCGATCCTGCGGATCCACACCCGGGAGATCCCGCTGGCCGAGGACGTGGACCTGGCCCAGGTGGCCCGGACGACACCGGGCATGACCGGGGCCGAGCTGGCCAACCTGGCCAACGAGGCGGCGCTCCTCGCGGTGAAGCGGCAGCAGGAGCGGGTGACGCAGTCGGATCTCTCGGAGGCGCTGGAGAAGGTCCAGCTGGGCGCCGAGCGGTCCCTGGTCATGCCGCTGGAGGAGCGTCGGCGGACCGCGTACCACGAGAGCGGGCACGCCCTGCTGGGCATGCTCCAGCCCGGCGCCGATCCGGTCCGGAAGATCACCATCGTCCCGCGCGGGCGGGCGCTCGGCGTGACGCTCTCGACGCCGGACGCGGACAAGTACGCGTACACCGAGGAGTACCTGCGCGGCCGGATCATCGGCGCGCTCGGCGGGATGGCCGCCGAGCAGGTGGTCTTCGGGGTGATCACCACCGGCGCGGAGAGCGACCTGGAGCAGGTCACGAACATCGCGCGCGGCATGGTGGCCCGCTGGGGCATGAGCGAGCGGGTCGGCCGGCTCTCCGCGCTCCCCGGCGACGCCCAGCAGGCGTACGGCCTCGCCGCCGCGCCCCAGACCCTGGACGTGATCGACGGCGAGATGCGCCGCATCGTGGACGACTGCTACGAGGAGGCGTGCCGCAAGCTGCGCGACCACCGCGGGCAGCTGGACGCGCTGGCGGCGGCCCTGCTGGAGCGGGAGACGCTGGAGGAGGCGGACGCCTACCGGATCGCCGGCATCACCCGGCTGACCAAGGACGGCACCGGGGCCTGAGCCGGAGGACCGGGGCTGCCCCAGGAGGGTGTCCCGCCGATCATGCCGGGCCGGCTAGGGGACCCGGGCGATCAGGTAGCGGAAGACGTTCGGCATCCACACCGTGTGGTCCTGGCGGCGGTACGGGTGCAGGGCCTCCCGCAGTTCGGTGTCGACCTGGGCCTGGTCGGTGGCGTTGATCGCCGCGTCGAACAGCCCGGTGGAGAGCAGCCCGCGCACCGCGCTGTCCGCGTCGGCGTAGCCGAACGGGCAGGCGACCCGTCCGGAGCCGTCGGGGCGCAGCCCGGCGCGTTCGGCGACCTCCTCCAGGTCGTCGCGCAGGGCGGGGCGCCAGCGGCCCGCGCCGCGCGACGGGTCCGCGAGCTTGTCGGCCACCCGCAGCACGGCGGTGGTGGCGCAGCGCTCGGGCGGCCCCCAGCCGGCCAGCACCACCGCGGCTCCGCGCGTGGCGTGCGGGGTCGCCGCCGTGAGCAGCGCGGCGAGCCCGTCGGAGTCGCCCGCGCGGCATCCGATGGGTTCGAAGGCGGTGACGAGGTCGTACCCGTCCCGGCGGGCGTCGAGTTCGCCGAGCGAGTCCCCGACGACGGCCGCGACGGCATCGCCGCCGGTGTGCGCCCCCGGGGCCTCCGCGTGGAGCCGTTCCCGCGCGAGGCTGAGCCGTTCGGGTGAGGAGGGCTCGACACCGGTGATCGTGGCGCCTCTGGAGGCGGCCATCAGCAGGGCGAGGCCGCTCCCGCAGCCCAGCCCGAGCAGCCGGGTGCCGGGGCCCACGTCCAGTCGTTCGTGGACGGCCTCGTAGAGCGGTACGAGCATCCGCTCCTGGATCTCGGACCAGTCACGCGCGCGTGCACTCGGGTCCACGCGGAGTGTGCCCCCCGCGTGCGGGTGCTGACGCACGAGCGTAGGTGTCATATGTAAGCGCCCCATTCCGCCGAGAGTTGCCTCTGTCCCCGTTCTTCTGAAGCCCCCGTGACGTGCGCTCGCCCCCCGTATGCCAGGAAACTCCGGGCTCGCGGCGGCGTCCAGTGGTACGGGGCCGCGGCTTGGCCGCCCGCGCGCGCTGGGGCGAGATTTCATCTGCCGGCAACCTGCGTCCCTACGACGTTCGGACGGGTGTCCGGACGATGTCGGCCGAGGGGGTGGGGGGTGCGGAACGCCGCAAGGGCACCCGGTAACGTCACGGACGCCGGGCACGCTGACCCAGGAGGGCCGACTCGGCCGAAAACGCCCCTTGCGTCTCGCCCGGGGACACATACTCCGGCGCGCGCACCGGGGCGTACGCGCCGGGGCGTACGTCAGGCTACGTACCACCTTGTGATGAGCTGTGCGGCTTCTCCGCAGATCAGCGCACCCGCCCTCGTCAGGACGCATCAGCGGCAACTGACGGGTACGTGCAAATTATTTGGGATGCCCCGGAATAGGAACACAGCGGCACCCCGGCTCGTTGTCATTACGTGAGCACGACACAGACACCACCTGTTCTCGCCGCGGAGCTGGCGCAGGCGTGGGCCGACATTCAGCGGCACCACCCCGAACTGCCGGATCTCGCCGCGCCGGAGTCCCTGATCGGAGAGTCGTCGTCCGCCTGCGGTCACGAACTCTCCTTCGAACGACTGCTGCACGAGGCAGTCCATGGCATCGCCGCCGCGCGCGGAATCCGTGACACCTCCCGCGCCGGCCGCTATCACAACCGCAGATTCCTCGCGATCGCCGAGGAGCTGGGCCTGGACCACCCCGAGGAGCCGCACCCGAGCAGCGGCTTCTCGCTGGTCACGCTCAGCCCCGAGGCCAAGCGGCGCTATCGCCCGACGATCGAGCGCCTTCAACGGGCCCTGAAGGCGCACACGGCGGCCACCTCCGCCGACACCGCCCGCACCTTCCGCGGCCCGGCCGCCCGCCACGGCTCGTCCGGCGGCGGCGTGCGGGTCAAGGCGGTGTGTGACTGCGGACGCAACGTCCGGGTCGTCCCGTCGGTCCTGGCACAGGCCCCGATCGTCTGCGGCGGCTGCGGCAAGCCGTTCCGGATCCCCGAGGTGGTCGGCGCGGGCGCGGCGGGCTGAGGCTGCCGGCATCTCGTGGATGCCGGCACCCGACGCCGTCTCACCTCTGCGCCGGGTGCCGCTCAGCCGTGCCCGCGCGCCCCTCGGTCGGAAGCGGCCCGCGGGGTGTGGCAGAATGGCTAGCTGTACTCGACAGCCGCACAGGACCCCTCTCTCCTCCGGCTGACGCGTCCATCGGGCACTCGGGTACCGCAACCCCACGCGGCATCTCGCCGTGCCCAACCACGTCAAATCCAGGAGAACCCACTCCCGTGGCAGTCAAGATCAAGCTGAAGCGTCTGGGCAAGATCCGTTCGCCTCACTACCGCATCGTCGTCGCCGACTCCCGCACCCGTCGTGACGGGCGTGCGATCGAGGAGATCGGCAAGTACCACCCGACGTACAACCCGTCGGTCATCGAGGTCGACGCCGAGCGTGTGGCGTACTGGCTCGGTGTCGGCGCTCAGCCGACCGAGCCCGTGCTCGCCATCCTGAAGAAGACCGGCGACTGGCAGAAGTTCAAGGGCGAGCCCGCCCCGGCTCCGCTGCTCGTCGCCGAACCGAAGAAGGCGCGCCCGTCGTTCGAGGCCCTGGGTGGCGACGACGAGGGCAAGGGTGAGGCCATCACCCAGAAGAAGAAGGCTGAGAAGAAGGACGAGGCCGCGGCCGAGTCCTCCGAGTCGACCGAGGCCTGAGCATGCTCGAGGAGGCTCTCGAGCACCTCGTGAAGGGCATCGTCGACAACCCTGACGATGTGCAGGTCGCCTCGCGCAACCTGCGCCGCGGGCGGGTGCTGGAGGTCCGGGTCCACCCCGACGACCTCGGCAAGGTGATCGGCCGCAACGGTCGCACCGCACGCGCCCTGCGGACCGTCGTGGGCGCCATCGGCGGCCGCGGTGTCCGCGTCGACCTCGTCGACGTGGACGACGTCCGCTGACGCAACACAGCACCGGCTCGGGCCGGGGAGGGCCACTGGGCCGTCCCCGGCCCGCAGTCGTATGAGCCGCCCCCGGCTCGCAGTCGTTCGACAGGAGAGCAAGCACAGTGCAGCTGGTAGTCGCACGGGTCGGCCGCGCCCACGGCATCAAGGGCGAGGTCACCGTGGAGGTCCGCACCGACGAGCCCGAACTGCGGCTCGCCCCCGGCGCCGTACTCGCCACCGACCCCGCCTCCGCGGGGCCCCTCACCATCGCCACCGGCCGCGTCCACAGCGGCCGTCTCCTCCTGCGCTTCGAGGGCGTCACCGACCGCAACGCCGCCGAGGCCCTGCGCAACACCCTGCTGATCGCCGACGTCGACCCCGAGGAACTGCCCGAGGGCGAGGACGAGTACTACGACCACCAGCTGATCGACCTCGACGTGGTCACCGCGGACGGGGTGGAGGTCGGCCGGATCACCGAGATCTCGCACCTGCCCACCCAGGACCTCTTCATCGTGGAACGTGCCGACGGAAGCGAGGTGATGATCCCGTTCGTCGAGGAGATCGTCACCGAGATCGACCTGGAGGAGCAGCGGGCCGTCATCGACCCGCCGCCCGGGCTGATCGACGACCGCGCGGAGATCGTCTCCAGCCGGGACGAGTCCGGCGGGGACGAGGCGTGATGCGGCTCGACGTCGTCACGATCTTCCCCGAGTACCTGGAACCGCTGAACGTCTCCCTCGTCGGCAAGGCACGCGCGCGCGGGCAGCTGGACGTGCGGGTGCACGACCTGCGGGAGTGGACGTACGACCGGCACAACACGGTCGACGACACCCCGTACGGCGGCGGCCCCGGCATGGTCATGAAGACGGACCCGTGGGGCGACGCCCTGGACTTTGTCCTGGCCGACGGCTACGAGACCGGCTCGCACGGCCCGGCACTCATCGTGCCCACGCCCAGCGGCCGCCCCTTCACCCAGGAACTGGCCGTCGAACTGTCCGAGCGGCCCTGGCTGATCTTCACCCCGGCCCGCTACGAGGGCATCGACCGGCGGGTCGTCGACGAGTACGCGACCCGGATACCGGTCTACGAGGTCTCCATCGGCGACTACGTCCTGGCCGGCGGCGAGGCGGCGGTCCTGGTCGTCACGGAGGCAGTCGCCAGGCTGCTGCCCGGCGTCCTCGGCAACGCCGAGTCGCACCGTGACGACTCCTTCGCGCCCGGCGCCATGGCGAGCCTCCTGGAGGGTCCCGTCTACACCAAGCCGCCCGAGTGGCGCGGCCGGGGGATCCCGGAGGTGCTGCTCAGCGGGCACCACGGCAAGATCGCCCGCTGGCGGCGCGACGAGGCGCTGCGGCGTACGACCCTCAACCGGCCCGACCTGATCGAGCGCTGCGACCCCGAGGCGTTCGACAAGAAGGACCGCGAGATGCTCTCCATCCTGGGCTGGGCACCCGACCCGGAGGGTGAGCCGTACGGCCGATTTTGGCGCAGGACCGACGGCGTGGAAGAATAGGACGCTGCTGTGCGCCGTCCGGCGTGCGCCCCTGCCACAGGGGGACACGACGTCCGCCCCGACGCGCACGCCTCATCCCAGAACCTCTAGTTCCGTTGATGACCTGTGGCATCAGCGAAGAAAGCAGACAAAATGGCTCACCTGCTCGACACCGTCGACTCCGCCTCGCTGCGCAGCGACATCCCGGCCTTCCGCCCGGGCGACACCGTCAACGTCCACGTGCGCGTCATCGAGGGCAACCGCTCCCGTGTGCAGCAGTTCAAGGGCGTGGTGATCCGCCGCCAGGGTTCCGGCGTGCGCGAGACCTTCACGGTCCGCAAGGTCTCCTTCTCCGTCGGCGTCGAGCGCACCTTCCCGGTGCACACCCCGATCGTGGAGAAGATCGAGCTCGTCACCCGCGGTGACGTCCGTCGCGCCAAGCTGTACTACCTGCGTGAGCTGCGCGGCAAGGCGGCGAAGATCAAGGAGAAGCGCGAGAACTGAGCGCTTCCCGGGGTTCGTCCCCGTGGGGTCCACAGCGGGGCCGGATAGCATCTGGCCCCGATGGACACCGAAGCACAGCCGACGGAGCGCGACCGCTCCTCCGGACCCGTTCAGCCGGGCCCGGAGGGCCGGTCGCGTTTCGCGTTGGTGTCGCGGATCGCCGACTGGCTGCCGGGCGGGCGGATCACCCTGACCGCGCTGGTCTGCCTGCTCTTCCTGCTGCTGCTCAACACTCTGGTGCTGCAGCCGTTCCAGATCCCCAGCGGATCCATGGAGCCCGGATTGAGGATCGGCGACCGCGTTCTCGTAAACAAGTTGGCGTACCGTTTCGGAGCCGAGCCGCGGCGGGGTGATGTCGTCGTGTTCGACGGCACCGGATCCTTCGGGGACGCCGACTACATCAAGCGCGTCGCGGGCGTGGGGGGAGACCACGTGGTCTGCTGCGACAAGGAGGGGAGGCTCCGGGTGAACGGCCGGTCGGTCGACGAGTCGGCGTTCCTGCACGCCGGCGACCGCGCGTCGACGGTGCCCTTCGACATCGTCGTGCCCGAGGGCACGCTGTTCGTCCTCGGCGACCACCGCAGCGCCTCCAGCGACTCCCGCGACCACCTGGGCTCCCCCGGCGGCGGCATGATCCCCGTGGACGACGTGATCGGCCGCGCGGACTGGATCGTCTGGCCCGTCGGCCACCTGGCGCGCCTGGACCGGCCGGACGTCTACGCGCGCGTACCCCAGGCGGCGCCGGGAGGTCCTGTCGCGGCGGGCGGTGCCCATGGGTAATCGCGGAAAACCGCGCGGCACGCCGAGCAGCCCGGTCGACGACCTGCTGCCCACCGGCAGCCGGCGCGCCTCCCGCCCGTCCGGTGGCCGCACCCGCGCGGAGCGGCGCAAGCTCCAGCGCAAGGTCAAGCGCCGTCGGCGCCGGTCGGCCGTCAAGGAGATACCGCTCCTCATCGGGGTCGCCGTCCTCATAGCCCTGGTCCTGAAGACGTTCCTGGTCCAGGCCTTCGTCATCCCGTCGGGCTCCATGGAGCAGACGATCCAGATCGGCGACCGGGTGCTCGTCGACAAGCTCACCCCGTGGTTCGGCGCCCGGCCGGAGCGCGGCGACGTCGTCGTCTTCAAGGACCCCGGCGGCTGGCTCGAGGACGAGCAGCCCACCCAGAAGAAGGACGACCCCGTCGTCGTCAAGCAGGTCAAGGAAGGGCTCACCTTCATCGGCCTGCTGCCCTCCGACAATGAGAAGGACCTGATCAAGCGAGTCGTCGGGGTCGGTGGTGACCGCGTCCAGTGCTGTGACGCGCAGGGCCGGGTCACCGTCAACGGAGTTCCCCTGAACGAGGGGGACTACCTGTACCCCGGCAACGCTCCCTCCACCATGGAGTTCGACGTCACCGTGCCCGAGGGCCGCCTGTGGGTGATGGGCGACCACCGGGACAACTCCGCGGACTCCCGGGCCCACCAGGACACCGACTACGGCGGCACGGTCTCCGAGGACCAGGTGGTGGGGCGGGCCGTCGTGATCGCCTGGCCGTTCAACCACTGGACCACGCTGGACGAACCGCTAACCTTCGCCTCCGTGTCCGACCCGGCGTCCGGTTCGGCCTCGGCCGCCCGGGTGTCGCATAGGGTTGCCTCCGACGGTCCGAGCGTGCGGGATCCGAAGCCCCTGGAACCGGGCGCGTCGGATCCGAACGCGATGACCCAGCTCCCGAGCCCTGCGGAACTCCCGCTCGTTATGGGAGTGGTGGGCCTGCGCCGCACATGGGGCAGGCAGCGGCACAGAGTAAGGAGTTGGCGTGGGGGATGTGGCGGTTGGCGCACGGTCCGGACACGACGGCGAGGAGCACCGCGGACACCCCGTGGAAGCGGCCGGCCCGGCCGCGGACAGCGCCGTGACCTCCGGGAGTGACACAGCGGCGGCCGAGGACGGCAGGGTGAGCGACGAACAGGACCGGGCCGGGGACCAGGAGCCGGGTGGCCCCGCCCCCGCGTCCCCCAGGAAGCAGCGTTCCTTCTGGAAGGAGCTGCCGATCCTGATCGGCATCGCGCTGGTGCTGGCGCTGCTGATCAAGACGTTTCTGGTGCAGGCGTTCTCGATCCCTTCCGACTCGATGCAGAACCTCCTGCAGAAGGGCGACCGGGTTCTCGTCGACAAGCTCACCCCGTGGTTCGGCTCCGAGCCGGAGCGGGGCGAGGTGGTCGTCTTCCACGACCCGGACCAGTGGCTGGCGGGCGAGGTGACGCCCGAGCCGAACGCCCTGCAGACCTTCCTCAGCTGGATCGGCCTGATGCCGTCCTCGGAGGAGAAGGACCTGATCAAGCGGGTCATCGGGGTCGGCGGCGACACGGTCGAGTGCAAGGGCACCGGCCCGCTGAAGGTCAACGGCAAGGCGCTGAACGAGCCGTATGTGTACCCCGGCAACACGCCGTGCAGCGTGGACGACACGGGCGGCCAGTTCAAGGTGAAGGTGCCCGAGGGCTATCTCTGGGTCATGGGCGACCACCGGCAGAACTCGCGCGACTCGCGCTACAACCAGTCGGACAAGTACCGGGGCATGGTCCCGGTGGACGAGGTCGTCGGGCGGGCCATCGTGAAGGCATGGCCGATCAACCGCTGGGGCACCCTGCCGGTTCCGGACACCTTCGACCAGCCCGGTCTGAACGACAAGGCGTCGGCCGCCGCGGCCCTGACGGCCGCGCCGTCCGCGCTCGCCCTGGCGGGCGTGGTGCCGGTGGCGCTGTGGCGCCGGAAGAAGTACAGCGTCACCGACGGCCGCTGAGACCGGCCCCGGCCCGCGCCGCCGGGGCGGCGGGAGGGCTGACCGGTGCGGGTACCGCCGGGTAGGGTGCGGACCCATGGGTGGCGAGAGCACGACACGTACGGCCCCGCGGAGCGGGGGCACGGGCAACGGCCCGGCGGGCGGCCGGACCGGACAGCGACTGTCCGGGCTGGCGGTCGCGCTGGGCCTTGTGCTGTTCCTCGCCGCCTTCGGCTGGGGAGCGGTGGTCTACCGGCCGTACACCGTGCCGACCACCTCGATGGCCCCGACGATCGGCGCGGGCGACCGGGTGCTCGCCCAGCGGGTCGACGGCGCGGACGTACGCCGCGGTGACGTCGTCGTCTTCAAGGACGCCGGCTGGGGCGACGCGCCGATGCTCAAGCGCGTGGTCGCCGTCGGCGGGGACACCGTCGCCTGCTGCCAGGACGGCCGGCTGACGGTCAACGGCAAGCAGATCGAGGAGTCGTACCTGTCCGACGGGCAGGCCGCCTCGGCGAACTTCCCGACGGTGACCGTGCCCGAGGGGCGGCTGTTCCTGCTCGGTGACGAGCGGCACGGCTCGCTGGACTCCACCGCTCATCTGACGGACGCCGCGAGCGGCACCGTGGCGCGCGACGCGGTCTCCGCGCGGGTCGACGCCGTGGTCTGGCCCATGGACGGCATGCTGCCGCGCCCGACCGGCTTCGAGGCGCTGGGCGGCCCGCTGTCCGAACCGGGGCCGCTGCGGACCGTCGTGGCGCTGATCGTCGTGGGCGCGGTGCTGGTGCTCGGCGGCGCCGCGTACGGGCCGGTGGCCCAGCGCGCGGCCCGGGCCCGGACGGAGACCGCGGGTGCCCGCTGAGGCGACGGACGCGGGCGCGCACGGCGGGCTGTCCGGCGAGGTGCGCAAGGTGGCCCGGGTCGTGCTGCTCGACCCGGACGACCGCATCCTGCTGCTGCACGGCCACGAGCCGGAGGATCCGGCGGACGACTGGTGGTTCACCCCGGGCGGCGGCGTCGAGGGCGACGAGACCCGTGAGGAGGCCGCGCTGCGGGAACTCGCCGAGGAGACGGGCATCACGGATGTCCAGCTCGGCCCGGTCCTGTGGCGGCGGATGTGCTCCTTCCCGTTCGCCGGCCGCCGCTGGAACCAGGACGAGTGGTACTACCTGGCCCGTACGAGCCAGACGGCGACGCGGGCCGCGGGGCTGACCGAGCTGGAGCGGCGCAGTGTCGTCGGAGCGCGATGGTGGACGTGTCAGGAACTGACCCGGGCACATGAGACGGTGTATCCGACCAGACTCGCCGGGCTGCTGAGCAGGCTGCTCGACGAAGGTCCCCCCGCCCGTCCGGAGATCCTCGACACGGAAATCGTCTAGGGGTTCGCGCGACTGGCGCACAATGGTGGGATCGCACGGCTGAAGGGGAACATGCCATGAGCGCCGAGGACCTCGAGAAGTACGAGACCGAGATGGAGCTCAAGCTCTATCGGGAGTACCGCGATGTCGTCGGTCTGTTCAAGTACGTGATCGAGACCGAGCGGCGCTTCTATCTGACCAACGACTACGAGATGCAGGTGCACTCGGTCCAGGGTGAGGTGTTCTTCGAGGTGTCCATGGCGGACGCCTGGGTGTGGGACATGTACCGGCCGGCCCGGTTCGTGAAGCAGGTTCGCGTACTTACGTTCAAGGACGTGAACATCGAGGAGCTGAACAAGAGCGATCTGGAGCTGCCGGGCGGATGATCGTCACCTGTGCGGGTGACGGGCTTTTCCGCAGCCGCTGAGTTGTCCACCAAGATCCACTCCATGGTGGCGGATGCGTGACAGTCGGTGCCGGAGGTGGTGCCGACATGAACACGCATCTGGCACGCAGCGCACTCGGCGCGTACGGCGAGGAGCTGGCCGCGCGGCGGCTGGCCGACGCCGGGATGACGGTCCTGGAACGCAATTGGCGTTCCGGACGGACCGGTGAGATCGACATCGTGGCACGGGACGGAGACGTCCTGGTGGTCTGCGAGGTGAAGACCCGCAGGGCCGGGCGGTTCCAGCACCCCATGGCCGCGATCACCCCGGCCAAGGCTACCCGGCTGCGCCGGCTCGCCGAACGCTGGCTGCAGGAACACGGGGGAGCACCGCCCGGCGGGGTCCGCATCGACCTGGTCGGCGTCGTCCTGCCCGACCGCGGCGCGCCCGTCGTCGAGCACGCCCGGGGGGTGGCCTGAGATGGGATTCGCGCGCACCTGCTCCGTGGCCCTCGTGGGCGTCGAGGGCGTCGTCGTGGAGGTCCAGGCCGACCTGGAGCCGGGCGTCGCCGCGTTCACCCTGGTCGGGCTGCCGGACAAGAGCCTCACGGAGAGCCGCGACCGGGTCCGGGCCGCGGTGGTGAACTCCGGGGGCGAGTGGCCGCAGAAGAAGCTCACGGTGGGGCTCAGCCCGGCCTCGGTGCCCAAAGCCGGCAGCGGTTTCGATCTCGCTGTCGCGTGCGCCGTGCTCGGGGCCTGCGAACGCATCGACCCGCGTGTGCTCGCCGACATCGTGATGATCGGTGAGCTGGGGCTGGACGGCCGGGTACGCCCGGTGCGCGGCATCCTGCCCGCCGTGCTGGCCGCGGCCGACGCCGGATACGAACAGGTGGTCGTGCCGGAGTGCGCGGCCGCCGAGGCCACCCTCGTCCCCGGCGTGTCGGTGCTCGGCGTGCGCAGTCTGCGCCAGCTGATCGCCGTCCTGGCGGACGAACCGGTGCCGGACGAGGACAAGGACGAGCCGGGCCGCCCGGACCCGCTGTTCGCCGGACTGCGCGTGCCCGGCACCGGAGCCGCCACCGGCATGCACAGCATGGGCGCCGCCCAGCAGGACCACGGCTATGACCTCGCCGACGTCGTGGGCCAGGTCTCGGCCCGCACGGCGGTGGAGGTCGCGGCAGCCGGCGGACACCATCTGTTCCTGGAAGGGCCGCCCGGCGCCGGCAAGACGATGCTGGCGGAGCGGCTGCCCGGCATCCTGCCCCCGCTCTGCCTGGAGGAGTCGCTGGAGGTGACGGCCGTGCACTCGGTGGCGGGCCTGCTGCCCCCGGGCAAGCCCCTGGTCGACGTCGCCCCCTACTGCGCCCCGCACCACTCGGCCACCATGCAGGCGCTCGTCGGCGGCGGTGCCGGCGTCGCACGGCCCGGCGCCGTCTCGCTCTCCCACCGGGGCGTGCTCTTTCTGGACGAGGTCCCCGAGTTCCGCAGCCAGGCCCTGGACGCGCTGCGGCAGCCCCTGGAGTCGGGCCATGTCGTGATCGCACGCAGCGCCGGGGTGGTGCGGTTCCCGGCGAGGTTCCTGATGGTGCTCGCGGCGAACCCGTGCCCGTGCGGACGCTTCTCGGTGGCGGGCGACCTCTGCGAGTGCCCGCCGTCCGCGGTCCGCCGCTATCAGGCCAGGCTCTCCGGGCCGCTCCTCGACCGGGTCGACCTGCGGGTGGAGGTGGCCCGGGTCTCCCGCGCCGAGCTGACCGGCCTCGCCGCCCGCGGCGAGTCCACCGCGACGGTCGCCGACCGGGTGCGCGCTGCCCGGGAGAGGGCGGCGGCCCGTCTGGCGGGCACCCCGTGGCGGACGAACAGCGAGGTGCCCGGGCGGGAGCTGCGCAGCCGCTGGCACGCGGTGAGCGGCGCCATGGACGAGGCGGAACGCCATCTGGAGCGCGGGGCGCTGACCGCCCGCGGTCTCGACCGGGTCCTGCGGGTCGCCTGGACCGTCGCGGACCTGGTGGGCCACGACCGGCCGGACGCGACCGACGTCGCCCTCGCCCTCCAGTTGCGCACGGGTGTCCCGCGCGGGGTGCCGATGGCGATCGGGGCGCTGACATGAGCGGCGGCGCCGATGCGGACCTGCTGCACCGTGTCCTCCTGACCCGGGTCGTCGAGCCCGGCGACGAGATCGCCGGGCGGTGGGTGCGGGAACTGGGCGTCGGGGAGGTGGTGCGGCGGCTGAAGGGCGCCGGGAGGCCGCTGCCCGGGGTGAGCGGGCGGCGGTGGGACGGGCTGCGGGCCCGGGCGCTGCGGGCCGAGCCCGAGCGGGACCTCGGCGTCGCGCGGGCGGCCGGAGTGCGGTTCCTCGGACCGGGCGACGGCGAGTGGCCCCGGCAGCTCGACGATCTCGGGGACGCCCGGCCGCTGGGCCTGTGGGTGCGCGGGCGGGCCAGCCTGCGGATGTGGGCGCTGCGGTCCGTCGCCGTCGTGGGCGCGCGGGCCTGCACCGAGTACGGTGCCCACATGGCCGCCGACCTCGCAGCGGGGCTCGCCGAGCGCGGCTGGGTGGTGGTCTCCGGCGGTGCCTACGGGGTCGACGGCGCCGCCCACCGGGGCGCCCTCGGCGCGGGCGGCGCCACCATCGCCGTCCTGGCCTGCGGGGTCGACCGGCCCTATCCGCCCGGCCACACCGAGCTGATCACCAGAATCGCCGAACAGGGACTGGTCCTCGGCGAACTGCCACCCGGGGACCATCCGAGCCCCAGCAGATTCGTGCTCCGCAACCGGGTGATCGCCGCGCTCACCCGCGGCACCGTGGTCGTCGAGGCCGCCCACCGCAGCGGCTCGCTCGTCACCGCGCGGGCCGCCCAGCGGCTCGGCAGACACACCATGGGCGTGCCCGGACCGGCCACCAGCGGCCTGTCGGCGGGGGTGCACGAGCTGCTGCGCGGCGAGGCGGTGCTGGTCACCGACGCGGCGGAGGTCGTGGAGCTGGTCGGCGAGATCGGCGAGCTGGCCCCGGTCCGGCGCGGCCCGGTGCTCCCCAGGGACCTGCTCGCGCCGGGCGCCCGGCGGGTGCTGGCCGCGCTGCCCGGGCGGGGCGCGGCCCGGCCCGCGGAGATCGCCCGAGGCGCGCAGACCACGGAGGACGACGTGGTCGCGAGGCTGTACGAGCTTCGAGCACTTGGATACGTCGAACGACACGGCGATGGCTGGAAGTTGACACGCCAGGCGGTGCTCTCCGTTCGGCACGATCGGGGCCCGTGCTGACCCAGCGTGTTCGGCCGTCCGGGGGAACCCCTACGGCCTTGGGAAATCACGGAGTTGGCGGAACGTGGCGGTCACGGACAGCGACGGCATGACCCGGTAGGGCGCGTAGCGGAACGTATCTGCGCCCCCGGTGTGCTCCGATGTTCGCGCACCGCGACAGCTCAGTCACGCTACGCTCACGAGGATCCCGGCACAGACCGGCAACTCCACTCCAGAGCGACAGCTCACCCACGTACCACCCTTCACGGCAGAACGGCACAAGGCGACGAATGCCCCAGCACACCTCCGGGTCCGACCGGGCGGCGGTCCCCTCCGCCGCCCGCGACGGTGGCAGCGTGCGGCCGCCCGCTCCCTCGACGCTCGACGAGCTCTGGCGGTCGTACAAGGCCACGGGTGACGACCGGCTGCGCGAGCAGCTGATTCTGCACTACTCGCCGCTCGTCAAGTACGTGGCGGGGCGGGTGAGCGTCGGGCTGCCGCCCAATGTGGAGCAGGCCGATTTCGTGTCCTCCGGGGTCTTCGGGCTCATCGACGCGATCGAGAAGTTCGACATCGACCGGGAGATCAAGTTCGAGACCTACGCCATCACCCGGATCCGCGGCGCGATGATCGACGAACTGCGCGCGCTGGACTGGATCCCGCGCTCCGTCCGGCAGAAGGCGCGCAATGTGGAGCGGGCCTACGCCACGCTGGAGGCACGGCTGCGGCGCACCCCGAGCGAGGGCGAGGTGGCCGCGGAGCTGGGCATCGCCGTGGACGAACTCCACGCCGTCTTCAGTCAGTTGTCCCTGGCCAACGTGGTGGCCCTGGAGGAGCTGCTGCACGTCGGGAGCGAGAGCGGGGACGGGCTCAGCGTCATGGACACGCTGGAGGACACCGCGGCGGACAATCCCGTCGAGGTGGCCGAGGACCGGGAGCTGCGGCGGTTCCTGGCGCGGGCGATCAACACGCTGCCGGAGCGGGAGAAGACCGTCGTCACGCTCTACTACTACGAGGGGCTGACGCTCGCGGAGATCGGGAACGTGCTCGGGGTGACCGAGAGCCGGGTCAGCCAGATCCACACCAAGTCCGTGCTCCAGCTGCGGGCGAAGCTGGCCGGTTTCGGTCGCTGAGCCGGCGGTGACGCCGGGTCACTCCCGTCCGGGGTGGCCGGTCCGTAAAGTGAGTGTGTGCCAAGGATTCGAGCGGCCTCCGTGGCCGAGCACCGGTCGATGCAGCGAGCCGCCCTGCTGGACGCGGCGCGGTCCCTGTTGTCCGAGGGCGGGACGGAGGCGCTGACCTTCCCGGCCCTCGCCGAGCGAACGGGGCTGGCGCGCTCTTCCGTGTACGAGTACTTCCGGTCGCGGGCCGCGGTGGTCGAGGCGCTGTGCGAGGCCGACTTCCCCGTATGGGCGGCGGAGGTCGAAGCGGCGATGGCCGCGGCGGAGGGGCCGGAGGCAAAGGCCGAGGCTTATGTACGGCGGCAGCTGGCGCTGGTCGGGGACCGGCGGCACCGGGCCGTGGTGGCGATCTCGGCCAGTGAGCTGGACGCGGGGGCGCGGGAAAAGATCCGGGCGGCGCACGGGGCGCTCGTCGCGATGATCGTGGACGTGCTGGGGGAGATGGGGCACGCGGAGCCTCGGCTGGCGGCGATGATGCTGCAAGGGGTGGTGGACGCGGCTGTACGGCGGATCGAGCTGGGGGTCGAGGAGCCGGGGGCGGTCGCCGACGCGGCGGTGAGGATGGCTCTGCGAGGCGTTCTCGGGGGCTGAAGCCGCGCTGCGCCTGGGTCGTGCTGTGCCTGGAGCGTGCTGCGCCCGGGTCGTGCTGCGCCCGGGTCGTGCTGTGCCTGGGTCGTGCTGTGCCTGGGGCGTGCTGCGCCCGGCTCATGCTGTGCACGGCTCCGGGGCCGGCCGGGGCTGGGGTGCGGACATCCGGCGTCGCGGAGTGCTGCCGCGCCCACCCGTGCCGCCCCGGGCGGCACGCATGCCCGCGCTATGACGGCAGTGGGACCCCCAGCACCGGCAGGAGGACCGAGGGTCCACCGTTCAGCAGCCAGGGGGGCATGAGCGACAGGGGGTCCAGGTACGCCTTGCCCCTGCGCAGGCCCCAGTGGACGCAGGTGACCGGGCAGTGCGAGCCCGTCGGTTCCACCGTGCCCAGGATCTCGCCCGCCGCCACCTCGTCGCCCTCGCGTACGGACGCGCGGACCGGCTCGTAGGTCGTGCGGAGCGGGGGCTCACTGGTGCCCGCCAGGTCGACGGAGACCACGCCCCTGCCCGCCACCCGGCCCGCGAACGCCACCCGGCCGGCGGCCACCGCCAGAACCGGGGCGGACGGCCGGGCCGCGAGGTCCACGCCCCGGTGGCCCCGGGCGTAGGGGGTGGGGGGCGGATCCCAGGCGCGGAGGATCGCCGGACGGCCGGGGAGCGGCCATGACCGGCCCACCGAGGGGACGGGCGGGGCCATGGGGGCCGGGGACGGGGCGCCGTCCGCCTGGGGCGCCGACGGGCCCGCCGCCAGGAGCAGCCCCAGCAGCAGCGCCCCCACCGGACCCAGGTGCGCGTATCGCTTCGCTCGCATGGCGCCAACCGTCCCGCAGGCCCGCCGATCACGGTCCGGGCCTGTGGACTACTCCCCGGTTGTGGACAGCGGCGTCATCCGGGGCTCCGGCCGTCCCGTACACTTCTGATGGCGATCCGGGTCACCGGGTCGACTTCGCACGCCCCGACACCGGGTGCCGGCCTCGTCCGGAACCTCGGAGTCAGCGCCCCTCGGTCCTTCGTGGCAACGGCGCACTGCGGGCGTCAGGCGCGGGAGCCGTCCGGCATCCGCGGCACAACCGAGAAATTCAAGGAGATACGGCCATGGCCGTCGTCACGATGCGGGAGCTGCTGGAGAGCGGCGTCCACTTCGGTCACCAGACCCGTCGCTGGAACCCGAAGATGAAGCGCTTCATCTTCACCGAGCGCAACGGCATCTACATCATCGACCTGCTCCAGTCGCTGTCGTACATCGACCGCGCCTACGAGTTCGTCAAGGAGACCGTCGCCCACGGCGGCACGGTCATGTTCGTCGGCACGAAGAAGCAGGCGCAGGAGGCCATCGCCGAGCAGGCCACCCGCGTCGGCATGCCTTACGTCAACCAGCGCTGGCTGGGCGGCATGCTCACCAACTTCTCGACCGTCTACAAGCGTCTGCAGCGCCTGAAGGAGCTGGAGCAGATCGACTTCGAGGACGTCGCGTCCTCCGGTCTGACCAAGAAGGAGCTGCTGGTCCTCTCCCGCGAGAAGGCCAAGCTGGAGAAGACCCTCGGTGGTATCCGCGAGATGCAGAAGGTGCCCAGCGCCGTCTGGATCGTGGACACCAAGAAGGAGCACATCGCCGTTGGTGAGGCCCGGAAGCTGAACATTCCGGTCGTCGCGATCCTCGACACCAACTGCGACCCCGACGAGGTCGACTACAAGATCCCGGGCAACGACGACGCGATCCGCTCCGTCACCCTGCTCACCCGTGTGATCGCCGACGCCGTCGCCGAGGGCCTCATCGCCCGTTCCGGTGTCGCCACCGGTGAGAAGGGCGAGAAGGCCGCGGGCGAGCCGCTGGCCGAGTGGGAGCGCGACCTGCTCGAGGGCGAGAAGAAGGCGGAGACCGAGGACGCTGCCCCGGCCGCCGCCGAGGCGCCCGCCGCCGAGGCTCCGGCCGCGGAGGCCGCCGAGGCCGTCGAGGCTCCGGCCGCCGACGCCGCCGAGGCTCCGGCCGCCGAGGGCGAGCAGGCCTGACCGCCGGCGTCAGCCGTTGACGGCGGGAGCGGTACTGCCCGATAGCGCCTCCGGCGCCATCAAGTCCGCTCCCGCCGTTCACCCGTCGGTCAGCGCAGTGTCCGCGTTCGTCACCCGTATCGCGGACCGTGCAGATCTCCGATCCTCCAGACTCCGAGAAAGATTCACAGACTCATGGCGAACTACACCGCCGCCGACGTCAAGAAGCTCCGTGAGCTCACGGGCGCCGGCATGATGGACTGCAAGAAGGCGCTGGACGAGGCCGAGGGCAACGTCGAGAAGGCCGTCGAGGCGCTGCGCATCAAGGGCCAGAAGGGCGTCGCCAAGCGTGAGGGCCGCTCCGCCGAGAACGGCGCCGTGGTCTCCATCATCGCCGACGACAACTCCTCCGGCGTCCTGGTCGAGCTGAAGTGCGAGACGGACTTCGTCGCCAAGGGCGAGAAGTTCCAGGCCGTGGCCCAGACCATCGCCGAGCACGTCGCCAAGACGAACCCGGCCGACCTGGAGGCCCTGCTCGCCTCCGAGATCGAGGCCGGCAAGACCGTCCAGGCGTTCGTGGACGAGGCCAACGCCAACCTGGGCGAGAAGATCGTCCTGGACCGCTTCGCCCAGTACTCCGACGGCTTCGTGCTCGCCTACATGCACCGCACGATGCCCGACCTGCCCCCGCAGATCGGTGTCCTCGTCGAGCTGGACAAGCCGAACGCCGAGGTCGCCAAGGGCGTCGCCCAGCACATCGCCGCCTTCGCGCCGAAGTACCTCTCCAAGGAGGACGTGCCGGCCGAGGTCGTCGAGTCCGAGCGCCGTATCGCCGAGGAGACCACCCGCGCCGAGGGCAAGCCCGAGGCCGCGATCGCCAAGATCGTCGAGGGTCGTGTCAACGGCTTCTTCAAGGACGCGACGCTGCTCGGCCAGCCGTACGCGCTCGACAACAAGAAGTCCGTCCAGAAGGTTCTGGACGAGGCCGGTGTCACCCTGAAGCGCTTCGCGCGTATCAAGGTCGGCATCTGAGTCCGTACCGCGACGGGTACCCGATCCCGATAGGGTCGAGTGCGATCCTTCGCGTACGCCGTCACGCACACGCGCGTGGCGGGCGACAGCAGATCTGACGAGGAGGCCATTGCCGCGCATGGGATGCGAACGACACCCCACCGGCAGTGGCCTTCTTCGTATGTGCAACATGTGAAAGAGGCGGATCCCCCATGACGACCAAGGCCCAGAAGAGCGACGACGGCAAAGTGCCCGGCCGGTTTCTGCTGAAGCTGTCCGGAGAGGCCTTCTCCGGTGGCGGGGGCCTGGGCGTCGACCCCGACGTGGTGCACAAGATCGCCCGCGAGATCGCGTCCGTCGTCCGTGACGGAGCGCAGATCGCGGTCGTCATCGGCGGCGGCAACTTCTTCCGCGGCGCCGAACTCCAGCAGCGCGGCATGGACCGCGCCCGCTCCGACTACATGGGCATGCTCGGCACCGTGATGAACTGCCTCGCCCTCCAGGACTTCCTGGAGAAGGAGGGCATCGACAGCCGGGTCCAGACCGCCATCACCATGGGCCAGGTCGCCGAGCCGTACATTCCGCTGCGCGCCGTGCGCCACCTGGAGAAGGGCCGCGTGGTCATCTTCGGCGCCGGTATGGGCATGCCGTACTTCTCCACCGACACCACCGCCGCCCAGCGCGCCCTGGAGATCGACGCCGAGGCGCTGCTGATGGGCAAGAACGGAGTGGACGGGGTCTACGACTCCGACCCGAAGACCAACCCGGACGCCGTGAAGTTCGACGCGCTCGGCTACGGCGAGGTCATCACGCGCGATCTGAAGGTCGCCGACGCCACGGCCGTCACGCTCTGCCGTGACAACAAGCTGCCGATCCTCGTCTTCGAGCTTCTGGCCGAGGGCAATATCGCCCGGGCCGTCAAGGGTGAGAAGATCGGCACGCTGGTGGGTGACCAGGGCAGCCGGAACTGACCGGTTGAACCACGGAGCCCGGCCGGGGGATGGACAATGTCTCACCGGTCGGGAACCGTGCAGGAAGAAGACGCGACGCAGCCGGCCGCCGACCACAAGACGTCAACCGCAGCCGGGCCTACTCAAGACACGCAGGAGCAAGTGGTGATCGAAGAGACCCTCCTCGAGGCCGAGGAGAAGATGGAGAAGGCCGTCGTGGTCGCCAAGGAGGACTTCGCCGCGATCCGCACCGGCCGTGCGCACCCGGCGATGTTCAACAAGATCGTGGCCGACTACTACGGCGCGCCGACGCCGATCAACCAGCTGGCCTCGTTCTCCGTGCCGGAGCCGCGCATGGCCGTCGTGACCCCGTTCGACAAGAGCGCGCTGCGCAACATCGAGCAGGCGATCCGCGACTCCGACCTGGGCGTCAACCCGAGCAACGACGGCAACATCATCCGAGTGGTGTTCCCGGAGCTGACCGAGGAGCGCCGCCGCGAGTACATCAAGGTCGCCAAGGGCAAGGGCGAGGACGCGAAGATCTCGATCCGTTCGGTGCGCCGCAAGGCCAAGGACGCCATCGACAAGCTGATCAAGGACGGCGAGATCGGCGAGGACGAGGGCCGGCGTGCGGAGAAGGAGCTCGACGACACCACCGCGAAGTACGTCGCCCAGGTGGACGAGCTCCTGAAGCACAAGGAAGCCGAACTGCTCGAGGTCTGATGAACGACTCTTCCTGGGGGGCGCCGCAGGCCGGGTACTGGGGGCCGTCCGACCAGGGGCATGTCCCCGGGCCTGTCCAGGGCGCCGCCCCGGCGGGTCCCGCGTACGATGCGCGGGACGCGCAGCAGACTCGGCCCATGCCCATCGTGTCCGACGGATCCGCATACGGCGGAAACCAGGATGACGACCGGGGGGCCGCTCGGCTGAGCGGCCCGCTGTTCCGGGCCGAGCCGTTCCACCACGACAACACGCCGGTGCCCTCCTACGGAGCGCCGCAGAATCCGGATCCCATGCCCGACTCCCCGCAGCCGGCCCCCGCACCGCAGAAGAAGAGCGCGGGCCGGGACCTCGGTGCCGCGATAGGGGTCGGTGTCGGGCTCGGCGCGGTGATCGTCGCGTCGCTGTTCGTCGTCAAGGCCGTGTTCGTCGGAGTGATCGCGGTCGCCGTGGTGGTCGGTCTGTGGGAGCTGACGAAGCGGCTGGAGGAGCGCAAGGGCATCCGCGCTCCGCTGGTGCCGCTCGCGGTCGGCGGTGCGGCGATGGTGGTCGCCGGGTACGCCCGGGGCGCCGAGGGCGCGTGGGTGGCGATGGCGCTCACCGCGCTGGCGGTGCTGGTCTGGCGGATGACGGAGCCGCCGGAGGGTTATCTGAAGGACGTCACGGCCGGTGTCTTCGCCGCGTTCTACGTGCCGTTCCTGGCCACCTTCGTCGCGATGATGCTGAAGGCCGGGGACGGGCCGTGGCGCGTGCTGACGTTCCTGCTGCTGACCGTCGTCAGCGACACCGGGGCGTACGCCGTCGGCTGGCGGTTCGGCAAGCACAAGCTGGCGCCGCGGATCAGCCCCGGCAAGACCCGCGAGGGCCTGGCGGGCGCGGTGGCGTTCGCGATGGCGGTGGGCGCGCTGTGCATGCAGTTCCTGGTGGACGGCGGGGCCTGGTGGCATGGGCTGCTGCTGGGGCTCGCGGTCGCGGCCAGCGCCACGCTGGGCGACCTCGGCGAGTCCATGATCAAGCGGGACCTCGGGATCAAGGACATGGGCACCCTGCTGCCGGGACACGGTGGGATCATGGACCGTCTCGACTCGCTGCTGCCGACCGCTCCGGTGGTGTGGCTGCTGCTGGTGGTCTTCGTCGGCAGCGGCTGACCGGCCGGTACCGGCAGACGAGAGCCCCCGCCCCGCTCCGGGCGGGGGTTTCGCGTTTCCCCGCCGTGGCCACCGGTCCGGGACGGTGGGTCGATGCCGGTGTACGCAGTGTGGGGGGTCGCGCACAGCGGCCACCATGATCGCCGGCCGGTCGATGCGCGGCGTCGACGGGCCCCGTCCGCGGGCTCCTGCGCGGCGAGGCGAACCGCTGGACGAGGGCCGCCGCTCCCGGGTCGCCCCGGAGCTGGACTTCGAGAGCCACGGCATCGGCAAGGTGCCGGTGCCCTCGCGGTGCCCCTCGTGGCCCGCCCGATGGTCCGCCCGATGGTCCGTGAGGGGATGCCGCTGAACGAGCGGACGCTGAAGGACCGCCCGGAGAGCGGCGCGGCGCAGCCGGCCACGGGGCACCGCTTCGGTCCCGGCCGGGCTTGACGGCGAGCAGGTACCCTGGAAGAGCTCGTGGCCCGGCCGCGGGCCCTTCCGTCGCTCCCGCCTCGCCGCGGGGTCGTCCCGAGAGGTCTCCTGGCTCCGGCACCGTTCTGCCGTGGTCCCCGCCCGCGCGGGGGTGCCAGGCCCCGCCCGTCATGAGGAGTCGTCCGACCGTGGCACGCCCAGTTCCCGGTGAGCTCACCTTCGTCGCCCCGCGCGGAGCCAAGAAGCCGCCGCGGCACCTTGCCGATCTCACGCCCGCGGAGCGGAAGGACGCCGTCGCCGAGACCGGTGAGAAGCCGTTCCGTGCCAAGCAGCTCTCGCAGCACTACTTCGCGCGGTACGCGCACGACCCGGAGCAGTGGACCGACATCCCCGCCGGTGCCCGCGAGAAGCTGCGCGAGGCGCTGTTCCCCGAGTTGATGACGGTCGTACGGCATCTGTCGACCGACGAGGGCGCCACCCGCAAGACGCTGTGGCGGCTGTTCGACGGCACCCTCGTGGAGTCGGTGCTGATGCGCTACCCGGACCGGGTGACCATGTGCATCAGCTCGCAGGCCGGGTGCGGGATGAACTGCCCGTTCTGCGCGACGGGGCAGGCGGGCCTGGACCGGAACCTGTCGACCGCCGAGATCGTCCACCAGATCGTGGACGGGATGCGGGCGCTGCGTGACGGCGAGGTGCCCGGCGGTCCTGCGCGGCTGTCGAACATCGTCTTCATGGGGATGGGCGAGCCGCTCGCCAACTACAAGCGGGTCGTCGGCGCCATCCGCGCCCTCACCGACCCCGCCCCCGACGGGCTGGGCCTGTCCCAGCGCGGTATCACCGTGTCGACGGTCGGACTGGTCCCGGCGATCCACCGGTTCGCCGACGAGGGCTTCAAGTGCCGGCTGGCGATCTCGCTGCACGCGCCCGACGACGAGCTGCGCGACACCCTCGTGCCGGTGAACACCCGGTGGAAGGTGCGCGAGGTCCTGGACGCCGGGTTCGACTACGTCGAGAAGTCCGGGCGCCGGCTGTCCATCGAGTACGCGCTGATCCGGGACATCAACGACCAGGCCTGGCGCGGTGACCGGCTGGGCCGGCTGCTCAAGGGCAGGCCCGTACACGTCAATCTGATCCCGCTGAACCCGACGCCGGGGTCGAAGTGGACCGCCTCCCGGCCCGAGGACGAGAAGGCGTTCGTCGAGGCCATCGCCGCGCATGGTGTGCCGGTGACGATCCGGGACACCCGTGGTCAGGAGATCGACGGGGCGTGTGGTCAGCTCGCCGCCACCGAGAGGTAGTCTGACCGCCGTCAGGACAACTCCATCATCCGAACATCTGCATATTCCGACAGGGGAGCGCCACAGCGCTGAGAGTGCGGCATCCGGCCGCAGACCCTCCGAACCTGGCCCAGGTCATTCTGGGTAGGGAGATCGGTCATCACTCGAGCTGTTGCGCCCTGCCCGGGAGCCCCCGGATTCCTCCGGAAGATCCCGGGCAGGGCCGCGTCTCTTCCTGGTCACCCCAGGAGGAATCAGTGAGCATCACCAAGAAGGCCACGATCGTGGCGGTCGGGCTGGGTCTGGTCACGCTGTCCGCGTGCGGCTCGTCCGACGGCGACCAGGCGTCCGGCGGCGACTCCAGGACCGTGACGCTCGTCAGCCACAACTCGTGGGCCGTCTCGAAGGACGTCCTCGCCGCCTTCGAGAAGCAGTCCGGCTACAAGGTCAGGGTCCTGGAGGACGGCGATGCCGGGCAGGCCGTCAACAAGGCGATCCTGACCAAGGACAACCCGCAGGGCGACGTCTTCTTCGGGGTCGACAACACCCTGCTGTCCCGCGCCCTCGACAACGGCCTCTTCCAGGCGTACGAGCCGAAGGGCTCCGACCTGGTGCTTCCCGAGTACCGCGCCGACCAGGACAAGCACCGGGTCACGCCCGTCGACACCGGCGACATCTGCGTCAACTACGACAAGGCGTACTTCAGCGAGCACAAGCTGACCCCGCCGGACTCCTTCGACGACCTGATCAAGCCGGAGTACAAGAACCTCCTGGTCACCGAGAACCCGGCCACCTCCTCGCCCGGCCTCGGCTTCCTGCTCGGCACCGCCGCGCACTACGGCGACGGGGGCACCTCCCGCTCGAGCGAAGCCGAGAACGGGGGAGGCTGGACGGACTACTGGAAGAAGCTGAAGGCCAACGGTGTGAAGGTCGTCGACGGCTGGGAGCAGGCCTACAACGAGGAGTTCTCCGGCTCCGCGGGCGGCAGGAAGGCGGGCGCCGACCGGCCGCTGGTGGTGTCGTACGCCTCCTCCCCGCCCGCCGAGGTGATCTACGCCGACCCGAAGCCGAAGACCGCCCCGACCGGTGTCGCCGAGGGCACCTGCTTCCGGCAGGTCGAGTACGCGGGCCTGCTGAGCAACGCCAAGAACCCCGCGGGCGGCAAGGCGCTCCTCGACTTCATGCTGACCAAGACCTTCCAGGACGACATGCCGCTCAACATGTTCGTCTACCCGGTGAGCGAGGCCGCCCAGGTCCCCGAGGAGTTCGTGAAGTACGGCCCGCAGGCTGAGGACCCCGAGACCATGGATCCGGCGAAGATCGCCGCCAACCGGGACGACTGGGTCAAGTCGTGGACCTCGCTCGTACTGAAGTAGCCCGCCGCAGGGGGCGCGGGAAGGGAGCCGCGGCGCGGCTGGGCCTGATGGCCCTGCCCGTCGCGTTCTTCGCCGCCTTCTTCGCCTGGCCCGTCGCCGCGATCGTCGCCCGCGGTCTGAACGCGGACGGGGCCTGGCGGTTCGGCCGGCTGTGGGACGTGCTCGCCCAGCCCGACATCCGGCACGTCCTGTGGTTCACCACCTGGCAGGCGCTCGCCTCGACCGGTCTGACCCTGCTGCTCGCGCTCCCCGCCGCGTACGTCTTCGGTCGTTTCGCGTTCCCCGGCAAGCAGCTGCTGCGGGCGGTGGTGACCGTCCCGTTCGTGCTGCCCACAGTCGTGGCCGGCACCGCGTTCCTGGCCCTGCTGGGGCGCGGCGGGCTGCTGGACGAGCTGTGGGGCGTACGGCTGGACACCACGGTGTGGGCGATCCTGCTCGCGCATGTCTTCTTCAACTACGCGGTCGTCGTCCGCACGGTCGGCGGGCTGTGGGCGCAGCTCGACCCCCGGCAGGAGGAGGCCGCGCGCATGCTCGGCGCGTCGCCCTTCCGGGCCTGGCGGCAGGTCACCCTGCCCGCGCTCGCGCCCGCCGTGGCCGCCGCCGCGCTGATGGTGTTCCTGTTCACCTTCACCTCCTTCGGCGTGGTGCAGATCCTCGGCGGGCCGCGGTTCTCCACGCTGGAGGTCGAGATCTACCGGCAGACCTCGGAGATCTTCGACCTGTCCACGGCCGCCGTGCTCACCCTGATCCAGTTCGCGGCGGTGGGCGCGATCCTCGCCGTGCACACCTGGACGGTACGGCGGCGGGAGGCCGCGCTGCGCCTGGTGGACGCGGCGGTGACCGCGCGCCGGCCGCGCGGGGCCGGCCAGTGGGCGCTGCTCGCCGGAGTGCTCTGCACCGTCGCCGTCCTGCTTCTGCTGCCCCTGGCGGTGCTAGTGCAGCGCTCGCTCGACGCGCCCGGGTTCGCCTACTACGACGCGCTGACCCGCGCGGACGGCGGCACCTTCCTGGTCCCGCCCATCGAGGCGATCGGCAACTCGCTGGAGTACGCCCTGGCGGCCACCGCCATCGCCGTCGTCATCGGCGCCCTCGCCGCCGCGGCCCTCACCCGGCGGGACGCCGGGCGGTTCGTGCGCGGGTTCGACGCGCTGCTCATGCTGCCGCTGGGTGTCTCCGCGGTGACCGTCGGCTTCGGCTTCCTGATCGCGCTGGACGAGCCGCCGCTGGATCTGCGCGCCTCCTGGATCCTGGTTCCGCTGGCGCAGGCGCTGGTCGGGGTGCCCTTCGTGATCCGGACCATGCTGCCCGTGCTGCGCGCGGTGGACGTACGGCTGCGGGAGGCGGCGGCGGTGCTCGGGGCGTCGCCGTGGCGGGTGTGGCGGGAGGTCGATCTGCCGATGGTGCGGCGGGCGCTGCTGGTCGCGGCCGGGTTCGCGTTCGCCGTGTCGCTGGGCGAGTTCGGGGCGACCGTGTTCATCGCGCGGCCCGACAACCCCACGCTGCCGGTCGCCGTGGCCCGGCTGCTGGGGCGGCCCGGCGACCTCAACTACGGGCAGGCGATGGCCCTGTCGACGATTCTGATGGTGGTGTGCGCGGTGGCGCTGCTGGTCCTCGAGCGGCTGCGGACCGACCGGACGGGGGAGTTCTAGATGCTTCTGGGTCTTCGGGGGGCCACCGTGCGGTTCGGCGGGCGGCCCGTGCTGGACGGCGTCGATCTGGAGGTCGCCGAGCACGAGGTGGTGTGCGTCCTCGGGCCGAGCGGCAGCGGGAAGTCCACGCTGCTGCGGGTGGTGGCCGGACTCCAGCCGCTGGATGCCGGGCGGGTGCTGCTCGACGGCCGCGACCAGGCGGGTGTGCCCGCCCACCGGCGGGGCGTCGGGCTGATGTTCCAGGACCATCAGCTGTTCCCGCAGCGCGATGTGGCCGGGAACGTGGCGTTCGGGCCGCGTATGCACGGCCTGCCCCGGCGGGAACGGGCCGAGCGGGTCGAGGAGTTGCTGGAGCTGGTCGGGCTGCCCGGGGCCGGGCGGCGGGCCGTGGCCGCGCTCTCCGGCGGCGAGCAGCAGCGGGTCGCGCTGGCCCGCGCGCTCGCGCCCCGGCCGCGGCTGCTGATGCTGGACGAGCCGCTGGGCCAGCTCGACCGCTCGCTGCGGGAGCGGCTGGTCGTCGAACTGAGGGAGCTGTTCGGGCGGTTGGGCACCACCGTGCTCGCCGTCACCCACGACCAGGGGGAGGCGTTCGCGCTCGCCGACCGGGTCGTGGTGATGCGGGACGGGCGGATCGCCCAGGCCGGGACGCCGCTTCAGGTGTGGCAGCGGCCGGCGGACGCCTTCGTCGCCCGGTTCCTCGGCTTCGACAACGTGGTCGACGCGACCGTCGCCGGGCAGGCCGCCGCCACGCCCTGGGGCAAGCTGCCGGTCCCCGAGGGTGCCGCGCAGGGCGCGCGCTCGCTGCTCGTGCGGCCCGCCGGGGTCCGGCTGGTGGCGGCCGACGCCGGGCTGCGCTGCACGGTCGCCGCCCGTACCTTCAAGGGCACCCATGTCGCCGTGCGCCTCCAGCCCGAGGACGCCCCGCGCCTGGAGGCCGCCTGCGCGCTGCGGTCGGCGCCCGAGGTCGGCGATGTGGTCGGCGTGGAGTTCGACGCGGCCGAAATCGTGGTGCTGGACTGAGCGGGCGGCTCATAGGCTCGGCCCATGAGCCGACTCGAGCATGACCGTTATTGTGATGAAATAGCCCATCAAGTGCGGCAGTTGAGGGCCGTGGTGACCTCCGGCGCCGATCTCTCCGCGACCGTGCCGACCTGCCCCGACTGGTCCCTCGAGCAGCTGGTGCGGCACACGGGCGGCGCGCTGCGCTGGGTGGAGCTGCTGGTGCGCACCCGCGCCGAGGCGGAGATCGAGCCGAGCGGGGTGCCGGGCGGTGCCGGACCGCAGACCACCGGGGACGCGGCCGCGCTGGACGCCTGGCTGGCGGAGAGCGGGGAGGCGGTCGTCGCCGCGCTGCGCGAGGCCGGGCCGGACGCCAAGGTGTGGGCCTGGTCCGGGGTCAACGACGCCGGTTTCTGGGCGCGCCGGATGACCCACGAGATCACCGTGCACCGTGCCGACGCGACGCTCGCCGCCGGGCTGCCCTACGACGTGGCGCCCGAGGTGGCGGCCGACGCCGTCGACGAGTGGCTGGAACTCGTGCAGTTCGTGCAGCGGGCCGTGCCGGACGACCCGGCGGGCGAACTGCGCGGCACCGGCCGCACCCTGCACCTGCACGCCACCGACGCCGATCCGGAGCTGAACGCCGAGTGGCTGATCGAGCTGGCCGAGGACGGCGTGGTCTGGCGGCGCGGCCATGAGAAGGCGGCGGTCGCGCTGCGCGGCCCGCTCACCTCCGTGCTGCTCGCCTTCTACCGCCGCCTTCCGCCGGACGGCCCGGACCTGGAGGTGCTGGGGGAACGGGAACTGCTGGACTTCTGGCTGGAGCGGGCGTCGTTCGGCTGAGCCGGGCCCGGGCACGCGGATGGCCCGCCCCCCGGCCGTAGCGGGGACGGGCCATCGCGGGGCGGGTGATCAGCGGTCGCTCTTGGCGCCGCGGCGGCGCAAGCCGAAGAACACCGCGCCACCGCCGGCGACGACCAGGGCGGCCGCGACGCCGGCGATCAGTCCGGTGCTGGAGCTCGCACCGGTCTCGGCGAGGTTGGACTTCCCGGCCGCGGGCGACGGCGCGTTGCTCACGGTGTCCGCGGGCGCGCTGCTGCCGCCCTCGGGGGCGGACGGGGTGGGCGTGGGAGTGCCGGCGGGTGCCGACGGGGACGCGGAGGCCGGCGGGGTGTCCGAGGGGGTCGCGGACGGGGTCGGCGTCGGGGTCGGGGTCGGGGTCGGGGTCGGGGACGGCGTCTCCTCCCCGGGCTTGCACGGGGTGGACGGGGTGGTCAGGTTCGGCTTGATGTCCTCGTCGACCTGGTTCCCGGCCTTGACGCGGATCCGGTAGGTGGCGTTGGGCTTCCAGTCCTCCTCGAAGGTGATCGTGACACCTTCGCGGGAGCCGCGGACCTCCTGGGTGCCGACCAGGCGCTCGTCGGCGCCGTTGTTCTCCAGGTAGACCGAGACGGTCGCCGGGACGCCCGTGGGGTCCTTGTCGGTGACCGTGATGACGCCCTTGGTGCCGTCGCACACGGCGGCGGCGGAGAACTCACTGATGTCGCAGGCGAGGGCGGTGCCAGCGGCACCGAGCGCGAGCGCGGCCGAGGCGGAGGCGACACCGAGCATGCGCACGGAACGTGCAACGTTACGGCGAGTTATGGACACGTTTGTCCTTACGGGATACGCACATGGGGGGTTGACGGGGAGTCGGGACGGCACCGGTGTCCGGTGGACGCCCCGGCATCCCAGGAGCCTCACAGGTTTATAAGCGCTCCATAAGAAGTGTCAATGCGCGGACCCCGCCCGGGTGTTGGCTTTGCCCGCTTATTAACCGCCGAGACGTTTCAACGCCTCCGGAGCCTCCTCGATCCGGTCGACCAGCGCGACCCGGGCCGCCATCGGGCGCTCCCGCGCGAGCGCATGGAGCAGCGGCCAGGCCGGCAGGTGCTCCGTCCAGTGCGCGGTGTCCACCAGGACCATGGGAGTCGGTTCGCCGCGCGACTGGTAGTAGTTCGGGGTCGCGTTGTCGAAGATCTCCTGTACGGTGCCTGCGGCGCCCGGCAGGAAGACCACCCCGGCGGTGCAGCGGGCCAGCAGGCCGTCCTCGCGGGTGGCGTTGGAGAAGTACTTGGCGATGTGCGCGGCGAAGGCGTTCGGCGGTTCGTGGCCGTAGAACCAGGTCGGGATGCCGACCGAGGCTCCGCCGCCGGGCCAGGCCGCGCGCACCTCGAAGGCGGCCCGCGCCCAGTCGGTCACCGACGGGACGAACGACGGCGCCTTGGCCAGGACGGCGAGGGCCTCGGTGAGCATGGCGTCCTCGAAGGGGGCCGCGTACGCGCCGAGGTTCGCCGCCTCCATGGCGCCGGGGCCGCCGCCGGTCGCGACGGTGAAGCCCGCGCGGGCGAGCGCGCGACCGAGGCGCGCGGCACCGGCGTACGCCTCCGTTCCGCGCGCCATCGCGTGGCCGCCCATCACACCCACCGTCCGGGCGCCGACGAGGAGTTCGTCGAGCGCGTCGGATACGGAGTCGTCGTGCACCGCGCGCAGCATGGAGGCGAAGACGTCGCCGTCGGCCCTGGTCTGCTGGAACCAGGCGTAGGAGAGGGCGTCCGGGGTGGCCTCGTACCCCTCGTCGAGTCCGTCGAACAACTCGTCCGACGTGTAGACGAACCCGCGGTACGGGTCGAAGGGGAGGCCCGGTATGGGCGGGAAGACGAGAGCGCCGGCGGCACCCACGCGGGTGGCGGCCTCGGGGGTCATGGGGCAGCCGAGGAAGACGGCGCCGGTGACGTCGGCGGTGAGCAGGGCGTCGGTGCGGTCCGTCAGGTCGACGGCCTGGACGCGGTGGTGGGCGAGAGAGCCCCGCGTCCGGGAGACCACCTCGTCGAACTCCGCGCGGGACTCGATCTCGCGGTCGTGGGAGGCGTGGTGACTCTGCTGAGGCTGGGCGGGTGTCGGATGCACCCGCCCATGCTAGGCAGCCGGGTCCGCGGGGCGGGTCAGCCCTCGATGGCCGCCGGGTCCATCCAGACGACCTCCCAGGTGTGGCCGTCGAGGTCGTCGAAGGAACGGCCGTACATGAAGCCCATGTCCTGCGTCTCGCCGGCCGTCGTGCCGCCCGCCGCGAGCGCCTTGTCCACCAGCTCGTCGACCTTCTCCCGGCTCTCCGCGCTCAGCGCGATCAGCACCTCGCTGGTCCGGGTGGCGTCGGCGATCTCCTTCTTGGTGAACTGCGCGTACTTCTCCTTGCTGAGCAGCATCGCGACGATCGTGTCGCTGATGACCACGCTCGCCGTGGTCTCGTCGCTGAACTGCGGGTTGATCGAGTAGCCCAGCTCGGTGAAGAACTTCTTCGAGGCGTCCACGTCGGCGACGGGCAGGTTCACGAAGATCATCTGCTGGTACATGCGGGGTCTCCCTAGGCGGTGTGTGTCGTGCGGTGTTCGTGGAGGCAGACCCGGGCGCCTGCGCGAACTCATCGGTGGCCGCGCATCTTTTCGTACGAGTTCTCAGTGGGCCAGCGGCTGGGCCGCCAGCGCGGCGACGAGCAGGGTCAGCGGGCCGAACACCGCCAGCAGCGCGCCCGCGCGCAGGGCGGCGGCGCCGCGCAGCACCGTGCCGGGGGCGCCGAGGCGCAGCAGGGCGGCGGTGGTGTCGGAGCGGACCTGCCGGGACTCCACGGCGGCGGTCAGCAGGGTCGCGAGGGCGCAGCCCGCGACCACCAGCACGCCCAGGGTGGTGAGGGGGCCGAGGGTGGCCGGGGTCTGGAGGCCGGCCAGGGCGTACACCGCGGAGGCCACCGCGCAGAGCACGCCGAGGGGGCGGCCGATCCGGTCCGCCTCCGCCATCAGGGCGCGGCCCGCGAGGAGGCGGAGGGCGCCGGGGCGGACGGACTGCAGCAGACGGCCGCACAGGTGGGTGAGTCCGGGGCCGGCCAGGGCGAGGCCCACGGCGGTCAGGGCCCAGCCGAGGAGGACGCCGACCGGGCCGGTGGTGAGGCCATTGGGCATGGTGAGGTCCGCGGGGGTGGTGTGACCTGCGTACGCCTCGACGGCGAGGCCGGCGGCGAGGGTGGCGATGCCCCAGGGGAGGGTGGCCGGGGTCTGCTGGGGGGACGGGGACGGGGACGGGGGCGCGGGGCGGGGCGTGGCCTCGGCGTCCGGTGACCGCTCCTGGCCCCGGGCCGTGTCCTCGGGGGCGGTCACGGTGTTCGGCGTTTGCGGGGCGGCCGTCGTGGAGGGGGCACGTCCGGGAACCACCGGTGCCGCCCCGGCCGGCACGACCGCCCGCGGCTTGCCGAAACGGGCGCCGAACCTGCCGTACGCGCCGAAGGTCTCGCGTCCCGCCGAACCGCCGAACGCCCCGAAGCGGCCGAAGCGGTGGCGTGGGCCCTGGACGGTGGCCCCGGGGTCGCGGGGGCGGAGGGTGAGGGCCACCGCGAGGGACGCGGTCGCCGGGATCGCCGCCAGCAGGGTGAGGGCCGCGGGGAGCGGCAGGGGCTGGTCCGCGGCGAGGAAGTCGGCGGCGGCGCCGTCGAAGGGCAGACCGGTGAGGTCGCCGCGCAGGTGCAGGAAGACGAGGAGGGCCAGCAGGCAGCCCAGCGTGGTGGCCAGGGCCGTGGTGATCGCCGAGACGGTCATCAGGCGGCCCGGGCCCAGGCCCACGGCCGACAGGCCGGGGCGCGGCGCGGTCGCCGGGTCGGTGCGGGCGACCGCCACGGCGAAGTGGACCGTCGCGGCCAGGGGGGTCGCGCACCAGGCCAGACGGAGCAGGAGGGACCCGGCCGGTTCGTCGGGGTGACCGAGCGCGTAGCCGAGGGCGGACAGCAGGAGGAAGCCCGTACCCGCCGAGGCCGCCGCGACCAGCAGGCGGCGCAGCTGGACGGCCGGGTGGGCGCTGCGGGTCAGGCGGAGAGCGAGCACGCGGCCCGGCCTTCCGTCTCGGGGGCCGGGGGCAGGTGGACGGTGCGCACGCGGCGCCCGTCCAGCAGGGAGACCGCGCGGTCGGCGAGGGCCGCGGTCCCCGCGTCGTGGGTGGCGAGCACCACCGTGATGCCGTGCGAGCGGGCCGCCGTGGTCAGGGTCCGCAGGACGTGGCCGCGGTCCGCGCGGTGCAGCGGGGCGGTGGGCTCGTCGGCGAACAGAACCGTGGGGGCGGGAGCCAGCGCGCGGGCGACGCAGACCCGCTGACGCTCCGACTGGGTGAGGTCGGCGGGGCTTCTGCGGGCCTTGTCGCCGATGTCGAGGCGTTCCAGCCACTCCTGTGCGGCGACCTTGGCCCGGCGGCGGGTGGTGCCGCGCAGCATCAGGGGGAGCGCCGCGTTCTCCCACACGTTCAGCTCCGGGACGAGCACGGGGGCCGGGTCGATCCAGCCGAACCGGTCGCGGCGCAGCCGTTCCCGGGTCAGGGGGCCCATGGTGTGCACGGGGACGCTGTTGAACCAGACCTCGCCGCGCTGGGCGCGCACCAGCCCGGCCAGACAACCGAGCAGGGTGGACTTGCCGCTGCCGCGCGGGCCGGTGACGGCCAGGATCTCGCCCTCCCGGACGCCGAGCGAGACGCCGCTCAGCGCGGGGGAGCCGTCCTTGTGCGTGAAGTGCAGGGACCGTGCCCAGAGCACGTCGTTGTCCGGCGGGGCCTCCATGGGCGTACACCTCGGTTCAGATCCGTAGTTCCCGTGCCTGTTCCCCCGTGCGGGGGAACGAAGCCAGGGCCGTATCGGTCACTGGCACGCTAGGCAGCGCGGTGCGGGAGCCCGGACAGCACACGGCCCCGGGCGCCCGTTTCTCACTCGAACGGGCGGCACCGGGGCCGCAGATGATCATCCCTGAGGAAGATCAGAGCTTCGTCCACGCCTCCGTGAGGGTGGCGCGCAGGATCTGCTCGATCTCGTCGAAGGTCTCCTGGTTGGAGATCAGCGGCGGGGCGAGCTGGACGACCGGGTCGCCGCGGTCGTCGGCACGGCAGTACAGGCCGTTGTCGAAGAGCGCCTTCGACAGGAAGCCGTACAGGACGCGCTCGGTCTCCTCGTCGTTGAAGGACTCCTTGGTGGTCTTGTCCTTCACCAGCTCGATGCCGTAGAAGTAGCCGTTGCCGCGGACGTCGCCGACGATCGGCAGGTCGTGCAGCTTCTCCAGCGTGGAGCGGAACGCGGCCTCGTTGTCGAGAACGTGCTGGGTGAGGTTCTCGCGCTCGAACAGGTCGAGGTTGGCGAGGCCCACCGCGGCCGACACGGGGTGGCCGCCGAAGGTGTAGCCGTGCAGGAAGGTGTTGTCGCCCTTGTAGAACGGCTCGGCGATGCGGTCGGAGACGATGCACGCGCCGATCGGGGAGTAGCCCGAGGTCATGCCCTTCGCGCAGGTGATCATGTCCGGGACGTAGCCGAACTTGTCGCAGGCGAAGATCGTGCCGAGCCGGCCGAAGGCGCAGATGACCTCGTCCGACACCAGGAGGACGTCGTACTGGTCGCAGATCTCGCGGACCCGCTGGAAGTACCCGGGCGGCGGCGGGAAGCAGCCGCCGGCGTTCTGCACCGGCTCCAGGAAGACCGCGGCCACCGTCTCCGGGCCCTCGAAGAGGATCTGCTGCTCGATCTGGTCGGCGGCCCAGCGGCCGAAGGCCTCGGGGTCGTCGCCGTGGATCGGGGCGCGGTAGATGTTGGTGTTCGGCACCTTGTGCGCGCCCGGGACGAGCGGCTCGAAGGGGGCCTTCAGGGCGGGCAGGCCGGTGATGGACAGGGCGCCCTGCGGGGTGCCGTGGTAGGCGACCGCGCGGGAGATGACCTTGTACTTGGTCGGCTTGCCCTTGAGCTTGAAGTACTGCTTGGCGAGCTTCCAGGCGGTCTCGACCGCCTCGCCGCCGCCGGTGGTGAAGAAGACCTTGTTGAGGTCGCCCGGCGCGTGGTGGGCCAGCCGCTCGGCCAGCTCGACGGCCTTGGGGTGGGCGTAGGACCAGACCGGGAAGAACGCCAGTTCCTGCGCCTGCTTGGCGGCCGTCTCGGCGAGTTCCTGGCGGCCGTGACCGGCCTGGACCACGAACAGGCCCGCGAGACCGTCGAGGTAGCGCTTGCCCTTGTCGTCGTAGATGTAGGTGCCCTCACCGCGGACGATGGTCGGGACGGGGGCGTTCTCGTACGACGACATGCGGGTGAAGTGCATCCACAGGTGGTCGTACGCGCTCTGGCTGAGGTCCTTGGTGCTCACGGTTATCGGGTCCTCACGGGTTATCGGGTTCCCCACATGTAGGTCTGCTTCTTGAGCTTCAGATAGACGAAGCTCTCGGTGGAGCGCACGCCGGGCAGGGACCGGATGCGCTTGTTGATGACGTCCAGCAGGTGGTCGTCGTCCTCGCAGACGATCTCCGCGAGGATGTCGAACGAGCCCGCGGTCATCACCACGTACTCCACTTCCGACATGTCAGTCAGCGCGTCGGCGATGGACTCCACATCACCCTCGACGTTGATCCCGACCATCGCCTGCCGGCGGAAGCCCACGGTGAGCGGGTCCGTGACGGCGACGATCTGCATCACGCCCTGGTCGAGCAGCTTCTGGACGCGCTGGCGCACGGCGGCCTCGGACAGGCCCACGGCCTTGCCGATCGCGGCGTACGGCCGGCGGCCGTCCTCCTGCAGCTGTTCGATGATGGCGAGGGAGACGGCATCCAGCTGGGGGGTGCCGTTCCTGGACTCGCGGGAGTCCCTCTGGTCTGCGCTTCGACTGGCCACGACCTCACTGTGCACGAGGACTCGACAGTTTCGCAAGGCCAGATCGATGAAATCCGTTGTTTACGTGATCGGAGCTTGCGGATTTCGCAGATCTGGGACGTTGGGGGGTGTTGAAACCGTGGGGCGAACGACTAGGGTGGGCATCTCAAGGTATGGACATCGACAGGAGGGCCGGCAGTGAGCACCGAGCTGCGTCGTCTGCGCAACTACATCGACGGAGAGTTCCGGGACGCCGCCGACGGACGGACCACCGACGTGGTGAACCCCGCCACCGGCGAGGCGTACGCCACCGCACCGCTGTCCGGGCAGGCCGACGTCGACGCCGCCATGGCGGCCGCCGAGGCCGCGTTCCCGGCCTGGCGCGACACCACCCCCGCCGAGCGGCAGAAGGCCCTCCTGAAGATCGCGGACGCGTTCGAGGAGCGCGCCGAGGAGCTGATCGCGGCCGAGGTGGAGAACACGGGCAAGCCCATCGGGCTGACCCGCACCGAGGAGATCCCGCCGATGGTGGACCAGATCCGCTTCTTCGCGGGCGCCGCGCGGATGCTGGAGGGCCGCTCCGCCGGTGAGTACATGGACGGGATGACCTCGATCATCCGCCGCGAGCCGGTCGGCGTCTGCGCCCAGGTCGCGCCGTGGAACTACCCGATGATGATGGCCGTGTGGAAGTTCGCCCCGGCCATCGCCGCGGGCAACACCGTCGTCCTCAAGCCCTCGGACACCACTCCGGCCTCCACCGTCCTGATGGCCGAGATCATGGGTTCGATCCTGCCCAAGGGCGTCTTCAACGTCATCTGCGGCGACCGCGACACCGGCCGCATGATGGTCGAGCACTCCGTCCCGGCGATGGCCTCCATCACCGGGTCGGTGCGCGCCGGCATGTCCGTCGCCGAGTCCGCCTCCAAGGACCTCAAGCGGGTCCACCTGGAGCTGGGCGGCAAGGCGCCGGTCGTCGTATTCGACGACCTCGACAGTGCGGCCATCGCCAAGGCCGTCGAGGACATCTCCGTCGCGGGCTTCTTCAACGCCGGCCAGGACTGTACGGCCGCCACCCGCGTGCTCGTCCAGGAGTCCATCCACGACGAGTTCGTCGCCGCGCTCGCCAAGGCCGCGTCCGAGACCAAGACCGGGCAGCCGGACGACGAGGACGTGCTCTTCGGCCCGCTGAACAACCCGAACCAGCTCAAGCAGGTCGCCGGCTTCATCGAGCGGCTGCCCGCGCACGCCAAGGTCGAGGCGGGCGGCGAGCGCGTCGGCGACAAGGGCTACTTCTTCGCGCCGACCGTGGTGTCGGGGCTGAAGCAGGACGACGAGATCATCCAGAACGAGGTCTTCGGCCCGGTCATCACCGTGCAGTCCTTCACCGACGAGGACCAGGCGGTGGAGTACGCCAACGGCGTCGAGTACGCCCTCGCCTCCTCGGTGTGGACCAAGGACCACGGCCGCGCCATGCGGATGTCCAAGAAGCTCGACTTCGGCTGCGTGTGGATCAACACCCACATCCCGCTGGTCGCCGAGATGCCGCACGGCGGCTTCAAGAAGTCCGGCTACGGCAAGGACCTGTCGGGCTACGGCTTCGAGGACTACACCCGGATCAAGCACGTCATGACGTCGCTGGACGCGTGATCGTCACGCAGCGGTGAACCCGTGAGCCCCGTGGCCCCGGACGGAGGACGGACCGTCCGGGGCCACGTCCGTCCCGGCGGTGTCGCGGGTCAGCGGGAGTGCCCAGGCTCGACGGGTGTCGGCTCCGCCCGAGCACCCTCGGCCGGGGTCGATTGTCCGCCTGCCGCCGGGCCCGGCCTCCGTCCGTGATGCCCCCGAGATCACCCACCCCGCTCGCCGTCCCTGCTGCGCGGCCCCGGCGGGATCGCCGCCCTCACGGGACACACCGGGCTCGCCGGCTGTGGCGTACCCGCCGCGCATCCGCGCCCGGCGAGCGAGCCGCCGACGACCGCTTCGCCCTCGACGAGCGACTGACCTGGCGAACCGGCCCCTCCGCGTCGACACGAGTCCTTCAGGCGGACCGCGCCCGCCGGCGGCCCCGGAGCAGGCATGCCGGGATCGTCCTGTCCCACCGAACGTGACGCGACACCCCGCCCCCGCTGCCGCGCGCCCCCGCCCTCTCCAGTGGTGACGTCCTGGCCGCCGCCCGGGACCCGGAGACCGCCGCCCTGGCCGGGCACCCGCTGATCTTCCCGGGCGCCGCGACGCGCGAGCGGCTCGCCGTCGCGCGGGACGTCACCTCCGGGGAGCGGGCGGAGTCCGGCAAGTTCTGGAACGCGATCGCCGGGTTGTGACGACCGCGTCGTGTCAGTGCCCGTGCGGGGCCTGCTCCTCGTGCTGCTCCGGGGTGGGGGCCGGGACCGAGGTGTGCTCGCCCGCCCGGACCGTGAAGGCCGCCGTGTGGACCTGGCCGGCGGCCTTGAAGTCGAGGAAGAGCCGGTAGGCGCCCTCGCTGGGCGCGGTCGCGGAGAAGGCGATCCGGGGGCCGGAGACCGTGGTGCCGTGGGCCTCCTCGTGCGGGTGGACGTGGAGGTAGGCGAGGTCGCCGGAGCGCAGGGCGACCAGGTGGCCGTAGGCGCCGAGGTAGGGCTGGAGGCCGGTGACCGGCTTGCCGTCGCGGCGGACGGTGAAGGTGAGGTCGCTCTCGCCGCCGGCCTTCAGGGTGCCGTCGAGGGTGACGGTGTAGCCGTCCACGGTGGCCGTGGCGGAGGGCGCGGGCAGGGCGTCGGGGGTGTAGGTGCCGGAGACCGCGAGGTCGGCGCCCAGGGTCAGGCCCTCGCGTTCGGCGGCGGGGGTGAAGTCGGCGAGGACGCGGTAGCCGCCGGGGTCGGGGAGGACGGTCGTGGTCGTCCAGGTGCCGTCGGCGGACCGGGTGGGGTGCAGGTGGCGGTAGGTGGTGAGGTCGCGTGAGGCGACGATCAGGTGCAGGTCCTTCTCGTGCTCGCGGCGGTAGTCGGTCACCGGGCGGCCGTCCGCGTCGCGGATGACGAAGCGCAGGGTGGCCGGTTCGTCCGCCGTCACGCGCGGGGTCTTCAGGTCGAGGGCGTAGCCGCGTTCGGAGATCTGCAGGCCGCCGGGTGAGGTGTCCGCCGGCGCGGGGGAGCTGTGGGCGGCCGACTCGTGCCCGCCCCCGCCCGGGTCCGTGGAGAGCGGGGAGACGGCGTCGCCGATGCCGTACGCGGCGGCGAAGGAGGCGGCCAGCGCGGCGCCGAAGGCACCGATCTTGTACAGGGGGCGCATCTCTGACTCCTGAGTGCTGCTCTTGATCCGGGTACCCATAGGGGGTATATATGTGAGCAGCTTATACCCCCCAGGGGTATCAAGTGAAGAGGAGTCGAGAGACAGCCAGAAGGAAGCTCAGGAGGAGCGGCAATGACCATCACGGCCCCTGGTGCCACCGAGGTCGAACTCGTGATCGGCGGGATGACCTGCGCTTCCTGTGCCGCGCGCATAGAGAAGAAGCTCAACCGCATGGACGGCGTCACCGCCACCGTCAACTACGCCACGGAGAAGGCGAAGGTGGCCTACGCGGGAGACGTCACCGTCCCCGAACTGATCGCCACCGTCGAGGCCACCGGATACACCGCGCGGGAACCCGCACCCCCAAAAGCCGCCCCCGAGGCGGTGCCCGAGGCCGACGAGCTCAAGCCGCTGCGGGAACGGCTGATCACCGCCGTCGTGCTCGCCGTACCGGTGATCGCCATGGCCATGATCCCGGTGTTGCAGTTCACGTACTGGCAGTGGCTGTCCCTGGCTCTCGCCGCCCCCGTCGTCACCTACGCCGCCTGGCCCTTCCACCGCGCCGCCTGGGCCAACGCCCGGCACGGCGCCGCCACCATGGACACGCTGATCTCGGTCGGCACCGCGGCGGCGTTCCTCTGGTCGCTGTGGGCGCTCTTCCTCGGCAGCGCCGGCACGCCCGGCATGACCCACCCCTTCGAGCTGACCATCGCCCGCAGCGACGGCGCCGCCAACATCTACCTGGAGGCCGCCGCCGGCGTCACCGCGTTCCTCCTGGCCGGCCGCTACTTCGAGGCCCGCTCCAAGCGCAAGGCGGGCGCCGCGCTGCGGGCGCTGATGGAACTGGGCGCCAAGGACGTCAGCGTGCTGCGCGGCGGCACCGAAGTGCGTGTGCCCGTCGCGGAGCTGAAGACCGGCGACCGCTTCCTCGTCCGGCCCGGCGAGAAGATCGCCACCGACGGCACCGTCGTCCAGGGCACCTCCGCCGTCGACGCCTCCATGCTCACCGGCGAGTCCGTCCCCGTCGAGGTCGGCGTCGGCGACGCGGTCACCGGCGCCACCGTGAACGCCGGAGGCAGGCTGGTCGTCGAGGCCACCCGGGTCGGCGCCGACACCCAGCTCGCCCGGATGGCCAAGCTGGTCGAGGACGCGCAGAACGGCAAGGCCGCCGCCCAGCGCCTCGCCGACCGGATCTCCGGCGTCTTCGTGCCGGTCGTCATCGCCCTCGCCCTCGGCACCCTGGGCTTCTGGCTGGGCAACGGCGCCGGACTGACCGCCGCGTTCACCGCCGCCGTCGCCGTGCTGATCATCGCCTGCCCCTGCGCCCTCGGCCTGGCCACCCCCACCGCGCTGATGGTCGGCACCGGGCGTGGCGCCCAGCTCGGCATCCTCATCAAGGGCCCGGAGGTCCTGGAGTCCACCCGCAAGGTCGACACCGTCGTCCTGGACAAGACCGGCACCGTCACCACCGGCCGGATGACCCTCCTCGCCGTGCACACCGCCGACGGCACCGACAGCACGGAGGTGCTGCGGCTGGCCGGGGCCCTGGAGAACGCCTCCGAGCACCCCGTCGCCCGGGCCGTCGCCGCCGGAGCCGCGGAGCGGGTCGGGGACCTGCCCACGCCGGAGGACTTCGCCGGCATCCCGGGACTGGGCGTGCGGGGCGTCGTCGAAGGGCACACCGTGCTCGTCGGCCGGGAGCGGCTGCTGGGGACGGGGGTCCCCCCGCTCGGGCGAAACCGGGAGCGGGGGAGGACGATCGAGCTGCCCCTGGAGCTTCAGCGTGCCAAGGCGGCCGCCGAGGCCGCCGGGCGGACCGCGATCGCGGTCGCCTGGGACGGCGAGGCGCGGGCCGTCCTGGAGGTCGCCGACGCGGTGAAGGACACCAGCGCCGAGGCCGTCCGGCGACTGCGGGCGCTCGGCCTGCGGCCCGTGCTGCTCACCGGCGACAACCGGGCCGTCGCCGAGGCGGTGGCCCAGGAGGTCGGCATCGACGAGGTGATCGCCGAGGTGCTGCCCGAGGAGAAGGTCGAGGTCGTCAGGCGGCTCCAGGCCGAGGGCCGTACGGTCGCCATGGTCGGCGACGGCGTCAACGACGCCGCCGCGCTCGCCCGGGCCGACCTGGGGCTCGCCATGGGCACCGGCACCGACGCCGCGATCGAGGCCGGAGACCTGACCCTGGTCCGCGGCGATCTGCGCGCCGCGGCCGACGCGATCCGCCTCTCCCGCCGGACCCTCGGCACCATCAAGTCCAACCTGTTCTGGGCCTTCGCCTACAACGTGGCCGCGCTGCCGCTGGCCGCGGCGGGCCTGCTGAACCCGATGATCGCGGGCGCGGCGATGGCGTTCTCGTCGGTGTTCGTGGTCAGCAACTCGCTGCGGCTGCGCGGGTTCAAGGCCGCGAGCTGAGTCCCCGCCGGGGCGGCCCCACGGTCTCCGTGGGGCCGCCCGCCCCTTCTCCTCACGGTCCTACTGGAGCGCCGCCCGCACGATGCCGTCCACCACCGGGTTCCCCGACTCGCCCTTCGCGTCGGTGGCGTTGATCATCGTCGGTCGGCGGGCGGTCCCTCGGCGGCCGAGCGCATCGCCGCCGCCGCACCCGGCGCGCACGTGGTGAAGGCCTTCAACCTCTGCCATGTCGACGTCTGGCGGCTGACCCCGCCCGTCTTCGACGGCCGCCCGCTGGCGGTACCGCTGTGCGGCGACGACGAGAGCGCCCTGTCCGCCGTACGCCGACCCGTCCGCGACCTCGGCTGTGTGCCGCTGGACGCCGGAGGTCTGGACCGGGCGGGGCTGGTGGAGGCGACGGCGGCACTGCTGATCGGACTGTGGGTGGGAGAGGGGGCGGACGCCCAGGCCATCGCGCCGCCGCTGGAGCACGCCGGGCCGCGTGACTAGCTCCGGTGGCGCAGGGCGCAGAGGGCGTCGATGCGGTTGGTGGTGATGGAGTCGACGTCCAGGTCGAGGAGGCGGCGCATGGCGCGGACCGTGTCCGGTGTCCACACCGACAGGAGGTAGCCGTCGCGGTGCACCCGGGCGGCGAGGTCGCGGTCGACCAGGCCGAAGCGGTAGTTGAGCCAGCGCGGGCGCACCGCGTCCAGCAGCGCGGGCCGCGGCGGCGCCAGCGTCGTCCAGGTCAGGGCGATCTCGGCGGCGGGGTCGGCGGTGCGCACCGCGAGCATCGCGGCGGCGCCCGCGCAGTAGTAGACGCGGTCCTCGGCGCGGCACTCGCGGACCACGTCCACCACCCGGCGGGCCGCCCGGACGTCCGGGGTGCCCGGCAGATCCAGCATCACCCGGCTGTCCCCGGTCGCCGCCAGCGCCGCGGCCAGCGTCGGCACCCGCTCCGCCGTCACCTCGCTCAACTCGGCGGCGGTCAGCGCCAGTACCGGACGGTCCACCTCCCACAGCCGCTTCAGCGTCTCGTCGTGCAGCAGCACCGGCACACCGTCCCGGGTCAGCCGTACGTCGATCTCGACCGCGTCCGCGCCCAGTTCGAGCGCGGTACGCAGCGAGTGCAGGGTGTTCTCACGGGCGTGGTAAGGGGCGCCGCGGTGGGCCACGGCGGTCACGTTGCGCATGGGCCCATTGTGCTGGGCCCCGCAGCGGACGGGTCAGGGCGCGAGTCGGCCCGCGAGATACGTGTCGGTGTACGTGTCGATCTCGGCGGCCAGCCGGGCCTTGCCCGCCGGGTCCAGGAAGGACGCCTCGACGGCGTTCTTCGCCAGACCGGCGAGGCCGCGCTCGTCCAGGTCGAGGAGGCGGGCGGCGACCGCGTACTCGGTGTTCAGGTCGGTGCCGAACATCGGCGGGTCGTCGGAGTTGATCGTGACGAGGACACCGGCGCGGACGAACTCCCCGAGGGGGTGCTCGTCCAGGGTGCGGACCGCGCGCGTGGCGATGTTCGAGGTCGGGCACACCTCCAGCGCGACGCGGTGCTCGGCGAGATGCGCCAGCAGCTTCTCGTCCTGCGCGGAGCTGGTGCCATGGCCGATGCGCTCGGCGCGCAGGTGGGTGAGCGCGTCCCAGACCGTCTGCGGGCCGGTCGTCTCGCCCGCGTGCGGCACGGACCGCAGGCCGGCCGCGATCGCGCGGTCGAAGTACGGCTTGAACTGCGGGCGCGGCACGCCGATCTCCGGGCCGCCGAGCCCGAAGGAGACCAGGCCCTCCGGGCGGACGCGGTCGTCCGTGGCCAGCCGGGTCGTCTCCTCGGCCGCCTCCAGGCCCGCTTCGCCCGGGATGTCGAAACACCAGCGCAGCACGGTCCCGAACTCGGCCTCCGCCGCCTCGCGGGCGTCCTCGATCGCGTCCATGAACGCCTTCTCGTCGATGCCGCGGCGGGTGGACGAGAAGGGGGTGATGGTCAGCTCGGCGTAGCGCACCTGCTGGCGGGCCAGCTCGCGGGCCACCTCGTAGGTCAGCAGGCGGACGTCCTCCGGGGTGCGGATGAGGTCGACGACCGACAGGTACACCTCGATGAAGTGCGCGAAGTCCGTGAACGTGAAGTAGTCGACCAGGGCCTCGGGGTCCGTGGGGACCTTCGAGTCGGGGTGGCGGGCGGCCAGTTCGGCGACGATGCGGGGGGAGGCGGAGCCGACGTGGTGGACGTGCAGTTCGGCTTTCGGCAGGCCGGCGATGAAGTCACCTGCGGTGGGCTGTGGCGTGGTGGGACGGTCGGTCACGGGTTCCTCCCCGGAGCGGCGCGCTGCTCTGCCCCGCCGGGCGGGGCGGGCGGGCGCGCGGGTGATCGGCTGATCGGTGGGTCGGGGTCATCGTAGGACGGGTGGGGGTGGGGGCGGGGTGCGGGTTTGTGTGTGGGGGGCTGGTCGTGCAGTCCTCCGTGCCCCTGAGGGGCGCGGGGGGAAGGGGTTTGGGTGTGGCCGTAGCATGACGGAACGTACGACAGAGGGGATCTCGCGCATGTCCGACGACGCGCAGCCGCCGGTGGCGCCGGGGCACGACGACACGCCCCGGCCCGCGCCGCCGCGCTCTGACGCCCCGCGCGATCCCTGGGCACCGCCGGAGCCGGCGCGGGAGTCGAAGGCGGACGCGTCGAAGGTGTCCTTCGAGAAGCCCGTGCCGGGGGAGCCCGCCGATCCGGCGCCCCTCGGCACCCCTGCCGGGCCCGGCGACACGCTCGCCTCCGGCAGTGGCCCCGTACCGCCCTCGGTCCACGACCAGCAGACCATCACCTCGTTGCCCGCCGCGGGCGGTGGCGAGGTGTCGTCGCAGTGGGCGGCCCCGACCGCTCCGCCGAGTCCGGGTCCTCCGCCGGGCGGTCTCGGTGATCCCTTCGCGCCGCCGGCCCCGCCCGGTCCGCGGCCGCGGGGCGGTGCGGTTCCCCCGCCGCCGATCGCCCCGCACGGTCCCGGGCAGATGCCGTACGGATATCCCGGCGGATACGGGTATCCGCCTCCCGCCGCCGGAGGCGGCTACTACGGCTGGCCGGGTATGCCGCCGGACGGCGCCAACGGGATGGGCACGGCCGGGCTGGTGCTCGGCATCCTCGCGGCGATCGTGTTCTGCCTCTGGCCGCTGGCCATCATCCTCGGCATCCTCGGCGTGATCTTCGGCGCGATCGGCCGGGGGAAGGCGAAGCGAGGGCAGGCCACCAACGGGGGTCAGGCGCTGGCGGGCATCATCTGCGGTGCCGCCGGGATCGTTCTGGGCATCACGACGGGCGTGCTGGTGATCGTGGTCCGGTGAGGGTGGTGGGGCCGGCGGCCCCGCCCGTGTCCGGGGGCCAGGGCCCTGGTGCCGTACGGAGTGCGTGGGGCTGTGCCCCCTGGCGCAGTCGCCGCCGCGCCTCCATCAGCGCGAACCCCAGCAGGTTCGGCCCCCGCCACCGCTCCGGATCCCCCGCCCCCTCGTCGTCGGCGGCGAGGCCGATGCCCCAGACCCGGTCCACCGGACTGGCCTCCACCAGCACCCGCTCTCCCGTGCCCAGCAGAAACTCCCGCAGCTCCGCGTGGGCGGCGAACTTCCCGACGCTGCCCTCGACCACGATGCCGAACCGCTCCCGCTCCCAGACGTCCTCGTCGAACCCCCGGACCAGCCGCCCCGCCTTCTTCGCCTCCGCCGGACGCCCCGCGGCCAGCACCCGCCGCTCCGCCTCCGCGTCGCCGAACAGGCGGGCCTTCGCGGCCATCATCCAGTGCTCGGCCGTCGCGTACTCCACGCCGTCGACCGTGAAGGGGGAGGGCCACCACTGGCTCAGGCAGCTCGGCCCGATCCGTCCGTCCGGCCGCGGGCGGTGCCCCCAGAAGTACAGATACTTCACCCGGGCCCCCGCTCGTACCTCCTTGACCAGGGCTTCCCGCGAGTCGATCTTCTCCATGCACGGCAGTGTCGCAGCCACCACTGACACTCCGTCCCCTGTTTTTCGCGTCGACTCGACACCTGGTCGACAGATTCCGTCGCGTAACCAAAAGGCAACAACGGAATCACTTGTTGGAGTCCCATCGCTCTGTCAGGATCGGCACTCAAATCGAGCTGGAGCTACGCCACCCACCCCCCTGGACACCATGCCGGGCGGGGTTTCGGCGGAGGAGAGCGACATGCACAACCCGGGCACCACCACCCCGGAACGATTCCCGGCACAGGACCGCTTCGCGGCCGGCGCGCAGTACATCGGCGGCAGACTGACCAAGGGCACGTCCGGCCGTACGCACGCCGTCGTCGACCCCGCCACCGGCGAGGAGGTCCACGTCTACCAGCTGGCGAGCACGGACGACGTCGACGCCGCCGTGGCCGCGGCCCGCGCCGCGTTCCCGGCCTGGGCCGGGGCCACCCCCGGCGAGCGGTCGGACGCGCTGCACCGGCTCGCCGCCGTCCTCGCCGACCGTGCCGAGGAATTCGCCCGCGCCGAGTCGCTCCAGTGCGGCAAGCCGCTCAAGCTCACCCGTGAGTTCGACGTCCCGGGCACGATCGACAACACCGCCTTCTTCGCGGGCGCCGCCCGGCATCTGCAGGGGCAGTCGGCCGGGGAGTACTCCGGGGACCACACGTCGTACGTGCGCCGGGAACCCATCGGTGTCGTCGGTTCCATCGCGCCCTGGAACTACCCCCTCCAGATGGCCGCCTGGAAGATCCTCCCGGCGATCGCCGCGGGCAACACGATCGTCCTGAAGCCAGCCGAGATCACTCCGCTGACCTCCCTGCTCTTCGCGGAGGCGGTCACGGAGGCCGGGATCCCGGACGGCGTCGTCAACATCGTCACCGGTACCGGCAAGGAGGCGGGCGAGCATCTCGTCGGCCACCCCGATGTCGCCATGACCTCGTTCACCGGCTCCACCCCGGTCGGCAAGCGGGTCGCCGAGATCGCCACCGCCACCGTCAAGCGGCTCCACCTGGAGCTGGGCGGCAAGGCGCCGTTCGTGGTCTTCGACGACGCCGACCTGGAGGCCGCCGTCCACGGCGCGGTCGCGGGCGCGCTCATCAACACCGGGCAGGACTGCACGGCCGCCACGCGCGCGTACGTGCAGCGTCCGCTGTACGAAGAGTTCGTCACCCGCACCGCCGCGCTCATGGAGACCGTGCGGCTCGGCGACCCGTTCGCCGAGGGGACGGACCTCGGACCGCTGATCTCGCACGCCCAGCGGGACCGCGTCGCCGGGTTCGTCGACCGGGCGCGGGCCTACGCGCGCGTGGTCACCGGCGGCGCGGCACCCCAGGGCGAGCTGGAGAAGGGGGCCTACTACCGGCCCACGCTCGTCGCCGACGCGCCCCAGGACAGCGAGATCGTCCAGTCCGAGATCTTCGGTCCGGTGCTGGTCGTGCTGCCCTTCGACAGCGACGGCGAGGGCATCGCGCTGGCCAACGACACGCCGTACGGCCTCGCCGCCTCCGCGTGGAGCCGGGACGTGTACCGGGCGAACCGGGCCACCCGCGAGATCAAGGCGGGCTGTGTGTGGGTCAACGACCACATCCCGATCATCAGCGAGATGCCGCACGGCGGCTACAAGGCGTCCGGCTTCGGCAAGGACATGTCCGCCTACTCCTTCGAGGAGTACACGCAGGTCAAGCACGTCATGTTCGACAACACGGCGGTGGCCCGGAAGGACTGGCACCGCACGATCTTCGGGGACCGATAGCACACAGGCCGCCCGACCCGCGGCCGACCGACCTCCCGAAAGGGCACCAACGCGCATGGAGCAGTACGAGCCCGACCGCCTGTCCCCGGCCCAAGTGGCCGCCATGCGGCGCAGCTTCCGGAACGGCAGGGCCGCTCTCAGCCGCCGTTCCCTGCTGCGCGCCTCCGCCGGCGGCGCGCTCGCGGCCGGCGGTCTGGGGGCGCTCAGCGCCTGCGGCATCCCGCCGGCGGCGAAGACCTCCGGGGTCTCGTCCGAGGACCACTCGGCCAAGGAGAAGACCGTCAGCTTCTCCAACTGGACCGAGTACATGGACGTCGACGACAGCGAGGAGCGCCATCCCACGCTCGACGAGTTCAAGCGGCGGACCGGCATCTCGGTCAAGTACACCGAGGACATCAACGACAACGTCGAGTTCTTCGGCAAGATCAAGCCGCAGCTCGCGGCCGGCCAGCCCACCGGCCGCGACCTGATCTGCGTGACCGACTGGCTCGCCGCGCGCCTGATCCGCTTCGGCTGGGTCCAGAAACTGGACCCGTCCAACCTGCCCACCGCCTACGCCCGCCTGTCCCAGCAGTTCCGCAGCCCGGACTGGGACCCGGGACGGGCGTACTCCTACCCGTGGACCGGTATCTCCACGGTCATCGCCTACAACAAGAAGGCGCTCGACGGCGTGGAGGTGACGTCCGTCTCGGACATGCTCGACAACCCCAGGCTCAAGGGGCGGGTCGGCTTCCTGTCCGAGATGCGCGACAGCGTCGGCATGACCCTGCTCGACATGGGCAAAGACCCGGGGAAGTTCACCGACGACGACTACGACGCGGCGATCGCCCGCCTCCAGAAGGCCGTCGACAAGGGCCAGATCCGCCGCTTCACCGGCAACGACTACACCTCGGACCTCACCAAGGGCGACCTCGCGGCCTGTGTCGCGTGGGCCGGTGACGTGGTGCAGCTCAAGGCGGACAGCCCCGACGTCGGCTTCGTCATCCCCGACAGCGGTTACATGACGTCGACGGACAACCTGCTGGTGCCCAACAAGGCCCGGCACAAGACCAACGCCGAGCGGCTGATCGACTACTACTACGAGCCTCGCCCGGCCGCCCAGCTCGCCGCGTACATCAACTACGTGTGTCCCGTCGACGGGGTGAAGGACGAGCTGGCGAAGATCGACGAGGACGCGGCGAACAACCCGCTGATCCTGCCCGACAAGGCCATGGCCGCCAAGTCTCGCGCCTTCCGCTCGCTGAGCGCGAAGGAAGAGACGGCCTACGAAGAGAAGTTCGCGAAGCTCACAGGGGCGTGACGACCATGACGACGACAGACACCAGCGGCGACGTCCGCCTCTCCGGGATCAGCAAGTCCTACGGCGCCTTCCCCGCCGTGCACCCGCTCGACCTGACCGTGCCGCAGGGCTCCTTCTTCGCCCTGCTCGGCGCCTCCGGCTGCGGCAAGACCACCACCCTGCGGATGATCGCGGGCCTGGAGGAGCCGACCGCCGGCACCGTCCACCTCGGCGACCAGGACGTGACCCACCTGCCGCCCTACAAGCGGCCGGTGAACACCGTCTTCCAGTCCTACGCGCTCTTCCCGCACCTGGACATCTTCGAGAACGTCGCCTTCGGTCTGCGCCGGCGCGGCATCAAGAGCGTGAGGAAGCAGGTCGACGAGATGCTGGAGCTGGTCCAGCTCGGCGAGCACGCGCGCAAGAAGCCGCACCAGCTCTCCGGCGGCCAGCAGCAGCGCGTCGCGGTCGCCCGCGCGCTGATCAACCACCCCAAGGTGCTGCTGCTCGACGAGCCGCTCGGCGCGCTCGACCTGAAGCTGCGCCGCCAGATGCAGCTGGAGCTCAAGCGCATCCAGACCGAGGTCGGCATCACGTTCGTCCATGTCACGCACGACCAGGAGGAGGCCATGACGATGGCCGACACGGTCGCCGTGATGAACGCGGGCCGCGTCGAACAGCTGGGCGCCCCCGCCGACCTGTACGAGAACCCGAAGACCACCTTCGTCGCCAACTTCCTCGGCACCTCCAACCTGATCGAGGCCGAGGTCGACGCCACGAGCGGCGACGAGATCGTGCTCAGGGCGGGCGGCGGCAAGCTGACCCTGCCGTCCCAGCGGTGCAGTGCCCCCACGGCGACCGGCGGCAAGGTGCTGGTCGGCGTACGGCCCGAGAAGATCTCCCTCACGCACGCCGACGACGCGGGGGCGATCCCGGACGGCCGCAACCGGGTCACGGGACGGATCGCCGACGCCAGCTTCATCGGCGTCTCCACCCAGTACGTCGTGGACAGCCCCGCGGGCGCCGCGCTCCAGGTCTACGTCCAGAACGTCGACCGCGACGCCCGGCTGGCGCCCGGCGCCGAGGTCGTCCTGCACTGGAGCCCGGCCCACACCTTCGGCCTGGACGCCGCCCAGGACATCCAGGCGGGCGTGGAGAAGGTCGAGGAGGGCTCCTGATGGCCGCCGTCACCGAGGCGCCACCGCCTCTCGCGCCACCCGCCCCGGAGCAGAAGCCGCCGCGCAGGCGTGGCCGCTGGATGCCGTATCTGCTGCTGCTCCCCGGCATCCTGTGGCTGATCGTCTTCTTCGCGCTGCCGATGGTCTACCAGGCCTCGACGTCCGTGCAGACGGGCTCCCTGGAAGAGGGCTACCAGGTCACCTGGCACTTCGCGACCTACTGGGACGCTCTCTCCGAGTACTGGCCGCAGTTCCTGCGCTCGGTGCTGTACGCCGGCGCCGCGACGGTCCTGTGTCTGCTGCTCGGCTACCCGCTGGCGTATCTGATCGCCTTCCGCGCGGGCCGCTGGAAGCACCTGATCATGATCCTGGTGATCGCCCCGTTCTTCACCAGCTTCCTGATCCGCACCCTCGCCTGGAAGACGATCCTCGCGGACGGCGGCCCGGTCGTCGGCGCGCTCAACGCGCTGCACGTCCTGGACGTCACCAGCTGGCTCGGCATGACCTCGGGCGACCGGGTGCTGGCCACCCCGCTCGCGGTGGTCTGCGGTCTGACGTACAACTTCCTGCCGTTCATGATCCTGCCGCTGTACACCTCGCTGGAGCGGATCGACGGCCGGCTGCACGAGGCGGCGGGCGATCTGTACGCCAGGCCCTTCACCACCTTCCGCAAGGTCACCTTCCCGCTGTCGATGCCGGGTGTCGTCTCCGGCACGCTGCTGACCTTCATCCCGGCCGCCGGTGACTACGTCAACGCGGACCTGCTCGGCTCCACCGACACCCGCATGATCGGCAACGTCATCCAGTCGCAGTTCCTGCGCATCCTGGACTATCCGACGGCCGCCGCCCTCTCCTTCATCCTGATGTTCGCGATCCTCATCATGGTCACGCTCTACATCCGCAGGTCCGGGACGGAGGATCTGGTTTAAATGGCCTTCGTCAACTGGCTCAAGCGCCGTCTCGTCGTCATCGCGGGACTGTTCACGCTCGCCTATCTGCTGCTGCCGAACGTCGTGGTGACGGTGTTCTCCTTCAACGATCCGAAGGGGCGCTTCAACTACGAGTGGCAGAAGTTCTCCACGGACGCCTGGACGGACCCGTGCGGGGTCGCCGACCTGTGCGGCTCGCTCTCGCTCAGCCTCCAGATCGCGTTCTGGGCGACGCTGGGCGCCACCGCGCTCGGCACGGCGATCGCGTTCGCGCTGGTGCGGTACCGCTTCCGCGCGCGGGGTGCCGTCAACTCGCTGATCTTCCTGCCCATGGCGATGCCCGAGGTGGTGATGGCGGCCTCGCTGCTCACGCTCTTCCTCAACATGGGCGTCCAGCTGGGCTTCTGGACGATCCTCATCGCCCACATCATGTTCTGCCTCAGCTTCGTCGTGACGGCCGTCAAGGCGCGCGTCATGTCGATGGACCCGAGGCTGGAACAGGCCGCGCAGGACCTCTACGCCGGCCCGTTCCAGACGTTCCTGCGGGTCACCCTGCCGATCGCGGCACCGGGAATCGCCGCGGGCGCGCTGCTCGCCTTCGCGCTCTCCTTCGACGATTTCATCATCACCAATTTCAACGCGGGCTCCACCGTCACCTTCCCCATGTTCGTCTGGGGTTCGGCCCAGCGCGGCACGCCCGTGCAGATCAATGTCATCGGTACGGCCATGTTCGTCCTCGCCGTGCTGTTCGTCCTGACCTCCATGGTCATCAGCAATCGCCGCACCAAGCACAAGGCGTAAAGGCAGTCGTAGGGAGTTGAAATCATGGCCCCAAGCGCCATGAGCCGTTGGACAAAGGCACTTTCCGAAGCCCAGCCGGTCCCGTACTGGCTGGACGACCCCGGCAGGCCCCGCCCCGAGCCCGCGCTCACCGGTGCCGAGACCTGCGACCTGCTGGTCGTCGGCGGCGGTTACAGCGGGCTGTGGACCGCGCTGATCGCCAAGGAGCGCGACCCGCAGCGGGACGTGGTGCTGCTGGAGGGCCGCGAGGTGGGCTGGGCCGCCTCCGGCCGCAACGGCGGCTTCTGCGCCGCATCCCTCACCCACGGTCTGCCCAACGGGCTCACCCGCTGGCCGGACGAGATCCACACACTGGAGAAGCTGGGCGCCCGCAATCTCGACGAGATCGAGAAGGCGGTCGCCCGGCACGGCATCGACTGCGACTTCGAACGCACGGGTGAGATCGATGTCGCCACCGAGACGTACCAGGCGTGGGAACTGCGCGACTGGTACGAGGAGATGCGGCGCGAGGGCCTGGCCGAGGGTGTCGAGTTCCTGGACGCCGAGGCGGTCCGCGCGCAGGTGGACTCGCCCACCTTCCAGGCGGGCCTGTGGGACAAGCGGGGCGTGGCCCTGCTCAACCCCGCCAAGCTGGTCTGGGGCCTGAAGCGGGCCTGCGTGAACCTCGGCGTGCGGGTCTACGAGCACACGCCCGCCCTCACGCTGAAGCCCTACGGCGCGGGGATGGCCGTCCGAACCCCCTACGGCCAGGTCCGCGCCCGCAAGGTCGCGCTCGGCACCAACGTCTTCCCCAGCCTGGTGAGGCGGGTCCGCGCCTACACGGTCCCGGTCTACGACTACGCGCTGATGACCGAGCCACTGACGGACGACCAGCTCGCGGCGGTCGGCTGGCAGGGCCGGCAGGGCCTCGGTGACAGCGCCAACCAGTTCCACTACTTCCGGCTGTCCGCCGACAACCGGATCCTGTGGGGCGGCTACGACGCCGTCTATCCCTACGGCGGCCGGGTCCGCGCCGAGTACGACGACCGTCCGGAGACCTACGCCAAGCTCGCCGGGCACTTCTTCACCTGCTTCCCGCAGCTGGAGGGCGTCCGCTTCACCCATGCCTGGGGCGGCGCGATCGACACCTGCTCGCGCTTCTCGGCGTTCTTCGGCACCGCCCACCAGGGCAAGGTGGCGTACGCGGCCGGATACACCGGCCTCGGTGTCGGCGCGACCCGCTTCGGCGCCGACGTGATGCTGGACCTGCTGGCGGGGGAGCGCACCGAGCGGACCGAGCTGGAGATGGTGCGCAAGAAGCCGCTGCCGTTCCCGCCGGAGCCGTTCGCCTGGACCGGCATCGCGCTCACCAAGTGGTCACTGGCCCGAGCGGACGCCCATGGCGGGCGGCGCAATCTGTGGCTGCGGACGATGGACCGGCTGGGCCTGGGCTTCGACAGCTGACGTGTGATCCAGGTCACCTGAGGGAAGCGCGTGAAGTCGCGTAATGCTCCCCGGAGGACCTCCCTCTCCCTCGTGGCGCGACTCGCGTCCACGAGACGACACAGGGAGGTCTTCTTCATGACTGGGGCGAAGACGGCGGTCGACTGGCTGGCATCCGTCGCACCGGATCCCGAGGCCTGCCGCTGGGAGTGGGAGCGCAACCCCCTGGGGGTCGCGCTGCTGCCCGCCGGCAAGGCCTGGGACGTCCTGATCCTGCCGGGCGGGCTGGGCCGTCCGACGCTCGACGTGCTCACCCGCATCCTCGACCGGACCGGCCCGGTGCTCGCCGACTCCGGCGACGCCCGGGTGGGGTTCTTCGTGCCGGCGGGCACCGCGGCCCGCTGGGTCGGCACGGGGATCCGCACGGCCGGGTCCGGCACCTGGATCGTCGTGCCGTATCCGGGCCGGCCGACGAGCAGCGTGCGCTGGCTGGTACCGCCGGACGGGTCCGGCACTCTCACCGATCCGGCCCTGCTCGAACTGGCGATGCATGAGGCGGCGGCGGGTCTGGCGACGGAGGAGGGGCGGCCCCAGGGGGCGTGACCAGTACCACTCCATGGGCGGCGCCGACTTCCACATCGCCATGACCGACACGCTGCTCACCGGTTTCCCGGTCGCGGGCGACGCGGTCAACGTCTTCCCGCCGCTGCGCCCCGACCAGGTCGCCATCGGCATGCCGGCCACGACGAACACGGGCAACGGGTACGTGTCCCCGGCCGAGGTGGTGAAGACCCCGGACTGTCTGACGAAGAAGGCGAACTGCGGCTCGTACGCCACCCACGGCACCTGGCCGGGACTGCGCGGCCTGATGACCTGGTCGGTCAACTGGGACCGGTTCGGCGGCTGGGAGTTCCAGCGGACGTTCGACGGCTACTTCGGCTGACCCGGGCGACGCAGACGACGTAGAGCGTGAGCAGCACCGCGCACAGGCACCAGCTGGCCAGCACGTCCAGCGGCCAGTGGTAGCCCCGCCGGACCAGACCGAAGCCGACACCGAGGTTGAGCGCCGCGCACAGCGCGACCAGTCCGCCGCGGACGGCGGCGCGGCGCAGCCAGGGCAGCAGGAGCAGGGCCGCGCAGCCGTAGGCGACGGCGGCGGTGGCGGTGTGGCCGGAGGGGAAGTAGCCGGTGGCGGGCGGGACGACCGGGGTGCCCGGGCGGTCGGTCAGCTCCTTGAGCGGGACGACGACCGCCGGAACGAGCGCGATCAGCAGGGCCGCGGCGGCGGCCGGCCGCCACCAGCGGTCTGCGCCGGCGGCGCGGGCCCGCCGGGCGGCGTACCCCGCGGCCAGCGCGAGCACCGGCACCGCCACCGGGACGTTCCCGAGGTCGGCGAGGAGTTCGGAGAACCGGTCCGGACGGACGAGCGCGCCGCTCAGCCGCTCGTCCAGGCGCACCAGCGGGCCGTCCGCGACGACCTGCCAGGTGATCAGCGCGAAGCAGACGAGGGGGAGAAGAAGGAGGAGAAGGGTCGGCCGCCCCGGAACAGGGGGGGTGGTTCCGGGGCGGCCGAACGGACCGGAACGTCGCGCGCCCCGGGGGGTCTGGGGCGGGCGACCGTCCGATCGGTGAGGAGATCCGGAGCCGGAGGCCCCGGGGGTGTGCGCGAGGGCACGACCAGGTCGAAGCTGGGGAGGCCCCGGCCTGATGTCGCCCACAGTCCCCTGTGGGCGGGGTGTATCTCTCATCTGCCTAGAACGTACGACAGGGCTCGCGCGGAGGACAGCCGGAACGGTGCCCTGTCATCCACCCCGCACACCTTCTTCACACGCTCTGCCGCAGGCTCCATCAGACGCGCGACGGTCCTGCTCAGATGCGCGCGAAGGCCTGCTCGATGATGTCGAGGCCCTCGTTCAGCAGGTCGTCGCCGATCACCAGCGGCGGCAGGAAACGCAGGACGTTGCCGTAGGTGCCACAGGTCAGGACCAGCAGGCCCTCCTGGTGGCAGGCCTTGGCGAGCGCGGCGGTCGCCTCCGGGTTCGGCTCCTTGGTGGCGCGGTCCTTGACCAGCTCGATGGCGATCATGGCGCCCCGGCCGCGGACGTCGCCGATGATGTCGAACTTCTCGGCCATGGCACCGAGGCGCGACTTCATGATCGCCTCGATGTTCTTCGCCTTGGCGTTGAGGTCCAGCTCCTTCATCGTCTCGATGGAGCCGAGCGCACCGGCGCAGGCGACCGGGTTGCCGCCGTAGGTGCCGCCCAGGCCGCCCGCGTGCGCGGCGTCCATGATCTCGGCGCGGCCGGTCACGGCGGCCAGCGGCAGACCGCCGGCGATGCCCTTGGCGGTGGTGATCAGGTCCGGGACGATGCCTTCGTCCTCGCAGGCGAACCACTGGCCGGTGCGGCAGAAGCCGGACTGGATCTCGTCCGCGACGAAGACGATGCCGTTGTCGTTGGCGAACTTCACGATCTCCGGCAGGAAGCCCTTGGCCGGCTCGATGAAGCCGCCCTCGCCGAGCACCGGCTCGATGATGATCGCGGCCACGTTCTCCGCGCCGACCTGCTTGGTGATCTGGTCGATGGCCTGCTTGGCGGCCTCGGGGCCGGCGTTCTCCGGGCCGGTCGGCCAGCGGTAGCCGTAGGCGACCGGCACGCGGTACACCTCGGGCGCGAACGGACCGAAGCCGTGCTTGTACGGCATGTTCTTCGCGGTCAGCGCCATCGTGAGGTTCGTACGGCCGTGGTAGCCGTGGTCGAAGACGACGACGGCCTGGCGCTTGGTGTACGCACGGGCGATCTTGACGGCGTTCTCGACGGCCTCGGCGCCGGAGTTGAACAGCGCGGTCTTCTTGGCGTGGTCACCCGGGGTCAGCTCGGCGAGGGCCTCGGCGACCTCCACGTAGCCCTCGTACGGGGTGACCATGAAACAGGTGTGGGTGAAGTCGGCGAGCTGCGCGGCGGCGCGGCGCACCACGGCCTCGGCGGAGGCGCCCACGGAGGTCACGGCGATACCGGAGCCGAAGTCGATCAGGCGGTTGCCGTCGACGTCCTCGATGATGCCGCCGCCCGCGCGCGCCGTGAACACCGGCAGCACGGAGCCCACGCCCGCGGCGACCGCGGCGGTACGGCGGGCCTGAAGCTCCTGCGACTTCGGGCCGGGGATGGCGGTGACGACGCGGCGCTCCTGCGGAACTGCGGTCATGAGGGCTCCTGGGGGTGTTTCCGGACTCTTGTCTTCTTTTCTCGCAGGTTAAGACGGGCGGAAGGGGGTGGGCATGCTCCATGTGGGCGTTGTCGGCGAGATCCATTGTCCGCCGTGGACATAGGCGACGTGGGTGGGCTTGCGTGGCAGGGGCGGATACCGTCGGTGCGCCCCGCCGCGCCACCGGTGAACTCCCCCCGCGCGCGCGTTAGATTGACTCGCTGATGGTGCACAGACCGGCCGCGAGCGCGGACGGAACGGCTGCTCAGGGGGCAAGGGCGATGGACAGCGACGGGACCCGGGACGCACGGGGCACGCATGCCGATCCGGTGCCGCGTCCGGCGAGGCCGCCGGAGATGCCGGCGATCCCGCCCCGCCCCCCCGCGGCGCCCCCCGTGCCGCCGCTTCCCGACGGCTCCGCCTTCCTGACCTGGCTGCGCACCCCCCGGCCCGAGGCGGCGCCCGGCGTCTGGCGGTTCGGCCACCGGCCGCGGCCCGACGAGGAACCCGAGCGGGTGCCCGGGCGGCAGCTGGTCAGCGGCGCGGTGATCGCCTTCCTGGTCGGCTGGCTGATCTGGTCGCTGCTGTGGAACGGCTACCTCGGCGGCTGGTGGCTGCTGCCCCTGTACGCGATGGTCCCCGACTCCTGGGCCGAGCCGCACAGCTTCGCCGCCGTCGTGGTCGTCTACGCGTACTACGTGATCGTCGGCCTGATCATCCTGGTCGGCGTCGGCCGGCTGGGCCGCTGGAGTGAAGTCTGGCGCCGCTACGGCCCGCCCGTCTGGCGCCGCCCCGCCCGCCCCGCCAACCCGCGCCCGCCCGCGCCCCAGGAGGACCCCGCCGAGTGGCCCGCCCTGCGCGCCGCCGGGGCCGTCGACGCCGCCGACCGGCTGGCCACCGAGGCCCGCCAGGGCCTCATGCGAGACGTCGACCACGCCCGGATCGCCCGCGCCTGGCAGGGCGTGCGCAACGGCCGGCACAGCCTGGCCACCTTCACCGGCGCGGTGCTCCGCGAGGGCTCCGCCGCCTGCCCGCACCCCTCCGGCGCCCGTGACCTGCCCGGCCGCCAGGCCCGGCACGACCTGCTCACCGGCCAGGTACGGCTCGGCACCACCGCCGACGACCCCCGCAACCCCTATGCCTACCGCGGCACCGGCCTCGCCCTCGGCCCCGAACTGCTCGGCACCTCGCTGCTCGCCGTCGGCCCGGCCGGCTCCGGCAAGACCGGCGCCCTCGTCCGCCCGCTCGCCGAGTCCCTGTGCCTGCACGCGCTGGCCGGGCGGGCCGCCGTCGTGGTGGTCGGCGCGGCGGGCGCCGGACTCGGCCCGGCCGACGCCTACGACGTCGTCGTCCGCGTCGGCGACCCGGAGTCGCTGTACGACCTGGACCTGTACGGCGGCACGACCGACCCGGACGAGGCCGCCGCCATACTGGCCGAAGCCCTGGTCGGCGACCTGGCCGACCCGCACCCCGGCAGCGACAGCCGCCGCTCCACCACCGTCCTCGCCCAGCTCCTCGGCCCCTACCGCGCGGTCCACGGCCGCTTCCCGTCCGTCCCCGAACTGCGCGCCCTGCTCGACGGGGCGCCCGGCCCGCTGGCCGAGCTGCGGGCCGGTCTCGTCGAGGCCGGGCAGGACTCGCTGCTGCGGGAGCTGGACGCGCGCGAGCGGCAGCTGGCCCACCCGGGTGACGTGGGCGGCGTCCTGGCGGACCGGATCGCGCTGCTCGACCGCCCGGCGTTCGCCGGCTTCTTCGACACGTCCGGCCAGTCCCGGCCGTTCTCCCTGAAGGCCCTCGACCATCCGGTCCGGGTCCGCATCGACCTGCCCGCGCGCGGCCACGCGGACGCCTCCCGGATCCTGGCCCGGCTGGTGCTCGCCCAGTTCACGGCCAGTGTGTCGGTACGGGAGGACCGCTCGCTGTTCGCCTGCCTGATCCTGGACGACGCGACGGGCGTGGTGACCCCGGAGGGGGTGCGCGGCATCCAGCGGCTGCGCTCGGCGAACGCGGGCGCCGTCCTCACCCTGCGCACCCTGGACGACGCACCTCGCCCGCTGCGCGGTCCCCTCCTCGGCGCCACCGGGTGCCGGGTGGCGCTGTCCGGCCTCACCCCGTGGGACGGGCAGGACTTCGCCGAGGTCTGGGGCAAGGAGTGGACCGAGGCGCGCGACGTCACCGACCGGCAGATCATCGCCGAGACCCCCGCCGGGAAGGCCGTGCACGCGCTGCGCCGGGTGATCACCGGCAAGGCGCCGACCGCCCGCGCGGTGACCGTACGGCAGGTCGAGCGCGAACGCTGGTCGGCGTCGGAGCTGGCGCACGGGGTGCCGCCGGGCCACGCGGTGCTCTCCCTCACCGACGTCAAGGGCGAGCACGCGCCGCCGCTGCTGGTGGACCTGCGCGGGTGAAGCGACCGCCGGGGGCTCCTACAGTGAGGCAGAATCGGTATGGGCCGTTCATACGCGGCGGCCAAAAAATCACCCGCCCCCTCCTGACTGAAGGCCGCATGCCTCCCACGCTCGCCTCCCTCGTCCACCACTCGGCGCTCAAGCTGACCGTCCGAGCCGGCGGGGACCGCCTGGACGTGCCCGTCCGCTGGGCGCACGTCAGCGAGCTGGCCGACCCCGTGCCGTACATGGAGGGCGGGGAGCTGCTGCTGATCACCGCGCTGAAGCTGGACGCGGAGGACCCCGAGGCCATGCGCCGCTACGTCCGCCGCCTGGCCGGCGCGGGCGTGGTCGGCCTGGGCTTCGCGGTCGGGGTCAACTACGACGCGATCCCCGAGGCGCTGGTCGACGCGGCGGAGGAGGAGGGCCTGCCGCTTCTGGAGGTGCCGCGCCGCACCCCGTTCCTGGCGATCACCAAAGAGGTCTCGGCCGCCATCGCGGCGGACCAGTACCGCGCGGTCACGGCGGGCTTCGCCGCCCAGCGCGAACTGACCAAGCAGGCCCTGAACGACGGCCCGGAGGGCCTGCTCGGCGCGCTCGCCAACCAGGTCGACGGGTGGGCCGCGCTCTACGACGCGTCCGGCGCCGTCGTCGCCGCGGCCCCCGACTGGGCGGTCCGCCGCGCCGCCCGGCTCACCGCCGACGTCGAACGCCTCCGGGACCGCCCGGCCCCGGCCAGCTCCGTCGTGGGCGGCCCCGACCACGAGGACCGCGTCGAACTCCACTCCATCGGCACCGGCCGCCGCCCCCGCGCGGCGCTCGCCGTCGGCACCGCGGCGGCCCTCGGCACGGCCGAGCGCTACGCGGTCCACTCGGCGATCGCCCTGCTGACCCTGACGACGGAACGCTCCCGCTCGCTCGCCGCGGCCGAACAGCGGATCGGCACCGCGGTGCTGGGGATGCTGCTGGCCGGCGAGCCGGACCACGCCCGCGCGGTGGCGGGAGACCTGTACGGCGGGCTGCTGGACGCCCCCTTCCGGATGATCGTGGCCGAGGGCGAGGCGGGCGTCGCCGGACTGACGGAGGCCGTCGAGGCGGCCGGGGCCCGCGCGGGTGAGGCGGTGCTGGCCGTCCCCGAGGGCGAGCGCCTGGTGGTGCTGGCGGCGGACGGCGGTGCGGCGGTGCGGGCCTGCGGCGACCACGCGGCGGCGCTGGAGGCGGCCCGGAGCAAGGGTGGCGCGGCCCGGGAGCAGCCGGCGGGGGAGGACGACGACCTGGTGGTCGGCCTGTCGGCGCCCGCGGGCCCGATCGCCGCCGCCGCCGCGTACAAGCAGGCCGAACAGGCCCTGTCGGTGGCCCGCCGCCGGGGCCGCGTCCTGGTCGAGCACGAGCAGCTGGCGTCGGGCTCGGTCCTCCCGCTGCTCGCGGACGACGCGGTGCGGGCCTTCGCCGACGGCCTGCTGCGGGCCCTGCACGAGCATGACGCGACGGGCCGCGGCGATCTGGTCGCCTCCCTGCGCGCCTGGCTGTCCCGCCACGGCCAGTGGGACGCGGCGGCGGCCGACCTCGGGGTCCACCGCCACACGCTCCGCTACCGGATGCGGCGCGTGGAGGAGATCCTGGGGCGGTCGCTGGACGATCCGGATGTGCGGATGGAGCTGTGGCTGGCGCTGAAGGCCACGGCGGGAGAGCAGTAGCGGCTGCGCGGGACAGCAGCCCGCCCCGGCCGTCGTCCAGGGCGGGGGGACCGGTTCCGGACCGGACCGCCCGGCTCCACCGATCCAAACCGTCGTACGCCCGTGCCCCACCACTACGTTTCGGACAAGCCCTCCACCGCCCCGCCGCCCCTACCGTGGACCTCGACAGGCAAGCACACCCCCAACGCGGAAGGGCACGGGCCACGACCATGACCTCCACCCACGCCTTCTGGCTCGCCGGCCGTCAGGCCACCGGCGAGACCACTTTCGATGTCGAGTCGCCGTGGGACGGTCGGCTGGTCGGGCAGGTCAGCGTGCCCACCGACGCGCAGGTCGAGGAGGCCGTGGCCGCCGCGTACGCCGTGCGGGACGAGTTCGCCGCCACGCCCGCCCATGTCCGTGCCGCCGCACTCGACCACGTCAGCAAGCGGCTCGCCGAGCGCACCGAGGAGATCGCCCAGCTGATCTCCGCCGAGAACGGCAAGCCGATCAAGTGGGCCCGCGGCGAGGTCGGCCGTGCCGTGTCCGTGTTCCGGTTCGCGGCCGAGGAGGCCCGGCGGTTCAACGGCGGCGAGGCGCAGCGCCTCGACACCGACCTCGGCGGCCAGGGCCGGCTCGCCCTCACCCGGCGCTTCCCCAAGGGTGTCGTGCTCGGTATCGCGCCGTTCAACTTCCCGCTGAACCTGTGCGCCCACAAGGTCGCCCCGGCGATCGCCGCCGGCGCGCCGATCATCCTCAAGCCCGCCCCGGCCACCCCGCTCTCCGGGCTCGTCCTGGGTGAGCTGCTGGCCGAGACCGAGCTGCCGGCCGGCTCCTGGAGCATCCTGACGGTCCCGAACGACCGGATGCCCGCCCTCGTCCAGGACGAGCGGCTGCCGGTGATCTCCTTCACCGGCTCCGACAAGGTCGGCTACGCGATCATGGACTCGGTGCCGCGCAAGCACTGCACCCTGGAGCTGGGCGGCAACGGCGCGGCCGTCGTGCTGGCCGACTGGGCGAGCGACGAGGACCTGGACTGGGCCGCGACCCGTATCGCGACCTTCTCCAACTACCAGGGCGGCCAGTCCTGCATCTCCGTGCAGCGTGTGATCGCCGACGCCGCCGTGTACGACCGGCTGCTGCCCCGTGTCGTCGCCGCCGTCGAGGCCCAGGTCACCGGTGACCCGAGCGACGACGCCACCGACGTCGGCCCGCTGGTCAGCGAGGACGCCGCCAAGCGCGTCGAGTCCTGGGTGGACGAGGCCGTGGCGGCCGGCGCCAAGCTGCTCGCCGGCGGCAAGCGCGACGGCGCCTCCTACGCGCCGACCGTCCTCACCGACGTCCCGGCCGAGGTGACCATCGCCTGCGAGGAGGTCTTCGGACCGGTCCTCACCGTGCAGAAGGTCGACGGCGAGGCCGAGGCCTTCGCCGCGGTCAACAACTCCAAGTTCGGCCTCCAGGCGGGCGTCTTCACCCACGACGTCCAGACCGCCTTCCGCGCCCACCGCGCGCTGGAGGTCGGCGGTGTCGTCATCGGCGACGTGCCCTCCTACCGTGCCGACCAGATGCCGTACGGCGGCGCCAAGCAGTCCGGCGTGGGTCGCGAGGGCGTGAGGTACGCCATGGACGACTACACCTACGAGCGCGTGCTGGTCCTCACCGGTCTCGCGCTCTGACCTGCCACGGACAGGTCAGAAGGCGACGGCCGCAGCCCACTGTGCGGGGGCTGCGGCCGTCGCTGTTTTCCCTGTGCCGGCCTGGTCCGGACCCTCAACCGGAGAAGCCGACCTGCGCGAGCCGCAGCGGGCCGCGCAGTCCGATGCGGACGTCGTGCACGCCCGCGGCGGCGCACCCGGCGGTCAGCCGGGTGTAGTCGTAGGGGCCGGACGTCGGGGCGGTGAGCGTCAGCGTCGCGAGCGCCGGGCCCCCGTCCAGTGACAGTTCGACCGTGCCGCCCTCGCCCGCCACCTCGACGGTCACCTCGGTGACGCCGGTGCCGAAGTCGCAGGCGCGGTAGAGGAGTTCGGCGATGTCCGCCGCCGGTGTCACCGCGTCGCCCGACACCTTGGTACGGTCGACGATCTCCGTGCCGCGCTGCTCGTCGAAACCGGCCGGGTCCAGGCCGCGGGCCACGACCGGGCGCGGTGCGGCGGGCTCGCCGGCCAGGGTCACCGCCGTCCGCAGCCGGATGTCCTCGCTGGAGGCGCCGACCAGCAGGTCGTACGGGCCGGGCGCCACCCGCCAGCCGTCCCGGGCCACGTCCCAGAACGCGAACGCGCGGAGCGGGACGTCGAAGGCCAGCTCCCGGGTCTCGCCCGGAGCCAGCGTGATCCGCGCGTGGTCCAGCAGCGCGCGGCGCGGCCGGATCACCGAGGGGTCCGCCGGCCGGACGTAGAGCTGCGCGACCTCGTCCGCCGTCATCACACCCGTGTTGGTGACCGTGAACGCGACGCGCACCGACTCCTCCTCGACCCGGGCCGTCACATCGGCGTACGCGAACTCCGCGTACGACAGGCCGTGGCCGAACGGGAACAGCGGCGTGCCCTCGAAGTACTGGTACGTCTGGCGGCCGCCGATCACGTCGTAGTCGAGCAGGTCCGGCAGGTCGCCGTCGTCCGCGTACCAGGTCTGCGGGAGCCGGCCGGCGGGGGAGACGTCCCCGGCCAGTACCCGGGCCAGGGCGGTGCCCGCCGCCTGGCCGCCGTGGGCGGTCCACAGCACCGCCGGGAGCGTGGCGTGGCCGACCGCGTAGGGGTAGGCGGACACCAGCGCCAGCACCGTGCGCGGATTGGCGGCGCGGGCCGCGCTCAGCAGGCGCCGCTGGTGCCCGGGGAGCCTCAGCGTCGTACGGTCCTCCGTCTCCCGGCCGTTGAGATGCGGGTCGTTGCCCGCGACCACCACGACCACGTCCGCCCCGGCCGCGACCCGGGTCACCGCGTCCTCGCCGCGCTCCGCGACGACCAGTTCGAAGACCGTCGGGCTGTTCTCCTCCGGCGCGGCAACCTTCACGCCGTCCGCGGCGACACAGACGGGGCGTCCCGTACCGAGGTGCCGGAGGAGGTGGCCGTTCCCATGGGGTTCGAGGCGGAAGGTCTCCTGGACCACCCAGCCGCCGGGCTGGTCCGCGGAGGCACGGACATAGCCGTCCTCGGCGACGGAGAGATAGCGGCCGTCGGGCGCGCGGAAGGTCAGCACGTCCTCGCCCCAGTCGATCAGGGCGAGTTCGGTGCCGGTGGCGTCGGTGGTGAGCGGCGGCAGGTCGGTGCGGCCCGCGAGCAGTGCCGGGTCGAGCGCGCCCTCGGCGCCGCGCGCCCGGTCGGCCGCGTCCCCGGTCTCGGGCACGCGTACATACGTCCCCTCCGGCGTCCTCAGCCGGACCCGGTCCACGCCCTCCGCGAAGGACACCCGTTCGGCGCCGAACCGCTCGTACAGGCCCTCCAGCGGGGTCGAGCGGTGGATGAGCGTGCCGCTGTACCAGTCGAGCTTGCACTCGTCGGCGAGCAGGCCGACGACGGCGATCCGGGTCCCGGGCGCCAGCGGCAGCAGACCGTCGTTCTTCAGCAGGACGACCGCCTGCTCGGCCGCCTCCCGGGCGAGCGCCTGGTGCTCCGGGGTGTCGAAGGCGCCCGCCTCCTCGTACCCGTCGAACTCGCCGAGCCGGAAGCGGACCGACAGCTGGCGGCGGACCGCGGTGTCGATGTCCGCCTCGGTCAGCAGGCCCCGCTCCAGGGCGCCGCGGACCCGGGCGGTGATCTTCGAGCCGTCCGTGCCGTGGTCGGTGAAGCTGTCGACACCCGCCAGCAGCGCCGCGGCCGTCGCCTCCTCGTGGGTGTCGAAGTAGCGCTCGGAGTCGACCAGGTTGGACGGCGCGCCCGCGTCCGAGCAGACCAGCAGGTCCTCCTGCGTCCAGGCGCGCAACTGCTCCCGCAGGTACGGGGAGACGTGGTTCGGGCGGCCGTTGACCAGGTTGTACGCCGGCATCACCCCGGCGACCGCGCCCGCCTCCACGGTGTCGCGGAAGGCCCGCAGGTCGTACTCGTGCAGCACCCGCGGGCGGACCGAGGACGAGGAGGTGTCCCGGTCCGTCTCGTTGTTGTGCGCGAGCCAGTGCTTGAGGACGGGGGCGGTGCGCCAGTACACCGGGTGCTCGCCGCGCAGGCCCCGGGTGTAGGCGGTGGCGATCGCGGAGGTCAGCCGGGGGTCCTCGGAGTAGCCCTCCTCGTTGCGGCCCCACAGCGGATGGCGCAGCAGGTTCACCGTCGGCGCCCACACGTTGAGGCCGACCCGCTCGTCGCGGGCGCGCATCGCCCGGATCTCCCGCGAGACCGCGTCGCCGACCCGGCGCACCAGCTCCGGGTTCCAGGTCGCGCCCAGCCCGACCGCCTGCGGGAACACCGTCGCCGGGCCCATCCAGGCCACGCCGTGCAGAGCCTCCTGGCCGGTGCGGAACGCGGCGAGGCCGAGCCGCTCCACGGCGGGCGCGAACTGGTGCAGGAAGGAGATCTTCTCGTCCAGGGTGAGCCGCGACAGCAGGTCGTCGACGCGCTTCGCGTACGGCAGGCTCGGATCGCGGAATGGCGGCGTAGGCGGCGTTTGTGCGGTCACGTGGGGTTCCCCTTGGGACGGAGCGGCAAGGCGCTTTCGAAGCGCTTCGATGCTCATTCGGTCCATGCGGGGGTGTCAAGACATCGCGGGGTACCAACTGTCATACCCGGGCGACCTTTCAAGGGATGGAGGAGCGCGTGCCCCGTGCGGTGGCCGGGCTCGCACCGCCGAGGAATCTTGGAAACGAACCCTTGTGCACCCCCGGGGGTTCACTTAACCTCGCAGCAACATCGAAGCGCTTCGACGATGCCCACCTTCAGAAGTCGAAGGAACGCTTCAGCTCAGCCAGTTCCACTCAAGACACCGCAGCCGACGGCCCACCGCCGGGTGTCCTGGTGCGCCACGAAGGGTTGACGCAATGACGCCGAACGCCGCTTCCGCCTTCTCCGGCCGGAGCCGGAGAAGCTTCCTCGCCTCCACGGCGGTCGCCACCGCAGCGGTGGCCGGGGGCATGCCGCTGCTGGCCGCCTGTGGCGGGGAGCAGGAAGGACGCAAGGAAGGCACGACCTCCGGCAAGGACGCCAAGAAGATCCTCCCGGCGTTCGTGGCGTCCGGCGTCGTCACCCCGGACATCCCCGCGAAGAACGGCTCGGCCGCCGGCTTCACCCGGGCGGTACCCGCCGCGCAGCTGAAGACCTCGGTGCCGAAGAAGCTCGGCAGCGGCGGCAAGCTCAAGATCATGGCGCCCTTCTGGGGCACCCCGCCCAAGGGCGACAACCCGTACTACAGGGCCATGAACGAGGCCATCGGAGTCCAGGTGACCTGGCAGAACCAGGACGGCGTCACCTACGACCAGAAGCTCGGCGCGGTGCTCGCCTCCAGCTCGATCCCCGATGTCGTGGTGGTCCCCGGCTGGAACCTGATGGGCAAGATCCCCAGCGCCATCAACGCCAAGTTCGCCGACCTCGGCCCCTACCTGTCCGGCGACAAGGTCAAGGACTACCCCAACCTCGCCGCCGTTCCCACCGAGGCCTGGCAGCGCGGCATCTTCGGCGGGCAGCTGCGCGCCGTCCCGATGCCCGGCTCGTACGTCACCGACATCGCGCCGCTGTACCGCAAGGACCTCTTCGCGAAGAAGGGGTACACCGTCCCGAAGAGCCCCGAGGAGTTCCTGTCCTGGGCCAAGGAGGCCACCGACCCCAGGGCGAAGGTGTGGGCGTGCGACGACATGAAGTGGTCGGCCTTCAACATCTTCGGGGCGCTGCCGGGCAGTGACAAGGCGCTGTGGTGGAACCTCCGGGACGGCAAGATGATCAACCGCGTCGAGACCGAGGAGTACCTCGAAGCCCTGGAGTGGACGCGCAAGCTCTACGCGGCGAAGGTGGTCCACCCGGACGCGGTCTCCGGCAAGGCGGGCGGCGACGCGGGCAACCGGTTCACCGCCGGTGAGGTGCTGGTCTACAACCAGAACATCTCGTCCTGGTGGGGCAAGATGTCCGAACAGCGCACGCAGAACCCCGACTTCGAGATGGCGGCCTTCGACATCTTCGGCCCCGACGGCGGCGACCCGTCGCTCTGGGCGGTGCAGCCGTCCAACATCTTCACCTTCGTCAACAAGAAGGCCGGCGAGCAGCAGATCAAGGACTTCCTCGCGGTCTGCAACTTCTGCGCGGCGCCGTACGGCACCAAGGAGTTCATGCTCACCGCCTACGGCGTCGAGGGCACCGACTACGAGGTGAAGGGCGGACTGCCGGTCAAGACCCAGCAGGGCGTCAACGAGGTCAACGGCGCCTTCGACTACACCGGCAACCCCGCCCCGTACGTCGCCTACCCGGACCTGCCCGACGTCACCCGGGGCATGGTCGAGTGGCAGCAGCGGATGGGCGCCTTCACCAAGAAGTCCTCGTTCTTCGGGCTCACCGTCACCGAGCCCAACCGCTGGTCCAACCTCGCCGACGACTTCGAGCAGCTCGAGGACGACGTGGTGCGCGGCCGCAAGAAGATCAGCGACGTCCAGCAGGCCGTCTCGGACTGGAAGCAGCAGGGCGGCGACGGACTGCGCGACTGGTACAAGAAGCTGCTCGACGACAACGGCTCCGCCGCGAACTGACCCGCTCAGGCAAGGAGATGGCCGTGTCCCACAGCACGGTGCCTCGCGGCAGAGCCGAGGCGAAGACCACTCCCGGGACCCCGGCGGCGTCCGGCACCACCGGCTCCGGGAAGGCGAGCGGGAACCCGGGCGGGAAGGCAGGCCGGCTGAGCTTCCGGCTCCGCTTCCGGCGCGACCGCACGCTCCTGCTGATGACCCTGCCGGCCGTACTGCTGGTCCTGGTCTTCAATTACGTGCCGATCCTCGGCAACATCGTCGCCTTCCAGGACTACGACCCGTACCTGAGCGACAACGGCGTCGTGGCGATGTTCCAGAGCCCGTGGGTCGGCTTCGACCAGTTCGAACGGGTCTTCGCGGACTCGGAGTTCTGGCACGCCGTGCAGAACACGTTCGTGCTGTTCTTCCTCCAGCTGGTGCTGTACTTCCCGATCCCGGTCCTGCTCGCCCTGCTCATCAACAGCGTGATCAGGCCCCGGGTGCGGGCGGTCGCCCAGGCCATCGTCTACCTGCCGCACTTCTTCTCCTGGGTGCTGGTCGTCACCGTCTTCCAGCAGATCTTCGGCGGCGCCGGCATCATCGCGCAGACCCTGGCCGACCACGGCCACACCGGCTTCGACGTGATGACCGACCCGGGCGCCTTCAAGTACCTGGTCACCGTGCAGACCATCTGGAAGGACGCCGGCTGGGGCATCATCGTCTTCCTCGCGGCCCTCTCCTCCGTCTCCAACGACCTGTACGAGGCCGCCGCCATGGACGGGGCCGGCCGCTGGCGCCGCATGTGGCACATCACGCTGCCCGCGCTGCGCCCGGTCATCGCCCTGCTGCTGGTGCTGCGGGTCGGTGACGCGCTCACCGTCGGCTTCGAGCAACTGCTGCTGCAACGGCAGGCGGTGGGCGTGGAGGCGTCCGAGGTCCTCGACACCTATGTGTGGTGGAACGGCATCCGCAACCAGGACTTCAGCTACGCGGCGGCCGCCGGCCTCATCAAGGGCCTCGTCGGACTGACCCTCGTCCTCGTGGCGAACAAGGTGGCCCATCTCATGGGCGAGCAGGGGGTGTACAAGAAGTGAGCGCCGTCATCGGCCAGCCGGTGCGCGAACCCCGCTGGTGGGAGGCCCCGCCGCGGCCGGTGTGGGAGGAGGAGCCGCGCAAGGCAGGGCTCGCCGCCAAGGGCATCGTCCTCGGTTTCGCCTGCTTCGCGATCCTCTTCCCGCTGTGGATCGTCATCGTCACCAGCCTGTCCTCGAAGAAGACCATCGACGAGGCCGGCGGCCTGGTGGTGATACCGAAGGACATCACCTTCATCGCCTACCAGGAACTGCTCGGCGGCGGCCAGGTGCAGCGGGCCGCGCTGGTCAGCGTCGGCGTCACCGTGGTCGGCACGCTGTTCAGCATGGCCGTCTCGGTGCTGTGCGCCTACGGGCTCTCGCGGTCCGGGTCGCTCGGCCACCGCTGGATCCTGATGACACTGCTGGCGACCATGTTCTTCGGCGCCGGGCTCATCCCGACGTATCTGCTGGTGCAGGCGCTGGGACTGACCGACACCTATCTCGCGCTGATCCTGCCGAGCGCGGTGAGCGTCTTCAACATCCTGGTGCTGCGCGGCTTCTTCATGGGCATCTCACAGGAGCTGATCGACAGCGCCCGGATCGACGGGGCCGGGGACTGGCGCATCCTGTGGAAGATCGTGATGCCGCTGTCGCGGGCGGTGCTGGCGGTCATCGCGCTGTTCTACGCGGTGGGGTACTGGAGCGCCTGGTTCAACGCGTCGATCTACCTCACCGACCAGGACATGATGCCGTTGCAGAACGTCATGATCCAGCTGGTGCAGAAGCAGGAGCGACCGGTGGGACTGGCCACGCAGATCAACACCGGCGGGCTGTCCGCGCTGGCCGTCCAGATGGCGGTCATGGTCATGGCGCTGCTGCCGGTGGCGGTGCTCTCGCCCTTCGTCCAGCGGCACTTCAAGAAGGGCATGCTCACGGGCGCGGTCAAGGGCTGACGCCGGTTCCCCCAGGCCCCGCCGCAGCCGGCCCGCGCCTGTCCAGCGGTCGGCTGCGGCGGACCCCACCTTCCAGAACGAGGTATGTCATGCGCACGTCGAAGCCCAGCAGACGGACCGTCCTCGCCGGGACCGCTGCCGCCGCCGCGATCACCGCCCTGCCGGCGTTCCACGGACCGGCCCGGGCCGCCGGGCCCGCCTCCGCCTACCGCTGGCGCAACGTCGTCATCGGCGGCACCGGATTCATCACCGGCGTCCTCTTCCACCCCTCCGTCCGCGGCCTCGCCTACGCCCGTACCGACATCGGCGGCGCCTACCGCTGGGACGAGAGGGCCGCCCGCTGGACCCCGCTCACCGACCACTTCGGCTGGGACGACTGGAACCTGCTCGGCGTCGAGGCGATCGCCGTCGACCCCGCCCACCCGGACCGGCTCTACCTCGCCGTCGGCACCTACTCCCAGCCCTGGTCCGGCAACGGCGCGGTGCTGCGCTCCGAGGACCGGGGCAGGACCTGGCAGCGCACCGACCTCACCGTGAAGCTCGGCGCCAACGAGGACGGCCGGGGCGCGGGGGAGCGGCTGCTGGTCGACCCGCGCGACAGCGACACCCTGTGGCTGGGCACCCGGCACGACGGACTGCTGAAGTCGACGGACCGGGGCGCCACCTGGGCGCCCGCCCCCGGCTTCCCGCCCGCCCCGGACCCGTCCGGCCAGGGCGTGACCCTCCTCGTCGCGGCCGGCCGCGCCGTCTACGCCGGCTGGGGCGACGGCGACGGCACCTCGCCCAACCTCTTCCGGACCACGGACGGCGGCACCTGGCAGCCCGTCACCGGTCAGCCGGCCGGCGCCGCCGCCAAGGTGCCGATCCGCGCCGCCTACGACCGGCACACCCGCGAGCTGTACGTGACGTACGCCGACGCCCCCGGCCCCAACGGGCAGACGGACGGCGGCGTGCACAAGCTGGCCACCGTCGGCGGCGGGTGGACCGACGTCACTCCGGCGAAGCCCGGCGGGACCACGTCCGACGGTTCCGCCGACACCTTCGGCTACGGAGGTGTCGCGGTGGACGCCCGCCGCCCCGGCACCGTCGTCGTCTCCACCAACAACCGCTGGGCCGCCGTCGACACCCTGTACCGCTCCACGGACGGCGGGCGCTCCTGGACCTCCCTCAAGGAGTCGGCCGTCTTCGACGTGTCCGAGACGCCGTACCTGAGGTGGGGCGGGGAGCAGCCCAAGTTCGGCTGGTGGATCCAGGCGCTCGCCGTCGACCCGTACGACTCGCGGCACATCGTCTACGGCACCGGCGCCACCCTCTACGGCACCCGGGACCTGCGGCACTGGGCCCCGCGGATCCGCGGCCTGGAGGAGAGCGCCGTACGCCAGCTGATCTCGCCCCCGGCCGGGGAGGCGCATCTGATCAGCGGGCTCGGGGACATCGGCGTGATGTACCACGAGCGGCTCACCGCGTCCCCCTCGCGGGGCATGGCCACGAACCCCGTGTTCGGGTCGGCGACCGGCCTCGCGCAGGCCGCCCGGAAACCGTCGTACGTCGTGCGCGCCGGCTGGGGAGATCACGGCAACGGGGCGTACTCCACCGACGGCGGGCGGACCTGGGCGCCCTTCGCCGCCCAGCCCGGTCTCGCGAAGAACGCGCCGGGGCCGATCGCCGTCAACGCCGACGGAACCGTGCTGCTGTGGACGTTCCTGCACTGGGACGGCACCAAGTACCCCGCCTACCGCTCCGCGGACAACGGCGCGACCTGGTCCGAGGTGACCTCCTTCCCGAAGGGGGCGACGCCGGTCGCCGACCCGGCCGACCCGGCGGTGTTCTACGCGTACGACACCGACACGGGAACGCTGCTCGCCAGCACGGACGGCGGCCGCACCTTCACCGCCCGGGCGAGCGGACTGCCCTCCGGCGACAGCCAGTTCAAGGTGGTCGCGGCGCCGGGGCGGACCGGTGACCTGTGGCTCAGCGCCAAGCGGAACGGGCTGTACCGCTCCACCGACGGCGGGGCGGCCTTCACCAAGGCCGACAGCTGCCGGGCCTCCTACACCCTGGGCTTCGGCAAGGCCGCCGACGGCGCCGGCTACCCGGCGGTCTACCAGGTCGGCGCGGTGGAGACGATCACCGCCGTGTACCGCTCCGACGACGGGGCGAAGACCTGGACCCGGATCAACGACGACGCCCACCAATGGGGCTGGACCGGCGAGGCGATCACCGGCGACCCACGCGTGTACGGCCGGGTCTACCTCGCCACCAACGGACGCGGAATCCAGTACGGAGAACCCATCTGATGCCGCACCTGAACGACGCCACCCGCGGCCGGCTCCTCTTCGGCGGCGACTACAACCCCGAGCAGTGGCCCGAGGAGACCTGGCACGAGGACGTCCGGCTGATGAGGGACGCCGGCGTCAACTCCGTCACCCTCGGCGTCTTCTCCTGGTCGAGGCTGGAACCCGAACCGGGCGCCCGGGAGTTCGGCTGGCTGGACACGCTGATGGATCTGATGCACGACAACGGCATCGGCGTCGTCCTCGCCACCCCGACCTCCTCGCCCCCGCCGTGGCTCGGCCGGCTGCACCCGGAGACCCTGCCCACAGACGCCGACGGGCGGGTCGAGCACTGGGGCGGACGGCAGCACTTCTCGCACTCCAGCGCCGTCTACCGCCAGCACGCCGCCGCGATCACCGAGGCCCTGGCCGCCCGCTACGGCGGCCACCCCGCCCTCACGATGTGGCACATCAACAACGAGTACTGCACCTTCGACCACGGCGACGAGGCCGCCGCCCGGTTCCGGGTCTGGCTCCAGCACCGGTACGGCAGCCTCGACGCCCTCAACACCGCCTGGGGCACCGCCTTCTGGAGCCAGGGCTACGACACCTGGGACGGCGTCATCCCGCCCCGCCGCGCCCACTACCTGCACAACCCCACCCAGGTGCTCGACTTCCGGCGCTTCACCTCCGACATGCTCCTGGAGTGCTACGCCGCCGAGCGGGACATCGTCCGCCGGCACTCCCCGCACATCCCGGTCACCAGCAACTTCATGCCGCTGTGGATCGGCCAGGACGCCTGGCGCTGGGCCGAGGAGGAGGACGTCGTCTCCGTCGACCTCTACCCGGACCCGCGCGACCCGCTCGGCGCGCAGCACGGCGCCCTCGTCCAGGACCTGACCCGGTCGCAGGCGCGCGGCCCCTGGATGCTGATGGAACAGGCGGCGGGCCCGGTCAACTGGCGCGGCGTGAACCACCCCAAGCCGCGGGGCCTGAACCGGCTCTGGTCGCTCCAGGCGGTGGCCCGCGGCGCGGACGCGGTCTGCTACTTCCAGTGGCGCCAGTCCCGGCAGGGCGCCGAGAAGTTCCACTCCGGGATGGTCAGCCACGCGGGGGAGCGGGGCCGTACCTTCCAGGAGGTCAAGCGGATCGGCGCCGAGCTGCGCAAGCTCGCCGAGGTCACCGGCACGCGCATCGCCGCCGACGTCGCGCTGCTGCACGACTGGCACGCCTGGTGGGCAGGGGACCAGGAGGGCCGCCTCTCCACCCGGGTGGACCACTCCACCGTGCTGCACGCCTGGCACCGGGCCCTGTGGGAGTCCCACCTCACCACCGACTTCGCCCACCCCGAGCACGATCTCGGCCGCTACCGCATGGTCGTCGTGCCGCAGCTCTACCTCCTCACGGACGCGGCGATCGAGAACCTGCTCGGCTACGTCCGCGCGGGCGGCACCCTGGTCTGCGGCTTCCTCACCGGCGTCGCCGACGAGGACGACCGGGTCCGCGCGGGCGGCATGGACGCCCGGCTGCGCGAGCTGTTCGGCATCCGGGTCCTGCACGAGTGGTGGCCGCTGGAGGCGGGCGAGCGCGTCGAGTGCGACGGTTTCCGGGGCACGCTGTGGTCGGAGGAGATCGAGGCCGCCGACGACGTCACCGAGACCGTGGCCTACAAGGGCGGCGAGCTGGACGGGCTGCCCGCGCTGCTGCGCCGGGACCGAGCCTGGTACGTCTCCACGCTCCCCGAGCCGGACGCCCTGCGGGCCCTGCTGGCCCGCGCCGCCGCCGAGGCCGGCGTCCGCCCGGTCCTGGACGGTCTGCCGCCCACCGTGGAGGCGGTGCGCCGCGGTGAGCTGCTCTTCGTGCTGAACCACGGCCGCGAGCCGGTGACGGTCGCCGTGCCGGGCCGCCATCACGACCTGCTCACCGATACGGCGGTGACGGCCGAGGTGCGCCTGGACCGTTACGGCGTGGCGGTGCTGCGGCCATGAGCGACACCCCCGTGCACGGCACCTGGGAGCCCCGGCCCGCCGGCCGCTGGGAGGACGCCTTCCTGAGCGGCAACGGCCGCCACGGCGCCCTTGTGTTCGGCGATCCGAACGACGACCGTGTCATCGTCACCCAGCACACCCTCGTCCGCCCGGCCGGTGACGACCGCCACCGCCGCCCGCCTCAGCTCGCCGCCGGACTCCCGGCCCTCCAGGACCGCCTGCTCGCGGGTGACCTCACCGCCGCCGAGACCTTCACCGACGGCCGCCCGCTGCAATGGGTGCGCCCCTTTCACCCCGCCTTCCGGACCCGGCTGCGCCGCACGGGCGACCCCGGCGGTCCCTACCGGCGGACGGTCGACTTCACCACCGGCGAGGTCACCGCCGTCCACGGCGACTGGACCAGCCGCGTCTTCGTCTCCCGCGCCGACGACGTGATCGTCCAGTACGTCACCGCCCCCGGCCTCACCCTCGGCCTCTGCCTCGACCCCCGCCTCCCCGGCGCCCCGCACGGCCTCCGCGTCGGCGACGGAGCCGTCCTCACCCCCGACGGCGCCCTGCTCAGCCTGCGCGTGCGCTACCCGGGTACGGACCTCGCCTACACCGGCGTCACCCTCGCCGTCGTCGAAGGCGGTACGACGAGACTGGCCCCGCCGGGCGCCCGGATCGAGGGCGCGACGGCGGTCCTGCTCCTCACCCGGGTGCGCCGCCACACCGGTGAGCTGGACGTGGTCGCCGAGGGCCGCGCCCTGCGCGACCTGCTCACCGGCACGCCGTACGACGCCCTCCTCGCCCGGCACACCGCCCTGCACCGCGTCGCCTACACCCGGGTCACCCTCGATCTGGCCGCCGACCCGGCCGAGCGGGCCCTGCCCGGCTCCGAACTGCTGGCCCGCCCGCAGAGCCCGGCGCTCCTGGAGCGGCTGTTCGCCGCCGGCCGCTACCACCTGCTGTCCGCGAGCGGAGTGCTCCCGCCCCGCCTGACCGGCCTGTGGACCGGTGACTGGAACACCGCCTGGTCCGGCGCGTTCACCCACGACGCCAACCTCAACCTCCAGACCGCCTCCGCCGCGTCCGCCGCCCTCCCGGAGGTCACCGAGGCCCTCGCCGCGCTGATCCACCGCCAGCTCCCGGACTGGCGGGACAACGCCCGCGCCGTCTTCGGCACCCGGGGCGTGGTCGCGCCCGCGCACACGGACGGCGAGTCCGGGCACAGCTACCACTTCAGCCGCGAATACCCCCTGCACCTGTGGACCGCGGGCGCCGACTGGCTGCTCAAGCCGCTCGTCGACCACGACGAGATCCACGGCGGGCGCGACCCCCGCACCGCCGCCGCGCTCGCCGAAGTCGCCCTGTTCTACGAGGACTTCCTCACCCGCACCGACACCGACGGCCACCTGGTGATCGTCCCCTCCTACTCGCCGGAGAACCGCCCGGCGGGCGGGAGCTGGGGCGCGCTCAACGCGGCCATGGACCTCTCCGCGGCCCGGCACGCCCTGCTCACCGCCGCCGCCTACCACCCCGAGCACGCCGACCGCTGGCGCGCGCTCGCCGACCGGCTCCCCCCGCACCGCGTCAACGAGGACGGGGCACTGGCCGAATGGGCCTGGCCCGGCCTGGAGGACTCCTACGACCACCGCCACCTCAGCCACCTGTACGGCGTGTGGCCGCTGGACGAGATCAACCCCTACGACACCCCCGGACTGGCGAAGGCCGCCCACCGGGCGCTCGAACTGCGCGGCGCCGAGAACGACTCCGCGCACGGCCATCTGCACCACGCGCTGATCGCCGCCCGCCTCAGCGACGCCGGGCGGGTCGCGCACGCGCTCGGCCAGGTGCTGGCGGGTGACTTCTTCCACGCCTCCCTGATGAGCGCGCACTATCCCCGGCGCGACGTCTACAACGCGGACGCCGCGCACACCCTGCCCGCCGTACTGATCGAGATGCTGGTGCACTCGACCCCCGGCCGGCTCGTGCTGCTCCCCGCCCTCCCCGCGTACCTCCCGGCGGGCGAAGTGCGGGGCGTGCGCACCCGGTTCGGGGCCGAGGTCGACCTCGCCTGGAGCCGCGCGAGGACGACCGCGGTGATCCGGCCCTCCCGCACCACCCGTGTGGAACTCAGAACCCCCTCCGGCGCCGAACCGCTCGATCTGGCCGCCGGAGTGGACCGCGTCCTCGACCTCGGGACGCGGTGACTTTCCGCAATTCCCCCCACCCATGGAAAGGGACACCATGGCAGCACGCACCGCACTCCGCGGGATCACCAAGGTCCTGCTGGCCCCGGCCCTCGCGCTCGGCGCCACCGTCGGCCTGGCCTCCGCCCCCGCCCAGGCCGCCGTCTGGAACTCCTGTGACCAGTGGGGCAACACCACCCTGAACGGCTACACCCTCTACAACAACATCTGGGGCTCCGGCGCCGGCAGCCAGTGCGTCTGGGCCAACTCCGGCACCAACTGGGGCGTCTGGGCCGACCACCCCAACACCGGCGGCATCAAGTCGTACCCCAACTCCAAGAAGGTGATCAACAAGCCGATCACCTCGATCGGCTCGCTCACCAGCAGCTACAACGTCACCGTCCCGTCGTCCGGCGCGTACAACACGTCGTACGACATCTGGGACACCGACTACGACTACGAGATCATGCTCTGGGTCAACCACAACGGCGCCGTCGGCCCGCTCGGCACCGCCCAGGGCAGTGTCAGCCTCGGCGGCCACACCTGGAACGTCTACAAGGGCAGCAACGGCCACAACGAGGTCTTCTCGTTCCTGCGCACCTCGGACTCGAACTCCGGCACCGTCAACATCCTGCCGATCCTGAAGTGGATCAAGGACACCAAGCGCTGGATGGGCAACGAGACCATCGGTGACGTCCAGTTCGGCTACGAGATCACCTCGTCCTCCGGCGGGCTGAACTTCACCACCAACAACCTCACCGTCAGCAGCAGCTGACGACCCCACAACGGGGGCGCCCGGTCCCCTCTCCGGGCGCCCCCGTCCGACACGGCTACTCCGCCACGGGCAGCCGCGCCCCGTCCCGCAGGAACAGCGGGATGCGGTCCAGCGGGGCGTCGACCGTCACGGCCGCACCGCCCTCGTACGTCTCCCCGGTCCACGCGTCCGTCCAGGCCGCGCCCGCCGGGAGGTGGACCGTGCGGGCCGTGGCGCCCGCCGTCAGCACCGGGGCGACCAGGAGATCCCGGCCGAAGAGGTAGGCGTCGTCCACCGACCAGGCCGCCTGGTCCTCCGGGAACTCAAGGAACAGCGGTCGCATCACCGGCAGGCCCTCCTCGTGGGCCTCGCGCATGACCCTCAGGACATACGGCTTCAGACGCTCACGCAGCCGCAGATACCGCTCCAGGATCGCGCCGGCCTCCTCGCCGTACGACCACACCTCGTTCGGGCCGCCGGTCATCTCCGGGCCCAGCGGCATGCCCGGGGCGCGGAAGCCGTGCAGCCGCATCAGCGGGGACAGCGCGCCGAACTGGAACCAGCGGACCATCACCTCGCGGTACGCCGGGTCGTCCGGGTCCCCGCCGTGGAATCCGCCGATGTCGGTGTTCCACCAGGGGATCCCGGACAGGGCCGTGTTGAGGCCGGCCGCGATCTGGCGGCGCAGGGTCGGGAAGTCGGTGCCGATGTCACCGGACCACAGCGCGGCGCCGTAGCGCTGGCTGCCCGCCCACGCCGAGCGGTTGAGGGTGATGATCTCGTCCTCGCCGCAGTCCCTCAGGCCCTCGTGGAAGGCGCGGGCGTTCTCCGCGGGGTAGAGGTTGCCGACCTCCAGGCCCGGGCCCGCCCAGTAGCGCAGGTTCTCCTGGAAGCCCGGCTTCAGCTCCGGCTCGCAGGCGTCCAGCCAGAACGCCTTGATGCCGTACGGCAGGAGGTAGTTGTCGCGGACGCGGGACCAGACGAACTCCCGGGCCTCCGGGTTGGTGGCGTCGTAGAAGGCCACCTGGACCGTCGACGCGACCTCCTTGTCCGGCCAGTCGGCGTGCGCCATCGGGCCGTACTGCGTGCCGATGAAATAGCCGCGCTGCTCCATCAGCTGGTGGTTCTCGCTCAGCGGGGAGACCGACGGCCAGACGCTGACCACCAGCTTCACACCCAGTTCGGCCAGCTCGCGGACCATCGCCGCAGGGTCGGGCCACTCCTTCGGGTCGAACTTCCACTCGCCGAGATGCGTCCAGTGGAAGAAATCGCAGACGATCACGTCGAGCGGCAGGCCGCGGCGCTTGTACTCCCGGGCCACCGCGAGGAGTTCGTCCTGGGTGCGGTAGCGCAGCTTGCACTGCCAGAAGCCCGCCGCCCACTCCGGCAGCATCGGGGTGCGGCCGGTGACCGCGCTGTAGCGGCGCTGGCCGTCGGCCGGGGTGCCCGCGGTGATCCAGTAGTCGATCTGCCGGGCCGAGTCCGCCACCCAGCGGGTGCCGTTGTGCGCCAGCTCCACCCGGCCGATCGCCGGGTTGTTCCACAGCAGGGTGTAGCCGCGGCTGGAGGTGAGCACCGGGATGCCGACCTCGGCGTTGCGCTGGACCAGGTCGAGCACCAGGCCCTTCTGGTCCAGCCGGCCGTGCTGGTGCTGGCCGAGCCCGTACAGCTTCTCGTCGTCGTACGCGGCGAAGCGCTGCTCCAGCCGGTGGTGGCCGTTGCCGACGGCGGTGTAGAGGCGTGAGCCCGGCCACCAGAAGTGGGCACGCTCCTCGGCGAGGATCTCGCCGCCGTCGACGGTGCGCACGAACCGGATCAGGCCCTCCGCGCTCACCCGCACGGTCAGCGCGCCGACGGTCAGCCGCGCCTCGCCGTCGCCGGTCTTCACGGTGCTCCCGGTGGGCGGGGCGTCGGCGAGCAGGGCACCCGGCAGGCCGTCCAGGACCGGGCCGCCGAGCCGGGCCCGGACCCGCACCGCGTCCGGACCCCACGGCTCGATCCGCAGCGTCTCCTGACGGCCGCTCCACTCCAGCGCGCCGTCCCGCTCGCGGAACGTGCCGACGGTGGGGGAGGACTGCGCCAGGCTGACCTCGGGCTGTGTTTCGGCAGGCTGAATCACGTGGCGTGCTCCTGAAGACATGGGTGCCCCGGGAGGGGCGTGCGGAGAAGGAGGGAGCCGGGGTGCCGGTCAGGGCGCGGCGGGCGCCGGTCCCGTGCTCGCACGGACCGTCAGCTCGGGCGCCAGCAGGACCACCTCGTCGCTGCCCCGCCCGTCCAGCTTGGCGACCAGGTGCTCCACGGCGTGCCGGCCCATCTCCTGGGCGGGGATGGCGACCGACGTCAGCCGCACCGACGCCTGGACGGCGACCTGGTCCGGGCAGACGGCGACCACCGACACGTCCTCCGGCACGGCCCGGCCCTGCTGGCGCAGCAGCGCGAGCAGCGGCTCCACCGCCGACTCGTTCTGCACCACGAACCCGGTGGTCGCCGGACGCTCGTCGAAGATCCGGGCGAGGGTCGCCGCCATCGAGTCGTACCCGCCCTCGCAGGGGCGGTGCAGCACCCGCAGGCCCAGCTCGCGGGCGCGGGCGCGCAGTCCGTCGAGGGTGCGCTCGGCGAACCCGGTGTGCCGTTCGTACACCGCCGGCGCCTCGCCGATGACAGCGATGTCGCGGTGGCCGAGCGAGGCCAGATGCTCCACGCACAGCGCGCCGGTCGCCGTGAAGTCGAGGTCCACGCAGGTCAGGCCGGTGGTGTCGGCGGGCAGCCCGATCAGCACGGACGGCTGGTCCGTGCCCCGCAGCAGTGGCAGCCGCTCGTCCTTCAGCTCGACGTCCATCAGGATCATGGCGTCGGCGAGCCCGCTGCCGGTGACCCGGCGCACCGCGTCCGGGCCCTCCTCGCCGGTCAGGAGCAGGACGTCGTAGCCGTGGGTCCGGGCGGTGGTGGCCACCGCGATGGCGATCTCCATCATCACCGGCACGTACATGTCGGTGCGCAGCGGGATCATCAGCGCGATGATGTTCGACCGGTTGCTGGCCAGGGCGCGGGCTCCGGCGTTGGGGTGGTAGCCCAGCTCCCGGATGCTCTGCTCGACCCGCTGCCGGGTGGTCGTGGAGATGGACCGCTTGCCGCTGAGGACATAGCTCACCGTGCTCGCCGAGACTCCGGCGTGCTGGGCGACCTCGGCGAGGGTGACCATCCGCTCTCCAAGCTTTGTGAAGCGCTTCGACAATGCGCTGTGCGAACAATGGCGGGTGAGGGTGGTTCGACAGTAACCCCAGCACGGTTGGGTGTCCATAGGTCGTCGAAGCGCTTCGACAGCTTTCTTCTCACGCCTCTCCCGCAGACAGTGAACAACACCGCTCGGCCGAACGGCCGCGCGAAGGGTGGTGGGACAGTCCGTTATCGGGTACATACGATCGCGTAACACCCGTCGGTAGCCAATTGGACCCCAGATCCCGATTCGCGGCGAGGTGCCTCATGTCCGCCACTCCCACCACCCGACCCACCGTCACCGAACGTGAGGCCCGCCAGGTCGCGGAGGCGGCCCGGGAACAGCACTGGCGCAAGCCCAGCTTCGCCAAGGAACTGTTCCTCGGCCGCTTCCGCCTCGACCTCGTCCACCCCCATCCGCTCCCCGCCGCCGAGGACGTCCGCCGCGGCGAGCAGTTCCTGGCGAAGCTGCGCGCGTTCTGCGAGACCGAGATCGACTCCGCCCGCATCGAACGCGAGGCCCGCATCCCCGACGAGACCATGAACGGGCTCAGGGAACTCGGCGCCCTCGGCATGAAGATCGACCCCGAGTACGGCGGCCTCGGCCTCACCCAGGTCTACTACAACAAGGCCCTCGCCCTGGTCGGCTCCGCGAGCCCGGCCGTCGGCGCACTGCTCAGCGCCCACCAGTCGATCGGCGTCCCGCAGCCGCTGAAGATGTTCGGCACGCCCGAGCAGAAGGAACGGTTCCTGCCGCGCTGCGCCCGCACCGCCATCTCCGCGTTCCTGCTCACCGAGCCGGACGTCGGCTCCGACCCGGCCCGCCTCGCCACCACCGCCGTACCCGACGGGGACGACTACCTCCTCGACGGCGTGAAGCTGTGGACCACCAACGGGGTGGTCGCCGACCTGCTCGTCGTCATGGCCCGCGTGCCGAAGACCGAGGGCCACAAGGGCGGCATCACCGCGTTCGTCGTCGAGGCCGCCTCGCCGGGCATCACCGTGGAGAACCGCAACGCGTTCATGGGCCTGCGCGGCCTGGAGAACGGCGTCACCCGCTTCCAGGGCGTCCGGGTCCCCGCAGCGAACCGCATCGGCCCCGAGGGCGCGGGCCTGAAGATCGCCCTGACCACCCTGAACACCGGCCGCCTGTCGCTGCCCGCGATGTGCGTCGGCGCCGGCAAGTGGTGTCTGAAGATCGCCCGTGAGTGGTCCGCGGTCCGGGAGCAGTGGGGCAAGCCGGTCGCCCTGCACGAGGCGGTCGGCTCCAAGATCGCCTTCATCGCGGCCACCACCTTCGCCCTGGAAGCCGTCGTCGACCTGTCCTCCCAGATGGCCGACGAGGACCGCAACGACATCCGCATCGAGGCCGCCCTCGCCAAGCTCTACGGCTCCGAGATGGCCTGCCTCATGGCCGACGAACTCGTCCAGATCCGCGGCGGCCGCGGCTTCGAGACCGCCGAGTCGCTCAAGGCGCGCGGAGAGCGGGCCGTACCGGCCGAGCAGATGCTGCGCGACCTGCGCATCAACCGCATCTTCGAGGGCTCCACCGAGATCATGCACCTGCTCATCGCCCGCGAGGCGGTCGACGCCCACCTCTCCGTCGCGGGCGACCTCATCGACCCCGACAAGTCCCTCCAGGACAAGGCGAAGGCGGGCGCGCAGGCCGGTGTTTTTTACGCCAAGTGGCTGCCCAGGCTGATCGCGGGCCCCGGTCAGCTGCCCCGCTCCTACGCCGAGTTCCGGCACGGCGGCGTCGACCTCTCCCCGCACCTGCGGCACGTCGAGCGCACCGCCCGCAAGCTCGCCCGCTCCACCTTCTACGCGATGTCCCGCTGGCAGGGCCGCATGGAGACCAAGCAGGGCTTCCTCGGCCGGATCGTCGACATCGGCGCCGAACTGTTCGCGATGAGCGCCGCCTGCGTCCGCGCGGAACTCCTCCGCTCCCAGGGCGACCACGGCCGCGAGGCGTACCAGCTCGCCGACGCCTTCTGCCACCAGGCCCGCCTGCGCGTCGACGCCCTCTTCACCCGCCTGTGGGACAACACCGACGAGCTGGACCGCACCCTCGTGAAGGGCGTCCTGACGGGCACCTACGAGTGGCTGGAGCACGGAGTGGTCGACCCCTCCGGCGACGGTCCCTGGATCGCCGACACCCACACACCCGAGACCCCCCGGCCCGACGTACGGCGGATCATCCCCGAGTGAACGACGCCCGCGCGAGGGACGCCCTGTCCTGACAGCGCTGCCGTGCGGCCACAATGGGGGGATGAGCGACAGTCCATCCACCCGAGGGCGCGGGCCGCAGTCCCCGTCCGCCCTCGCCGACCCGCACCTCGTCTACGACCCGGTGACGGCAGACGGCCCGAAGGACGTGGTGATCCTCGGCTCCACCGGGTCGATCGGCACCCAGGCCATCGATCTCGTGCTGCGCAACCCGGACCGCTTCCGGGTGACCGGCCTGTCCGCCAACGGCGGCCGGGTCGCCCTGCTCGCCGAGCAGGCCCGCCGGCTGCGGGTGCGGGCCGTCGCGGTCGCCCGCGAGGACGTGGTGCCCGCGCTGCGCGAGGCGCTGAGCGCGGAGTACGGCCCGGGGGAGCCGCTGCCCGAGATCCTGGCCGGACCGGACGCGGCCACCCAGCTCGCGGCGTCCGCCTGCCACACCGTGCTGAACGGCATCACCGGCTCCATCGGCCTCGCCCCGACCCTCGCCGCCCTGGAGGCGGGCCGTACCCTCGCGCTCGCCAACAAGGAGTCGCTCATCGTCGGCGGCCCGCTGGTCAAGGCGCTGGCCAAGCCCGGCCAGATCATCCCGGTCGACTCCGAGCACGCCGCCCTCTTCCAGGCCCTCGCCGCCGGCACCCGCGCGGATGTGCGCAAGCTCGTCGTCACGGCCTCCGGCGGGCCCTTCCGGGGACGTACGAAGCAGGAGCTGGCCGCCGTCACCGTCGAGGACGCCCTCGCCCACCCCACCTGGGCGATGGGCCCGGTGATCACGATCAACTCCGCCACCCTCGTCAACAAGGGCCTGGAGGTCATCGAGGCGCACCTGCTGTACGACATTCCCTTCGACCGCATTGAGGTCGTCGTGCACCCGCAGTCGTATGTCCACTCGATGGTGGAGTTCACGGACGGATCGACGCTGGCGCAGGCGACGCCCCCCGACATGCGGGGCCCGATCGCCATCGGCCTCGGCTGGCCGGAACGCGTCCCCGACGCGGCCCCGGCCTTCGACTGGAGCAAGGCCTCGACGTGGGAGTTCTTCCCGCTCGACAACGAGGCCTTCCCCGCCGTGCACCTCGCCCGGCACGTGGGCGAACTCGCGGGCACCGCCCCGGCGGTGTTCAATGCCGCCAACGAGGAGTGCGTCGAGGCGTTCCGGAGCGGCGCGCTGCCGTTCAACGGGATCATCGAGACCGTGACCCGGGTCGTCGAGGAACACGGCGTCCCGCGCACGGGAACCTCGCTCACCGTGCCGGACGTCCTCGAAGCGGAGACCTGGGCACGCACCCGGGCCCGGGAACTGACGGCGATGACGGCGGAGGCCCGTGCATGACGACCCTGATGATGATCCTCGGCATAGTCGTCTTCGCGGTCGGCCTGCTGATCTCGATCGCCTGGCACGAGCTGGGGCATCTCTCCACGGCCAAGCTGTTCGGCATCCGCGTGCCGCAGTACATGGTCGGCTTCGGCCCGACCATCTGGTCGCGCAGGAAGGGCGAGACCGAGTACGGCATCAAGGCCATCCCGTTCGGCGGCTACATCCGCATGATCGGCATGTTCCCGCCGGGCCCCGACGGCAAGCTGGAGGCCCGCTCCACCTCCCCGTGGCGGGGCATGATCGAGGACGCCCGCTCCGCCGCCTTCGAGGAGCTGAAGCCGGGCGACGAGACCCGCCTCTTCTACACGCGCAAGCCGTGGAAGCGGGTCATCGTGATGTTCGCCGGCCCGTTCATGAACCTGGTGCTGGCCGTCGCGCTGTTCCTGGTCGTGCTGATGGGCTTCGGCGTCACCCAGCAGACCACCGCGGTCAGCGAGGTGCAGAAGTGCGTGGTCCCGCAGAGCCAGGCCCGTGACACCTGCAAGGCCTCCGACCCGGCCTCGCCGGCCGCCGCGGCGGGCCTGCGGGCCGGTGACAGGATCGTCGCCTTCGACGGCGTGCGCACCGACAACTGGAACCAGCTGTCCGACCTGATCCGTTCCCACCCGGGCGAGAAGGTCGCGATCGTCGTCGACCGCAAGGGGCAGGAAGTCACCCTGCACGCCACGATCGCCACCAACCAGGTCCTCAAGAAGGACTCCCACGGCCAGGTCGTCGAGGGCGAGTACGTCACCGCCGGCTTCCTCGGCTTCAGCGCCGCCACCGGCGTGGTCAAGCAGGACTTCGGCGACTCGGTGACCTGGATGGGCGACCGCGTCGGCGAGGCCGTCGACTCCCTCGCCGCGCTGCCCGGCAAGATCCCCGCCCTGTGGAACGCCGCCTTCGACGGCGCCCCGCGCGAGCAGGACTCCCCGATGGGCGTGGTCGGCGCGGCCCGTGTCGGCGGTGAGATCTTCACCCTCGACATCCCGCCGACCCAGCAGCTGGCGATGGCGCTGATGCTGGTCGCGGGCTTCAACCTGTCCCTGTTCCTGTTCAACATGCTCCCGCTGCTCCCGCTCGACGGCGGGCACATCGCGGGCGCCCTGTGGGAGTCGCTGCGCCGGAACACCGCCCGGCTGCTGCGCCGCCCCGACCCGGGACCGTTCGACGTGGCGAAGCTGATGCCGGTGGCCTACGTGGTGGCCGGGATCTTCATCTGCTTCACCATCCTGGTGCTGATCGCGGACGTCGTTAACCCGGTCAGAATCTCGTAGCCACCCGGCGTTCGACGCGGCCCGGCGGTGCTCACCTGCCGGGCCGCCCGTTCTCCGGATGGTTTACGGGCGGGATGTGCTCAGGCCATGGCCCGTGCCGTAATCTCGAAGCCCGGGGCCCGCCGCTGACGGGACCGGGACCTTGATCCACGACTTGGGGTTGCACAGCAGATGACTGCGATTTCTCTCGGCATGCCGTCCGTTCCGACCAAGCTCGCCGAGCGCCGGAAGAGCCGGCAGATCCAGGTCGGATCCGTGGCGGTCGGCGGGGACGCGCCGGTTTCGGTCCAGTCCATGACGACGACCCGCACCTCGGACATCGGCGCCACCCTCCAGCAGATCGCCGAGCTGACCGCCTCCGGCTGCCAGATCGTCCGCGTCGCCTGCCCCACGCAGGACGACGCCGACGCCCTCCCGGTCATCGCGAAGAAGTCGCAGATCCCGGTCATCGCCGACATCCACTTCCAGCCGAAGTACGTCTTCGCCGCGATCGAGGCCGGCTGCGCCGCCGTCCGCGTCAACCCCGGCAACATCAAGCAGTTCGACGACAAGGTCAAGGAGATCGCCAAGGCGGCGAAGGAGCACGGCACCCCGATCCGGATCGGCGTCAACGCGGGCTCCCTCGACCGGCGCCTGCTCCAGAAGTACGGCAAGGCGACCCCCGAGGCCCTGGTCGAGTCCGCGCTGTGGGAGGCCTCCCTCTTCGAGGAGCACGACTTCCGGGACATCAAGATCTCGGTCAAGCACAACGACCCGGTCGTCATGATCGAGGCCTACCGGCAGCTCGCCGAGCAGTGCGACTACCCGCTCCACCTCGGCGTCACC
>NZ_DASQNH010000091.1:0-29371 GCF_035645055.1 Streptomyces sp. | reverse complement strand
CTGCTCGCCGGTGCGCTGCCGCCGGGCGCCCATCGCGTGGAGCAGTCGCAGCCGTCGGCCGCCCCGCACGAGGACCTGGGCGGCCACGGGGTCCCGGTGGTGCGCCTCGCCCCGTCGGCGGCCCCGCGGTGAGCGGCGGCTGGGAAGGCGGCGACTACACCGCCGCCGGGGACGCCTGGGCGCACGCGGCGGACGACGTGGTCCGCGCGGCCCTCACCGGGCTCCCCGCCGCCCCGCGGGTGCTCGACGTCGGCACGGGGTCCGGTCCGGCCGCCCTCGCCGCGGCGCGGTGCGGGGCGCGGGTGCTGGGGCTGGACCAGGAGCCCGGGTTGCTGCGGGTCGCGCGGGAACGGGCGTGCGGGGCCGGTCAGCCGCCCGGCTCGACGGCCCGGCAGCCGCTCGGCTGGGTCGCCGGGGACGCCCGGCGGCTGCCGTTCCGGGCGGGTTCCTTCGATGTCGTCCTGTCCACCTTCGGGGTGATGTTCGCCCCCGAACCGGCCCGGGTCGCCGCCGAGTTGGTACGGGTGACCCGCCCCGGCGGGCGGCTCGCCGTCGCCTCCTGGACCCCGGACGGGATCATGGGCCGCATCGCCCCGACGGTCCTGCGCCACCTGGACGTCCCGCCCGGCCCGGCGGCGCCCACCCGGTGGGGCGAGCCCGGCCGGGTCGCGGCCTGGTTCGCGCCGCTGCCGGTCACCGTGCGGTGCCGAGTGGCGCGGGTGCGGGTGCGCTATCCCTCGGTGGCGCGCGCCGTGGCCGTCTTCGAGGCAAAGCCCGGCCCGATCCGCGCCCACCGCCGGGCCCTGGAGCGCGCCGGGCGGTGGGACCGGGCCCGCGCCGATCTGTCCGCCCTGTTCGCCGCGCACAACCGGGCGGACGACGGCGGCCTCCTCTTCGAGGCGCCGTATCTCCTGGTCGAGGGCCGTGTGCGGGCGGACCGGGCGGGGAACTCGGCGGAGCATGGTCGGTGACACTGACGACGACATCGCGGTGCGGCGGCGGGGTACCAGCGGCCACCGGGCGTCCGGGCACACGGCCGACGTGCGGATCGAGGCGTGGGGCGCCGACCGGGAGAGCTGTCTGCTGGAGGCCGTACGGGGCCTGGTCGAGTGCTTCGCGGACGTGGGCGGGGCGCGGACCACCGGGATGGCTCGGGTACGGCTGCCCGACGAGGGCGACGAGGAGCTGCTGGCGGCCCTGCTGGACGAGGTCGTCTACCGCCTGGAGGTGCGCGGCGAGGTCCCGGTGGACGTGGCGGCCCGGGCCGCGGGCGACGGGCTGGACGTGCGGTTCACCATGACCGGTCTGGACGGCGTGGAGATCACCGGGGCCGTGCCGAAGGCCGTCGCCTGGCACGAGCTGCGCATCCGGCCGGACGCGTACGGCTGGTCGTGCGCGGTGACGGTCGACGTGTGACGGGGGCGGTTGTGTGACGGGGGCGGTTCGGGCCGGTGGGCGGTCGCCGCTCGGTGGGCATCCGGAACGGGGTGCCGTTCAGCCCTTCACCACACCCAGCGGCACCAGCCGGGCCACGGTCCGGCACAGGCCCGCTCCCTCGCTCGCGGCCACCACCGCGCCGACGTCCTTGTACGCCTCCGGGGTCTCCTCGGACAGGCCGCGCCAGGAGCGGGGGCGCACCGCGATGCCCGCGCGTTCCAGCCGGGCCCGCAGTTCGCGTCCGGTGACCGTGCGGGCGGCTTCGTGGCGGCTCATCCGGCGGCCGGCGCCGTGGCAGGTGGAGGCGAAGGCGTCGCCGCCGGTGACCCCGGCCAGCACGTAGGAGGCGGTGCCCATGGTGCCGGGGATCAGCACCGGCTGCCCGGCCTCCCGCAGGTCGGCGGGCAGGTCGGGGTGGCCGGGCGGGAAGGCGCGGGTGGCCCCCTTGCGGTGCACGCACAGCGGGCGGGGCCGCCCGTCGACCGGGTGGGTCTCCAGCTTGGCCAGGTTGTGGGAGACGTCGTAGACCAGGGACAGGTGGACGCCCGCGGCACGGCGGAAGACCTCACGGGCCGCGTACGAGAGCAGCTGGCGGTTGGCGCGGCCGTAGTTGGCCGCCGCGGCCATCGCGCCGAGGTAGGCCCGGCCCTCCGGGGAGTCCACCGGGGTGCAGGCCAGCTGCCGGTCGGGCACCGTGATGCGGTAGCGGGCCATGGCGCGGTCCATCGCCCGGACGTGGTCGGTGCAGATCTGGTGGCCGAGTCCGCGCGAACCGCAGTGGATCATCACGCAGACCTGTCCGGCGGTGATCCCGAAGGCCTCGGCGGCCGTCTCGTCGTAGACGTCGGAGACCTGCTGCACCTCCAGGAAGTGGTTGGCGGAGCCCAGGCTGCCGACCTGGCCGAGGCCGCGCTCGCGGGCCCGCTCGCCGACCTGGCGCACCTCGGCGTCGTCGACCGCCCCGCCGTCCTCGCAGCGGACCAGGTCGCGCTCCACGCCGTACCCCCGCGCGACGGCGTAGCGGGCGCCGCCTTCGAGGATGCGGTCCAGTTCGCCGGGGCCGGGCCGCCACACCCCGCCGGGTCCGGCGCCGCGCGGGATCGCCCGGTCCAGACCGTCCATCACGGCGGTGAAGGCAGGGGCCAGCCGGACGCGGTCGCAGTCGGCGGCCAGCAGCCGGACCCCGCAGGAGATGTCGAAGCCGACGCCGCCCGGGGAGATCACCCCGCCCTCGTCGACCGCGGTCGCGGCGACGCCGCCGATGGGGAAGCCGTACCCCCAGTGGATGTCGGGCATGGCGTACGAGGCGCCGACGATGCCGGGCAGGGTGGCCACGTTGGCGACCTGCTGAAGGGACTGCTCGGCGTCGGCGAGCAGGTCACGGGAGGCGAAGACCACGCCGGGCACCCGCATGGCGCCGTGCGGGTCGAGGCGGAAGCGGTGCGGGGTCTCCTCGACGAGGTGCATGTCATCTCCCGGGGCGCTTGCGCAGGAAGCGGCGCAGCCGGGTGAGCGGCCAGGTGTTGATCACGTCGTCCGCGGTGAGCCAGCCGCGCTGGGCGGTGCCGACGCCGTAGCGCAGGTTGGGCAGGTGGACGACGGCGTGGGCGTCGCTGTCGACGGCGAACCTCACCCCGTGCCGTTTCGCCCGCAGGATGTCCTCGTCACGCAGGTCGAGCCGGTCGGGGTGGGCGTTGATCTCCAGGGCGGTGCCAGAACGGGCACAGGCGGCGAAGACCTCGTCGAGGTCGGCGTCGATACCGGGCCGCCGGCCGATGATGCGGGTGGTGGGGTGGCCGATGATGTGGACGTACGGGTTCTCGCAGGCCCGCACGATCCGGCGGGTCAGGGCCTCGCGGCCCTGGTCGAAATGGGAGTGCACGGAGGCCACGCACAGGTCGAACCCGGCCAGGAAGGGGGCGGGCCAGTCGACCTCGCCGTCGGGCGCGATGTTCAGCTCGGCACCGTGCAGCAGCCGCATCCCGCGTCCCCGGCCGTAGCGGCCGTCGAGTGCGCGCACCCGCTCGCGCTGGGCGAGCATCCGTTCGTCGGTCATGCGCTGCATGGCCATGTCCGGCCCGTGGTCGGTGACGGCGTAGTAGGCGTAGCCGCGTTCGGCGGCGGCCGCGACCATCTCCTCCAGCGGGGCGAGGCCGTCGGTGAGGTCCGTGTGGGTGTGCAGGTCACCGCGGATGTCGTCCTCGGCGAGCAGGGCGGGCAGTTCGCCGCGGAGTCCGGCCTCGATCTCGCCGCGGTCCTCGCGCAGGGTGGGCGGGATCCACGGCAGGCCCAGCCGGGCGTAGACGTCCTCCTCGGTCTCGGAGACGATCCGCTCACCGGTCTCGGCGTCGAACAGGCCGTACTCGGAGAGCTTGAGGCCCTGGCGCACGGCCAGTTCCCGCGTACGGATGTTGTGCGCCTTCGACCCCGTGAAGTACTGAAGGGCCGCACCCCAGGACTCCGGGTGGACGACGCGCAGATCGACGGCGAGGCCCTTCGAGGTGCGCACGGACGTCTTGGTCCGGCCCCGCGCGATGACCTCGGTGACGTACGGCAGCTCGGTGAGCGCCCGCATCACCGGGGCCGAGTCCTCGGCGGCGGCCAGCACGTCGAGGTCGCCGATGGTCTCGCGGACCCGGCGCAGGGAGCCCGCGTAGGCGCAGCGCCGGCAGCCGGTGACGCCGGACAGCGCGCCGACGATCGTCTCGGCGGTGTCCATGGCGACATCGATCAGCACGCGGTCGCCCGCGGACCTCAGCAGACCGATGCCGTGGAGGATCTTCTCCTCGGTCCGGGGCCCGAAGCCCTTCAGGTCGCGCAGGCGTTCGGCGTGGACGGCGTCGGCCAGCTCCTCGACCGAGGCGATGCCCAGCTCCTCGTAGAGGACATGGGCCTTCTTCGGGCCGAGGCCGGGGACGGCTGTGAGCCGGCGTACCCCGGCGGGGATCTTCGCGCGCAGTTCCTCGACGGCGGACACCCGGCCGTCGCGGAAGTACTCGGCCACCTTCTCGGCGACCGACCTGCCGACCCCGGGGATCTCCTGGAGCCCCTTCGCGTCGAGGCGGGACACATCGGCGTGGTGGCCGCCGATCGCCCGGGCGGCCTTCTCATAGGCGCGTGCCTTGAACGCGTCCCCTCCGGTGATCGAGATCAGATCCGCGTACTCGGCGAACAGCGCGGCGACCTCGTCGTTGGAACGAGCCACGCTTCCAGGGTAGGCACGGCCCCGGCGCGCACGCCGTCCTGGCCGGGCACCGAGGCCTTGCCGGCGGCTCCACAGGTACGGCCCGTACGGACGGCCGTGCTCACGACCGCGGCACGGCCGTACCCACGGACGCGGCACGGCCGTACCCACGGACGCGGCACAGCCGTACCTATGGCTGCGGCCCGCCCCGCTCGCCGTCCCGGGTCCGGGCGAGCCGTCCCGGCCACCAGGCGCGCGGTCCCAGGTCCCGCACCAGCGCCGGCACCAGCAGGGAACGGACCACGAGCGTGTCGAGCAGCACCCCGAAGGCGACGATGAACGCGATCTGCGCCAGGAAGGCCAGCGGGATCACCCCGAGGGCGGCGAACGTGGCCGCGAGCACCACCCCGGCCGAGGTGATCACCCCGCCCGTGCTCACCAGGCCGCGCAGCACGCCTTGACGGACGCCGTGCCGCAGGGACTCCTCGCGGACCCGGTCCATCAGGAAGATGTTGTAGTCGACGCCGAGGGCGACCAGGAAGACGAACCCGTACAGCGGCACGGACGGGTCGGTGCCGGTGAAACCGAACACGTGCGGGAAGACGAGCGCCGAGACGCCCAGCGTGGCCAGGAAGTTGAGCGCCACGGTCGCGACCAGGAGAGCGGGCAGCAGCAGGGAGCGCAGCAGCAGGGCGAGGATCACGAAGATGATCGCCAGCACCACCGGCACGATGAGACCGCGGTCCCGTTCGGCGGTCCGCAGGGTGTCGTACTGCTGCGCGGTGTACCCGCCGACCTCGGCGTCGGCGCCGGGCACCGCGTGCAGTGCCGTGCGCAGACGGGCCACGGTGTCCTTGGCCGCGTCGCTGTCGGCGGCGGCGCGCAGGGTGACGTCGACGCGTACGCGTCCGCCGGCCACGAGGGGCTCGCCGCCGGGGCGGCCGTTCCCGGTGACGGTGGCCGCGGCGGCGACGCCCTCGGTGGCCCGGGCGGCGGCGAGCACCCGCGGCAGCCGGTCGGCGTCGGCGATCACCACGGCCGGGTTGCCGGAGCCGCCGGGGAAGTGCCGGCCGAGGGTGGCCTGCGCGGCGACGGACGGAGCGTCGTTCACGAAGGTCTCGTCGAGCGGTACGCCCCGGGAGGTGAGGCCGGGCGCGAACGCGGCGCAGGCGAGCAGACCGGCGAGCGACACCGACCAGACCCGGCGCGGTGCCCGGTCGACCAGGGCCGCGACCCGCTGCCAGACGCCGGTACCGGCGGCCGGACGCGCGCCGCCCGGACGCGCGGCGGCCGGATGCGCGGCGGCGGGGCGCGGCTTGGCGGGCCAATACGCGGCACGGCCGAGCAGCACGAGGACGGCGGGCAGGAACGTGAGGGAGCTGAGCACGGCGCAGCCGATGCCGATGGCGCCGACCGGGCCGAGCGCCCGGTTGTTGGTCAGATCGCTGAGCAGCAGGGCCAGCAGCCCGAGGGCGACGGTGGCGGCGCTGGCCACGACGGCGCCCCAGGACTGCCGCAGAGCGGCGGCGACGGCCGCGAACCGGTCGGTGCGGGCAACCAGTTCCTCGCGGAAGCGCGCGGTGACGAGCAGCGCGTAGTCGGTGGCCGCGCCGATGACGAGGATGGAGAGGATGCCCTGGACCTGCCCGTCGACGCGCACCACGTCGCGGTCGGCGAGCGCGTACACGATCGCGCAGGCCAGACCGAGCGCGAACACCGAACCCAGGATGATCACCAGCGGGAGCAGCACACTGCGGTAGACCAGCAGCAGGATCACCAGGACGGTCGCCAGGGCGACGCCCAGGAGCAGGCCGTCGATGCCGGCGAAGGCGTCGGAGAGGTCGGCCTGGCTCGCCGCGGGTCCGGCCAGCTGGACGGTGGTGCCGGGGACGCGTTCGGCGGCGGCGCGGATCCTGTCGAGGGCGTCGGGCAGTTCGTCGCCGAGGCCGGGCCGCAGCGGGACGACGCCCTGGAGTGCCGCGCCGTCCTCGGAGAGCAGCACCGGGGAGATCCGCCCGGCCACCCAAGGGGCGTCGGCGAGCGCGGCGAGGGCACGGCCGGCGGCCGCGCGCCGGTCGGCCAGGGCCGCGTCCGCGTCGTCGGTCCAGACCACGACGGCGGGCAGGGTCTCCTCCTGCCGGAAGGCCCGCTGCTCGGCGATGACCTCGGTGGACTCGGCGCTGCGCGGCAGGAAGGCGGCCTGGTCGTTGGTGGCCACCTCGCCGAGCCGTCCGGCGAAGGGGCCCAGGCCGCCGCCGATGCCCAGCCAGACGGCGAGCAGCAGCAGGGGGAGGAGCAGACGGGCACGTCGGGGGCTAGGGGGCATGTTCTCCGGGCTCCGCGCGGGGTGGGTGATCGGATAGTGACTCAATCGAAAAGAATCTTAATGATTGAGCTATTCGGGGGTGGGGCGATCTTAAGCGATGCTTGTGCTTCCGGATACGAGCGCCCCCGGATACGGAGAAATCAAGATCACCGGGTGCGGAGGCCCCTGGGCGGAGGGCGAACATCCGGGCAGCGGACGACGAGCAGCCGGGCAACGGCGCCGGGCAGCGGGCGGCGGTCCCGTGGCTCAGCGACCGCCGTGCGGCTTGAGCGCGCCGAGTTCCTCGTTGATCGCCGCGAGGAAGCTCCGCACCACCGCCAGCTCCTCCTCGCTGAAACGGTCGGCGGCGGCCTGAGTCGCCTCCGCGAGCGGCCGGAAGTAGGTGCGCGCGGCCGGCCGGGCGTCGGCCGCGTACCGCAGATGCACCACCCGGCGGTCCGCGCTCTCCCGGACCCGGCGGATGTGTCCGGCGCGCTCCAGGCGGTCCACACACGCCGTGACCGCCCCCGAGGTGAGGCCGAGCCGCTCCCGCAGGCGCCCCGGGGTCATCGGCTCGTCGGCGTCGAGGATCGCGGCCAGCGCCTGGACGTCCGTCGCGTGCAGCCCGTGGTCACCGGCGAAGCCCTGCATGAGGCGATTGATCTCCCCGTGCAGCCTGCGTAGCTGGACGGCGAAGGACTGCAGGTCGGGTCCGGTGCCCGCGGCGGGCTCCGGCCGCCGCGTCGGCTGCTCCCGGTCTTCCGCTGTGGCCACGTGATCAGCCTATAGAACCGCCGCCCGGCGGGAGAGAGCGCGGGTGCCCTACTGAGCGGCCGGTACGCGACAGGGGTGGCCCGGGGCCGCAGGCACACGGCGGGGCTGAACGTCCGCGCACCCCGGGCGCGGCGTCGGAGAACACGGCTCGGGGGCCGGACCACTCGGCCGCCCGGACGAGTGGGACGAGTGGCGCATCCGGAACCGCTCGGTCCGGGGAAGTCATCCCGGAGGCCCGCGCGCCCGACCCAGCCGCCCCGGGCCCCGCGCGGCACCCGGAGGGGGACCGGGCGGCGACGGTGACCACCGCGATGAAGGGTGTGACGACGACGATGAACGGTGACCACGGCGATGAACGGTGACGACACGGTGGAAAAGGGCCCGCGCTGCCTGGTGACCGGCGCCACCGGCTACATCGGCGGCCGGCTGGTCCCGGAGCTGCTGGCGGCCGGGTACCGGGTGCGCTGCCTGGCCCGCTCCCCCGGCAAGCTGCGCGACCACCCCTGGGCGGGTGACGTGGAGATCGTCCCCGGGGACGTCACGGACGACGCCTCGACCGGCGCGGCCCTGCGGGACGTGGACGTGGCGTACTACCTGGTGCACGCCCTGGGCACGGGCAAGGACTTCGAGGAGACGGACCGGCGGGCCGCGACGGTGTTCGCCCGGCAGGCCCGCGCCGCCGGGGTGCGGCGGATCGTCTATCTCGGCGGTCTCACCCCCGCGGGCGTCCCCGAACGGGACCTGTCACCGCACCTGCGCTCCCGGGCGGAGGTGGGCCGCATCCTGCTGGCGTCCGGCGTCCCCACGACCGTGCTGCGCGCGGCCGTGATCCTGGGCTCCGGCTCGGCCTCCTTCGAGATGCTGCGGTATCTGACCGAGCGGCTGCCGGTGATGGTCACTCCGAGCTGGGTGCACACCCGGATCCAGCCCATCGCCGTACGGGACGTGCTGCGCGCCCTGGTCGGGAGCGCGCGGATGCCGGCGGAGGTGAACCGGTCCTTCGACCTCGGCGGCCCGGAGGTGCTGACGTACCGCGACATGATGCTGCGGTACGCCCGGGTCGCGGGACTGCCGCGCCGCCTCCTGCTCCCCGTGCCGCTGCTCACGCCCGGCCTGTCGAGCCAGTGGGTCGGCCTGGTCACCCCGGTGCCCGCGTCCATCGCCCGGCCGCTCGCCGAATCGCTGCGCCACGAGGTGGTCTGCCACGAGCACGACATCGCGCGGTACGTCCCGGATCCCCCCGGGCACCCGCTCGGCTTCGAGGAGGCGGTACGGCTGGCGCTGCAGCGGGTGCGGGAGGCCCGGGTCGACACCCGCTGGTCCAGCGCCTCGGTGCCCGGCGCCCCCAGCGATCCGCTGCCCACCGACCCCACCTGGGCGGGTGGCAGCCTCTACACGGACGAGCGGGAGATCACCGTGGACGCCTCACCGGAGGCGCTGTGGCGGGTCATCGAGGGGATCGGCGGCAGGAACGGCTGGTACTCCTTCCCGCTCGCCTGGTCGGTGCGCGGCCGGCTGGACCGGCTGGTGGGCGGGGTCGGTCTGCGGCGTGGACGCCGGGACGAGCAGCGGTTGCGGGCGGGTGACTCCCTGGACTTCTGGCGGGTCGAGGAGATCGAACGGGGGCGGCTGCTGCGGTTGCGGGCCGAGATGCGGCTGCCGGGGCTGGCCTGGCTGGAGATGTACGCCGGGACGGATCCGGCCGGCCGCACCCGGTACCGCCAGCGCGCCCTGTTCCATCCCCACGGCCTGCTCGGCCAGGCCTACTGGTGGGGCGTCTCGCCCTTCCACGCCCTGGTGTTCGGCGGCATGGCCCGCAACATCGCCCGAGCCGCGGCCAGGGCACCGACCGCCCCCGGCCCGGCCCCCGCCCCCTGACCCGCCGCTGCTCGTGCGCGACCGGGAGATGGCCGCCGCCGGGTTCGACGCGCCGAGCCGCCGGGCGTTCCTCGCCGACTGTCCGCGCGACCTGGACGCGGGGCTGCGCGAGCGCGGCGGCCGGCTCGTGGTGCGCTCGGGCGACGTCTTGGCGGGGGGGTGTGTGCCGGGTGGCCGCCGAGGCGGACACCGACGAGGTGCCCTCGCGGCCGACGTGAGCGCCTTCGCGCACCGCCGCGAGCGCCGCCTGCGCCGGGCGCTGGAGGCCGAGGGGCGCCGGTTGCCCGTCCACGACACGGTGACGTGGGCGGTCACTCCCGGGACCGTGACCCCGTCCTCCTCCGACCAGTTCGCGGTGTTCACGCCGTACTTCCGGCACTGGTCCCGGCACCGGCCGCGCGATCCGCTCACCGCCCCCGGATCGTCCGGGTGCCGGACGGGGCCGGTTCCGAGCGCCTCCCCCGACTGCGGAGGTGTCCGGGCGGTCGCCGGGGCTGGCCGCCGACGCCGAGCGGTACGGCACGCCCCGGGCATCCCCTCCGGCCCCTGGGCGAGCGGTGCGCCCGAAACTCCCGTCCCGCCGGAGGTGATTCACGCAGCGCCCGGCCGTCGGCCCGCTGCGGGCCTCCGCTCGGGACAATGACCGCATGACCACCACACCGCACCCCCTCGTCGCCCGCGCCCGCCGGCTCGCGCGGGACCTGCTCGTCCCCCACGCCGAGCAGGTCGACCGCGCGGAGGTGCCCGCCGGTCACCTGGCCGCCGTACGGGAGTCCGGGGTGCTCGGGGTGAGCGCGCCACGGGAGTACGGCGGGGCGGGGGCGCCGGACGCGGTCGGCCGGGAGATCCAGGAGATCCTGGCCGGGGCGTGCGGTTCGACCTGGTTCGTGCAGACGCAGCACCACACGCCGGTACGGATGCTGGCCCGGTCCGGCTCCCCCGTGCGCGAGCGCCTGCTGCGCCCGCTGGCGACCGGCGAACTGCTGGCGGGCATCGCTTACGCCCATGTGCGCGCCTACCCGCGGGTTCCGGTGCGGGCGACGGCCGAGCGCGGCGGCTGGCGGTTCGACGGCACGGTGCCCTGGTACACCGGCTGGGGCCTGAACGACGTGATGCTGCTCGCGGGCGTGACCGAGGCGGCCGAGGTGGTGTTCGCCTTCACCGAAGCCCGGGAGCGGCCGGGGCTGCGCGCCTCGCCCCCGATGCGGCTCGCGGCGCTCACCGCCGCCCGGACGGTGTCCCTGGAGCTGGACGGTCTGCGGGTGCCGGAGGAGTCCGTCGTGCTGCGCACCCCGCGGGAGAAGTTCACCCTGGTCGACATCCCCCGCAGCGCCAACACGTCCCCGGCCGTCTTCGGGGTGGCGTACGCGGCCCTGCGGCTGCTGGAGGGCGCTCCCGGCACGGAGGAGACGGCCGGGGCGCTGCGCGCCGGGCTCGACGAGGTGCGCCGGCGGGCGTACGCGCTCGCCGACCATCCGGTCCCGCGGGAGAACGTCGAGGAGCGGCTGGCGCTGCGCACCCGGGCGTTCGACCTGATGCGCGCGGCCACGACCGCGGCGGTGGTGGCCGGGGGCGGGCGGGCGATGAGTCTGGACAACCCGGCCCAGCGGCTGGCCCGCGAGGGGATGTTCCTGCTGGTCCAGGGTCAGACGGCGCCGGCGCGCGAGAGCCATCTGGCATCACTCGCCCCATCCCTACACATAAAGGGCAAATAAGAGCAAAATAAACATGGGCGGCGCGCTCGCCGCACACCCACCAGACGCACACCCACCAGACGCAGACCCACCAGACGCAGTCAGGCCTGCCAGTCGAAGGAGACGAGTCATGGCCAACGTCTCGCCCACCAGGGGTGACATCACCAGCCACCCCGACGCTTCCGAAATGCGGGCTCGCTACGACCGCGTGCTCGGCGGTCGCGATGTGGCGCTCGTGGACGGACCCGTGTTCCTGCTCGGTCTGTACTGCGCCGTGTCCCCGTGGATACTCCACTACACGACCAGCCAGCCCGACCTCGTGCCGCACAATCTGGTCATCGGCATCGCCATCGCCGTGCTGGCCCTCGGCTTCACCCGGGCGCCCGAGCGCATGTACGGCCTGAGCTGGGCCTGCTGCGCACTCGGCGTGTGGATGATCGTCTCGCCGTGGATCGTCGGCGACGGCCCGGACGCGGGTGTCGTGTGGAACAACATCATCATCGGCGCGCTGGCCGTGATACTGGGCGCGGTCTGCGCCGCCACGGCGGCGAAGAGCGCCTCCAGGTCGTAGGAAGAGCGCCCCCGGGCCGTAGAGAGACAGGGGAGACAGGCAGGCCGGTCCGCGTGGACCGGCCTCGCCCTGCCCGCGAACCGCCCTCGTCGCCGCCGGCGCCGACACCGCGCTCGGCGTATCGGCCACCGGCGCCATCGCCAGCACGCCCCCGCAGCGCAGACCCCGCCCCGGCCCACTCCCACGGCAGGGCCCGTCGCGTCCAGGTGCAGAGTGTGCGGCTCACGGACAGGGTCTCCCAGGCGAAGGTCCACAAGTCCGGCAAGCACCGCCACGAGGCGGAGGTGTCGGCCGAGGGCACGGAGTACGGCACCCTCCGCACCCAGGGCAAGGCGGCCACGCACAGCACAACGGCCTCGCACGGGCCTCCCGCCGGCCACGCCGGATCCGCCCGACGGCCGAGCGCGCGGGAGTGACGCCGGGGACCGCACAGCCCTGAACCGTCCGAGATGCAGGGGCCGGCCGGCGATGCCTACGATCGAGAGGGACCCGGACCAGATCGACGGACCGGTCTCCTCGGGATGCGAGGAGGGCTTGTCGTTGTTGCCGGCCCAGCGGCTGATGGCCGCTCATGTGGCGCTGGTCGCCGCCGCCGCCGTCATGTACCTGACGGTCCCCGCGGCCCGCGCCTTCGATGTGGGCCGTGATCGGTTTCGCGCGCGCGCCTCCGTCGCCCTGACCGGCGTCCCGCCGCACCGCCCGGCCCAGGCGTGGCCGTGGTGGGTGTACCCGGTGCAGCCGCTGTCCGAGCTGCAGGGACTGACCTGGCAGCAGGGGATCACCGCCCTCGACTCCGACGACGACACCGACCGGCGCAACCCCGTGCTGACCAGGCTGGCGGCGCGCTTCCCGCTGCGGTCGGGGAGTCGCGCGGGCCGTGCGGCGAAGAGGTGACCGGCATGCGCACGCACAACGACGACGTGGACTGGGACCGCTGGCCGGTGGCGGACTATCTCGCCGAGAACTACCGCACCGTGCGCCCCTCGGACGCGGCGGTCATCGCCCACCACTCCGCCTACTACCGACGGCTGCCGCCCCACGGCCTCGCCCGCAGTGTGGAGCTGGGCGCCGGCCCCAACCTCTATCCGCTGATCCTCGCCTCGGCGGTGAGCCGGCGGATCGACGCGGTCGAGGCGGGCGCGAGCAACGTGGCCTATCTGCGGCATCAGATCCTCGACCACCCGGACACCAGCTGGCTGCCGTTCCACGCGCTGTGCCGGCGGCTGAACCCGGCCGTGCCGGCCACCCTGGCGGCCGCGCTGGCGCCGGTGGAGGTGGTGCACGCCGATGTGCGCTCGCTGCCGCCGGGCTCGTACGACCTGGCGTCCATGCACTTCGTCGCCGAGGGCGCCACGGAGGACTACGCGGAGTTCGCCGACTTCTGCCGGGTCTTCGTGCGCTGTGCGGTGCCCCGCGGGCACCTGGTGGCCGCGTTCATGGAGAACATGCCGAGCTACCGGATCGGGCCCGAGTCGCGGTGGCCGGGCTGCCCGGTCGACACCACGCTGGTGCGGGAGGTGTTCGAGCCGCTGACGGAGCAGCTCGACGTGACCCGGATCGACGCGGACCCGACGCCGCCCGACTACGGGGACACCGGGGTGGTGCTGCTCACCGCGGTGTCGGCGCCGTCCGCCCGAGCGTGAGCGGCGCCCCGCCAGGCCGCTGTGACGGAACGCCTGCGGCGCGTCGCCCGGCTGACGGCCGGGAACCGGGTCCCACCGATCCGCCGGCGAGGGCCGTCGCGCCGACGGCGAGGGGCAGGGCCGCGTCCGCGCCGGTGTCGGCGAGGGCGGCCGTGGCGGGCGGCTGCGCCGCGTGCGGCACGCGGTCGGGGCCCTGCCCGGCCATGGCCGGCGTCCCTTCATCCCATCGAGTGAGCGGGCGGTCGAACGGGCGGCGAAACAGTCCCGCGCGGTGACCGGAAGCCCCGCATGCCACGCCCTGTCCGCCGCCCCCGCCCGCCCGGAGGCGCCCCTTCCGGTGTCCGCTTATCGTGAGCGAGGGTGCCGTTTCCCGGTCCGCAGCCCGGCGCCCTGGAGGCATCGATGCCGGCACAGCCGTCGACGCGGCCCGCACCGCGGCGCCGCGCCATCCTCATCGGGGCCCTCGCCGTGACGCTGCTGAGCACGGGGCTTTTGGCGGCGGCCGCGGACGACGGCGCCCACGCCCAGCCGGACCTCTCCCGCTTCTACCGCCAGCAGGTCTCCTGGGGGAAGTGCCAGGGCGCGGACATGCCGAAGGACCTGCAGTGCGGCAAGGTCACGGTCCCGCTCGACTACGCCCGGCCCGAGGCCGGCACCCTCGATCTGGCGCTCGCCCGCTACCGGGCCAGCGGTGACAAGCGGGGCTCGATCGTACTGAACTTCGGTGGGCCGGGCGGGCCGGGCGTCGCCGGACTGGCCGCCGGCGGCCGCGCGTACCTGGACCTGAGCGACGGCTACGACGTGGTCAGCTTCGACCCGCGCGGCGTCGGCCGCTCCTCCCCGGTCAGCTGCGGTGACACCTACGCCACGGAGCCGCCCGCCGACGACACCGACGACACCGACGAGGTGCTGCGCGATCCGCAGGCGCTGCTGCGGCAGTTGCGGGAGGAGGCCGACGCCTGCGAGAAGCACTCCGGGCCGGTCCTGCCGCACATAGGCACCGTGAACGTCTCCCGTGACCTGGACGTCATCCGCCAGGCGCTGGGCGACGGAAAGCTCAACTACCTCGGCTTCTCCTACGGGACGCGGCTCGGCGCGGTGTACGCGGCGCAGTTCCCCGACCGGGTGGGCCGGCTGGCGCTGGACGGCGTGGACACGCTGACCGAACCGCTCACCGCGCAGGGCGTCGCGACGGCCCGGGGGCAGCAGACGGCGCTGGACGACTTCCTCGACTGGTGCGTGCGGGACATCGCCTGCCCGTTCGGCCAGGACGCGCGCCGGGCCCGGGAGGACGTGCGGCGGCTGGTGCGCTCGCTGGACGAGAACCCGGTGCCGACCGACTTCGGCTACGAATTCAGCGGCCAGGACCTCGTGGGCGCCATCGGACAGGCCCTCTACAGCAAGGGGCTGTGGCCGTCGCTGCAGCGGGCGCTGGCCTCGCTGATGGAGGACGGCGACACCCGCCACATCGAGGCGTTCACGACCGGCGGCTATCACCTCCCGGGCGGCCGGGAGGAGACGCGCCGCCGCGTGACCGGACCGAAGGCCGGAGGCGGCCTGGCCGACGAGGAGGACGTCCCCCTCGACAACCTGGTCGCTGCGCTGACAGCGGTCAACTGCGCGGACGATCCCGATCGCCCCACGGCCGGCCAGATCGAGCGCGACCTCGGCCGGCTGCGCACCGCGTACGAGCGGGCCTCCCCGGTCTTCGGCCGGTACCGCCTCACCGAAGTACTCATGTGCCACGGCCGCCCCCGCGGCACCGACTTCATCCGTGACGAGGTGAAGGACGTCGACACCCCGAAGCTGCTGCTGATCGGCACCCGCGGCGACCCGGCCACACCGTACCGCTGGACCGAGCAGACCGCGCGGCGGCTCGGCCCGTCGGCGGTCGTCCTGGACAACAAGGGCGACGGGCACACCGGATACGGCTCGTCGAAGTGCGTGCACCGCAAGGTCGACGACTTCCTGCTGTACGGCTCGCTGCCCGCGCACGGCAGCTCGTGCGGCGCGGAGGAGCGGCAATGATCTCCGATTTCTCACCGAATGCCCGAGCTGCCGATCGGTCCTATGGTGCTGTCATGGAGCACGCACTCAGTCCCACGACCCTCGCCGAGCTGCGCCGCCCGCGCCCCTACCCCGCGGTCTCCGTGCTGACGCCGACCCATCGGCGGGAACCGGAGAAGACCCAGGATCCGGTCCGCCTGCGCAATGTGGTGGCCGAGGCGAAGAAGCAGCTGGAGCACGACCCGGCGGTTCCGCGCGAGCGGCGCGCCGATGTCGTCACCCAGCTCGACCAGGCTCTCGCCGAGGTCGATCTGACGCACACCGAGGACGGCCTGGTGATCTTCGCCGCCCCGGGCGAGCACCAGGTGTGGTCGCTGGCCCGGACCGTGCCCGAGCGCGTGGTGCTCTCGGACACCTTCCTCACCCGTAACCTCGTCTCCGCGCGGGCCGCCGAACGGCCCTTCTGGGTGCTGTCGGTCGCGTCCGACCGCATCACGCTCTGGAACGGTGGTGCGGACCGGGTCGTCGAGGAGCGCGCCGGCGGCTTCCCGATGATCCGCGGCAACGACAACTTCGACCCCGAACGCCTGGAACGCGTCGGCGAGCAGCCGAGCGCCTACCGCGACGAGGGCACCCGCCACTTCCTGCGCGGGGCCGACCGGGCGATGGCCGCGGTGCTGCGCGACAGCCCCCGCCCGCTGTACGTGACCGGCGAGCCCGCCGCGCTCGCCCTGCTGCACGACGCCGGTGAGGCCACCAGGGGCGCGGCGCAGGTGCCGCACGGCGGGCTGGCGCACGCCTCGGCGGACGCGGTGTGGCAGGCGGTGCGTCCGCTGATCGAGGCGGAGGAGGCCCGCGCCGTGGACAGCGTGGCCGACCAGCTCGAAGCGGCGCGCGGTCAACGGGAGTTCGCGGCCGGGGTGGACGAGGTCTGGCAGAACGCCAAGCAGGCCCGGGTCCGGCTGCTGGCCGTGGAGGAGAACTACCGGGTGACGGTGCGCGACGACGGCGAGCATCTGGTCCCGGCCGAGAGCGGCGATCTCGACGCGCGCGAGGACATCGTGGACGAGATCGTCGAGCAGTGCCTGGAGACCGGCGCCGACGTGCGCTTCGTGCCCGACGGCACGCTGGGCGACGCGGGCGGGATCGCCGGGGTGCTGCGGTACTGACGGCGCCCGCGGCCCGGCCCGTACGCTACCGGCGGGACAGTCGGCGACGAGGGAGTGCGGGCGTGGGCGAGCTGCTGGGCGTGGCGGTACTGGGCGCGGGACACATGGGCGCCGATCACATACGGCGGCTCGACCGGGTGGTGAGCGGCGCCCGGGTGGCCGCGGTGGCCGACCCCGACACCGACCGCGCGAAGGAGGCGGTGGCCGGGCTGGACGGCGTCGCGGTGCACGCCGAGACCGAGGCGGCACTGGACGCGCCGGGCGTGCAGGCCGTACTGATCGCCTCGCCCGGGCCGGCGCACGAGGAGGCGCTGCGCGCGGCGTTCGCGCGCGGCCTGCCGGTGCTGTGCGAGAAGCCGATGGTGCCGGAGTCCGCGGGTGCGCTGCGGGTGGTCGAGGCGGAGGCGCGGCTGGGGCGGCGGCTCGCGCAGATCGGGTTCATGCGGCGCTACGACGCCGAGTACATGCGGCTGAAGGAACTGCTGGACAGCGGGCGGCTGGGCCGGCCGCTGATGCTGCACTGCGTCCACCGCAACGTCTCCTCGCCGCCCGGTTTCACCAGCGCGATGCTGGTCGACAGCTCGGTCTCGCACGAGATCGACGCGGCGCGCTGGCTCCTGGGCCATGAGCTGACGGCCGTGACCGTGCTGCGGCCCCGGTCCTCCGCGCTGGCCCCCGAGGGCCTGGCGGACCCGCAGTTCGTGGTGTTGGAGACCGAGGCGGGCGTGCTGGTCGACGTGGAGGTCTTCGTCAACTGCGGCTTCGGCTACCAGGTCCGCTGCGAGGCGGTCTGCGAGGCGGGCAGCGCGCGGGTGGGCGAGGAGCACACGATGGTCGTCACGGCCGGCGGCGAGGCGCGCGAGGAGGTGCCGCAGGACTATCTCGTGCGGTTCGCGGACGCTTACGACCGCGAGGTGCAGGCGTGGGTCGACGCCACCCGGCAGGGCCGGGTCACCGGGCCGAGCGCCTGGGACGGGTACGCGGCGTCCGCGGTCGCCGAGGCGGGGGTGCGGTCCCTGGAGGGAGGCGGCCGGGTGACCGTGGAACTGGCTCCGCGCCCGCCGCTGTACGCCGGTTTCGGCGGCTGACTCAGACTCCGTCGAACAGGCCGCTCAGTCCCCGGTCGACGGCCTCCCCCACGTCCTCCCGGCCGGCCGCCACCAGGGCGTACGTGCGCAGTAGGAACCGGCGCAGGGTGGCCGTGTCGAACTGGAGCAGCGCCAGCCCGTACGGGGAGTGGAACTCCACGACCGTGCGCTCCCGGCCGCACGGCCACAGATGCACGTCCCCGCCGCCGGCGGGGCCGCGCAGCCCCTCTTCCAGCAGGCTGCGGGCGAAGGTCCAGCTGACCGGTTCCCCGTCCAGGGCGGCCTGGGGCGGGAAGTCGAAGTGCACCGCGAACGGGTCGTGGGCCGTGTACCGGAGGACGGCGGGCACATCCTTGTCCCGCTCCTCGGCCGTGATGAGGCGGGCGCTGGCGGATTGCTGGAGGGCGAGGTCCATGGTCGGTCTCCCTGCGGTGGGCGATCGGGCCGGTGTGCCAGTACGAGCGCGCGGGAGCCTGCCACATTCTGTGATCCGCGTCACTCCACAAGGCGCCATCACCCCGCCTGGAACACAAGCACGTCGAACAGCTGAATGAGCCCCGTTTCGGCCACCCGGCGATGCGTCAACTCGCGTACACGGGCTACGACTTGGACACTCAGCGACGTACGCGCGAGCTACGCCCCAAGCACACCGGGAAGACTGTGGCATATGCCAGAAGCACCACCGGATCGTGTGTTGCCAAATCCCTTACAGGCCGTCGCGGGCTGTGCAACAGTCGTCAGCGGTCCCACCGTTCGCCTTGGCCGAACCGTCCCGTTATCGGAGTGCGTCATGCCGTCCCCTCTCTCCGCGGACCGCCCAGCCGCCCAGCCGCCAGGACGCGGCCAGGTCGACGCCCTCATCACCCAGGCGCGGCGGCTCAAGGGCGAGGTGGACGCGGTACGGCGGGACGCGCGGCCGGACGGCACGGACCCGCACGGCCGCTGGGAGCGCGCCCTGTACGAGCTGGCCCTGCACCAGCTGGACGACCTCGACGAACACCTGGCCCAGCTGCGGGACGGCCCCCCGCCCGCGCCCGAGCCGGCCCCCGCGGCACCGCCCGCCCGGTCCGCGCCGGAGCCGCCCGCGGGCGGCTCGCTGCTCGGCCGGGCCGGCAGCGCCGAGTGGGATCTGCTGACCGACGCGGCCACCTGGTCCGCGGAGCTGTACGCGATCCTGGGCCGCGACCCCGCCACTCCCCCGCTCACCCTCGACGAGCTGCCGTCCCTGGTCCTCGGCGAGGACCGGCCGAAGCTGACCGCGATGGTCACGGACTGCCTCGTCGACGCCCAGCGCATCGACGGCGAGTTCCGGATCGTCCGCCCCGACGGCGAGGTCCGCACCGTGCACCTGATGGGCGAACCCGTGCTCGACGCCGACGGCAGTACCGCCTCGATGTGGGCCGTCCTGCGCGACGTCAGCGAACTGCGCCGCAGCCAGCAGGCCGTGAGCGAGACCCGTGACTCGCTCCAGCGCCACCGGCACCGCGCGCAGACCGAGCACCGGCTCGCGGTCGAGTCGCGGGAGGCCGTGCTGCCACCGTGCCACGGCATCCTGCGGCTCCCGCACCAGGGCCCGCAGAGCCTGGACGTGGCTGGCCGCTACCTGCCCGCCGCGACGAGCGCGCCGGTCGGCGGCGACTGGTACGACGCGCTGGAACTCCCCGGCGGCGAGACCCTGCTGAGCGTCGGCGACCTCACCGGACACGGCCCCGCCGTCACCTCCGGCATGGCGATGCTGCTCGGCGCGCTGCGCGGGATGGCGATGGCCGGCACCCGGCCGGGCCAGCTGATGGCCTGGCTCAACCAGCTGCTCGACACCACCGTCCAGCCGGCTCTCGGCAGCGCCGTCTGCTGCCGCTACCGGCCGGGCACCCGCACCCTGGTGTGGGCGCACGCGGGACACCCCGCCCCGCTGCTGTTCCGCGACGGGACGGGGCGCAGGCTGAGCACACCGGACGGCGTCCTGCTCGGCGCGACCTCCGGTGCCGCCTACGGCGAGGCCGAGGAGACCCTGGAGACCGGTGACCTGCTGCTGCTGCACACCGAGGGGCTGGTGCCCGGGCGGGCGGCAGCCGCTCCGGCCGCCGGGGACCGCCTCCTCGACCTGGCCCCGCGGTTCGCCGCGGCGCGCACCGCACAGGACTGTGTGCGGGTGGTCGTGGAGGAGTTCGGCGAGACCGGGCGCGAGGACGACGCCTGTGTGCTCGTGGCCAGGGTGACCGCGCAGGGATCCGCGTCGCCCTGACTCCCCCTCGTGCCTGCCGTTCGTCTCCCGGTGTGCCGCTCACGCCTGGGCGGCGCGGCCGCCGCCCAGCTTCCTGGCCTGGTCCTTGGGCAGCGCCAGCTTGATCTCCTCCCGCAGCTCCTGGATCTTCGGATAGGTGGCGTACTCGGCGGTGAGCCGGTACATCTGGCGCAACCGGTCCCACGTGCGGCGCGAGGAGTTGGAGCTCATCGACACGAGCGCGAGGCGCGCGTACCCGGCCGCCTGCTCCGGGTCGTCGGCGATGAAGCAGGCGGACGCCATGGAGAGATGGTCGAAGATCTTCGACCGCTCCTGTGCGTCGACCCGCAGGGCCAGCGCCTTGTCCGCGTAGTGCTGGGCGTGCACGGCCGCCGCCGGTTCGAACTCCGCGAGCGTGCGATAGGCGAGAGCCTGCATGCCGTACAGGTCCGCCTCGTTGAACAGCTGCATCCAGCTGGGCGGCGGCACATCGCCCTTGTCGGAGACGAAGAGATCCTCCGCCTGGCCGAGGGTGCGGCGCATCGCCTGGCCCTTGCCCATCGAGGCCTGTGCCCAGGCCTCGATGGTGTGGAACATCGCCCTGGTGCGGGGCAGTACCTGTTCGCCGGAGCCGGACTGGGCCAGCTTCATCAGGTCCAGCGCGTCGTCGGGCCGGCCCAGGTGCACCATCTGGCGGGCCGCCCGGGAGAGCGCCTCACCGGCCCGGGGCCGGTCGCCGCCCTCTCTGGCCGCGTGGGCGGCGATCACGAAGTACTTCTGGGCCGTGGGCTCCAGGCCGACGTCGTGCGACATCCAGCCCGCGAGCACGGCGAGGTTGGCCGCCACGCCCCACAAGCGCCGTTGCAGGTGGGGGGGATGATGGTAGGCGAGAATGCCGCCCACTTCGTTCAACTGGCCCACCACCGCCTTGCGCTGGAGCCCGCCGCCGCGAGCCGCGTCCCAGGCGCGGAACACCTCGACCGAGCGCTCCAGCTCCTCGATCTCCTGGGACCCGATGGGGGCGGCCTCATAGCGGTCGAACCCAGCGGGGTCGGCGTGCAGGGGGTCGTCGAAGTCGGGGACGTGGGCCACCAGGGCCGGGTCGGTGAGCAGCCAGTCGTGCATGGCGCTGCTGAGTGCGGATCCCGCGGCGAGCGCGGCACCCGCGCCCACCAAGCCGCGTCGGTTGAGCATGAGGTCCATTCCCGTGAATTCGGTGAGGACCGCGGCGGTCCGCTCGGGCGCCCACGGCACTCCGTCGGGATGCTCCACACTCCCGCCGCCCTGCCGTTTCCCCGCACGCCCGTGCCGTACCAGACCAAGGTCCTCAATGGTCACGACACGGCCGAGACGCTCGGTGAACAGGGCCGCCAGCACCCGCGGCACCGGATCGCGCGGGATCTCTCCCATGTCGATCCACCGCCGCACCCGCGAGGTGTCGGTCGCCAGCTGGGGGTGGCCCATGGCCGCCGCCTGCCGGTTGACCAGCCTCGCGAGCTCTCCCTTGGACCAGCCGGCCAGGCCGAACAGGTCCGCAAGGCGGGTGTTGGGTTGTCCGCTCACATCAAGCCCCCAGGTACTCGGCTGAGTTGACAGTAGCCCGGTGAGACATGCCGGGCGACTATTCGCCAGGGTTCGCCAGGGTCCGCCAGATGGTGTGCCACCGGTCATCGGGTGTCAGGTAGGAACGCGCCACCCCGACCCGGTCGCCGCCTGTGGACCACGGTGCATTCCCCAGGGTGTACCCGGACGGCCGGGCCGGGAGGCGTTTGCAGACGCAGGCACACGAAGGGATCTGTATCGCCCATGTACGCAGCATCGTCCTCCGTGTCCGCCCCGCCCCGGCCGCTGCACCCCCGCCCGGGCGGCGGCGGCCCCTACCTCGCCCCCGCCCGCCCGGCCTCCCCCGTGCTCGGTCAGGGCACGGCGCGGCGCGGCGGGGGATTCGGTACCCAGCCGCTCAGCGGGAGACTCGACTTGTCCGGCCCCCAGGGCGCCCAACTGCGCACGGCGATCGCGTCCGTGCACCGGATCTGCCCGGAGTTCGCGCCGGTGCAGGTGCTCCGCAGCAGCGGCCGGTCCGTGCTCCTGGTGGGTACCACCGGGCGCAGCACGGCCGTCGCCAAGTGTTTACTGGATCACTCCCCCGTGTGGTCCGAGCGGATCCGTCATGAAATAGCGGCATACCGCTCGTTCGTCCGGCACCGCCCCCCGGTGCGGGTGCCGAGGCTGATCGCGGCGGATCCGGAGAACTGCACCCTGGTGATCGAGCGGATGCCGGGACGGGCGGCGGCGTTGCAGCGACACCCCGTCGAGGCACCGCCGCGGGCGGACATCCGGGCGGCGCTGGGCGCCATCTGCCGGCTGAACGCCTGGCGGCCCCCGGCGGGCACGTTCGACGCGCCGCTGGACTACGCGGCGCGGATCAACCGGTACCACGAACTGGGACTGCTGACCGACCGGGACCTGGGCGACCTGCAGAAGCTGCTGCACGGCATCGCGATGGCCGCCGGGCGGCAGGGCATGGGCCAGTTCTGCCACGGGGACGCGCTGCTGTCGAACATGCTGGTGTCGCCCACCGGTCCGGTGCTGCTGGACTGGGAGCACGCGGGCTGGTACCTGCCGGGCTACGACCTGGCCACGCTGTGGTCGGTGCTCGGGGACGCCCCGGCGGCCCGTCGGCAGATCAGCCAGATCGCGCAGTCCGGGGGCCCGGCCTCGCGGGACGCGTTCCTGGTCAATCTGATGCTGGTGCTCACCCGGGAGATCCGCACCTACGAGACGGCCGTGCAGCGTTCGATGCACGACACGCCCCCGGCGGCACCGGGAGCCCGCCCGGGTGCCGCGCCGACCGGCGAGGAACAGCGCCTGCTCCTGCGGCGGCTGCATGACGACTGCCAGCTGGCCCGCCGGGCCGTGCGCGCGGCGGTCGGCACTCGCTGACGGACATGGCGAGGTCCGCGGCACGCTGTTGACGACGGCGCACCGCGGACCTCGCCATCTCCGCGTCCGCCCGCCCCCATTGGTGTACGCCACTGACGCCCCGCAGGCCCGTCCCCCGCCGCCACGAAACTCCGCGGACCCCGCGCTGACGTGGGAATTCGCAGTCCTCACGCATGATTGACGGATCGTCGGAGAGCCGGTACCACTGTCACGCCCGGCCCCGCACGGCTCATCGCGCCCGACCGTCTCAGGAGGCTGCATGCCCGTCACCGATTCCCGTGGAGCCGCCGGACGGAGACGCGCACGGCGTGCCGTCGGTGTCCTGGCCGGCGCGGCTCTGCTGCTGCCGCTGATGGGTGCCGCTCCGCCCGCCGAGGGCGGCTCGTCGGCGGGCGGTCTGCAACAGGCCTTCGCCGCGGCGTCCGCCACGTACGACGTGCCGCAGAGCGTGCTGCTCGGCGTCTCCTATCTCCAGTCCCGCTGGGACACCCATGGTGGCGCGCCGAGCGTGACCGGCGGCTACGGCCCGATGCACCTCACCGACGCCCGAACCGCCCTGGCGACCGCGCCCCCGCACCACGGCGACGGCACGGAGGACCCGCGCGGGGACGACTCCCGCGCGCCCCTGTTCCCCACGGCGGAGGTGCCGGAGAGCCCGGAACTCCCGGCCCGCCTGACCACGCTGACGAAGGCCGCGGAGCTGACCGGGCTGGCGCCCGAGCGGCTTCGCTCCGACCCGGCCGCCAACATCGCGGGCGGTGCCGCGCTGCTCGCCGCCGCCCAGCGGGAGCTGGGGGCGCCGCTCAGCGCGGACCCGGCGGACTGGTACGGGGCGGTGGCCCGGTTCTCGGGCGCGGACGACAGCGCGACGGCGGCGGCGTACGCGAACGACGTGTACGACGTGCTGCGCACCGGCGGGGAGCGGTTGACCGACGCCGGGCAGCGGGTCGCCCTGACCGCCCGGCCGGGCCTCGTTCCGGACACCGGGCGGTTGCGGCAGGCGGGTCTGCGCACCGCCGACGCCGAGGGCACCGAGTGCCCGCCGACGGTGTCCTGCGAGTGGATCCCCGCGCCGTACGAGGAGTTCGGCGACGGCGACTACGGCAATCACGACCTCGCCGACCGGCCACGCTCCCAGGACATCGAGTACATCGTCGTGCACGACACGGAGGGCCGCTGGGAAGGTGTCCTGAAGATGGTCCAGGACCCCACCTATGTGTCCTGGCACTACAGTCTGCGCTCCACCGACGGTCACATCGCCCAGCATGTGAAGGCGAAGGACGTGGCCTGGCACGCGGGCAACTGGTTCGTGAACGCGAAGTCGATCGGCCTGGAGCACGAAGGTTTCCTCGTCTCGCCGGACGCCTGGTACACGGAGGCGATGTACCGCTCGTCGGCCCGGCTGGTGAAGTACCTGGCCAGGAAGTACGGCATTCCGCTGGACCGGCAGCACATCCTCGGCCATGACAACGTCCCGGGCCCGACCGCGGCGAGCGTCCCCGGGATGCACACCGACCCCGGCCCGTACTGGGACTGGCAGCACTACTTCACCCTGCTCGGCCGCCCGTTCCAGCCCACGGCGGGCACCGGCTCGGACGTCGTGACGATCCGCCCGGACTACGCCGCGAACCGCCCCGAGTTCACGGGGTGCGCCGCCAAGGGCGAGCCCTGCCCGGTGCACGGGTCCAGCGCGGTGCGGCTGTACTCCGGGCCCGGTGAGCACTACCCGCTGATCAGGGACATCGGTCTGCGGCCGGGCGGCGGCGACTCGACGACCGGGGTCAACGACATCGGCTCCCGGGTCTCCACCGGCCAGCGGTACGCGGTGGCGGACCGGGACGGCGACTGGACGGCGATCTGGTATCTGGGCCAGAAGGCCTGGTTCGAGAACCCGCGGAAGTCCCCGGCCGCCATCCCGGCCAGAGGGCTCGTGGTGACACCGAAGGAGGGCCTGGCCGGCGTCCCCGTCTACGGCCGCGCCTACCCCGAGGCCGCCGCCTACCCGGCGGGCGTGCCCGCCCAGCCCGTGACCCCGCTGCCGTACCGCCTGCCGGCGGGGCAGAAGTACGTGGCGGGTGACCGGCTGCCCGGCCAGTACTACTACGCGGTCACCTTCGGCACCGGCTCCCACCGGGTGGTGACCGGCGAGGATCTCTATTACGAGATCCAGTACGGCCACCGGGTGGCGTTCGTCCGCGCGGCCGATGTCGAAGTGGTGCCGCCGGCCGGTTGACCCTGGACCTCAGCCCTGCTGGAACAGTTCCGCCGGGAGCGGCTTCAGCAGGGCGTACAGGTCGTCGGTGATGGGGCGGTCCCAGGCGGCGATGGTGACCAGGACGTTGTCGCTGCGGTCGAACTGGACGCAGGAGATCCGGCTCTCGGAGAGCTTGATCCGGCGCACGATGAGCAGGTTGTCGCCCTGCATCACCGGCACGTCCTCGGTGCCGACGACGGTCACCTCCTCGTCGTTCTCCAGCGCCAGCAGCAGCTGGGCCACCTCGAAGGGGACCTGGCCCTCGGCGATCTCGCGGGCCGGGGAGCCCTCGGGAAGGTTGCCGATGATCATCGCGGGGCCGCGGCCGCCGAACAGGTCGTAACGGAGGAAGACGCCCTGGCAGCTGCCGTCGGGGGCGGGCAGCAGACCCGCGCCCAGATTCCCGGGCCAGTCGCCCGGGTCCATGGCCAGTACGTCGAAGTCGGGCCCTGCGGGAGTGGCGCTGCGGCGGCGGAGGAACGACATGCCGCCATGGTACGTGGCCGCGGGCCGTAGGCGCCGGGCGGGCGGCGGCTCAGGCCGCCCGGTTCCGCGGGACGGTGGGCACCGCTCCGAAGGCTGTTGCCCTTGCGGAAGCACCGCACGCGACGGGCGCGCAGTCGCTGCCGCGTCGCGGGCCGCGCGGCGTTCGGGAAGGGCTTCGGGTGGGCGTGCGCCCAAGGGAACCGCCCGGCGGGTCGGCCAGGGGGCCGGTGAACCCGCCGTGGCCGGGGGCGGCGACGACGGCCTGCGTGGACCCGCCGCGGCCGGGGACCCGGCATGGTCGGGGACCCGGCATGGTCGGGGACCCGGCATGGTCGGGGGACGCGGTCACTCGTCCGGTGGAGCGGGTGGGATCACCGCGATCGGGCTCGGGGCGTGGAGGAGGACCGCCTGGGTGACCGAGCCGAGCATCCGGGCCGGGGCCAGCAGCCTGCGGCGGTGGCGGCCGACCACGGTCAGTTCGGCGCCCTGGGCCGCCGCGACGAGCCGGCCGGCCGCGTCGCCGGGTGTGACGTACGCCTCCGCCCGGACGCCGGGGTGCCGGCCGCGGTGCGGGGCGAGGAAACCGTCCGCGAGAACGCGGGCCTCGTGCTCGACGGCGTCCTGGTCGATCATGGTGGACAGCAGTTCGCCGGACGCTCCCGCCCACAGTTGAAGGGGCCACGGATACGCGGCGACCACCTCCAGGCGAGCGTCGCGGGCGGCGGCCTCGGCGAAGGCGAAGCCGAGCGCGGCGTCGTCGGGGCTGTCGATGTTGAGGCCGACGACCACGCGTGGCCCGGGGTCCGCCGCCGGGACGTCCGTCAGCTCCCGTCCGGGGCGAGGCACCACGACGACCGGGCACTCGGCATCGCGTGCCGCGGACAGGCCGTTGGAGCCGAGCAGCAGGCTGGCGAAGCCGCCGCGCCCCCGGGAACCGAGTACCAACAGCTGGGCTTCGGCGCTGAGTTCGCACAGCACGGCGCTGGGCGCGCCGTCCCCCGCCAGGTACTCCACCGCCGGGGGTGCGGGACGCCCGGCGACATGGGCGCGGGCCTCGGCGAGCGCCGGGTCGTCCTCGCCGACCGGTGGTGGCGGCACGGTGATCCCGGCGGGCGCCCAGGCGGCGTACTGCCGGACATGCACCACGCGCAGGGTGGTGGCGCGTACGCGGGCGGCGTCGAGGGCCCAGTCGAGGGCGCGCACGCTGTCGTCCGAACCGTCGAACGCCGCGATGACCGGCAGGGTGTCCATGGGTTCCTCACCTCCGGAATGCGATCCGCCGCTTTCCGGGGCCAGCGTGACGCAGGGATCGGCCCCGGCACGCCGTACGGCAGCGCGTGTCCGGAAAAACCGGCGGGAACCGCCGGATCAGGTGAGGTCGAACTCGCCCTCCCGCGCCCCCGACACGAACGCTCCCCACTCGGCGGGGGTGAAGATCAGGGACGGGCTCTCCGGACGGTCGCTGTTGCGCATCGCGATGAACCCCTCGACAAAGGCGATCTGGACATCCCCCAGTCCGCGGCTGCCGGACTGCCATTCGGCCTTGCTCAGGTCCAGTTCCGGCTTGTCCCATCCGGTCAGCGGCTTCTGCTGGGTGGTGCTCTCGGCCACGTCCGTGCTCCTCCCGATTTCGTCGTCCGCGGTCAGCCTAGCGATCGGTTCCCACGGCCGACAGGCCACGTGAGGGGGACCTTTCAGGAGCCCGGCGGCCGGTCCCCCACGAGCCACGTGGCGAAGAACTGGCCGGGGGCACCGAGGGCGCGCCGACGCCGTCCGCCGCTCGCCGAGCGGGAAGGCGGACTACCGGTGGGCGCGCGAGGTGGCGGCCAGGAACTCCACCACCCGGCCCGTGAACCACTCCGGGTCGTCCAGCCACGGATAGTGCCCGGCGCCCGGCTGCACCGCGCACCGCGCGTGCGGGAGGACGGCGGCGGTGCGGCGGGCCAGGTCGGGGCGGGGGCCGCCGTCGACTTCACCGGCGAGGACGAGGACCGGCGCGGTCAGCCCGGCGAGTGCGGCGCGGGTCGCGGGCGGGTCGTAGGCGCCCTCGGAGCCGTAGACGTCGGCGGCCTCCTCATTGGTCTCCGTCTCCTCCCGGGCGGCGTGCGCGGCGGCCGTGGCGTCCCAGCGGCCGTAGAAGAAGGGCAGGACGGCGTCGTCGAAGTCGCGCTCACCCGCGCACCAGGCCCGGAACACCGGAAAGGCCCGCTCGAACCACGGCTCGTCCTCGCGCAGCCGGGCCGCCGCCAGCCGGTCCTCGGCCGTCACGGGCATGCCCAGCGCCCGCGGTATGACGGTGACGAGCACGAGCCGCGCCAGCCGCTCCGGATGGCGGGAGGCGTACCGCAGCGCCAGGTTGCCGCCCGCCGAGTGCGCGAGCAGGTCCATCCGCTCCAGGCCCAGTTCCCGCCGCAGCGCCTCGACGTCGTCGACCAGCCGGTCGCAGCGGCAGGACGCCGGGTCGGCGGGCACCGCCGAGTCCCCGGTACCCCGCAGATCCAGGAGTGCCAGCCGCCGGTGACGCCCGAGCCCTCCCAGATCGCCGAGGTAGGCGGAGGCGCGCATGGGTCCGCCGGGGAGGACGACGAGCGGAGCGCCCCCGCCCTCGCCGCGCAGGTGGTAGGCGAGGCGGGTTCCGTCGGGGGCGGTGAAGGTCGGCATGGTGCCGATCATGCGGCGAGCCGGTCGGCCGTCGCAAGGGAGTCCGCGCGGGCCGGAAAGTGCGGGCCGGCCTCTTGCGTCGGTGACGCCGGGACTGGGTTACTGATCTCCAGAGCGGCTACCGAATGATCGGTCGCCCGGATTGGTGTGGTTGGTGAGGGAGTAATCGGCATGGCGGACGCGACGCAGTGGCTGGACGCGGGGGAACGGCTCGGCCTGGACGCCCTGCGGGCGCTCCAGCTGGAGCGGCTGCGGGCCTCGCTGCGGCACGCGTACGCGAACGTGCCGTTCTACCGTGAGTCCTTCGACAAGGCCGGCGTCCGCCCGGACGACTGCCGTTCGCTCGCCGACCTGTCCCGGTTCCCGTTCACGACCAAGGCGGATCTGCGGGAGAACTACCCGTATGGGATGTTCGCCGTGCCGCGGGAACGGATCCGGCGCGTCCACGCGTCCAGCGGGACCACCGGGCGGCCCACGGTCGTCGGCTACACCGAGGGTGATCTGTCGATGTGGGCGGACATGGTGGCGCGTTCCCTCCGGGCGGCGGGCGGCCGGCCGGGTGACCGGGTCCATGTGGCGTACGGCTACGGCCTGTTCACCGGCGGGCTCGGCGCGCACTACGGCGCGGAACGGCTCGGCTGCACGGTCATCCCCGCGTCCGGCGGCATGACCGCCCGCCAGGTGCGGCTGATCCAGGACCTGGAGCCCGGCGTGATCATGGTGACGCCGTCGTACATGCTCACCCTGCTGGACGAGTTCGAGCGGCAGGGCGTCGACCCGCGCGGGACCTCCCTGCGCGTCGGGGTGTTCGGCGCCGAGCCGTGGACCGAGGAGATGCGGCGGGAGATCGAGGAGCGGTTCGCGATCGACGCGGTCGACATATACGGCCTGTCGGAGGTGATCGGCCCCGGGGTCGCCCAGGAGTGCGTGGAGACCAAGGACGGGCTGCACATCTGGGAGGACCACTTCTATCCGGAGGTCGTGGACCCGGTCACCGGCGAGGTGCTGCCGGACGGCGAGGAGGGGGAGCTGGTCTTCACCTCGCTCACCAAG
>NZ_DASQNH010000090.1:0-83852 GCF_035645055.1 Streptomyces sp. | reverse complement strand
GCCCTTTTCCGCGTTGAACCACTTCACGGTACCAGCAGCCATGTCATTTCTCCTTTGGGGCAGTGCATCGGCGCCCGCACTGTGCGGACACCGTGTCGCCGCGATGATCACCCCGCCGGAAAAGACCGGAAATACAAAAGTGCTTCCAGTGGCACAGGCCGTCCGGAGAGCACTCGAAGTTTTGGGAACCACAACTGCAACTGACAACGACACTAGCACACCGAAACGGTCTGAGTACATGAGAAGACCCCGCCCCGATAAACGCCGCAATAATGCTGCCCGCCCGCAACGTTGAATTCTGATTCCGCGGACACAGGTATCGAGGCGCGTGGAGCACAGCGTCGCGGCTGGGCAGTGGGTGCACTCAGCGCCGCGGACCGTCGGAGTCTCCTGGCTCTCTGCAGCTGAGCAGAGCAGCCCGCCGGGGGTTCGCATGTCCCCTCGGCGGGCTGCTTGCGTTCCCTCTCTTCGGGTACAGCGAATGAATGAGGGTGACAGTCGGCGTGCCCGGAACGTGCTGAAAGTGATGTGTTCGTGACCCGCCCCGGCGGCCCCGGCGGCGACCACGCCAAGGGAACCGGCGACGGCTCGGAGGCCGTCGCGCTGGAGGTCGCCGATGCCGTGGAGAGTCTGGCGAACCTCTGGGCGCTGGCCGCTCAGGAGGCGTCGTTGCGGCTGTCCCCGCACCAGTTGCGGGCCCTGCGGGTCCTGGAGGGGGCGCCCGGCCTGAATCTGACCGGTCTGGCGGAGCAACTCGACACAGGGCTGCCCACGGCCAGCCGGCTGTGCGACCGGCTGGAGGCCGCCGGGCTGCTGGAGCGGACGCTGCACCCGCGCAAACGGCGTGAGGTGCGGCTCAGTCTGACCGCGCGGGGGCGGCGGGTGCTCGCGGATGTCGCCGCGCGGCGGACGCAGGCGCTCGCGGTCGCGCTGGCGGCGATGGAATCCGTCGACCGGGACGCCCTCCGGCGAGGCATGCGCGCCTTCCTGGCCGCCCGGAACGCCTCGTCACCGGCGGCCGGGCAAGCCCCCGAGGGAGGTGAGCCGTCGGGCCGGTGACAGCTACGGGGCCGTTCCCGGGGCGTCCGGGAGGGTGCGGCACAGGAGCAGGCAGACGTCGTCGTCGCGTTCGGAGTCGTGCAGCAGGGGCTTGAGCAGTGCGTCGGCGCAGGCGTCCAGATTCTCCAGGTCCGCGCTGCTCAGCTCGGCCATGGCCTGGCCCAGGCGCTCGATGCCGGGGTCGATGCCGTGGGCGCGCCGTTCGACCAGGCCGTCGGTGTACAGGGCGACGGTCGAGCCGGGCGGGAGGGGGAGCGTGTGGTCCTCGTAGGTGAAGGGCACCGGGACGCCGAGCATGATCCCCGGTTTGGCGTCGAGGACCCGGACCGTCGCGTCGGGGGCGCGCACCACCGCGGGCGGATGCCCCGCCGCGGCCCACACCAGGGTGGCGTCGCCGGGGCGGAAGCGGGCGACCAGGGCGGTCGCGTACAGGGTGGGTTGCAGATGGCAGAGCATGCGGTGCAGCCGGGTGAGGATACGGGCGGGGCTGTCGTCCTCCACCGCGTAGGCGCGCAGCGCGGTGCGCAACTGGCCCATCATGACGGCCGCGTTCAGGCCGTGGCCGGTGACGTCCCCTATCACCGCCAGGACGCTGCCGTCGGGCTGGACGAAGGCGTCGTACCAGTCGCCGCCGATGTTGAGGCCATGGGTGGCCGGCAGGTAGCGGGCGGCCAGCCGCAGGCCGTCGGTGGTGGGCAGTTCGGTGAGCTGGGCCCGCTGGAGGGCCTCGGCGACATCGCGGTGCTGCTCGTAGCGGCGGGCGTGGTCCAGGGCGACGGCCCACCGTCCGGCCAGCTCCATCAGCATGACGGCGGTGTCGGGGTCGAAGCGGAGACCGGGCGCGGTCAGCGTCAGCACACCCAGCAGCCGGGGCGCGGTGAGCGGGATGCAGAGCAGCGGGCGGTCCGGGGAGAGCACGGAGGGCGGCAGATCGTCGACGCCGGGGAGCCCGCCGGGGTGGGGAGCGGCGTGCTGGGGCCGTCCGCTGCGGGCGGCGGCCACGGCGGCGGCCGGGCGATCACCCCCACGGGGGGCCTCTCCGCCGTCGAACTCGTCGTCGAAGAGCCAGATGTCGGCCTGGTCGGCGTAGTCGGGGATCAGCAGCTCGGGGAGGCGGCGCACGATGTCCCCGGGGTCGAGTGATGCGGTCACGGCGGCGCTGGCGTCGGCGAGGAAGGTCAGCAGGCGGCGTGCCTTCTCCGCGTCGGCGCGTGCGGCCCGCTCGGCGTCGAGCAGGGCGTCCTGGGCCTCCGCGGCGGTCTCGAGTTCGGCGTGCAGGGCGAGCACGCCCTGGTTGGTCTGGTGCAGTTCCTCGCGGTGGAAGCGGACGAGGTCGTCCTGCTCGGTCAGGCGGGTCAGGAGGGTGGCGGTGTGCTCGTCCTCTGCGAGGAGGGCGTCGGCGAGGTCCTGTGCGGTCAGGTCCGCCGGGCCGGTGCGGGGGCGCGGCACGGGGGCGTGGCAGGGCATCGTGTACCGCCAGGGCGGGCGGCCGTGCGAACGTACGACGATCCGCATCCGGCCGTCGACGTCCAGGTCGGCGACGTCGGCGTCCGGGTCGGCGACGTCGGTGTCCGGGGCCGGGAAATCGGTGTCCGGGTCGGCGACGTCGGTGTCCGGGGCCGGGATGTCGAGGAGGACGTCCGCGCCTCCTGTGCCCAGGCTCTGCCGCAGCCGGGCGGTGAAGTCGGCCAGGAAGCGGGCGCGTTCGACGGAGGGAACGTCGGCGTCGGCGGTGAGCCGCGCCAGAAGGGTGCGGGCGCGGGCGGCGTCGGGGGCCGACCGGATCGTCCAGATGTCACGGGGGGTCATGGGCCTCGGTCCGGCACTCGGGGGCCAGTACGGCCACGCTGGTGTCGTCGCGTGCGGGGCTGGCGGCGCTGCCGGCGTCCCGGAGGACGACGGCGGCGATCAGCGCGGGGTCACGGGTGAGCAGGTGCGGGTCGTCGGGGGGCGTCCAGCGGCTGGGCAGGCCGTCGCTGTGCAGCACGAGCAGACTGTCCTCGGTCCACGGCACCTGCTGCACGGGCACGGTGGCGGGGAAGGCGGCGCCCACGATGCCGGGGTGGGAGATCAGGGGCTGCCAGCCGTCGGCCGTGCGCAGCCGGGCCCCGGCGTTGCCGACTCCGGCGAACCGCAGTGCGCGGGCGCCGGTGTCCAGTTGGGCCACGGCGACGGCGGCACCCCGGGTGCGCCGCAGTGCCGAGTCCAGGCGGCGGAGGATCTCGGCGGGGGCCAGATGGGCCGTGCGGTGCAGTTCCCCGACGGCCGCGGCGGACGCCTCGGCGGCCCTGGTGCCGTGGCCGAGGCCGTCGGCGAGCATCAGGGTCAGCAGCGGGCCGGAGCGTGCCCAGGTCCAGGCGTCACCGGAGTGCTCGGCGGGGGCGAGCGGGATGTTGATGCCACCCACACGGGGTGACGTCGGCCACGGGGCGGGCTCGGGGTCGACGCGGGCGAGGGCGACGGTCCCCCGGCCGCGCACGCTGTACAGGTCGAAGGCGTTGGATATGCGCAGGCAGGTGCCGAGACCCGCGCCGAGCGACGAGGGGGTGGTGGTGAAGCCGTCCCGCCGGGCCGCGGCGACGTCGGCGATGCCGGGACCGTGGTCGACGGCGACGAGCTGCACCGCCGGGGCGCGGTCCGGGCCGTTCGCGGCGGGACGCTCCGCGAGGTTGATGACGACGCGGCCGCCGTCGGCGTGTTTGAGCAGGTTGGTGGCCAGCTCGGTGGCGACCAGGGCGGCGATCGCGGTGCGGTGCGGACCGAGACGGGCTTCCCGGCACGCGGTCTCGGCCGCCACCCGGACGTCCCGTACCCGGGTGGAGTCGTGCACCGGAACGTCCCACGCCCTGTTCATCCCGCCCCCGGACGACGGGCGCCCGCCCGCGAGCGGGGGGCGGGCACGCCGGACACCCAGGCCACCGCGGTGACGGTGGTGCCCCGGCCGGGGCCGGTGTCGATGGCGAACTCGTGCACCAGCCGCTGGGCTCCGCTCAGGCCGAGGCCGAGGCCGCCGCCGGTGGTGTAGCCGTCGGTCATGGCCAGCGCCACGTCGCGGATGCCGGGGCCGTGGTCGACGAAGGACAGCCGCAGCCCGGTGCGGTGGCCCTCGTCCAACGGTGTGATCTCCGCCCGTCCGCCGCCCCCGTGGACGAGGGTGTTGCGGGCCAGTTCACTGGCCGCGGTGACCAGTTTGGTCTGCTGCACCAGTCCGAATCCCAGTTCGGTCGCCGCCTGTCGTACGTGCTGCCGGACCCTGGCGAGGTCGGCATCCGAGCCGATCGGCAGGCAGACCGGGGTCAGGGGGCGGGGCAGGGCCGTCATCATGGGCCCCCCTTCGTGCGGTCCACGGCCTGCGGGCGGTCCATGGCCTTGGTGCGGTCCATGGCCCGCGCACGGTCCCCGGCGGGCGCGGAGAGCAGTTCCATCGCCCGGTCGACGTCCAGCGCGGTGGTCAGACCGGGGAGGTCGAGCCCCAGCTCGACCAGGGTGATCGCCACGGCCGGCCGCATCCCGGCCAGCACCGTGCGGGCCGCCAGGAGCGCGGCGTTCGCGGCGATCTCGGCGAGGACCCGCCCGAGGTACGAGTCGACGATGCCGACACCGGAGAGGTCGATGACGACGCCGGAGGCGCCGCTGCGGGCGATACGCTCGGTGATGTCCTGCTGGAGCTGCTCCGCCGTCCCGTCGTGCAACTCGCCCTGGAGGCTGACCAGGAGGACGTCTCCCAGCGCCAGCACCGGTACGTGGCTCGGCGGGCCCGGCGACGGGGCGGTCATGACCGGCCCGCTCCGGTGGCCGAGCGGACCGGGACCACGACCCCCTGCCGGTCGAGCGCGTACGCCAGCGCGTCCGCCAGGCCGGCCCGGGTGACGACCGATCCCAGGTCGATGCCGAGGTGCACGATGGTCTGCGCGATGGCGGGACGGATGCCGGAGACGACGCACTCGGCGCCCATCAGGCGGGCGGCGGCCACCGTCTTCATCAGGTGCTGGGCGACGAGCGAGTCGACCGTGGGCACGCCGGTGATGTCGAGGATGGCGTACTCGGCGCGCCGGTCGACGATGGCCTCCAGCAGGCTCTCCATGACGACCTGGCTGCGGGCGCTGTCCAACGTGCCGATGAGCGGTACGGCGACGATGCCCTCCCACAGCTGGATGACCGGCGTGGCCACCTCCATCAGTTGGAGTCGCTGCCGCTCGATCAGTTCCTCGCCCGCGCTGAGCGCCGTCTCCATGACGACCAGACGCAGGGTGCCCATGAGGACGGCCAGCGTCAGCGCCGCCTCGTGTGCCTCCCGCGCCGACGGGTCGGCGAACTCGCCGCGCAGCAGCTCGGTGGCGGGTGCGCGCAGGCCGGCGACCTCGTCGGCGATCTGGGCCGGGCTGGATCCGGTGCGGGCCCGGGAAGCCGCCGTCCGCCCCAGCTGGTCGCGGACGGTGGCGAATCCGGGCGCCGTGATGTCCTCCGGCCGCCCCGTGGCCGCCACCTCCGCGAGGGCGTCCACCACGGCCTTGCACGCCTCCACCGCCTCGTCGCGGGAGACGGTGAAGACCGTGCGGAACAGCGGGGCGTCGGCCCAGCGCTGGGCGATCTGCTCACGGCGCCGCCGGAGGAAGCCGCTCACCTGTTGTGCCGCCGCCTCGTGGGCCGCGTCCTGCTCCGACACCCGCATCGTCTCCCTCGGTACAGGATCTGCGGCCGCCCGGCGGCTGACCCCAGCCGATAATTGCCGTATGACAAACATTAGCGGCGGGGGTGTCGCGCGAACAACAGGCCCCCGACGTCCATGGACGGACCTTTGCGATCGCCTCTCCCGGGCCGCCGTCCTGGCGGCCGCGTACGAGCACGGTCCCGGTCAGCGCCCGTGCCAGTCCAGGCAGACCACCAGCGCGTCGTCGTCCGGGGCCGGCCGGCCGCGGTGGCCGGTCAGTTCCCGCAGGACGGCGCGCGGCACTTCGGCCGCGGGCAGCAGCCGGGTGGACTGGATCGCCCGGGTCAGGGCGGCGTCGCCGTACGTCTCTCCCCCGGGGGAGGCCACGGCGTACACCCCGTCACTGACGAAGATCAGCCGGTCGCCGGGCTCGACCCGGAACTCCTGGGCCGCGTAGTCGGTCTCCTCGAACATGCCGAGCGGCAGCTGGGCGTCGAAGGCGATCCGCTCCACGGTGCCGTCGCGCAGCCGGAGCAGCTGCGGGGAGCCGGCGTCCACCACCCAGGCGCGGCCCGTGGCGAGTTCGAAGTCGAACATCAGCATCGACAGGTAGGAGCGCCCCCGGTAGTGGGCGTAGACCGCCTGGTCGGCGAGGGCGGCCTGGTCGGCGAGGGGGATGCCGGCCCGGCGGGCGTTGCGCAGGGCGTTGATGGCCAGGTTGGTCAGCAGGGACGCCTCGATGCCCTCGCCCATGCCGTTGGTGACGTACAGCATGAGGTGGTCGGCCGTCGCGGACCAGTCGAAATTGTCGCCGAAGATGGCGTAGGCGGGCTCCAGCTGGGCGCCGAGTTCGTACTCCGGGCGCACGCAGGAGCGGCCGGGCAGCAGCTGCCACTGCATCTCGGCGGCCAGGGTGAGCCGGTCCTTGCGGCGGGCCTGGAGGTAGATGTCGGTGTCCCGCTCGGCGACGATCACCTCGTGGCCGAGCACCTCCGCGACATCGGCCAGTTCGGCCAGATGCTGGTGCGCCTCCTCGTCGCCGGCCAGCGTCACCGACAGCACACCGAGCCGGTCGCCGCGCACGGTGACCGGCAGGTGCACGCGCGCCGTGCCGTCCGGTACGGACTCCACGAACGGCTCCTGGGCCCCGAAGGCGCGGCCCGCGGGGCTGTTGTGCACCGACACCGGTTCCCTGGTGTGCGGCAGGACGGACACCGGCTGGAGCACGGTCAGGCCGTAGTCGGCCATGAACAGCTCGACGGACTCCGCCGCGTACTGCTCGGCCAGTACGCGGCGGACAGCGTCGAGCAACTCGTGGGGTGCCGCCGTACGCACTGCGCGCTCAGCGGTCACATATCTGTTCACGATGGGAAAACACCAATCCTCACGCCGGACATGTGTGGGCCTCGCTCCAGGGAGCAGGCCGTTCGACGTAGCCGTGCCGGTCACCCGGGGCCTCCGTGGCCGGCCTCCATGCCTAGTACGCTGGCGGCCGTCCCAGTGTCTGCGAAAGTGTGACGAGTGACTGCCTTCCGCCCCCGCCCACAGCCCGACGAGGTCGCCCGCGTGACCTCCACGGCCGCGGAGCTGCTGGAAGTGCTCTGGGGTCGGGCCTCGACCGCGCCCGCCTCGGCGTCCCAGCTGCGCGTGCTGCTCATCCTCGAACACCACGACGGCATCAACCTGCGCACCCTCGCCGACTCGCTCGCCTCCACTCCGCCGTCGACCAGCCGCCTGTGCGACCGGCTCCAGGCCGCCGGATTCGTCGAGCGGGTGGCGAGCCCCGACGACCGGCGGGAGCTCCGGCTGCACCTCAGCGGCCGGGGCCGCGCCTTCCTCGCCGATCTGCGCGCGCGCAGGGAGCGGGAACTCCAGACGGTGCTGGCCCGCATGCCCGCCGCCAAACGGACCGCGCTGGTGGAGGGGCTGGAGGCGTTCTGCGACGCGGCGGCGCTGCGGATACACGACGCCGGCGCGCCCGAGTCCGGCAGCCGGACCGCCTGAGCGGCGGCGGACACCGCCGCCCGCGGGACCCACTTTGTTGCCACACGGCTACAGTTGTCAAACGGCAACTGTTCCCCTGGGGGAACCTCTCGGAAGCTCATGTACCCCGAGTGGCCGCGAACTGCGCACCCGTGGCGAACCTCGCGTAACCCGGGTGGCGGTGGCGGACGCCGGTCCGCCCTCTCAGTGAGCCGTGACCGGCCAGTGGTGCGGGGCCGTGTGAAGGGCCGCGGGGGGCGGGGGTGTCGGCGGCCCGGGCGATGTGGGTGTCCGGGCGGATCAGGGCCCGGCGCCCACCACCAGCACGCCGGCGGCCCGCGTCATGTGTACGCCTCCCCCTCCCCCAGGTGGGGGTGCTGTGACGAGGACAGGGTGGATTCCTTCGACCCGTGCGCCGCCGGTCAGCCCGCCGCCCGCGGTCCGGTCGCGGGCGCGGCGGCCGGCCCGCGGGCGCGGCCTGCCCGCACCAGACCGCCGATGAGCAGGAAGAGGACGAGGCAGATGCCGGTGAGGATCCACAGGATGGTGTGGAACGCCGAGTCGTAGGAGCGCACCAGGAAGTCGGTGAAGCCGGTGCGGGCGGAGGCGTCGACGGCCTCGGCCGGTCCGGTGAGGTTGCCGCCGGCCACCTCGTTCGCCACCGTCGCCGGGTCACCGGCGCCGGGGTAGTCGCCGATCCCCTCGCGCATCCGCGAGGCCAGCACGGTGGCCAGCAGGGAGCCGTAGATCGCGACGGCGATCGCCTCGCTGCCCAGGCGGAGGGTGTTGAGGAAGCCGGCCGCCATGCCGGCCTTCTCGGGCGCGACGATCTCCAGGGCCTGGCCGTCGACCAGCCCGGCGGACAGCCCCATCCCGGCGCCGGTGACGAGCATCGGCACCGCGACGACGAGGATGGCCACGCGCTCTCCGAAGAGGGTGAGCGCGGCGTCGCCCACCACGAGGCAGCCGAGGCTGACGTGGATCAGGGTGAGCGCCGGGACCCCGCGGGCGACCAGCTTGGCGGCGAGCATGGGGCAGACCAGGACCGGCAGGGTGAGCAGGACCATGATCAGCCCGGCGGTGCCGCTGCCGTAGCCGCGCACCGTGGTGAGGTAGCTCGGCAGGTAGGTCAGCATCGTCACGAAGCCGAAGGACGCGGCGACCGGGACCAGGCACAGCGCCAGATAGCGCCGGTTCGCCAGCACGCTCAGGTCGAGCATGGGGTGCGCGCGGCGCTTCTCGACGGCGGTGAAGACGGCGAGGACCAGCACCGTCCCGGCGAACAGGGCGAGTACGCCGGCGCTGCCCCAGCCCCACTGGGAGCCCTGCACGATGGCCGTGGTGAGCAGCAGCATCGCGAGGACGAACAGGGCGCTGCCGGGCACGTCGACGCGGGCGCCCTCGCGGCGCGGCTCGTTCGTGCGGCGGGCGACGGAGGGCACGGCGAGCAGCACCAGCCCGAGGGCGATGGTGTGCAGCGCGAAGACCCAGCGCCAGCCGAGGCCCTGGACGAGTGCGCCGGAGAGCGACGGGCCGAGCGCGACGCCGATACCGGCGACGGTGCCGAAGAGCGCGAACGCCTTGCCGCGCGCCGGGCCGTCGAAGACGGTCGACAGGATGGCGCTGCCGCAGGAGAAGATCGCCGCGCCGCCGAGTCCGGCCAGGGCCCGGGCGAGGTCCAGCGTCAGCACGTCGCCGGCGAGGGCGCCGGCCAGGGAGGCTACGGCGTAGATGCCCGCTCCGAGGCCGAAGGCCCGCACCCGCCCGATGATGTCGGCGATCGAGCCCCACGCGAGGGTGAAGCAGGCGAAGGCCACGTTGAAGGCGTTGACCACCCATTGCAGTGGGACGAGGCCCGCGTTCGTGTCCGCGCCGATGTCGGGCAGGGCGACCGCCGTGCCGGAGATGGAGGTCGGTACGACGAAGACGGCGAGCAGGACGGTCAGCAGGGTCAGCGTCTGCCCGGGCGGGGTGCCCGTGGTCGCCGGCGCGCCGCCGGCCGGGGCGCCGTCTCCGGTGGGCGGGTGTTCGGTCTGGGTGGACACAGATCGCTCCGTATCAGCCGGGCGGGACGAAACCGAGGTTCGCTCTTCGCGGAAGGTTCGCTTTTGATGGAACCTTACGTTGCCACGCCTCCCAGGTACGATGCAACTAGAACCTATGGCGACCGAAGGAACCCATCCCATGCCCGACCCCGAGGGACACCCCTCATGTGAGGAAATGGATCTGCGTGCCGTCATGCACGCGCTGTCCGACCGTCTGCGCTACGAGGTGATCTCGGCGCTCGTCCGGGAGCCGGAGGGCACCGAACGGCACTGCAGCTCCTTCGGCCTGCCGGTCACCAAGTCGACCCGCAGCCATCACTTCCGCATCCTGCGCGAGGCCGGCCTGATCCGGCAGGTCGACCGCGGCAACAGCCGTATGGCGCAGCTGCGGAAAGCGGATCTCGACACCCGATTCCCCGGACTTCTCGACCTCATCGAGAAGAACCCGGCGCCTCCTCGCGCGCGCTGACCCCCGCGCGCGCTGCCCCCCGCACCGTGGACCCCGCATCCCCCGTATGCCGCGGGGCGGACCGGCACCCGCCCCGCGCTGCACCGAGCAGGGCACGCCACGGTCCGCCACTGGCGACGACTGCAGCCGCACGCTCAACTGAGCGGCCGGCTTCATCCCTTAAGGGGAATCAGTTGTTCGAAGCGAAACCCGCCTTCCGTCATCGGCGCCGGAATCGCTGGACAGCAGGGCCCGGGTCGCCGGGTGCCCCGGAGCGCTGAACACCTCCGCCGTCGGACCCGATTCGGCCACCCGTCCCCCGTCGAGCACCGTCACGGTGTCCGTGCGCTCGGCGATGAGCGGAAGGTCGTGACTGATGAGGACCAGCGCGGTGCCGCGCTCCTCGCGGAGCCGGGCGAGCAGGTCCATGATCGCCTCGGCGGTGGCGGTGTCCAGCGCGGAGGTCACCTCGTCGCAGATCAGCACGTCGGGATCGGCGGCCAGCGCGCGGGCGATGGCGACCCGCTGGCGCTGCCCGCCGGACAGTTCGTGCGGATAGCGGTCGGCGAAGGCGGGCGGCAGGCCCACCTGTTCCAGCAGGTCCGCCACCCGCCCCGGTATCTCCGCCCGCGCGCAGCGGCGGTGCAGCCGCAACGGGCGGCCGATCGCGGCGCCGACGGTGCGGCTGGGATTGAGGGCGCCCAGCGGGTTCTGGGTGACCAACTGGACCCGGCGGCGCTGTTCCCGGGCACGGCCGCGCAGGCCGGTGCTGAGCGGGCGGCCGTCGAGCCGGAGGGTGCCGGAGGTGACCGGCTGCAGGCCCACGACCGCGCGGACCAGGGTCGTCTTGCCGGAGCCGGACGCGCCGACGATGCCCGTGGCCCCACCGGGAGCGACGCTGAGGCCGGCCCCGTCCAGGACGGTGGCCGCGCCGCGCCCCCGGCCGAAGGCGACGCGCAGGTCCCGGGCTTCGAGGACGGGCGGGTCACCGCTGTCCGGGGCGCGCCGCGCGACGGTCTCCACGACGCGCGGGGCGGGCAGATGACCGCCCAGTTCCACCACCTCGTCGGCGATCCGGTCGACCAGCTCCGGGTCGTGGCAGGACAGGCAGACGGCCAGCCGGTGCTCGGCCGCCAGATGGCGCAGCAGATCGCCGATCTCCTCGCGGAGTTCGGGGTGCAGCCCGGCGGTCGGCTCGTCCAGCAGCAGCACGCCGGGGCGGCGCGCGAGGGCGCGGGCGAGCGCGACCCGGCGCTGCTGGCCGCCGGAGAGGGCGGCGGGGCGGCGGGCGGCGAGCCGGCCGTCGTCGGGGAGGCGGACCTCGGCGAGCAGGGCCGTCACGGTGTCGGCGGCACGGTCGGCGGCGAGTTCGCGCACCAGGGTGCGGACCCGCATCCGCGGGTTGAGGCCGGACCCGGGGTCCTGGCCGACGTAGGCGAGACGGGTGCTGCGCAGGGCGCGCAGTTCCTTCTCCGGGACGGCGAACACATCGTGGCCGAGGACGTCGACCCGGCCCGCGGTGCGCCGGGTGCCCGGGGGCAGCAGGCCCGTCACGGCGCGCAGCAGGGTGGTCTTGCCGGAACCGGACGGGCCGGTGAGGGCGGTGACCCGGCCGGGGCGCAGGGCGAGGGCGGCGTCCTCCAGCAGCAGGCGGCCGTCGGGGGCGGCGACGGTGAGACCGCTGACCCGGACGACGGGGGCGTCGGTGGGCGGCCCGGCGGGCCGTCCGTACCGGTGGGGATCGTGGCTCACAGGACGGGCACCGCCTTCCGGCCGGTCTGCGGGGCGAGGGCCGCCGCGGCGAGGTTGACGCTCAGGGCGAGCAGGCCGATGGCGGCGCTGGGGGCGACCACGGCCCAGGGGTTGAGGAGGATTCCGGCGGAGTTCTCCCGGATCATCAGCGCCCAGTCCGCGGCCGGCGGTTGTGGTCCGACCTGGAGGAACCCGGCCGTGGCGACGAGGTAGACAGCGGCGACGAAGCGCAGCCCGAACAGGGCGAGCAGGGTGGCGCGCAGGTTGGGCAGGATCTCCCGCCGGACCAGGTGCCACAGGTGTTCGCCGCCGGCGACGGCGGCCTCGACGTAGCCGGTGGCGGCGACGGGGGCGGCGGCGCCCGCGGCGAGCCGTACCGCGTAGGGCACCCCGAGGGCGACGGCGGCGGCGATGACGGCGAGCCGCCCGCCGCCCGGCCAGGAGAGGGTGACCAGGAGGATGCCGAGCACGGCGGGCAGCAGCATCAGCACGTCGGCGACGCGTTCGACGATCCGTCCGACGAGCGGGCGGACCGCGCCGACGGCGCCGAGGACGGCGGCGATGCCGGTGACGAGCACGGCCACCAGCAGCGAGGAGACGACCAGTTCGCGCCCCCCGGCGAGGAGTCTGCTGAGCACGTCCCGCCCGAGCTGGTCCCCGCCGAGCACGGCGTCGGTACCGGGTTCGGCGTACGGTGCGGCGACGGGGACGTCGATGGCGTGCGGGGCGAGCCAGGGCCCGCACAGCGCGGCGGTGACGAGGAGCACCGCGGGCAGCACCCGCAGCGTGGTCCCCGCCCCGGCGGACGCACGCGCCCGCGACGAAGCAGCCGTGGTCATCGGCGGCCTCCCGCCATCAGGTCCCGCGCCAGGTCGGCCAGGAGGAGTACGGCGGTGATGACGGCCCCGGCGAGGGCGGTGACCCCGGCGATCACGGGGCTGTCGCGGTCGGTGACGGCGGAGGCCAGGACGGCGCCGATGCCGGGGTAGTTGAAGATGGTCTCCACGACGACGGCGCCGCCGAGCAGCATGCCGGTGGAGGTGGCGAGGCCGGCCGCGATGGTCGGCAGGGCACCCGGCAGGACGTGGTGGGTGAGGACCCGGTGCGGCGGGAGGCCGTCGAGGACGGCGGTCTCCACGTGCGGGGCGCGGGCCTCGTCGGCGAGCGCGGCCCGCACGATCCGTACGTTCCAGCCGGTCTGCGGGAGGGTGAGGGCGAGGGCGGGCAGGACGAGCATGGTCCAGGAGTCGGGATTTCCGTCGAGGTCGGTGAGGGTGACCGCGGGCAGCCAGCCGGTCCACAGCGACAGCGCCAGGACCAGCCCCACGGCGACCACGAACTCGGGCAGCGCGAGGACGGCGGTCGCGGTGCCGGACACCGCCCGGTCGGCGCGTCCGCCGGGGCGGAGCGCGGCCCAGCAGCCGAGGGTGACCGACAGGACGGCGGTGAGCAGCAGGGCGAGGCCGCCGAGCAGCAGGGTGTTGGGGAACGCGGTGGAGAGCAGGTCGGTGACCGGCTCGCCGCGGGCGGAGGTGCCGAGGTCGCCGGCGGGCAGTCCGGACATCCAGTCCCAGAAGCGTTCCAGGACCGGCCGGTCCAGGCCGAGGAGCCGGCGGCGGTGCTCGATGTCGGCGGCGCTCTCGCCGCGCTCGGAGGTGGCGTTGGCGGCGTCACCGGGCAGCAGTTCGACGGTGCAGAAGACCAGGGCGAGCAGGAGGGCGAGCAGGGCGGCGCGTTTGAGCAGCACGGCGCCGGCGCGGGCGAGCACGGGCAGGGCGGGGTGCCGCGCCGGTGCGCTCTTCGCGACCGGCGCGGCGGTGCCGGCGGTGTCGGTGGTCAACGGGCCAGCCAGGTCCGCTCGAGCTGGACCCGGCCGTAGCCGGGCAGCTTGGGCAGCCCTTGGACGGCGGGTACGGCGAGGTCGATGCCGTCGGCCATGCCCCACAGCAGGTAGCCGGAGCGCTCGTGCTCGATCTGCTGGAGTTCCTTGAGCTGCCGGGCGCGGGCGGTGGCGTCGGCGGTGGCCATCGCCTTCTGGTAGGCGGTGTCGAAGTCCTCGTCGTGCCAGCCGGCTTCGTTCTGCCCGCTGTCGGAGATCATGGTCTTGCTGGCGAAGAAGACGACGGAGTCGTTGGTGCCCCAGTAGGTGGTGTAGAGGTCGCCCTTGAGCCAGGTCTTCTCCCAGAAGACGGCCGACTCCTGCTTGACGACCTTGATCTTGACGCCGGCCTCTCGGACCTGGGAGGCGAAGAGGGTGGCGGACTCGGCGAGTCCGGAGATGTCCTCGGTGGTCAGCAGCTCGTAGGTCCTGGAGGTGTCGAATCCGGCCTCCTTCAGCAGTCGCTTCGCCCTGGCCAGGTCACGGGTGCGCTGCGGGATGTCCTTGGCGTAGGCGGGGTCGCCGGTGCCGAGGATGTCGTTGGCGACGCTGCCGTAGCCGGAGAGGACCTGCTTGACCATGGCCTCGCGGTCGACGGCGAGGCGCAGCGCCTCGCGGACCCTGGGGTCGGCGAAGGGGCCGTCGGAGGTCCGCATGACGATCGGCATCGCCATGTCGTTGGGGCGGCGCACGGTCTGGATGTCCCCCCGTCCCTCGGCGGTGCGGGCGGCGATGGCGCCGACGTTGGAGGCGAGGTCGAGCTGGCCGGAGAGCAGGGCGTTGGCCATCGCCTGCGGGCTTTCGAAGATCTTCACCTCGATGGCGTCGAGGTGCACCTCGCCGCCGTACCACGTGTCGTTGCGCACCAGCCGGGCGTTGCCGCCGCGGAACCAGTCCAGCTTGAAGGGGCCGGTGCCGGGCGCCTGGGCGATGTCCTTGTCGCTGGTGCCCTCGGGTATGACGAACGTGGTCAGCCGGGTGAGCTGGGGCAGTTCGGCGTTGGGGTAGTCGGAGACCAGGACGACGGTGTCGGCGCCGTCGGCGGTGATGTTCTTCGCCTGGATGCCCGGCAGCCGGGAGGCGCCGGAGGGGGTGCCGCGCAGCCGGCGCAGGGAGTAGACCACGTCGTCGGCGGTGAGGGGGGTGCCGTCGTGGAAGGCCGCGCCCTTGGCGAGCGTGAATCGCCAGGTCCTCAGATCGTCGGAGGCCTGCCACTTGGCGGCGAGCCGGGGCACGGTGTTCGGCTTGGTGCCGGGCACCGTGAGGGTGTCGTACACGAGGCTGAGGATGAGGTAGTCGCTCTCGTTGGCCTGAGTGCCGTGCGGGTCGCGGGTGATGGCGCCGGCGCGGCCCAGGGCACCGACCCTCAGGGTGCCGCCGCGGCGGGGCTCGGTGCCGGCGCCGGGGGACCCGGCGGTCTCGTCGTCACTGCCGCCGCCACAGGCGCCGATCAGCGCGGCCGTGGTGATGGCGCCGCCGGTCCACAGCAGTTGACGTCTCGTCAGGTCCACGTTGTCCTCGATTTCACGGGTGGGACTCTTGCTGAGGTTTGCCTACCCTGACCACCAAGGGGCGCACAAGCGGCGCACAGAGTGACTTTCACCAAACTTAGGCAAGCCTTGCCTTCGCGTTGTGTGTTGGCTATGTTTCTCCACGGCTACCGAGCGGCTACCCAACGTGACGAGCCCCGGTAGAGCCATCGCACGTGACCGTTCGCCATCGGAAAGCGCTGTCCAAGACGGCGCCCGCCTCGTCCCCACCCTCGGAACGGACAACTCACCATGCTCACGGGAGCTTTGCCCGTACGTCCACTCTCGCCTGCCCAGGCCGCGGAGCTGCGCGCCGCCGCCGCGTCCCTGCTCGACCGCTTCTCCGGCCTGCCGGCACATCCCGGCCTGCTCACCGAACTCCCCGGAACGGCAGCCGCGTTGAGCGACGGCGTGCACGCCGCCTGCCGTCCCGCCGACACCGCCGACGGGCTGTTCGTACTGACCGGCCTTGAGGTCGACGACGCCGCGCTCGGTCCCACGCCCGCCCACTGGTCGAGCGCCGGCGACACCGCCGCGGTCCATGACGTGGTCCTGCTGCTGCTCTCCGCGGTGATGGGCGTCCCGCTGGCCTGGGAGGGCCAGCAGGAGGGGCGGTACGTGCACAACATCGTGCCCTCGCCCGGACACGAGGAGGAGCAGACCGGCGCCAGCAGCAGCGTCCTCCTCAGCCCGCACACCGAGGACGCCTTCCACCCCGGCCGCGCCCATCTGCTGCTGCTCTCCTGCCTGCGCAACCCGGACGCGGTGGCCACCACGGCCGCGAGCGTGCGCCGGGTCCGGCTGTCCGACGAGGACATACGGCTGCTGAGCCGCCCGGAGCTGCCGATCCTGCCCGACGACGCCTACGCCGAGGCGCAGGGTTACGCCGGGGATCCGCAGCCCGTGCCGACGCTCTGGCGGTCACCGGACGGCCCGACCCTGCGCTTCGACCCCGCCTACACGCCGCTGGAGCGGGCCGGCGAGGAGCACCGCGCCGCCTACGCCCGGCTGACGGACGAGCTGTCGCGGGTCGCGACGGCGGTCAGCCTGGAGCCGGGTCAGGTCCTGGTCGTGGACAACGACCTGGTGGTGCACGGCCGGGTCCCCTTCAAGGCCCGCTACGACGGCACGGACCGCTGGCTGAAACGTTCCTCCGTGCGGGTTCCCGGACGTCGCACCCGCCCCTCGGCGGAACGTTTCGAACACGGTTACGGACAGAAGGTTCTGGAGGCATACGACGCATGACCGCCACCCACGCTTCGGACACCACCCTGCGCGTCCTCAGCACCAGCGACGTCGCCGGCATCGAGATCTCCCTCGCCGACGTCGTCGCCGTCGTGGAGCAGGCGTACGGCACCCTCGCCGCGGGCCGCTCCGACAATCCCCGCAAGCTCACCGTCAAGCCGGAGGACGGCCACTCGGTGGCGTACGCGATGCTCGGCCGGGACGGGGAGCGCGGCGTCGTCGCCGTCAAGACGTCGTACAAGCACGGCCTGCACGAGGACCGCGACAAGCAGCACTACTACACGACGCTCACCCTCTACGACGACGCCACCGGTCTGCCCGTCGCGATGATGGACTGCGGGCGGATCGGCGCCCTGCGCACCCCCGCGGTCTCCGCGCTGCTGGCCCGCGAACTGGCCGCGCCCGGCAGCCGCAGCGCGCTCGTCATCGGCACCGGCACCCAGGGGCGGCTCGCTCTGCCCTTCCTGCTGACCACGATGGGGCAGCTGGAGCGGCTGCGGGTGTTCGGCACCCACCCGGACGGGATACGCGCGGTGCGCGAGCAGCTGCACGCGCACTTCCCGGACCGCGAGGTCGAGGTGGTGACCGACCTGCGGGCGGCGGCCGAGGACTCCGACATCGTCCTGGCCACCGCGGGTCCCCACACGCCCGCCTCCGTCGACGCCGAGTGGCTGAAGCCCGCCGCGCTGTCCGTGCTCGTCGGCTACGGCATCGCGCCCTCCACCCTGCACCGCGCCGACCGGGTGATCGCCACCAGCGCCGCCCAGATGAAGGTCACCGGCACCGACATGGCCGACGCCGACGGCGAACTCCGCGCCGTGGACGCCGAGTTCCCCGAGGTACTGGCCGGCCGGGCGGCCGGGCGGACCGACCCGGGGCAGCGGATCTTCGCGTACAACAGCGGGCTGGTCGTCACCGACATCGCGCTCGGCCACCGGTTCGCCGAACTCGCCCTCGCGCAGGGGCTGGGCACGGCGGTGCCGCTGTGGCAGTGACCACTCCACCGAACACTCCCCCGGCCGCTCCCCCCGTGCCCTCGCTGCCCGCCCGGCAGGCGCCCGAGGTGCGCGACCTGCTCGCCGCCGGGCCGCTGCTGCACGAGCTGAGCCACGGCCTCGGCGGGCCGTACCACGTCCTCCTCCCCGGCCCCTTCGACGCCAACGCCGCCGCCTTCCGGCGCGCGTTCGCGGACGCGGGCGTGGACGGGCGGGTCTACTACGCCAAGAAGGCCAACAAGGCCGCGCTGTACGCCGAACGCGCCGCCGTCCTCGGCCTCGGCGTCGACGTGGCGAGCACGGGCGAGCTGCGCGAGACGCTCGCCGCCGGGGTGCCCGGCCCCGACGTGGTGGTGACCGGACCCGCCAAGTCCGGCGAACTGCTGCGGGTCGCCGTGCTCCAGGGCGCGCTCGTCGCCGTGGACTCGCTCGACGAACTGGACCGCCTCGCCCGTACGGCCGCCGAACTGGGCCGGACGGCACGGGTGCTGCTGCGGCGGCTGCCGCCCGCCCAGCCGCACAGCCGGTTCGGGCTGGACGCGGCGGAACTGGAGAGGGCCCTGCGCCGGTGCGCGGACGCCCCGGTGGAGCTGGAGGGCTTCAGCTTCCACCTCTCCGGCTACGCCCTCCCGGCGCGCGCCGACCTCGCCGGGGAACTGATCCGGCTGTGCCGGCACGCCCGCACGCTCGGCCTGCGCGCGGACCGGATCAGCATCGGCGGCGGTTTCCCCGTGGACTACGCGGACGGCGACGACTGGCGCCGCTTCACCGAGGAACAGCGGCCCGGGCACTATCACGCGGGCAAGACCTTCTCCGGCGGCTTCTACCCGTACCACTCCCCCGTCGCCGGGGCCGGCGCGCTGCGCGCGATCCTCGCGACGGTGCCCGCCGGGGAGACCTCCCCGCTGGCCGGGCTGCTGCGGGAGGCCGGGGTGACCCTGCTCGTGGAGCCGGGCCGGGCGCTGCTGGACCAGGCCGGGTGCACGGTCTTCCGGATCCAGGGCGTCAAGGAGCGCGCCGGCTACGCGATCCTCACCGTCGACGGCAGCAGCCTCAGCCTGTCCGAGCAGTGGTTCGAGAGCGAGTTCCTGCCCGACCCGGTGCTGGTGCCGGGCGCACCCGCCGCGCCGGGGCCGTACGAGGCCTGTGTCGGCGCCGCCACCTGCCTGGAGTCCGACATGCTCACCTGGCGCCGGGTGCCCTTCCCGCACCGGCCGGCCGTCGGCGATCTGCTGGTCTACCTCAACACGGCGGGCTACCAGATGGACTCCAACGAGTCGCCCTTCCACGAACTGCCGCTGCCGCCCAAGGTCGTCGTCGAACCCGCCCCCGAACCCGCCGCCCGCCCCCGCTGGCGTCTCGACCGCCACCCGTAGGGAGTGCTCACCATGGACCGTGCCCTGCACCGCCCCCCGATCGTCCGCCAGGTCTCCGAACTCATCGGCGCCACGCCGCTGTTCGAGCTGTGCCGCACCCAGGACGACAGCAGGCTGCTGCTGAAGCTGGAGCAGTTCAACCCGACCGGCACCGCGAAGATACGCATGGCCCGGCAGATGGTCGTCGACGCCGAGGAGCGCGGACTGCTGCGGCCCGGCGGCCGGATCGTCGAGTCGACCTCCGGGAACACCGGCCTCGGCCTCGCCGTGGTCGCCGCCGAACGCGGCTACACCTTCACCGCCGTCGTCGACCACCACGCCGCCGCCGACAAGCTGCGCGCGATGAAGGCGCTCGGCGCCGAACTGGTCTACGTCGCCGACGAGGGCGACGAGGAGCTGGCCACCGCGGCCCGCGAGGAGTACGCGGAGAAACTGGCCGCCGGGACGGCGGGCGCCTACTTCACCGAGCAGCACAACAACCCGGCGAACGGCGACGGTTACCGCCCGGTCGCCCATGAGCTGCACGCGGCCCTTGACGGCCGCATCGACATCCTGATCGGAGCGGTCGGCACCGGCGGCGGCCTCTTCGGGACCGGCGGAGAGCTGCGCAAGTCGGTGCCCGGGGTGCGGATCGTCGGTGTCGAGCCGAAGGGCTCCATCGCCTTCGGGCCGCCCGCGCACGACTACTACCAGTCCGGCACCGGCACTCCCGAGGGCGCCACCATCGGCGCCATGGTCGACTACGACCTGCTCGACGAGGGCGTGAAGGTCGGCGACGTCGAGGCGTTCGCCACCTGCCGGGCCGTCGGCCGCCGCACCGGGCTGCTGATCGGCGGCTCGGCGGGCGGTGTGGTCTACGAGGCCCTCGCCCGGCTCTCCTCACTGCCGCCCGGAACGACTATGGTCGCGCTCGTCAACGACGGCGGGGAGAAGTACCTGGACACGGTGTTCGACGACGACTGGATGGCCGCCCGCGACCTGCTCGACCCCGACGCCGAGCGCGAGGTCGAAGCCCTGCTGGCCAAACTCCGCCACGCCTGACTCCCCACGCCTGGCTCCCCCACGCCTAGAGGAAGTACGCGCAGATCCGATGCCACCCGCCCTCACCCGTCTCCGCACCGACAGCCGCGCCCTGGCCACGCTGGCGGTGCCACTCGCGCTCACCCAGCTCGCCCAGGTCGCGCTGACCACGACCGACACCGTCATGATGGGCCTGATCGGCACCGAGGCCCTGGCGGCCGGCGGTCTCGCGATGGTGATCTTCAACCAGCTGCGCACCATGGGCGTCGGCCTGGTCACCGCGGTCGGCAACCAGGTCGCCGCCGCCGACGCGCGCGGCGAGCAGGCGGACTCCGAGGCGGCCCGGGAGGACGTCCGGGACCTGGTCCGGGCGAGCCTGCTGCTGTCCACGCTGGCCGGAGCGGCCGGGGCCGTGCTGATGGTGCTCATCGGGCACGCCGTGGTCTGGCTCGGCCAGGCCCCGGACGTCGTGGACGCGGCGAAGCCGGTGCTGTACGCGATGGCGCCGGGACTGCTGCCCTGCCTGTGGTTCCAGGCGATCCGGCAGTTCACCGTCGGCATGCGCCGCCCGCAGGCGCTGCTGCGCATCACCATCGCCTCGATCGCCGTGAACGCGGGTCTCAACTGGGTGTTCATCCACGGCACCTGGGGCCTGCCGAGGCTGGGCCTGCCCGGCATCGGCCTGGCCACCACCTCGGTGTACGCCCTGTCGTTCCTCGCCCTGTACGCCTCCGCCCGGCGCGATCCGCAGCTGGCGCCGGTGCTGTCGCTGGCCGTGTGGAAGACCCGCCCGGCGACCCTGCGCCGGCTCACCGCGCTCGGTACGCCGATCGCCGCCACCTACGGCTCCGAGGCGGGGTTCTTCTCCGTCGTCGCGCTGCTCGTCGGCAGCTTCGGTACGGCCGCGCTGGCCGCGCACACGGCCGTCAACCAGCTGGTGTACATCGTGTTCCAGATCGCCGTCGGCCTCTCCCACGCCGCGTCCCTCGGCGTCAGCCGCGAACTCGCTCTCGGCAACACGGCGGCGGCCCGGCGACTGCAGCGGACCGCGCTGGCGTGCGCGGCGGCGGTGATGGCCGTGGTGGGCCTCGTCTACCTGACCGTGCCGAAGCTGGTCCTCGCCCCGTTCTTCGAGTCCGGGGAGGCGAAAGCGGTCGACATCGCGACGCAGTTGCTGCTGGTCGCGGCGGTGCTCCAGTTCTTCGACTGCGCGCAGAACATCGGTGTCGGGCTGCTGCGCGGCCTGGACGACACCAAGGGCGGCTTCCGGGTCACCCTGGTCGGCTACTGGCTGGTCGGCCTGCCCGCCGCCGCGCTGCTGGGCTTCGCGGCGGGCCTGGACACCCTGGGCATCTGGCTGGGGCTGCTCACCGGCCTCGCCACCACGGCGGTGCTGTTGCTGCGCCGGTTCGGGCGGGGCATCGGCCGCCTGAGCGCGGCATCGGCTCCGGCGGCCGTGTGACCCGGTGTGCGACCCGGCCGTGTGAGCTGGCCGTGTGAGCTGGCCGTGTGACCTGGGGCATGAGGTCAGGTCGCGACCGGCGTGACGTCCTGTGGCGGCTGTGGTGGAGTTTCCGCCGGTACCCGGCGGCCGGTCCGGCCGGTCCGGCCGGTGTGATCGTCGCCCCTTCGGTGGCGCGTCCGCACCTGGTCGGCGCGGTCGGCCGTGCTCAGGGCAGTACCGCGAACCCGTCCAGCTCGACCAGCGCCTGCTCGTCCCACAGCCGTACGACCTCGACGACCGCCATCGCCGGGTAGTCGCGGCCCGCCGACCGCCGCCAGATCCGGCCGAGTTCGGCGGCGTGGGCGCGGTAGTCCGCGACGTCGGTGGCGTAGACGGTGACGCGGGCGAGGTCGGCCGGGGTGCCGCCGGCCGCGCGCAGCGCCGTCAGCAGGTTGTCCAGGGCCCGCGCGAACTGCTCGGGAAGGGTCACGCCGGTGATCTCGCCGTCGGTGTTCAGGGCGGTCTGGCCGGCCAGGAAGACCAGCCGGGAGCCGGTGGCGACCACGGCGTGTGAGAAGCCGGCCGGCGGGGACAGACCGGGCGGGTTGACGCGCTCGGCGGTCACGGGGCCTCCCGGTACGGCTCCTGGCGGGGCTGCCGGTGCGGCTCTCCGTACGGCTCCTCGTACGGCTCTCCGTACGGCTCCTTGTGCGCTTCCTTGTACAGCTCCTTGGCGATGATGCCGCGCTGGACCTCGCTCGCCCCCTCGTAGATGCGGGGCGCGCGCACCTCGCGGTAGAGGTGTTCGAGCGGATGGCCGCGGCGCAGCGCCCGGGCACCGTGCAACTGGACCGCGCGGTCGACGACGTACTGCGCGGTCTCGGTGGCGAGCAGCTTCGCCATCGCCGCGCGTTTGGGCACGTCCGGGGCGCCCTCGTCGTACGCCGTCGCCGCCGCGTACACCATCAGCCGGGCCGCCTCGATCCGCAGGGCCATCTCCGCGACCTGGTGGGCGACCGTCTGCTGGGCGCTGAGCGGGCCGCCGAAGGCCTCGCGGCGGGCGGTGTGGCCGACGGTCGCGTCCAGGGCCGCCTGCGCCATCCCGACGGCGAAGGCGCCGACGCTCGGCCGGAAGAGGTTGAGGGTACCCATGGCGACCCGGAATCCGCGGTCGGGCTCCCCCAGCACGTCGTCGGCGGTGACCGGCACGGCGTCGAACTCGAGGGCGCCGATGGGGTGCGGGGAGAGCATGTCGAGCGCGGAGCCGGTCAGCCCGGGGCGGTCGGCGGGCACCAGGAACGCGGTGACGCCGCGGGCGCCGGCACCGGGGGTCGTCCGGGCGAAGACGGTGTAGAAGTCGGCCTCGGGCGCGTTGGAGATCCAGCACTTGCTCCCGCTGAGCCGCCAGCGGGGGGTGCCGCCGGCCCCGTCGGGTTCGGCGCGCAGGCTCAGCGCCGCCGCGTCCGACCCGGCCCCCGGTTCGGTCAGGGCGAAGGCGGCGACCGCGCTGCCCTCGCGGACGGCCGGGAGCCAGCGGGCGCGGTGGGCCGGGGTGCCGTGGGCGTGGACGGGGTGGGCGCCGAGGCCCTGGAGGGCGAGGGCGGTCTCGGCCTCGGTGCAGGTGCGGGCGAGGGACTCGCGCATCAGGCAGAGGTCGAGCGCGCCGGAGGCGAACAGCCGGTCCAGCAGGCCGAGGCGGCCCAGTTCGGCGACGAGCGGGCGGTTGACGTGGCCCGGCTCGCCCTTCCCGGCGAGCGGGCGCAGCCGTTCGGCGGCCAGGGCGCGCAGCTCGGCGCACCAGGCGGTCCGTTCCGGGTCGAGTGAGAATGCGGGCACGGACGGTCCTCCTTCGAAGGCTGAGCCTCACCCGAACGGTATCGCGTCCCGTTGACTGCCGTCACCGAGGCGATACGCTCCCAGTGCGCACGCGACTCGATCCGCACCCGCGACCGTGATCGCGACCGCACCCCGACCGGACTCCGTGACCCCGGCCGGGCCCAGGACCGCGGCAGCGACCCGCCGCGGACGGGACCCGGCCGGGACCCGGTCCCGGTCCGCCACCCCACCCGACGCCCACCAGGCAAGGGGGCGAACCGCCATGGACGGCTCGTACCGCCCGATCCGCTCGGCCCACGTCGACACCTTCGCGCGCGACCACCTCCCGCCGCCCGGCCAGTGGCCCGAACTCCGCTTCGACCTGCCGGAGCTGCACCACCCCGAACGGCTCAACTGCGCCGCCGCGTTGCTGGACGGCCCCCCGGACGACCGTCCCGTCTTCCGCACACCGGACGGCCCCGCCTGGACCTACGGCGATCTGCGCACCCGCGTCGACCGCCTCGCCCACCTCCTCACCGGCGACCTGGGCGTCGTGCCGGGCAACCGGGTGCTGCTGCGCGGCCCGACCACCCCGTGGCTGGCCGCCTGCTGGCTGGCGGTGCTGAAGGCGGGCGGGATCGCGGTCACCGTGCTGGCGCAGCAGCGCCCGCACGAACTGGCCACGATGTGCGCGATCGCCCGGGTGCGGCACGCCCTGTGCGACGTCCGCGCGGTCGACGACCTGGCCAAGGCCGGGATACCGGGCCTGCGGATCACGACGTACGGCGGTGACGCCCCCGACGACCTGCTGAACCGCCCGACGCCCGCGACGCCGTACCCGGCCGTGGACACCGCCGCCGACGACGTGGCGCTGATCGCCTTCACCTCGGGCACCACGGGCCGCCCCAAGGGGTGCCTGCACTTCCACCGGGACGTGCTGGCCGTCGCCGACACCTTCGCCCGCCATGTGCTGAAGCCGCGCGCGGACGACGTGTTCGCGGGCAGCCCGCCGCTCGGCTTCACCTTCGGCCTCGGCGGCCTGGTCGTCTTCCCGCTGCGGGCGGGCGCGAGCGCCCTGCTGCTCGAACAGGCGGGCCCGCGCCAGCTGCTGCCCGCGATCGCCGAGCACCGGGTGTCGGTGCTGTTCACCGCTCCGACGGCGTACCGCGCGATGCTCGCCGACCTGGACGGGCACGACCTGTCCTCGCTGCGCCGCTGTGTCTCCGCGGGCGAGAACCTGCCCGCGGCCACCTGGCACGCCTGGCACGAGCGCACCGGGCTGCGGATCATCAACGGCATCGGCGCCACCGAGCTGCTGCACATCTTCCTCTCGGCCGCCGACGAGCGGATCCGGCCCGGGACGACCGGGCTGCCGGTGCCGGGGTGGCACGCGCGCGTGCAGGACGGGAACGGGCGGCCGGTGCCCGACGGGGAGCCGGGTCTGCTGGCGGTGCGCGGCCCGGTCGGCTGCCGCTATCTGGCCGACCCCCGGCAGACCGAGTACGTCCGCGACGGCTGGAACATCACCGGCGACACGTATGTGCGCGAGCCCGACGGGTACTTCCGGTACGTGGCACGCGCCGACGACATGATCATCTCCGCCGGGTACAACATCGCCGGCCCGGAGGTCGAGGACGCGCTGCTGCGCCACCCCGACGTGGTGGAGGCGGCGGTGGTGGGCCGGCCCGACGAGGCGCGCGGGACGGCCGTGGTGGCGTACGTCGTCGTCGCGGAGGGCGCCGCCCGGGACGCCGAGGCGCTGCGCGCGTTCCTCATACGGGAGCTGGCGCCGTACAAGTGCCCGCGCGAGATCGTCTTCCTGGACGCGCTGCCCCGCACCGCGACCGGAAAGCTTCAGAGATTCCGCCTACGAACCGAAGCTGACCAGCAGTGACCGCACGACCTGACACGACTTAAAATGATCAACGTGTCCGACCAGCACGCTCCCCGCTCCCTCATCGTCACGCTCTACGGAGCGTACGGCCGTCACCTGCCCGGCCCGGTGCCCGTCGCCGAGCTGATCCGGCTGCTGGCCGCGGTCGGCGTGGACGCGCCCTCGGTGCGGTCGTCGGTGTCCCGGCTGAAACGGCGCGGTCTGCTCGTCCCGGCCCGCACCGAGCAGGGCGCGGCGGGTTACGCGCTGTCCCCGGACGCCCGCCAGCTGCTCGACGACGGCGACCGGCGGGTCTACGCGACCGTGCCGCCCGAGGACGAGGGCTGGGTGCTGGCCGTGTTCTCCGTCCCGGAGACCGAACGGCAGAAGCGGCACGTGCTGCGCTCCCGGCTCTCCGGGCTCGGCTTCGGCACGGCGGCGCCCGGCGTGTGGATCGCTCCGGCCCGGCTGTACGAGGAGACCCGGCACACTCTCCAGCGGCTGGGCCTGGAGGGATACGTCGACTTCTTCCGCGGCGAGCACCTGGGCTTCGCGCCGACCGTCGAGGCGGTGGCCCGCTGGTGGGACCTGGCCGCGATCGCCAAGCAGCACGAGGCGTTCCTCGACCGGCACGCGCGCGTGCTGCACGACTGGGAGCAGCGGCCCGACACCCCGCCCGAGGAGGCCTACCGCGACTACCTCCTCGCCCTGGACTCCTGGCGCCACCTGCCCTACACCGACCCGGGGCTGCCCGCGGGACTGCTGCCGTCCGACTGGCCGGGGATGCGCTCGGCTGCCGTGTTCCGGGGGCTGCACGCCCGGCTGCGGGACGCCGGGGCGGTGTTCGCGGACGTCCCCGTCAACGCCCCAGAGTGAGGCGGGGCTTGGGCGCGTCCGTCCGCCCCGTACGGGGCCGCCTGCTGCCCGCCCGGTACGGGTCCGGCCAGACGGCGCCCGGACCGTCGTAGCCCTGCTCGGCGGCCGCGTGCAGCGTCCAGTGCGGGTCGTACAGATGCGGACGGCCGAGCGCGCACAGGTCGGTGCGCCCGGCCAGGATCAGGGAGTTGACGTCGTCCCACGAGGAGATCGCGCCGACGGCGATCACCGGGACGCGGGCCTCGTGCCGGATGCGGTCGGCGAACGGCGTCTGGTAGGAGCGGCCGAACTCCGGGCGCTCGTCGGCCACCACCTGCCCGGTCGAGACGTCGATCGCGTCGGCGCCGTGCGCGGCGAAGGCGCGGGCGATCTCGACGGCCTCCTCGGCGGTGGTGCCGCCCTCGGCCCAGTCGGTGGCGGAGATCCGTACGGTCATCGGCCGTTCCCCGGGCCATACGGCGCGGACGGCGTCGAAGACCTCCAGCGGGAAGCGGAGCCGTTTCTCCGGTGAGCCGCCGTAGGCGTCGGTGCGCATGTTGGTGAGCGGGGAGAGGAAGCCGGAGAGCAGGTAGCCGTGCGCGCAGTGCAGTTCCAGCAGGTCGAACCCGGCGCGCGCGGCCCGTCCGGCCGCGGCGGCGAACTGCTCGCGCAGATCGGTGAGCTGGGCGCGCGACAGCTCCCGCGGGGTCTGGCCGCCCGGCTTGTACGGCAGCGGGGAGGCGGCGACCAGCGGCCAGTTGCCGTCGGGCAGCGGCTCGTCCATGCCCTCCCACATCACCTTGGTGGAGCCCTTGCGCCCGGAGTGGCCGAGCTGGACGCCGATCGCCGTGCCGGGGGCGCGCCGGTGCACGAACTCGGTGATCCGCCGCCACGCCTCGGTCTGCCGCCCGGTGTAGAGGCCGGTACAGCCGGGGGTGATCCGGCCCTCCTCGCTGACGCACACCATCTCGGTCATCACCAGCCCGGCGCCGCCGAGCGCCCGGGCGCCCAGGTGGACCAGGTGGAAGTCGCCGGGGACGCCGTCCGTGGCCGAGTACATGTCCATGGGCGAGACGACGACCCGGTTGCGCAGGGTCAGTCCGCGCATCCGGAACGGGGTGAACATCGGCGGGGTGCCGGGCGGGCAGCCGAACTCGCGCTCCACGGCCCCGGTGAAGCGGGCGTCGCGCAGCCGCAGGTTGTCGTGGGTGACGCGGCGGCTGCGGGTGAGCAGGTTGAAGGCGAACCGGCGGGACGGCTGGTCGCGGTAGAGCCGCACGTTCTCGAACCACTCGAGACTGGCCCGGGCCGCGCGCTGGGTGGAGGCGACGACCGGTTTGCGCTCCTCCTCGTAGGCCGCCAGGGCCCGGTCCAGGGAGGGCTGTTCCTCCAGGCAGGCCGCGAGGGCGAGGGCGTCCTCGACGGCGAGCTTGGTGCCGGAGCCGATGGAGAAGTGCGCGGTGTGCGCGGCGTCGCCGAGCAGAACCAGGTTTCCCGCGGACCAGCGGTCGTTGACGACCGTGCGGAAGGTCGTCCACGCCGACTTGTTCGACCTGAGCGGCCGGCCGCGCAGCGCGTCCGCGAAGATCTTGGCGCAGCGGCCGACGGACTCCCCCGCGTCGAGCACGTCGTAGCCGGCGGCCCGCCAGACCTCCTCGCGCATCTCCACGATCACGGTGGAGGCGTCGGCCGCGTACGGGTAGCCGTGCAGCTGCATCACGCCGTGCTCGGTCTCGGCGATCTCGAAGCGGAACGCCTCGAAGGGGAAGTCGGCGGCGAGCCAGATGTAGCGGCAGCGGTGGGCGGCCACCCGGGGGCGGAAGACGTGCGCGTAGGCCTCGCGGGTGGTGCTGTGCACTCCGTCGGCGGCGATGACCAGGTCGTGGGTCTCCGTGAGCCAGGCGGGGTACGGCGCCTCCGACGCGAAGCGCAGCTCCACGCCGAGAGCGCGGCAGCGCTCGTGCAGGATCTCCAGGAGGCGCTGTCTGCCGAGGGCGGCGAAGCCGTGGCCGCCGGAGGTGTGGCGGATGCCGCGGTGGACGATGTCGATGTCGTCCCAGCGGACGAAGTCCCGCTGAAGGGCTTCGTAGACGACCGGGTCGGCGTGTTCGATGCCGCCGAGGGTCTCGTCGGAGAGGACGACGCCGAAGCCGAAGGTGTCGTCGGGGGCGTTGCGTTCCCAGACGGTGACGGTTCGCCGGGGGTCGAGGCGTTTGAGCAGGGCGGCGGCGTAGAGGCCGCCGGGGCCGCCGCCGATGACCGCGATGCGCAGGGGGTGGTTCGGTGTGGGGGGCGTGTGCGGGCTCGTGGTGGCTGATCGCGCGGTTCCCCGCACCCCTGAGGGAGTCGCGCTCACCGTCCGCTCCATCGGGGAGGACGCTTCGCGGTGAACGCCGCGTGGAACTCCCTGTAGTCGTCGCCGGTCATCAGGAGGGCCTGGGTCGACGCGTCCAGTTCCACAGCCGCCGCCAGCGGCATGTCCAGTTCCGCGGTCAGCAGGGCCTTGGTCTGGGCGTACGCCAGGGCCGGGCCCTGCGCGAGGCGGCGGGCCAGGGTCCGGGCGGCCTGGTCGGCCTGCCCGTCCTCCGTCAGCTCGCTGATCAGGCCGATGCGTTCGGCTTCGGGAGCTCGGACCGGTTCGCCGAGCATCAGCAGGCGGGTCGCGTGGCCGAGGCCGACGACCCTCGGCAGCAGGTAGGCCGCGCCCATGTCGCCGCCGGACAGGCCGACCCGGGTGAAGAGGAAGGCGAAGCGGGCGGTGGGGTCGGCCACCCGGAAGTCTGCGGCCAGGGCGAGCACCGCGCCCGCGCCCGCCGCCACGCCGTGCACCGCGGCGATCACCGGGAACGGGCACTCCCGGACGGCCCGCACCACCTGGCCGGTCATCCGGTTGAAGTCGAGGAGCTGGGCGGTGTCCATGGCGAGTGTGGCGCCGATGATCTCGTCGACGTCGCCGCCGGAGCAGAAGCCGCGGCCCTCGCCCGCCAGCACCAGGGCGCGCACGGCCCGCTCGCGGGACAGTTCGGCGAGCAGGTCCCGCAGGTCGGCGTAGGCGCCGAAGGTGAGCGCGTTGAGTTTGTCGGGGCGGGTGAGGGTGACGGTGGCGACCCCGCCGTCGAGGTCGACGCGCAGATGCCGCCAGCGCGGGGTGCGCGGGGCGGAGCCGGTGAAGGGACTCATGGCGGGACGGCCTCCTCGGGGAGACGGTGCCCTACGAAGTTATCACTTGTATGTGACTGTCGTCATGAGTGCGCGATACGCCGGGTATCCGTAACGGTGTGACCGATCGTCGTCGGGTCCTCGACAGGCGGGTAACGGCAGGAGCCGCCGTGCGCGGTCGGGGCGTCGCCGTGGGTAGGCCGCCCGGTGCCGGGAGCGGAGATCCCGGCCGGTGCCCGTCTCGGGACTCCGCCGTGCGGCGCCGTACCATTCGCCATGTGGAAAGCGGGATCGCCTGTCGGCCGCAAGGACCCCGCGTCATGAACGGACTCGCCTTGTACGAACACCCCTCACCCCCCGCCCACTGGCGCGTCGCACTGCCGCACTCCGCCGCGGCCGTGCCCGTGGCCCGCGCGCTGGTCCGTACCGCCCTGGCCGAGCTGGAGCACGGCAGCGACACCGACACCGCCGAGCTGCTCACCGCGGAGCTGGTGGCCAACGCCGTGGAGCACACCTCCGGGGACACCCCGATAGAGCTGGTGGTGGAGCTGCTGCCGACCGGCTGCAAGGTCGAGGTGCACGACCCGGACCCGGCGCCGCCGGGCGACCTCACCCACCCGGCCGGCGTCGAGCCCGACCCCTGGCAGGAGGGCGGGCGCGGACTGCTGCTGATCCGCGCCCTCAGCTCGGCGTGCGGTCACCGCCCCACCGAGTCCGGCAAGGCGGTGTGGTTCAGACTGGCTGCGGTACCGCGTCAGTGGCGTCCGCGTCCGGCGTGACCCGGGCCAGCCGCGACCGGCGGCGGCCGTAGCCGAGGTACACCAGCAAGCCGGCGGCCAGGAAGACGGCGAACTGGAGCCAGGTCGTCCAGCCGGTCTCGTACATCAGATAGAGGCAGCAGCCGACGCCGAGCAGCGGCAGCACCGGGTACAGCGGCACCCGGAAGGTGCGGGGCAGCTCCGGCTCCCGGCGGCGCAGCGCGATCACCGCGATGTTGACGGCGGCCATCACGGCCAGGGTGCCGATGGTGCACAGGTTGACCACGGCGTCCAGCGAGGAGAAGGCCGCCGGGACGGCGAAGACGACCGCGATGATCAGGGTGCCCGCGACCGGGGTGGCGGTGCGCGGTGAGACCTTCTCGAAGACCCCCGGGATCAGTCCGTCCCGGGACATCGACATCAGGATGCGGCTCTGGCCGTACATCACGGCGAGCACCACCGAGGCGATCGCGACGACCGCGCCGAAGGCGACGATCCCGCCGCCGACACCCGAGCCGGTGACCTCGTCGACGACGTACGACAGCGCGGCGGGCTGCCCGCCGACCGCGTCGCCGCCGAGGGCGCCGATGGCCGCGAGCGCGACCGCGCAGTAGAGCACCGTGACCACGCCGATGCAGACCAGGATGGCGATGGGGATGTCCCGGCGCGGGTTCTTCGCCTCCTCGCCGGCCGTGGTGATCGCGTCGAAGCCGATGTACGAGAAGAAGGCGGCCGTGGTACCGGCGCCGATCCCGGCGAGACCGGCGGGCGCGAACGGCATCAGGTTGCCGTCCTTGAAGGCGCTGAAGCCGATCGCGCAGAAGGCGATCAGGATGGCCAGCTTGAGGACCGCCATGGCGGCGGTGGCGCGGGCGCTCTCGCGCACGCCGCGCACCAGGAGGGCGGCGGCCATGGCGATGACGATCACGGCCGGGAGGTTGACGGCACCGCCGTCGCCGGGGCTCGCGGAGAGCGCGGCGGGCAGCTGGACGCCGATCAGGCTGTCGAGGAGTTCGTTGACGTACTGGCTCCAGCCGACCGCGACCGCGGAGACGGAGACGCCGTACTCCAGCAGCAGGCACCAGCCGACCAGGAAGGCGGTGGTCTCGCCGAGTCCGGCGTAGGCGAAGGAGTACGAGGAGCCGGAGACCGGGATCGCGCCGCCCAGCTCGGCGAAGGCGAACGCGGTGAACACGCAGGTGATCGCGGCGAGCACGAAGGAGACGACGACGGCCGGGCCGGCCTGGGCGACCGAGTCGGAGAGGCCGACGAAGATACCGGTGCCGACGATCGCGCCGACGCCGAAGCAGATCAGCTGGAACAGGCCCATCGAGCGACGGAGGCCGTGACCCTCGCGGTCGGCGCCGGATTCGGCCACCAGGAGGGCGGGGGATTTGATGCGGGGCATGCGGGTGGTGCTCGTTTCTGGGGACGGAAGTGCCCCGGGTGGGGGCGCGCGGCGGCCTCGGAAGGGGTGGCTCCGGGCCGCCGGACAGCATAAGGCCTGGTCGTCAGGCCAGGGTCGCCACCAGCACGGCCTTGATGGTGTGCAGGCGGTTCTCGGCCTCGTCGAAGACGACGGAGTGGGCCGACTCGAAGACCTCGTCGGTGACCTCCAGGGAGTCCAGGCCGTGGGTGGCGTGGATCTCCCGGCCGACCTCGGTCCCCAGGTCGTGGAAGGCGGGCAGGCAGTGCAGGAACTTCACGTCCGGGTTGCCGGTGGCGCGCAGCACGTCCATCGTCACCGCGTACGGGCCGAGCGCGGCGATCCGCTCGTCCCAGACCTCCTTGGGCTCACCCATGGAGACCCAGACGTCGGTGGCGACGAAGTCGGCGCCGCGCACACCCTCCTCGACCGACTCGGTGAGGGTGATCCGGGCACCGCTGGTCCCGGCGAGCGCGCGGGCCCGGTCGACGATCTCCTGGGCGGGCCAGTAGGCCTTCGGGGCGACGATCCGTACGTCGAGGCCGAGCAGGGCGCCGGTGACCAGATAGGAGTTGCCCATGTTGAAGCGGGCGTCGCCGAGGTAGGCGAAGGCGATCTCCTTGACCGGCTTGGTGGTGTGCTCGGTCATGGTGAGCACGTCGGCGAGCATCTGGGTGGGGTGCCAGTCGTCGGTGAGACCGTTGTAGACGGGTACGCCCGCGTGGGCCGCCAGTTCCTCGACGCCGGCCTGGCTGTCGCCCCGGTACTCGATGGCGTCGAACATCCGGCCGAGCACGCGGGCGGTGTCCTTCACGGACTCCTTGTGGCCGATCTGCGAACCGGACGGGTCCAGGTACGTCGTCGAGGCGCCCTGGTCGGCGGCGGCGACCTCGAAGGCGCAGCGGGTGCGCGTGGAGGTCTTCTCGAAGATCAGCGCGATGTTCCTGCCCCGCAGGTACTGCGTCTCGGTCCCGGCCTTCTTCGCGGCCTTCAGCTCGGCGGCCAGCTCGACCAGCCCCAGGAACTCCCGCTCGGTGAAGTCGAGCTCCTTGAGGAAGTGGCGGCCGGCGAGGGCGGTCGGGACTGTCGCCATGGGGGCGCTCCAGGGGAGGGACGAGGGCAGGATGACCCTTGGAAGTCTATACGATATCCAGCATTACTATGCGGCGATCGGTGTCGCCGTGCCCCGGGCGGACGCGGTGGCCAGGGCCTATACGGCCTCCCGCTGCACCGGGCAGCTCATACAGCGCGGCCCGCCCCTCCCCCGGCCCAGCTCGCTGCCCGGGATCTCGATCACTTCGATGCCCTGCTTGCGCAAGTGCGTGTTGGTGGTGGAGTTCCGCTCGTAGGCGACGACCACGCCGGGCTCCACGGCCAGCACGTTGCAGCCGTCGTCCCACTGCTCGCGCTCGGCCGCGTGCACGTCCTGGGTGGCGGTCAGCACCCGGATCTCGCTCAGGCCCAGCGCGGCGGCGATCGCGCGGTGCATGTGCTCCGGCGGGTGGTCGGTGACCTTCAGCTCCTTCTCCTCGGTGCCCGGCTCGATGGTGTACGAGCGGAGCTTGCCGAGGCCCGCGTACTGGGTGAAGGTGTCGCCGTCGACCATCGTCATGACGGTGTCCAGATGCATCAGGGCGCGCTTCTTCGGCATGTCGAGGGCCACGATCGTCTGCGCGGACCCCGCGGCGAACAGCTTGTGCGCGAGCATCTCCACGGCCTGCGGGGTGGTGCGCTCGCTCATGCCGATCAGCACGGCGCCGTTGCCGATGACCAGGACGTCGCCGCCCTCGATGGTGGACGGGTAGTCGGCCTGGCCCTCCGACCAGAGATGGAAGTCCTCGCTGCGGAAGAGCGGATGATGCCGGTAGATCGCCTCGAAGTGCACCGTCTCCCGCTGGCGGGCGGGCCAGCGCATGGCGTTGATGGAGACGCCGTCGTAGATCCAGGCGGAGGTGTCCCGGGTGAAGAGGTGGTTCGGCAGGGGGCGCAGCAGGAAGTCGTCCAGATCCATCACATGGAACCGCACCGACACGGGCTCCGCGTGGGCGTCCAGGAACTCCCGCTTCGTCATCCCGCCGACCAGCGCCTCCGCCAGCTCGCGGGCGGGCAGCGTCTCGAAGACGGCGCGCAGATGGTCGGTGGCGAGCGGTCCGTACTCCTTCTCGTCGAAGACCCGGTCCAGGACCAGCGTCCGGGCCGCCGGGATCTCCAGGGCCTCGGTGAGCAGATCGCCGAACAGGTGGACGGTGACCCCGCGGTCGCGCAGCACGTCGGCGAACCCGTCGTGCTCGGCCCGCGCCCGGCGCACCCAGAGCACGTCGTCGAAGAGCAGGGCGTCCTTGTTGCTGGGGGTGAGCCTTTTGAGCTCGAGATCCGGCCGGTGCAGGATGACGTGGCGCAGCCGCCCGGCCTCGGAGTCGACATGGAATCCCATGCCTCCATCCTGACCATTCGCGCGCCTGTTCACCCCCCACATCGCCCTTTTCGCCACCGCCCCGCGCCGCGACGGCCGGACCGCCGGAGGCTACCCGCTCAACTGGGGCTGGAGGAGCTCCGGGCGGGCCAGGAGACGGCGGGTGGTGTGGGCCGGGGTGAGGGTGGCGCGGGCGACGATCCAGCCGGCCAGGACATGCGGGTCGGCGGGGTCGCGGCTGAGGGCGTCGGCGTAACCGTCCAGGGCGGTGGCCGGGTCGGCGGCGGCCAGGTGCTCGTCCGGGGTGCGCGGCACGGCCGGGCGGGTCGCGAAGGCGTGGGTGCGCAGGTCGCGCCAGCCGCGGCGGTCCGGGCGCAGCCGCACGGCGGTGGGACTCTCCTGCGGGCCCGGGAGCACATTGCGCAGCCGCCACTCGGTGCGGTGCAGCGCCGCCGCCGTGCGGGCCCGGGCCAGGGCCGCCGGTTCCACGGGTTCGCGCAGCCAGCCGTCCAGGGTGCGGGCGAGGCCGGTCACCAGGTGCCGCCCGGGGGCGGTGAGCCGGCCGCTGGCCAGCAGGGTGCGCACCACCAAGCGGGCCTGCGTGCGCCGCAGCGCGAAGTGGTAGGCGGCGGCCTCGGCGTGCGCGGGTTCGGTCATGCGGTCGCGCCAGAAGCCGGCGACGCCGGTGAAGGCGTAGGCGCCGTGCAGCAGCCCGGAGAGATGGCGGGGGTCGGCCCGCCACGGGGCGTAGTAGCGCTCGACCCGGTCGTCGTCGAGGAGCGGGAACAGATGGAGCAGGGCGCCGAGCTTGCTGTGCTGGAACTCGTGGACCAGCGCCTCGGCGAGCGCGAGTCCGGTCGCGGGGCGGGCTATCACCATGCCGCCGAAGGCGTCCCCACTGGACGCGGAGAGCGACACGGTCGGCGGCGCCGGCGGCAGCGGGCTGGTCCGGCCCCACGGCACGACGGACCGGATCAGGGACGGGTCGAGCCACCCCGGTTCGCCGGCCCGCGCGCCCGCGAGCAGCGCGGACGCCTCGTCGAACAGCCGCTGCCAGGCCTGGGCCTCGCCGGTGTCGAGCCGGGCGGGCGGCAAGGGGTCGTCCAGGTCCCGGTAGGGGTCGAGGTCGTCGAGGAGGACGGCGGTGGTTCCGGCGGGGCCGGTGTGGGTGAGGGTGCGCAGGGGCACCCAGTGCGTGCCGGGATCCCGTCCGGCCGTGGCGGCGGGAGCGGTGCCGGGACCTGCCGCGACCGGGACCGTGCCCGGACGGCAGGTCACGGTCACGGGCCTCCCGTCCCGGCTTGGACCGGTGAGGGTCAGCTCGCCGTCCCGGGTACGGGCCCGCCCGACCGCCGGCCCCCGTTCGGATCCGGGGAGCCGGACCATCCCGAGACCCGGCAGCTGCAGCCGCCCGTCCGTGAGCGGCACCCGCAGGTCGGTCTCCGTGCCGGCGTGCACGGCCGCCGCCGCGGCCACCGCGCACAGCTGCCCCGCCTCCGCCCACAGCGGCGGCCCCGTCGTCGAACTGCCGTGCGCCCGGCGCAGGACGTGCGCGATCCAGCGGCCGGTCGCCGGGGCGAGCAGCAGCCGATCCACCGGCTCGGGAGCCCGCCCGGCCGCCGCCTTGACGGCCTGCCAGGCCTCGGCGGCCGGCGTCAGCGGCGTGGCGAGACCGGCCAGGCGGTCCAGCAGCGTCCGCAACAGCAGCAGCCGGCGCGCCCGCTCGCCCCGTGCGAGGAAGTCGATCGCCTCGGCCGAGCCGCCGCCGGTGGCCAGCTCCGCGAACAGCCGCTCCGGCATGCGGAACGGGGCGGGGCGCTGCGCGCTGCTCATGGCCGGGACCTCCGTGGTGTGTGCGGGCGGGGGGAACGCGCGGCAGTGCGCTGCCAGGGCCTGTCCGACCATTCCCGTCGTCCGCCCGGAGGGCGGGCCCCGCGGCGTCTGGTGCGTGCACCCGCAAGGCGCCGAGCGCCCTCGTGGCCGAGCCACGTGGGCGTTTCGGCAGCGCGGCGAGCGTGCGTGCCAGACGCCGCGGGGCAGGCGGGAATGGGCGGACAGGCCCTAGTCGGCCCGCCCGCCGCCCGTCTCGCCGCCGCCCCGGACGCCGCCGCGCGAGCGCAGGACCTCTTCGAGCAGGCGGGCGGTGGGATCGAGCGGGGCGAGCGCGTCCACGGCGGTCAGCGGCAGGGTCGCGAGATCCGCCAGATCCGACTCCCAGCCGAGGGCACCCGTCGTTCGGGACGCCTCACTGACGGCGGCTTCGGCCGTGTGCGGTACGGGCGGCTGGTCCAAGATGCGTCCCCCTTCTCGCACGGTGGCACGCGCTGCCCCGTGTCCAGTTCCATCATGGCCACTCCTGCCCGCATCGGAAACCGTACGATCACGCCACCTGATCACCCGTGACCGTCCGGTGCCCGATGCGCGCTTCCGACTCGCTCAGCGCCACCCGGAGTTCCGACAGCCGCGCCGGGGCCTCGCTGTCGACGGCCGCCACCGCGTCGCACAGCTCCAAGGCCGGATCAGGGGGCCGCCGGGATCTCCTCGCGGTCGGGCCGCGCGGCCCGACCTCCGGGTACCACAGGGTCCGGCCCGCTCCTGTGGGGGCCGCGACGCGTGCCCGTACGGCCGGAAACAGTTCGTCCAGCGCGATGATCCCGCCGGGGCCGAGACAGCGCGTGATGTCGCCGGCGGCCGGGTGGGCGGCCTCCGCCAGGGCGCGTCGGCGGCGCAGCGCGGCGCGCGAGGCCGGCCGACCCCTCGTCCGCGGCAGCAGGGAGCGCCCACCACGCGCACTCCCGTGCCACGGATGAACACGACCGTTGTCATGTGCCCCCGCGCGCCCGGTCCAGGGCGCTGTACGACTCCCGCCGGAACGTCAAATCGGCAGTACTGTAAAGACGTTGAGCGACTTCCACCCCGGCCGACACGCCGACGACCGGACAGCGGGGAGAGACATCGTGAGCTCCGACGCGCTGATCGCGCATGTCACCGGCGCCGCGGCGCTGATCCTGGTTGCCGCCCACGCCGGGGGCTGGCTGGCCCGGCGGCTGGGACAGCCGTACATCGTCGGCCAGTTGGCGGCGGGCATCGCCCTCGGCCCCACCGTGCTCGGCGCGCTGGCGCCGGACGCCTACGACACCCTGTTCCCGGCGGCGATCGAACCGGCGCTCACGGGCTTCGCCCAGATCTCGCTCGTCGTCTTCCTGTTCGCGGTGGGCTACGAGCTGGATCTGAAGCTGCTCGGCGACCGGGCGCGCACGGCGGTGATCACGGCCCTCGCCGCGTTCTTGGTGCCCATGGCGGTGGGCAGCGGCTGTGCGCTGCTGTTCCGGGACTGGCTGCACCGACTGGGCATGCCTCACGACCTCACCCCGGCCATGGTGATCTTCGCGGGGGTCGCGCTGTCCATCACGGCGGTGCCGGTGCTGACCGCCATCGTCCGGGAGAACGGGCTGGCGCGGACCGTGCCCGGCGTGGTCGCGATGTCCGCCGCCGGAGTGCTCGACGTGATCGGCTGGGCGGTGCTCGCCGGTGCGCTGCTGGACAGCGGGACCGAGCAGTCGCTCGGCTGGCCCTGGCGGGCGCTGCTCGCCGTCGGCTTCACCGCGCTGATGCTGGCCGGGGCGCGGCCCCTGCTGCGGCGGCTGCTGTGGCGCACCCGGCTGGAACCCTCGCTGCGGCTGGCGCTGCTCATCGGCTTCGCGCTGGGGTCGGCGTGGGTGACGCACTCGCTGGGGCTGCATGTGATCTTCGGGGCGCTGCTGGCGGGCGTGGTGGTGCCGCGCGAGGAGGGCGGCACGCTCGATCCGGACCTGGTACGGCCGCTGCACGACGTGGGGTCGCTGCTGCTGCCGTTCTTCTTCGTGATCTCGGGCCAGTCGGTCACGCTGAACGGCGTCGACGGCGCGGGCTGGCTCACCCTGCTGGTGGTGACCGTGCTCGCGGTGGTCACCAAGGTCGGCAGCGGCACCGTGGCGGCGCGGCTCGGTGGCCTCGGCCGGGACGACGCGCGCACGGTGGGCGTGCTGCTGAGCGCCCGCGGGCTGACCGAACTGATCGCGCTGAACGCCGGGCACCAGGCGGGGCTGCTGAGCGCCCCGCTGTACACGGTGCTGGTCTTCATGGCCCTGGTGACCACACTGCTCACCCAGCCGATGCTCCACCTGGTCGGCCGGCTCGCGCGGCGCGAGACCGTGGCGCCACCCCAAGCGGCAGCGCCCCGGGCGGCCCCGGCACCGGACGCGAGCTGACCGTCCCGCGCACCACCCTGGCCGGCTCACGGACCGCGGCGCCCCGCCGCGGTCCGTCCCCTACGGCCGTCCGGCCCCATGGCCGCATGGCCGCATGGCCGCATGGCCGCATGGCCGTTACAGCGGCATCGGCGCCATGTCGCACTCGATCCGCCGCCGCTGGCGGGCCGCCAGCAGCCAGGGGTGCTCCGCGCGGACCACCCGGGTGAAGCCGTCGACCGCCCTGCGCTGGAACTCGTCGGCCTCCGCGACCCGGCCGAGGCCCCGCAGGTCGAGAGAGAGGTTGGCGGCGCAGGACAGGGTGAGCGGGTGGTCCTCCCCCGCGATCTCGGTGAGCCGCGGCAGATTGGCCTCGTCCAGCTCGCGGGCGCGGTCGAAGTCCAGCCGGGCGTAGGCGGTGTTGGCCTGGCCGATCACCACGGTCAGCGTGGTGACGTGGTCCTCACCCACCGTCTCGGCCAGGGTCCGGGCCGCCTCGTCCTCCAGTTCCCGGGCCGCCTCCAGAGCGCCCAGCGCCCGCATGGTGGCGGCGAGATTGGCCTTGGTGAGCAGCGTGTAGGCGTGCCGCGCGCCGAGCCGTGCCGCGTAGCGCCGTACGGTGTCCTCGCCCAGTTGCCGTGAGTTCTCCAGGTCCCCGGCGAGCCGCTGGTCGACGGCGTAGTTGATGGCCGTGGAGAGCGAGTCGGCGTGGTCGGGGCCGTAGCGTGCGTTGAACCGCCGCAGGGTCTCCTCGGACAGCTTGGCGGCCTCGGCGAGCGCGCCGTCCCGGCGCCGGCACACCGCCAGGTTGCGGGCGATGCGCAGGGTGAGGGGGTGCTCGTCGCCGAACGCGGTGCGGGCGCTGCGGTAGACGCCCTCCTGGAAGTCACGCGCCTCGGGGTAGTCGCCGTTCTCCCGCATGTCGATGGCGAGCGCGTTGAGGGTGTTGAGGGTGAAGAAGCTGGCGGGGCCGAGGAGCAGTTCGCGCTGGCGGGCGTTCTCCTGGTCCAGCGGCAGCGCGTCCCGGAACTGGCCGCACAGCCGCAGGTCGACGCCCCAGCTGTGGGTGGCCCGCAGCGTGGTGGGGTCGTCGGGACCGAACAGCGACCGGGACAGCTCGGTGGCCTCCTTGCCGAGGTCCCGGGCCTCGGCGAACCGGCCCTGGTAGCGGCGGGCGTCGGCCATCTCGCACAGCGAGTCGATCAGGATCTCCGGGTCGACGTCCATCCGCCGGGAGACCTCCAGGGCCTGCTCGGTGATCGGGATGGACTCGCGGATGTGGCCGATCTGGCGCAGCAGGAAGGCGTAGCTCTTCGCCATCCGCAGCACGTGCACGTCCTCCTCGCCGGAGGCGGCGAGCCAGGAGGTCCAGGCCTCCCGGGCGAGCACGGCGGCGCCCTCGTGGTCGCCCCAGTAGTAAAGGAACAGCGCGGTGTCGTAGACGAGTTCGCGGACGAAGGTGTCGGTGCTGGTGACCGCCTGGGAGGCGAGGACGTGCGGCAGCAGCGCCTGGTAGGCGCGCCACTCCAGCGAGGAGCCGTAGTTGCCGGGTTTGGCGGCGGACAGCAGCTGGTGGGCGGCGTCCCGCATCCGCTCGCGTTCCTCGGGGGCGAGCTTGGCGAGCAGCACGGTCTGCAGCAGGCGGTGCATCTGCAGGGTGTCGGACCGCGGGTCCACCTTGACCAGGGAGAACTGGCTGAGGTCGCGGATGGCGCGGTTGAGTTTGATCGACTCGCGCAGCAGCGGGTCGACCTCGGGGGTGATGTTGACGCCGCGGGAGCCGCGCAGCATGGACCGCGGGATCGGCTCGGGTGCCATGCTGGCGCAGATGTCGAGGAGCTGGCGGGCGCCGGGGTTCTTCTCCTCGATCCGCTCCAGTGAGATGTCCCAGGCGGCGGCCACGTTGACGGGGTAGTCGGGGTGGCCGGTGTCGAGTTCGAGGATGTCGGGGCTGCGCTGCTCCAGCAGGCCCAGGTACTCGTCGACGAGCATGCCGGTGACGGCGAGCCAGGCGCCCGCCTGCTCGACGGCGAGCGGCAGGTCGCCGAGGGCCGCGGCGAGCCGTTCGGCGTCCTCGGTGCTGAGGTCGGGCGAGCGCTTCTGGAGGAGTTCGACGGACTCCTCGCGCTCGAAGACGTTCACCGGCAGCGGGGTGGCCACCCGCTCCCAGCCGCGGTTGCGGGAGGTGACGATGACCTTGCCGGGTCCGTTGGCCGGGAAGTACCGGCGGACCACCTCGATGTCCTCGGCGTTGTCGAAGACCAGCAGCCAGTCGTCGTACGGCGCCCCGGTGCGCAGCGCCTCCAGGACGGCGGGCACGGCGGTGTTGGCGGTGGGGGCGCCCACGCTCTCCTGGCTGGTCGGCGCGACGCCGAGCTGGGCGGCGAGGCTGGCCAGCGCGGCGAGGATCATGGGTTCGCGTTCGGCGGGGATCCAGCAGATCACCTTGTACTCGTGCTGGTGGGTGTAGATGTACTCCAGCGCCAGCTGCGACTTGCCGACCCCGCCGAGGCCGTGCAGCGCGTGCGGCAGCACGGCCGCGGTGTCCTGGGCGCCCAGCTGTTCCTCCACCGCCCGCAGCAGCGCCTGGCGGCCGACGAACGAGTTGTTCCGCAGGGGAACGTTCACCAGAAGGGCCGGCGTCGCGGTCGTGGTGGGCCTCTGCATGGGCGGCTCAGCCTCCGGGGCTTCGGGTCGGGTCGCTTCGGTTACCGGGCTCGGCACGGGTTCTCCAGGTGGATCAGGTGGATCGAGGACGTTCGCCCCTGGATCACTGCCTGCTTGGCCGCCGGATGATCCCGTGTCGCCCTGGTGGTTCACCTCACCGGGTGTAATCCCGGACAAACCGGAGTATGTGCCGGCGTCCACCCGTTCGGATGTCCCGGGCCCGGTCCCGGAGAGGTTGGGTTCGATCCGTTTCGCACGTTCGGAGTACGGCCCCGACAGCGCGCGCATGACGGCAAGTTCGCTGCGCGCCCAGGCACGCTCGGCCGGGTCGGGCAGCCGCGCGCCCAGCGGGTCGCGCAGGGCGGCGCGCAGCGCGACCCCGCGCTCGCCGGCCGCGGGCAGCTCGCCCACCACGGTGACGGTGCGCGCGAGTTGGGAGCGGGTGGTGGTGGCGAGCAGCGCCTCGCGCACCCCTTCGGCGAACTCGGGACGCCCCTCGCCGCCGCTGTCCCAGTCGATGAGCCCGCCCATCAGGATCTCGGCCAGGTGGTCGGGGCCCGTCTCCGGCATGGTGCGCCGCCGCAGCTGCTCCATGAGGTCGAACTCGAACGGAACGGCCGCCAGTTGGGTGGCCAGCCGACGGGCGGCGGGGGTGGCGAGGGTGAAGAACCGGCGTACGGCCGCCGCTGCGGCGCGCGGGAGGCGCGGGGCGCGCAGTCCGGGTGCGGGCGCGCCTTTGCTGAGGGTGCCGGCCAGCACGACCGGCAGCGTGCGGCGCACGCCCCGGTCGCCGGTGACCAGGTCGGCCCAGGCGGCGAGGGATCCGGGCTTGAGGGACAGAACGGGCACCGGCACCGAGCCGTCGCCCGCGTCGGGCAGCGGACGCAGCGGGTCGGGCCCGTCGGCCGGGGCCCGGTGGCCGAGCCCGTCGTTGGGGGCGCCGAACCCGCCGGCCTCCAGGACGGCCGGATAGGGGTAGAGGGAGGTGCGGTGGCGCAGGTGGGGCGGGAGCAGATGGACCAGGGCGGTGGGTCCGGCGTGGGCGAGGCGGCCGAGGAGGGCGTCGGCGGCGGGAGCGGCCCAGCCGTGGGCGAGTCCGTCGGTGACGACGAGGAAGACCCGGCCGCCGCGGCCGTCGAGGAGTTCGGCGGGGTCGGCGGCGGTCCGCCCGCCGCCCCAGCGCAGGGTGGCGGCGCCGGTCCGGGGCACGTTCACCCGGACCGCTCGCACGCCCCGGAAGGCGCCGCTGTGCTCGGCGGCCTCGGTGAGGCGGGCGGCGGTGTCCTCCCAGATCCGCATGGTGGGGGCGTCGTCGACGAGCAGCACCAGGTCGAAGGCGGAGGTCCGGGCGGGGCGCAGGAAGGGCATCCACATGCCGTCCACGACCCCCTGCTCGGCGGTGGTCTCCTCGTCCAGTTCCAGGGTGTCGCGGGAGGGCACGCGGCGGGCCAGCCGGTGCAGCGCGCGGGCGAGCAGCGCGGTGGGCCGGCCGGGCCCCGGCGGCGCGGGCTCGGTCTCGGGCAGCAGGGGGCGCGCGAGGTGCAGGGCGAGCGGCCCCCCGGGGTCGGGGACGGGTAACCGGCGGGCGGGACCGGAGGGCAGTGGTCCGCCGGTGGCCGCGGACCGCTCGCGGGGCGGCGGCGGTCCGGTCTCCCGGAACGGGCGTACGTCCGGCTCGGCGGCGGGGCCGGACTGCCCGGCGCGGGGGTCGGCGTCGGCGGCGGGGGACGTCCGGGGGCGGGCGGCGTCCTCGGCGAAGGGCCCTTCGGGCCGTGGTCCGTGCCCGTCGGTCTCGCGGGCGGGGGCGGCCGGGCCGCCGTGGCGGTCCCAGTAGGCGGCGAGCCAGACGGCGTCGGCGACCTCCTGCCAGCGCGGCGGCACTTCGGGGTCGGCGTACGGCTGGGCGCGGTCGGGCGCGTCGCACGGCGAGGCTTCGTCCCCGCGCGCGTACTCGTCGGACCGGAGATACGCCGGAGGAGGCGACGAGCCCGAGGCGGGGCCACTGTCGCCGGGTCCGGATGCGTGCTCCCTGGGAAAGCCGTTCATTCAGCGGCCCTTCGCGAGGTCGCGGAGGAGCATTTCCACGAGCTTACGCCCGTGACCGTCGGTCTGGAAACCACCCGCCGTAGTCATCTGGACAGCGTTCAGTAGCTGGTCCAGGGAGTGGGTGCCGCCCGCCTGGACCCGCTGGACGAACAGGTCCACGAGGTCCTCGGTGCCCCGCGGACGCACGCCCAGGTGCCCTTCCACCATGGCCAGAAGTTGCTCCCTGGTGGGCACCCGCATCTCCAGCGGCAGGCAGCGCCGCCGGAAGGCGGCCGGGAACTCCCGCTCCCCGTTGCTGGTGATCACCACGACCGGGAACTCCCGGCATTCGACCCGCCCGTCCCGCACCACGGCGTGTCCGCCGGGGTCGCCGGTGTGGACCCGGGCGATCTCCGCGGCGTCGCGCACCAGCTCCGGGACCTCATAGTTTCCGTTCTCCAGCACGTGCAGCAGATCGTTCGGCAGGTCGATGTCGCTCTTGTCGAGTTCGTCGACGAGCAGCACCCGGGGACGATCGTAGGGCAGAAGCGCGGTGCCGAGCGGGCCGAGTGTGATGAAGTCCCCCAACGCCGGGGCGAGTTGGGAGTCGGCCTCGGAGGTCTGCGGCTGCCCGGCCTCGCGCAGTCCGGCCTGCCAGGCGGCGATGGCCTGGGCGCGGCCCATGGCGTCATGGGTGTAGAGGCCGTCGCGCAGGGTGGTGCGGCTGACCACGTTCCACTCCAGGACCCGGCCGAGCCCCAGCTCACGGGCGATCACATAGGCGAGCGTGGACTTGCCGACCCCGGGCGGGCCGGTGACCAGCAACGGACGGCGCAGCAGCAGGGCGGCGTTGACGGTGTCGATCTCGTCCTGGCCGAGCTGCGGGGTGATCTCGCCGGGGCCGAGACGCCGCTCGGCGGCCTCCGGGTCGTCGGGCGGCGCGGGCAGCGCCGGGCCGCCGCGGAACCGGCGCCAGGGCGGCGGCTCGGGCAGCGCGGGGGGCACCTCCGGTGCCCGGCCGGTGGCGTGGAACACGCGCCAGCCGCCTGGTTCCGTGTGCTCCTGCACGGTCATCCCGGGTGCCTCCTAGCCGGCGAGGTCGTCGTGGTCGGTCTTGGGATGGATGTCGTGGATGTCGACGGGGCGCGTCGGATCATCCCAGAAGAAGGCGATATGTTTGCCCAGCAGATGGGGCTGGCTGTGGAGTTCGGCCTTCTGGCGCAGGCGGTGGATGGCCATCGGGATCTGCGCCGGGGTCGGCACCGAGGCGAAGACGGCCGTGACCACCTCCCTGCGCTCCTCCACGAACACCCCCCTGCGGTCCCAGACCGCGAGCCCTATGCCCTCCGCGATGGCCGCCTTCAGCGCCTCGCGCGCGTGGTCGTCGGCCGGTGCGTCCAGCACCACCGCCGTATGTCTGGCTTCCCCGGCGAGGGACATGTACCACGCGTCGAACCGATGTGCGTCGGGTTCGCTCCACCCGTGCACGGTGACACCGTGCTGCCGCAGGGCGCGCCAGCGCTCCCGCCACTGGTGCCGGACCAGGACGTCGGGGGTACGCATCCGCTCCAGACTGCGTAGATGGACCCCGTACCGCAGCCCGAGCGGCAGTGGACGCCCGTCGCCGGAGCGCACCGCCAATCCCGCGACATCGTGGTTGAGCAGGTCGTAAGGGAGGACGAACTCGATGTACGGCGGCGGCTGCTCGCGCCCGCCCGGGCCGGGATCGCCCTGCGCGGCCCACAGCCGGACGCCCTGCTGCAGGGCTCTCTCGACGGCCGGTGCGAGGCCCTCCAGGGTGGTGACGCACGGCTCCCCGGGCTGCGGGTCCCAGTGTCCCGCGACGGTGTTGAGCCAGGTGCGGACGACGATCTGGCCGGAACTGTCCCGGGTGGGCTCCACGGCGATGATCAGACAGCGGGGGATGTCGGGATCGCCGGTCACCGCCTCCCGGCCGGTACGGCGTCTGCGGACCGCCTCGGTGAGTCCGGCGCGCTGGGCCCAGCCGTCTACCCAGGCGGCGAGGGCGTCGCGATGGCCTGAGGCGAGCCGGGCGGCGCGGTCGACCAGCAGGACGGCGGGCGGCAGTTCGTCGAGCTGGACGTTCCACTCGACGACATGGGCGAAGAGCTGGCCGGGAGTGAGTCCGACGGGGAGCGGGAGGCCGTTGAGTTCCTCGACGAGGTCGTCGCGCAGGCGGCTCGCGGGTACCTCGCCCTGGGCCTGGGCCAGTAACGCGCGGGCGGTGGCCTCGTCGTGGCCGGAGAGCGGGCCGCCGGACAGGGGCGGGGCGGGCGGGGCGACCGGCTGGATCAGCCGGTCGAGTTCGTCGGCCGCGACGGCTCCCTCGAAGATTCGCACCACCGTGACGAGTACGCGCTCGCCGTGCGCGACGCTCAGCGCGGTGCGCACCAGCGTCACCACGTCCTCGCGGAGTTTGACGCCCCGGATGTCGACCGGCCGGTTCAGATGCTCGCCGAGGACGAGCGCGAACTGTGTCCGCTCCTGCGGATCCGCCATGCAGCCCAGCTCGCAGAACGCGTCGGTCAGCTGTAAGAGCAGTTCCAGGCCCCGGGCGCGCGCGGCCTCGTCCGGCTCACCCGCCGTACCGAACCCCGCGCCTGTCGTCACCGACTTTCCCCCTGAGTCGGTACTGCCTGTCTGACGGTCGCGAAGTTAGCACGGCAACCAGCGGTTAACCAGGGACGAGTGGGAAGGGAGACGCCAGGTCCGGCCGAGATCACCGCCTCGCGGAGGCGATCTGGCCGGAACCCGTCGCCGCGGCTCAGAGCCGCGGGTCCACCGGCTCGGACTCCAGTGCGAGCACCCCGAACACGGCTTCGTGGACCCGCCACAGCGGCTCCCCCTCGGCCAGCCGGTCCAGGGCCTCCAGACCGAGGGCGTACTCCCGGATCGCCAGCGACCGCTTGTGGTTCAGGAACCGCTGCCGCAGCCGGGCCAGGTTGTCCGGGCGGGTGTACTCGGGGCCGTAGATGATCCGCAGGTACTCCCGGCCGCGGCACTTGATGCCGGGCTGCACCAGCCGCCCCTGCTCGTCGCGGACCAGCGCCCCGACCGGCTTGACCACCATGCCCTCACCGCCGCGCCCGGTCATCTCCAGCCACCAGTCGACGCCGGCCCGCACGGACTCGGGGTCCGCGGTGTCGACGTACAGCCGTCGCGTGGTCTGCAGCAGCCCGGTGCCGTCGTGCTCGACGAGCCGGTCCAGCAGGGCCAGCTGCTCGTCGTGCGGCAGCCCGGCGAGGCTGCGCCCCCGCACGGCGAGGATCTGGAACGGGGCCAGGCGGACGCCGTCCAGGCCGTCGGTGGTCCAGCAGTAGCGGCGGTAGGCAGCGGTGAACGCGGCCGCGTCGGCGGCTCGTTCACGCTGCCGGTCCAGCAGGCCACCGACGTCCACGCCCCGCGCCGCGGCGCCCTCGAGAGCGGTGAGCACGCCCGGGAACACGGCGCCGGAGGCGGCGCCGACCGCGGCGTACTGACTGCGCAGCAGCCCGGACGCCTTCAGCGACCACGGCATCAGCTCGGCGTCCAGCAGCAGCCAGTCCGTGTCCAGCTCCGCCCACAGCCCGGCCGCGCTCACCGCCTCGCGCAGTCGGCCGAGGATCGCCTCGGTCACCTCGGGGTCGTCGAAGAAGGGGCGCCCCGTGCGGGTGTAGAGGGAACCGGTGGGCCCGTCCGCACCGAACCGCTTGCGCGCCGCCTCCGCGTCCCTGCACACCAGCGCCACCGCCCGCGAGCCCATGTGCTTCTCTTCGCACACGACCCGCGCGACCCCGTCCTTGGCGTACTGCGCGAAGGCCTCCGCCGGGTGCTCCAGATAGCCGTCGACGGTGCTGGTGGCCGTCGGGGCCATGGTCGGCGGGAGGTACGGCAGCAGCCGCGGGTCGACCGCGAAGCGGCTCATGACCTCCAGGGCGGCGGCCCCGTTCTCCTCGCGCACCGAGATCCGGCCCGCGTGCCGGGTCTCCACGATCCGCCGGCCGTGCACGTCGGCGAGGTCCAGCGGCCGGCCGTCGTGCCCGCCGGGGGCCTCGCTGCGCAGCGGCTTCGCCGGCTCGTACCAGACCCGCTCCGCCGGTACGTCGACCAGTTGCCGCTCCGGCCAGCGCAGCGCGGTCAGCTTGCCGCCGAAGACGGCGCCGGTGTCCAGGCAGATCGTGTTGTTGAGCCAGGTGGCCTCCGGCACCGGGGTGTGTCCGTAGACGACGGCCGCCCGGCCCCGGTAGTCCTCCGCCCACGGGTAGCGCACGGGCAGCCCGAACTCGTCGGTCTCGCCGGTCGTCTCGCCGTACAGGGCGTGCGAGCGGACCCGGCCGGAGGTGCGGCCGTGGTACTTCTCCGGCAGACCGGCGTGGCAGACCACCAGCTTGCCGCCGTCCAGGACGTAGTGGCTGACGAGTCCGTCGATGAACTCGCGTACCTCCTGCCGGAACTCCTCGCTCTCGCCCTCCATCTGCTCGACGGTCTCGGCGAGTCCGTGGGTGTGCTGGACCTTGCGGCCCTTGAGGAAGCGGCCGTACTTGTTCTCGTGGTTGCCCGGCACGCACAGCGCGTTGCCCGACTTCACCATGGACATCACGCGGCGCAGCACACCGGGGCTGTCCGGGCCGCGGTCGACCAGGTCACCGACGAAGACCGCGGTACGGCCCTCGGGGTGCACGCCGTCGTCGTAGCCCAGCTTGCCGAGCAGCGCCTCCAGTTCGGCGGAGCAGCCGTGGACGTCACCGATGATGTCGAACGGGCCGGTGAGGTGGGTGAGGTCGTTGAACCGCTTCTCGGTGACGACGGTGGCGTGCTCGGCCTCCTCGGCTCCCCGGAGGACGTGCACCTTCCGGAACCCTTCGCGTTCCAGGTGCCGGAGCGAGCGCCTGAGTTCGCGGATGTGACGCTGGATGACCCGGCGCGGCAGGTCGGCGCGGTCGATGCGGGTCGCGTTGCGCTCGGCGCACACCTCCTCGGGCAGGTCGAGCACGATGGCTATCGGCAGGACGTCGTGCTGTCTGGCCAGGTCGAGCAGCTGCCGCCGGGACTCCTTCTGCACGCTGGTGGCGTCCACCACCGTGCGGCGGCCGGCGGCCAGGCGCTTGCCCGCGATGTAGTGCAGGACGTCGAAGGCGTCCGTCGTCGCGCTCTGGTCGTTCTCGTCGTCGGAGACCAGGCCGCGGCAGAAGTCGGAGGAGATCACCTCGGTGGGCTTGAAGTGCCGTCGGGCGAAGGTCGACTTGCCGGAGCCGGAGGCGCCGATGAGTACGACGAGGGAGAGGTCGGTGACGGGCAGGACCCGTCCCTTCGGGGTCTCGGTCACGCCGCCTTCGCCTCCTTCTCGTGCGTCTTCTCGTGCGTCTTCTCGTGCGACTTCTCGTGCGACTTCTCGTGCGCGTTGCCGTTCACGGTGAAGACGGCCATCTGCGTGGGCGGTCCCACCTCGGGGTCGTCCGGTCCGACGGGCACGAACTCCACGCCGTACCCGTGCCGTCCGGCCACCGCGCCGGCCCAGGCCCGGAACTCCTCGCGGGTCCACTCGAAGCGGTGGTCGCGGTGCCGGACATGGCCGGCCGGGAGGCTTTCCCAGCGGACGTTGTACTCGACGTTCGGGGTGGTCACCAGGACCGTGCGGGGCCGGGCGGCGCCGAACACCGCGTACTCCAGGGCGGGCAGCCGGGGCAGGTCCAGATGCTCGACGACCTCGCTGAGCACGGCCGCGTCATAGCCCTTGAGCCGGCTGTCGGTGTAGGCGAGCGAGCCCTGGAAGAGCTTCACGCGCGCAGCCTGACGCTCTCCCATGCGGTCCAGCTTCAGCCGGCGGGAGGCGATGGTGAGGGCGCGCATCGACACGTCGACGCCGACGATCTCCGTGAACCGCGGGTCCTTGAGCAGCGCCTGCACCAGGTGCCCCTCGCCGCAGCCCAGGTCCAGGACGCGGGCGGCGCCGGCCTCGGTGAGCGCCGCGACGATCGCGTCCCGCCGCCGCACGGCGAGCGGCGTCGGCTTCTCCTCGGCCTCCGCCTCCGCGGCGACCGCGTTGTCGATCGCCTCGACCTCGTTGTCGTCCGTCTCGGCCAGCCGCACCAGCTCCAGGCGGGCCATCGCCTCCCGGGTCAGCGACCAGCGGCGGGAGAGATAGCGGCTGGTGATCAGCTTCTGCTCCGGGTGCTCGGGCAGCCAGCCCTCGCCGGCCCGCAGCAGCTTGTCGACCTCGTCGGCGGCCACCCAGTAGTGCTTGGCGTCGTCCAGCACCGGGAGCAGGACGTACAGATGACGCAGCGCCTCCGCGACGGTGCGGGACCGCGACTCCAGGACCAGCCGCACATACCGGGAGTCGCCCCACTCGGGGAACTCGGTGTCCAGGGCGACCGGTTCGGCGGTGACCGTCCAGTCCAGCGGTTCGAAGAGCCGGCGGACGAGGTCGGGGCCGCCGCGAGCGGGCAGCGCGGGCACCTCGACGCGCAGCGGCCGGACCTGCTCGGGCAGCTCGGGCCGGGCGCGGCACACCCCGCGCATCGCACTGGAGAAGACCGCGCCGATCGCCACCGCGAGCAGCGAGGACGCGGCGTAGGGGCGGTCGTTGACGTACTGCGCGAGCGCCGCGTCGGGGGCGCCGCCGCGGCCCTTGCCCTTGCCGCGCCGGACCAGTGCCACCGCGTCCACCTCGAGCAGCAGCGCCGCCGTGCACCGCTGCTCGTCCGCCTCGGGGTAGAGGACGTGCGCGGTGCCGTAGGACGTGGAGAACGCCTGTGCCTTCTCGGGATGCTTGTGCAGCAGGAATCCGAGGTCGGTGGCCGGGCGTCCGGGGGTGCCGGTGGTACTGATCGTCAGGAACATGCGGAGGGCCTCTCCGGCGGAAGGGTCGGAAACAGGGACCGCCTACGCGAAAGCCCCCAGGAGTGGTGATCCTGGGGGCTTCGGCAGGATGACCGTCATACCATCGCACACCGGTTCGGACCTGCGCCCGCGGTTATTGTGACGGCGTGCTATGACAGCTGGGACTGCACCTGGGAGGCGATCAGTTCCAGGTGGTCCAGGTCGTCGAGGTCGAGGATCTGGAGGTAGACGCGGCTCGACCCGGCCTCCGCGTAGCGACCGATCTTGTCGACGACCTCGGCCGGCGAGCCGGCCAGCCCGTTGAGCTTCAGCTCGTCGACCTCGCGGCCGATGGCGGCGGCGCGGCGGGCCACCTCGGCGTCGTCCTTGCCGACGCAGGCCACCAGGGCGTTCGAGTAGACGAGGTCGTCGCCCTTGCGGCCGGTCTCCTCGGCGGCGGCACGCACCCGGCCGAACTGACGCACGCTGTCCTCGACGGAGGCGAAGGGCATGTTGAACTCGTCGGCGTACCGGCCGGCGAGGCGCGGGGTACGGGTGGCGCCGTGGCCGCCGATCAGGACGGGCACCTTCGGCTGCGCGGGCTTGGGCAGCGCGGGCGAGTCCGTGAGGTCGTAGTACCTGCCGTGGAAGTCGAAGGTCTTGCCGGGCTCCGTGGCCCACAGACCGGTGACGATCGCCAGCTGCTCCTCGAGGCGGCCGAACTTCTCCTTCGGGAACGGGATGCCGTACGCCGTGTGCTCCTCCTCGAACCAGCCGGCGCCCAGGCCCAGCTCCACCCGGCCGCCGGACATCTGGTCGACCTGCGCGACCTGGATGGCGAGCACACCGGGCAGCCGGAAGGTGGCGGCGGTCATGAGCGTGCCCAGCCGGATCCGCTTGGTCTCACGGGCGAGGCCGGCGAGGGTGATCCAGGCGTCCGTGGGGCCGGGGAGTCCGTCGACGGAGCCCATCTTCAGATAGTGGTCGGAGCGGAAGAACGCGTCGAACCCCAGATCCTCGGTGGCCTTCGCCACGGTGAGCAGGGTGTCGTAGGTGGCGCCCTGCTGGGGTTCGGTGAAGATTCGAAGATCCATGGGTCCATCCTGCCCGGTGACGGCCCGGGCGGGACGCCGCGGGTCCGGCGGGGCGTGCCCGAGCGGCCGGGCGCGGGCCCCGTCATCGCGCCGCCGCGTCGTGCGGGGCGTCGTGAAGGACATCGTGAGGGACGTCGCGCGGGCTGTCGTGCGGGCTGTCCCGCTCTCCTCCTCGGGCGGGTGAAAATCGTCAACCCCGGGGCGGGGGCGTGCTCGGGCCAGTGACCCGGTCTGGCGGTGATCGTTGGCTCGGGCGGAGCCGGACCGCCCGGCTCCCGCCACCGGCGTGTCGCCGCCGGAGCGCCCCCGACCGGCTCCTGTCACGGGGCCGCGGGCCGAGGAGGCCGTCATGTCCGAGGAAGCCGTGCCGCAGCAGGGCGGGTCCACCCAGCCCAAGGGGCTGCTGCAGCAGATGGAGGAGTTGATGGCGGCCCTGAACGCGGACCTGTCCGCGCTGGACGCGGACCTTCAGGCAGCGGGCAGAGAGCCCGCGGTGTCCACCGAGGAGCGAGGCCGCCAGGGGGCCGAGCCGCCTGTGGCGTGAGCGGGCGGACGGGCTGAGGGTGGGGGTTCGGGGGGGCGGGGTGGGTGGGGGCGCGGGAGGCCGGGGCTCAGCCTGCCTCCCGCTGGGGTATCGATTGTTCTCGGTCCGCCAGTCTGCGCAGCAGTTCGCGGACCCGGTCCCGGGACTCGTCCGCCGCGTCGATGGCCTCCATGCACTGCCAGTACGTCGCCTCGTCGGGCGCGGCGCAGGCGATGCCGACCAGGGCGATGCCGACCTCGCCGAGGAGCCCGCCCAGGTAGATCAGCGCCTGGCGTGCGTCGCCCAGTTCGGTGAGCTGGGCCGCGCGCAGCTCACCCGGGGCGAGGTCCTGCGGGTCCAGCACTCCACAGCCGCGGCCCGCCAGCTCCGTCAACCCCAGGGCCTCGCCGCGCAGTTCGGGCGGGCCGAAGACGGCGAGGCGGCTGCCGATCGCCTGCGCCAGCGCCTGGGCCTGCCACACCTCCGTCATGATCTGCGGCACTTCGCCGCTCGCCGCAAGGGCACGCCTGCTCGTCACGATGAGCCGCACCGCGTCCATGCGCTGCCCCCGTCCGTCCTGACGTGCTCTCGGCACGTCCGCCCGACTCCACTGTGTCACTACCCAGAGTGAGGGCGGTTGAGACGAAAAGCTAGAGGAAGGCGGAAATTGCGGACAACAATTCGGATTCGATCGGGGATTTGACTGCGGAGAGTAATAGTGGACGATGTCACTCCGGTGCGGGGAACCTCCGTTCGTTGCGGTCGATCTTCGCGTCCAGCGCGGCCAGCGGGTCGACGCCGAGCACCTCGCACAGCTGGAGCAGATAGGCGAGGACGTCGGCGACCTCGTCCCTGACCCGGTGCGCGGTGTCCGGATCGGCCATCACCCGCGTCGACTCCTCCGGGGTCAACCACTGGAAGATCTCGACGAGTTCGGACGCCTCGACGCTCAGCGCGGCCACCAGGTTCTTGGGGGTGTGGTACGGCTGCCAGTCGCGGGCCGCGGCGAACGCCGCGAGACGGCGTTGCAGCCGGGCCACGTCGAGGGGCTCGCGGTCTTCCTGGGACTCGTGGTGCTCTCCTGTCACGGCTTCAGGTGTACCACCGTCACATCCCGCTCCCCGACCGCCCAGGACGCGTCGCTCACCGCGCCCAGAAAGCGGATGTGGCCGTCCCGCGCCGACCGCGCCGCCAGCCGCAGCAGCCCCCGGCGCTGCCGTACGTCCACCTGCCGGTCGAAGCCGTCGGTGAGCACGGTCAGCGCCCGGAGCGCGGCGGGCACCTCGCCGGGCGGGTCGACCTCCAGGACACCAGGCCCGGTGAGCAGCACCAGCGCCAGCGCGGTGTACCGCAGCTCGCCGTCGCCCAGCCGCGCGAAGTCGGTACGGAAGCCGTCGCCCCGGTCGAGCAGGGCACGCAGGGTGCCGTAACCCGTCGGTTCGGCCAGCACGTCCGCGACCGGCCCGGCGCAGCCGGCGGCCACCGCCTCGACGAACTGCGCGTGCCGCCGCCCGCACTCCGCGCGGGTGCGCCACAGCACGTCGGCCAGGTTGTCGCAGCTGCCGGAGAGCCGCCCCGGGCCGGGCCACACCGGGGCCCGCATCCGCTCGGGCAGCGGATCGCAGGCGAAGACGGAACGCAGGGCGACCACCATCTGCTCCGCGGCGGCGAGGACATGGCGCTGCCCGTCGGTCTTGCCGGCCACCCGCAGGGGCAGCAGCGCGGTGCCGAGCCGGTCGTCGGGCAGCGGCGCGCGCGTGACCGGTGCCGAGCCGGCCGTGTGCCAGGCGGCCTGCACCGCACGCCGGGCCGGGTCGCGCAGGGCGGTCTCCAGCAGCACCACTCCCCCGGCGGTCAGCCGCTCCCCCACGATGCGCAGCTCCGGCTCGGCCTGGACGGCGACGTCCAGCAGGACGGGCCCCTCGGGCCCGTCGGCCGTGCAGCCGATGCGGAATCCGCGCCGCTGCTGCGCGTCGGGCCGCGCCCGCTCGGGCACACAGGCCCTCGCGTCCTGGAACGCCTCGCACAGCGGCGCGCCCCCGCCGAGCCGGGCCAGCGCCTCGTACGCGCGCAGGGCAGTGGTCTTCCCGGTTCCGCTGGGCCCGGCGAACAGGGTCACGGGGCCCAGCGGAAACCCGGCCCGCCGGTGCCCGGCGAAGGCGGACAGGCGCAGCTCGGTGAGGTGGGGGCGCAGCGAGCGCCGCCGATGTCCGCCGGGCGGATCCGCGACGGCCGCGCCCTCGGCCGGCCCGGCGGACGCCGACCGGGGCGTCTGCGCAGGCACCGGCAGCCGGCCCGCCCCCGGCGCGCCATGGTCCCCGGGGGTACCGGAAGGGCCAAAGACGCCGGTGGCCTTGGGCGCCCCGGAAGCCTTCGAGGAGGCGGAGGCCTGGGTCGGGCCGGACGGACCGGATGCCCCGGAGGGCGCGGGGAGGGGCGCGGATCGCTCGGATCCCGCGGACGATGCAAAGGACGCAGCCATATGCGGACCGTAGGACCCCGGCGCGGGGCGAACCGTTCCGCCTGGGCACCCTTCCTACGATCGGGCGACCGAGCGCGGCCGGCCCTCAGACGCCGGGCAGCCCCGCGCCCTCCATCAGCCCCTGCACCTCGGTGCCGGGCGGGGTGAGGAGGAAGACATTGCGGTCGACGCGGTGCATTCCGCTGGCGAGGCCGAAGACCACGCCGGTGCTGAAGTCGAGGACGCGCTTGGCGACCTCGCTCTCCGCCCCGGTGAGGTCCAGGAGGACGGGAATCCCCGCCATCAGGGTCTCGGCGACCTCACGGGCGTCCGCGAACACGTTGACCCGCAGCACCACGAACCGCCGTCGGGTCTCCGTCTCCGCGTCCGGAAGGCTGCGGTGGTTCACCGCGGACGGCCATGAGTCGCGGCCCCGAAGCGGCACGACCTGGGCGAGCCCTTCCCATTGTTCATCGGTGACGTCGTGACCGTGACTGTTCACCGGCTCCCCCCGATCTGACTCGCACTCATCGCCTGCACCAGCCAATTCTTACGCCAAGTCACCCGTTCGGCCCAACAGCGACACGGTGTGCGACGCCGCGGGTGGTGCTGCGGGACACCCGTTGTCAGTGGTGCCCCGCATGATGGAGGCGGAGGCGGGGCGTACGCGGAGGGGGAAGCGTTGGACAGCATGACATCGGCCGAACTGCGGGAGATATTCGGGCTGCCGGAAGACGCGTGGCGGCGGATCAGCTCCGGCGCGGACATGATCGCGCCGATCGATCCGGAGTACACGGACGGGGTGACGAAGTGGAGCGGCCAGGCGTTCGCCCGCTGGCTCGCCCGCACCCATCCGGACCTGGCCGGAGCGGTCCCCGTGCTGCTGCGCCCCGCGGACCCGGCCCCCCACCGCTATCTGGGCGGCCGGCACGTCACCCAAGACGACACCGCCACCGGGCACGAACACTTCGCCGGATCGTGGAAGACCGAGGCCGGAGTGGTGACCGTCGTCTATCCGGCCGAGTGGTCCGACACCCCGAGCAGCCTGCTCGGCCTGCACGAGGAGGCGGCCACCGTCGTGGTCGTCCGGCACGACCACGACTTCTACGGCCCCGCCCTCCGGGCGGCCGACCGCGCCCGCCCGGACACGGAGTACGAACCCCGCTGGTCGGACATCGCCGCGCACATCGGCACCCAGGTGCCCTGGTGGCCGTCCGCGCTGCGGCGTCCCTCGCACCTGACGGCCTGGCGCCCCGGCGACCCGCCGGCGCCGGTCCAAGTGGTCACCTGGCCTTCCTGGGAACCCCTGTACGCGCTGGCGCGGACGGAACCGGAGGGCTCCCCGGTGCGCGGCGCGCTGTTCACCATCGGACATGAGATGCGCACCGGGGCCATCGCGTCGACGCGGCACGAGGTGGAGGACATCCTGGAACGGCGCGGCCGCTCCCACCGGGCGGCGAGCGCCGACCGGGCGGCGATGGTGCTGCCCGCGGTGCCCGACACCGACGACCCCGGCGGCGCCGAGACCGTTCCCTCCGACGTGGTCGCCGTGGGCCTGGCGGAGCTGTGCGGCCGTACGGACGATCTCGCGGTGGAGTGCCTGGAGCAGGTCAGCATGTGGAGCGGCGAGAACCTGCCGTTCGGCGGCACGTTCAGCGTCACCCGGACCAGCGTCACGCGTGAGGCCGCGGAATGGATCAACCGGCTGCGCCGCGTCCGGCCGACCGCGATCCACCGGCTCCTCGCCGAGAGCGGCGAGCAGGTGGTGGGGACGTTCGTCGACCCGGTCACCGGGACACCGGTCGTCGCCTTCAAGGGCAGGTTCCGCTTCCGCGGCGGCCGGGAGATCAGCTATCTGGGCCGCGCCCCGCGCCGGCTCCCCGCCGGGTCCGTCCTCAAGGAGGTCGTCCTGGACGAGCCCGTGTGGGTGCGCACCAGCAAGGGGGTGCTGTATCCCGCGCCCTGCATGGACGCGCCCGGACTCTCCTGGGGCTACTCCGGCTCGGGCCCCGGCACGCTCGCCCAGTGCGTGGGACGGCTGCTGGACGACGGCGCCGCCCACGCGGTCACCTACGCCACCCGGGCCGAGGAGCCGGCGCTGAGGGTGCTCTTCCAGCGGAAGCACAAGACCGGCACCCGGATATCGCGCAGGGAACTCGAACGCGTCCGCGCCTCCTCAGTCAGCCCGCTCCCCCGCTGAAAGGCCCCTCATCATGCCCCGACACCGGCGGACCGCCCCCTGGCAGTTCGGTGGTCTCTTCGCGTACGAGCGCGAGGCGGCGGCCTACGAGGCCGCGGTCGACGCCTGTCTGGCCGAGTCCGCCGTGACCCGGCGCCTGGGCAAGAGGCCGCAGGCCACCGCCGAGAACGTCCGCGCGCACATGCTGTCGGAGGCGAACGCGCGGCGCGCCGTCGAGCCGTGCGGTGCGCACCACGCGCGGTTCCGGGAGGCGTTGGAGAAGCTCCGGGCGACGCGGGCCCGGGCCGACTATCTGCACGACCCGCTCGCCCCGGCGACCCTGGTACTGCTGACGCTGTCCCTCTGCTTCCTCGTCGCCCTCGCCGTCGCGCCGTGGACCCTCGTCGCCGTCGCCGCCCTCCCGCCCGTCGTGGCGGCGGTGGCCGTCCGGCGCCATCCGGTGTGGCGGATGCGCGTACGTCACAACGTGGGGGAACCGGCGCTGACCGTGGCGCTGTGGTTCAGGGAGCAGAGCGCGGGCAAGGCGGACCGGCGCTGGCGGCGCGACCTCCAGGCGCACGGCGTACGGCCCCTGATGTCCCGCGTGGTGGAGGCGCTGCTGGGCGACGACCACGACTCCCTGCTGCTGCCGGACAGTTACGAGGGCCTGCGCTCGCCCCGCAGCCGGCAGTACGTCGTCGGCAACGAGGCGTCACAGCGGCTGGCCCGCAAGCTCGCCCAGCTCACCGGCGGGACCATCGCCGTGAGCGGGCCACGCGGGGCGGGCAAGTCGACCCTGCTGGAGACCTGCGCCGAGGAGGCCGACTTCGCGGTGGTGGTCCAGGCGCCCGCGACCTACTCGCCGTACGAGTTCCTGCTCTCCCTGTACATCAGGGTGTGCGAGGCCTACCTCGGGGACCAGGGGCACGAGGTACCGGAGTTCGCCCGGCTGTCCGCATTCCGCCGGGCCCTGCGGCAGGCCGTTCCGGCGGCCCGGCGGCTGGCGCGGCAGTTGTTCTTCGTCTCCTCGGCGGGCGCGCTCGTCGTGCTGGGGCTGGCGGCCGCGGCGCGCTCGGCGCAGGACCGGTACGCGGACGCGGTGCGGGAGAAGGCCGAGGGGCTGTGGAACGGACTCGCCGGAACCGTGGAGGGCGTCTGGGGCGGCGAGCGGGCGGGGGCGGCACTGGTCGCGACCGTGCTGGGGGTGCTCGTCTGGCGGCTGCGGCGCTGGGACGGCCTGGACGCGCTGCTGCGCACCTTGCGGCTGTGGTTGGGCCGTCTCGGCGGGCTGCTGCTGATGCTGGTGGCCGCCGGCTCCCTCGTCACCGATGCCGGGATCCGTCGCGACGCCTCCGACCTCGCCGAGTCGACATCGGCGCTGTTCCTGCTGCTCGCCGGAGTCGCGGCCCCGCTGATGTGGGGCACCCGTGCCGAGTTCCGCAGGGGAGAGCGCCTCGTCAGTCTCCGCGGAGACAGCGCCGCCGTCGGCCTGCTGCTCGTCCTCGGCCTGGCCCTGCTCCTCCGGTTCCCCGAGGCTCGGGCTCTGGCGTCCGACGACGGCCACCCGTTCCGCGTCGCCTGTGTCCTGCTCGGTGTGCTGCTGTTCAAGGCCGCTTCCTGGACCGCCCCGCAGCGCGAGCCGTGGCTCGTCCGCGAGTGCCGCAACCAGCTGTACCGCCTGCAGACGGTGCAGACCTCGACCACGGGCGTCACCACCGGCCCGCCCCAGCTGCTGACCGCGTACACGTCCTCGCTGTCCACCGTGCCGCCCAACATGCCCGAGCTGGTCGCGGACTTCCGGGAGCTGCTGGGCAGGATCGCGCAGGAACGGGTGCTGGTGAACGGCCGTGTGGTCATCGCCGTCGACGAGGTGGACCGGCTGGGATCGGATCAGCAGGCGCTGGAGTTCCTGGGCGAGATCAAGGCGATCCTGGGCGTGCCGGGCGTGCACTACCTCATCTCGGTCGCCGAGGACGTCGGCGCCTCCTTCGTCCGGCGCGGTCTGCCCCACCGGGGGGTGACCGACAGCTCCCTGGACGACATCGTCCATGTGCAGCCGTGCACGCTCACGGAGTCCGTGGAGCTGCTCCAGCGGCGGGCACCGGGGCTCTCGGAGCCCTACAGCCTGCTGGCGCACGCGCTGTCGGGCGGGATTCCGCGCGACCTGATCCGCTACGGGCTGCGCATCATGGAGATCGAGGACAAGACCCGGTTCGTGGAGCTGACCGACATCTCCCGCCAGATGATCCTGGAGGAACTGTCGGAGACCCTGGCGGGATTCCGGACCCTGCTCGGCAAGCATCAGTGGACATCCGAGACCAGCGCCATACTCCTGTCCTTCCGGAGCCTCATGGGCCATCTGCGCCATCTGTGCCCGTGTCCGTCCGCCGACCTCCAGCGGGCACTGCAGCATGTCGCCTTCTACGACCTCGACGAGCAGCTGGGATCCGCCGCGGCGGCCAATGTGCCGGAGGCCACCCGGCTGCTGATCGACGAGGCCTCGGCCTACGTCCTGTTCTCACTGACCCTGCTGGACGTCTTCGGCCGCCCCGACTTCGCGCGGCGCCGGGCCGCGGCGGGGCGGCGCGGCCCGGACGGCGACCCCGAGATGCTGGCCCAGGCCCGTCAGGAGCTGGAGATCTCGCCCTACAGCGCCCGCCCCCTGCTCACCTCGGTCAGAACGGCCTGGGGCGTCGCGTCCCGGCCCGGCGTCGCCGCCGCCGCCACGATCCCCGCACCGCGCAGATCACCCTGCGCACTCCACTCGCCCGCCCTGAACGGCCACACTCGCTGACCGTACGGACGCCGTGGGTGGCATCCGCGCAGGGGCCCGTTGAGAGGAAGTCCCCGGACCTCTCAACAACCTGGCCTCACGACACCGCCCGAGGAGCCCCCCGAGGTGCCGTCGGCGCACCGTACGGCACCGGCTCGGCACCGGGACGCCCCAGGGCCACGAACAGCTCCCTCGCCGCCGGGCCCACGACGCGCGGCAGCAGAAGGGCCCAGAAGCGCGTCAGCGTGGACCGCTCCAGCCAGCGGCGGTCCCGGCCACCGAGGGCCTCCAGGCCGGCCGCCACGGCCACCACCGCCGTGGCGAGATCACCGGGGGCGACACCGGGCATCAACGCTCCCTCACGCGCCGCCCGTTCGACCGTGGTCTCGACCCACGCCTGCCAGTCCCGGCGCAGATCGCGGGACGCCTCGGTGCGGTCGGGGCGGGCGCTGAGCGCGAAACCCGCGCGCAGCACCACGTCCTGGGCAAGCCCCTGCACCAAGTCGTGGCTGGCGTCGATGAGGACCTGCAGGGACAGCGCGTCGCGCGGCCGGGTGATCCGCTCCAGGCGTTCCCCGGCCGCGGTCACCACCGCGTCGACGAGTGCGGCCTTGCTGGCGAAGTGGAAGTTCAGCGCCCCGCTGCTGACGCCCGCCCTGGCGCTGATGACGGCGAGGGAGGACGCCTCGACCCCGTCCTGGTCGAACAGTTCGGCCGCGGCGTCCAGGAGAGCGTTGCGCGTCCGGATCGCTCGTTCCTGCTTGGCCATGGAGGACTCCCTTGAACTCCCTTGCTCCACTGGAAGTCAGTGCTGCGGGAGACGGGATTCCGTTCGCCCAGAAGCCGCAGACAACCAGCTTAACAAACCGGCCTCGCGGTTTCCGTGACTCGGAATCAGCCCCGCAGCAGCACGGGCAGGGCACCGAAACCGTTGAGCAGGAACGTCGGCAGCGGGCGCAGTTCCTCCGCCGGGCAGCCGAGGGCCAGGTCCGGGAAGCGCTCGAAGAGGGCACGGAAGGCGATGGTGGCCTCCAGGACCGCCAGCGGGGCGCCGAGGCAGCGGTGCGCGCCGTGACCGAAGCCCAGGACGTCGCGGTCGGTGCGCAGCAGGTCGAAGCGGTCGGCGTCCTCCCCGTACCGCTCCGGGTCACGCCCGCCCGCCGCGAAGCTGACCAGGATCGGGTCGCCCCGGCGGATCCGCACACCGTCGAGGTCGATGTCCTCCACGGCGAACCGCATCGGCGAGTAGGCGGCCGGGCTGTGCACCCGCAGCGTCTCGTCGACCACGTCGTCCCAGCCGGCCCGTCCGGCCCGTACGTGCGCCAGTTGCCCGGGGTCGGTCAGCAGCGCGCCCACCCCGTTCACGATGAGCGTGGACGTGGTGTCCTGGCCGGCGGCGATCATCAGGAAGAGCGTGCCGAGGAGTTCGTTCTCGCTGAGCCGGTCGCCGTCGTCCCGGGCCGCGATGAGCGAGGAGGTCAGATCGTCCGCGGGCGCCTCGCGCTTGGCCGCCACCAGCTCGGCCAGCAGCCGGAAGGCGGTGGCGCGGGCGGTCTCCATGGTCTCGGCCGTGACGCTGGAGGAGAACACCACGCGCAGGGCTGCGCACAGCTCGGCCCGGGCCTCCCCCTCGGGGACGCCGAACAGCTCGCAGACGACCTGGAGCGGCAGCGACTCGGCGAAGGACGAGCGGAGTTCGGCCCGGCCGTCCTCGGACCCGGCGTCCATCGCGTCGAGCAGGGAGGCGGTGATCTCCTCGATGCGCGGCTTCAGCGCGGCGGTACGGCGGGCGGTGAAGGCCCCGGCGACCAGCCGGCGCAGGCGCGCGTGCTCCTCGCCGTACGCGAAGAGCATGTTCTCGTTGGCGACCCATGGGAAGAGCGGCCAGTCCGGGGTGATCCGCCCTTCGATGAAGGCGGGCCAGTGGCGCCGCGCGTCCTTGGAGACCCGGGGGTCCAGGAGCAGCCGTTCCACCTGGCTCTGCCGTACGACCGCCCAGGCCCGTACGCCGCCGGGCAGTTCGACCTGGACGGCCGGGCCCTGCTCCCGGAGCATCGCGGCCTCGCCGGCGAGGTCCCGTCCCGTCACGTCCAACGTGTGGGAACCGGATGTGAGGTTCATTTCTCTTGCGCTCCGTTCGGTCGTCTCGCGTTCCGCCCCCAGCCGTACGCACCCACACCGAGGAGATCGACGAGCGGCGGCTGCTTCCCCCGTGGCGACGACCGTCACCGGGCCCGCCGTCGCTCAGAGGCCCGGCGCATGCCGCCGTCACACCGGCGCGGATTCGTGCGTCCGGTGTGAGTAGTGATACACGACCGACGTCAGGCAGTCATTCTCGTCAGCGGCGACCGTGTCGGCCGGCGCCCGCCGGACGGCAGGAGGGCCGGGTCGCCTGCGCACCCGGCCCTCGCCCCCGCGCCGTCGTTCCGCCGGGCCGTCGCCTGCGGTCATCGTGCCGTGGACAGCCACCACCTGCGACCCGTGGCTCCCAGCGGCAGCCACCCCCCACGACCGTCGCCCCCGTAGCGGCAGCCACCACCCACGACCGTCGCCCCCCGTAGCGGCAGCCGCCACCCGCGACCGTCGCCCCGTACGCCCGTCGTGACGTCAGGCCGTCGTGACGTCAGGCCGTCGCCACGGCCTTGGCCGCCAGTCGCTCGTCGCGAAGCCGGACGGCCTCCGTGTACACCCGCTCCGCACGGTCGGCGGCGAAGTCCAGCCGGACCAGGACGCCCGGGACGGCGATCGCGGTGATGAGGTTGCGCATCAGGTCGGTCACCCGCACGACCATGTCCGCGTGCCCGGTCATGATCTTGGAGAGCACCTGGACCCCGGTGAAGCTGCTGGTGAAGAGGATGGCCGTGGAGGGCACATCGACATGCGGCAGCAGCTCGCCGGCCATCTTGGCCCGGGCCAGGACGTCCGTGTTGTGGTCGATCCAGCCCTGCATGGGAACCCGGCGGTCCAGCCCGTCCTGCGGGGAGCCCTGGTCCACGGTGAGCCGGATGCTGCCACGCACCATCGGGTCGCCGAGACACAGCAGATGGGCGAGGAGCAGCGCCTCGTCCAGCGTCTGCTGGAGATACAGCTCCTGCGGGGGGACGGGGGGAAGGGCGGAGACCTGCCCGGCCAGCACCTCCTGGGCGAGTTCCTCCTTGGAGGAGAAGTGGAAGTACAACGCGCCCTTGGTCACGCCGCACTTCTTCAGAACCTCGGAGATGGTCGCCGCCTCGTAGCCGACCTCGTCGAACAGTTCCGCCGCCGCCATGACGATCTTCTGGCGCGTGCGGATGGCCCGCTCCTGCTGTGCCACTGCACCCCTCCGTCACCTCTCGCCCGGGAAGCGACTGAGAGGTCTGTGTTCCTGTTGCCCGCGTGGAGTGATGAGTTGGCGCCGAGTCGCACCACCCGTCGTACCAGACCGGGCGCGTGAAACCGGTTCAATTCACACGTCCGTCCGGAACAATAAAACCACCCAGCCGGTTTTGCAAGGGCTTGATAACAAACCGATTGGTCCATAGCTTTGTCCAGCGCCGCCACCCACTCCCGCCTTCCGGCTCGGCACTTCACTGGGGGACAGTCGATGTTTCAGCGGGTCGAAGCACCGCTCAGGGCCAGCGCCGGAGAACCGGACCTGGTGGGCGGTTCCGCCGGCCGACTCCGTACCATTGCGCCCGTGGACAGCAGTGCCGTGGACGAACTCACCCATCTGCTCTTCGACGGCGACGACCGGGACCGGGTACACGGCCGGTGGCGCGCGCTGGTCGCGGGCGAGGACTTCGCCTACCGTCCGGGCCTCACCCCCCGGGACCGCGCCGAACTCTCCTACCGGCGGCTCCGGCTGGTCAACGACGCCGTCCCGTCCGCCGAGGCGCTGGCCTACGACGCCCGCCGGCTCGCCGCGCTGCACGAGTGGACCGGCTTCGTCGACGGCGGTCTGTGCACCCTGGCGAGCATCCACTACAACCTCTTCCTCGGCAGCCTGCTCGACCACGACGGCTACCGCCGCGATCTGTCGCCGTACGCCACCATGCGGCGCACCGGGGTGTTCCTGTGCACCGAGCTGGAGCACGGCAACGACGTGGCCAATCTGCGCACGGTCGCCCGCTACGACCGCGAGAGCGGCGGGTTCGTGCTGCACACGCCGACCGTCGGGGCGCAGAAGTTCATGCCGAACACCAGCCTCACCGGCGGCCCCAAGACCGCGGTGGTCGCCGCCCGGCTGCTGGTCGACGACGAGGACCAGGGCATCTTCCTCTTCCTCACCCCGCTGAGCGACGAGAGCGGTCATCTGCCCGGCGTCCGGGTCCAGCGGCTGCCCGACCGCACCGGAACCCCGGTCGACCACTGCCTGACCTCCTTCGACCATGTCCGGCTGCCGCGTGAGGCCATGCTGGAGGCGGCCCACGGCCGGCTGGACGAGAACGGCCGGCTCACCAGCTCACTCGGCAACCGGCGCAAGCGGTTCCTGCGGTCCGTGGGCCGTGTCACGGTGGGCAAACTGTGCATGAGCGCCGGCACCCTCGGCATGGCGCGCGCCGCCCTCGCCATCGCCGTGCGCTACGCCCACCACCGGCACGTCGGCGGCGCCAAGGCCGGCCAGCGCGTCCCCCTGGCCGCGCACCGCAGCCACCACGCCCGGCTGCTGCGTTCCCTGTCCACCGCCTACGCCATGACCTTCCTCCAGCGCGCGGTCGTCGACCGGTGGACGGACCACGACGGGACCGACCGCGCCCAGCGCGAGGAGGTCGAGCGCCTGATCGCCGTCGCCAAGGGCTGGATCACCTGGCAGGCCCGGGACATCACCGTCGAGTGCCGGGAGCGGTGCGGGGCGCAGGGGCTGTTCCCGCAGAACAATCTGGCGGACCTTCAGCTGAACATCGAGGGCGGGATCACGGCGGAGGGCGACAACCTGGTGATCTGGGTGAAGGCCGCCTCCGAGATGGTCTTCGGGCACGAGTCGGGCCCCGGCCAGCCGGTGCGGCCCCAGGGCCGGGACCTCACCGACCTCGGGTTCCTGCGGGATCTGCTCGCCTCGGTGGAGCGGATCTGGCAGACCCGCGCCCGGGAGGATCTGCGCGGCGGCCCCGCCGGGGATCCGATCGGCCGGTGGAACGCGACCTCCGAGGCCGCCCTGGAGATGGTCTCCGCGCATGCCCGCGTCCAGGCGGCCGACGCCCTGCTGGCCGCCGTCGGCAAGGCCCGCGACGCTCGCGCCCGGTTCCTGCTGGAGAACGTCACCCGCCTCTTCCTGCTGGACCAACTCCGCGCCCACACGGGTGACCTGCTGGCCGCCGGACTGATGACACCGGAGCAGGTGACGTCCCTGCACCCCACCGGGGACCGGGTCGTCGCGGAGCTGGCCCCTCATCTGATGGCCCTGGTGGACGCCTTCGACCTGCCCGAGGAGTTCCTGTCCCGGGTGCCGATCGCGGGCCCCGACTACGTGGACCACTACCGGTCCGCGCCCGATCCGGCCCCGCGGTCCGCGCTCGGCGCCCGCACCCTGCCCCAGCCGACCATGGCCTGACCGCTCTCCGCGACGACGTCTCAGCGGCCCCGCGCGCCGCTCCCCTGTGTGCCAACCCTTGACGTGCCCCTGGCGTGATGGCTTCATGGGAGCGCTCCCACACCACACGTTCCTTTCCCATCCGGTTTCTGACTCACTCATTGGAGCCGTAGTGAGGTCGACAGGAAACACGTCGAGGGGTACGACGAGAACCACCCCCCTGCTCGCGGTCGCGGCCGCCCTGGCCACCCTCCTGGGCCTGCTCGCCCTGGCCTCCCCCACCGCCCGCGCGCAGTCGCCGGGCGCCGCCGCCACCGGTCTGCACATCAGCAACGGCCGTCTCCTCGAAGGCAACGGCAACGACTTCGTGATGCGCGGCGTCAACCACGCCCACACCTGGTATCCCGGCGAGACCCAGTCGCTCGCCGACATCAAGGCGCTGGGCGCCAACACCGTCCGGGTCGTCCTCTCCGACGGCCACCGCTGGACCCGCAACAGCCCCGAGGACGTCGCGGCCGTCGTCGGCGACTGCAAGGCCAACCGCCTGATCTGTGTCCTGGAGGTGCACGACACCACCGGCTACGGCGAGGAGGCCGCGGCCGGCACGCTCGACCACGCCGCCGACTACTGGATCAGCCTCAAGGGCGTCCTGGCCGGCGAGGAGGACTACGTCATCGTCAACATCGGCAACGAGCCCTGGGGGAACACCAACCCGCAGGGCTGGACCGACCCGACGATCGCCGCGGTCAAGAAGCTGCGCGCCGCCGGCTTCCAGCACACGATCATGGTGGACGCGCCGAACTGGGGCCAGGACTGGCAGGGCGTCATGCGCGCCAACGCCCAGTCCGTGTACGCCGCGGACCCCACCGGCAACCTGATCTTCTCGATCCACATGTACAGCGTCTTCGACACCGCCCAGGAGATCACCGACTACCTGAACGCCTTCGTCGCCGCCGAACTTCCCCTCGTCATCGGTGAGTTCGGCGGCCCGGCCGACCAGTGGGGCGACCCGGACGAGGACACCATGCTGGCCACCGCCGAACAGCTCGACCTCGGTTACCTGGCCTGGTCCTGGAGCGGCAACACCGACCCGATCCTCGACCTGGCGATCGGCTTCGACCCGGCGCGGCTCAGCTCCTGGGGCCAGCGCATCTTCCACGGCGCCAACGGCATCGCCCAGACCTCCCGCGAGGCCACGATCTTCGGCGGCACCGGCCCCGACACCCAGGCGCCGACCGCCCCGGGCTCCCCGGTCGTGTCCGCGGTGTCCCCCACCTCGGTCACCCTCGGCTGGCCCGCGGCCACCGACAACGTCGCCGTCACCGGCTACGACGTCGTCCGGGTCAGCGGTACCACGGAGACTCCCGCCGCCTCCGCCACCACCACCCGGGCCACCGTCTCCGGCCTGACCGCCGAGACGACGTACACCTTCGCCGTCTACGCCAAGGACGCGGCCGGCAACCGCTCGCCCCGCTCGGCCGCGGTCACCGTCACCACCGGCAAGGACACCGGCACCCCCGGCGCCGGCTGCGCGGTCGGCTACCGCGTCGCCCACCAGTGGCCCGGCGGCTTCCAGGGCGAGATCACCATCCGCAACACCGGCACGACCGCCGTCAACGGCTGGACTCTGGCCTTCACCTTCCCGAACGGCCAGACCGTCACCAACATGTGGGGCGGCACCCCCGCCCAGAACGGCGCCGCCGTGACGGTCGCCGCCGCCTCCTACACCGCCGCGATCCCCGCGTCCGGCTCGGTCACGCTCGGCTTCACCGGCACCCGCAGCGCGACCAACACCGCGCCGGCGGCCTTCACGCTCAACGGCACGAGCTGCGCGGTCCTCTGACGCACGGCACGGCCGGCCGGCGGGGCATCCGTCCCCGCCGGCCGCTGTGTGCGGACCGTCCGCTCCGCCCGGCTCAGAAGGGCAGCCGGCTCTCCCTCGGCCACCCGGTGCCGCCCGCCCCCGCGTGCTCCCGGGCGGCGCTGTGGGTGAGCCGTACCAGGTCGGTCCGGGAGCGGATCGACAGCGCCTGGAAGATCTTGCGCAGGTGGTAGTTCACGGTGTGCGGGGACAGATACAGGCGTCCGGCGATCTCCTTGTTGGTGAGTCCCTGCACCGTGAGCTGCGCGATGAGCACCTGCTTCTCCGTCAGGTGGTCCCACCCGGGGATCGGGGGCACGGCACCGGCACCCTCCGAGGGGGCGTGCCGGGCATCACGGTCCGCGGCGCGGGTACCGACCTCGCCCGGGAACGCCGTGGCGCGCGGGAGGAGTCCGGCGGTGCTCGCGTACGGTGCCGGGCGCGCGGTGCGGCCCGCCACGGGCGCGGCGGGTCCGTCCGGGCCGGCGCCCCGGCCGGAACCCTCCAGGGACGCGCCGAACTGCCGGGCCCGGTACTCGTCCGCCTGCTGGCGGATGGCCGCCCGCGCCGAGGCCGGCACGGAGTCCAGGATGACCTGGCGGAACAGCGTGTTGCTGAACCGCACGTCGTCCCGGTCCCGGCTCAGCAGGCCCGACAACACCGCCTCCTGGAGGTCCGGCAGCAGCTGCGACGGCTTGAGTCCCAGCACGTCGGTCAGCTCACCGAAGATCAGATGGGTGCCCAGGACCGACGCGACGAGGAGCAGGTGCGTGCAGGAGGGAGAGCAGTCCTGGAGATACCGGCGCACCAGACCGGTGAACTTCTCCGGCAGACCGGCACCGGTCAGCCGGGCCCGCGCGCCGGTCTCCACCCGGCCCTCGTCCATGAACCCTTCGAGCAGGACCCGCAGCGCCTGGGGGTGCCCCGCCACCGAGGACACCGCCCGGGCCAGTTCGCCTTCGGGTTCGGCGCCCAGGATGTCGTGGGCCATCCGCTGGGCGGCATGCTCGTCGAGCGGGCCGAGCCGGAACGGCCGGTGGGGTTCGGCCAGGGACCCCAGGGCGATGTCGAGCGGGCTGTTGGGCCGCCCCCACCGCCGACTCGTGCACCAGACGATCGGCAGTCCCGCGGCCTTCAGGCGCACCCTCGCCAGCGCCTTGACGTCCGCCTCGTCCGAGCAGTGGGTGTCGTCCAGGAGGACGACGACGGTGCCGTCGTACGTGACGGGGTCCTCGTGCAGACCCCGCAGTACCGTCGCGCCGGCCGACTCGGCGAGGGTGGCGGCCTCGGCGAGCAGACGGGACTTGCCCGTTCCCGGCCCTCCTTCGAGGGAGACGCGGAGGCTTCCGGCCTGGTGCGCGGAGCGGAGCGCGTGACAAAGCGTCGACACTTCCTCGGACCGACCGTGCAGCGGGTGAGTTCCGGCCTCCAGCACTGTGTTCACGTTCTGTCACCTTCTGTCGGCATGGTTGGGAAAGCAGAGGGGGACAACTGGCCGCAGGGCCCCGGCCGGCGTCGGTCGAGGGGTGCCGGGGCGGTCGCTGCGCGTGGGGGACGGCCGCGCTACCGGGCGCCGTACACCGGCCTCGTCGCCGATGGGGACCGCCAACCCGGCATAGACGGTCGCCCGGCGCCGGCGGCCGGTGCAAGGACGGTCGTTCAACCGTCGCCTACTTGGTCAGGTCGGGTCCGGCCTGCTCGGCCGAGTCCAGGGCCCCGTAGAGGAGCAGATCCCAGGCGCGCGCGACGCGGCGGACCGCGGTGGAGTCGCCGCCCGCTCCCAGCGCGGCGCAGCGCGTGTACTCCTCGATGCCCATGATGAGGAACTGCACCGATTCGGCGAACGTCTCCGGTGCGAGCCGGGGGCGCAGCCCTCCTTCGTCGTGCGCCCTGCGCAGCAGTTCGGTCAGGCAGGTGAGCCAGACGCCGGTCCATCCGTCACCGCCCGCGCGTTCGCGGGTGAGGCGGGCGGTCGCCCGGACCGTGGTGCACTCGTCCAGCAGCCGGGTGATCGACAACGCCAGTGCGCGCGCGCCGTGCAGCGGGGAGACGGGCAGGTCGGCCGCGCTCTTCACGACGTCCCTGGTGATCTCGATGCCGGACAGCTGGACGGCGTCCGCGAGTTCCTGCTTGGTGGGGAAGTGGAAGGTCAGCGCGCCCATGGAGATCCCGGCGGCCCGCGTGACGCAGTTCAGCGGTGTGCCCGCGTATCCGCGCAGGTCGAACTGCTCCGCGGCGGCCTGCAGGATGAGGCGCCGCGTCCGCACGGCTCTTACCTGCTTCACACCGACGTTCTCCCGCAATCCCTGCACCTCGCGCGCGGTTCGCCCGACTCTTCCGGCGCTGGTCGAAGGGTCGACCAGCTGGTGACACCGGTCCGCAATCTGCGACAAACCTTGCATCGTTCATCACCCAAGGCAAGCCCCGGCGGAGCCGCCGGACGCATGATCGGCCGAAACTGAACACAAAACAAAGAGAACGTCTGCTATGTTTTTGCTGCGGTCGAGGTTATCACCAACGCATCAAGGGGGGACGCGCAACCATGGTCACCACCTGCCCCAGAGGGTCATCCGTCGCGCGCACGGGGTGGTCGCTGACCGACTTCGTCCACACGGTGTTCGGCAGCCTGCCGCGCGTCGACCAACAGCGCTGGGCCGATGTGTACCTGCGCGGGCTGCTGAGCACCCCGGGCCGCAAGACGATGAAGCGCCTGGCCGGACAGATCTGCGGCGAGCCGAGCGCCGGGCAGGCGCTCCAGCAGTTCATCACCGTCAGCCCCTGGGACTGGCACCAGCCCCGGTCCGCCCTCGCCCGCCTGGCGGCCCGCCGCCTTCCGGACCACGCCTGGGTCGCCGGCACGTTCGTGTCCGAGAAGAAGGGAAGCCGCTCGGTCGGTGTCCGGCGCCGCTTCGTGCCCGCACTGGGCGCCACGGTCAACTGCCAGGTCGGGGTCGGCCTGTTCATGGTCTCCCGGACCGAGGCGATCCCCGTGGACTGGGACCTCGTCCTGGACGGGGGATGGCGCGAGGACGCCGCGCTGCGGCGGCGGGCCCGGATCCCCGACACGGTCACCGGCGGTTCGGCCTGGAAGCGCGCCCTGGAGATGGCCGCCGGCGCCGGTTCGGCACCGTGGGCGCACCGCACTCCGCTCGTCGCCGATCTGACCGTCACCGGGGACCTCGCCGAGGTCCCCGGTGGGCCCGCGTTCGGCTCGGGAGAATGGCTGGTCCGGGTGCGCCCCGACCACCCCGTGATGGAGCACGGCCCCGGAACGGCACCCTCCCTCCCGGCCGCCCCGTCGACGGCCGAGCATGTGATCGAAGCGGGCGGGACCCGCTTCCGTGTGGCGCTGTCCCACTTCGACGCCGGGTCGGGGCCGGTGCGGGTCCGCTCGGCGCTGGTGCGCCTGCCGGGACGGCGCGCGGCCACCCTCGGCGGACACCCGCCCGTGCACCGGCTGTTCGCGCTCGACTCCCCCGGCGAGCCCGGGGAGGCGCAGTACTGGCTCAGCACGCTCCGCCGGCGCAACGTGGGCTATGTCTTCTCCCTGATACGACGTCAGCAGCTGGTGGCGGACACCCTGCGCGCGCTGGAGGAGGGTTACGGCCTCACCGACTTCGAGGGGCGCTCCTACCCCGGCTGGCACCACCACATGACGATGGTGTCCGCCGCCTACGCCTACCGGCGCCTGACCTCCGGCCCCGCCGACAGTCTGAGCGCCTGACGGCTGCGCGGGTGCCCCGTCCGGACGCGGCGGATCAGGCGGCGGTCCAGCCGCCGTCCACCGCCATCGCCGCGCCGGTGACGAACGACGCGCGGCCGGCCAGGAGCCAGGCCGCGGCCTCGGCGACCTCGCGGGGCGCCGCCATGCGCCGCTGCGGAGCACGCTGTACGAACGGCTGCGCCAACTCCGGGTCCGCGGCGAGGACTTCGTCCATCAGCTCGGTTCGGACGCTGCCCACCACGAGGGCGTTCACCCGGATGCCGCGCTCGCCGTAGTCGGCCGCCGCGGCGCGGGTCAGCCCCAGCACCGCGTGCTTCGCGGCCACGTACGGCGCGCCCGAGCCCGGCGCCAGCACCCCCGCCACACTGGAGGTGTTCACGATCGAACCGCCCTGCCCGTCGGCGAGCATCGCCGGTATCTGCCGCCGTAAGCAGTTCCACACGCCGCGCACGTTCACGTCCATGACACGGTCGTAGTCGGCCTGGTCGGTCTCGTGGAGCAGCTTGCCCACGGACGCCCAGCCGGCGTTGTTGAACGCCCCGTCCAGCCGACCGAACCGCCGCACCGCCGTGTCCACGGTCCGGGCGACGTCCTGCTCATGGGTGACGTCACCCGGCACCGGCAGCGCGGATCCACCGCTCTCCTCGATCTCCTTTGCCAGCTCGCGCAGTCGCGTCGCACGCCGTGCCATCAGTACGACGCGGGCGCCCTCCGCGGCGAACAGCCGGGCGGCGGCGGCCCCGATACCACTGGAGCACCCCGTGATCATGATGGTCTTGCCGTCCAGGAGCATGTGGTTCTCGTCCTCTTCTCGTTGCGGGGTTCGAACGTGTCCGTACGCGGCCGGCGACGCGATCAGCGGAACCGGTCGAGGTTCGCCCGGGCCCACACCTCGAACGGGGTCGCGGGGCGGCCGGTCACCCGCTCCACGTCCCGGGTGACGGCGGCCTTCGCCCCGGCGTCCTGGCGCCTGGCGCTCTCCAGCAGTGCCCGGGCGACGGACTCCGGGTACCGCGCGCGCCAGCGGGCCAGGGCCGCCTCCTCCGTCAGCGACTCGTGACGCGGCGGGCGCCCCAGCAGCTCGGCCAGCTGTGCCACCTGTTCGCGCGCCGAGACGGCGCGGGGGCCCGTCAGGGCGTACGCGCGGCCGCCGTGCCCGGGACCGGTGAGGACATGGGCCGCGACCTCGGCGAGGTCGGCGGGGTCTACGCAGGCGTTCGGGGCGTCCCCGTACAGGGTGCGCACCGGCTCGCCGGCGCGGATGGCGCCCGCCCAGTCCAGGCAGTTGGACATGAAGGCGCGTGCCCGCAGGAACGTCCAGGCCGGGCCCGCGGCCTGCCAGATGCGCTCGCACTCACGCTGCCAGCGGGTGATCAGGTCCTGTGCCCCGCTGTCGGTGACGGCGAGCGCGGACAGCTTGACCACATGGCGCACCCCCGCCTGCCCGGCCGCGGCGGCGAGGTGCTCGTCGTGACAGGGCCGCACGGGATCGAAGGTGGCGACGAACAGGGCGTCGGCCCCTTCGAGGACGCGCTCCAGACCGTCCCGGCGGGCGAAGTCGGCCCGCACGAGGCGCCCGTGGACACCGAGTCCGGCGGCCTGCTCCGGTGACCTCGTCAACGCGAGCACCTCGTGGTCGGTGCTCAGCAGTGCGGTCAGCCGGCGTCCGACGGTTCCGGAGGCCCCCGCGACGGCTATCCGCAGTCTCACCCGGCCTCGCCTCTCGTGACGTCGAGGTCGATCCGCGCGATGGTCTCGGGGCAGGCGATGCCGGGCAGCAGCATCCGCCACATGACGACCGTACGGCGCGGCAGATCAGCGCGGTCGCTGATCAGCTGCGAGTACAGCTGGACGCCGGTGCACGCCCCGACCAGGAACTCCGCGATGTCCTCGGGCCGCGTCGCGGGCAGCAGTTCGTTCTCGTCGACGGCCGTGTGCAGGCACTCGGCCATTATCTCCTTCCAGCCGAGGTAGGACGAGGCGTCCCGCAGTCCGAAGCTCCCCTGTTCCACCGACAGCCGGACGCCGGCGCGGAGCAGGGCGTTCACCTGGAGTTCGTGTGCCCACACCAAGGTGATGTCGACCAGACGCTGGAGTCCGCGGGAGTTCAGCCTCGGCTCGATCACGGCGGGCTGGGCGCTCATGACGGCGCGGGCCAGTCCCTCCTTGGACTTGAAGTGGAAGTAGAGAGCACCGGCGGTGACCTGCGCTCGTTCCAGGATGCGGTTGATGCCCGCTCCCGCGTACCCGCACTCGTCGAACACTTCGGCCCCTGCCCGCAGCAGCACTTCGCGGGTGCGCAGAGCCCTTTCCTGGGTCGGTCGGGTCATCGTCTGATCAGCCATCCTCGACAACAAAAAGAACGTCCTTTAGGTTTACATGCGGCTGCTGCGGCAGTCCAGTTACCGCCCGAGACGGGCCTTGTTCGGTCACCTTCTGCCCCATGGGAGTGACGTTGACCAAGCCGTTAACCATCGATGCCGCCGTCGAGACGCCCAGAGTCGCGCAGCGGTCCGTCCACAAATTCCATGCCGACCAGGTGCTCCTGACGGGGTGGCGGCGCGTCGCGGACAACTGTTTCGTCGTCACCGCCCGCTGGCCGGGAGATCATCCCCTCTACGCCGTGCGCGGCGGACACCATGATCCCCTCCTCCTCAGCGAGACCGTCCGCCAGTCCTTCCCCCTGCTGTCGCACCACGCCTACGACGTCCCCTTCGGACACCATCTGGTCTGGGACACCTACGCCTGGCGGCTGGACCCGGCGGCCCTGTGGGCCGACGGATCGCCGGCCGCCGTCGAACTGCATGTGTCCACCCGGGAGGTGGTGCGCCGCCGCGGGAGCGTGGCGGTCCTCGCGCTGGACTACGAGATCCTGCGGGGCGGAGTGCCGCTGGCCAGCGCCGAGAGCCGTTTCACGATCCAGGCCCCGGCCGTCTACCGGCGTCTGCGCGGCTCGCACGCCGACCCGGCCGCCGTCCGGCCGATACCCGTGCCGCCCGCGATACCCGCTTGCCTGGCGGGCCGCGACCGGGCCGCCGATGTCGTCCTCGCGCCCGCCGGGCCGGACGGTCGCTGGCAGTTGAGGGTCGACACCGGGCACCGCGGCCTGTTCGACCACCCGGTCGACCATGTGCCCGGCATGCTGCTGCTGGAAGCCGCCCGGCAGGCGGCCCACGCCCTGCACGACCGGCCGTCCGTCGGTGTGACGGCGATGGAGACCCGGTTCCTCCGGTACGCGGAACTGGACGCGCCCGCGTGGATCGAGGCCAGGCCCACCGGCAGGGACGCCGCCGGGCGGCCGACGCTGTCCGTGACCGGCACGCAGAACGGCCGTGAACTGTTCGACTGCGCGGTCACGCTGGACGAGGGCGGCCCGCGGCGCTCGTAGCCCGTCCGCGGACGGCGGGCCTGGCGAGCGGGGCGGTGCGGCGCACACGACGTGGGCGGCCGGCTGGATGCCGGCCGCCCTTTCGCCGCGCGCGGGGTCAGACCTGCTCGGTCTGCTTGACGGGCGCGCCGGTGGGCGCGGCCGCGACGGCCACCTCGGGCCGGGCAGTCGCCGCCGGGGTGGACCGGCGGGCCAGATCCGGCAGGACGGTGGCCAGGCCGACGAGGGCCATGACCGCACCGAGCCACAGCGGAGCGCGCAGGCCCCAGGCCTCGATGACGACGGCGCCGATGGAGGAGCCGAGGATGATGCCGAGGGTGATGAAGGAGGAGTGGACCGTGTTGACCAGCGGGCCGGCGTTTCCGGTGCGCTGTACGCGGGTCGCCATCGCCGGGTTCATGGTGACGCCGACCAGGCCGATGCCCATCATGCAGATGATCGCCGGGACGGGCAGGTCGGCCAGGAGCGCGAAGCCGGCCAGGAACACGGTGTTGAGGACCAGACCGACGGCGAGCACCGGGACGGTGTGGCCGTCGGCGAAGCGGCCGACGACGTTGTTGCCGATGACGGTGGCGGCACCGTAGGCGATCAGCAGGAGCGGGACGGTGCCGGTGGAGAAGCCGGTGACCTCGGTGAGGATCGGGTTGAAGTAGCTGAACGCGGAGAACGTGGCGCCGATGATGAGCGTGCTGGTGGAGAGCACCAGCCACAGCTTGGGCTTGCGGAAGACGCCGACCTCCTCGCGGAAGCTGCCGCCGCCCTCGGCGCGCTCGATGCGCGGCACCCCGAACAGGGTGGCCACCGCGGCGATCACGGTGATCAGGGTGATGGTCCAGAACGCCGCGCGCCAGCCGAAGCGCTCGCCGACGAGGGTGGAGATGGGCAGACCCAGCAGGGTGCCGAGCATCAGCCCGTTCATGGCCACCGCGATCGCCCGGCCGCGCACCTCGGGACGGGTGAGCTGGGCGCACATGGAGATGCCCACACCGAAGAACGCCTGGGAGGCGATGCCGGTGATGATGCGCGCGGCCATCATCGTCCCGTAGCCGGTCGCGGTGGCGGCCAGCACGTTGCCCGCCAGGAAGATGGCGAACAGCACCATCAGGGCGGTGCGGGGCGGGAACTTCATGACGGCGATGGTGAGGAAGGGCCCGCCGACCGCCATGGCCACGGCGAAGGCGGTGATGAGGTATCCGATCTGCGGAATCGTCGCGTTCAGGCCGTCGGCCATCTGCGGCATCAGCCCGGCGACCACGAACTCGCTGGTCACCATGGCGAAGATGCCGAGTGCCAGAACATACACGGCACGAGGCACGGTTCGGTCTCCTTCGGGTGTGCGCTGTCCGGCGGTGTCGCGCCGGACGCCTCGATTCTAGTTATGGATAGATCAGTTCAAAACTCGGGCGTACGGAGACACCGCCCGGCGCGGGCAGTGCCGCCGGTCAGCCGGTCAGGGCGTCCAGGATGACGTCGGCGATCGACTCCAGCGCGGCGCGGTCGGCGCCGCCCTGACTGGAGATCCGCATCCCGCCGATGGCCGCGTTGACGAACCGGGCCAGTGCGCCGGGATCCCGGGCGGAGGTGATGCTCCCGTCCCGCCGGCCCTCCTCCAGCACCGCACGCAGGGCGGCCAGCCGGCGGGCGGTGTCCCGCTCCAGCATCGCCGCCGCCCGGGCGTCCCGGGCCGACAGCTCCACCGTGGTGTTCACGGTGAGACAGCCGAGGCTGCGACCGCCCGCCCGGTGTTCCGTCTCCCCCTCGACGACCATGGCGAGCAGGGCACGGATGCGCTCCGCCGCGGTCAGCCGGCCGTCCTCCAGGAGGGCCAGCTGGGCGCTCGTCATGGAGTCGATGTAGCGAGCCAGCGCCCGCTCGAAGAGGTCGTGCTTGCTCTTGAAGGTGTTGTAGATGCTGCTGCGCCCCAGGCCCGTGGCCTCGCACAGATCCTGCGTGGAGGTGGCCTCGTAGCCCTTCTCCCAGAACGTGCGCATCGCCGCGTCCAGGGCCCGCTCCTCGTCGAAGCTCCTCGGTCGGGCCATGCCCCGAGCCTAGCACGTTTTGGATCGCGTGGTCCAATAGTATGCGGAGGGCGGTCACGGGGCGCCCGCCTGATAGCGCCGCCCCTGGACGGCGCGCGGCGACCACGGGCGCCGCCCCGTCCGGAACATCGCGTCCGCCCGCACGAGCGCGCCGGGCCGCAGTTCCTCGGTGCCGCCGAGCGCCGCCAGGCGGGTGGCCGAGTCGTCGCCGAGGTAGAGCGCGCTCAGATCCCGCACGTCGATCCGCAGATCCGGGGCGCGCCCGGTGCGCGAGCAGGACGCGCCCTCCGGGCCGCCCTCCAGCGACCATCTGCCCGCGGCGTAGCCGGCCGCGTCGGTCACCTCCAGCACCAGGCCGCCCTCGACGCCGTAGGTGCGGGCCGACAGCGCCCGGGGCGTGTCCAGCACCCGCAGCCACATGTAGTCGCTCAGGGCGCTGACCCGCGCCGCCCTCGGATCGCCGAGCCACAGCGGGAGCAGGGTGTCCGGCGCGCGGTAGGGCAGGTGCACGGTGGACACCCAGTCGACCGTCACGGCGTACCGCAGCAGGGCCGCCTCCGCGCGCGGGGACACCGCGACGAGGTCCCGGATCCACAGCGGCGAGCGGGGCAGCATCCCGCCCCAGGTCTCCTCTGCGCTGAAGCAGAGCAGACCGTCGGCCTCGCCGGTGTCCGGGTCGACGTGGAGGGCGAAGAACGGCTCGGGCTGCTCGACGGTGCCCTCCGGACGCTGCCCGGTGGCGTCCAGCCACCACTGCTCGTCCCGCCGCAGCGCCCCGTGCTGGACGGCGCGCAGCCGCTCGTAGACCGCCGGGGCGGCCTTCAGGTACTCCCGGGCGTCCACTTGGAGCACCCCGGAGATGTCCGCGGTGCGTCCCGGGTCCAGCCGCGCCCGGTGTACGTCGATCTCGAACCAGGCCATCGCCGTCGCGGGCCCGAACCCGTACCGGCCGTAGAGCGGGTACTGGGCGGCGTCCAGGACGGCGAGCGGCTCACCGCGCTCGAAGGCACCCTGGAGGTCCATCGCCACCATCCTGCTCAGCAGGCCGCGCCGGCGGTGCGTGCCCGCGACGCTGACCTTGGACACCGCCGACACGGGCAGCACGGCCCCGCCCGGCACGGTCAGCTCCTGAGGGGTGCTGCGGTACGTGCCCACGCACCGGTCCATGTCGAAGGCACCGATGAGCCGGTCCTGGCGGGCGGTCGCCCGGATCGCGTCGACGCTGTGCTCGGTGTAGGGGCGCAGGTACCCGTTGCCCCAGGTACGGGTCCAGGCGGGCAGGTCGTCCTCGGTGACGGCGCGGATGTCGATCACCGCTGTATCGGTCATTGCTGCTCAACCTCCGGTCCCCGCGGGGGAGCCGGTGCGGCCGGTGGGCCCGGCCGCACCGGCTCCCCCGCGGTGCATCAGGGCGCTGTCGTGACGGGAAGCGAATGGCGGAAGTAGTCCGACGGGTCCCAGCGGCGCTCGATCCGCTGGAGCCTGCGGTAGTTGCCCTTGTGGAAGAGCGCGTGCCAGGGCAGGTCCGACCGGTTGTGGCGCGGGTCGGCCAGGTCCGGATCGGCCAGGAACCGGTACAGCGACGCGATCTGCCGGTCGGTGAAGTTCTTGCGGAAGCAGGCGGACTTGAGCCCCACCCCGGGCGATCGGGTTGGCGCCCACCGGGTCCGGCGCCCCCAGCATCCGCGCGGCGGCCAGCCACGGCAGCTCCGTCGGGCGGAACGGGTGGGGCATGGCGGCCAGTTCACCGCTGGGCCGCTCCATCGGCACCGGCTCGATGCCGGTCCCGTCCAGCAGCTCCGCCAGATACGCGTCGAGCAGCGCTCGGGAGTCGGGGATCGTCGCGTCGATCTGCGTGAAGAGGCTGAGCCGGCCGAACGCCTTGGCGTTGACGTTGAACAGGCTGCTCAGATGGCGGTACGGGTCGTCCGGGCCGCCGTGCCGCTGGTGCCACGCCCCGAAGTTCTTCATCAGCCGGGCGAAGGACGCGTGGCCGAGCTGCTCCCAGGGGAAGTCGAGGGCGCTCGTCCACACCCGTGCGGGCGGGTTGACCAGCTGGTCGCCGGGCCGGTCGCCGGTGGCGCCCGGGGAGCGGATCATCTTGATGTACTCGGGGCGGGCCACGAAGCGCTTGTTGATGCCGGTGGTCAGCAGCTCGTAGCGGGGGTCCACGGAGGAGACCCGGGCGCCGGCGGCCTGGCCGGGGCGCGCGCCGGCAGCGACGGCCGAGGGCGCGGCGGCGGTCAGCGCCGCGGTACCGGCGAGGGCGGCACCGTCCGCCAGGCCGGACCGGCGGCCCGGACGTGCAGATGACATGGTTCTCCACCTCTTGGCTGGGTGAGGCTGGGGTGAGCCGGGGGAAGGGCGGATCGATGCGCCGTTGACCGGGCGTCGGGGGCCGGAGCCGGTTCCGCGGCCGTCGAGAGGCCCCCGGCCTGAGGCGGCCGGGCGGGGCATGGCACGACGCTAGAACCGTCCCCGGCCGAATTCCACTGATGACGTGAGTAGTCGCTCGCTACTCGCCCCTACCGGGTCGGGTAGAAAACGCCGCGGCGGGCGGCGTTTCCTTGAGGCCGGTTCCGCGCGGCTCCTATGGTCGGGGGCACACCGGGGTCCTTTCGGACCGCCGTGGTGTTTCCCCTTCATCCCCCACCCTTCGCCCTTCACCCTTCATCCCGACACTTCGACGAAACGGGTCTGAGCGCATGGACATCGTCAGGAATCTCGTGGGCAGGACGGCTCTGGTCACCGGAGGAAACCGAGGCATCGGCGCGGCGATATCCCGTCGGCTCGCCGCTCAGGGAGCCGATGTGGCGCTGACCTTCGCCACCAACAAGGAGCGGGCGGAGGCCGTCGCCGAGGAGATCGCCCGGGCCGGCGGCGGACGCGCCCTGGCGGTGGCCGCCGACGCCACCGACCCGGAAGCCATTCGCACGGCGGTGGACGCGGTCGCCCGCGAGTTCGGGCGCATCGACATCCTCGTCAACAACGCCGGATACATGGACATGTCGATGCCGGCCCTGGAGGACACCCCGCTGGAGGTGCTGGACCGCACCCTCGACGTGAACGCCCGGGGCGCCTTCCTCACCGCGCAGGCCGCCGCCCGGCACATGGGTGAAGGGGGCCGGATCGTCAACATCAGCAGCTGCCTGGCCAGCCACGTCCCCGGTCCGGGCATGACGGCGTACGCCATGAGCAAGGCCGCCGTCCGCGGGCTCACCCTGGGGCTGGCCCGGGACCTGGGACCGCGCGGCATCACCGTCAACGAGGTCGCCCCCGGTTCCATCGACACCGACATGAACCCGGCGGACGGCCCCTCCGCGGAGTACCAGCGCTCGCAGAACGTCTTCGGCCGGTACGGCCACGCCGACGAGATCGCCCACACCGTGGCGTACCTGGTCTCGCCCGAGGCCGCGTTCGTGACCGGCGCGTCGGTGGCGGTGGACGGGGGCTCCAATCTCTGACCCGGGGTCCGACGTCCGAACCCGGTCGCCCGGCCCCGGATCCACCCGGGCCGCACCCCCGTCTCCGCCGCTCCGCAGAAGAAGTGGGTCACACCATGCGTGCTCTTGTCATCGACCGCGAAGCCCCCGGCGGGCTCCGGCTCACCGAGGTGCCCGATCCCGTCCCCGGACCCGACGAGGTCCTGGTCCGGGTCGCCGCGACCTCCCTCAACCACGGCGAACTCCCCCGCACCGGCAACGCCGCCGCCGCACCGGGCACGGTCCCCGGCTGGGACGCGGCGGGCACCGTGGAGCGGCCCGCCGCCTCGGGCGCCGGCCCGCGGGCCGGTGAACGCGTCGTCACCTGGGGGTGGTCGGGGGGCTGGGCGGAGCTGCGCGCGGTCTCCGTGGCCGAACTCGCGGTGCTCCCGGACGAGGTCGACTTCGTGCGGGCCGCCGCGCTGCCCGTGGCCGGGCTGACCGCACTGCGCGCGCTGCGCCGCGCCCAGGTCGTACCCGGCCACCGGGTCGCCGTCACCGGCGCTTCGGGCGGCGTGGGGCACTTCGCGGTGCAACTCGCCCGGCTCCAGGGCGCCGAGGTGGTGGCCGTGGTGGGCGACCGGGCGCGCGGGGCCGGCCTGACCGACCTGGGCGCGCACCGGGTGGTGACGGACCCGGCGGAGGTCGGCGCGCCGGTCGACATCCTCCTGGACCAGGTCGGGGGCCCGCTGCTCGCCCGTCTCCTGGAGCGGATGGCCGACGACGGGACGGTGATCTCCATCGGGGCCACGTCCGGTCTGGACACCCCGCTCGCGCCGTACCAGCTGGTGGGCAGGCGGCTGACCCTCGTCGGCATCCAGGCAGGCGGCCGTACCGGTGCCGACCTCGCCCACCTGGTCCGCCTCGTGGCCGAGGAGCGGCTGCGGGTGGGCGCGGGCCGGGTCGCCGACTGGCGCTCGGCCGGCGAGCTGGCGGAGGACATCGTCGCCCGCCGCGTCCGGGGCAAGGCGGTCCTGACTCTGTCCTGAGCCGCTTCCCCGCTGTCCGCTGTCCGCTAGTCCGTTGCCTGTTGCCTGTTCTCCGTGATCCGTTCTTTCCAGGTGCGCCGCCGACTTTCGGCGGCGCACTTCTTTTCGGCCCGCCGTCTACTCGTCCGAGTAGTTCAGGTAGTCCGAGCAGCCCGGGGAATTACCCGCGTTATCAGTGGCCACCGGCGCGGCGCATTAACTAGCTTATTTCCCAGAGCTTCCCGAGCGAATCGTGAACCGGCCGATCGCAGAAGAAGCCAGAGGTTTCTCTGGTCCGGCTACCGACTGAATCGAGGGCCTGTGTCCACGACCGTTTACCGCACTTCCCCCCGCATCGGCATTCCGGATCCGGTGCCCGACACCGTCGTCGATCTGCGCTCGGCCATGCGCCTGTTCCCGACCGGTGTCGCGCTGCTGTGCACGGGCAGCGGCGAGAGCGCCGTCGGCATGACCATCAACGCGCTGATGTCCGTGTCCCTGACGCCGCCCCGCATCCTGGTCAGCGTGCAGAGCACGGCCCGTGCCCACCCCGTGCTCTGCGACAGCCGGACCTTCGCCGTCCATCTCCTCAGCGACCGGCAGGCCGCCACCGCCGGGCTCTTCGCCTCCCGCGACAAGCCGTTCGGCAGGGATCTGGAAACCCTGGTCGACCGGGATGTGCTGCCGGTCGCCCTCGCCACGCTGCGGTGCTCCGTGGAGCAGGTCTTCCAGGGCGGCGACCACAGCCTGTTCCTGAGCCGGGTGGAGTCCATCGGGCACGGCGAGAAGAACGGCGAACCGCTCGTCTTCCATCGCGGAACTCTCGGAACCAAGCATCAGTGAGGTGTCCTTTGTCTGTCCTTCCCGCGGGAATTCCCGCCGAAGCGATACGGGCGGTCGGCGAGGAGTCGAAGCCCCTGCCGCCCGGCGCCAACGTCAGCATGTTCCGCCCCCGTGACGTCTACGGTGTCGTACGGCCCCGCACGGTCACCGAAGTGCGCGCCATCGTCCGGGCGTTCGCCCGGGCCGGGGGCGGTCCCGGACTCCAGGCCGTCAGCACCGGGCGCAACTGGGGCCTGGGTTCGCGCGAGCCGGCCCGCGACGCGGTCGTCACCCTCGAACTCGACGGCCTCGACGCCGTCCGCGACCTGGACGAAGAGGGCGGCTGGGCGGTCATCGAGCCCGGCGTCACCCAGCTGCGGCTGGCGGAACTGCTCGCCGGCACCGGCCGGATGCTGAACGTCACCGCCTCCTCCGGCCACACCAGCGTGCTGGGCAACATGGTCGACCGGGGTGTCGGCCTGCGCCGGCAGCGCACCCTGGATCTCGCCGGCCTGGAAGTGGTGCTGCCCGACGGCGAGTTGATCCGGGTCGGCTGGTGGCCGCACGGCGACCGGCCCGGCGCGGTCAACCCGCAGGGCCTCGGCCCCTCGCCGCTGGCCCTGTTCACCCAGTCCGACCTGGGCATCGTCACGGCGGGCGTGGTACGGCTCCTGCCCCGCCCGGAGGCCCAGCGGGTCCTGCGCCTGGGCTTCGGCCGCGCCCGGCTGCCCGAGGCCATCGACGAGCTGCGGCGCTGGACCGCCCAGGGTCTCGTCTCCGGTGTCCTGAAGGTCTACGACACCGTCTCCACCCGCTCCTACGGCGGCCAGGGCGACGAGTACGTGACCCACCTGTGCGTCGACGGCACCGAACGGTCCGTCGAGGCCCTCACCCGGGTCATCGAGGAGGAGGCCGCGCGCAGCGGGCTGTTCACCCGCGTCCTGCGCTCGGACGAGCGGCCCCCCGCCCCGGACGACCTGGTCGCCCGTGCCGTGGAACGGCTCTACGCGGGCGATCCCTCCCGCAACGAGACCATGCTCCGCTCGGCGGTCGGACAGGAGGCGGACCAGGTCGACGCCAAGGGCGGCGGATGGCTGTTCTTCCTGCCGCTGATCCCCTTCACCGGAAGCGCGGTCGCCCGCTCCCAGGACCTCCTCGCCCAGGTCCACGCCGAGACCGGCGTCCAGGCCGGCTCCACCATCAACGCCCTGGACCCGGACGTGATCGACCTCGTCGTCTCCTTCCGCTTCCCGCGCACCGAGAGCGACGCCGCGCGAGCCCACCGCGCGCTGGACCGGACGTACGAACTGTTCGCCGAGGCCGGTTTCCGCCCTTACCGCCTCGACTCCGAGCACCACCAGTGGGTGGACCGGCTCGACGCCGACCCCGCCGCGCGCGCCTTCGTCCGCCGGCTCAAGCAGACCCTCGACCCGCGCCAGGTCATCGCACCGGGCCGGTACGCCTGACCCACCGCCCCACGGAGGACACCGTGACCATCACCGAGCTGCCCCGCACCGACGAGTCCACGCGGGTGCCGAACACCGCCGAGGACATCCTTCGCCACGCCCGTGAGGCGGTACCGGTCCTGCGGGAGCGGGCCGCCGACATCGAGGCCGCCCGCCGGCTCCCCCGGGACGTCGTGGAACTGCTCCGCCGCGGCGGCGTCTTCCGCGCCGCCGTGCCCAAGGACCGCGGCGGACCGGAGCTGACGTCCATGCAGCAGACCGAGCTGATCGAGACGCTGGCCACCGGGGACGTCTCGACCGCCTGGTGCGCCATGATCGGCATGGACTCGGGCATCTACGCCGGCTATCTGGAGGAGCCGGCCGTCCGCGAGTTCTACGACCGCCCGGACACCCCCAACTCCGGCTGGATCCACCCGCAGGGGCGTGCCGAGCGCGTGCCCGGCGGCTACCGGGTCACCGGGCACTGGCGGTTCGGCAGCGGCTCCACCCACTGTGAGGTCCTGGTCGCCGGATGCCAGGTGTTCGAGGACGGCCGGCCCGAGCCGGATCCGGTCACCGGTGACCCCGTTCACTGGCGCGTCATGGTGGCCCGTCCCGACCAGTACGAGATCGTGGACACCTGGCACACCACGGGCCTGGCCGGCAGCGGCAGCTGCGACTACCGGGTGACCGACCTGTTCGTACCGGAGGAGCACTCCTTCTCGTTCCGGGTGCCGCGGCGCACCGGCCCGCTGCACGCCACCCCCGACGCCATCCTCCGCAAGATGTCCGGCGTGCCCCTCGGCATGGCCCGCGCCGCCATCGACCACGTGCGGGACCTGGCGGGCACCCGGGTCGACCGGGAGAGCGGCACACCCTGGGCGGAGAGCGCGCGGGTGCGGTCGACGCTGGCCCGGGCGGAGATGGAGCTGGCCGCGGCCCGCGCCGCCGTCTACACCAGCCTGGAGGAGCAGTGGGCGGCCCTGGAGCGGGGCGACGAGACCACGGCGCGCCAGCGCACCGCCACCGCGCTCGCCCGCTACCACGCCTTCCGGACCGGGCGGAGCATCGTCTCCACGCTGTTCGACCTCGTCGGCGGCTCGTCCATCTACCGCGGCTCGTCCCCGCTGGACCGCTGGCTGCGTGACGCCAACACCATGTGCCAGCACGCGGTGGCGCAGGACTCGATCCTCGAACTGACGGGCCAGGTCCTGCTCGGCGGCGAGTCCCGCAGCCCGTTCTTCTAGGCGTCCCGCGCTCTCCCGGCTTCCCAGAACTCACCGTTCCCGAGGACAGACCATGTCGCAGAGCACGACCGCACACCAGCACGACCAGCACGGCCGGCACGACCAGCACAGCCGGCACGACCAGCACGGCGCACCCCACGAGCACGCGCAGCAGCCGGTCCGGGACGTCCTGCACATCCCGGCGGGCGAGGGCCGGTCCGTGTGGCTGAGCGGTGACGTCTACACCGTCAAGCTCACCCATGAGGAATCCGGCGGGTCCCTGACGTTCCTGGAGGCATCCGTCCCGCCCGGCGGCGGACCGCCCCTGCACATCCACGCCGACGCGGACGAAGCCTTCTACCTGCTCTCCGGCGAGCTGGACATCACGGCCCGGGGCCGCACCTACGCCGTACGCCCCGGAGACTTCGTCTTCATCCCGAAGGGCACGCCCCACCGGTTCCGTAACAACGGCATCCACACGGCACGTCAGTTGCTGCTGTTCAGTCCCTCGGGAGTCGACCGCTTCTTCCTGGAGGCGGGCTCGCCGCCGGTCCCGGGCACCCCGCCCCCGCCGCCCGAGACCGAGGACCTGCCCCGGGTCGTCGCGATCGGGGAGCGCCACCACCTCTTCCAGGCAGCGGAGGAATCCAGGTGACCACGCAGGTGCTCGACGGCCCGTCGGCCGTGCTTCCCGACCTGGCCGTCCCGACGACCGGGCAGGCCGCGCAGGAGCGCTACTCCTGGCGGGGCCTGCCCGCGGCGCAGCAGCCCGAGTACCCCGACCCCGAGGCTCTGCGCAAGGTGATCGCGGACCTCGAGTCGTATCCGCCGCTCGTCTTCGCGGGCGAGTGCGACCAGCTGCGCGCCCGGATGGCGGCCGTCGCCAAGGG
>NZ_DASQNH010000089.1:0-2112 GCF_035645055.1 Streptomyces sp. | reverse complement strand
GCGTCTGCCCCCTCCCGGCCGCCCGGCCGGCACCGGCCGCGGCGCTCTGATCCCGGGTCGGCCGCCCCGAGCCTGCCGCCAGCGCCAACCGACACCCGTCCACGCCGCCGCCGACCACGGCGACGACCGGACGGGTCCCCGTTGCCGCCCCTCACCAGGCGGACCCGTGACCCAGCCTCCTAGAGCATCGGTCAAGAAGTCACGCCGCGTTCGGCTGGGGGAGCCGGGCGAGGACGTGGAGGTTGTGGACGACGGCGCAGCGGCGGAGGTCGAAGAGGTTCTTGCGGGCGCCGCGGTAGCGGGCGCGGCGCCCCTGCCAGCGGCCGACGTGGGCGAGGGCGTGCTCGACGGCGACCCGCTCGCGGAGCGTGGCGCGGCCGTCCGGCGTCGCCTGGCGCTGGCGCAGCTCGCCCAGGAGGCGCTCGTCGGGGTGGATGGCGACGCTGCGCCCGTGGGCGCTGGTGGTGCAGCGGTCGCGGAGCGGGCAGGCGGCGCAGGTCGCGGCCGGGAAGCGGACGGTCCCGCCCGGCTCGAAGGGGAGGGCGGCGCCGTTGGGGCACCGGATGGTCCGCCGCTCCCAGTCGAGCGCGAAGGCGGTCTTGGGGAAGCGGTCGCCGTTGCGGACCGGCCAGGCCTTGCAGAAGATGGCGAGGTCGGCCGGTCGCTCGCGGACCAGGGCGCTGCTGAGGTAGGCCCGGTCGATGTGCAGCTCGTCGAGATGGGCGGCCTGGTGGTCGAGGTCGGCGACGATCGCGTCGGTGACCGACGCCTCCGGGCTGTTGGCGGGCGTGATGCCGACCGCCCGGATCAGGCCGGCGTCGAGGTCGCGCAGGACGTGGCGCTTGTAGCCGTCGACCCGCTGGCTGCGGCTCTTGCGCCCGTGCCGCATCTCGGCGTCCTCGATCGAGATGCGACGCGCGCGGGCGACGCCCCGCCGGACCGCGGGCGGCCCGTCGCCCGCGCGCTCGACGTCCTGCGCCTGGACCTGCCGCGCGACGGCCAGCGCCTCCTGGCTCGCCGCCGACTCCGCGGCCGCCTCGGCGGGCCGCTCCAGGTACGCCTCGACCGCGCCGAGGGCATCCAGCACCGCCACCAGCGCCCGCGTCCGCTCGGCCGGGTCATCCCAGTCCAGGTCGAGCGCCGCCTTGAGGCTCGTGCCGCCCAGGATCGGCGCGCCGGCCTCGGTCGCCACGTCCGCCAGCCCCCGCCCCTGCCGGCGGGCCAGCACGCCGAGCGCCTTCCGCACGGCGTGGCCCAACAGGTTGTAGGTGTCCTCCACCCGCCCGGCCCCCCACAAGGGGCTGCTATCCAAGGCGGCCCGCAGCGCCCGGCTCCCGAAGCCGCCCCGCTCCGCCGCCAGCGCCACCGTCCGCTCCACCAGGCGGCGATCCAGGCCGTGCTCGATCAGGCGCCGGCGGAACGCCACCAGCGTGCCCTTGCTGAACGGCGGCTCCGCGCAGTCCAGGCAGTCCAGCACCAGCTGCCAGCGCCGATCCATCGCGGTCGCCTCGACGACCTCGTCGTCCGAGCACCCGACGTACGCCTGCAGCACCGTCGCCAGCGCCAACCGGGCCGGCGGCACCGGCAGACGGCCCTGCCCGCTGCTGGCGTACGGCGCGGCCAGCTCCTCCTGGAACGCCGCGTCGAACAGCTCGTGCCGCCGCTCGCGCAGGAACACGAACAGCTTCGCACGGCGGATCCGCTTCACGATCGGCTGCTCCGCCGGCGACAGCTCGACCGGCGGGCTCCACGCTGGTGGGCGCATCCCGGCCCCTCCCTCACGAGTACCGCGACGCTATCCCCTCCTCCACCCTTTCGTCAACTTTCTGACCGACGCTCTAGGACGGGGTCGTCAGCCGGAAAGTGGGTCTCGGGCGGCGCGGACGGAATGTCGTCGAGGAATAACGTGTGGACGTGGCGGACGGTGAACGAGCGATCGCGAAAGGCCGCGCCGACCGGCTGATCCATCCGGACCTCGGCGCCGAACGTCCGATGCCTCTCGATCACAAGTCGGAATCGTGCCGGGGGCTGCTCCGGCCGACCGTTCGGCCCACGCCGAGCACGAGACGGGTCTGGAAACCATGGGGACGCCCGCATCGCCTCCTCCAGCGT
>NZ_DASQNH010000088.1:0-60206 GCF_035645055.1 Streptomyces sp. | reverse complement strand
GACGTCGAAACCCATCTCCGCGATCGCGGGCAGCCGCCGCGCCGCCGTCCGGAACGTCCCGTGCGGACACTCCTCCGTGCCCTCCGAACGCGGGAAGAACTCGTACCACGAGCCGAACAACGCCCGCTCCCGCTCCACCAGAAGGGGATACGGCGGGGTGCGGGTCAGCAGCTCGCGCAGCGGATACCGGGCGAGGACCGCGTCCACCTCCGGCGTCAGCGCCGCCGCAAGCCGGGTCGCGACCGGCAGGGAGTCGTCGCGCAGGGTCCGCACGGCGGCGAGCAGCGCCGCGCGTCCGGCGGCCCCGGGGACCTTCTCGGCGGCGCGCTCGTAGAGGTCGGCGCCCTCCTCGAGGACCAGCCCGGTGTCGATCCCGGCGGGGACCTTGACGCGGGCGGTGTGCCGCCAGGTGGCGAGCGGATCGCTCCACGCCTCCACGGTGTACGTCCACCGGCCCTCGGCCGTCGGAGTGACCTCGGCGCCCCAGCGGTCGGTGCCGGGCGCCAGCTCGCGCATCGGGGTCCATGGGCCGGGACGGCCCCGCGGGTCGCGCAGCACGACATTGGCGCCGACCGCGTCATGGCCCTCGCGGAAGACGGTGGCGGTGACCTGGAACGTCTCGCCCGTGACCGCCTTCGCCGGGCGCCTGCCGCACTCGACCGCCGGGTGGACGTCCCGTACCGGGATGCGCCCGATGGCCACCGTCGTACTCATGGGTCTCACCTCCGCCGTACTTCGGAGCCGGGCCGCCGCGGCCCGGTGCTCGGGATCCTGCGCCGAAAGGGTGGGGATCTGTCCGGGATCTATCCGGGCACCCGGAACCGGGACTCCTGCGGCGGGCCGCGCCGGACGGCGCCGCCTCTCCGGGGCCGGCCGTTCTGTTCCTGCAAATAGGTGGTCAGCGTGGTGCGCAGAAACCGTTCGGCCGCGTCGGCGGCCTCCCGCGCACACCGCTTCCCCATGAGCACACACAGCGTGTAGCCCGAATCCTCGAACGTCGCCCGCACCTGGCGGTCGGTCGGGGAAGCGAGCATGAGCCGTTCCCACGCCCGGTACCGCCGCAGCTGCCGGGCGACTTCGGCTCTGGCGGGTAGCAGCATGGCGCCGTTCACCTTCCGGGGCACTCGATGGGCACGTTCCCGACGGTCGGGCCGGTGGCCGTGCGCGACAGCGGGCACGGAGTCCGTTACGGCGATCGAGGCCTTCACTCATGGTGCACGTACGGCGACCCAGCGTCTTGTTAGAGGTTCAACCACATCACAGGTGTCTCTCCTGTTGCACGAATGGGCTAGCACCTCCACTGTTGAGGTTACTCAGAAGCGATCGGTACTCACGCTTCGTGTCGGGGGAGCGGCCCGCCAGGGCCGATCCGGCCCACTAGGGCGAGGAAGGGAGCGAGCGCCTCGCCGGTGAGGAGCCAACGACGATGAAGACCGCAGTGCCCTGCTACTACCACCTCGACGTGGAAGTCAGTCCGGAACGCGTGGGACAGGTCAGCCGAATCCTGGCCGCTCACCTCAGGTACTGGAACCTGGAGACGCTGGTCGAGCCCGTCTGCCGCGGCGCCGAGCTGCTGCTGAAGGCCATCGACGAGCACGCCAAGGACAAGAACATGTCGATCGAGATGTGGTGGAACGGCCAGCACCTGATCACCGCCGTCGGGGGCGACGACCGGGACCTGCGCCCGGACCAGGACCTGCGCGGCTGCCTCGAGCACATCGCCGCGATGAGCGACGGCTGGGGCTGCTGCGCCACCGACACCGGCAGCAAGGTGATCTGGTTCTCCCAGCGCGCCCGGACCGGCCGTCGCGCCCCGCTGGTCCCGACGGCGCCCGCCCCGCGCCTGCGCGAGGGACTCCAGGTGCCCCGCGAGGTACCGGTCGCGGCACTGGCCGCACCGGCCGACACCGCTGACGGCGCTCTGGAGGACGCACGGTGACGAGCGAACCGCACCGGAACACCGGGGTGCCCGCGTGGAGCGGGCACCCCTACCCGCTGGGTGCCTCCTACGACGGTCAGGGCACCAACTTCGCCCTCTTCAGCGAGGTCGCGGAACGGGTCGAACTCGTCCTCGTCGACGACGACGGCCGGCACCGCGCGGTCCCGGTGAACGAGGTCGACGGCTTCGTCTGGCACTGCTACCTGCCCGGCATCGGGCCCGGTCAGCGCTACGGCTACCGGGTGCACGGTCCGTGGCACCCGGCCCTCGGCCAGCGCTGCAACCCCGCGAAGCTGCTGCTCGACCCGTACGCCACCGCCGTCGACGGGCAGATCGACAACCACCCCTCGCTGTACGAGCGGTCGTCCGCCGGGCCCGACCCGGCGGACAGCGCCGGGCACACCATGCTCGGCGTGGTCACCGACCCGTACTTCGACTGGGGCGACGACCGCCCGCCCCGGCGGGCGTACGCGGACACCGTGATCTACGAAGCCCACGTGCGCGGCATGACCCGCACCCACCCCGAGGTGCCGCCCGAGCTGCGCGGCACCTACGCCGGGCTCGCCCACCCCGCGGTCATCGAGCATCTGACCTCGCTGGGTGTCACCGCCATCGAGCTGATGCCCGTGCACCAGTTCGTCCACGACGGGGTGCTCCAGGACCGCGGGCTGTCCAACTACTGGGGCTACAACACCATCGGCTTCTTCGCCCCGCACAACGCCTACGCCGCCGACAGCACCGGGGGCCGGCAGGTCGCCGAGTTCAAGGCGATGGTCCAGGCGCTGCACGCGGCGGGCCTGGAAGTCATCCTCGACGTGGTCTACAACCACACCGCCGAGGGCAACGAGAAGGGCCCCACGCTGTCCTTCCGGGGCATCGACAACGCCTCGTACTACCGCCTGGTCGACGGCGACTGGGGGCACTACTACGACACCACCGGCACCGGCAACAGCCTGCTGATGCGTCACCCGTACGTGCTCCAGCTGATCATGGACTCGCTGCGGTACTGGATCACCGAGATGCACGTCGACGGCTTCCGCTTCGACCTCGCCGCGACCCTGGCCCGGCAGTTCCACGAGGTCGACCGGCTGTCGGCGTTCTTCGACCTGATCCAGCAGGACCCGGTGATCAGCCGCGTCAAGCTGATCGCCGAGCCCTGGGACGTGGGCGAGGGCGGCTACCAGGTGGGGAACTTCCCGCCGCTGTGGTCGGAGTGGAACGGCATGTACCGGGACGCCGTCCGCGACTTCTGGCGCGGCGAGGAGCACACGCTCGGCGAGTTCGCCTCCCGGCTGACCGGGTCGTCCGACATCTACCAGCACAGCCGGCGCCGGCCCCGCGCCAGCGTCAACTTCGTCACCGCGCACGACGGCTTCACCCTGCGCGACCTGGTCTCGTACAACGACAAGCACAACGAGGCCAACGGCGAGGGCAACCAGGACGGCGAGAGCACCAACCGGTCCTGGAACTGCGGGGCCGAGGGTGAGACCGACGACCCGGCGGTGCTGGAGCTGCGTGCCCGGCAGCAGCGGAACTTCCTGGCCACACTGATGCTGTCGCAGGGCATCCCGATGCTCTGCCACGGCGACGAGCTGGGCCGCACCCAGCGCGGCAACAACAACGCCTACTGCCAGGACAACGAGGTGTCCTGGATCGACTGGCGGCGGGCCGGGGAGCAGCGCGACCTGCTGGAGTTCACCCGGTACCTGATCGGGCTGCGCGCGGCCCATCCGGTACTGCGGCGCCGGCGCTTCTTCCGCGGCGAGACGGCCGTGCGCCCCGACCAGCCGCTGCCCGACCTCGTCTGGCTGCTGCCCAACGCGAGCGAGATGAGCGACCAGGACTGGCAGCGCTCCGACGCGCACTGCGTCGGCGTCTTCCTCAACGGAGACGCCATCGCAGAGCCGGACTCCCAGGGCCGCCCGGTCGTCGACGACTCCTTCCTGCTGCTGCTGAACAGCTACTGGGAGCCCGTCGACTTCCGCCTCCCCGACATCGCCTACGGCGAGCGCTGGACGACCGTCCTCGACACGGCCGGCCCGGACACCCCGGACGAGACCGAGCACAAGGCCGGCACGGTGGTGCCGGTGGAGAGCCGCAGTCTGGTCCTGCTGTCCCGGCCGCCGCGCGGCCGGCGGAGCGGCTGACCGTACACAGCGGACAGGGGCGGGGCGGACACCCGGAAAGGGTGTCCGCCCCGCCCCTGTCCGCTCGGCCACCTCACCGCTCCCGGCGCGAGGTCACCGTGAACTGCGCCCCGTCCGGGTCGCGCAGCACCGCCTCGTCGGGACCCTCACGCAGCACACTGCCACCGTGCAGTTCCGCGGCGCGGGCGCAGGCGGCGACGTCGGTCACGGAGAAGTGCACCTGCCAGTGGGGGCGGATGGTGGGGTCGGGGGCCGACTCGACGGCGCCGGACTCGATCCGGGCCACGATGTCGCCGCGGCTGCGCAGCACGACCTCCTCGCCCTCGTACTGCACCTCGCAGCAGCTCGGCCGCGCCGAGGCCCAGTCGAGGACCTCGCCGTAGAAGATCGCGGCGTCGAAGGCGTCCCGGGTGTGCAGCCGGATGAAGGCGGGCGCCGCCCGCCGCCAGGTCTCCCAGTCGGTGAACAGCGACCCCTCCCAGATCCCGAACGTCGCCCCGTCCCGGTCGGCCAGCAGCGCCCCGCGCCCCGGCGGGAAGGAGATGGGGCCCACCGCGACGGTGCCGCCGCGCTCCTGGACCCGGCCCGCCACCTCGTCGGCGCTGCGCACGGCGAAGTACGGCGTCCAGGCGACCGCCGCGTGCCACATGCCTGCCATGCCGGCGATCCCGGCCACCGGCGCGCCGTCCGCGAGTGCGATGCGGAAGCGCTCGCCGAGCTTGGCCGAGCGCCACTGCCAGCCCAGCACGGCCGAGTAGAACGCCTCCGTGGCGGGCAGGTCCCGGCTGGTCAGGCTCACCCAGCAGGGTGCGCCGAAGACGGAGTCGGTGGAGACGACTCCCGTCGGGCGGGCAGCGGGTGTCGGGCGCTGTGTCATGGCAGTCGTTCCCTGGGGTTCGGGGGGCCGGCGGCCACCGGTCAGTCACCAGTGTCCAACCGGAACCGCGTCTGACGCCTGCCGAGTACCCAGGTGGCAGCGAGGACTCCCCGTGGGGACGATGGACGGGTGGCAAGCACACCGCGCGAGCCGGCCGACGAGACGGACCGGATCTTCGCACTCCAGCAGGAAGTGGCCCAGCTCAAGGAGGCCGTGTCCTCCCACGCCGTGGTCGACCAGGCGATCGGGATGATGGTCGCCCTGGGCCGGGTCACCCCGGACCAGGGCTGGCTGGTGCTGAAGGAGGTCTCCCAGCACACCAACATCAAGCTCCGCAACGTCGCGGAGCTGATTCTGATCTGGGGCCGCCGGGGCGAGATGCCCCCGGAGATCCGGGCCGGGCTGGAGGACGCCCTCGACCGCCATGGCCCGACCCAGATCCCGGGGGCACCGTTCGAGGACCCCTAACGGACCTCCGCGAGCAGTTCCTCCCGCAGGCGGGCGAAGCAGGCGCTCAGCAGGCGGGAGACGTGCATCTGGGAGATGCCCAGCTGCTCCGCGATGGTGCTCTGCGTCATGCCGCAGAAGAACCGCAGATAGAGGATGGTGCGCTCGCGCTCGGGCAGGGCCTCCAGGCACGGACGGACGGCCACCCGGTCCACGACGATGTCGTAGCGGGGGTCCGGGCCGCCTATCGCGTCCCCGAGGGCGTATCCGTCGGTGCCCGGCATCTCGGCCTCCAGGGAGAGCGCGGAGAAGCACTCAAGGGCCTCCATACCGGTGGCCACCTCGGCCTCGCTGAGCTGGGCGTGGGCGGCGATCTCGGCGATCGTCGGCGCCCGGCCCGGCGTGGTCTGGGCCAGTTCCTTGGCGGCCTTGCGGACCCGGTTGCGCAGATCCTGGACGCGCCGGGGCACGTGCAGGGTCCACATGTGGTCGCGGAAGTGCCGCTTGATCTCGCCGGTGACGGTCGGCACGGCGTACGCCTCGAAGGCGCGGCCGCGCGAGGGATCGTAGTGGTCGACGGCCTTCACCAGACCGAGGGCCGCCACCTGGTACAGGTCCTCCAGGGCCTCCCCGCGGCCGCGGAAGCGGACGGCGATCCGCTCCGCCATGGGGAGCCACAGCCGGACCAGCTCGTCCCTGAGGGCCCTGCGTTCCGGGCTGCCCTCGGGGAGCTTCTGGAGTCGTTCGAACGCCTCCGTGGTGTCCGGAGCGTCGTCGTGCGGATGCTGCTTCGTTCTGCCGGCCGTACGCATCGTGCGCGTGCCTCCCTTACGGGGTGCCGGATGGGCGGACACCGTGGGAGGCATGTGTGCGGGCACTGGCATTCGGGACGCCGGGGTCCCCTGCGCACAGGCTCCCACGGACGTGCCTCCTGTCCGAAGCACTTCCCTGCACATTCCCTGGACAAAACGGGACGAAACGCCTTTCACTATTTTTCCGGCGTTCCCGCCGGGACCACCGGTCCCCGACGATCACCGGCCGGGCACCGAACGTGATGTGCGGCACGCCCGCGCACCCGGCCCGGCCGGGCCCCGGCGGATACCTCCTGCCCACGCCTTGATCAGCGATCAAGCCCCGGAGAACGGCGGCAACCGCCCATTCCGCTCATTTGACAGTGCGCTCGGGCCGCGGATAGGAAGCTCGTCTGAGGTCGAGAGGTGGAGTGTGTACGAGCCGAACGTGGTCGGGGACTGGCACGAGTACGACGAGCACGCCGGCCTGCGTCTGCGCGTCCACCGTCTGGAGCGGGCCGAGCCGCCGCGCGGACGGGACGACGCCGCCGACGGGCTGACGTACTTCCGCCTCCGCGTCACGATCGAGAACCGCGGCGCCGAACGCTTCGGCATCCACCTCGAGGACGGCCAGATCGACGTGCGGATCGGCCCCGACGGGGAGGGCGCGTTCATGGACTGGCGCAACTCGCAGTTCATCGAGGGCTACGACATCTACCCGCTGCGCCGGATCACCGCCGTGGTGTACGCCGCCGGGCCCGAGGCCGCGCTCGGCCAGGTCGACGTGCAGATCCAGCTGCGGGTGGACGACGAGTGGACCGACCGCCGGCTGTGGGCCGGCGGCGTCGGCCTGTCCGAGGGGACCGCGCACGCGCATCCCCCCGCCGGCCGGGACAGCCTCGCCCGCCAGGTGAGCAACTTCCTGCGCGACCAGGCGGAGGAAGGCACCGCCTGACGTCCGGACCGCCGGTCAGTGCGGGATGCCGTCGATGATCTCCCGGGCACCCTGCCGCAGCAGCGCCACCGCGACCGAGGTGCCGAGGGTGGCGGCGTCCAGCCGGCCGGCCCACTCGTGGGCGTTCAGCCGGGTCTTGCCGTCCGGGGTGAACACACACGCCCGCAGGGACAGTTCGCCGCCGCGGTCCACGCGGGCGTAGCCGGCGATCGGGCTGTTGCAGTGGCCCTGCAGGACGTGCAGGAACATCCGCTCCGCGGTCGCCTCCCGGTGCGTCGCGGGATCGCCGAGGGCGCTGACCGCGTCGATCAGGGCCGTGTCGTCCTCGCGGCACTGCAGGGCGAGGATGCCCGCGCCGATGGGCGGCATCATCGCCTCCGGGGACAGCACCTCGCTGATCACGTCCCGGCGGCCGATGCGCTCCAGACCGGACACCGCGAGCAGCAGGGCGTCCGCCTCGCCCGCCGCCAGCTTCGCCAGCCGCCGGTTGGCGTTCCCGCGGAACGGCACGCACTCCAGGTGCGGGTGGGTGGCGGCCAGCTGGGCGATCCGGCGCACCGAGGAGGTGCCGATCCGGGTCCCGTCCGGCAGCTCGTCGAGGGTGAGACCGCCGGGGTGCACCAGCGCGTCACGGATGTCGTCGCGCTTCAGGAACGCGGCGAACACCGTGCCCGCCGGGAGCGGCCGGTCGGCGGGCACGTCCTTGACGCAGTGCACCGCCAGATCGGCCGCGCCGGCCAGCAGCGCGGCGTCGACCTCCTTGGTGAAGGCGCCCTTTCCCTCGACCAGGGACAGGTCCCCCAGCCACTTGTCACCCGTCGTCTTCACGGGCACGACCTCGGTGCGCACACCGGGGTGCAGGGCGGTCAACTCCGCGCGTACCCGCTCCACTTGGGCCAGGGCCATGGGCGAGTCGCGTGAGACGATACGGATCAGCTCCGGAACGGACATGGCGGACACGATAGACCCTCCGGCCCAGCGGGTCCCGACGCGGCGTCAGTTTCCGACGGCCAGAGTGAAGCGGACCTTCTCCTGGGCGCGGGCGCCCAGCCGTTCGTAGAAGCGGACCGCTCCCTCGTTCCAGCCGGGCGTCTGCCACTGCACCTCGGCCAGGCCGAGGGCGCGGGCCTCGGCGGTCACCGCGTCCATGAGCAGGGCGCCGAGCCCCTGGCCGCGGTGGGCGGGGACGAGGAACAGGCAGTCCAGGTGCAGATACTCGCGGCCGTCCCAGGTGGACAGTTCGGCGACGCAGGTGGCGTAGCCGACGACCTCGCCCCCGGGTGCCTCGGCGACCAGGCAGCGCAGGCGCGGAGCCGGGGTGCCGAACAGGAGGGTGCCCAGGCGCCCCGCGAGGTCCGGCGCGGGCGGCGCGGCCCGCTCGTACTCGGCGTGCAGCCGGGCCAGTTCGGCCACCCTGGGCAGATCGGCGGGCCGGGCGTGCCGCACCACGGGCGGGCCGCTCATCGCACCGTCCCCTCGACGGTGTCCGCGCTCCAGGCGGCGACCCGGCCGGACAGCGGGCCGGTGCCGTCCAGGACGTGCCGGGAGAACGCCTCCCGCTCGTGTGCCAGCAGCGCCGCCTCCCACACACAGGGCGCGAGCCCCGCCCGCCCCGGCCGCAGCAGCCCGGGCCGCCCGGCCGGGCCCGTGAAGACGGCCAGGTCCGCCATGTGCCCCTCGATCCAGGTGTGGACCAGCACATAGTCGCCGTCCCCGCCCGCGTGCACGATCAGCACCGAGAGCCCGAGCGAGCCCCGCTGCCCGCCGAGCGCCAGATGGGCCTCGGCGAGCCGCAGCGCGGCCTCGACGTCCGGCTCGGCGACCGTGCGGCCCGGCGCCTGGAGGGCGTACGTCTTCACCAGGTGCCCGGCCGCCTCCCGGGTGCCGACCGGGCGGACGGTGCGGGCGTGATGGCCGTCGGCCAGGGCGAGCAGCGCGTCGGCGGCGACCGCCGAAGGCAGCTTGTCATCATGATCCATGCGGCCATCATCCGCCGTGGGAGCGGGTTCGGACCAGGGGTTCGCTCAGCTCCACCGCGCGCTGGGCGGCGGCCAGTGCCCGCTCGTCGCCGACGTCGAGAGCGGTGTCGGCGAACTTGATGACGTGCTCGTCGCCGTGCGCGAGGGCGCGTTCGACGACCTCCCCGGCAGTCAGACGGGCGGGCGGCGCATAATCGACCGGCTCGCTCGGGGCGTACATCGCGGTCACCGCCGCGGAGGCCGTCCAGGCGGCGTGCAGGCTCGGCGCCCACAGCTCGCGGGGGAGGGCGTCCAGCGTGCGCAGCACGGCGTTGGGGGCGGTGGCCGCGTGTACGAGCATCGTCGCGTCACCGTGGCCGTGGGTGGCGTAGCGGTGGGTGGCGGCCCGGACGAGTTCGGCGAGCCGGTCGCGGGCGGTGTCCGGGTCCGTCACGCCGTCCGCCCACAAGGGCAGGCGCCGTACGGCGGCCAGTCGCGCGAGGTAGCCGCCCTCCGCGGGCTCGACCGGCGGCACGGCGTCCAGGCTGCGGGCGGCGCTCGGCGCGCCCGGCAGCGGCTCGATGCCGGAGACGGGGAGGTGGCGGGCCGCCCAGTAGCCGAGGGCGTGGGCGAGTTCGGTCCGTCGCGGCTCGTTCTCCTGAGCCTGTAGGGCCCGTACGGCATGGCCGACCCGGATGACCGGGTGGGTCGCGCCGGCGTACAGCCCGGGCAGCAGGCGCGGCCACCACTCGGCGAGCACGGCGCGCCACGGGCGGTCGGTGACGGCGCGGGTGAAGTGGTCGACCCAGTCGGCGGCCCGCCGGGGATCGCCCAGCGCCTGACGCCAGTCGGCGTCGGTGACCGGCTCCATCCGGGCCGGGAACTCCTCCAGCCGGTCGTCGTACAGGTCCAGCCAGCGGTGCACGGCCCCGGCCTGTCCGTGCGCGGCCAGCGACTCGACCACCATGGGAGCGTGGTTGCTGAGCCAGCCCCGGAACTCCGGACCGGAAGTGTGCAGTCGTTCGAAGGCCTCGTCGAGCCGTCCGCTCGTGTCGCTCATGGTCATGCGCCGGACGCTACGGCAGCGGCGACGCCGTGTGATCGGCCCCGGGGCGGACCCGCGCCACGCCCCAGGGCCTAAGCCCTGAGGCCGAGACGGGGGAACGGAAACGCTAGGCGTACGGGTCGAAGGAGATTCCCGACGGCTTCGCCGACGCCAGGTGGCTGGTGAAGCTGCCGTCCTTCAGGCCGAAGTGGGCGCTGCCGAAGTCGTATGCGGACAGCTTCTCCCGCACGCCCGCCGGGTAGCCGTTCCAGCCGACCAGCGGCGGATACTGCCAGGTCCCCTCGTGGTTCTCCGGCGGTTCGTCGTTCGCGTTGGCCAGGCGGAAGCAGTGGGTGCTGATGCCGTCCTTGTGGTAGACGACCTTCGCGTGGGTGCCCTCGAAGCGCACCCCGGAGGCGGCGGTGACGGTGAACGAGCCGTGATTGGACGTCGCGACGTACCGCACCTGGCCGTTCTGCACCCAGACCACGACATGTTCCCAGTCGTGCCGGTGCCCGCCGATGCTCGTGCCCGCCAGCGCCTGGTCCTTCTCGAAGTACAGGCCGTACAGGTAGGCGCACCAGCCGTTGTTGCACTTGGAGCGGGAGTAGCTGTTGGTGTTGTCCAGGTCGGAGGCGTCCCGGCAGTTGCCGTTGAGGGCGCCGGTCGGGCTGAGCCCGCCGTTGACGGTGCCGTCCGCGCTGATCGCGGGCGTCGGGTAGCAGCCGTCCGTGTCGTAGTCGAACGCGGGCTGGTAGGCGCGTTCGGCGGCCTCCGCGTTGGCGGGCAGCGCGGGCGGCGGGGCGGCGAAGGCGGTGGCGGGGAAGGCGACGACGAGAGCGGCGGCCCCGGCGAGACCGGTGAGCCATCTTCTGCGGTGCGGAACGGACTTCTGCGACGACACTGCGTCCTCCTCGGGGAATCCGGGCGCAGCCCAACGGCTGTGGGGGGAAAGGCAGTTCAGGATCCCGGTAAAACCCGCCCGTGCCAAGGGATCACAGAAGTCGCGGCGGTGAAGCGCGGTTCAAGAAACGGTGTCGGCCTCTGGTGAGCCGTCAGACGGCGCTGTCCGGCAGGTCGGCCGACGACTCCTCGGGGGTGAGGTCCGGCCGCAGCCGCAGCCACGACGGCTGGCGCAGCAGCCCCGCCCGGGTGCGGGTGCTGTACCGCACCTCGCCCACCAGCCGGGGCAGCACCCAGTGCGCGCCCGGCGCCGACGGCCTCGGCCGGAACGGGCAGACCTCGGTCGCCAGCTCGCTGAGCAGCGCGGCCAGCTCGGTCCGCTCGGCCTCGCTCCAGCCCGTGCCCACGCTCCCCACGTAACGCAGCGTGCCCGCGGCGCGCTGGCCGACCAGCACCGCGCCCGGCAGCCCGGTCAGCCGGCCCTTGCCGGGCAGCCAACCGCCCACGATGACGTCCTCGCCCCGCATGTTGCGGATCTTGATCCAGGCGCGGGACCGCATCCCCGGCTCGTACACCGAGTCCAGCCGCTTGCAGACGAGCCCCTCCAGACCGTGCTCGCGGGTGGCCCGCAGCGCCGCCTCGCCGTGTCCCACCAGCGCCCCCGGCGTGGACCAGAACGGCCCCCGCAAGTCCAGTTCCAGCAGTCGCGCGCGCCGCTCGGTGTACGGCAGGCGGATCAGGGAGCGGCCCGCGAGGTGCATCACGTCGAACAGCACGAGATGCACCGGGACCCGGGCCGCCCGGCGCGCCGCCCGGGCGGGGGCGTGGGCGAGGCCCATCCGCGACTGGAGCAGCTGGAAGTCGGCGCGGCCCTGCTCGTCCAGCGCCAGGACCTCGCCGTCGAGGACCGCGGGGGTGCCGCCCAGGGCGTCGCCGAGGGGCCGCAGCTCGGGATAGGCGGCGGTGATCTCCTCCCCGGACCGGGCGCGCAGCACCACTTCACCGTCTCCCGCGAGATACACCACCACGCGCTGGCCGTCCTGCTTGGTCTCGTACGCCCAGCGCGCGTCCTGGGCGGCGGGCGGCAGGGTGCCGGGGGTGGCGAGCATGGGGGCGATCAGCGGCAGGGTCACGGCTTGAGATGTCGACGGCGGGGGACCGCGTCACGCGTGTCGCCCGGCGGTTTCGCCTGAACGGCGCCGCGCGCCCGGTCCGCACCGCACCTCGCCCGGTCCCGCGGGAACGCCCGGGCCACGAGTTACTTGAGTCAGGCAATGAAAGAGTAAAGTGGGCCGTATGCCCACACCGTCGCTCCCCGACGTCCCCGCGTCTCCCGAAGTCGCCGAGATCGAGCGGGCGTTCACCCGCGTCACCTACCTCGGCACCCGCGCCAGGCAGCATGACCGGCTGATGGCCCTCGCCGAGGTCCCGCTGGACCGTGCCGCCGTGGCCCTGCTGCGCCAGATCGCGGACACCGAGCCGGTGCGCCCGGGGGAGCTGGCCCAGCGGCTCGGCGTCGAGGCCTCCCACGTCACCCGCACCGTGCAGCAGCTGGAGAAGGCCGGTTACGTCAGCCGCGTCCCCGACCCCGACGACCGGCGCGCCCTGCGCATCCGGCTCACCGAGGCGGGGCGGCGGGCCATCGACCGGATCCGGGAGGCCGGCGCGCGGGGCATGCAGTCGGCCCTCGCCCACTGGTCGCCCGAGGACCTGCGGCAGCTCGCCACCCTCTTCCACCGCATGGTCGACGACTTCGTGGCGTACGCCGCCGACGAGGAGCCCGAGGCGAGGGCCACCGCCTGACCCCCACCGCTCAGGGCTCGGCCAGCCCCCGCAGCAGCAGCACGCCCACGGCGGGCAGGACGACGAGCGGCGCCAGGGCGAACCGCAGCGAGGCGGCGTCCGCGAGCGCGCCCAGCGCGGGGGCCGCGAGCCCTCCGACGCTCACGGTCAGCCCCAGCGTGACCCCGCTCGCGGTGCCCACCCGCCCCGGCAGATAGTCCTGACCCAGCGTGATGTGCAGCGCGAACGGCACGTACAGCCCGGCGGAGGCCAGCGCGACGAACGCGTACACCGCCGGGCCGGGCGCCAGGAGGACCCCCGCCACGGCGAGCACGGTCAGCGCGTACGAGCGCCGCACCACCGTCAGCCGGCCGTACCGCTCGGCCAGCCGGGCCCCCAGCACGGTGCCCACCGCGCCCCCGGCGTACAGCACGAACAGCGCCGCCGTACCCGCGGCCTCCCCGCCGCCCGTGCGCTCGCGGACGTACAGCGCCACGAAGGTGCTCAGACCCAGGAACACGATCGAACGGCACACCACCGCGCCCGACAGCCGCAGGAAGGACGGCCAGTCGTCGCGCCCCCCTTCCGCCCGCGCCCCTGCGGTCTGCCGCGCCCGGGGCCCCACGGCCCGGACCGCCGCCGCGCACAGCACCGCCCCCGCCAGCGCGGGCACCGCCAGCAGGGGAGAGGCGCCCAGGCCGCCGCCGGCCACCACCGCCCACACCAGCGGCGGGGCCAGCGCGAAGCCCACGTTGCCGCCGAGCGAGAACCATCCCATGGCCGTATGGCTGCCACCCGCCGCGAGCCGCGCCACGCGCGCCGCCTCCGGGTGGTACGCGGCGACACCCACCCCGGACAGCGCGACCGCCGCCAGGGTGAGGACGTAGGAGCCGCCGAGCCCGGACAGCGCCACCCCGGCACCACCCGCCAGCGCGGCGAGCGGCAGCAGCCACGGCAGCTCCCGCCGGTCGGTGAGCGCCCCGAACAGCGGCTGCACCACCGAGGAGAGCAGGGAGGCGGCCAGCACGATCCCCGAGGCGGCGGCGTAGGTGTAGGCGCGCTCGGCGACGAAGTACGGAACCAGCGCGGCGACGGCGCCCTGGTACACGTCGACGCAGGCGTGGCCCAGGGACATCAGCGTGATCGGTCGGGATCGGGACGAGGACAACGACTCGGTCTTCTGTTCGGTCACGATGTGATCGTCGCGCCCCGGCCCGCTGTCCCGCTTTCGATAAACTGCCCGATCGTGCCGGACATCCGCCATACGCCGAAGGCGCCCACCCGCGCCCAGCGGCTCGCCGCGGGCGACCGCATCGACGCGCACCGGCACGACGAGCACCAGATCGTCTACGCGGGCTCCGGCGTGCTCGCCGTCACCACCGACGCCGGCACCTGGTTCGCCCCCGGCACCCGCGCCATCTGGGTCCCCGCCGGCACCGTCCACGCCCACCGCGCCCACGGCCACCTGGAGCTGCACCTCGTCGGGCTGCCCGCCCACGACAACCCCCTCGGCCTGGACACCCCCACGGTCCTCACCGTCGGCCCGCTGCTGCGCGAACTGATCCGCGCCTACACCCGCGACCCCGAGGACACCGGGCCGCAGCGCCGTCGGCTGCTCGCCGTCCTGCGCGACCAGTTGCGCGCCTCCCCGCAGCAGCCCCTGGTCCTGCCCCGCCCCGAAGACCCGCGGCTGGCCGCCGTCTGCGCCCTCGTGCACGCCGATCCCGCCGAGCCCCGCACCCTCGCCCAGCTCGGCGCCGCGACCGGCACCGGCGAACGCACCCTCAGCCGGCTGTTCCGCAGCGAGTTCGGCATGACCTTCCCCCAGTGGCGCACGCAGTCCCGGCTCTACCACGCCCTGCGGATGCTCGCCGACGGAACGCCCGTCACCACCGTCGCCCACCGCTGCGGCTGGTCCTCCGCCAGCGCCTTCATCGAGGTCTTCCGGCGCTCGTTCGGCTCCACACCCGGCGCCCACCAGCGCCGGGACTGACGGATCAGGGGGCGGCGGCCGCCCCGCCGTTACCGTCCGGTACGATCCGGCGGCAGCCGCAACCGAGGAGGAACCGTGTCACGGTCCGCACGCTCGCCCCTGCTGCTCGCCGGCCTGCTGGCCGCCGCGGGCGTCGCCCACTTCGCCGCACCACGCACCTTCGACGCGATCGTCCCGCGCGCCCTGCCGGGCGAGCCGAGGGCGTGGACCCGCGCCAGCGGAGTCGCCGAACTCGCCCTCGCGGCGGGCCTGGCGCTGCCCAGGACCCGCAAGGCCGCCGCCCTGTCCACGGCCGCCTTCTTCGTCGGCGTCTTCCCCGCCAACGTGAAGATGGCCCTCGACTGGCGGGACCGCCCCACCCCGCTCAAGGCCGCCGCCTACGGACGGCTGCCCCTGCAACTGCCGCTCGTGCTGTGGGCCCGCAGCGTCGCGAAGAACACGGAGGGACGGTCATGAGCACCCGAGTGAACGTCGGCGACACGGTCGACGACTTCTCCCTGCCCGACGAGAACGGGGTCACCCGCAGCCTCACCGAACTCCTCGCCGAGGGACCGGTGGTGCTGTTCTTCTACCCCGCCGCCCTCACCCCCGGCTGCACCGCCGAGGCCTGCCACTTCCGCGACCTGGCCGCCGAGTTCGCCGCCGTCGGCGCCCAACCGGTCGGCATCAGCGGCGACAGCGTCGAACGCCAGCAGGAGTTCGCCGGGCGGCACACCCTCGGCATCCCGCTGCTGTCCGACGCGGACGGCGCGATCCGCGAACGCTTCGGTGTGAAGCGCGGGTTCACCCTGGTGCCCACCAAGCGGGTCACCTTCGTCATAGGACAGGACCGCACGGTCCTGGAGGTCGTCCGCAGCGAACTGCGCATGAACACCCACGCCGACCGCGCCCTGGCCGCGCTCCGCGCCCACCGCGGGTGAGGGCGGCCGCATGAACGGTACGCCCACGCGGCAGCACATCCACACCGTCATCCGCACCCCGAGCGGCCACGACTGCGCAGTGGATCTCCTGGAGCCGCGCCCGGGGGCCGGCCACTAGGCGGGAGCGGGGAAGGCCGGGCGGCGAAGGCGGGGCGGCGCGATACTGAGGGGTATGCGGCTGCTGGGCAAGGCCTGCGTCACCGTCTGTCTGCTGCTGACGGCCGCCGTCGGCTGTGCGGACGAGGAGCGTGGCGCGCCCCGGCCCACCATGCCGACGACGACCGCCACGCCCGGCGGCGCCACCCCCGCCAGCGCCACCCCCACACCGCCGCACCCCGTCTCCCTTCCCGCCCTCATGGCCCGCGAGCACCGCGGATCCGCTCTCCGCCTCGGCGCCGTACTGGCCCGCACCGACGCCTACACCTCGTACGCGATCACCTACGAGGCGAACGGGCTGACCGTCTCGGGTCTGCTGAACATCCCCGAGGGCGAGGGGCCCTTCCCGGCTTTGGTGCTGGCGCACGGCTACATCGATCCGGCGGTCTACACCACGGGCCGCGGCCTCGCCCGCGAACAGGATCTGCTGGCCCGGCACGGTTACGTCGTCCTGCACACCGACTACCGCAACCACGCCCGCTCCGACGACGACCCCGACAACGACGTCAACCTCCGCCTCGGCTACACCGAGGACGTCATCGCGGCCGTCAAGGCCCTGCGCGCCGCCAGCCGCGCCGAGGTCGACCGTGAGCGGATCGGCCTGCTGGGCCGGTCCATGGGCGGCGGCGTCGTGTACAACACGCTGGTCGTCGCCCCCGGACTGGTCGACGCGGCCGTGGTGTACGCCCCGGTCAGCGCACGTCCCGCCGAGAACATCGACCGCTTCCAGCGCCCCGAGGGCGATCCGGTCGTCGCCGAGATCGAGGCGGCCCACGGCAGCCCCGAGGAGAACCCGCGGTTCTGGCGGGAGGTCTCGCCCGTCACCTACGTGGACCGGGTCACCGAACCGCTGCTCATCCACCACGGCACGGCCGACACCACCTGCCCACTGCGCTGGTCCCGGCAGACCACCGCCGCGTTCGAGGCGGCCGGCAAGGACGTCCGCCTGGTCACCCACGAGGGGGAGGGACACACCTTCTACGGGCGGTGGCGGGAGTCCATGGACATCACCATGGACTTCTTCGACCGCCACCTGCGCTGAACACCCAGCGGGCGGACCCCCACCGCCCGCACGCCGATAGGCTGAGCGGTGATCAACCGCACGGGCGGGGGAAGCAGAGGGCAGCGGACGGCATGACGAGCGCCGGGGACAGGCACACGACGGGACCCGGGCGTCCCACCTCACGGGACGTCGCCCGGCTCGCCGGTGTGTCCCACACCGCCGTCTCGTTCGTCTTCAACGGCCGCGCCGAGGGCAACCTCTCGCCCGCCACCCAGGAACGCATCCGGCAGGCCGCCGCCCAGCTCGGCTACCGCCCCGATCCGGTCGCCCGCGGCCTGCGCCGCCGCCGCACGGCCGTGATCGGGCTGGTCACCGACGAGATCGCGTCCTCCCCGTTCGCCGGGCGGCTGCTGCGCGGCGCCATGGAGACCGCCTGGGCGAGCGAGCACCTGGTGCTCACCATCGACTCCGGCGGCGACCCGGCCAAGGAGGACGCCGCCGTCGCCGAACTCCTCGACCGGCGGGTGGACGGCATCATCTACGCCGCCATGTCGCTGCGCCGGGTCCGCGTCCCCGAGGGACTGCACCGCACCCACTCCGTCCTCGCCAACTGCCTGCCCGGGGACGACTCCCTGCCCGCCGTCATCCCCGCCGAGCGGGCCGGCGGCCGGACGGCGGCCCGGCTGCTGCTCGAGCAGGGGCACCGCAGGATCGCCCACATCGGCGGCCTCGACGACATCGCGTCGGTGGAGCGGCTGCGCGGCTTCCGGGACGCGCTGCGCGCCGAGGGGATCACCGTCCCCAGGGAGTGGGTGGTACGCACCGGCGGTGAGATCGCCGGCGGCCACGAGGGCGCCATGCGGCTGCTCGACGGGGCCGACCCGGCCCGCCGCCCCACCGGGATCTTCGCCTACAACGACCGGGTCGCGGCGGGCGTCCTGCACGCCGCGACCCGGCTCGGCATCACCGTCCCCGGCGATCTCTCCGTGGTCGGCTACGACGACCAGGAGCATATGGCCGCCTTCCTCACCCCGGCCCTGACCACGGTCGCGCTGCCGCACCGGGAGATGGGCGAGGCCGCCGCCCGTCTCCTCCTGGAGGCCATCGCCACCGGCCGCACCCCGCCCGCCACCGTCCGCCGCCTGGCCTGCCCGGTCGTGACCCGGGCCTCGGTGGGCCGCGCGCCCGCTGGGTGAGCCCGTCCGACGGTCAGTTCAGAGCGGGCGGAACCAGCTCCCACGCCGTGACGGCGGCCCCGGCGCCCGTGACGCTCAGCCCGGGTGCGACGCCGGGGCGCCGGTAGGCCCGCTCGGTGAGCGCGGCCCGGTCGCCCGCGAACACCTCGTACAGGGAACCGTCGACGAGGACCCGCACCCTCAGCTCCGCGCCGCTCGGCACCCGCACCTCCACCGGCGCGGAGCGCGCCGCGTTCCGCACGGTCAGGCCGCCCCCGGCGGGATCGAGCCGGAGCGACAGCCCGTCGCCCAGGCGGACGGTCGTGACCGCGCGGGCGGTGACCGTGAGGTCGTACGCGTCCGGCAGCCGGGTCCCCACGCCGGGTGCGGTGACGAACGGATCCGGCGCCCGCAGCAGGTCCAGCTCCGGGGCCGGTACGACCCGCAGGCTGCCGTCGGCCTGCACGTCGACCACCCGCGGCGCGGTGAGGACTCCCGCCCAGCCGGCCCGCTCGGCCTCGCCCGGCTCGCGGGACTCCCAGGACCAGCCCCACATCAGCGTCCGCTCCGGCTCCTGGAGGACGGCGGGCGCGTAGAAGTCACGGCCGTGGTCGAGGGTCCCGCCGGTGCGGGGGAGGAAGGACAGCTCCCGTTCGCCGGCGTGCGTCAGTCTCCCCGTCAGGTAGCCCGTCGCACCAGGGTCGCCGTCCCACAGCGACACCACCAGCACCCACGTGCCGCCCGGTGTCCTGAACAGCTGCGGGCACTCCCAGCCGACGGCCTTGTCGCCGAACGCGTCCACGGCCACCGGGTCGTTGCCGTCCAGCAGCACCCCGGCGAACCGCCAGTCGGACAGGTCGGCGCAATCGTAGAGCAGCACCGACGGGGTGCCGTCGGCGTGGCCCGCGCCGACCAGGGCCCAGCGGCGCCCGGCGTGCCGGAAGACGAACGGGTCGCGGAACATCACCACGTCCAGCCCGGCCGGCGGCCCGGACACCACCGGAACGGGCCGCGGCCGCCACTCGGTCAGGGCCGGGTCGCCGGGATCGGCCGCGCGGGCCAGGCAGATCGCGCCGAGGCCGGTGTGGTGGCGGTCGATGCCCGTGTACACCACCGTCGGCACACCGTCGTCGTCGACCGTGCAGCCGGACCAGCAGCCCGCCTCGTCGGGCCCGCCGGGCGTCGGGGTGAGCGCGACGGGGTGATGCTCCCAGCGGGCCAGGTCCGGGCTGGAGGCGTGGCCCCAGTGGACGTCGGCGTGCACGGGGGCGTTCGGGTTGTGCTGGTAGAAGAGGTGGTAGCGGCCACGCCAGCGGAACGGCCCGTTCGGGTCGTTGACCCAGTTGGCGGGCGGTCGGACCCGGAAGCGCGGGGCGTTGGGGTCGGGGCTCAACGGTTGACTCCTGCGGAGGTGATGCCCTCACGGAGAGGGCGCTGGCCGACGACGAACACGGCGACGGCGGGGATCATGGACAGCACGACACCGGCGAGCACCACCGAGACGGAGCCGGTGCCGAGATTGCCCTGGAGGGAGACGAGACCCAGCGGCAGGGTGTAGTTCTGGCCGGAGGTCTCCAGGATCAGCGGGCGGAAGAACTCGTTCCAGTGGTAGTTGAAGGCGAGCACGCCGACGATCGCCAGACCGGGCGCCGCCAGCGGGGCGTAGACGGACCGGAACACCCGCCACGGACCCGCTCCGTCGAGCATCGCGGCCTCGCCGAGGTCCTTGGGCATGCCGAGGAAGTACTGACGCATCAGGAAGGTGCCGAACGCGGTCGGGAAGGCGGGGACGATCAGGCCGAGCAGGGTGTCGGTCAGCCCCATCGACTTCAGCACCAGGAACACCGGCACGATGGTGACCTGCAACGGCACCATCATGGTCGCGAGGACCAGCCCGAACAGCGGCTTCCTGAACCGGAACTCCAGTCGGGCGAAGGCGTATCCGGCGAGCCCCGCCGTGATCATCTGGCCGACCGCGATCAGCGCCGTCACCAGCGTGGAGTTCAGGGCGAGCAGCCAGACGTCGATCTGGTCGAAAACCCCGCGATAGGACTCGGCGGTCGGCTCGGCCGGGATGATCCTGGGTGGCAGGCCGAAGGACTCGGCGGGAACGCGCAGCGAGGTGGAGACGGTCCAGATCACCGGGCCGAGGGTCAGCAGGGCGCAGACGGACAGACCGGCGATCCGCGCCCAGGGCGCGAGGGAGTGCCGCACCCGGCCGGCGGTCAGGGTCGTGTGGCTCATGGACTCACCCGGCTCACTGGTAGTGGACGAAACGCCGGCTGAGCCGGAACTGGAGGGCGGTGACCGCCATGATCAGCACGAACAGCAGCACGCCCACCGCGGACGCGGTGCCGAACCGCAGCTGCTCGAAGGCCGTCTCGTAGATGACCATCACGACGGTGCGGGTGGAGTCGCCGGGACCGCCGTCGGTCAGCACGTACGGCTGTTCGAAGACCTGGAGCGCGTTGATGATGCCGACCACGGACGCCACCAGCAGCGTGGGCGACAGCAGCGGCAGGGTGATGTGCAGGTGCTTGCGCGGGCCGGTCGCCCCGTCCAGCGCGGCGGCCTCGTGGACCTCCTTCGGGATGTTGTTCAGCCCGCCCACGAACAGCAGGAACGAGAAGCCGAACTGCTGCCAGACATAGACCAGGATCACCGTGGCCATCGCCCCGTGCTCCGAGGTCAGCCAGGGCACGGGCGCGATCCCGACCAGGCCCAGCAGCCAGTTCACCACCCCGAAGTCCTGGTTGAACAGGTACTTCATCACCACCGAGATGGACGCGGCGGACAGCACCAGCGGGAAGAAGAACGCCGACCGGAACACCGACCGCAGCCATCCCGGCATCCGCCCGTCCACCGTGATCGCCAGCAGCAGCGCGATCAGCAGCTGCAGCACGACCGCCAGCACCATGAAGACCAGGGTGTTTCGGAAGGAGACCAGGACGGTGGAATCCCCGAAGACCTCCCCGTAGTTGGCCGCCCCCGCGAAACGCGGGGAGTCGATCACGTTCCAGTGGAAGAGGCTCAGCACCACCGAGCCGGCGATCGGGACCACCGTGAAGACGACGATGCCGACGATCGTGGGGGCCAGGAACAGGGCGGCCAGCAGCCGCGTGCCGCGCTCGCGTGGCGCCGGCCGTACCGCGACGGCGGGCGGCCGGGGCGCCGGGTGCCGCTCCCGCGGCGGGACCTGGGGGTCCGTCATATCCCACGCTCCATGGCCTTCTCCAGATCGCCTTGGAGCCGGCGCAGCGCCGGACGCACCGCGCGCGGGGCGGCGAGGGCGGTGCCGGTGTGCTTGAGCAGCACCTGCTCGACCTCCGCGACCTGCGGCGGCGCCGGGATCGGCCCCGTGTCGGGGAACCGGTCGAGGGTGTCGTAGAAGACCCGCCAGTGGTCCGGGCCCGTCTCCCGGTATCGGCCGGCGGTCAGCATCGAACGGCGCGCCGGGGTCGTCTGGTTGGTCGTGAACAGCCGGGTCAGGGTGTCCCGGCGGACGGCGTACTTGATGAACTCCCACGCCTCGTCCTGCCGCTTCGAGGTGCGCAACAGCGCGTAACCCGCCGCGCCGAACTGGTGGCGCTGGGTGCGCCAGCGCGGGAAGTACTGCACGTCGTACGCGTCGGACGGCATGCCCGCCTGGTGCAGGCCACCCGCCCAGAAGCCGCCCGCGGGCGTGACCCCCACCCGGCCCGTGGAGAACACGCCGACGAGGTTCTGCCCGTTGCCGCCCTCGGGGCGCGTGCACAGGCCCTCCTCGATGAGCGAGGCCAGATAGTCGTACGTCTCCTCGAAGCGGGCGCCGGTCGCCTGCGGCGTGGTCCAGCGGAACCCGCCGCCGCGGCCCCGGCGCCGGTCCGCCGGGTAGAAGGTCTCCCACAGCCAGTCGCCGCCGGGTGCCTTGGACTCGGCGAGCAGGTTGGTGCCGTTCGCGAAGAGCCAGGGCACCACCCCGCCCCACAGCCGGTTGGTCCAGAAGTACGGGGTGAAGCGCGAGTCGCTCGCCTTCTTCATGCGGCGCAGCAGCGCGGTGAAGTCGTCGCGGGTCCAGTCGGCCGGTGGATGGTCCGCACCGGCCCGCCGCAGCACCTGCCGGTTGAGGTAGACGTCCGCCGCGTTGAACTCCACCGGCAGCTGGTAGAGGCTCCCCTCGTACATCATCGACTCCACCAGCGAGGGGTGGACGTCGGCGAAGTACTCGCGCAGCTCGGCGGCGTCCCGCCGGACCCAGCGGTCCAGCGCCACCCCCAGTCGCCGGGCGAACAGCTGCACGCCCTCGGTCGCCACATAGACCAGGTCGGGAGCCGTGCCCGCGGCGATCTGGGTGAGGATCTTGGCGAAGAAGTCCGACCAGTCGACGGCCTGCACCGCGTTGATCCGGAGCTTGATGCCGGGGTGCAGCTCGGCGAAGCCCTCGGTGAGGGTGCGCACGGCGGCCGGGCCGTAGGCCGGGCCGAGGGTGGCGACGACCAGGGAGCCGTCGTCGCGGCCGGGGATGTCGGCCCCGGTGAGCCGGTCCCAGGAGACGGCGGTGCCGGCCAGCGCGGCGGCGGCCGTGCCGTAGGCGCCGTACCGCAGCAGGGTGCGGCGGGTGTGCGAGTCGGTCATCGAACAGGCCTAACTCGTGTTAGCTGAGAACTGATGCCGACGATGATGAAAAGCGCGTCACAGCCCTGTCAAGAGTCGGGAACCCCTTGACCTTTAACGAGTTAGGTCTACAGTCCTGGTTCCACCGGGCCGCCGTTCCCGAGCCGCCGTCAGGCCGCTCGCCCGTCGAGAGGAACGATGTGATGCGTGGACTGTCCGGAAAAGACCTGTCCAGAAGAGCACTGTTCACCGGATCCGCCGCGGGCGCCGGTGCCGCGCTCCTGCCACCGGCGCCCGCCGCCGCGAAACCCCGGGCCGCCGCCCCGGGCTGCGCCCGCTACCGTGCCGCCTACCACTTCACCGTCCCCGACCAGTGGAAGAACGACCCGCAGCGCCCGGTCTGGATCGACGGCGAATACCACTACTACTACCTGTACAACTCCGACTACTTCACCGGCGGCACCACCGCCGGCACCGCCTGGCGCCTGGTCACCAGCACCGACCTGGTCCGCTTCACGGACCGGGGCATCGCCGTGCCCAAGGACACCACGCCCAACGGCGACGTCTGGTCGGGCTCGGCGGTCGTGGACACGGAGAACACGGCGGGCTTCGGAGCGGGAGCGGTCGTCGTGCTGGCGACCATGGAACCCGTGGAAGGCGCCCACACCCAGGCCCAGTACCTCTACTACTCCACCGACAACGGCCGTACCTTCCGCCCGTACGGCACCGGCCCGGTGCTGCCCAACCCCGGCGTGCGCGACTTCCGCGACCCCAAGGTCGTCCGCGACGAGGAACGCGGCCGGTGGGTGATGGCGCTCGCCGAGAACGACAAGGTCGGTTTCTACCACTCGTCCGACCTCAAGGCCTGGACGTACGCCGGGGGGTTCGTCAAGGAGGGCATCGGCGTCCTCGAATGCCCCGACCTGTTCCGCATCACCGCCGACGACGGCACCGGAAAGTGGGTGCTCGGGGTCAGCGCCAACGGCAAGGGCTCCGGACTGCCGAACACCTACGCGTACTGGACCGGCGCCTTCGACGGCAGCGCCTTCACCCCCGACGCCGCCGACCCGCAGTGGCTCGACCACGGCTGGGACTGGTACGGCGCCGTCACCTTCGAGAAGCGGAACGCCACCGGCACCCTCGACGAGCGCGCCCGCCACGCCATCGGCTGGCTCAACAACTGGGACTACGCCCACACCACGCCCACCATCGACACCGACGGCTTCAACGGCACCGACTCCATCGTCCGGGAGATCACCCTGAAGCGCGCCGCCTCCGGCACCCTCTACCTCGCCTCCCGCCCGGTCGCCGCCCTCGACCGGTACGTCTCCCGCACGGTGAAGCTCGGCGACATCGAGGTCGAGGGCACCCGCGTCCTCGATCACCGGGGCACCGCCTACGAGATCAGCTGCGAGATCACCTGGGACCAGCTCACCGGCGCCGGCCTGCAACTGCGCCGTTCCGCCGACGGCGTCCGGCACGTCGACGCCGGCGTCCACCGCGACTACGCCTTCCTCAACCGCCGGACCACCGTGAACCCGGACGCCTCCGGGCGCTGGCAGGAGAGCAGGAGTCCGTTCGATCCGTCGGCACGCCGGGTACGGCTGCGGATCCTGGTGGACCGGACCTCGGTGGAGATGTTCGTGGACGACGGCCGGTACGTCCACACCTCCGAGGTGTTCCCCTACCTCATCGACGCGCGTCTGGCGCTGTTCACCATCGACGGCCGGGCCGTGTTCCGGAACACGGTGATACGCGAGTTCACGACCTGAGCGCCGACGTCGCCGGGTCGGTTCAGGTCAGCGGGATGGTCACCTCGTCCTCCACCGGCGGATCGAGTTCCTGGGCGCGGTGGCCCGTCGCGGCGTGGCAGCGCAGACGCAGGGCGTCGGGGGCGACGTCGATCCGCAGGAACGACTTGAAGAAGGGCGGGGCGTGGGTGGCGCAGCCGGGGGAGAGCAGGCCGGTGTAGAGCTTGCGGACGGGGAGGCGGAAGCGGGCGGCACGGCGCGGTCGGCGGCCGGTGCCGAGCAGGGCGGCGACCAGGCGCGTGCGGCGGGTGACGGGGGCCGGCGCGCCCGGGGTGCGGGCGGGCCGGCCGTCGAGGCGTTCGGCGACGACGGCCGCGGCCTCCGCTTCGGTGAGGGTGAAGAAGCGCCGCAGCCGGGTGCGGCGGGCGTAGATCCGGCTGTAGAAGGCCAGGGAGTCACCCCGCAGGGGGTAGCAGCGGAAGTCGTCCTCCGTCAGGCCGGCCACCTGCACCGGGGGGATGGTGTGGGTGGCGTGGGTGAACGCCCCGCCGCCGCCCGCGACGACGTACTGGATGGTGCGACCCCCGTCCACCCGTATCGGATAGCGCTGGTAGTTGTGGATGTCGCCGCCGATCGCCGCGACGTAGCGGTGCGCGGGGTCGCGGACGATCTCGTCGACCGTGCCGCCGCCCTCGATGGGGCACGGGCGGTGCGTGCCGTCGGCGTACAGCGGTCGCCCGGTGATCAGGATCTTCGGGCGCGGGTCGCGGGAGACCTCGCGCAGCCAGGCGCCCTGCTCGGCGTCGAGCGTGCCGAGCAGCCCGGTGTCGATGCCCACGATCCGGATCGGCCCGGCGTCGATCGCCCAGTACGGGCCGGGCTGGACGGAGAACTGGGCGGGCGCGGAGCGCAGCTTGCGGGCCTGGGCGAAACCCGCCTCGTCGGCCGGGCCCGGCCGGTGCCACAGCCGGTCGCGCAGCCAGGCCCGGGTCAGCGCGCGGGGCCGGGGCGAGGGCGGCAGCGGCGGCGCGTCGTCGCAGAAGACGCGCATGAAACCGTGCAGGTCCTCGTACCAGTCGTGGTTCCCGGGGACGGCGTAGATCGGCGCCGGATAGTCCTGGTACGGGCGGAAGAACTTGTCGCCGTAGTCGTCCGTGGCGCCCACGGGGTAGATGACGTCACTCGCGATGACCATGAACTGGGTGTCCTGGCCCACCCGCAACAGGCCCGGCACCACCGCGTACTGCGGATCGCCGCCCTCGCCCGTGTCCCCGGCCACCAGGAACGCGAAGCGGTCGGGGTCCGAGCGCCGGATCACCTTGTCCGCGGGCGCCCCGGCCGCCGCCTGCTGCTGCACCCAGCGGCTTCGGGTACGGCCCGTGGGGTCGCCGAACCAGGACGCCAGCATGCCGTTGCGGGCGAGCCACAGCGTCCTGGGGTCGAGCCACGACAGCCTCTGGCACTGGTCCGGGACCAGCTGCCGGTAGTCGCCGGGTTCGGGCGCGCCCCAGCCCGCGCCTTCCGCGGTATCACGTGAAGAGTCAGACACCAGTGCATCGTAATGATGATCGAATGCGGCGCGAGACGGGACCTGGGAGGAATCCCCGGCCCCATCTCGCGCCTCGTCACGCCGAGTTGGTCAGCTCAACGGATCCAGCGTCAGATATGCCTGCTGCGGAGCGCCGTCGTGGACGAGGGACTCGTGGTGGCCGACGTCGTCGAAGGCGAACGCGTACGCCTTCCCGTCGGCCATCCGCTCGTGGATGATCCGCGCGTAGTGGTTGGTCACCCCGTCCTTGTAGAACGCGGCGGAAGAGCTGTCCGGCTGGTTGGGGTTGACCAGCAGTGTCGACCGGTTGAAGCCCGCGCACAGGGTGCGGGAGATCGGACCGCGGACCTCGTCGTTGGGCGCGTCGAGCAGCTTGTGGCAGCCGAAGACGCTGTCGGCGTCCGGCTTCTGGAAGCTGGTCACGACCACTCCCGCGCTGTTGGTGAAGCGCAGCACGCCGCCCGACACCCGGCCCTGGTACGTGGTCTGCGGCCGGTCGGCGAACGGGGTGACCGTCAGGGTGGTGGTCGCGTACTTCTGCCATACGCGGTTGATGTAGTCGTCCATCACGGACGCCGGGATCCTCCCGGTCCCGACCCCGTGCGCCGGGGACAGCGCCCGCAGCACGGTTCCGTCGGACCGCGTCTGCAACAGGCCGCCCCAGCCGCCCGGCTGGGCGCGCAGGGCCGTGAACACCCCGTTGTAGCCGCCCGGCTTGAGCCGTCCGGTGCTCGCCGTGGACCCGTCGGCGCGCCGCACCCCGACCGCGTACGGCGCGGAGAACATGTCGACCTGCGTGCTGTTGAGCCACAGCCCCGAGTCGTTCAGCGTGTACTCGGACCAGTTGAAGAGGATGTCGTGGTTGGGGTCGCTCGGGTTCTGCACCGCGGGCTGCACCAGTCCGCCGGTGGCGAGCCGGAAGTCGAGCTTGCGGCCGTAGGAGAAGTAGATCCGGCCGGAGAGCTTGGGGATCCGGATCGTCGTGGACTGGCCGGCGGCGGGGCCGGGGATGGAGGCGTCCGGGGCCGGGACGGGGGGGATTCCTCCGGCGGGCCAGGGGTGGAAGGTGCCGCCGGCGTCGGCCCAGCCCTGCTGACCGGTGGTCAGCGAGGTGCCGAGGACGTAGACGTGGACTTGGTCGCCGCGACCGGAGTTGTTGGTGATCTTCAGTGGGATCGTGGCGGGAACCGCGGCGTCGGCGGCCGGGGGTGTGCCGAGTGTGAGCAGGCCGCCGAGCAGGGCGGCGGCGACGGCCAGGGCCGCCGTCCGGGGGTGTCTGAGGGATCCGAGCATGCCTCACCTCCGTGCGGGGAGCGCTGTGGGGGGACTGGAGGGGATGTGCGAGTTTGGTCCGGACCAGTGCGTGAGAGCGCTCTCAGATTCGCGCCGCGACGCGCTCATGTCAATGCGTGCGACACGGCCGGAACTGATCGGAGAGGTGAGCCGGTGTCAGCGGAGCTGCCGGAACGTACGGCTCAGCAGATCGAGCAGCGCCGCCCAGTGCCGCCGGTCGCCCTCCTCGTGGTACGCGGAGGTGTCGGCCTGGGTGTAACCGTGCTGCGTGCCCGGATAGACCTCGCAGCGGTGCCGGACCCCCGCCTCGGTCAGCGCCTTGTCCAGCCGCTCCAGCTCCTCCGCGGAGTCGTTCTCGGCCTGCCCGAAATACACCTCCGCGGTGATGCGGTGGGCCAGCAGATGCGGGCTGTCCGGCAGCTCCGTCGCGAGCCGCGCCCCGTGGAACCCGGCCACCGCCGCGACCCGGTCCGGGTGGGTGCCCGCCGTGTACAGCGCGAGCTGGGCACCCATGCAGTAACCGACCAGCGCGACCGGGCCGTCCGCCGCCGCCGGGCAGTCGGCGAGATACCTCAGAAAGGCGTCCGCGTCCCCCATCGCCGCGTCAGGGGTCAGGGCGAGCACGAGCGGGGCGAGACGCCGGAACAGCCGCGGTCGTGCCTCGTCGTCGATGAACGCCGGCAGTTCCACCACCGGGGCGCGCCCGTCGCGGTGGAGCACGTTGGGCAACAGCACCGTGTACCCGGCGGCGGCCAGCCGGTCGGCCATCGACCGCAGCCCGGGGCGCGGCCCGAAGGCGTCCATGAAGAGCAGCACCGCCGGGTGCGGACCGCCGTCCTCCGGGTGGACGAGGTAGGCGTCGGCGATGCCGTCCTCGGTGCGGATGTCCACGGCGGTTCCCTGCACGGCGGTCATGGTGGTGGGGTCACCTCTCTGCGCTGGGCGATCAAGCCGGGCCCGGCGAGCCCGGCTTCGGCCATGGTGGCACGCCCGGCGCCGGACGCCGGGGCCCGCCCCGGCGGCTACTCGAACCGCGCCGTGTCGCCCGCTCCCCGCCGGACGATCTCCACCTCGCCGCCGGAGAAGTCGATGACCGTCGTCGGCTCGGTACCGCAGTCACCGGAGTCCACCACCGCGTCCACCGCATGGTCGAGGCGGTCCTTGATCTCCCAGCCCTGGGTCATCGGCTCGTCCTCGTCGGGCAGCAGCAGGGTGCTCGACAGCAGGGGTTCGCCGAGTTCGGCGAGCAGCGCCTGGGTGACCACATGGTCGGGGATACGCACCCCGACCGTCTTCTTCTTCGGGTGCATCAGGGCGCGCGGCACCTCCTTCGTCGCGGGGAGGATGAAGGTGTAACTGCCGGGCGTGGACGCCTTGATGGCCCGGAAGACGTCCTTGTCGACCCGGACGAGCTGGCCGAGCTGTGCGAAGTCCTCGCACACCAGGGTGAAGTGGTGCCGGTCGTCCAGCCGGCGGATGGAGCGGATCCGGTCGACCCCGTCCCGGCTGCCGATCCGGCAGCCCAGTGCGTAGCAGGAGTCCGTCGGGTACGCGATGAGCGCACCGGAACGGACGCCGTCGGCGATCTGCGCGATGGTGCGCGCCTGGGGGTTGTCGGGGTGCACGTCGTAGTACTTCGCCATCCGTCGAGCTTATGCCGTCCCGCGCGCCGGACCGGTCAGCCCCCCCGGGCGGCCGACCGCTCGGTTCACGACACCGGTGACGCGGCGGGGCGCCCGCTCCGGTCGGCACCACCGCCCGCGGCCGACCGCACCGCCTCCTGCCCGCCGGTTGTGCCTGCCTGCCCGTCCACCCGTCGGTTGTGCCTAACGGCTGGCCTCCGTGGCCTGCCGGCCCCGACCGGCGTCCCCGGCCCGGGTGGTCGGTTGTGGCGTTCACCGCCTGCGGGTCCTGGGGTTGTCGGTCGGTGCCGGCGTCCACCTTCGCGATCGCGGTGGCGGGCGCGCGGCGGTCGGTTGTGGGTTCCCGCCTGCTGGCCGGGCCTGCCGGCCGGCCTCCGCCGCCCGCCGGACGGCCGCTCTGCTCGCGGCCCCGGGCCAGTCCCGTCGGGCGGTCGCACCGCGCACCGGACGGGCCGCTTTGACGTAGGTATGGCTGGATACCTACCCTGGATGTCATGTCCGACACCGGCGCACCCGTGCAGCGCACCACCCGCGTGGCCTCCGAGCTGGCGGCCTGCCTGCCCGTGCTGTATCGGGCTCTGGACCGGCGGATCGGCCGGGAGTTCCCGCACCCCAAGCCACCGGAGGGACAGCTGATGCTGCTGCGCTTCGTCGCGCAGCAGGAGGGCTGCACGGTGCGCGAGGCCGCCGAGGCCCTGCTGATGAAGCCGAACAACGTCAGCGCCCTGGTCTCCCAGATGACCGAGCAGCAGTTGCTGGAGCGCCGGCCGGACCCCGACGACAAGCGCGTCGCCCACCTGCACCTCACCGAGACCTCCCGGCGCCGCCTCGCCGAGGTCCGTGAGCTGGAAGAGGCCCACCTCGGCGAGGCCCTGGCCGCCCTCACCGACGGCGAGCTGGACGCCCTCGGTGCCGCCACGGGCGCCCTGAAGTCGCTGACCCGTCACCTCCACCGCGCGCGGACCGCGTCCCCGGTGACGGCCGCCCTGCCCGCCGGGAGGGTGTGACCCCCCCCGGTGACCCCGCGCCGTCTGCGTGGTGCCTGCTCCGGTCGCGCGCGGCCCCTGGGGCCGCCGGAGGTGGGGTAACGTCCCCCCTCACGAACGACGGCAGCACGAGGAACGAGGAGAAGCCGACATGGCCGGCCGGGCACACGGGGCCGTCATGGGCGCCGCGCACCACACCGCCGCGCCGACCTGGGCGGAAGAACTCCTGGACCATCTGCGGCCCACCGGGCGCGACCCGCGCCGGGTCGTCGCCTGGCTCGCCCGGACCGTCGCCGCCGACGTCTGCCTGGCGGACGCCGACGGCACCCCGCTGGCCGGCCGGCCGGTCCCCGCGGACCCGGCGCTCACCGCGGACATCGCGACGGGCCGGATCGCCGCCGCCGCGCTGGAGGACCACGGACGCCATCTCCGCCTGATCCGCGTCACCTTGCCGCAGCCCGCGCGGGCCGCCGTGCTCACCGTGGCACGCACCGCGCCCTTCGACCGGCGTACGGCGGACATCGTCACCCACACCGCCGGCGCCCTGGAACTGCTGCTGCGCGCCCACGAGACCACCGCCGCCGGACACCGCCTCGAACGGGCCGCCTCCGACCTGCGGCTGGCGATCCTGCAACTGCTCATGGTCGAGGACACCGTCTCAGCCCGCCGGGTCGCAGCCGGGCTGTGGCCCGGACTCCTCGACACCGAGACGGCCCGCGTGTACGTCGCCGAATGCCACCCCGAGCAGCGCGACCGGCTCGCCGAGGCCTGTCTCCACGCCACGGGGGAGCGGGCCCTGGTGGTGCGCTGCCCCGCCCTGGACGGCCACGTCATCGTCGTCGTACCGGGCGAGACGGCCGCGGACGAACTGCGGTCGCTGATCGACGCCCGGCCCGGTACCTACCTCGGCGGCAGCACGCGGCAGAGCCTCGCCCGGACGGCGGCCGCCTACGGGCAGGCGGTCAGCGCCCTGGCCGTCGCCCGCTTCCGTTCCGGCCGGGCCGCGCTGTACGCCGAACGCACCCGGCCGGAACGCCTGATGGACCCGGGCGCCCTGCGCGACTGGACCCTCGCCGTGCTGCGTCCCCTGGACGGCCTCGCCCACCACGTCCGCGCCGAACTCCTCGCCACCACCCGGCTGGGTCTGGAGTTCACCGCCGTGAACACGGCGAAGGTGCTCGGCGTCAGCCGCAACACCGTCCGCGCGCGCATGGACCGCGTGGAGGGACTGCTGGGCACCGACCTCTCCGAGCTGGCCGTGCGCGCCGCAGTCCACCTGGCCCTGAACACCCAGGCCGGGCTGGGCAGCACCCTCCACGACCCCGCCGCGGCGGGCCGCACCCGACTGGGCGATCTGCTGTCGGGACCGGCGGTGCGGGCCTGGGCCCAAGGCCTGCTGGCCCGACTCGACGCCGACGGGCGCGACCTGCGCGGCACGCTGCGCGCCTGGATCTCCGCCGGCGGCAACGCCGAACGCGCCGCCCAGCGGCTGGGCGTCCACGCGCAGACCGTCCGCGAACACGTCCGGGCCGCCGAACCGGTCCTGGAGCGCCAGCTCCTCGCCGCGGGCAGCGACCTGTACGAAGTCGTCCTCGCCCACCTGGCGCTCGGCGACCTCCCCGAGCCCGTCCTGCGCACGGCAGACCGGAACAATCCGGACTCGGCTGTGCACGGGTGAGTCCTCCGCGTGCCGGAGCTGGCATCGGCGCGGTTTCCAAGGGCCGCACCCGGCACGTAGGTTCGGCACAGCAGGGAAGGCGCGACCGGAGCGGGGGACCGGTCGCGCCCCCACGCGGCGGCACCGCTCGGCCGTGGGGCAGGCTCACCGCCCGGCCGCTGATCTTCCCCGAGTGCGACCGCTCGGAGGCGAGCGGGGCGTCGTCCAGCGACGGCGTGATACGGCGTCGGCCTCACATCCGTCAGCGGCACCGCCGCCACCGGGCCCAGCCCCTCCGACGGCACGGGATTCCGGGCGTCGTCGACCAGTGGGTACTCCGCCATCGCGCCCGGCCCCAGTGGGTGGATGCCCAGCTCGGCGGCGATCGCCTCGACCGTGGTCGCCGCCAGACCGCGCTGCGGGACCAGCCCCAGGGCGGCGGCGGCCGGCGCGGAGCGGGTCTGCCGCGCCGCCGGCCGTCCTCGGTCGTGGACGGCGTCACCACCATGTCTTCGAGCGTACGCCGCTCATGTCCCGGCGGGAGATCTGTCCCGACGGGACATGACGCCTCGTGGGACGCCGCGCCTGGTGTGGCCCTCCGAAGGATGGGTACCCGGCCCGCAGCTTCGAGCTACGAGACATCGACCCGCACAGAAGGAGGAGGCCCGAGTGACCAGCAGCACGGAGACCGGCGGTGTGACCGGCACGGCGGACAAGGACTACAACCTCATCTGGTACGTGGAGGCGTGCCTCAGCAACGCGCTGCGGCTGGAGCAGTACATCCAGGACGCGGAGCGCGAGAAGGACACCGAGGTCGCGGAGCTGTTCCGCAAGGCCCAGGCGGACAGCCGCAAGGGTGCCGAGCTGGGCAAGGAACTGCTGCGGGCCCGGCTCAGCGGCGGCTGACGGGTACTCACCCACCCGGCCCGGACCCCGGCGACGCCCGGGGGCCGGGCCGTTGCCGTGCCGCCGCGCGGTTCCTCGGTCCGGCCCGGCCGGGGTCACGGCAGGGGCTGTTCGGCCCAGATCACCTTGCCGGAGGGGAGGTAGCGGGTGCCCCACCGTTCGGCCAGTTGAGCCACCAGGAACAGGCCGCGGCCGCCCTCGTCCGTCATGGCGGCGTAGCGGAGGTGGGGTGCGGTGCTGGTGCTGTCGAAGACCTCGCAGATGAGGCTGCGATCGCGCAGGACCCGCACCCGGATCGGGGCGCCGCCGTACCGGATCGCGTTGGTGACCAGTTCGCTGAGGATCAGCTCGGTGGTGAACGCCAGCTCCTCCAGGCCCCAGTCGGCCAGCCGCCGGGTGACCGAGGAGCGCACCTCCGCCACCGCCGCCGGATCGGACGGCACGTCCCAGGCGGCGACCCGGTCGGGGCCCAGTGCCCGGCTGCGGGCCACGATCAGCGCGATGTCGTCGCTGGGCCGGGTCGGCAGCCGCGCGTCCACGACCGCCCGGCAGGTGTCCTCCGGTGACGGCCCTGCCTGCTGCAGCGCCTCGCGCAGCAGGTCGAGTCCGACGTCGATGTCCCGGCCGCGGTCCTCCACCAGCCCGTCCGTGTACAGCACCAGCCGGCTGCCCTCCGCCAGCTCCAGATCGGCCGTCTCGAACGGCAGCCCGCCCAGACCCAGTGGGGGACCGGCGGGCACCTCGGGGAACTCCACCACGCCGTCCGGCCGCACCAGGGCGGGCGGCGGGTGCCCGGCGCGGGCGATCGAGCAGTGCCGGGAGACCGGGTCGTAGATCGCGTACAGACAGGTCGCGCCGGTGACCGGGGCGCTGCCGCCCTCCTCGGCCTCGTGCTGGTCGATCCGGGCCACCATCTCGTCGAGCAGCGTCAGCAGCTCGTCGGGCGCCAGGTCCAGCGCCGAGAAATTGTGCACGGCGGTCCGCAGCCGGCCCATGGTGGCCGCCGCGTGCAGCCCGTGCCCGACGACGTCGCCGACCACCAGGGCGACCCGGGCGCCGGACAGCGGCAGTACGTCGAACCAGTCGCCGCCGACCCCGGCCTGCGCCGGCAGATACCGGTAGGCGACGTCCAGCGCGTTCTGCTCGGGCAGGCTGCGGGGCAGCAGGCTGCGCTGGAGGGTCACCGCCATGGTGTGCTCGCGGGTGTAGCGGCGGGCGTTGTCGATCGAGACCGCGGCCCTCGCCACCAGTTCCTCGGCGAGCGCCAGGTCCTCCGCGTCGAACGGCTCGGGCTTGCGGGAACGCCAGAAGTTGGCCAGCCCCAGGATCAGCGATCCGGCCCGCAGCGGGGCGGTGATCAGCGAGTGGATGCCGTACTCCAGCACGTGCGCCGTGCGTTCCAGGTCCTGCGCCTGCCAGCCGGGGGACGCGTTCAGCCGGGGCTCCAGGATGGCCTGAGCGGTGCGCAGGCTGCGCGCCTGCGGGGAGGAGGGAACGAACCGGATCCGCCGGCCCACCGGGTACAGCGGCGGGTCCTGGCGGATCCCGCCGAAGGCGGTACGGCGCAGCTCGAGCCCGGCCTCCGGCTGCTCCCCTGCGAGCACCGCGTCGAACAGGTCCACGGTCACGAAGTCCGCGAACCGGGGCACCGCCAGCTCCGTCAGCTCCTCCGCCGTCCGGGTCACATCCAGGCTGGTGCCGATGCCGACCCCGGCCGCGTACAGCATGTCGAGGCGTTCTCGCGCCACCTCCGCCCGGCCGGACAGGGCGCGCAGCTCGGTCGAGTCGCGCAGCGTCGCCACACCGCCCGGCGGGCCGCCCGCCAGGTCCGTGGGCCGCTGGTTGATGGCCAGCAGCCGGTCCTTGACCAGCCGCACCTCGTCCGTGGCGACCCGGCCGGAGGCCAGCAGCTCGGCGGCGGCCGGGTCGAGACCCAGCTCCCGCACATGGCGGCCCTCGGCGTCCTCGGGCAGGTCCAGCAGGCGCCGCGCCTCGTCGTTGGCGAGCAGCAGTGCGCCGTCGCCGTCCATGATGAGCACGCCCTCGCGGACGGCGTGCAGCACGGCGTCGTGGTGCTCGTACATCCGGGTCATCTCGCGCGGCCCCAGCCCGTGCGTCTGCCGCAGCAGCCGCCGGCTCACCAGCGCGGTGCCCGCCGTGGCCACCGCCAGGCCCACCGCCGCGGCGACCAGCACCAGCGGCAGCTGCCGGTCGGCGGCGCCGCCCACGTGCTCGGTGGTGATCCCGGCCGAGACCAGGCCGACCACGGGGCCGTCGGGCTCCTGGATCGGCACCACGGCCTGCACCAGCCGCCCGATCGTCCCGTCGATCTCCTCGGTCACCGGCTCACCGGCCAGCGCGGGTTCGATGTTCCCTACGAACCTCTTGCCGATCCGGTCGGGCAGCGGGTGGGTGTAGCGGATGCCGTCCGGGTTCATCACGACGATGAAGTCGACGCCCGTCGCCTTGCGTGCCGCCTCCGCCCGCGGCTGGAGCACCGCGGTGGGATCCCGGCCGGCGAGCGCCTCCCGGGTGCCCGGCGCCTCGGCGAAGGTCTCGGCGACGGCGAGTGACCGGTTGCGGGCCTCCTGCGTGCTGTCGTAGCGCGCCTGGAGCACCAGCGCCACCACCGCGGCGGCGACCAGCACCAGCACGACGACGACCTGGAGCACGAAGACCTGTCCGGCGACACTGCGTCCGCTCAGCACCGACCGCAGCCCGCCCGCCGGCTCCGGCCGGCCGGCGCTGCGCCGCGGTCCCGGCCCGCCGCCCGGCAGAGCCTGTGCCACCCGCCGGGTGCGCGCGGCGCCGGGCGGTCCGGTGGACCGAGCCCGGGATCGACCCAAATGTCGGACCATGTGCCCTGTCTACACTCCCCGGCCCCGGGAGGCGAGGGGCGTCACCCGGGGCTGTCGTACGGTCGGGTTCATCCGGTGGACCGGAGGCAGTCCCGCGGCAGGGTTCGTCGGGTGCGCCCGGGGCGGTCCCGCGGTGGGGTGCGCCGGGGATACGGGAGGGGGGCCCGTGGCGGCCGGGTTCGTCCGGTGCGTCGGAGGGGGGCCCATGGCGGCCGGGTTCATGCGGTGCGTCGGAGGGGGGCCCGTGGTGGCCGGGTTCGTCCGGTGCGTCGGAGGGGGGCCCGTGACGGCCGGGTTCATGCGGTGCGTCGGAGGGGGGCCCGTGGCGGCCGGGTTCATGCGGTGCCGCCCGGCGCGCCGCGTCGGCAGGCGAGCAGCAGCGCGATGTCGTCCGGGCGGTCGACGGCGTGCCGGGCGGCCGAGGTGAGCCGGTCGGCGACCCCGGCCAGCCAGCGCCCTCCCGGCCGCGGCGGCGGGGCACCGGCCTTGGCCAGGGCCAGCCGCAACGCGGTGATGCCGTCGTCGATGTCGCCGCCGGGCCGCTCCACGAGCCCGTCGGTGTACAGCGCCAGCAGCGCGCCCGGCGCCATCGGCAGCTCCGACACCGGATAGTCGGCGTGCGCGTCCACCCCGAGCACCACCCCGCCGGGCAGGTCCAGGACCTGGGTGCGGCCGTCCGGGTGACGCAGCAGCGGCGGCGGATGGCCCGCCCGGACGAACCGGGCGACGCCGGTGGCCGGATCGAGCCGCACATAGCAGCAGGTCGCGAACTGGCCCGGATCCAGGTCGATGAGCAGCCGGTTGGTGCCGCCGAGCACCTCGTCCGGCGGCCGGTCGTCCAGCGCGAACGCCCGTACGGCGCTGCGCAGCTGCCCCATCGTGGCGGCCGCCTGCACTCCGTGCCCCTGGACGTCGCCGATCACCAGCGCCACCCCGTCACCGGCCTCCACCACGTCGTACCAGTCGCCGCCGACGTCCATCCCCTGAGTGCCCGGCAGATACCGGCCCGCGGCCTCGACCCGGGGGTGCACCGACAGCCGCCGGGGCAGGAGTGCCCGTTGCAGGCCGCGGGCGAGCGCGGCCTCGGTCTCGTAGCGCTGGGCCTTCTCCATGGCGTGCGCGATCACCCCGGCGAGCGCGGTCAGCACCGTGCGCTCCTCGGTGCCGAAACGGCGTGTCCGGTCGAAACCCAGGATGCAGGAGCCGACCCGCCGCCCCGAGGCGATCAGCGGCAGAAAAGCGCGGGCGCCCACCGTCGCGTCCAGCGGGATGCCGGGATAGGCCGCCGCCAGCTGCTCCATCGAGTCGAAGAAGAGCGGCTGACCGGTGGTGAGCGTCTCCACCCCGGGCAACCGGGCATCGAGGCCGACCCCCTGGAACGGCGCGAGGAACCCGGGCGGGAAGCCGCTCTCCCAGGCCAGGTAGAGATGCCGGTCCTGGAGGAGGTAGATGGCGAGCCGCCGGCCGCCGAAGGCGGGCAGCAGCTCCTGCATGACCACCGCCGACACCTGCCGGGCGGTGACCGCCTCGGTCAGCGCCAGCGCCAGCACGATCGGCCGGTACGCCGGAGACGCCGCGGCCGGCCCGGCCTCCGCGGCCTCGGCCGCCGGCGACCGGACGGCCGGCGTCGCGGCGGCGTCCGCGCCGCCCGTGGACCGGGCCACGGTGCAGGTCAGCACATCGGCGCCGGGATGCACCGAGACGGCCAGCCAGTCGCCCTCACCCGGACGGAACGGCTCGTCGGGCCGCCGGTCCGCGCCCGCGGCGTACTCCCGCTCCCCGCGCGGCGGCCGGCGCACGTGGAAGTGCACCGGGTCGGGCGCGAGCAGCGCCGCCCGCAGATGGTCCTCGAAGGCGGGCTGGCCCAGCCAGGGCACGCCCTCCCACAGGGGCCGCCCGAGGAACCTGGCCCGCGGCTCGCCCAGCAGCCGGGCGGCGCTCGGATTGGCGTGCACGATCCGGCCCAGGCGGTCCAGGCAGAACATGCCCTGCGGCAGCTGGTCGGCGGCCGCGTCGGCCACCGAGCCCGCGTCCAGGACGATGCCCTCGACGCGCGACGGCGTCCACAGCTCCACCCGCAGCGCGACCCCGTCGGCGGTCCGCACATACAGCGGCCCGGCCGGAGCCGGGGCGCCGCCGGCCGTCTCCCGCAGCAGCTCCAGGAGCCGTTGCGCGTCCTCCCTCGTCAGGGTCCGCACGAGTGCGCGGGCGCTGCCGGGCAGCTCATCGGGGGCCAGCCCCAGCAACACGCCCAGAGTGCCGTCGCCGGTGACCACGTCCGCCGCCGGATCCCAGCGGAACCGGCCGACCCGCACCGACGCCGGGCGGGTGGCCGGCGGCGCGACGCACACCGGCTCCTCGTCCCAGACCAAGGCCGGGTCGTCGGCCTCCAGAGGGCGCACCGCGGCGCTCAGCTCCTGGGCCAGCTCGGCCAGCCGGTCGCGGGCGGGGAGCAGCTCCGCGGCCTCCGGCGTGGCCGGCCGCAGCACGGTCAGCACACCGAACGTTTCCGCCGCCCCGGCGACCGGCACACAGATCGACCCGATGGGGAACGGCAGCGCGGCGGCGAACTGCGGGTAGCGGCGCATGGTCTCGGTGGTGTTCGGCAGCACCACCTGGACGCCCAGCCGGTAGGTGTCGGCGACGGGGAAGCGCCGGTCCACGTGCACCCGCCACCAGGGCCGGAACAGCGCCCCCGGCAGCCCGGCGAGGGCGGCCATCCGCAGCACCCCGGGTGTCGAGGACCGCATGTACAGCCCGGCGGCACGGGCTCCGGCGGCGCCGATGGCCTCGATCGCGGCGTCGGTGAGCAGCGCGGTCAGCCGCGCCCGCGGCCCGCTCCGGTCCTCGCCGCTCCCAGTCATCGGTCCTGTCCCCGTCCACGCGTGCCGCAGCGCGGGCGACTGGGTCCGGCACCGGCCGCCTGCGCCCGCACACGACACAGCAAGCATGCGCCCGCACGCCCGCCGCCCGCACGCGGGCGTGCGCCCCGCGTTCCGCGCGGCCCGGGCTGCTCTGGACGGCGCGGGTCAGGAGGTGCGAAGGGTCCGCTTGGCGAGTTCGAACGCCGGAAGCATCGCCTCGTGCTCCTCGTCGTCCAGCCCGCCCAGGTGCAGGACGACCGGTCCGCCCGCCGTGGTGACGGCGAGCGCGTGCTGCCGCTTCGTCTCCTCAAGGATCTCGCTGGTGCGCAGGTATGACACCTCGACCCCGGTCAGGTCACCCGACCGGAAGGTGCGGTACTCCTGCTCGCCGATGCTCACCTCGTCACTCTCCTCCGCGGTCACGAAGGCCTCCAGCACGGTCCGCGCGTCGTCGTCGCCCGGTTCACCGGTGAAGACGCGCAGAAAGCCGATGTTCCCGGCGGGCTTGGCGTCCACCTCGCACGCGGCGACGACCGGGCCCTGGCGGAGCAGCGAGTCGGCGATCTCGGCGGCCAGCTCCTCGTCCAGGCTGTCCGGGTCGTCCGAGCCGCCGTCCTTCAGCTCGTCCACCGCCACCTCGGCCCCGGCGGCGTCGATCGCCTCCGCCTCCCAGCGGGCGGCGATGTCGAAGGTGACGGGCAGCTCGCAGGCGGAGCCCGCCGCGCCGATGCTCCCGCCGCGCTCGGCGTGCGCCGCGTCCGCGCCCGCCGGGGCACCGGCCGACGTGGTCGGCGGGACCTTGGCGTCCGGCTCGGCGGTGTCCGAACATCCCGTCAGCACCACGGCCGCCAGCGCGGCCGAAGCCATCATCCGTCCCGCCGTCCCCACCCTGACCTGCACAGTCCCGTCTCCTCTCGATGTGGCGCGCCACTGTATCCGAGGGGACGACAGCCGGGTCAGCGGACCAGGGCGGTACGAGCGGCCTCGATGGCCTGAGCGGCGTACGACCGCCCGAACAGCACGACATGGACGAGCAGCGGGAACAGCTGGTGCAGGGCGACCCGTTCCCGCCAGCCGTCGGCGAGCGGGGCGGCCTCCTGGTAGCCGCCGAGAACGCGGTCCAGATGCGGGCAGCCGAAGAGCTGGAGCATCGCCAGGTCGGTCTCGCGATGTCCGCCGTGTGCGGCCGGGTCGATCAGCCAGGCCCGCCCGTCGGCTCCCCACAGCACGTTTCCGTTCCACAGATCGCCGTGCAGCCGGGCCGGCGGTTCCTCGGGTCCGGCCAGCTCGGGCAGCCGGGCACAGACCCGCTCGAACACCCGGGCCTCCTCGGCGCCCAGCACCCCGTCGTCGACGGCGCGCCGCAGGTACGGCAGCACGCGGTGCTCGGCGTACCAGCGCGGCCAGTCGGCGCCGGCGACGTTGCGCATGGGGGCCAGCCCGATGGAGGCGTCCTCGGGGCCGTGCGGCGGCGGTGCCCCGAACGCGGGCGCGCCCGCGGCGTGCAGCGCGGCCAGCTCCCGCCCGAACCGCACGGCCGCCTCCGCGCCGGGCCGGCCCGCCGGGACCCTGTCGATCACCAGCCACGACCCGTCGTGTCCGTGGACGGCGGGCACCCGTACCGCGCCGGCCTCCGCGAGCCACCGCAGTCCCGCGGCCTCGGCCCGCACTCCGCCCGGCGCCTCCTGCCGCTTCACCATCACCACCGGGCCGCCGCGCAGCGTCACCTCGGCGAGCGCTCCCGACACCCGGCGCACTCCGGCCACTTCGCGCCCCGTGAAGCGCGCCGCCACCGCCGCCGGGCCGTTGTCTCCGTCCACTTCACGCACGGTCACCAGCGTACGACCGACGGCCCGCACCGCCCTCGCCGCACCCGATGTGCCGCAGTGGAGGCGCCGGGCCGGATGCGCCGGTCCGGATGTGCCGCACCGGATTTGCCGAACTGGCAATTATGTTTGCGGCGGGACCGGTGCGGATCCAGGCTCGGGGGTGCAGAGCCGTACGCGAACTCAGGAGGCACACGCCATGACGCACACCCCCGCACCGGAACAGCAGCCCGCCGACTTCTGGGAGGGCTTCTACCGCAAGGACGACCGCGTCTGGAGCGGCCGTCCCAACCCGTCACTGGTCCGCGAGGTGAGTGAGCTGAGCCCGGGCACCGCCCTGGACCTCGGATGCGGCGAGGGCGCCGACGCGGTCTGGCTGGCCTCTCAGGGCTGGCGGGTCACCGCGGTCGACATCGCGGACATCGCCCTGGAGCGCGCCGCCCGGCACGCCGCCGACGCCGGAGTCGCCGACCGGATCGCGTGGGAGCGCCACGAGCTGGGGCACACCTTCCCCGACGGCACCTTCGACCTGGTCGCCGCCCACTACCTCCAGTCCCCGGTCGACCTCGACCTGTACGGGATCCTGCGTCGCGCCGCCGCGGCCGTGGCACCCGGGGGCACCTTCCTGATCACGCTGCACGGTGCCTGGCCCACCTGGATGCAGGAGCCGCCCTTCGACGGCGAGTTCCCCACCCTGGACGGCCTCCTCGCCGAACTCGCCCTGCCCGACGGGACCTGGACCGTGGTCACCGCGCAGGCCGACCGCAAGCCCAGCGTCTCACCGGAGGGTGTCGAGGGCTTCCGCGAGGACAATGTGTGGCGTTTTCGCCGGAAGTGACGATCATCACTGCCTTCCGGTCAGCAGTCGGTCGCCGCGGAGCCGCCGGACGGTGAGCGCGAGCCTGGCCCGCGAGGCCCCGGCGACGCCGCAGTGGCGGAGGCGGAACGGTTCGGCGGCCCGGCCGCCTCGTCCGTGCCGGAGCTGATCGCCGGTTCGACCAGCCGCACCCGGTGCCGCGCCGCGCACCGGCCGGCCGGCCGGCCGAGGGAGTTTTCGAACCGCGTCACGCTCACCAACCCGGGCAGTGTTCACCAGCGGCCCGACCGGCCGCTGCCGCCGCCGTGCGGGGCCGTCAGGAACGCCGAGACGGCCGCCACGAAGCCGCCGGGGTCGTCCAGCCACGGAAAGTGCGCCGCTCCGCGCTGTACGACGGTCTGCGCGCGCGGGAACAACGCGGCGACCTCGGCCATCGCGCGCGGCGGGGCCGCCAGGTCGAACTCCCCGGCGTACACCAGCACGGGCGCGTCGAAGCGGGCCAGCGCGCCGCGGGTGGCCGCCGGGTCGAAGGCTCCCTCCGAGGCGAAGACGGCCGCTGCCTCGGCGTTGCGCTGCCAGGCCTCGGCGGCCCGGTGGGCACGGGCCGTCTCGTCCCAGCGGCCGTAGTAGAACGGGCCGATGGCCTGCCAGTCGTCGTCGGTCGCCCGCCCGGCGACGATGTTCCCCAGGGCCGCGAACGCCTCCGGGAACCACGGCTCGCCCCGGCGCGGCTCCGCCGTCGCCAGCCGGTCCTCGCCGGTGATCGTGATCCCGGCGGCCATGACACTCGGCGTGATCAGCGCGAGCCTGCCGACCCGCTCCGGATACCGGCTCACGTACAGTGCCGCCAGGTTGGCGCCCGCCGAGTGGGCGAGCAGATCGACCCGCTCCAGGCCCAGCTCGGCCCGCAGGGCCTCCACGTCGCCGACCAGCCGGTCACAGCGGTAGGTCCCGGTGTCCTCGGGGACTCCCGAGCGCCCCGTGCCCCGCAGATCCGGGACGATGAGACAGCGGTGCGCCGAGAGGCCGCCGAGGTCGCCGAGATAGGCGGAGGCCTGCATGGGGCCGCCCGGCAGGCAGAGCAGCGGCGGACCGGCGTTCCCGATCGTGCGATACGCCAGGTCGGTGCCGTCGTACGCCGAGATCATGGGCATGTCGGGCACCCTGCCGGCCCCCGGCCACTGCGGCAACCGGTTATGCGCACGGCCGCAGCCGTGTGATCGTCCCCGCCTCGGGGCACTCGGTGCGCATGAGCGAACAGGCAGGCACCTTCGGGTCGTACTGGCTTCAGACACTGCCCCCCGGTGAGCCGGCCCCCGCGCCGGAGAGCGATCTCACGGTCGACGTGGCCGTCATCGGCGGAGGCATCGCCGGGCTGAGCACCGCGTGGGAACTGGTACGCCGTGGCCGTGAGGTCGCGGTGTTCGAGGCGGACCGGATCGCGGCGGGTGTCACCGGGCACACCACCGCGAAGGTCAGCGCCCAGCACACCCTGATCTACGACCGGCTGCGCCGCAGCCGGGGCGCGGAGGGGGCACGGTTGTACGCCCGCTCCCAGCTGGAGGCGATCAGCCATGCCGCCGAGACCGCTCACGAACTGGGCGTCGACTGCGACTGGGAGGACACCGCCGCGTACACGTACGTGCAGGGCCGCCACCGCGTGCCCGAACTGCGGGCCGAGGCGGAGGCCGCGCGGGAGGCGGGGCTGCCCGCCGAGTTCACGGCCGAGACCGACCTGCCGTTCCCCGTCGCGGGTGCCGTCCGGGTCACCGAGCAGGCCCAGTTCCATCCCCGTAAGTACCTGATGGCGCTGGCCGACAGCCTGCGCCGGGGCGGCGGGCAGATCTACGAGGGCACTCGCGTGGTGAGCCTGACCGAGGGGGAGCCCTGCGTACTGACGACGGACCAGGGGGTGCGCATCTCCGCGCGGGAGGTCGTCGTCGCCACCCACTACCCGATCTTCGACCGTGCCCTGCTGTTCACCCGGCTCACCCCCCGGCGGGAGCTGGTGATCGCCGCTCCCGTGCCCGAGGCACAGGCACCGGACGGCATGTACATCACGCCCGAGCACCGGACCCGCTCGGTGCGCACCGCACCCTACGAGGACGGGCAGCGCCTGCTCATCATCACCGGCGAGCACTTCACCCCCGGCACCAGCCGGGACGTGGAGGAACGCTTCGCCACCCTCACCGGCTGGGCCCTGCGCCACTTCGGTGATCTGCGCATCACCCATCGGTGGGCCACTCAGGACAACGACTCCACGGACTCCGTGCCGCTCGTCGGCCTCCTGCACCCCCGGGCCCGCCATGTCTATGTGGCGACCGGCTTCGGCGGCTGGGGGATGACCGGCGGGATCATGGCCGGAAAGCTGCTCTGCGACCTGATCACCGGCCGTGACTGCCCCTGGAGCGAGCTGTACGACCCGCGCCGGATCGCCTCCGTGGTCCGCGAGGGCGGGCAGTTCCTGAAGAACCAGGCCAAGGTGGCACGCCATTTCGTCGGCGACCGGCTGCCCCCGCTGGCGTCCGGTCCCCGCCCGCCGGTCGACGACCTCGCGCCGGGCGAGGGAACCGTCGTGCAGGTCGGCGGCCGGCATGTGGCGGTCCATCGCGACGAGAACGGCGAGCTGCACGCCGTCGCCGCGCGCTGCACCCACATGGGCTGCCTGGTCTCCTTCAACCGGTCCGAGAGCGCCTGGGAGTGCCCCTGCCACGGCTCACGTTTCGCGCCCGACGGGAGCGTCCTGCAGGGCCCCGCGGTGCGCCCGCTGCCGCCCCGCGAGCTCTGACGGCGGTGCGCCGCGCCGCCGTGGGTGGGTTTGGCCTGCTCGCGGCGGGTCACTCGGTGCAGTGACCGAGAGTGAACGACGCCGGTGGGAGTGAGCGAGCGTGGCGCGCAACCAGAAGGCCAAGGCGAAGATGGAACAGGTCAAGGGGAAGACCAAGGAGTCCACCGCCCGCGCGGTGGGCAACGAGAGCAAGACCGGCGAGGGCCGGATGGAGAAGACCAAGGGCGACCTCCGTCAGGCGAAGGAGAAGGCCAAGGACGCGTTCCGTGAGTGACGCGATCGTGCGATGAGCGGTGAAGCAGTGAACTAGGTGAGAGGGCCGGGCCGGGCTCCGCGTGCGCCGCGGAGCCCGGCCCGGCCGTGTCTCGCGCCGGGGCGGGGGCGGTCAGATGCCGCAGGTGGGTGCGGACCAGTACTGGCTGTCGCGGTGGTCGAGGTGGGTGTGGTCGTTGTGGCCGGGGTAGCCCGGACCGAGGATGCCGCGGAAGCCGTGGTAGCGGGCCTGCTGGGCGAGGGTGCACAGGGAGTGCGGGCCGGCGCCGAGGTCGGCCGCGTCGCCGTAGAGGTGCCTGCTGTTGCTCGCGCCGCCTACCGCGTCGTTGCAGGCGTACGACCGGAAGCCGCTGGTCACGGTGATCGGCTGGTCGCCGAGCGCGTGCCGCAGCGCCTCCAGCTTCCACATGGTGCGCAGCGCGTTGGCCTTGGCGGTGGTGGCGCTCACCGCGCCGCCCGACCACGTCGTGTTGCAGTCGTTCAGCTCGCTGTAGGAGAAGTGGATCGGCGTGCAGTCGTCGTCCTGGAGGGCGTACAGCTTGTTGTACGTGCTGGTGCCGGCGACGCCGTCGGCGGTCAGACCGTACGCCGACTGGAAGCGCTTCAGGGCGGCCGTGGTGGCCGGTCCGAAGCTGCCGTCGACGGCCAGGGCGGCGCCGTAACCCGGGTAGCCGCCGAGCCGGATCTGCAGCTGGGTGACGTCGGCGCCCGAAGCACCCTGGGAGAGGGTGCGGGTCCAGGTGTAGCAGCCGTCGGCGTGCGCGGTGCCCGCCGTCGCGACGGTGCCCGCGAAGGCGCCGGTCAGGATCATGACAAGTGCGGTGACGAGTCGTGCCGTACGTCTGAGCATGCGACCTCCAGGCCGGAAGAGGTGAGCCAGGAAGAACCGTGTGACGCGCGTCAACCATGGGGCACGGACGCGAGCCGACGCAAGAGTGGGCGGGACTCCCTGAGACTGAGGGGTGCCCTGGGGGGCGTCCCCGACCTCACCAGGGCTGACCCTCCCGCAGGCACACGACGCTCCGGGACCGCGGCGGAGTGCAGGGCGGCGAGTATCGGCCGATGGACGGTCAGAGACGGGTCCGTCAGCTCGTCGAGGGTGAGGAACGCGTACCGGTCGTGCTCCGGGCTCAGCCGGATCCGCTCGGTCCCGTCGAGGAGTCCGCCGTCGAAGTAGCAGTCCAGGACCGGGCCGGTGCCCAGAACGTCGGCGCGGTGGTCGATGCCGATCAGCCGGGCCTCGTGACCGATGTCGACGCCTGTCTCCTCAAGGACCTCGCGCCGCGCCGCCGTCCAGGGGTCCTCGCCCGGGTCGAGCATCCCGCCCGGCAGCCACCAGTGGCCGGCGTTCGGCTCGTCGGGGGAGTAGCGCAACACCAGCAGCCGCCCCCGGCCGTCGGAGAGCAGCACGCAGGAGGCGACGAGCGCCCGGGGCTGCGTCTTGACCCATTCCTCTCGCGGCATCCGCCCACCGCTCATGTCAGTCCTTCCTCGCGGCCAGCGTGCGGGCGGCGGCCTTGCGCAGATGTCCGGCGAAGACCCCGGCCGGATCGGGGACTTCGAGGCGGTGCAACGCCACCATCGACGTGATGATCACGTCACAGATCTCGGCGGTCAGATCGTCCCAGGTGTGGCTCGTGCCCTTGCGCGGATTGACGCCGGTGACACCGATCAGCGCCTGCGCCGCCTCGCCGAACTCCTCGCCGATCTTCAGCACCTGGAGCACCTGGCGCTGCCCGGCCGGGAGGTGGGCGGCCGCCTCGTCCAGGAACGCGGCCAGCTCCGCCGTGACCTCCCAGTGATCCCTCTCCACGAACGCCCCTTCCCGCGGGCCGCCCTCGACCCGCTCCTGCCCGGTGAACGATTGCCCGCCCGCGGCGGAGACGGGCCCAACCGGCCATTTCCCGCCGTACGGCGGCAGTTGCCGACGGTCGCGGGTCGACCGGGCGGCCGGGCGTTGTCAGTGGTCGCCAGTAAGTTCTCTCTCGTCCCGCCGATCCGGCGTTGGGCTTCCCTTGTGCTGCAAAGGAGATGGTGCGTTGTCGGACTTCGAGAGGTCGAGCACGGCGCGGGTGATCCCGCCCGCACGACCGCGCAAGCTCGCCAAGGTCCCGTTCGTGGAGCTGGCCGACGGACGCCTCCAGGGCGTCGTCTCCAGCGGCTCGGACATCGGCCGGGTCTACGTCTCGTCGGTCGCCGCCGGGACGTACGCGTACGCGTGCAGCACCAACAACAACCGGCCCTGCGGCGGCGCCCGCGGCGGATTCTGCAATCACATCGGGGCGCTGATCAACGAATCGGTGCTCCAGTACGGCGCCGAACGCGTCGCCCGTTACCTGCGGGTCGACCTCGGGGACGATGAGCCGACCGCGCGGGCGATCGGCCTCACCATGAGCGGCACCTGCCCGCCCCCGGCGGACAGCAAGGCCGCCGCGTCGGTCTTCAGCCGGTTCCTGCGCCACCTGTCCTACCTGGAACTCTCCCCCGCCACCGCCCCGTTGCCGGAGATGCAGTGGTTCCCGCCGACGAGGGCGGTGGCCTGATGCGACTCGATCCGCTCACCGAAACCGTGGACGGGCTGGACGAGGCCCTGACCGCCGTCGACGCCTTCGACCGGGCCCTCGCCGGCGGCCTGCTCCGCCCCCGGCCCGCCCAGGCGGCGGGCCTGATGGAGCTGGCCGACGCGGTCGCCGCGAGCCCGCTCGCCACCCGTGCCGCGGAGGCCGCCGAGAAAGCCGCGGCCGGCGCCGCGAGCGAGGACCACTTCATCGCGCTCGCCGCCGCCCGCACCGCCCTGCTCGGCTCCGTGCACGACGCGCTCACCGCCCGCGCCGACGAGGCGACCGGCCGCAGCCGCGACGAGGCGCCCGCCCCGGCCGCCGCCGGGCCGCAGGCACCGAACCTGCTCGCCGCCGCCCGCTCCTGGCTCGGCGACCTGGCGCGCGCCGGCTGGCAGGGCATCGACCACGATGTGGTGTCCGGCTCCGCCCAGGTCGTCTCCGCGATGCTCCCGGACCCCGAACTGCGCCGCCTCACCGCCCTCCTCGACGGGTTCGCCGCCGAACTCGCCGCCTCCTGCCCGGGCGCCTCCCTGGAACGGATACCCGTGCGCCGCTGGGCCGACCTGTGGGCCCGCGGAATGCTCCTCACCCTGCCCGGGGCCGCCGCCGCACCGGCCACGGGGACCGTCACCGGACGGCTGCTGCCGCTCGGCGTCGACCTCCAGGAGCACGCCACCGCCGCCCAGGCCCAGGTGCACGCCGTCTTCGAACCCGCCGACGGCGACACGCCCCGGCTGGTACGCGCGAGCGTGTCCGTGCCCAAACCCGACACGGTCCTCGGCGCCGGCGTCTGGCAGCTGCTGCGCCCGCACATGACGCTGCTGGCCGCCGCCGGCGAGGGCCGCTCGATGGACCTCACCGAGATGCCCGTCACCGCCGAGGGCGACCTGATCTGGCAGGACGAGCACGCCCGTACCGGCGGGCCCGCCGACGCCTTCGCCACCGCCCGCGTCGCCCTGCCCACCGCCACCACCCCACCGACCGCGCCCCTGGACCGGCACCCGGTGCGCCTCGCCCACCCCGTGTTCCTGGAGGGCTACGCCGTCGAACGGGACCCGGACGACGAGACGGTGACGTTCACCCTCGCCGGGCACCGCCTGGCCGTCGACACCGACCGCGTCCCGGCCGCCGGTCCGCTCACCCCCGAGGCCGTCGCCGCGTCCGGCGCCTGCATCGGGCTGCTCCGCTGGGACGACGGGCGGTTCTTCCTCCAGCCGCTCGCCGTGGAGACCACCGTGCGCAGGAAGACGGTCGCCGTGCACGCGGGCGCCTGGGCCGGCGGCACCACCGACAAGGCCGGGGCCAAGGCGGAGAAGGCCGCCACCGACGCCGTGACCGTGCTGCGCGAACGCGCCGGAAGGCTGCTGCGGAAATGACCGACGACACCACCGAAGAGCCTTTGACCGCCGGCCCCGAGGAGAACCGCCGGCAGGTCCTGTACTGGCGGCTGCTCGCCCGCCTCTTCGACCACGAGGAGCAGGCGACCCTGGAATCCGCCTCCCTCGCCGTCGTCGAGGACATCGGACTGCCGCCCGCACTGCTCGATCCGCAGGCCTCCATCGACGCCGTCGTGCAGCGCCACCCCGAGCTGGCCGCCGAGTTCGACGGCCTGATGGTGCCCGACGGCGACGAGGACCGTGACCGGGCCGCCGAGGTGCGCCGCGCCGCCCTCGTGTCCAAGGTGCTCCTCAACGTCTTCGCCTCCGGCTCCGGCGCGGTCACCGCCGGGCAGCTCGCCCGCTGGCAGTCCGACGCCGGATGGCTGGAGCGGGCGCTGGGCTGCCGGCCCGGCGAGCTGCGCGGCGGACGCGGCCCGGGCGGCGCGGGCCGCGCGGCGGGCGGGGGAGTGAGCCCGACCGGCACCGGCTCCGGCTTCCCGGCCCCCGACCTCGGCACGCTCATCCCCGCGATCGGGCCCGAACTCGGCGCCATCGAGGCCGACCTGGTCAAGCGGATGCGGCTGCGCGAAGTCCTCGCCGACCCCCGGCTCGCCGCGCAGCTCACCCCGAGCATGTCGCTCATCGAGCAGCTGCTGCGCGACAAGAACAACCTGTCCGGGGTCGCCCTCGCCAACGCCAAGGCGCTGATCCGCCGGTTCGTCGACGAGGTCGCGGACGTCCTGCGCACCCAGGTCGAGAAGGCCTCCGTCGGCGCCCTGGACCGGTCGATCCCGCCCAAGCGGGTCTTCCGCAACCTGGACCTCGACCGCACCATCTGGAAGAACCTCACCAACTGGGACCCGGAGGAGGAGCGGCTCTACGTCGACCGCCTCTACTACCGGCACACCGCCCGCAAGACCACGCCCCAGCGGCTGATCGTGGTCGTCGACCAGTCCGGCTCGATGGTCGACTCGATGGTCAACTGCACCATCCTGGCCTCGATCTTCGCCGGCCTGCCCAAGGTCGACGTCCACCTGATCGCCTACGACACGCAGGCGCTGGACCTCACCCCCTGGGTGAACGACCCGTTCGAGACCCTGCTGCGCACCAAACTCGGCGGCGGCACGGACGGCACGGTCGCCATGGCGCTGGCCCAGCCGAAGATCGCCGAACCGCGCAACACGGTCGTGGTGTGGATCTCCGACTTCTACGAGTGGCGCTGCGAGCCGCTGTTCGAGAGCATGGCGGCCATTCACCGCTCGGGCGCGAAGTTCATCCCGGTCGGCTCGGTGACCAGCGCGGGCCGCGGCAGCGTCAACCCGTGGTTCCGTGAACGCTTCAAGGACCTCGGCACACCGGTGATCTCCGGCCACATCCGCAAGCTCGTCCACGAGCTGAAGTCGTTCCTCACCTGATCACCTGGGCCGTCCTCGCCCCGGCTCTTCCGTTCCGCCTTGTCCGCCCCACTCTCCCGGGCCCGACTCCTTCTTGATCAACTTCTTTCTTCTCACCGAAAGGCTTTCGCATGTCCGACCTGCTGCGCGCACCCGCCGAGATCAAGTACGCCGAGGAGCTGGACTGGCTGGAGTCGATCGACGACGATCCCAAGCCGTTCTCCTGGCGGCTGTCGCCCAAGATGATCCGGCTGTTCATCCTCGGGTCGGAGCGGGCCGACGGACTCGACCGCGAGGTCTCCCAGAAGTGGTTCGGCGACCGCAGCATCGTCGAGCGGGCCATCGTCACCCTCGCCTCCGACCGCGGCCTGCTGCTGATCGGCGACCCCGGCACCGGCAAGAGCTGGCTCGCCGAATTGCTCGCCGCCGCCGTCTGCCGCAACTCGACGCTCGTGGTGCAGGGCACGGCCGGCACCACCGAGGACCACATCAAGTATTCGTGGAACGTGTCCATGGTGATCGCCAAGGGCCAGTCGCGGGAGTCCATGATCCCGTCGCCGATCATGACCGCGATGGAGAGCGGAGTCATCGGCCGCTTCGAAGAACTGACCCGCTCCACCAGCGACGTCCAGGACGCCCTGATCTCCATCCTCTCCGAGAAGTACATCTCGGTCCCCGAACTCGACAGCGACAACATCGTCTTCGCCAAGCCCGGATTCTCCGTCATCGCCACCGCCAACAGCCGTGACCGGGGCGTCAACGACCTGTCCTCCGCGCTCAAGCGCCGCTTCAACTTCGTACGCATCCCGGTGGTGACGAACAAGAAGAGCGAGGCGGAGATCGTCCGCTTCCGCACCGAGGAACTGCTGCGCCGGCACCAGATCGAACTGGACGTCCCGCCGACCCTGCTGGACGTGCTGCTCCAGAGCTTCTCCGACCTGCGCGCCTCCGCCGCCGCGGCCGCCAGCGACGACGAGAAGCTGGAGTCCGCGCTGTCCACCGCCGAGCAGATCGGCGTCCTGGAGGACGCCATCCTGCACAGCAACTTCTTCGGCGAGCGCGCGCTGACCGCGCGCACCCTCGCCTCCTCGCTCGTCGGCTCCCTCGCCCGGCGCGAACCGGAGGACCTCGCCATCCTCAACAAGTATCTGCACGGCGTCGTCGAGCCGCGCGGCAAGGAAGAGGGCGGCTCCTGGCCGGAGTTCCTCGAGGGCGGCCGCGACGCGATCGCCACCCTGTCGTGAGCGTGGGGAGCAACGTTGTGGACAGCGCCGTGAACGAGGGCACTTTCACCGCTCTGCGCACCCAGCTCCAGGAAGCCGCCACCGCCTTCGCCGACGGGCCCGGCGCTCTGGAGGGCATCCTCCTCGGCATCGTCGACGACGTCGACCGCGCGGTGCGCGAACCGCTGGAGATCTTCCCGGTCTGCCACCACTCGCCCGCCTCCGCGCTCGCCATGGCGCGCAGGCTGCGCGAGAAGCAGCCGAAGGTGGTCTACCTCGAACTCTGCGAGGACATGGCCCCGCTCCTGACCGAGCTGCGCAACTGCCGACTGCCGGTCGCGGTGCAGGCGTTCGCGACCGAGGTCGACGGCTTCCCCGCCGAATGGGCGCCGCTGTCGGTCGTCGCCCCCATCACCGAGGTGTCGGCCGAGTACCAGGCGATCGCCTACGCCCTGGACACGCCGGGCGTGGAACTCGTCCTCGTCGACCGCTCCTCCGACCACGTCTTCCAGTGGCAGGAGAGGGACGGCACGGGCGGCGAACCGGCCGACCCGGACGCGCCGTCCGCCGACGCGGAGGCGGCGCTGCACGGCGACGCGGTCGGCGTGGAGATCGGTGACCTGCGCCCGCGCTTCGCCGAACTGGAGGAGCACCTCCTGCGGCACGGGCGGGTGCGGCACTGGTCGGAGTGGTGGCACCAGTACGTCGAACTGCCGCTGGGGGACAGCGACCACGACACCTACCGCCAGGTGATGCTGCTGATCGGCAGCCTCTTCCGGCGCCTCGCCCCCGGCGACCCGCACCGGGTGCGCGTCGACGAGGACCGCGAGCGGTACATGTGGACGCGGATGCGCCGGCACCTGGCCGCCACCGGCACCGACCCGGCGGACGCCCTCTACGTGTGCGGCGCCTTCCACGCGGCCAGCCGGGTCGCGGAGTTCGGCGTCCACGGCACCGACACCTTCGAGATCAGCCCGCCCAGCGCCACCAAGTGGCAGCACGGTCTGATCCCGTCCAGCCACGCGGCGATCGAGGCGCAGTTCGGACTCGCCGCCGGCTCGGTTTCGATCGCCGCGACCGAGTGGGCGAAGAACCTGAAGCGCACCCGGGTGAAGCCGTACCGGCTGACCGGTCAGGCGGGCAGGAAGGCGTCCAAGAAGGCCGCGAAGGCCCTTGCCACCGCCGCCCCGGCCGTCGGATCCGCCGCGTCGGACAAGCTCACCGGCTTCCTCCAGCGGCCCCCGGTCCTGGACCGCCTGGATGAGGAGGAACTGCTCGGCTGGTCGGTGGAGATCGTGCGCGCCGCCCGCCGCAACGGTTATCTCGCCTCCACCGCCGACGCCATCGCGGTGTTCGAGACGTCGATCCTGCTCGCCGGGATGCGCGACCGGGCCAAGCCCACGCCGTACGATTTCCAGGACGCGGCGGTCACCTGCATCGAGAAGGACACCGTGCCGGGCCGGCGCGATGTGCGCCGACTCGTGGAGATCATGCTCGGCGGTGACCGGACCGGCCAGGTCGGCTACGATGCCCTGCCGCCGCTCGCCCGTGACGTCCACGACCGGCTCGCGCCGCTGAACCTCAAGCTCCAGCAGCGCGGCGTCCAGCGGGCCCTGCTCGACATGGCGTCCCGGCCCGAACTGGAGCAGTGCTCCGACGTGCTGTGGATGCTGCGCCACCTCATGCCGCACGGCGCCGCGCGCCCCATCATGGGCGAACGCAAGCTCGGGGAACGACCCATCCAGGAATCGTGGGACCTGGCCCTCGGCACCCACCAGCGGGCCCTGATCGAGCTGGGCTACGAGGGCGTCAGCATCGAGCAGGTCCTCGAACAGCGGCTGCGGCGCACCGCGTACGGCCCGCAGGCCACCACGGCGACCGTCCTCGAAGCCGTCGAGGACGCCACGCTCTACCTGCGCAGCCGCCGCCTCGCCGACGAACTCGGAGGGCGGGCCCTGGAGGTGCTGGCGACCGAGCGGAGCGTCGACGGCGCGCCGGAGGTGCTGCGTCGGGTGCGCGGCCTGCTGGCGTACTACCGCACCAGCGAACCGGCGCTGCCGCAGTGGATCGAGTCCTTCGTCAAGACGGGCTACGCGCACTACTGCACCCTGCTGCCGACGGCGTTCACCGACGACGACGCGAGCGTCCGCCAGGTCGCGGCCATGCTGGGCTTCCTGTTCAGCATGGAGAGCCTCGCCCTGTCCCTCGGCTGCGACCGCAACCAGCTGGAGCTGGCCGTCGCCCAGTCGCACCCCGAGGACCCGGCCAAGACGGCGCTGCTGTGGGCGGCCAAGACCCAGCTCGGCACACTCTCCCGCGCCGACCTGCGGGCCCGGTGCGACGAGCTGCTGGGCAACCCCCTGGTCCTGCCCGCCTATCCGCGCTACCTCAGCGGGTTCCTGCACGCCCTGGAACCGGTGCCCGGTCTGGCCGACTTCGTCGTCGAAGCCGTGTCGAACGCGTTCGCCCGGCTGCCCGACCCGGTGCTGCTGCCCTGGCTGCCGACCCTGATCACCACCCTCCGCTCCGGCGGCGCGGACCTCACACCCCTGCTGATCCGGGAGGCGGGCCGTGTCTTCCCCGGCCGGCTCGCGGCACTCGACGCCTGGACGCCGCCGTGGCGGGCAGAACCGGCCCATACGGCCGTACGCCCGGCCCGCGACCGCGCGTCCGGACCGCGCGGCCTGCCCCTGCTGGCCGCACACCCGGCGACCTGCGACGCGGTGGCGGATCTCCTCGGCTGCGACGGCGGCTGGGAGACGGCCGGTCCGGCACCGGCCGGGGCGGCCCTGCCGGCCCGCCATCCGGAGACCGCGCGAGCGCTGGGGGCGCTGCTGGGCTCTCCCTGAGAGGCGGCAACCGCCGAAGCCATCGCTCCCTCACCGGGGGCGGTGGCTTCGCCGCAGCTGCCGCTGCCCGGTCATCCGGCCGCACACGCCCCGCGAAGTCCCGGAGGGCCGCGAAGTCGTCGTCCCGCAGCCCGAGCCGGGGACCGACGTGCCGCAGCGGTGCCGCACCCGTGTGGCGTACGGCCACGAACGCCCGTTCCCCGGGGCCGCGTTCGTCGTCGACCCAAACGGAGGGTCGTCCCGCGGCACGCGCCACCAGATGCCGGGCTTCCAGAAGGCGCCGTCCGGCCCCCGTCTCGCCCAGCGCGGGCCACCCCCACCTCGGGCAGCTCCGGCAGCCCGGGGACGGGCGAGATGACGTGTTCGCCTCCGCGCCCCATGTGGTGGCCCACACCAGCCGGTACAGCCCTCGGGGCGGCGCTCCGGCTTCGCCGCGTACGGGTTGAACGGGCCGTCTACGTCGACGTAGACGTAGACGTCGAGGTGGAGGAGCCGCCGGCCCTCCTCGGCCGCCGCGCGCTCCGCGTCGGTCAGACCGGGCTCGCCCTCCGGCAGCGGGGCCAGCTCCGGCGCCGGACCGGCCAGCGCGAGCCGCCCCGGCGACCAGCCGCCGATCAGCGGCAGCCAGGGGTCCGCTCCCGCCTCGACCAGGGCGCGGGCGTTGTCCGTCCGGCCGGTCAGGACGGCCTCCCACAGCGCTGTGCCGCCGTACTCGACCGCGTCCACGTCCGCCACCCGCCGGGCCAGCTCCGCGACCACCCCGGGGGAGCCGAACACCGCTGCCCGGTGCAATGGACGACCGCCGGTCCACCGGTCCGGATCGGCGCCCTGTTCGAGCCGCCGCCGGACCTCGTCCGCGTCCTGTCAGCCGTCCCAGCCCATGCCCGTCCAGCCGTCCTGCCGCACCGCCACCATGCCCCCTTCGGCACCGACCCCGGCGGCACCCGCACCGCCTCGTGGCGCCCACCCTCGCAGACGGGTCCGACAACGCCCCGCCCCGCCCCACTCGGTCCGAGGTGCGCGAGCGCGGGGGCGGCGGCAGGCTGGGGACCATGCAGCGCAAGGGCGGACGCGGCAAGCGCGGCGAGGAGTTCGACGTCGAGGCGGTCCTCGACGAGCTGTACACCATGCCCCCGCCCGGGTTCGTCGCCCGCCGCGAGGAACTGGCGGCGGCGGCCAGGACGGCGGGGCGCGCCGAGGACTCCCGGCGGATCCGCGCCGCCCGCCGGCCCACGCTGGCGGCCTGGGCCGCGAACCTGCTGCTGCGCCGCGAGCCGGACGACAGCCGCCGCCTGCTGGAGCTGGGCGAGGGCCTGCGCGAGGCCTATCGCACGCTGGACCCCGCCGCGCTCAAGGACCTCTCCGCCCAACGGCGCCGGGTCGTCGCCACGTTGGCCCGGCGGGCGGCCGGCCTCGCCGACGCGGCCGGCCACCGGCTGTCCGCCGCCGCGCAGCAGGACGTGGCGGCCACGCTGCACGCCGTGCTCGCCGACCCCGGCGCGGCCGAGGAGTGGGCCACCGGCCGGCTGACGGGGGCACTGAGCCCGCCGTCCGACTTCGGGTTCTCCGGCCCGGACGCGGCCACGGCCACGGTCACGCTCATGGCCACGGCCGCGGCGCGGCCGAAGACGGCACGCACCGCCGAGAAGCCCGCGAAGAGGATCGGGAAGAAGGCCGCCGAGGCGGCGGGTCCCACGCCCGAGGACGAGCTGGCCGAACGCCGCCGCATCCGGCGGGAGCAACTGGCCAAGGCGCGTCAGGCCGCCGAGGAGGCCGAACAGCGTCTGCGCGACCGGCGCGTGGAGGCGGCCGAGGCGGCGGAGTCCCTGACGCGGGCCGGTGAGCGCCGGGACGAGGCCCGGCGGGAGACGGAGGCCGCCGAGCGGCGGCTGCGCGCGGCGCGCGAGGCGTGGGAGAACGCCGACCGAGCCCACCGGGAGGCCGAGGAACGGCACCGGTCCACCACGGATGCCCGCACTGCCGCGGAACGGGAGGCCCGTACCGCAGCGCAGGAGGTACGACGCCTGGCGGGCCGTACGGGGCGGCGCGCGTAGGTGTCCGTCCACGTCCCCGGGCCTTGCGCGCTCATCGTCAGCTCCTTGCCGTTGCGCCGGCCGGCCCCTCCTCGGCGACCGGCCCGGAGATACCCACGAAGGCGTCCGCACACCCATTGACCTTGACCGCCCCGCTATCTAACCTCCGTCTCTCTATATGGACGGCGTTTTCATACGAAGACATCATCCGGTGGAGTGGAGTGGAGTGGAGTGGAGTGGAGTGGAGTGCAGTGGAGTGGACGTGGAGGAAGCCGCTGCCGTCGTCGGCCGGCACGGCTAGGGAATGGCCCGGGGGATTGCTGCCCTTCCCCCTGACCGGCTTTCGCGAGAACGGCAACCTGGACCCGACGCGTGCCGCGCCTACCTCGAGCACCAGCTCGCCATCGCGCCGGGAGCGGTCTTCCTGGAGGAAGATGGGTACCGCACCGTCGTCGCCCTCGCCGTCGAGGTGACCCGGGGGCGCGTACGGTCGTCGCCGGCATCGGCCCGGCACTCCAGGCACCACCCCGGTCCACAGCACCACCCCCGGCCCGCCGGCACCACCCCAGCGAAGGGTTTTCCATGCCCCAGCCCGTCGTCACCCGCTGCACCGTCTACCCGGTGGCCGGCCGCGACTCCATGCTGCTCAACCTCTCCGGCGTGCACGCCCCCTACTTCACCCGCAACGTCCTGGTCGTCGAGGACTCGGAGGGACGCACCGGACTCGGCGAGGTGCCGGGCGGCGAGGAGATCACCCGCACCCTGCGCGAGGCCGCGCCGCTCGTCGTGGGCGCCCGCCTCGGCGACCATCGGCGGGTCCTGCGCGCCGTGCGGGACAGGTTCGGCAGCCGGGACGACGGCGGGCGCGGCGAGCAGACCTTCGACCTGCGCACCACGGTGCACGTCGTCACCGCGATCGAATCGGCCCTGCTGGACCTGCTCGGGCAGCATCTGGAGGTGCCCGTCGCCGCCCTGCTCGGGGACGGCAGACAGCGCGACTCCGTACGGGTCCTCGGCTACCTCTTCTACGTCGGCGACCCCGACCGGACCGACCTCGACTACGTCCGTGAACCGGACGCCCCGGTCGAGTGGTACCGCGTCCGCCGCGAGGAGGCGCTGACTCCCGAGGCGATCGTCCGCCAGGCCGAGACCGCCCACGCGCGCTACGGCTTCCGCGACTTCAAGCTCAAGGGCGGCGTGCTGCCGGGCGCGGAGGAGGTCAGGGCGGTCCAGGCGCTGAAGGAACGCTTCCCCGAGGCCCGCATCACCCTCGACCCCAACGGCGCCTGGTCGCTGAAGGAGGCCGTGGAACTGTGCCGGCCCCTGCTCGGCACCCTCGCCTACGCCGAGGACCCGTGCGGCGCCGAGGACGGCTACTCGGGCCGGGAGATCCTCGCCGAGTTCCGCCGGGCCACCGGCCTGCCCACCGCCACCAACATGATCGCCACCGACTGGCGCCAGCTCACCCACGCGCTCGCCCTGCGGTCGGTCGACATCCCCCTCGCCGACCCGCACTTCTGGACCATGCAGGGCTCGGTGCGGGTGGCCCAGTTGTGCAATGCCATGGGCATGACCTGGGGTTGCCACTCCAACAACCACTTCGACATCTCGCTGGCGATGATGGCCCACTGCGGTGCCGCCGCCCCCGGCGACCACAACGCCCTGGACACCCACTGGATCTGGCAGGAGGGCATGGAACGCCTCACCGTCACGCCCCCGAGGATCACCGGCGGCGAGGTGGCGGTGGACGACACCCCGGGGCTCGGCGTCCGGCTCGACCGGGACCGGCTGCTCGCGGCCCACGAGCTGTACCTGGAGAAGGGACTCTCGGGCCGCGACGACGCCGCGGGGATGCGCTATCTGGTGAAGGACTGGCAGTTCGACAACAAGCGACCGTGCCTGGTCAGGTGAGGTGAGGTGGTGGGGTGACGGGGCCGGTCAGGACTGGTACGGCTGCTGCTGCGGCTGACCGTACGGCTGGCCGCCGTGCCCGGTCGCCGCCTGCGCCTGCAACTGCTCCGCCTGCTCCTTCGTCACCCGCTGCTCCGCGCCGCAGAAGGTGCACTGCGTCGCGTACTTCGTGGAGACCGGGAACAGCGGCACGAAGAACAGGGTGAACTTGGTGACGCGCTTCCTGAGCGTGTGCGCGGCCGGATTGCCGCAGCGGCCGCAGACCAGCGTCACTATCGCCAGCTGGTACAGATAGCCCTTGGTGCCAAAAATGATCATCGCTGCCGATCCTCCCGAGACGGCGCCCGCCGGCACCGTGCCGACCGGGCGGTGAGTCACGCCCACGCTCCCAGTCTTCCCCACCTTCAGGTGAGCGTCCTGACGCGGCGGCGCGTACGAGCGTACGCATGCCCGGCCGCCGTGACGGCTTTGCCGAGGGGCGGGAATCCGGGGGCCGCCGCTCCCTAGACTGGGAGGCGGACCCGGCCCCGCCGAGGCGGCCGGCACGGAGGACGGTGGCGCCATGCGGTATGTCGCGGTGAGTGCGCTCAGCCACCCCGGGCTGCTGCGGACCCGGAACGAGGACAGCCTCGTCGTCGGCCCCTGGACCCTGTGCGCCACCGTGACCGAGAGCCCGCAGACCCTGGTCTTCCCGCTGGAGAGCCCGGTCGTCGTCGCCGTGGCCGACGGCCTCGGCGGGCATCCCGGCGGGAACGTGGCCAGCTCCCTGGTCGTCCGGCGGATCGCCGCGGCCGGTCCGGAGCTGCACGGCGAGGACGCGATCCGCGACGTCCTCGACGCCTCCAACCGAGCCGTCTACGAGGCCGCCGGGGGCGACGACGGCGGTGAGCTGGCCACCATGGGCACGACGGTCGCGGGTGTCGTCGTACGGCACGACTCGCTGCTGGTGTTCAACGTGGGCGACAGCCGGGTGCTGGCGGCCTCCCGCGAGGGGCTGCGGCAGCTGAGCGTGGACGACAGCCCGCCGCTGGAGCCCGGGCGGCGCACCACGTCCATCGTCACCCAGTGCCTCGGCGGCAGCCCCGGCTACCGGGCCATCCGCGCCCATGTGACGCCGGTGCCCGCCGCCTCCGGCGACCGCTTCCTCATCTGCACCGACGGCGTGACCGACCCGCTGACGGACGACGTCATCGAGGACGTGCTGCGCGAGCACGACGACGGGCGGGCGGCGTTCGGGCTGTGGAAGGCGGCCATGGAGGCGGGCGGCCCGGACAACATCACGCTGGCCGTCCTCCGGGTCGGCGAGGAGTAGTCACCCCTGTACGTCCGCTCAGCGAACACCCGTGTCCGTCATCTTGACGGGACATCGACATCTCGTTGACCATCGGGCACACACAGCACCCGCACAGCTCTGGCACCACCGTTCCAGTCACCGTCCGGCACCCACCCCTCGACGAGAAAGTGCGGACCCCCCACATGACGACTCCTCAGTCCTCCCTGCCCAGACGCATTTCCAGACGCACCGCGACCGTGACCGGTCTGGCCCTGGCCGCCGCGCTGCTCACCGCGGTTCCGGCCACCTCCGCCACGTCCGACATCCCGGTCACCACGGGATCGCAGGCGCTCGCGGCGCCCGACATCCCGCTGGCCAACGTCAAGGCACACCTCACCCAGTTCCAGTCGATCGCCACCGCCAACGGCGGCAACCGGGCGCACGGCCGCCCCGGTTACAAGGCCTCGCTCGACTACGTACGCGCCAAGCTGGACGCGGCCGGATTCACCACCAGCGTCCAGCAGTTCAGCTCCTCCGGAGCCACGGGCTACAACCTCGTCGCCGACTGGCCCGGCGGCGACCCGAACCAGGTCCTCATGGCCGGCGCGCACCTCGACTCCGTCTCCTCCGGACCCGGCATCAACGACAACGGCTCCGGATCCGCCGCCGTCCTCGAGACCGCGCTCGCCGTCTCCCGCGCCCAGCTCCAGCCCACGAAACATCTGCGGTTCGCCTGGTGGGGTGCCGAGGAACTGGGCCTGGTCGGCTCCAAGTACTACGTCAACAACCTGCCGGCCGCCGACCGTTCGCGCATCGCGGGCTACATCAACCTCGACATGGTCGGCTCGCCGAACCCGGGCTACTTCGTCTACGACGACGATCCGGCGATCGAGAAGGTCTTCAAGGACTGGTACGCGGGCATCGGCGTCCCCACGGAGATAGAGACCGAGGGCGACGGCCGCTCCGACCACGCCTCCTTCAAGAACGCCGGCATACCCGTGGGCGGGCTCTTCACCGGCGCCAGCCGCACCAAGACGGCCGCCCAGGCCACCAAGTGGGGCGGCACCGCGGGCCAGGCCTTCGACCGCTGCTACCACTCGTCCTGCGACACCACGGCGAACATCAACGACACCGCCCTGGACCGTAACAGCGACGCCCTCGCCCACGCCGTCTGGACCCTGAGCACGGGCGCGACGCCACCTCCGGGCACCACGTTCGAGAACACCGCCGACGTCGCCATCCCCGACAACGGCGCCGCGGTGACCTCGGCCATCTCCGTCACCGGCCGCACCGGCAACGCGCCCGCCACCCTCCGGGTCGGCGTGGACATCAAGCACACCTGGCGCGGTGACCTCGTCGTCGACCTGCTCGCCCCCGACGGCACCGCCTACCGGCTGAAGAACTCCAGCAGTTCCGACTCCGCGGACAACGTCACCACCACCTACACCGTCGACGCCTCGACCGAGCCGGCGAACGGCGACTGGCGCCTGCGGGTCCAGGACGTGGCCGCCCAGGACACCGGATACATCGACAGCTGGAAGCTGACGTTCTGACCCGCCGACCCGCCGACCCGCCGACCGGCCGACCCGCCGACCCGCCGCTCCACTGACTCACCGATCCACCGATCCACCGATCCACCGACCCACCGACCCACCGATCCACCGATCCACCGACGCTCGACCGGCCCG
>NZ_DASQNH010000087.1:0-16221 GCF_035645055.1 Streptomyces sp. | reverse complement strand
GACCACGACGGCGGCCGGCGCCGTGGACGCCCTCCTGGGCTCGCTCGACCCGGATCGCGGCTACCTGGCCGTGATGGCCTACCTGGACCGCGCCGCGGACGCCGGGCTCGCCTCGGTGCGCCGGTCGCTGGCCGAGCGCACCGGCCGTCCCACCACCTTCGGGTGGGGACCGCGGTTCCTGCACTCGACCGGTCAGCTGCACAAGGGCGGGCCGCCCGTCGGCGTCTTCCTGCAGGTCACGGGAACCCCGGGTCGAGACCTCCCGGTGCCTGGGCGCGAGTTCACCTTCGGCGAGTTCATAGCCGCCCAGGCGGTCGGCGACGGCGCCGTTCTGGCCGAGCACGACCGGCCGGTGCTGCGGCTGCATCTGACCGACCGGGCGGCCGGGCTGCGCCAGCTCGCGGAGCTGCTGGCATGACACCGCACGCGAACCCGCTGCGCGACCCGCAGGACCGGCGGCTGCCGCGGATCGCGGGGCCCAGCAGCCTGGTCATCTTCGGGGTGACGGGTGATCTGTCCCGCAAGAAGCTGATGCCGGCGGTCTACGACCTCGCCAACCGGGGGCTGCTGCCGCCGGGCTTCTCGCTGGTCGGGTTCGCGCGCCGCGACTGGGCGGACGAGGACTTCGCCCAGGTGGTACACGACGCGGTCAAGGAGCACGCCCGCACGCCGTTCCGCGAGGAGGTATGGAACCAGCTGGCCGAGGGCTTCCGCTTCGTGCCCGGCGACTTCGACGACGACACGGCGTTCGCCAAGCTGCGCAAGACGATCGAGGAGCTCGACGAGGTACGCGGCACGGGCGGCAACTACGCCTTCTACCTGTCGATTCCGCCGAAGTTCTTCTCGACCGTGATCGGTCAGCTCAAGGAGCACGGCCTCGCCGAGCAGGAGGGCGGCTCCTGGCGGCGCGTCGTCGTCGAGAAGCCGTTCGGCACCGACCTCGCGACCGCCCGGCAGCTCAACGCCGTCGTGTCGGAGGTGTTCGCCCAGGAGTCGGTCTTCCGCATCGACCACTACCTCGGCAAGGAGACGGTGCAGAACATCCTGGCGTTCCGGTTCAGCAACGCCATGTTCGAGCCGGTCTGGAACTGCAACTACGTCGACCACGTGCAGATCACGATGGCCGAGGACATCGGCATCGGTGGCCGCGCCGGCTACTACGACGGCATCGGCGCCGCCCGCGACGTCATCCAGAACCACCTCCTGCAACTGCTCGCGCTGACCGCGATGGAGGAGCCGGCATCCTTCGACGCGGACGCGCTGGCCGCGGAGAAGACCAAGGTGCTCGGCGCGGTGCGGCTGCCGAAGGACCTGGGCCGGGACACCGTGCGCGCCCAGTACACGGCGGGCTGGCAGGGCGGCGCGAAGGCCGTCGGCTATCTGGAGGAGGAGGGCACGGACCCCGATTCCAAGACCGACACCTACGCCGCGATCAAGCTGGGCATCGACAACCGCCGCTGGGCGGGCGTCCCCTTCTATCTGCGCACCGGCAAGCGTCTCGGCCGCCGGGTGACGGAGATCGCGGTGGTCTTCCAGCGCGCCCCGCACTCCCCCTTCGACACCACGGCGACGGAGGAGCTGGGCTCGAACGCGATCGTCATCCGCGTGCAGCCCGACGAGGGTGTCACGGTCCGCTTCGGATCCAAGGTGCCGGGCACCTCGATGGAGATCCGGGACGTGTCGATGGACTTCGCGTACGGCGAGTCCTTCACCGAGTCGAGCCCGGAGGCGTACGAGCGGCTGATCCTGGACGTGCTGCTCGGCGACTCGAACCTCTTCCCGCGCACCGAGGAGGTCGAGCTGTCCTGGAAGATCCTCGACCCGATCGAGGAGTACTGGGACAAGAACGGCAAGCCGGCCCGGTACCAGGCCGGTACCTGGGGACCCGTCGAGGCGGACGAGATGCTGGAGCGAGACGGACGGAGCTGGCGCCGGCCATGAAGATAGACCTCACGGACACCACGGCCAGCAAGATCAACAAGGCGCTGGTGCAGGGCCGCCGGGCCATCGGCACGCCGGCCGTCGGCATGGTGCTCACGCTGGTCATCGTCACGGACGAGGAGAACGCGTACGACGCCCTGAAGGCCGCCAACGAGGCCTCGCGCGAGCACCCGTCGCGCACCCTCGTGGTCGTCAAGCGCGTCTCGCGCACTCCCCGCGACCGCACCCAGTCCCGGCTGGACGCCGAGGTGCGGGTCGGCGCGGACGCCGGCACCGGTGAGACGGTGGTGCTGCGGCTGTACGGCGACGTGGTCGACCACGCCCAGTCGGTGGTGCTGCCGCTGCTGCTGCCCGACGCCCCCGTGGTCGTCTGGTGGCCGGTCAACGCGCCGCTGGACCCGGCGAACGACCCGCTGGGCGCGCTGGCGCAGCGCCGGGTCACCGACACCTACGCCGCCGAGGAGCCGGTGCGGGACCTGACCGCCCGCGCCGGGACCTACACCCCCGGCGACACGGACCTGTCGTGGACCCGCATCACGCCCTGGCGCTCGATGCTGGCCGCGGCCCTGGACCAGGTCGTCTGCGAGGTGCGGGGCGTCGAGGTCGAGGGCGAGGAGTTCAACCCGAGCTGTGAGCTGCTGGCGATGTGGCTCGCGGACCGGCTGGACGTGCCCGTGCGGCGCTCGGTGTCCGCCGGGCCCGGGCTGACCGCGGTCCGCATGGACACCGACTGCGGCCCGATCGTCCTCGATCGCGCCGACGGCTCGCTGGCGACGCTGTCCATCGAGGGCCAGCCGGACCGGGCGGTGGCGCTCAAGCGGCGGGAGACGGCGGAGCTGATCGCTGAGGAGCTGCGGCGGCTCGACCCGGACGACACCTACGCCTCGGCGCTGCGGTTCGGGGTGGAGCGGCTGAAGCACGCCGAACCGGAGCCGGAGCCCTCGAAGGAGCCGGAGTCCGCGGCGGACCCGGTCGCCACCGACGAACCGGTCGCGGTCCCGGAGCCCGTCGAGGAGGCCGCGAAGGCCCCCGCGAAGAAGGCCACCCGCAAGGCACCGGCGAAGAAGGCGGCGGCGAAGTGAGCACTCCGCAGCTGGTCGTGCACCGCGACAAGGAGCTGATGGCGCAGGCCGCGGCGGCCCGGCTGATCACGAAGATCGTGGACGCGCAGGCCTCGCGCGGCTCCGCGTCGATCGTGCTCACCGGCGGGCGCAACGGCAACGGCCTGCTCGCCGCGCTGGCCGCCGCGCCCGCGCGGGACGCGATCGACTGGTCCCGCCTGGACCTGTGGTGGGGTGACGAGCGGTTCCTGCCCGAGGGCGACCCGGACCGCAATGTCACCCAGGCCCGCGAGGCCCTGCTGGACTCCGTCCCGCTTGATCCGAAGCGGGTGCACGCCATGCCCGCCTCGGACGGCCCGTACGGCACCGACGTGGACGCGGCGGCCGCCGCGTACGCCGAGGAACTGGCCCGCGCGGCCGGGCCGGAGAACCACGGGGCGGTCCCGGCCTTCGACGTGCTGATGCTGGGCGTCGGCCCGGACACGCATGTGGCCTCGCTCTTCCCGGAGCTGCCCGCGGTGCGGGAGACCGAGCGCACGGTGGTCGGCGTGCACGGCGCGCCCAAGCCGCCGCCGACCCGGGTCACGCTCACCCTCCCGGCGATCCAGGCGGCGCGTGAGGTGTGGCTGCTGGCGGCCGGCGAGGACAAGGCGAACGCCGCGGCGATCGCCCTCTCGGGCGCGGGTGAGATCCAGGCCCCGGCGGCGGGCGCGCACGGACGCTCCCGCACCCTGTGGCTCCTGGACGCGGCGGCGGCCTCCCAGCTGCCGCGGTCGCTGTATCCGATGGCGACGTCGTGAACGGCTGAACGAAAGGGGCGGCGGAGATGTCGGATCTCCGCCGCCCCTGCCGTTGTCGGGCTATTTCACCGACCCCGCCATCACTCCCTGCACGAAGTGCCGCTGGAAGGCGAAGAACACCGCGACGGGCACTACCAGGGACAGGAACGCGCCGGGTGCCAGGACGTCGATGTTGCTGCCGAACTGGCGTATCTGGGACTGGAGCTGGACGGTCAGGGGCTGGGCGGCGCTGTCGGCGAACAGCAGGGCGACCAGCATGTCGTTCCACACCCAGAGGAACTGGAAGATGGCGAGGCTGGCGATGGCCGGGCGGCCGACGGGCAGGACGAGACGGGTGAAGATGCGCCACTCGCTGCCGCCGTCCATGCGGGCGGCTTCCAGCATCTCCTTCGGGATCTCGGCGAAGTAGTTGCGCAGCAGGAACACCGCGAACGGCAGACCGTAGGCCACGTGGAAGAGGACCACGCCGGGGATGGTGCCGAACAGGCCGAGCTGGCCGAAGAGCTTGGCCACCGGCAGCAGGCCGATCTGCACGGGCACCACGAGCAGGGCCACCACCAGCAGGAACAGCGGCTCGCGCAGCGGGAAGTCCAGCCAGGCGAAGGCGTATCCGGCGAGTGCCGCGATCATCACGACCAGGGCGGTCGCCGGGACCGAGATCAGCACCGTGTTCCAGAAGGCCTGGGTGATGCCCGCGTTGTCCAGCAGCGCGGAGTAGTTGTCGAAGGAGAGCTGGCCGGGGCTGGTGAAGACCGTCCACCAGCCGCCCTGCGCGGTGTCCTCGGCGGAGCGCAGCGAGGAGAGGAACAGCCCGGCCAGCGGGGTCATCCAGACCAGGCCGGTCACCACGAGGAAGGCCTGGACGAGCCCGTTGCCCAGGCCGCGCCGGATCGCGTTCATCGCTGACTCCTTCGGAAACGGCGGACGTTGAAGACCATCGCCGGGACGACCAGCAGCAGGAGCAGCACACCGAGCGCGCTGCCCAGGCCCTGGTTGTTGCCGCCGCCGAAGGACACCAGCCACATCTGTGTGGCGAGCACGGTCGCGTCCTCCTGCACCGGGCCGGGCGCGATGATGTAGACGAGGTCGAAGACCTTCATCACGTTGATGACGAGGGTCACGAAGACGACCGTGAGCACGGGGGCGAGCAGCGGGACCGTGATCCGTCGGAAGATCTGCCACTCGTTGGCGCCGTCCATCCGCGCCGCCTCCAGGGCGTCCCGGGGCAGCGTCGACAGGCCCGCGCCGATCAGCACCATCGCGAAGCCGGTCCAGATCCACAGGTACGCCCCGATGATCGCGGGTGTGACGAGCGCCGGGCCGAGCCAGGAGACGCCCTCGTAGGGCGGGGCGAAGTTCGAGGCGGGCAGTTTCACGGTGTACGAGCCGTCGGAGAGGCCGTCGAAGCGGAACGACCCGTCGGGTGCCGTGGTCGTGGAGGCGACCGCCTCCCCGTCGCGCACCGCCTCGACCTTCATCTCGGGCAGCCCGCTCTCACGCCGGTCGACCCGGCCCTGCTCCCCTCCCCCGCCGGGCGTGAAGTCCAGGTAGACGACGCCCCGCAGCTCGTCGGGGCCGGAGGCGCGGCCCGCCGCCGGGTGGGCGGGCTCGGCGCCGCCGGGCAGGTCCTTCGGCTGGACGCCGACCAGGCCCAGGGCCACCGTGTCCCCCGGCGACACGGCCGCAGTGGTGCGGTAGGCGCCGTCCGGCTCCTTCGTCAGGCCCTGGCCGTCGCGGGCCCGGGCCGTCGGGTAGGAGGAGGTGCCGGTGAAGGCGTCGTGGACGGAGACCACGGCCGCGTTCAGCACGCCCTTGTCGGGGTCCTCGTCGTAGGCGAGCCGGAAGATGATGCCGGCGGCGAGGAAGGAGACCGCCATCGGCATGAAGAGCAGCAGCTTGAAGGCGGTGGCCCAGCGGACCTTCTCCACCAGCACGGCGAGGATCAGGCCGAGGCCGGTCAGCAGGGTCGGGGCGACGACGACCCAGATGGCCGTGTTGCGGACGGCCTTGAGGGTCGCGGGGTCGCGGAACATCTCGGTGTAGTTCTCACCGCCGACGAACCGGGTCCCGGAGGCGTCGAAGAAGCTGCGGCCGATCGAGAACAGCACCGGGTAGACGACGAGGGCGCCCAGCAGGAGCAGCGCGGGGAAGACGAACAGCAGGGCGATGATCCGGCCCCGGCGCCGCGGGCGCCGACGGGTGCCGGCGGCCGCGGCGGCCGGCGGGCTCGCCTCTTTCACGAGGGTCGCGGTCATGTCAGCCCCGGTACGCCTTCGCCGCCGCGGCTTCCAGCTCGGCCGCGGTGGCCTTCGGGTCGGACGGGTCGCGCAGGAAGTCCTGGAGGATCTTCCACTCGCCGGTGCCCTTGGTGCCGCCGAAAGCGGCGGGGGCCTGGTCGGACATGTCGAAACGGACCGAGTCCCCGGCGGCGACGAGGGACTCGGCGGTCGCCCGGGTGACGTCGTCGCCGTAGGAGGCGAGGTCGAGCTTCCTGTTCGGGGAGAGGAAACCGCCGGCCTCGGCCCACACGGCCGCGGCCTCGGGGGTCGCCAGGTACTCCAGGAGTGCCATGGCGGCCTTCTGGTTCCTGCCGTCCTTGAGGACGACGGCCGCGTCGCCGCCGCTGACCACGGGCGCCTTGCCCCCGCCGACCGCGGGGAACGGGAAGAAGTCCGCGTCCTCGCCGATCGCCCTGCCGAACTGGTCCTTGGCGACCCCGGCCACGAAGTCGCCCTCGTAGACCATGCCCGCCTCGGGCTTCGGTCCGAACACCTTCTCCACCGAGCCGGGGAAGTCGGTGTTCAGGGCGCCCTTCTGGCCGCCCGCGATGAGCTGCTTGTCCTTGAAGAGCTTGCCGAGCGTGGTGAGGGCGTCCACGACGGAGGCGTCCGTCCACTTCAGTTCGTGGGCGGCGAGCGCGTCGTACTTCTCGGGTCCGGCCTGGGAGAGGTAGACGTTCTCGAACCAGTCGGTGAGGGTCCAGCCGTCCTGGCCGGCGACCGAGAAGGCGGCGAGTCCGGAGTCGGAGACGGTCCGCCCGGCCGCCAGCATCTCGTCGTACGTCTTCGGCGGCTTGACGCCCGCCTGGGCGAGGGCGTCGGGGCTGTACCAGACGGTCGACTTGTGGGCGGCCTTGAAGTAGAGGCCGTACAGCGTGCCGTCGACGCTGCCGTACTTCTTCCACACGGGTGCGAAGCCCGCGTCCACGGCCTGCTCGGTCTTCGCCGACAGCGGCTTGAGCCAGCCCTGCTCGGCGAACTGCTGAAGCACGCCGACCTGCGGGACCATCACGACGTCGGGGGCGTTGCCGCCCTCGATCTTGCTGCCGACGACGGTGGAGACGTTGTCGCCGGTGGACACGAACTGGGTCTTCGCACCGGTCTTCTCGGTGAAGGCGTCCAGCACCTTCTGGAAGTTCCGCTGCTCGGTGCCGGACCAGACACCGGCCACGGTGACCGTCTGGCCGCTCAGCGCCTGGTCGCCGCCGCCCGCGCTGACGGGCCCGCCGCCGCAGGCGGTGGCACCGAGCGCCAGGGCGAGGGCGGTGCAGGTGGTGAGCAGGGTGGTACGTCGTCGCATCATCGTTGATGTCCCTTCGATGGGTGGGAGGTGACGTGGACGGGGATCAGCTGCCGGTTCAGCTGTCGGCGATCCACCAGGCCGCCGTCGAGCCGGGCAGGCTCCCGGGCGGGCAGGGGCCGCTGGACAGCAGCGGGGTGCCGGAGACCGGCGCGGGTACGGGGGCCGTGCCGAAGTTGACCGCGCAGACCAGGCCGTCGCCGCGGGCGAAGGCCAGGACGCCGGGCGGGGAGTCCAGCCAGCGCAGGGTGCCCTCGCCGAGCTGGGGCAGGGCGGCGCGCAGCTGGAGGCCGTCGCGGTACAGGTGCCAGAAGGAGCGGGTGTCGGCGAGGGCCCGCTCGGTGGCGTACTCGGCGAAGTAGTCGGGCTGCGGCAGCCACGGCTTGGCGCTCTCGGCGCCGGAGGTGAAGCCGAACGGCGAGGCCTGTCCGGACCAGGGCAGGGGCACCCGGCAGCCGTCGCGGATCCGGGCGCGGCTGCCGGTGCGGCGGAAGATCGGGTCGGTGAGCACGTCGTCGGGCAGGTCGACGACCTCGGGCAGGCCCAGCTCCTCGCCCTGGTAGACGTAGGCGGCGCCGGGGAGGGCCAGCATCAGCAGGGCGGCGGCGCGGGCGCGGGCGGCGCCGAGGCCACTGCCGTGCGGGGTGGGTTCGCCGTAGCGGGTGACGGTGCGGACCTGGTCGTGGTTGTTGAGGACCCAGGTGACCGTCGAGCCGGTCCCGGCGATGTCGTCCATGGCCTCGGAGATGACCTTGCGGAAGGCGTCGGGGTCCCAGGGGGCGCCGAGCAGGTCGAAGAAGAAGGCCTGGTGGAGTTCGTCCGGGCGCACGTACCGGGCGTGCTCGCGGGCGGTGGGCACGGACACCTCGCCGACCAGCAGGCGTTCCCGGCCGTCGCGGGCGGCGTACTCGTCGCACACGGACCGCCAGTGCCGCCACACGTCGTGCACCTCGGGCTGGTTCCAGGCGAGCGGGTTGACCGAGTCGCGGGTGCGGGCGTCGGCCTCGGGGTCGTCGGAGTCGGGCAGGTCCGGGTGCTTGTAGAGGCCGGCGGCGACGTCGATGCGGAAGCCGTCGACGCCCCGGTCGAGCCAGAAGCGCAGGATCCGGTCGAACTCGGCGGGTATCTCGGGGTTGCGCCAGTTCCAGTCGGGCTGCTCGGGCGTGAACATGTGCAGGTACCACTGGCCGGGGCGGCCGTCCGCCTCGGTGACCCGGCTCCAGGCCGGGCCGCCGAACATGGCGTGCCAGTTGTTGGGGGGCTCGCTGCCGTCGGGGCCGCGTCCGTCGGCGAAGTGGAAGCGGGCGCGGGCCGCGCTGCCCGGCGGGGAGGCCAGCGCTTCGCGGAACCACGGGTGGGCGCTGGAGCAGTGGTTGGGGACGATGTCGAGCAGCACCTTGATGCCGAGCCGGCGCGCGGCGGCCACCAGCCGGTCGAACTCGGCGAGGTCGCCGAAGAGCGGGTCGACGTCGCAGTAGTCGGCCACGTCGTAGCCGTGGTCGGCCTGCGGGGAGGGGTAGAACGGGCTCAGCCAGATCCCGTCGACGCCGAGCTTCTTCAGATACGGCAGTCCGGCGCGCACGCCCGCGAGATCGCCGACGCCGTCGCCGGTGCTGTCCAGGAAGCTGCGGACGTAGACCTGGTAGATCACCGCGTCCCGCCACCAGTGGTACTTACTCAACATGCATGCATGTTAGGTAGGCATGTCGCAGGGGTGTCAACGAAGGGAACGGAAGATACTGGCGAGTTGGCGCGGCAAAGCGGGAGCAATCCGGACATGCCGAAGGTGGTTGAGATGTCCTCGTTACTTAACGAGTAACTAACGGCTGGAAATGGCCGCCAGCTCCCGCGCCAGCCTGCGCACCGCGGCCTCGGGCGTCTGCCGCCCGGTCAGCGCGTCCTGCACGGCGGCCTGCACCACCAGGCTGACCTGGTCGTAGCGCGGGCTCTTGGGGCGCGGCGCGGCCCTGAGCACGCTCTCGCGCAGGGTCGGCAGATAGGGGAACGCCCGGACGAGGGCCGGATCGTCGTAGAGCGAGGCCCGTACGGGCGGCAGCGCGCCGCGCGTGAGGACCTGGCGCTGCACGGGCTCGCTGGTGAGATACGCGATCAGGCGCGCGGCCGAGTCGGGGTGCCGGGCATGGCTGCTGACGGCCAGGTTGGAGCCGCCGAGCACACTGGTCCCCGGCCCGTCCGGGCCCGGCAGCGGTACGGCGCCGATCTTCCCGGCGACCTTCGAGCCCTCCCCGGAGGCGACGGCGTACACGTACGGCCAGTTGCGCAGGAAGAGCAGCCGGCCGTCCTGGAAGGCCTGCTTGGACTCCTCCTCCTTGTAGCTCAGCGCCGCCTTCGGGATCCAGCCCTCGCGCACCCCGCGCGCCAGGAACCCGATGCCCTCACGGGCCGCCGCAGAGTCCACGGTGACGCGCTCGCCCTCGTCGCCGAGGATCGTGCCGCCCGCCGAGTAGACGGCCTCGGCCGCGTTGACGGTCAGGCCCTCGTACGGCAGGAACTGTCCGGCGTAGCCGCCGAGCCCGTGCCGGGGCGCGAGGGTCTCGGCGTAGCGCTCCAGCTCGGCCCAGGTGCGCGGCGGCGGCACGCCCTCGGCGGCGAGGACGTCCTTGCGGTAGAGGAGCAGGCCCGCGTTGGTCACATACGGGACGGCGTACAGCCGCCCGTCGTAGGTCGCGGTGTCCACGACCGGCCGCAGGAAGCCGTCCAGCGCGAACCGCTCGCGCGGCAGGGGCCGGATCCAGCCCGCCGCGGCGAACTCCGGGGTCCAGTTGACGTCGATGTTGAGGACGTCGAACCGGCCGCCGCCCCCGGCCCGCAGGTCGGTGGCCATCTGGGCGCGGGTCTCGTCGGCCGAGTCGGGCAGCTCGACGAGGGTGACCCGCTCGCCCGGGTGGGTGCGGTTCCAGCCGTCCAGCAGGGGGCCCAGATAGCCCGTCAGATCGCCCGCGGTGGCCAGGGTGAGCGGACCGCGCCCACCGCCGCCCTGCCCCTCCCGCGCCTGCGCACCGAAGGTGACGTAGCCGGTCAGGAGGACCACGAGGACGAGGAGGCCCCTACCCGCGGCACGCGTCCACCGCATAGGTTCCTCCCTGTACACCGGCCACGGGCGCCCTCGCCCGGGGTCAGAGGCCATGTATACCCGTTAGGTATGGGCGATACTAGGGTCTGGAACACATTACGCACAGGGTGAGACAGGAGGACTGCACGAGTGCGCCTGCCCCTCCTGGCACTCCTCGCGCGCGGCCCGGCCCACGGCTACGAGCTGAAGCAGGACCTTGAGCAACTGCTGGGGTCCGCGTACCCTCAGCCGAACGTCGGCCAGATCTACGTCACCCTCGGCCGCCTCGAGAAGCAGGGCCTGATCGAGGGCGAGGACGTCGCGCAGTCCAGCCGGCCCAACAAGAAGGTCTACCACCTCACCGACGCCGGGCGGGAGGCGCTGCGCGCCTGGTTCGCGGAGCCCGAGGACGAGCCCCGGGTACGGGACGAGTTCTTCATGAAACTGGCCCTCGCCCCGCAGACCGGCATCGCCGACCAGGTCGCCCTGATCAACAAGCAGCGGCGGCAGTATCTGAACACCATGCGGCAGCTGTCGAAGCTCGCCGCCGCCGAAGACCGGGACAACCGCATCGCCCATCTGCTGATCGAGGGGGCCATGCTGCACCTCCAGGCCGACCTCGACTGGCTGGAGCGGTGCCAGGAAGAGCTGGAGGAGCTGGAGTGAGCGACGGTTCCGCTCCCGTGCTGCGTGCCGAGGCCCTGGTGAAGACGCACCACGGCGAGGGCGCGCCCGCCCGTGCCGTGCGCGGGGTCGACCTGTCCGTGCGGCGCGGCGAGTTTGTGGCGATCACCGGGCCCTCCGGCGCGGGCAAGTCGACCCTCCTGCACCTGCTCGGCGGGCTCCAGCGGCCGGACACCGGCGGCATCTGGCTGGACGGCGAGTGCGCGGACACCTGGAGCGAGGCCCGCTGGGCGGTGGAGCGGCGCAAGCGGATCGGGATCGTCTTCCAGTTCTTCAACCTGGTGTCGAACCTGTCCGTCGCCGACAACGTCGAGCTGCCCGCCCTGCTCGCCGGGGTGCCGCCCAAGCGGGCCCGCGCCGCACGCGAGGACCTGCTGGCCGAGCTGGGTCTCACCGGCAAGGAGCGCAGCATGCCCGGTGAGCTGTCCGGCGGCGAGCAGCAGCGGGTCGCGCTCGCCCGCGCCCTGGTCAACCATCCGCCGCTGCTGCTCGCCGACGAACCCGCGGGCAGCCTGGACAGCAAGGGCACCCGCGAGGTGATGCGGCTGCTGTCCCGCTTCCACCGGCGCGGCCAGACGATCCTCCTGGTCACCCACGACGCCCGGCTGGCCAGCGCCGCGGACCGGGTGATCAGCTTCTTCGACGGGCGGATCGCCGACGACGCGGCCCTGGACGGCGGCGCGCCGCCGCGCCGCTCGGGCATATCCGGCGTGCTGGAGCTGAAGGACTGAGATGCCGGTGTACGACTGCCGCCTCCCGTCCGGGCCGAGGGGCTGAGGCCCGTGCGAGCCACCCTGCGCTGGGCGCACTCCGATCTGCGCACGCACCGCGGCGAGGCGGTCTTCCTCGTCCTCGCCACCGCCGGCATCGTCGCCTCGCTGCTGCTGGCCACGGCCCTGTTCGGATACGCCACCAACCCCTGGCAGCGGGTCTTCGCCCAGGCACGCGGCGCCCATGTGTGGCTGCACACCGACGAGTCGGCCGACCTTAGTGAACTGGCCCGGCTGGACGGCGTCGAGTCCGTCGCCGGGCCCTACCCCACGGCCTCCGCCACCGTCGCCACGCGTGGCAGCCGCGCCTCCGTCGAACTGCGCGGCAGCTCCGCCGGGGTGCCGTCCGTGGGCCGCCCGCTGCTCGCCTCCGGACGCTGGCTCGACCCGGCCGTCCCCGACGGCGTGGTCCTGGAGAGCCGGCTCGCCCGCGCGCTGCTCGCCGGGCCCGGCGACACCCTGACCCTGCCCGGCACCGCCCGCCGGCTGACCGTCGTCGGCGTCGCCGACAGCGCCGAGCCGCGTTACCGGCCGGGCGAGCGGCCGGGCCTCGTGTGGGCGCTGCCGTCCGCGGTGCCCACCGCGGACGCCCAGGTCATCGGGCTCAGGCTGGCGGATCCGGGGGACACCGGGTACGCCGTCCAGCGCGCCGTGACCGTGCTGGGCGCCGGGGCGATCGGCGAGGTGTCCACCTGGCAGCAGGCCCGCGCCGAGGCACAGGGAGACAACCGGCTGCTCGGGCAGGTGCTGGGACTGTTCGGGCTCGGCGCGCTGATCGCCGCCGGGCTCGCCGTGCACGGGGCGATCGGCACCCGGATCCGCGGCCATCTGCGGGACATCTCCGTGCTGAAGGCGATCGGCTTCACCCCCGGCCAGGTGGTCCGGGTCTTCCTGCTCCAGCATCTGGCGTACGCCGTGCTGGGCGCCGTGGCCGCCGCCGCGCTCACCGAGGCGCTGGGCAGCCGGATACCGGGGCGGCTCGGGGACGCGGTCGGCGTGTGGCAGGGGCTGCCCGGGCACACGGCGGCACTCTTCGCGGTACCGGTCGCCGCCGTGCTGTTCATCGGCGCGACCACCGGGCTCGCCGCGTGGCGGGCGGGGCGGGTGCCGCCGGTGCCGGTGCCGCTGCCCGCCGCGCCGCTGGGCGGGCGGGTGGCGGGAGCACCGTCCCGGGGACCGGGCCCGCGGCCTGCCGCGTCCCCGGCCGCCGCGGCGGAGGAGGGGCGGGCGGGTGCGGTGCGCCGGTTCCTCGGGGCGGTGCGGGGCGGGCCGTCCGACGGCCGGCTGTCCGGGGTGGCACGGCGGGCGCTGGCCGGGCGAGTGCTCGGGGTGCGGGTGCCTCCCGCGCTGGTGCTCGGCTGGCACCAGGCGTTCGCCCGGCGCCCACGGTCGCTGGGCACGGTGGCGCGGCTCGCACTGCCGCTGCTGCTGATCGTGGTCGCGATGAGCGCGTGGACCACCATCGACCGGTTCCACCGCAGCCCGGAGCGGATCGGCCTGCCGACCGCGCTCACCGTGCGCGCGGACGCGGACCTGGGTGACCGGGACGCCCGTGCCCTGCTGGAGCGTGACCCGGAGGTCGCCGCCGCCTATCCGGGCGTGGAGGTGGCCGCCCTGGTCCCCGGCCAGACCGCGACCATCGCCCTGCGCGGCCTCGGCACCCGCGACGAGCCCTACCCGTACACCCTGGCCGAGGGCCGCGCCGCGCGCGGGCCCGACGAGGCCGTGGCCGGGCAAGGGCTGCTCGACCTGCTGGACGTACGGGTGGGGGACTGGGTGCGGATGACCGTCGGGGACCAGCCGCAGATCCTGCACATCGTGGGCCGCAGCATCGAACCGGAGAACGGCGGCCGGGTCGTCTCCACGTCCCTCGACACCCTTCGCGAGAACGATCCCGGCCTGCGCCCGAGCCTCTATCAGCTGCGCCTGGACCCCGGCGCCGACCCGCGCGAGGTCGCCGACCGCCTCGCCGCGGCCGGGCTGGGCCGGCTGGACGTGCACACCGTGACGAACCCCGCCGACGGGCTCTCCGCGCTGCGCGGAGTGGTCCTGGGCCTGATCGCCGTGCTCGCCCTGATCGGGCTGATCGAGTTGCTGACCGCGATCGGCGGCGCCGTCCGCGAGGGCGAGCGCGATCTGCTGGCGCTCAAGGCGATCGGGCTGTCCCCGCGCCAGATCACCGCGATCACCGTGACCGCCACCGGCTGCACCGCCCTCGCGGCGGTCCTCCTTGGTACAGCCCTGGGGCTGCCGCTCGCGCACTGGCTGATCGACACCCAGGGCAGGTCGAGCGGCATCGGCGCCGGGATCGCCCAGGGACCCTCACCCGGGCTGCTGGTGCTGCTGGGGGCGGCCGCCGTGCTGGGGGCCGCGGGGCTCGCCGCCCTGCCCGCGGCCCGGGCGGCGCGCCGTCGGCTCGCCGACACGCTGAGCGCGGTCGCCTGACGGCGCGCCGGTCCCTACGCGGGGCCGTACGGGTTGCCGTGGTGCTGCGTGTGCGGCGGAGCGTACGGGTTGCCGTTGGCGTACGGATTCCCCTGCGGCGGGTACGGGGCGTTGCCGTTGGGGTTGCCCTGCGGCGGGTAGGCCGTGGGGCCGTACGGGTTGCCCTGCGGCGGGTAGGCGGTGGTGCCGTACGGGTTGCCCTGCGGCGGGTACACGGTGGTGCCGTACGGGTTCCTCTGCTGCGGCATGTACGGCGGTGCCGTCGGCGGCATCGGGGGCGGTGGGCCGGGGACCTGCGGCAGCGTCGCCGGGTGGGCGGCCAGGCGGATGCCGTAGCGCTGCTTCAGACGGCCCATCTCCAGCAGCGCGATACCGGTGACCGTCAGCGGCGCGCCCAGGATGAAGACGACGCCCATGGTGAGGCTCAGACCGTGCAGGTCACCGGTGACCAGGTCGGGGATGGCCATCAGCCAGGTGGTCACCGTGGCCAGCAGCGGCGGCAGGCAGCGGTGGACGCCGGCGGTGCCGAAGAAGTTCCCGGAGACGTGCACCGCGCCGCGGATCACGAGGGCGGTGAGCCAGAAGGCCAGCGGGGCGAGCAGCAGCACCAGGAACCCGGCCCCGCCCGCCAGCCGCCACACGAAGACGGTCACCACGATCGTGCCGACGAACGCCAGCAGCAGCTTCAGCGAGTTGAGCAACGGCACCTTGAGCGCCCGGACCGTGCCGCCGCGCCGCCAGACGTAGAGCATCACCCCGACCGTCAGCGGGGTGATGAACAGCAGCACGGCCGAGGCGGTGAGCATGTTCTCCAGCACCTCGTCGAAGGCGAAGCCGCCCTCGACGAAGGTGTAGACGCCGACCGCGGCGATCGTCCCGGCGATGAGCCGGACCTTCTTGAGCGTGTCCACGGCCGGATCGAGCGAGTCCGGGATCCAGGCCGGGTGGAACACCGCCCGTGCGGCCTGCTTCGGCCGCAGCCAGTCCCGTGGCGCCAGCGTGCCGCCCGTCCAACTGCCTTGTCGTGTTGTCACGTTGCGCTCCCCCGAGCGATCGTGTTCATGATCATCGGGGAGTGTACGGGAAGCGGGGGCCGAACGCCGCCCGCTTCCCGTGGCCGCGGTCCTCAGCTCCGGCCGCGCAGCTCCCGGTACTTGGCGACCAGGGCCCGCGTGGAGGCGTCCAGGCCCGGCACCTCGATGCCCTCGGTGAGCGCGGGCTCGACCCGCTTGGCGAGCACCTTGCCCAGCTCGACGCCCCACTGGTCGAAGGAGTCGATGTTCCACACCGCGCCCTGCACGAACACCTTGTGCTCGTAGAGGGCGACGAGCTGGCCGAGCACCGACGGGGTCAGCTCGCGGGCGAGGATCGTGGTCGTCGGACGGTCGCCCTTGAACGTCTTGTGGGCCACCAGTTCCTCGGGCACGCCCTCGGCCCGCACCTCGTCGGGCGTCCTGCCGAACGCCAGCGCCTGGGTCTGGGCGAAGAAGTTGGCCATCAGCAGGTCGTGCTGGGCCTTCAGCTCGTCGTCGAGTTCGGCGACCGGCTCGGCGAAGCCGATGAAGTCGGCCGGGATGAGCTTGGTGCCCTGGTGGATGAGCTGGTAGTAGGCGTGCTGCCCGTTCGTGCCCGGGGTGCCCCACACGACCGGTCCGGTCTGCCAGTCGACCTCGTGCCCGTCCCGGTCCACGGACTTGCCGTTGGACTCCATGTCCAGCTGCTGGAGGTAGGCGGTGAACTTGGACAGGTAGTGGCTGTACGGCAGCACGGCGTGCGACTGGGCGTCGTGGAAGTTGTTGTACCAGATGCCCAGCAGGCCCAGCAGCAGCGGGGCGTTGGCCTCGGGGGGCGCGGTGCGGAAGTGCTCG
>NZ_DASQNH010000086.1:0-118761 GCF_035645055.1 Streptomyces sp. | reverse complement strand
GGGCGTACGGGACAATGGACGACGAGCGTCAGGCTCACACACGTACACGGCTACGAGGAGCAAGCAATGGCGGACAGCAGCCACGGGCACGGTCACACCCCGGCCGCCTGGACCGGTGTCATCATCGCCTTCATCGGTTTCACCGTCGCGGGTGCCTTCATGGTGATGGCCAACCCGCTGGGCTTCTGGGCGGGCATGGCCATCGTGCTCCTCGGTGGTGTCGTGGGCGGCGTGATGCGCGCGATGGGCCTGGGCATGCCGAAGGCGCAGCCGCTGAAGATGGCGGACGGCGCCGCCAAGGCGAAGCCGAAGGCCGCCGCGGCCACGCGCGAGCCGGTCGCCGCCGAGAGCTGATCCGGCGCGGCACACCACAGCGAACTCGTCGAGGGGCGGCCCGCCGGCCGCCCCTCACGCGCGTCCGCACCCCGCGCGGGGCACAATGCGAGGCGTGAGCCCCGACCCCCGGACGGTGAACTCCGCCCGCCGCGCCCCCACACCGGTCGCTGCCCGGCTGGCCGTGCCCGCCGGGATGCTGGCGGCCGTCGCCGCGGCCTTCGCGTACGTCGGCGCGGTCGACCCCAACGAGCCCGGCCACTATCCGGCCTGCCCGCTGCTGCGGCTGACCGGCCTGTACTGCCCCGGCTGCGGGGGACTGCGCAGCGCGCACGCCGTCGTCCACGGCGACCTCCCGGCCGCCCTCCAGGCCAACGCGGTGGCGGTCGCCGGATACGCGCTGTTCGCCGTGGCATGGACCGTATGGGTGGTCCGCGCCGTGCGCGGCCGGCCGTTCCGCCTCGACCCGCGCTCCGCGTACCTGTGGGCCGCCGGCGCGTTGGTGCTGGTCTTCACCGTTGTCCGGAACCTGCCGTTCGGCGGCTGGCTGCATCCTTGATCACCGCATCGGTGTCCAGGTAGTGGGATCGGGCGTCAACCGGATGCGAAGCCTTCGCCTTCCTCCGGATACCATCGCAATGACCATAGGTTCCGACCGACCGCTGTGACAGTCAGCCGACTGGAAGGGGGCCGCTCGCGTGAGTGTGCTCGACGAGATCATCGACGGAGTCCGTGCCGACCTCGCGGAGCGGCAGGCGCGCGTCAGCCTCGACGAGCTCAAGGAGCGCGCGGCGAAGGCTCCCGCCGCGAAGGACGGGGTCGCCGCGCTGAGGGGCGACGGCGTCAAGGTGATCTGCGAGGTCAAGCGCTCCAGCCCGTCCAAGGGCGCGCTGGCCGCGATCGCCGACCCCGCCGGCCTCGCCGCGGACTACGAGGCGGGCGGCGCTGCCGTCATCTCCGTCCTCACCGAGGAGCGCCGCTTCGGCGGCTCGCTCGCCGACCTGGAGGCGGTGCGCGCGCGCGTGGACATCCCCGTCCTGCGCAAGGACTTCATCGTCACCTCCTACCAGCTCTGGGAGGCCCGCGCCTACGGCGCCGACCTCGCCCTGCTGATCGTCGCCGCCCTCGACCAGCCCGCCCTGGAGTCGCTGATCGAGCGGGCCGTCTCCATCGGCCTGACCCCGCTCGTCGAGGTCCACGACGAGGACGAGGTCGAGCGCGCGGTCGACGCGGGCGCCAAGGTCATCGGCGTCAACGCGCGCAACCTGAAGACGCTGGAGGTCGACCGCGGCACCTTCGAGCGGGTGGCCCCGGAGATCCCGGACAGCATCGTCAAGGTCGCCGAGTCCGGTGTCCGCGGCCCGCACGACCTGATCGCCTACGCCAACGCCGGCGCCGACGCGGTCCTGGTCGGCGAGTCGCTGGTCACGGGCAAGGACCCGAAGACGGCCGTCGCCGACCTGGTGGCCGCGGGCGAACATCCGGCACTGCGCCACGGGCGCGGCTGATCCCCCGCTAGGCTTGACCCTGATGACCGTGCCGACCACCTCACCGACCCGGGACCCGTACGCCCGCCTCGCGCGCGGCTGCCGTCCCCGGGGCTGCCGTGCCCCCGCCCGCCGGGTGCACGGCCGCCGCGTGCGGTACGTCATCGGGGACGAGCCCGGGCAGGTCAACGGGCGTCGATGGCAGCGCGCCCCTCAGGGGCGCGGGGAACTGCGCGACTAGCCACGAACGGCCGGCAGTCGACCGACCGTCTCCGCCCCCACGGCGAACAGTGTCTTTTCACCACACTCACCGTGAGGCTCAAGCATGCCCAGCAACTTCTTCATCCCCGACCCGGAGGGCCAGGTCCCGAACCCCCATGGCTACTTCGGGGCGTTCGGCGGCAAGTTCATCCCGGAGGCCCTCGTCGCCGCGGTCGACGAGGTCGCCGTGGAGTTCGAGAAGGCCAAGAACGACCCGGAGTTCGCCCGCGAGCTGGACGATCTGCTCGTCAACTACACGGGCCGCCCGTCGGCGCTCACCGAGGTCCCCCGCTTCGCCGAGCACGCCGGCGGCGCCCGGGTGTTCCTCAAGCGCGAGGATTTGAACCACACCGGCTCCCACAAGATCAACAACGTGCTCGGCCAGGCCCTGCTCACCAAACGCATGGGCAAGACCCGCGTCATCGCCGAGACCGGCGCCGGCCAGCACGGCGTCGCCACGGCGACCGCCTGCGCGCTGTTCGGCCTCGACTGCACCATCTACATGGGTGAGATCGACACCCGGCGGCAGGCCCTCAACGTCGCCCGGATGCGCATGCTCGGCGCCGAGGTCATCGCCGTGAAGTCGGGCAGCCGCACCCTCAAGGACGCCATCAACGAGGCGTTCCGCGACTGGGTCGCCAACGTCGACCACACCCACTACCTGTTCGGTACGGTCGCCGGCCCCCACCCCTTCCCGGCGATGGTCCGCGACTTCCACCGGGTCATCGGCGTCGAGACCCGCCGTCAGCTCCTGGAGCGCGCCGGACGCCTGCCCGACGCCGCCATCGCCTGCGTCGGCGGCGGCTCCAACGCCATCGGCCTGTTCCACGCGTTCATCCCCGACGCGGGCGTCCGCCTCATCGGCTGCGAGCCCGCCGGGCACGGCGTGGAGAGCGGCGAGCACGCGGCGACCCTGACCGCGGGCGAGCCCGGCATCCTGCACGGCTCCCGCTCCTACGTCCTCCAGGACGAGGAGGGCCAGATCACCGAGCCGTACTCCATCTCGGCCGGTCTGGACTACCCGGGCATCGGCCCCGAACACTCCTACCTCAAGGACACCGGCCGCGCCGAGTACCGCGCGGTCACCGACGACGCGGCCATGCAGGCACTGCGCCTGCTGTCCCGCACCGAAGGCATCATCCCCGCCATCGAGAGCGCCCACGCCCTGGCCGGCGCCCTGGAGGTCGGCCGGGAACTCGGCGCGGACGGGCTGATCGTGGTCAACCTGTCCGGCCGCGGCGACAAGGACATGGACACCGCCGCGCGCTACTTCGGCCTGTACGACACCGACGCCGAGGTCGCCGAGGACGCCTCGGGCACCGCCGAGATCGAGGGGGACGCCAAGTGAGCGGGAACATCGAGCTGCTGACCGACACTCTCGCCGCGGCGAAGGCCGAGGGCCGCGCCGCCCTCATCGCCTACCTCCCGGCCGGGTTCCCGACCGTGGACGGCGGCATCGACGCGATCAAGGCCGTCCTCGACGGCGGCGCGGACATCGTCGAGGTCGGTCTGCCGCACAGCGACCCGGTCCTGGACGGCCCGGTCATCCAGACCGCCGACGACATCGCCCTGCGCGGCGGAGTGAAGATCGCCGACGTGATGCGGACGGTCCGCGAGGCCCACCGGGCCACCGGCAAGCCGGTCCTGGTCATGACGTACTGGAACCCCATCGACCGCTACGGCGTCGAGCGGTTCACCGCCGAGCTGGCCGAGGCGGGCGGCGCGGGCTGCATCCTGCCCGACCTGCCCGTGCAGGAGTCGGCGCTGTGGCGGGAGCACGCCGAGAAGCACGGACTCGCGACCGTCTTCGTGGTGGCGCCCAGCAGCAAGGACGAGCGGCTCGCCGAGATCACCGCGGCGGGCAGCGGCTTCGTGTACGCCGCCTCCCTGATGGGCGTCACGGGCACCCGCGAGTCGGTCGGCGCGCAGGCGCAGAACCTGGTGGAGCGCACCCGCGCCACCACCGGACTGCCGGTCTGTGTCGGCCTCGGCGTCTCCAACGCGGCGCAGGCCGCCGAGGTCGCCGGGTTCGCCGACGGGGTGATCGTCGGCTCGGCCTTCGTCAAGCGGATGCTGGACGCCCCCGACCACGCGGCCGGTCTGGAGGCCGTCCGCGCGCTCGCGGGCGAGCTGGCGAAGGGCGTGCGCGGACAGGCGTAGCGGACGGGGAGCGACAGACCCGATCGTCGTACGGGTCGCTCGAACGGGTGGACCTGGAGCCGGGGAGGCGCGCTGCGCCTCCCCGGTTCGTTCTGCGGGTGTGAGCGAGAAGAACCGTGACGCGAAGCGCACCGCCCGGGAACGGCTGGCAGCGGAGCGCGAGAAGCAGAAGGCCGCGGAGAAGCGGCGCCGGGCGCTGATCGTGGGCGCGAGCGTCGTCTGCGTGCTGGGCCTCGCGGCGGTGATCGGCGTGGTCGCCGCCAACGCGGGCAAGGACGACGGCGGCGACAGCGCGGGCCCGGTGGTGGCGCCCTCGGGGGCCAACGGCGATGACAGCCTCGTCATCCCGGTCGGTGAGAGCGGCGCCGGGTCGACGCTCACCATCTGGGAGGACTTCCGCTGCCCGGCCTGCAAGTCGTTCGAGACCAACTACCGCTCGACGATCCATGAGCTGACGGACGCCGGCCAGCTCAAGGTGGAGTACCGCCTGGCCACGATCATCGACGGCAACATGGGCGGCAGCGGCTCCCGCACCGCGGCGAACGCCGCGGCCTGCGCCCAGGACGCCGGCAAGTTCGTCGAGTACCACGACGTGCTGTTCGACAACCAGCCGCCCGAGACCGACGACGCGTTCGCGAAGACGGACAAGCTGATCGAGCTGGCCGGCAAGGTCGACGGCCTGGACACGCCCGCGTTCCGCACGTGCGTGGAGGACGGCACGCACAACACCTGGGTCGACAAGTCCGCCCAGGCCTTCAGCAACGGCGGCTTCAGCGGCACCCCGACCGTCCTGCTGAACGGCGCGAACATCTACCAGGACCGGACCATGACCCCGGCCAAGCTCAAGCAGCAGGTGCAGGAGGCGGCCAAGGGGTGACACCGGGCACCGGCCTGTTATGGACCCGTAGCCGGGCTGCCCGACGCCGGGCCGGTCCGGCACGGTAGCGTCGACCCTGCCATGGAACTTGCCTACATTCCCAGTCCGTCGCGCGGGGTGATCCACCTCGGCCCCATCCCGCTGCGCGGCTACGCGTTCTGCATCATCATCGGTGTCTTCGTTGCCGTCTGGCTCGGCAACAAGCGATGGATCGCCCGCGGCGGGAGGGCCGGCACGGTCGCCGACATCGCTGTCTGGGCGGTGCCGTTCGGCCTGATCGGCGGTCGGCTGTACCACGTCATCACGGACTATCAGCTGTACTTCAGCGAGGGCCGTGACTGGGTGGACGCCTTCAAGATCTGGGAGGGCGGTCTCGGCATCTGGGGCGCGATCGCGTTCGGCGCGCTCGGCGCGTGGATCGGCTGCCGCCGCCGCGGCATCCCGTTGCCCGCCTACGCCGACGCCGTCGCCCCCGGCATCGCCTTCGCGCAGGCGATCGGCCGCTGGGGCAACTGGTTCAACCAGGAGCTGTACGGGCGCGAGACCGATCTGCCGTGGGCGCTGCACATCACCTCCACCGCCGACGGCCGGTTGCCCGGGTACTACCACCCGACGTTCCTGTACGAGTCCCTGTGGTGCGTGGGCGTGGCGGTGCTGGTGATCTGGGCCGACCGGCGCTTCAAGCTGGGCCATGGCCGTGCCTTCGCGCTGTACGTCGCCGCGTACTGCGCGGGCCGGTTCTGGATCGAGTACATGCGCGTCGACGACGCCCACCACATGCTGGGCCTGCGGCTGAACAACTGGACCGCGCTGTTCGTCTTCCTGCTCGCCGTGGTCTACATCGTGGTGTCGGCGAAGAAGCGTCCGGGCCGGGAGGGCGTGGTGGAGCCGGGGGCCCAGCCGTCCGACGGCGGCGGCACGGAGAACAGGGCCGGGGAGGCCGGGGACGAGCCCGACGCGGAGACGGCCGGGACGGCCGGGACGGCCGAGAATGCGGACAGGGCCGAGACGGCAGGCAAGGACGAGAAGGCCGGGGACCGGGACGTCGAGGACCAGGGCGTCCGGGACCGGAACGTCCGGGACCAGGACGCCGAGGGCGAGGCCGAGTCGGCGAAGAAGGGCTGACGGCGTTTCCCACGTCACCGAGGGCGCCCGGAGATCTTCCGGGCGCCCTCGGCGTGTGCGCGGTTCAGCGGCGGCGGGCCAGGGACAGCGTCCGCTGCGCCGCCGCCACCACCGCCGCGTCGATGAAGGTGCCGTCCTCCAGGGCCTGCGCGCCCCGCTCCCGGGCCGCCGCCTTGACCACCGTCTCCGCCTGCTCGATCTCCTCCGGGGTGGGGAGGTAGGCCCGCTCGATGATGGGCAGTTGGCGGGGGTGGATGGCGGCGCGGCCGAGGAAGCCGAGGGCGCGGCCGCGGGCGCAGGAGGCGGCCAGGCCCTTCAGGTCCCGGGTGTCGGGGTGGACCGACTGGGCCGGGGGCGGCAGCCCGGCCGCGCGGGCGGCGACGACCACCCGCGAGCGCGGCCACTCCAGGCCCGCGTCCTCCCGCACGCCGAGGTCGGCCCGGAGGTCGGCCTCGCCGAGCGCGATACCGCGCAGGGCCGGGTGGGCGGTGGCGATGGCGTGGGCGCGCTCGATGCCGACAGCCGACTCCAGCAGGGCGTACAGGGCGGGGGCGCCGTTCCCGGCGGGAGCGGTGCGCGCGGCGATCCGGACGATCTGCTCCGGGCCGGTCACCTTCGGCAGGCGCAGGCCGGACACCCCGGGCAGACCCGCCAGCGCGCGCAGGTCCGCCGCGGCGAGCGGCGTGTCGAGGGCGTTGACGCGGACGTGGACGGGGACCGGCTGGGCCTCGGCGAGCAGGTCGGCGGTGGCCGCGCGGGCGTACTCCTTGCGGTCCGGGGCGACCGCGTCCTCCAGGTCGACGATCACCACGTCGGCGCCGCTGGTGAGCGCCTTGGCGACCGTCCGCGGATGGTCGCCCGGGGCGTACAGCCAGGTCAGCGGGATCACAGCGCGCCCTCCGCGCGCAGTGTGGCCAGCTCGTCCGGGGTGAGGCCCGCCTCGGTGAGGACCGCCTCGGTGTCCGCGCCGTGCGGGCGGCCGGCCCAGCGGATCGCGCCGGGCGTCGCCGAAAGCCGGAAGAGGACGTTCTGCATGCGCAGCGGGCCCAGTTCGGGGTCGTCGACGGTGGTGATGGTGTCGAGGGCCGCGTACTGGGGGTCGGTCATCACGTCCCGTACGTCCTGGACGGGCGCGACGGCCGCCTCCGCCTTCTCGAAGGCGGCCAGGACATCGGCGCGGGTGTGCCGGGCGATCCAGGCGCCGACCGCCTCGTCGAGCACGTCGGTGTGACGGGCGCGGTCGGCGCCCGTCGCGAACCAGGGCTCGTCGATCAGCTCGGGGCGGCCGACCAGGCGCATCACACGTTCGGCGACCGACTGGGCGGAGGTGGAGACGGCGACCCAGGTGCCGTCGGCGGTGCGGTAGGTGTTGCGCGGGGCGTTGTTCTGGGAGCGGTTGCCGGTGCGCGGCTGGACGTGGCCCAGCTGGTCGTACCAGAGCGGATGCGGGCCGAGGACGGTGAGGATCGGCTCGATCAGCGCCAGGTCGACGACCTGGCCGGCGCCGGTGCGGTCGCGGGCGGCGAGCGCGGTCAGCACGGCGTACGCCGTCGCCAGGCCCGCGATGGAGTCGGCGAGCCCGAACGGCGGGAGGGTCGGCGGCGCGTCCGGCTCGCCGGTGATCGCGGCGAAGCCGCTCATCGCCTCGGCGAGGGTGCCGAAGCCGGGGCGGTGGGCGTACGGGCCGAACTGGCCGAAGCCGGTGACCCGGGCCAGCACCAGCCGGGGGTTGGCGGCGGACAGTTCCGGCCAGCCGAGGTTCCATTTCTCCAGCGTGCCGGGGCGGAAGTTCTCGATGATCACGTCGGCGCCGGCGGCGAGGCGCAGCAGGGTGGCGCGGCCGCCGGGCGTGGACAGGTCGAGGGTGATGGTGCGCTTGTTGCGGCCGAGCAGCTTCCACCACAGGCCCACGCCGTCCTTCGACGGGCCGTGGCCGCGGGACGGGTCGGGCCGGGCGGGGTGCTCGACCTTGACGACGTCCGCGCCGAAGTCGCCGAGCAGGGTGGCGGCGAGCGGCCCGGCGAACAGGGTGGCGAGGTCGAGGACGCGCAGGCCGGTGAGCGGGGATGCCGGGGGAGGCGGTGCCTGGGTCATGGGGTGAACCCCTCGGTGTGCGTCATGGGCGGATCGCCTCCTGGAGGGTGAGCTGGGCCAGGGCGTCGAACCCGGTGCCGTCGAAACCGGCGAGGGAGGTGGCCAGGCGGTTCTTCAGCGGGGCCGTCCAGCGGTCGGGCAGGGCGTCCGGGGTGCCGGCGAGGAGGGCGGCGACGCTGCCGGCCGTGGCGCCGTTGGAGTCGGTGTCCCAGCCGCCGGACACCGCGCGGCAGATCGAGCCGGGGAAGTCGCCGTCGGCGTGGGTGAGGGCGGCGGCGATCAGGGCGGTGTTGGGGACGGCGTGCACCCAGTGGGCGGTCCTGTGGGTGGCGTGGAGTTCGTCCACGACCGTGTCGAAGTCGTCGTGCGTGGTGGCGAGTTCGATCGCCTGCCGGACCGCCCGGGCCAGCCGGGAGCCGGGCGGGACCACGGTGAGGCCGGTGCGCAGGCAGGCGTGGACGTCGTACGTCCCGCTGGCGGCGCAGGCGATGACGGCGGCCGTGAACATCGCCGCGTAGACGCCGTTCGCGGTGTGGGTGAGGGTGGCGTCGCGGTGGGCCTGGGCGGCGGCGCGGGCCGGGTCGCCGGGGTTGGTCCAGCCGTGCACGTCGGCGCGGATCAGCGCGCCGATCCACTCGCGGAACGGGTTGCGGTGGCGGGCGGTGCGCGGGGGCTCCAGGCCGCAGAGCAGGTTGCGGTAGGCGACGCGTTCGGCGGTGAAGGCACGGCCCGCGGGGAGCCGGTCGAGCCAGAGGGCGGCGACGTCGTCGGTGCCGAAGTCCCGGCCGTGGCGTCGCAGCAGGAGCAGGTTGAGCAGGGGGTAGTTGAGGTCGTCGTCCTCGGGCATGCCGTCGATGTTCTCGGCGAGGGAGGTGGCGGCCGAGCGGCGGTTCCAGGGGTACTTGGCGGCGAGATCGGCGGGCAGGCCGCGGGCCGTGAAGTAGGCGGTGAGGGGCCAGTTGCCGGTGGCGCGGGCCAGCTGGCGGATGCCGTCGAGGGGAAGCTTCTCCACGGGCTTGCCGAGCAGGCAGCCGACGGCCCGGCCCAGCCAGGCGGCGTGCAGCCGGGGCAGGAGGTCCGCCGGGGGAGCGGCGGACGGGGCGGACGGGGCGGACGGCCAGTGCGGGCACAGGGAGACGATCCGGTCCAGGCCCGTCGGTTCCGCGTCGGCCAGGCTGCTGGGCAGATCCGCCAGTTCGTCCAGCAGATCCTCCGCGAGCAGGCGCAGATAGCGGGAGCACGGCTGGGGGGAGGCGCCGGCCCGGGCGGGGGCCTCGCAGCCGCCCGCCGCCTTCCAGCGCTCGGCGACCGCCGACGGTTCGCGGCCGTCCTGGGCGGCCTGGCGGAGTTCGTGGCCGAGCAGGTCCTCGGGCTGGACCCAGGTCAGTCGGAGCATCCGGTGCCTCCCAGCGCGGCGAACGCCTCCTCGTGGGCGCGGCGGCGCCGTACGTCACGGGCGAAGATCTCCCGGGTCACCTCGGTGAGGACGCGGGCCGGTTCGTGCAGGTCGAGGCGGCTGGCCTCGGCGACGGTCTTCGCCCACTCCTGGGGGACCGGCGAGCCGAGGGCGCCGGCCAGCGCGCCGGCCATGGTGGCGATGGAGTCGCAGTCGCGGCCGTAGTTGACCGAGCCGAGCACCGCGTGCCGGTAGTCGCCGCCCGCCACCAGCAGCATGCCCAGGGCGACCGGCAGTTCCTCGATCGCGTGCAGCCGGGAGGGGCGGCGGGCGCCCAGGGACGGGACGCGGTAGTCGGGGCCGACCGTGTCGTACGGGGCCACCGCCTCGCGCAGCGGGCCCAGCGCCGACTCGAAGTCGGTGTACCGGGCGGCCGTCTCGCAGACCCGCTCGATCGCCGCGCGGGTGCCGTCCTTCGCCAGGGACAGACAGGCGGCCACCACCGCGTCCGGAGTCGCGCCGGGGGCGCAGGCCGCGGCCACCGCCGCCGCGAACACCCCGGCCGCCTCCCGGCCGTACGACGACTGGTGGGCGCCCGCGACGTCCAGCGCCTCGGCGTACGCGCCCGCCGGATGGGCCGCGTTGACCAGGCCGACCGGGGCCATGTACATCGCCGCACCGCAGTTGACGATGTTGCCGGCACCCGCCTCGCGGGGGTCGACGTGCCCGTAGTGGATCCGCGCGACGAGCCACTTCTCCGCCAGGAAGACACGGTGCAACGGCAGTGCCTCGGCTTCGAGTTCGGGGATCCAGCGCGGAGTCGTCATCAGGTCCGGCACCAAGTGGTCGGCGATCGCGTACGCGTCCAGGTGGTCGCGGACCGTCGCGTACACCCGGACCAGGGCGTGGGTCAGCAAGGTGTCGTCGGTGACGTGGCCGTCGCCCTTGTGGTAGGGGGCGATGGGGCGGGCGGTGCGCCAGGCGTCACCGTTCCAGGGGCCGACGACGCCGTGCACCCGGCCGCCGTGGCGTTCGAGGATCTGGTCGGGGGAGTAGCCCTCCACGGGGCCGCCGAGGGCGTCACCGACGGCGGCGCCGACCAGTGCGCCGGTGATCCGCTCGGCCAGGGACTCCGCTCGGCTTCCTTCTCCCCGGCTTTCTTCTCTTTTGGGGGTCATGCCCCGAATCATCCTCCTGGCGGGGCCGGTTGTGTGGCTTCCAGGAGTTCGGCGAGTTCCACCAGATCGGTGCCGGTGAGCCGGGGCAGCACACAGCCCGGCAACGTGCGGCAGGCGTCCCGCCAGGACGCGGGGACCGCCGCGCCGCCGCCCAGCGCGCCCGTGAGGGCGCCCGCGAGGGCCGGGGCCGAGTCGGCGACCCGCGAGAGGCAGGCCGCGGCCGGGATCGCCTCCGCGATACGGCCGTGCGCGGCGACCGCGAGCGCGAGGGCCACCGGGACGGTCTCGGCGGCGGCGATGCCGTAGCTGTAGACGTGGTCGACGATCTGGTGCTCAAGGAGCGGGATCAGGGCGAACGCGCTGTCCGCGTCCGCCGCCAGGCGCAGGGCGTGGCGGGCGTTGCGGCCGATCTCCGTCTCCTCCGGCAGTTCGGCGAGCGCGGCCGTCGCGCAGGCCCGCGCATCGGCGCCGGACAGCGCGAGCGCCACCGCGGCGGCCATCGCCCGGGCGCCGTGCACGCCGTCGCCGTCCTGGGTGTAGCGGGCGTCGAACTCGGCGAGGGCGGCGGCGCCCTTCGGATCGCCGGGGTGGGCCACCGCGAGGACGCAGGCGCGGACGCAGGCCGCGTCGTCGAAGTAGTGCGGGTTGTCGTGGCCGGTGGCGGGCGGGCGCAGGCCGGCCGCCAGGTTGCCGAGGCCCGCGCGCACCGAGATGCGGGCGCGCAGGGGGAGTACGGCGGACTCCACCTCTGGGGCGCGCTCGGCCGCCGCGGCGACCTCGCTCGCGACCGCGTTCCAGGTGAGGTCGATCGCGGCGCGCATCCGGCGGTCCCGGCTCAGGTCGCCGAGGACGGTGTCGTCACCGGCCCGCAGTACCGCCTCCGCGGCGAACACCGCCCACTCGGCGTCGTCGGACGGGCCGAGGCGCAGGGGTTCCGGGGGCTGGTTCAGGGCGATGGGGACGGGGAGGGTCGTCGTGGCGTTGTGCTCGGCGAAGGTGTCCAGTTCGCGGGTGAGGCGGCGGGTCCAGTCGGGCATCCGGGCGGCGCGGTGCCGTGCCGCGGGCCAGCCGGCGGCGTCGCCTGCGGCCAGGCCCAGGAGGAGCCCCTCGACGCGGTGGCTGGTGCGGCGGTGCGTTGCTCGGCGGGTCGCCGTGCGGGGTGTCCCCGCCTCGGCCGCGCCTTCGGCCGGGTGGCGGTTCCCACCCGCACCACCCGTGCCGCTCTCGCCGTCGGGTGCGGGTGGGGTTGTGCGGGGTTCGTGGTCGGGTGCGGGTGGCGCCTGCGGGGGGTGTTCGTCGCCGGGGGACGGTGGTTCCAGCAGGGTTGTTCCGGTGCTGGGGGCTGGTGGCTCCGGCAGGGTTGTTCCGGTGCCGGGTGCCGGGGGCTCCAGCAGGCTCGTGCCGGTGTCGGGGGTCGGTGGTTCCGGAGGGTCCTTCAGCGTTGTCGCCTCGTCCCACGGTGCCGGAGGGGTCATGACGGCACCTCCGGGGTCAGCAGGTCCGCCACGTCCAGGACGTGGTGGCCCGCCATCGCGGGGAGGCAGCTGCCGCGGGCCGGGCCGATGGCCGTCGCCCAGTCCGGAGGGATGGCGGACATGCCCTGGGTCGCGCCCGCGAGGGCGCCCGCGACGGCGGCCGTGGTGTCGGCGTCGCGGCCCATGTTGACGGCGGTCAGGACCGCCTCCTTGAAGTCGCCGTCGGCGGCGGCGTAGGCGCCGAAGGCCAGGGCGACCGCCTCGGGGGCGAGGTCGGTCCAGGGGTAGCCGCCGATGACGACGGCGGAGCGGACCGCGCGTTCGCCGCGGTGGGCCGCGGTCACCGCGCGCCGCAGGGAGCGGGCCGTCCAGGAGTCGTCGGGGACCACGGCGAGGGCGGAGGCGACGACCGCGATGGGCTCGGCGCCCGCCATCGCCGCCGCCACGCCCGCCGCGACCGCCTGGCCGCCGTAGATGCCCTCGCCGTCGTGGCTGACCGAGCCGTCGATCGCGACCAGGCGGGCGGCCTCCGCGGGGCGGCCCGCGGCGAAGACGCCGTGCGGGGCCGCCCGCATGGCGAGGCCGTCGCTCCAGGCGTGCCGGTGCTGGGCGGAGATGGGGGCGGCGAGGCCCCGGCGCAGGTTCTCCAGGGTGCCGCGCTCGCTGAAGCCCGCACCCCGGAAGGGGCCCTCGGCGCGGTCGGCGATCCACTCGTGCCAGGCGGCCTCCACGTGGGCCGGGGTGAGCGCGGAGCCGTGCCGGGCGAGCAGCAGGCCGGAGAAGATCGCGTACTCGGTGTCGTCGGTGCCGGCCGGGGTGTCGGTGACGTAGCCCGTGATGCGGCCCCAGCGGGCGCGGATCTCCGAGGGCTTGAGGTTTTCGGCGGGGGCGCCCAGTGCGTCTCCGACCGCGAGGCCGAGCAGCGCGCCGCGTGCTCGTGCGCGGAGTTCGGCGGCGTTCGCGGGCGCCGGGACCGAGGGGATGCAGGCGGTCGTTGCCATGCGGGCTTCTCCTCTCAGGCGCGCCGAGGGCGGCGCGGAGCCCTTTGCGGAACTGTCCCCCGGCGTGGTGGGCCGCGCAGCCTCAGGGGCCTCAGCATCACCCGGTCGACATGTGTGCGGACTGTCGCACTGATGAGCGCAAAAGAGTAAACGCGCAGGTTAGCCCAGCCTTTCCTTGCTGGCGGGCGGGAAAGTGGAGGCGTAATCTGGCTGTTGTCGAAAAGTAGAAGCTGTCCAAACAAGCTGGCTTGGGGGACCGTCATGGCCATCATCGAGACCGAGGCGCCACTGCACGAGGCGCACCGCGACAACCACACGCACCGGGATGTGAACGGCGGCTGGCTGCGCCCCGCCGTCTTCGGCGCGATGGACGGCCTGGTCTCCAACCTCGCCCTGATGACCGGTGTCGCCGGCGGCACCGCCAGTCAGCACACCGTCGTCATCAGCGGGCTCGCGGGGCTCGCCGCCGGCGCCTTCTCCATGGCGGCCGGCGAGTACACCTCCGTGGCCTCCCAGCGTGAGCTGGTCGAGGCCGAGCTGGACGTGGAGCGGAGCGAGCTGCGCCGGCACCCCAAGGACGAGGAGGCGGAGCTGGCCGCGCTGTACGTGTCACGGGGTGTCGACCCCGATCTGGCGCGGGACGTGGCGCGGCAGCTGTCGAAGGATCCCGAGCAGGCCCTGGAGATCCATGCCCGCGAGGAGCTGGGCATCGACCCCGGTGATCTGCCGTCCCCGCTGGTCGCCGCGGTGTCGAGCTTCGGCTCGTTCGCGCTGGGCGCCCTGCTGCCCGTGCTGCCGTATCTGCTGGGGGCGAGTGCGCTGTGGCCGGCCGTGCTGCTGGCGCTGCTCGGGCTCTTCCTGTGCGGTGCGGTGGTGGCCAAGGTGACCGCGCGGACCTGGTGGTTCAGCGGTGTGCGGCAGCTTGCCCTGGGTGGTGCCGCGGCCGGTGTGACGTACGTCCTGGGCATGGCGTTCGGTGTGGCCGTAGGATGACGCGACTGGAACTTATGCGATGGGCCGCATAGGTAGCCGTTACTCGTTGGTTTCGCACGCGTGACCAATGGGCATGAGCCGTAAGCGCTGCGGGCAATGACGCCCGCGGCGCACCCGCGGGGTGAGCGACGCTGCTTCCCCGCCATCGGGCCGTCGGACATCGCTCTGTCCGCATCGGTCCCCCATACCTCCGCCGCCGAACGCGGCACCTGTCGCCACCGCGGCGTCCGCATGCTGGAACGGAGTATCCGGTTCCCGGGAACCGCTCCATCATGTAACCTGCACGAAATTTTGATCTCATCGCAGATCCGCAGAGGGCCAACGTCGTCCCTCGGCAGCTCCCCCAGCGCCCTACGGGCCTGGGAGGTACCACCAGCCAGATGACGACGACGGGAGAGCCGATGCGTACGCCGCGCCAGCCGTCCCAGCATTCCGCGAATGGCCAGAACTGGTCGTTCATGGATGCTCGCCCTGCTGCGCAGGGTATGTACGACCCCCGCAACGAGCACGACGCCTGCGGCGTCGGCTTCGTCGCCACCCTCACCGGCGAGGCGTCCCACACCCTGGTCGAGCAGGCCCTCACCGTCCTGCGCAACCTGGAGCACCGCGGTGCCACCGGCTCCGAGCCGGACTCCGGCGACGGCGCGGGCATCCTCTCCCAGGTCCCGGACGCCTTCCTCCGCGAGGTGGCCGGATTCCAGCTCCCCGAGGCCGGCGCCTACGCCGTCGGCATCGCCTTCCTGCCGGAGGACGGCACCGCCGACGCCGTCTCACGTATCGAGACGATCGCCGGTGACGAGGGCCTCGACGTCCTCGGCTGGCGCGAGGTCCCGGTCGCCCCCGAGCTGCTCGGCGCGACCGCCCGTTCGACCATGCCGGTCTTCCGGCAGCTCTTCGTCGCCGACGGGCAGTCCACGGACATCGTCCTGGACCGCAAGGCGTTCGTGCTGCGCAAGCGCGCCGAGCGCGAGGCCGGCGTCTACTTCCCGTCGCTGTCCGCGCGGACCATCGTCTACAAGGGCATGCTGACCACCGGTCAGCTGGAGCCCTTCTTCCCGGACCTGTCCGACCGCCGCTTCGCCTCCGCGATCGCGCTCGTGCACTCCCGGTTCTCCACGAACACCTTCCCGTCCTGGCCGCTCGCGCACCCCTACCGGTTCGTCGCGCACAACGGTGAGATCAACACCGTCAAGGGCAACCGCAACTGGATGCGCGCCCGCGAATCCCAGCTGGTCTCCGAGCTGTTCGGCCAGCGCGAGCTGGACCGCATCTTCCCGGTGTGCACCCCGGACGCCTCCGACTCCGCGTCCTTCGACGAGGTGCTGGAACTGCTGCACCTGGGCGGCCGTTCACTGCCGCACTCCGTGCTGATGATGATCCCGGAGGCGTGGGAGAACCACGACTCCATGGACCCGGCCCGGCGCGCCTTCTACCAGTACCACTCCACGATGATGGAGCCCTGGGACGGCCCCGCCTGCGTCACCTTCACCGACGGCACCCAGGTCGGCGCCGTGCTCGACCGCAACGGTCTGCGCCCCGGCCGCTACTGGGTCACCGACGACGGCCTCGTCGTCCTCGGTTCCGAGGTCGGCGTCCTCGACATCGACCCGGCCAAGGTCGTCCGCAAGGGCCGTCTCCAGCCCGGCAGGATGTTCCTCGTCGACACCGCCGAGCACCGCATCATCGAGGACGACGAGATCAAGGCCCAGCTGGCCGCCGAGGCGCCGTACGCCGAGTGGCTGGAGGCCGGCGAGATCGAGCTGAGCGACCTGCCCGAGCGCGAGCACATCGTGCACAGCCACGCCTCGGTCACCCGCCGCCAGCAGACCTTCGGCTACACCGAGGAGGAGCTGCGCGTCATCCTGGCCCCCATGGCCAAGAGCGGCGCCGAGCCGATCGGCTCGATGGGCACCGACTCGCCGATCGCCGCCCTCTCCGAGCGCCCCCGGCTGCTCTTCGACTACTTCACCCAGCTGTTCGCGCAGGTCACCAACCCGCCGCTGGACGCGATCCGCGAGGAGCTGGTCACCTCCCTGCGCTCGTCGCTGGGCCCGGAGGGCAACCTGCTGGAGCCGACCGCCGCGTCCTGCCGGTCCGTCGTGCTGCCCTTCCCGGTGATCGACAACGACGAGCTGGCCAAGCTCATCCACATCAACGCCGACGGCGACATGCCCGGCATGAAGGCCGCGACCCTCTCCGGCCTCTACCGGGTCTCCGGCGGCGGTGACGCGCTCGCCGCGCGCATCGAGGAGATCTGCGCCGAGGCCGACGCCGCGATCGAGAACGGCGCCCGGCTGATCGTCCTGTCGGACCGGCACTCGGACGCCGAGCACGCGCCGATTCCGTCGCTGCTGCTCACCTCGGCCGTCCACCACCACCTCATCCGCACCAAGCAGCGCACCCAGGTGGGCCTGCTGGTGGAGGCCGGCGACGTCCGCGAGGTCCACCACGTCGCCCTGCTCATCGGCTACGGCGCCGCCGCGGTCAACCCGTACCTGGCGATGGAGTCCGTCGAGGACCTGGTCCGCGCTGGCACCTTCCTGCCCGGGATCGAACCCGAGCAGGCCATCCGCAACCTGATCTACGCGCTCGGCAAGGGCGTGCTGAAGGTCATGTCCAAGATGGGCATCTCGACCGTCGCCTCCTACCGCGGCGCCCAGGTCTTCGAGGCCGTCGGCCTCGACCAGGCCTTCGTCGAGCGGTACTTCAACGGCACCGCCACCAAGATCGGCGGCGTCGGCATCGACGTCGTCGCCAAGGAGGTCGCCGCCCGCCACGCCAAGGCCTACCCGGCCTCCGGCATCGCTCCCGCGCACCGCGCGCTGGACATCGGCGGCGAGTACCAGTGGCGCCGCGAGGGCGAGCCGCACCTGTTCGACCCGGAGACGGTCTTCCGCCTCCAGCACTCCACCCGCGCCGGCCGCTACGACATCTTCAAGAAGTACACCGAGCGCGTGAACGAGCAGTCCGAGCGGCTGATGACGCTGCGCGGCCTGTTCGGCTTCAAGTCGGACCGCAAGCCGATCCCGGTCGAGGAGGTCGAACCGGTCTCCGAGATCGTCAAGCGCTTCTCGACGGGTGCCATGTCGTACGGCTCCATCTCCAAGGAGGCGCACGAGACCCTCGCCATCGCCATGAACCAGCTGGGCGCCAAGTCCAACACCGGTGAGGGCGGCGAGGACCCGGAGCGCCTGTACGACCCGGCGCGCCGGTCCAGCATCAAGCAGGTGGCCTCCGGCCGCTTCGGCGTCACCTCCGAGTACCTGGTCAACGCCGACGACATCCAGATCAAGATGGCCCAGGGCGCCAAGCCCGGCGAGGGCGGCCAGCTGCCCGGCCACAAGGTCTACCCGTGGGTGGCCAGGACCCGTCACTCGACGCCGGGTGTCGGCCTGATCTCCCCGCCGCCGCACCACGACATCTACTCCATCGAGGACCTGGCCCAGCTGATCCACGACCTGAAGAACGCGAACCCGCAGGCGCGGATCCACGTCAAGCTGGTCTCCGAGGTCGGCGTCGGCACGGTCGCGGCGGGGGTGTCCAAGGCGCACGCGGACGTCGTGCTCATCTCCGGCCACGACGGCGGTACGGGTGCCTCGCCTCTGACGAGCCTGAAGCACGCGGGCGGCCCCTGGGAGCTGGGCCTGGCCGAGACCCAGCAGACCCTGCTGCTCAACGGCCTGCGCGACCGGATCGTGGTGCAGACCGACGGCCAGCTGAAGACCGGCCGCGACGTGATCATCGCCGCGCTGCTCGGCGCCGAGGAGTTCGGTTTCGCGACCGCGCCGCTCGTCGTCTCCGGCTGCGTCATGATGCGCGTCTGCCACCTGGACACCTGCCCGGTCGGCATCGCCACCCAGAACCCGGTCCTGCGCGACCGCTTCACCGGCAAGGCCGAGTACGTCGTCAACTTCTTCCGGTTCATCGCCGAAGAGGTCCGCGAGCTGCTCGCCGAGCTGGGCTTCCGCTCCATCGAGGAGGCCGTCGGCCACGCCGAGGTGCTGGACGTCGAGCGCGCGGTCGACCACTGGAAGGCACAGGGCCTGGACCTGGAGCCGCTGTTCCACGTGCCGGAGCTGCCCGAGGGCGCGGTCCGCCACGCCCTGGTCGCCCAGGACCACGGCCTGGAGAAGGCGCTGGACAACGAGCTGATCAAGCTGGCCGCCGACGCGCTCGCCGCGAACGACGCCACCGAGGCCCAGCCGGTGCGCGCCCAGGTCGCCATCCGCAACATCAACCGCACGGTCGGCACCATGCTCGGCCACGAGGTGACGAAGAAGTTCGGCGGCGCGGGCCTGCCCGACGACACCATCGACATCACCTTCACCGGCTCCGCCGGCCAGTCCTTCGGCGCCTTCGTGCCGCGCGGTGTCACGCTGCGCCTGGAGGGCGACGCCAACGACTACGTCGGCAAGGGCCTCTCCGGCGGCCGGATCGTGGTCCGCCCGGACCGCGGCGCCGACCACCTCGCCGAGTACAGCGTCATCGCCGGCAACACCATCGGCTACGGCGCCACCGGCGGCGAGATGTTCCTGCGCGGCAAGGTCGGCGAGCGCTTCTGCGTCCGCAACTCCGGCGCGCTGGTCGTCTCCGAGGGCGTGGGCGACCACGGCTGCGAGTACATGACCGGCGGTCACGCGGTGGTCCTCGGCGAGACGGGCCGCAACTTCGCGGCCGGCATGTCCGGCGGTGTCGCCTACGTCATCGACCTGGACCGCGACAACGTCAACGTCGGCAACCTGGACTCCGTCGAGGCGCTGGACGAGGCGGACAAGCAGTGGCTGCACGACGTGGTGCGCCGCCACCACGAGGAGACGGCCTCGACCGTCGCCGAGAAGCTGCTCGCGGACTGGGACTCCGCCGCCGAGCGCTTCAGCAAGATCATCCCCCGCACGTACAAGGCAGTGCTCGCCGCCAAGGACGCCGCCGAGCGAGCCGGTCTCTCCGAGTCCGAGATCACCGAGAAGATGATGGAGGCGGCGATCAATGGCTGACCCGAAGGGCTTTCTGAACCACGGCCGCGAGGTCGCCAAGTCCCGCCCGGTCGAGGAGCGTGTCCGGGACTGGAACGAGGTCTACGTCCCCGGCTCGCTGCTGCCGATCATCAGCAAGCAGGCCAGCCGGTGCATGGACTGCGGCATCCCGTTCTGCCACAACGGCTGTCCGCTGGGGAACCTGATCCCCGAGTGGAACGACTACGCCTACCGTGAGGACTGGCCGGCCGCGCAGGAGCGCCTGCACGCCACCAACAACTTCCCGGAGTTCACCGGCCGTCTGTGCCCGGCTCCCTGCGAGTCGGCGTGCGTGCTCGGTATCAACCAGCCGCCGGTCACCATCAAGAACGTCGAGGTCTCGATCATCGACAAGGCGTGGGAGACCGGGGATGTCGCCCCGCAGATCCCGGAGCGCCTGTCGGGCAAGACCGTCGCGGTCGTCGGCTCCGGCCCCGCGGGTCTGGCCGCCGCCCAGCAGCTGACCCGGGCCGGACACACGGTCGCCGTCTACGAGCGCGCCGACCGCGTCGGCGGCCTGCTGCGGTACGGCATCCCCGAGTTCAAGATGGAGAAGCGGCACATCAACCGCCGTATCGAGCAGATGCGCGCGGAGGGCACCCGGTTCCGCACCGGCGTCGAGATCGGCCGCGACCTCAAGGCGACCGACCTGAAGAAGCGGTACGACGCGGTGGTCCTGGCCGTCGGCGCGACGACCGCGCGCGACCTGCCGGTACCGGGCCGGGAGCTCAAGGGCATCCACCAGGCCATGGAGTACCTGCCGCTGGCCAACAAGGTCCAGGAGGGCGACTTCGTGGCGCCCCCCATCACGGCCGAGGGCAAGCACGTCGTGGTCATCGGCGGCGGCGACACCGGCGCGGACTGCGTGGGTACCGCCCACCGCCAGGGCGCGGCCTCGGTGACGCAGCTGGAGATCATGCCGAAGCCCGGCGAGGACCGGGCGCCGCACCAGCCGTGGCCGACCTTCCCGATGCTCTACAAGGTCACCTCGGCGCACGAGGAGGGCGGCGAGCGGGTCTACTCCGTCTCCACCACCCACTTCGAGGGCGACGAGGACGGCAACGTCCAGTGGCTGCACCTGGTCGAGGTGGAGTTCGTCGACGGCAAGCTGACCCAGAAGCCGGGCACGGAGCGCAAGATCCCCGCCCAGCTGGTCACCCTCGCCATGGGCTTCACCGGCACCGACCGGGAGAACGGCCTGGTCGACCAGTTCGGCCTGGAACTCGACGAGCGGGGTAACATCGCCCGTGACGCCGACTTCCAGACGAACGTTCCGGGCGTCTTCGTCGCCGGTGACGCGGGCCGCGGCCAGTCGCTCATCGTGTGGGCGATCGCCGAGGGCCGCTCGGCCGCCCGCGGCGTGGACCGCTTCCTGACCGGTGCCAGCGAGCTGCCGGCCCCGATCCGCCCGACGGACCGTGCCCTGACGGTCTGACGGCCCCAACGGTGACCCGAGGGTCACCCGCATACGTCCCGTACAAAGGCGTACGGAACACAGACGGCGCCTGCCCTTGGTCCCCGACCGGACGATGGGGCAGGCGCCGCCGCTTTGTTCCCGCGGGACCTACGGCACCTTGTACGTCTCCCCGTACATCGCCCACTCCAGCGGGGTGCTCAGCCCCAGGTTCCCCGCGTTCAGCCAGCGGCGCTGGGCGGTGTCGATGCGGGAGGTGTCGGCGGTCGCCTTCTTGGCGCGCATGGCGGTGCGGCGGATGTCGAGGAAGGCGTCGAGGTACGCCCTCTCGTCGCCGCCCATGGCCGGCGTGCCGGCCTTGCTCAGCGCCCGCTCGCGCATGCCGTAGAAGCCGTCCGGGCCGGTGTCGGGCCCGTGGAAGACCATGGCGTCGTAATAGACGAACTGGCCGAGCGTGCCGAGGCCGTCGAGCTTGGCGAGGCGGACCGCCGGGTCGAAGTAGACGCGGTCGCGCTCCCTCTCCTGGGCGCGCCGGAAGGCGGGGACCTTCGCCTCGGCCTTCCAGGCGGCGGTGAAGCCGGGGTCCAGGCCCTCGTGGGAGTCCGTGCCGTCGACCTCGCGCAGGGCGGGCAGATAGCGGGCGAGGCCGTTGTCCGGGTGGTCCGCGGTGTAGCGCTCCACCAGGGCGAGCAGGTCGTGGGTGCCGGTGCAGAACCCGGCGATGCCGGCGGTGTAGCCCAGGCCGTCGCCGTGGTCCTCGATGGAGCCGTAGGAGCCGCGCCAGTTCAGTGTGGAGGCGGCGGAGGTGGAGAGGATCCGGTGCGCCAGTTCCCGCTTCGCGGGGGCGGCGAGGCCGGGCGGCAGGCTCGCGATGACCTTGTCGTCGGCGGCGCGTTCGGCCGCCGCGGCCCGTTCGGCCTTCGCCTTGGCGTCCTCCCGGGCCTGCTGGGAGGCGGCGGCCCGGTCCGTGCCGCCGGGCGCCTCGGAGGACCCGGCCGGGACGAGGAAGTAGGCCGCCGCCGTGACGAGCACGGGCACGGCCGCGAAGAGCAGATAATTGGTTCTTTTCATGTCACACCGTCCCGCCGGTCAGCTGGGACACCTTTCCGTAGGTCAGCAGCAGGAGCAGCGCCAGCAGCCCCGCGCAGGCGGCGGCCTGGACCGGGGCCCGGCGCGGCCCCGGGGGCACGAACGCGAACGCCGCGGTCACCGCGCCGCCCGCCAGGAAGCCGCCGAGGTGGCCCTGCCAGGAGGTGAGGCCCGCGGAGACCAGCAGCCACACCAGCAGCAGCGCGGTGGACCGGTTGACGGCCGCCATGTCGCCACCCAAGCGCCGGGCCATGACGTAGTGGGCGGCGCCGAGGCCGAAGAGTCCGCCGGAGGCGCCGACGAAGGCGGCGGACGGCTCGGCGAGGAGCAGTTCGGCGACCGAACCGCCGAGGATCGCCAGCAGATAGAGGGCGACGAAGCGGGCCCGGCCGAGCTGGGTCTCCAGCATCCGGCCCAGGTGCCACAGCGCGAGCATGTTCATCACGATGTGGGCGAGCCCGAAGGTGCCCTGGGTGGGCAGCAGATGCAGGAAGCCGCCGGTGATCAGCCGCTCCCACTCGCCGGCGACCAGGCCCTCGGAGTGGAAGTAGCCGAAGTACGCGCCCTCGTAGACGTAGGCGACACCGTCCGGATCCACCAGCCGGGCGCCGACCATCTCGAACCGGTCCTGGAAGCCCGGGAAGACCAGCTGGACGAGGTAGGCCAGCACGTTCAGCGCGATCAGGGCGTACGTCACCACGGGGGTGCCGGAGACCCTGCCGCCGACGATCGTCCGGGCGGGCCGGACCGACCGCGCGCCCTCCCGGACGCATGCCGGGCACTGGTGGCCGACCGAGGCCTCGCGCATGCAGTCCGGGCAGATGTAGCGGTCGCAGCGCACACACCGGACGCGGCACTCGACCTTGGGGTGGCGGTAGCAGGTCGTGAGGGTGGACTCGGGTTCCAGGGCCGGCTCCTCGATAGGGCTGGTGACGGGCGAGCCGGTGGGGTCGGCGGCGAACAAAATAACGAATGCCGGTGAGGGGAGGGGACGGTGGGGCCCCGGAGGCCGCCGGGTGCCGTACGCTCGGCGGCCGGCGGAGCGGTGATCAAGGGGGAACGGACATGGCGGCGATCAGTCTCGACAAGGTGCGGGAGACCGCGCCCGCCCTGGTGAACCTCTACAAGAGCGCCGGGGCGTCGCTCGTCAGGCACGGGCTGGACGGGCAGCGTGCCGCCGTCTACCTGGTGGTCGACTACTCCGGCTCCATGAGGCCGTACTACAAGGACGGCAGTGTGCAGGCGCTCGCCGAGCGGGTGCTCGGGCTCTCCGCCCATCTCGACGACGACGGCCGGGTGCCGGTGGTGTTCTTCTCGACGGACGTCGACGCCGTCACCGATATCACGCTCGCCGACCACCGGGGCGGAGTCGAGCGGATCGTGGCCGGGCTCGGGCACATGGGCCAGACCAGTTACCACCTGGCCATGGACGCCGTCATCGACCACTACGTGGACAGCGGTGCCACCGATCCCGCGCTGGTCGTGTTCCAGACCGACGGCGGGCCGATCAGCAGGCTCGCCGCCGAGCGGTTCCTGTGCAAGGCCGCCCGGCTGCCGCTGTTCTGGCAGTTCATCGGCTTCGGCGATCCGGGCAGCCGGCAGTTCGAGTTCCTGCGCAAGCTGGACGAACTGCCGGTGCCGGGCCGGCGGGTGGTGGACAACGCCGGGTTCTTCCACGCCGGACAGGACCCGTCGAAGGTGTCCGACGCCGAGTTGTACGACCGTCTCCTGAGCGAGTTCCCGGCGTGGCTGACGGCCGCACGCGCCGCGGGCATCCTGCCGGTCACGGCATCCGCCTGAACCGCTGCTCGGTGAGGGGGAGTTCCAGGGCGGCCAGGTTCTCCGCCAGGTGGTCCGGCGCGGAGCCGCCCGGGATGGGCAGCACGTGCGGGGGCGCGGTGCGGCAGCCGGGCCGGCATGGTCTGCGTCCGGGTACCGCCCAGCTCCCGCGCCACCTCGGCGACCGGGGTGCCGCCCGCCGCGAACTCGCACCGGACGACCGGGAAGCACGGCACGAGCGCGATGCCGCGCTCGGCGGTGTGGTCGGCCACTGCGGTGGTCACCCTGGGCCGAGGCGGCAGGCCCCTACGTGTCGCACTCCAGCACCGTCCGGCACAGCGCGCACCGCGCCCGTACCCGCCCCCGCACCGGCACCCTGATCCGCTGGTGGCAGGTCGGGCAGGGGAACGACACCCGCAGTGGCCCCTGGGCGTCGGGCGTGAACGTGTAGGGCGTGTCCGGCGCGGTCACCACGGTCTGCCGGTCCTGGGCGTGCCGCCGGTCGCGGGCGTAACGACGGCGGCCCGCCCAGCCGGCCGCCGTCAGCGGCGGCTGCTGCCCGTCCCGGCGGGCCAGGGCCAGCCCCTTGGTGTACGCCGTGTACGCCTGCGGGCTGGTGAACCACACCGACGGGTCCTCACCGAAGACCAGCGCGCGCTTGGCGAGCACGTAGCCGAACTCCTCGGGGGTCAGATACCCGAGCTTCTGGCTGGACGCCGCGTCCTCCCGGTAGGCGTCCAGCAGCAGCCAGCCGGCGCCCAGGTAGGTCGTCGTCGTGTCCGTCAGGATCTCGTTGTCGCGGGTGCCGGGGAACGCCAGGTCCAGCCGGTGCAGATAGACGTGGGCCACCTCGTGGGCGAGGGCCGCGCCGATGTCCCGCCGATGCGTGCGGAAGCGGTCGTTCAGCTCCACGAAGTACTCGGGGCCCGCCGCGAGTTCGACGTTGGCGGCGTGCGACATCTCGCGGAAGCTCACGATGAGCCGGGCGTCCGGCAGCCGGTAGTGCCGTACCAGTTCGCGGGCCACCCGCTGAGCGCCGAGATAGAGGTCGTCCGTGTCGCAGAAGGCCACGTCGGCCGGGGCCACGCTGGTCGCGAAGGTACGCACGGTGTCGTACGAGAGGCGCTTGTACAGCGCGGTGACGGCGGCCCGCACCGTCTCCAGGTGTGGGTAGCCGTGCTCGACCGGTCCGCCGTTCGCCACGCCGACCCCCAGGACGTCTCGAACCCGCTTTCCACTCTACGAGCAGGGGAGCGGATTTTCGCCCGAGGGGTTCCCTCCGGGAGGCGTGAGATCCGTCCTTGTCATGCACGCCGACTGATCACATACTGCGAGCCGCCCAACCCCCCACGAAAGGACGTACGTTGACCCATACCACGACCATCGCTGCCAAGAGAGGCGGCCTGGCGCTGGCGAAGAAGGCCGCCGCGGCCGGTGCCGTCGCTCTCGCGGTCGCCAGCCTCCAGCCGGTCAGCGCCGCGAACGCCGCCGACGCGCGCGTCATCGGCGGAAAGCCCGCCGCGCAGAACGAGTTCCCCTTCATGGTCCATCTCTCCATGGGCTGCGGCGGGGCGCTCTACAAGAAGGACATCGTCCTGACCGCCGCCCACTGCATGGACGGCTCCGGCAACAACACCCGCATCACCGTCACCGCGGGTGCCGCCGACCTGAACTCCTCCGCCGCGATCAAGGTCAAGTCGACCAAGGTCAAGGTGGCCCCCGGCTACGACGGGGTCGGCAAGGACTGGGCGCTGATCAAGCTCGCCAAGCCGATCGACCGGCCCACGCTGAAGATCGCCACCACCACGCGGTACAACCGCGGCACCTTCACGATCGCGGGCTGGGGCGACGTCCGGGAGGGCGCCGGCACCGGCACGACCAAGCTCCAGAAGGCGAACGTGCCGTTCGTCAGCGACCGCGCGTGCAAGTGGCACTACGGCAACCGCCTGGTGCCCAAGCAGGAGCTGTGCGCCGGTTACGCCAGCGGCGGCATCGACACCTGCCAGGGCGACTCGGGCGGCCCCATGTTCCGCAAGGACGACGCGGGCAAGTGGATCCAGGTCGGCATCGTCAGCTGGGGTGACGGCTGCGCCCGCTCCGGCGTGCCCGGCATCTACACGGAGGTCAGCACCTTCGCCAAGGACATAGCGAAGGCCGCGTCGGCGCTGTAGTCCGCCCGACGCGAGACGGTACGGCGGAGTCGCCCCCGGGGTGCGGCTCCGCCGTATGCCGTCGGCATGGCCGGTCCGCGTCGTGGGTCCGCGTCCCGGGCCTGTCGAAAACCGTTCGGCCCCGTTCCCGGCTCCTGGCAGAATCCGGGCCGTGACCGCCGAACAGCAGCACCTCGATCACGCCGATCACGCCGATCACGCCGATCACCCTGAGAACCCCGATGCCGCCGCCCGGCTGTCCCTGCGGACCGGTGGGCAGGACGACGCTCTGGAAAAGCTCCTCGACGAGGAACTCACCGCCTACAACGGCGCGGCCTGCGGAGCGGGGACCCCGGAGGAGTTCAGTGTCCGTGTCGAGGACGCCGCCGGTGAGCCGGCCGGCGGACTCACCGGGTGGGTCTGGGGCGGGCTCTGCGCCGTCGGCCTGCTGTGGGTGCGCGAGGACCTGCGGGGCGCCGGGTGGGGGAGCCGGCTGATGCGGGCCGCCGAGGAGGAGGGCGTCCGGCGCGGCTGCACCGACATGACCGTCTCGACGTACACCTTCCAGGCCCCCGAGTTCTACCGGAAGCTGGGCTTCCGCGAGACGGGCCGTACCCCTGGCGTCCCCGGAGGTCACGCGGACGTGTCCTTCCACAAGACGATCGGCGCATGACCGGACAGTGATCGGTGAGTGATCGGCCGGAGCGCCGCCCCGTAGGGTGGACCCCCATGAGCACCAGCAACACCAGTACCGGCGACGTCGACCCCGCCGTCCACGACGAGCTCGCCAGGCTGCGGGACAGCATCGACAACATCGACGCGGCCGTCGTCCACATGCTCGCCGAGCGCTTCAAGTGCACCCAGCAGGTCGGCCGGCTCAAGGCCGTGCACCACCTGCCGCCCGCCGACCCCGCGCGCGAGGCCCGGCAGATCGCCCGGCTGCGGTCGCTCGCGGAGAGCGCCAAACTGGACCCCGCGTTCGCTGAGAAACTGCTCAATTTCATCATCGCCGAGGTGATCCGCCACCACGAGCGCATCGCCGAGGGCGCGGTGAAGGACCAGCCCCCGGTGGCCGGTTGACCTGGGGGGACTCGCCCGGGCCGGAACACCCGGCCCGCCGCGGGCGTGCCCAGCCGCGCACGTCCTGTCAGGCGTCCGGTACGCGCTGTCAGCGCCCGGCCCCAGTCTCTGCCCGACGACGCCGACCTCGGCGTGGTGCGCTGTCTGCGCCGCCTGGAGCAGACCCAGCACATCCCCGTCGTCCTGCTCACCGGCTTCGGTCCGGACCGGGAACTGACCGCCGCCGCCTTCGGCCCGGGCGTCGCCGGCCTGGTCCGCAAACCCGCGGACCCCTGGGCGCTGCGCACCAAGGCCCGCTCTCTCCACGACGCGCACCGGCGCCACCTGGCCCTGCGCACGAGATCCGCGAACTGCTCGCCCGGCTGACCGCCGCCACCCCGGCGTCCGCCACCCGGCGTCAGCCACCCCGTCCTCGCCCGCCCCGGCCTCCGCCACCGCCTCTCCCGCCCCGCCCCCGGCGCCCGCCCCCGCACCCCCTCACCGTCCCCGCCCGCCCTGGAACCCCTCGCCCCGTAACCCCTCGCTTCAGAACCCCCTGCCCCCGCGCCCCCGCCTCCCCGCCCAGCGCGATCCGCGCGAGCCCACGACAGCGCGGGACGTGCCCCGGACGTAGCCCGCTCCGCCTCCGCACCTCCCCCCACCGCCTCTGTCCCGTGCCGGTGCCATCAGGCAGCATGTGCTGCATGTCCGTACTCACGCGCGACGAAGCGCAGACCCGTGCCCAGCTCCTCGACGTCCACCGGTACACGATCGACCTCGATCTGACGACCGGGGACGAGACCTTCGGCTCCCGTACCGTCATCCGGTTCACCGCCCGCACGGACGCGGACACCTTCGTCGAGCTCAAGCCCGCCGAGCTGCGCTCCGTCACCCTCGACGGACAGCCCCTCGACCCGGAGACCCTGGACGAGAACCGCCTGCCGCTGAAGAACCTCACGGCCGGCGCGCACGAGCTGCGGGTCGACGCGACGATGCGCTACTCCCGCACCGGCGAGGGCATGCACCGCTTCACCGACCCCACCGACGGCGAGACATACGTCTACACCCAGCTGTTCATGGACGACGTCCAGCGCGTCTTCGCCGCCTTCGACCAGCCCGACCTCAAGTCCGTCTTCGAGCTGTCGGTGAGGGCGCCCGAGAGCTGGACCGTGCTCGCCAACGGCGTCACCGAGCACAGCGACGGGGTGTGGAAGGCGGCGCCGACCCCGCTGATCTCCACCTACCTCGTCGCCGTCGCGGCCGGCCCCTGGCACTCGGTGCGCACCGAGCACCGCGGCCTGCCCTTCGGTATCCACTGCCGCCGCTCCCTCGCCCCCTACCTGGACGCGGACGCCGAGGAGATCCTGGAGATCACCCAGCAGTGCTACGACCGCTACCACGAGAAGTTCGAGGAGCCGTACCCCTTCGACTCCTACGACCAGGCCTTCGTCCCCGAGTTCAACGCGGGCGCTATGGAGAACCCGGGCCTTGTCACCTTCCGTGACGAGTTCGTCTACCGCTCCGCCGTCACCGACACCGAGCGGCAGACCCGCGCGATGGTCATCGCCCACGAGATGGCCCACATGTGGTTCGGCGACCTCGTCACCCTCAAGTGGTGGGACGACATCTGGCTGAACGAGTCCTTCGCCGAGTACATGGGCTACCAGACCCTCATCGAGGCGACCCGCTTCACCGACACCTGGACCGACTTCGGCGTCGTCCGCAAGGCCTGGGGCTACGACGCCGACCAGCGCCCCTCCACCCACCCCGTCGCCCCCGAGGCCGTCGAGGACACCGCCTCAGCACTGCTCAACTTCGACGGCATCTCCTACGCCAAGGGCGCCTCCGCGCTGCGCCAGCTCGTCACCTGGCTCGGCGAGAAGGACTTCCTCGCCGGTATCAACACCCACTTCGCCCGGCACCGGTTCGCCAACGCCACCCTCGCCGACTTCATCGACTCCCTGGCCTCCGCCACCGAGCGCGACGTGCCCGCCTGGGCGGACGCCTGGCTGCGCACCACCGGAGTCGACACCCTCATCCCGCGCCTCACCCCCGCCGCCGACGGCACCTGCGCCCTCACCGTCGACCACGCGGGCAGCCGCCCGCACCGCGTCGCCGTCGGCCTGTACGACCTGGACCTCACCGACGAGGGCCGTCTCACCCTGCGCGAACGCCTCGAACTCGACGTCCCGCAGACCTCCCCGCAGCCCATCGGCAAGCGGCCCACCCTGCTGCTGCCCAACGACGGCGACCTCACCTACGCCAAGGTCCGCTTCGACCCCGAATCGTTCGACGCGGTCCGCTCCCACCTGTCCGGGCTGCCCGAGCCGCTCTCCCGCGCGGTGGTGTGGAACGCGCTGCGGGACGCCGTCCGCGACGGCGAACTCCCGGCCGCCGCCTATCTGGAGGCCGCCCGCACCCATCTCCCGCACGAGACCGACCTCGCCCTCGTCCAAGGCGTCCTCGGCTTCGCGACCGGCCAGATCGCCGACCGCTATCTGGCCCCCGAGGCCCGCCCGCGGGCCCTCGCCACCCTCGCCGACCTCTGCCGCGACCTGCTGCGCCGCACCGAGGACGGCGACCACCCCGGCCTGCGGCTGATCGCCGTACGGCACTTCATCGACGTCGCCGCCCACCCGCACGCCATCGCCGCCTGGCTCGCCGACGGCACCGTGCCCGGCGGCCCCGAACTCGATCCCGAACTGCGCTGGCGCATCCTCGGCCGGCTCGCCGTCCTCGGCGCCACCGACGAGGCCGCCATCGCCGCCGAACTGGACCGCGACCCCAGCGCCACCGGCCAGGAGGGCGCCGCCCGCTGCCGCGCCGCGCTGCCCGACCCGGAGGCCAAGCAGCGCGCCTGGGAGGCCATGTTCACCGGCGACGACCTCTCCAACTACCTCTTCACCGCTACCGCCCAGGGCTTCTGGCAACCGGAACAGGCCGGCCTCGTACGGCAGTACGTGCCGCGTTTCTACGCCGACGCCGTCGCCGTCGCCGCCCGGCGCGGCCCCGCCATCGCCGAGGCCGCCGGCCGCTGGGCGTTCCCCGCGCACGCCGTCGACACCGAGACCCTGGCCCTCGGCGAGCAGTGCCTGCGCGACGCCGGCCCCATCCCCGCCCTGCGCCGCAAGCTCGTCGACCAACTCGACGACCTCGCCCGCGCGTTGCGGGTCCGGGAAGCGGCCGAGGCCTAGGACCGGGGACGGAGGCGCGGGTGGTTCCGGCGGCCGACGCGGGAGGCTGACCGGTCTTCCCGGGCTCGATGGGGCCGGGACCGATCAGCCCGAGCCCCAGGAGGCAACCCGTGATCGTGGTGACCGGAGCCACCGGCAACGTCGGCCGCGCCCTCGTCGGACGACTCGTCGCACGGCAGCACCCCGTCCGGGCCCTGACCCGGGACCCGGCGCGGGCGGGACTGCCGGAGGGAGCCGAGGTGGTGCGGCTGGCTCTCGACGACCCGGCCGCGCTGTTCACGGGGGCCACCCGACTGTTCCTGTACGCCCAGGGCGCCGGGGAGCGCACCGGCGCCTTCCTCGCCGCCGCGCGGAGGCCGGGGTCCGGCACGTCGTGCTGCTCTCCTCCGGGATCATCCAGGAGGGCGCCGACGAGACCCACCCGATCCACGTCATGCACGCCACCGTCGAACAGCAGGTCCGCGACAGCGGTCTCGGCTGGACCTTCCTGCGCCCCAACGCCTTCGCCACCAACGCCTTCCAGTGGCTCCCGCAGATCCGCTCCGGCGACACGGTGCGCGGCGTCTTCGCGGACGCGTCCACCGCGCCGATCCACGAGGACGACATCGTCGCCGTCGCCGAACGGACCCTGCTCCACGACGGCCACGACGGCGCCGTGCACCGGCTCACCGGCCCCGAGGCGGTCACCCACGCGGAGCAGGTCGCCGCGATCGGCCGGGCCCTCGGCCGCGACCTGCGCTTCGTCGAGGTCCCGCCGCACGAGGCGGGCCCGGACCTCTTCCCGCACGTCCCGCAGGGCATGCTGGAGCGCTTCCCGAAGACGATCGGGGACCCGGCCGGCACCGAACCCGAGATCACTCCGACCGTGGAGAAGATCACCGGCAGCCCCGCCCGCACGTTCACCGAGTGGGCCGAGGACCACGCGGCGGACTTCCGGGGCTGAAACCGGCGGTACCCCCTTTCGGGTGCTGATGCCCCGCTTTTCGGGCGCGGCGCCGCACCCGCCGCCAAGCTGACCGCATGAACATGCCGTCTCTCGCCTCCGGCCCCGAAGGCCCCGGCGCGCTACGGCCGTTGCTCGGCACGGTCCTCGACGCGCTGGAGGCCGGCGGCCGGACGAGGGGCGGCCCGCTGCCCGGCGGCGGGCCCGCGGCGGTGGCCGCGCGGATGCGGACCGCGGTGGGGGACGTCCTCCCGGAGGAGGGCGACCCGGACGCCCTGCGGCGGCTCGTCCAGGCCCTCGCCGAGGGCGCCGCCGATCCCGCCGACCCGCTCTGCGCCGCCCACCTGCACTGCCCGCCGCTCGCCGTCGCCACCGCCGCCGACCTCGCCGCGAGCGCGCTCAACCCGTCCCTGGACTCCTGGGACCAGGCGCCGTCGGCGTCCGAGCTGGAGGCGCTGGTGACCGGCGCGCTGGCCACCGAGGTCTACCCACGCCAGCCCGCCCCCGACTGCCTGGTCACCACCGGCGGCACCGAGTCCAACCAGCTCGCCCTGCTGCTCGCCCGGGAGGCGCGCGGCGGGCGGGTGCGGCTGGTGGCGGGCGCCCACGCGCACCACTCGCTCGGCCGCGCCGCCTGGCTGCTCGGCCTGCCCGGACCCGTCGTCGTCCCGACGCCCGCCGGGGTCCTCGACCCGGCCGCCCTCGACGCCGCCCTGTCCGGGCTGTCCGGCCCGCTGCTCGTCGCCGCCACCGCCGGGACCACCGACACCGGGCGGATCGACCCGCTGCCCGAGATCGCCGCCCGCTGCCGGGCCCACGGCGCCCGGCTGCACATCGACGCCGCCTACGGCGGCGGGCTCCTCTTCAGCGACCGGCACCGGACCCGGCTCGCCGGACTCGACGCCGCCGACACCGTCACCCTGGACCTGCACAAACTCGGCTGGCAGCCGGTCGCCGCCGGACTGCTCGCGGTGCGCGACGCCCGCGATGTCACCGCCCTGCACCAGCGCGCCGACTACCTCAACGCCGACGACGACACCGAGGCCGGCCTGCCCGACCTGCTCGGGCGTTCCCCGCGCACCACCCGCCGCCCCGACGTCCTGAAGATCGCCGTCACCCTCAAGACCCTCGGTCGCACAGGGCTCGGCACCCTCGTCGACCAGGTCTGCGACCACGCCCGGGAGTTCGCCGGCCTGATCGCCGCGCACCCCGGATTCGAGCTGTACGACCGGCCCGCGATCAGCACGGTCCTGTTCCGGCCCGCCGGCGCCCCCGACGACGCCGTGGCCGCCGTACGCCGCACCCTGCTCGCCGACGGCCGGGCCGTCCTCGGCCGCGCCCGCCCCGACGGCCGCCTCTGGCTGAAGGCCACCCTGCTCAACCCGCACGCCCGGCCCGCCGACCTGGCCGCGCTCCTGGAACTGGTGGAAGGACACACCCCCCGATGACCCCGGCCCCCACTCCCCACGATTCCCGGACCGAGCACACCGAAGCACCGCGCGACATCGTCGGCATCGGCATCGGACCGTTCAACCTCTCCCTCGCCGCCCTCGCCCACCCGCTCGCCGAACTCGACGCCGTCTTCTACGAGCAGCGGCCCGCCTTCGGCTGGCACCCGGGCCTGCTCATCGACGACGCCACCATCCAGGTGCCGTTCCTGGCCGATCTGGTGACCCTCGCCGACCCCGCCAGCCCCTGGTCCTTCCTCAACTACCTCAAGACCCGCGACCGGCTCTTCCCCTTCTACTTCGCCGAGCGCTTCCACATCCGCCGCGCCGAGTACGACGCCTACTGCCGCTGGGTCTCCGGGAGCCTGCCCGGGCTGCGCTTCCGCCACCAGGTCGACGCCGTGCGCTGGAACCCGGAACGCGATGTCTTCGAGGTCGACTTCACCCAGCTCGACGCGGACGGCGAGGCGGAGGCCCTGGGCCGGACGTACACCCGCAACGTCGTCCTCGGCATCGGCAGCGAGCCGTACGTCCCCGACCCGCTGCGGCCCCTCGTCGACCTGCCCGGCGTGCCCGTCGTGCACGCCGCCGACTACCTCGACCACCGCGAGGCCTTCCTCGCCGCCGGGCACGTCACCGTCATCGGAGCCGGGCAGTCCGGCGCCGAGATCTTCCTCGACCTGCTCCGCAACCGCCCGGCCGGCCGGGAGAAGCTGCACTGGCTCGGCCGCAGCGAGGCGTTCGCTCCGATGGAGTACTCCAAGCTCGGCCTGGAGCACTTCACCCCCGACTACGCCCGCTACTTCCACGCCCTCGCCGAGCCCGTCCGCGACGGACTCGTCACCGCCCAGTGGCAGCTCCACAAGGGCATCGACGCCGGCACCATCGCGGCCATCCACGACGAGCTGTACCGCCGCACCCTGCACGGCGGCTGGCCCGACGCCGTGCTCACCCCGGGCGTCCGTGTCCGCACCGCCGGCCGGATCGCCACCACCCAGGTGGAGCTGCACCTGGAGCACATCCAGCAGGGCACCCGTTCCCGCCTCACCACCGACGCCGTGATGGTCGCCACCGGTTACCGGGAGCGCCCCCTGAACCGGCTCCTCGCCGGACTCGACCCCTACGTGCGCCGCGACAGCCGGGAACGCCCGAGGGTGGACGAGGAGTTCCGGCTCGTCCTCGACCCGTCGGTCACGGGCTCGGTGTACGTGCAGAACGCCGGGCTGTACGCGCACGGCGTCGGTGCCCCGGACCTCGGCCTCGCCGCCTGGCGCAGCGCCTCCATCCTGAACTCGCTCACCGGCAAGCAGCCGTACCCGCTGCCGGACCGCACCGCGTTCACCACGTTCGGCCTGGAACAGCGACAGCCCCGGATCCCGTCCGCGCGGCGCCCGAAGGCGCTGACCCCCCTCGCGGACGGGATCCGAGGCCGTTCACTCATGGACGGGTTCTAGAACACCGGCGTGCCGTTCCGGGTCAGCTTCCAGCCGACCGAGGCGAAGTCCTTCGGGTCCAGCACGCCCTTGGCCGTCACCCACTCGGCGATCCGGGTGCGGATCTCCGTCGACTCCGCCCACAGCTCGGGGGCCGAGGCGACGTGCGGGAAGGCGCCGCCGCCGTTGGCCCGGTAGTTGTTCACCGCGAGCACGAACCGCTGGGCGTCGTCCAGCGGGGCGCCGGCGTAGCCGAGGTTCCTGATCCGGGAACCGGCCGGCTGGGCGATGTCGATGTCGTACGTCAGGCCGGAGACATAGTCGTAGTTGTAGTCCGGGCGGCCGTTGGCGTTGGTCAGCTTGTTCACGTCGACCGGCGCGTCGGCCGCGGTCTGGACGAAGTACTCCGCCGAGTACTCCAGGTACGCCCGCAGCTGCGCGCCCGTCATCAGCTTGGCGACCAGCGTGTTGTCGTAGACGTAGAGGCTGGACAGGTCCCGGATGGTGACGTCGCCCGCCGGGATCTCACTGGTCCGCGAGAACGGCGAGGCCTGCGCGAGCACGGGCAGCGCGGCGTGCTCGGTGCCCGCCAGGGCCGCCTTGACCACGTCCTCCTGGACCTTGGTGATCAGGTCGATGATCGGGGCGTCCCGGTAGCGGGCGTCGACCGTCGTCAGGGCCTCGGTGGCGGTGCCGACGACCTGGTTGACGTACGCCACGACCTTGGCGTGCTCGTCGTCGAGCAGCTTGCCGATGTACGGGTGGTCCTCGACCGTGTTGGAGTTGCGCAGCGAGGCCTTGACCGACTCGACGTGCCAGCGGCCCTTGCGGAAGACCAGCTCGAAGTCGAACAGGGTGAGCCGCTCGGCGTAGCACAGCGGCTCGGACAGCACGACGGTCCTGCCGGTCTTCTCGTTGGTGACCAGCAGCTCCTCGATCTCCACGTGCGCGTGGCCGACGAGGATCGCGTCGATGCCGGGCACCTGCTTCGCCACGTTGGCCGCGGCGTTCTCCACGTACGGCAGCTGGTCGCCGTAGGAGGAGGTGCCGGAGGAGCCGCTGTGCGCGGAGACGACGACCACGTCCGCGCCCATCGAGCGCAGTTTCGGCACCCACTTCGCGGCCTGCTCCTCCAGACCGGGGAAGGCCAGCTTGCCCTGGACGTACGCCTTGTCCCAGATCGCGATCCCGGGGTTGGTCAGACCGAGCACGGCGACCTTGACCGGCGGCAGGCCCGGCACCTTGAACGTCTTCATGAAGTACGGCGGGAAGGCCGGCCGCAGCGTCTTCGCGTCCACCGCGTTCGCGCCGAGCAGCGGGAAGTCGCACTGCTCCTCGAACTTGCGCAGGGTCTCGATGCCGTAGTTGAACTCGTGGTTGCCGAGCGCCACGGCGTCGTAGCCGATGGCGTTCATCGCCTGCGCCATCGGGTGCACCGGGCCGCCCTCGGCGGTGATGGGGTCGACCTTGGCGTAGTAGTAGGTCAGCGGGGTGCCCTGGATGGTGTCACCGGCGTCGAGGAGCAGGGTGTTGCGGCGGCCCTTCTCCTCGCGGACCTGCTCCACCAGCGTGGCGATCCGGGCCAGGCCCTTGGCGTTGCCCTTGGCGTCGGTGTACTCGGCGTCCTTGAAGTAGTCCCAGTTGAAGATGTTGCCGTGCAGGTCGGTGGTGCCCATCACGGTGAGCGAGTACCGCTTGGCCGGCCCGGCACCCTTCGCCGTCTCCGCGGCCGTCGCCGACGGCGTCGCCGCGCCGGCGACGGCCACCCCGGCACCGGTCACGGCGGACTTCTTCAGGAACTTCCGGCGGTTCAACGGCATGTCGTGCTCTCCTCGGTGCCACGGTCGATGACGCCGTCCGATGACGCGCGTAGACGGACGCGCGTAGATTCTGACCCGGGCATGACCGACGGCAACAGGTCCGCGAGGTTGCGATCTGGTGACCCCGCCCGGTCAATTCCCGGGACGGCCCCGGGCAGGGGTGACAGAGTGAGGTGTATGAGCACCCCTGCCGCAGCCGGATCCCAGCCCGCCGTCCCCTACGGGACCCCCGAGGCGCCGCGGATCGCCGTGCGCGGCGAGGCCCGACTCGAAGTCGACCCGGAGATCGCCCGGATCGGGATCACCGTCAGCGCCCGCGGCCGTGACCGGCGCACCGCCCTGGAGGACCTCACCCGCCGCAACGCGGCCGTCCTGGAACTGGTGAAGTCCTACGGGGACGCGGTGGAGCGGCTGGAGACCGGCGCCTTCTCCCTCACGCCGGAACTCAGCAAGCACGGCAAGGGCGAACGCGTCCGCACCTACCACGGGGGCGTCCGGGTCACCGCCGAGCTGTCCGACTTCACCGCGCTCGGCGAACTCACCACCCGGCTGGCCGACCTGGAGCTGACCCGGGTCGACGGCCCCTGGTGGTCCCTGCGCCGGAACTCGCCCGCCCACCGCGAGGCCCGCCGGCAGGCGGTCCGGGAGGCGGTGCGGCGTGCCCGCGAGTACGCCGAGGCGCTGGACACCACCCTCGCGGCCCTCGTCGAACTCGCCGACATCGGCGCGGAAGGGCCCGCGGTCCCGGCCTATCCGGCGGCTCCGGGGCGGACCCGGGGAGCGGCCCCGGCCCTGGCGGGCGCGGCGGAGGCGGCCCCGGCGCTCGACCTGGAGCCGCAGCGCCAGCAGGTGTTCGCCGCGGTCAACGCTCGCTTTACGATGGCGCCGCCCCGCCTGTAGGAAATTCCGCTCGGAAAAGGGCCGCCCGGGAAAGGAGTTGTGGAATTGCTCATCAGAGCGGCCCCCCGCACAATTCGGCGCTTGTCAACACCCCTTCATGCAAAGGTTGTTGCGTCGTCACGCCCGGCCAATTGTCTACCCGCCGGTAAGCCCTAGGCTCGCCTCATGCGCCGAGCAAAGATCGTCTGTACCCTTGGGCCCGCCACCGACTCGTACGACCAGATCAAAGCCCTGGTCGACGCGGGAATGGACGTGGCCCGATTCAACCTCAGCCACGGCGGCCACGCCGAGCACGAGGAGCGTTACCGGCGGGTCCGCAAGGCCGCCGACGAGACCGGCCGCAGCGTCGGGATCCTCGCCGACCTTCAGGGCCCGAAGATCCGGCTCGGCCGTTTCGCCGAAGGGCCCGTACTCCTTGAACGCGGCGACACCTTCATCATCACCGCCGAGGACGGCGCCGAGGGCGACCGGCAGTCCTGCGGGACGACGTACAAGGGGCTCCCCGGCGACGTCACCCCCGGCGAGCGCATCCTCGTCGACGACGGCAAGGTCACCCTGGAGGTCACCGGGGTCGACGGGCCCCGCGTCCGCACCAGGGTCGTCGAGGGCGGCATGGTCTCCGACCACAAGGGCCTGAACCTCCCCGGCGTCGCCGTCTCGGTCCCCGCCCTCTCCGAGAAGGACGAGGCGGACCTGCGCTGGGCCCTGCACGCCGGCTTCGACGTCATCGCACTGTCGTTCGTGCGCAGCGGCCGGGACGTCGAGGACGTGCACCGCATCATGGACGAGGAGGGCCGCCGCCTCCCGGTGATCGCCAAGGTCGAGAAGCCGCAGGCGGTGGAGAACATCGACGACATCGTGGCCGCCTTCGACGGCATCATGGTCGCCCGGGGCGACCTCGGTGTGGAGATGCCGCTGGAGCAGGTGCCGATCGTCCAGAAGCGCGCGATCAAGCTGGCCAGGCGCAACGCCAAGCCGGTCATCGTCGCCACCCAGATGCTGGACTCGATGATCGAGAACTCCCGGCCCACCCGGGCCGAGGCGAGCGACGTCGCCAACGCGGTGATCGACGGCACGGACGCGGTGATGCTGTCCGGCGAGACCAGCGTGGGCAAGTACCCGGTGGAGACGGTCCGGACGATGGCCCGGATCGTCGAGGCGGCCGAGGAGGACATCCTCGCCAAGGGGCTGCCGCCGCTGACCGAACGCAGCAAGCCGCGCACCCAGGGCGGAGCCGTGGCCCGCGCGGCGGCGGAGATGGGCGACTTCCTGGGCGCGCGATTCCTCGTCGCGTTCACCCAGTCCGGCGACACCGCGCGCCGGCTGTCCCGCTACCGCTCCCCGATCCCGCTGCTCGCCTTCACCCCCGACCCGGCCACCCGCTCCCAGCTCAGCCTGACCTGGGGGGTGGAGACCTTCCTCGGTCCGCGCGTGGAGTCCACCGACGCCATGGTCGACCAGGTCGACGAACTGCTCACCCAGTACGGCCGCTGCGAAAAGGGCGACACCGTCGTGATCACGGCCGGCTCGCCTCCCGGCGTCTCCGGCACGACCAATCTCGTGCATGTGCACCACATCGGCGAGGAGCGCGGCAGGCGATAAGAGCACCTGAGAGCACCAGGGAATAGAGAAAGCGGATGTTCACCCAGAGTGTGAACATCCGCTTTTGCGTGACCTTGAAGTCTAAGGAAAAGTACCCCGGGTCGGATTCGAACCGACGCTGGATGGTGTTTGAGACCATTGCCTCTACCGCTGGGCTACCGGGGCGCCCTTCGAAAAGAAGGTCGGCGGCTACCCGCCGTGTCCCCACCTTACCGTAGCTGGGTAGGCTCTTGTCAGCAGTACCCCTGCCTTGAACAAGGAGCCCTTCGTGACCGCCGAGTCGCCCCAGCCCGTAGACGCGCCCGACGACGACAAGTCGCACGTGCCTCCGCTGACGACCCGAGTCGTCATCGCCGAGGACGAGGCCCTGATCCGGCTCGACCTCAAAGAAATGCTGGAGGAAGAGGGCTACGCGGTCGTCGGCGAGGCCGGTGACGGCGAGCAGGCCGTGGAGCTGGCCCGCGAGCACCGGCCCGACCTGGTGATCCTCGATGTGAAGATGCCCAAGCTGGACGGTATCTCCGCGGCCGAGAAGATCACCGAGGAGTCCATCGCCCCGGTGCTGATGCTCACCGCCTTCTCCCAGCGCGACCTGGTCGAGCGGGCCCGCGACGCCGGCGCCATGGCGTACCTGGTGAAGCCCTTCAGCAAGAGCGACGTCGTCCCGGCGATCGAGATGGCCGTCTCGCGGTACACGCAGCTCAAGGAGCTGGAGAAGGAGGTCGCCGACCTCTCCCAGCGGCTGGAGACCCGCAAGCTGGTCGACCGCGCCAAGTCGATCCTCCAGACGGAGTACGGCCTGACCGAGCCCGCCGCCTTCCGGTGGATCCAGAAGACCTCCATGGACCGCCGCATGTCCATGCAGCAGGTCGCCGAGGCCGTCATCCAGGACGCCGAGGAGAAGAAGGCCGCCAAGGGCTGAGTTCCCCGCGCCCACGCCCGACGTCACCGCGCGCCGAGTCACGGACGGCACTCGCCGAGCGGATGGCCGAGCGCCGGGCAGCGCGTGGAGTACGCCTCGGTGCCGCGGGGACTGCCGGCTCCCCACCTACCGGCTCAGCTGACCACCCGTCGAGCCGGCAGGACCGGGACGCCGTCCGGGAGTTCGCCGAGAAGCTCACGTTCGCGAACGCCGACGAGATCCACTCGATGCTGAGCGAGGTCCTCACCGAGGACATGCCGGGGAACTCGAGCAGGCCAGGCGCACGGGCAGGAGAAAAGACCGCCGCTTCCCCCGGGGGAAGCGGCGGTCGGTCGAGTGGGCGGGGACCTAGTCCTCGCCCAGGTACGCCTTGCGCACCGACTCGTCGTGCAGCAGGTCCTGGCCGGACCCGGAGAGCACGATCTTGCCGACCTCCATGACGTGGCCGTGGTCGGCCAGCGAGAGCGCGGCCTGGGCGTTCTGCTCGATCAGCAGAATCGTGGTGCCCTGGGACTTCAGCTCCCGAATGGTCGCCATGATCTTCTGCATCATGATCGGCGACAGACCCATGGAGGGCTCGTCGAGCATGAGCAGCTTCGGCCGGGACATCAGCGCCCTGCCCATGGCGAGCATCTGCTGCTCACCGCCGGAGAGGGTGCCCGCGGCCTGCTTGCGCCGCTCCCCGAGGATGGGGAACAGGTCGTAGGCGCGCTGGATGTCCTTCTCGATGCCCTCCTTGTCGCTGCGCAGGAACGCGCCGAGCCGGAGGTTGTCCTCGATCGTCATCCGGGGGAAGATGTGCCGCCCCTCGGGGGAGTGGGCGAGGCCCAGCGAGACGACCTTGTGCGCGGGGACCTTCTTCAGCGACTTGCCGTCGAACCGGATGTCGCCGGACACCGGCGTCAGCAGCCCGGACAGCGTCCGCAGCGTGGTGGTCTTGCCGGCGCCGTTGGTGCCGATGAGGGTGACGACCTCGCCCGCGTCCACCTTGAACGAGATGCCCTTGACGGCCTCGATCTTGCCGTAGGCGACCCTGAGGTCCTCGACCTCCAGCAGAGCGGTCACTTGTCGTCCCCTTCCGTGGTGCTGTGCGCCTCGGCCTCCGCGGCTTCGACCTCGGCGGCCTCCTCCCTGCCCGGCGCGCCCTCGAAGGGCTCACCGAGGTAGGCGGCGATGACGCGCTCGTCGGCCTGGACGACCTCGGCGGGGCCTTCGACGATCTTCTCGCCCTGGACCAGCACGGCGACCCGGTCGCAGAGGTTCATGATGAACCGGATGTCGTGCTCGATGACGAGGACGGCGATGCCCTGGTCCCGGATCGCGAAGATCAGCTCCTCGGCGGCCCGGGTCTCCTGCGGGTTCATGCCGGCGGTCGGCTCGTCGAGCAGGAGCAGACCCGGCTCGCTCGCCAGCGCCCGGGCGATCTCCAGCTTGCGCTGCTCGCCGTAGGGCAGATTGCGGGCGAGGTGGTCGGCCTTGGCGGCGAGGCCGGTGAACTCCAGGAGTTCCATGGCCCGTTCGCGCGACTTCTGCTCGGCCTTCTTGAAGCCGGGCAGCCGCAGCAGGGCCGACCAGAGCCCTTCCTTGGTGCGGGTGTGCCGTCCGACCAGCACGTTCTCCAGAACGGTCATGTTGGCGAAGAGCCGGATGTTCTGGAACGTACGGGCGATGCCGGCCTGGGTGACCAGGTGCGGCTTGGGCGGCAGGACGGTGCCCTTGTAGGCGACCTTGCCCTCGGTCGGCACGTACAGGCCGGTGAGGCAGTTGAAGAAGGTCGTCTTCCCGGCGCCGTTGGGGCCGATGAGGCCGACGATCTCCCCGGTGTTCACGGTGAGGTCGACGCCGCGGACGGCGGTCAGGCCGCCGAAGCGCATGGTGACGCCGCTGGCGTCGAGCACCGCGGTGCTGGTGGGTGCGGTCGTGGTGGTGGTCATGGCGGTCACGCCCCTGCCTTGGCGACGCCGGTCGCGCCGTCGGGCAGCGACTTGTCCTCCGGTACGTCGAGCTGTCCGGTCTCGTGGAATTCGAGCTGCTTCCTGCGGTCGGCGACCAGGCCCTCCGGGCGGAAGCGCATCAGCAGCATCAGCGCGACACCGAAGAGCAGCAGCTGGTACTCGGCCATGAACTGGAGCTTGGCCGGAATCAGGTAGAGCAGCGCGGCGCCGATCAGCGGGCCGCTGATGGTGCCCATGCCGCCGAGGATGACGGCGGCGAGCAGGAAGGCCGAGTTCGGCGGCACGGAACCGGCGAACTGGTACTGCTCGGGGGTGACGCTGTACGACACGTGCGCCTGGACGGTGCCGGCCAGACCGGCGAGGCACGCGCCGAGCGCGAACGCGAGGAGCTTGAGCCGGAAGCCGTTGATGCCCATCGCGGTGGCGGCGGTCTCGTCCTCGCGGATGGCGACCCAGGCGCGGCCGATGCGGGACTCCGCGGAACGGCGGAAGACCAGCACCACGACGGCCGTGAACACCAGCATCAGCAGGTAGTAGTTGCCCGAACGGGTCAGCTCGTGGCCCAGCACGTCGTGCGGCAGGCCCAGGTTGAACCCGAAGAGCTCCAGGTCGGGGATGTTCGGGATGCCGTTGGAGCCGTTGGTGACGTCCGGGCCGCTGTTGCCGTTCAGGTTGTTCATGGTGATGCGGAAGATCTCACCGAAGCCGAGCGTCACGATGGCGAGGTAGTCGCCGCGCAGCCGCAGGGTCGGAGCGCCGATCACCACGCCGAAGACCAGCGAGGCGAGGGCACCGGTGAGGACGGCCGCCCAGAACGGGAACTCCACGCCGATGGTGGACTGCGGGGAGCCGGAGACCAGGGCGGCGGCGTAGGCGCCGACGCCGAGGAAGGCGACGTAACCGAGGTCGAGCAGACCGGCGAGGCCGACGACCACGTTCAGGCCCAGGGCGACCGTGGCGAAGATCAGGATGTTCGCGCCGATCAGCGCGTACTGGTCGTTCGACTGGGTGAACGGGAAGCAGATCGCCGCGACGAACGCCGCCGCCATGGCGACGTTGCGGTGCTTGGCGGTCAGCGCCGACAGACGCTTCAGCAGACCGGCGCGGGTGACGGCGGTGAAACCGAACCCGGTGACGATCAGGAAGCCGACGAACAGCTCGGAGTACTCGGTGCCGATGCCGTACGCGAAGACGTACAGGCCGACGCCGAAGCCCGCGGCGATGATCAGGATCTCGGCCCAGGAGGGCAGCTCCTTGGCCTGGGCGGGCTCGGGAGCGGTCAGCGCGTGCCGGAGCCGGCCCCACAGGCGGGGGTTCGGGTCGCTCGGGTCGTACGGCTGGTCGACCGGGAGGCCGAGGGCGCCGATCACCGCGAGCAGCGCGCCGGCGCCGGAGACATAGACGCCGGGCTCCAGGTTGACCAGGCCGCCCAGCTCGTAGGAGATCGCGCCGAGGGCGTAGCCGGTGGTGCCGAGGACGCCGAGGGCGCTCAGCAGGACCGGGCTGTTGGTGCCGCCGGGGGTGAGCCAGCGCAGGCCCCTGACGCCGTAGCCGGAGACGGCGAACAGCAGGGTGAGCAGGGAGCCCACGAGGGTGAGCACCTGGAGGCCGCCGGGGTAGCCGGTGACCGTCAGGTTGCCGGGGAACTCCTCGGTCCAGGTCCAGGCGAGGAAGGTGCCGACGAGGGCGACGGCGGAGCCGGCGACGGTGATCGCGCGGGCCGCGGCCTGTGGCAGCGGGACGATCGGGGTGGCCGGGGCGGTGGACACCTTGGTGGTGTCGACGGGGGTGGCGGTGGTCTTCGTCATGGGTATCACGCCCGATCCGCGACGCGTTCGCCGAGCAGGCCCTGTGGCCTGAGGAGCAGGACGAGGATGAGCAGCGAGAACGCCCACACGTCCTTCCAGGCGCCGCCGCCGAACAGTTCCATACCGGGGATGTCGCCGACGTAGCCGGTGGCCAGGGACTCGGCGACGCCGAGCACGAGTCCGCCGAGCATGGCGCCGTAGATGTTGCCGATGCCGCCGAGCACGGCCGCGGTGAAGGCCTTCAGGCCCATCAGGAAGCCCATGCGGAAGCCGACCTGGCCGTTCTTCAGGCCGTAGGCGACCGCGGCGATGGCGGCGAACGCGGCACCGATGGCGAAGGCCATCACGATGATGCGGTCGGTGTTGATGCCCATCAGCTTGGCCGTGTCCGGGTCCTGGGCGGTGGCCTGCATACCGCGGCCGGAGCGCGTCTTCGTCACGAAGAGGCCGAGGGCGAGCATGCACAGCGGGGCGGCGATCAGCACGAAGAGGTCACCGCGCTGGATGCTCGCGCCGAGGATGTCGATGGCCTCGCCGTCGAACTGCGGGAAGGGGTGGTCCTTCTTCGCGTCCGGGTACCACATCCACACGACCTGCTGGAGGACGATGGACAGACCGATCGCGGTGATCAGGGGGGCCAGCCGTGGCGCGGTGCGCAGCGGCCGGTAGGCGAACCGTTCCGCCGCGGTGGCGACCGCCACCGAGACGATGATGCCGCCGATGATCATCAGCGGGACGGCCGCGCCGAGGGCGAAGCCGTCGGGAAGTATGAGCCAGATGGTCAGGGCTCCGAAGCCCCCGACCATGAAGATCTCGCCGTGGGCGAAGTTGATGAGCTGGACGATGCCGTAGACCATCGTGTAGCCGATCGCGATGAGTCCGTACATCGCGCCGAGGATGAGTCCATTGGCCAGCTGTTGCGGCAGTTCGTTCACCGCAGGGCCTCCGTGGGATGGGTTCGGATATGGCGCCGCGCGGGTGCGCTGGTGGGCGCGCCCGCGCGGCCTGGATCAATGTGTGTCGCTGTGGAGCCGGTTACTCGTCCTCTGCTCAGTCCAGCTTGGGGGAGCCGCTGAACTCGGGCGCCCACGCGCTGTTCTTGATCTTGTAGGCGGTCATCAGCGTGTTGGTGGTGTCACCGAACTCGTCGAAGGAGATGGTGCCGGTGACGCCGTCGAACTTGACCTTGCTCATGGCGTCCAGCACGGCCTTGCGGCCGTCCGACGGCAGCTCGCCGTCGTTGCCCTCGACCGCCAGCTTGACGGCCTCGATGATCGACCAGGTGGCGTCGTAGGTGAGACCGCCGTAGACCTCGTACGGGTCCTCGTAGCCCGCGGCCTTGTAGTCCGCGATGAACTTCTTGGCGGAGTCCAGCTGCTCGACGGGCTTGCCGACCGAGGTGCCGAGGTCGCCTTCGGCCTTCTTGTTCAGCTTCGGGTAGTCGCCGGAGACGATGCCGTCGCCGCCCATCAGCGGGATCTTCTGGCCGCTGTCCTTGAGCTGCTGGCTCAGGGGCGCGGCGGCCGGGTACTCGCCGCCGTAGTAGAGGGCCTGGGCGCCGGTCTTCTTGATCTTGGCGACGACGGAGTTGAAGTCACGGTCGTCGGGGTTCACGTGGTCGCTGCCGACGATCTTGCCACCGAGCTTGGTGAAGTTCGTCTTGAAGGAGGCCGCGAGACCCGCGCCGTAGGTCTTCTGGTCGTCGATCAGGTAGACCTTCTTGATGCCGGCCTTGTTGTAGAGGTACTCGGCGGCGAAGGCGCCCTGCACCTCGTCCGTGGTGGCCGTACGGAAGAACGTCTTGAACTGGCGGACCGAGTTGCCGGTCTTCCAGCCGTCGCCCTGGGTCAGCTCCGTACCGGTGTTGGCCGGGGAGACCTGCACCAGGCCGGCGTCGTTGAACGGCTTCTGCATCTGCTGCGACACGCTGGAGTTCAGCGGGCCGACGACGCCGAGGACGTCCTTGTTGCTGATGTACTTCTGGGCGTTCTGCTGGCCGACGGAGGGCTGGGCCTGGTCGTCCAGCGGCTCCAGCTTGAACTCGATGCCCTTGACGTACTCCTCCTTGTTGGCCGTCTTCACAGCCAGCTCGGCGGAGTTGCGGATACCGAGACCGAGAGCGGAGAGGTCACCCGTGAAGGGGGCGTCGACGCCGATCACAACGGTGGTCTTGTCGCCCCCACCGCTGCCGTTGCTGCTGTCGTCGCGCGACCCGCATGCGGTGAGGGTGAGCGATCCCGCCGCCAAAGCGGCGGTGATGGCGAGGAGCGAACGTTGACGCACGAATCAGGTCCTTTCCCTGGCACGGCGGCTCCCGGTGGAGCACGTCGAGTCGAGCGCGGGACCGAAGGGACTTCGAATCCGTTGGCGCGGTGACTGGGCGTGACTCTAAGCGTGTGTGGGATACGTGGAGGAGAGTCTGTCCAAGGCTGTGACGCTCTTGTTATGACACGACGTAATGCAGAGCGGTACTTGCCGGGTGGAAGCGCGGAATTCTGGCCGATTCGCCCGGTCCATATCGTGAGACTCGCAGGCCCCGACTGGCTCTTATCAGCAGTGTTCTTGCATTTTGCTGATGTCGCGGAATCGTTGCTCCGGGCCACTGGTGGGGCCGGGGAGACTGGGTGGGCGGGGTCCCGGCGCGCACGTAAAGCCGCCTCCGGTATTGCGCGCGCATTACGAAGAGTTACGCCCGAAAAAGGGAGCCCGGGGTTCCGTGGCACTTTCGCCTGATCGATCATTTCCCGAGGGTGGCGATCCTGCGGCGAAATCCGCTCTTCGCTCGCTCTTCGTCCGGAAAGAGGGGTGAAATAGCCGTTACGGAAATGCGTGGGCGTTGCACCAAAAAGCCGCCGCGTGCCGGTCCGGAGCAACGGACCGCAGCGCGGCGGCTGTTGGCGCGGGTGACGCAGGGTCAGCCCAGGGAGGCCATCCGCTTCCCTTCGTCCGGAGTCACCTCGCGCAGCACACAGGTCAGCCGCGCGCTGCACACCCGACGGCCCTGCTCGTCGCTGATCGCGATCTCGTACGTCGCCGTCGACCGCCCCCGGTGCAGCGGCGTGGCCACGCCGGTGACCAGGCCGGAGCGCACCCCGCGGTGGTGCGTGCAGTTCAGGTCCACGCCGACGGCGATCCTCGAGGCGCCGCCGTGCAGCATCGAGCCCACCGAGCCCAGCGTCTCCGCCAGCACCGCCGAGGCGCCGCCGTGCAGCAGCCCGTACGGCTGGGTGTTGCCCTCGACCGGCATGGTGCCGACGACGCGGTCCGGCGAGGCCTCCAGGATCTGCACGCCCATCCGCGTGCCGAGGTGCCCGGCCGAGAACAGGGCGGGCAGGTCGACACCGAGCGAGGCGTACTCGTCGATGACCTCTTGTGGGAACTTCACGGTGTGCTGCTCACCCATCGGCCCGGCTCCGTTCATCCGTCGTCGTGCTGGCTGAGCAAACGCTCAGTCGGCCGCCGATTGTTCCAGACGGACGACGACGGACTTGCTGGCCGGGGTGTTGCTGGTGTCCGCGGTGGCGTCCAGCGGCACCAGGACGTTGGTCTCCGGGTAGTAGGCGGCGGCGCAGCCCCGCGCGGTCGGGTAGTGCACCACCCGGAAGCCCGGCGCCCGCCGCTCCACGCCGTCCTTCCACTCGCTCACCAGATCGACGTACGCCCCGTCCGCGAGCCGGAGGGCGGCGGCGTCCTCGGGGTTGACCAGCACCACCCGGCGACCGTTGCGGATCCCCCGGTAGCGGTCGTCCAGGCCGTAGATCGTGGTGTTGTACTGGTCGTGCGAGCGCAGCGTCTGCAACAGCAGGCGGCCCTCGGGCAGTGCGGGATACTCCACCGGCGCGGCCGTGAAGTTGGCCTTGCCGGTCGCCGTGGGGAAGCGGCGCTCGTCGCGCGGGGCGTGCGGCAGGGCGAAGCCGCCGGGGCGGGCCACGCGCGCGTTGAAGTCCTCGAAGCCGGGGATGACCCGCGCGATGCGGTCGCGGATCGTCGCGTAGTCCTTCTCGAACTCCTCCCACGGCACCTTGCTGTCCTCGCCGAGCACCCGGCGGGCGAGACGGCACACGATGGCCGGCTCCGACAGCAGCTGCGGGCTCGCCGGCTCCAGGCGGCCGCGCGAGGCGTGCACCATGCCCATGGAGTCCTCGACCGTCACGAACTGCTCGCCGCCCCCCTGCACATCGCGCTCGGTGCGGCCGAGGGTCGGCAGGATGAGCGCACGCGCGCCCGTGACGGCGTGCGAGCGGTTCAGCTTCGTCGACACGTGCACGGTGAGCCGGGCCCGCCGCATCGCCGCCTCCGTCACCTCCGTGTCCGGAGACGCGGAGACGAAGTTGCCGCCCATGGCGAAGAAGACCTTCGCCGCACCGTCGCGCAGCGCGCGGATGGCCCGGACCACGTCATAGCCGTGCTCGCGCGGGGGAGCGAAGCCGAACTCCTTCTCCAGGGCGTCCAGGAAGGCGGGCGCGGGGCGCTCGAAGATGCCCATGGTGCGGTCGCCCTGCACATTCGAGTGACCGCGCACCGGGCACACACCCGCGCCCGGGCGGCCGATGTTCCCGCGCAGCAGCAGGAAGTTGACCACCTCGCGGATGGTCGGCACCGAGTGCTTGTGCTGGGTCAGGCCCATCGCCCAGCAGACGATGGTGCGCCGCGAGGCGAGGACCATGTCGAGGGCCCGCTCGATCTCCTCCCGGGTCAGGCCGGTCGCGGCGAGCGTCTCGTCCCAGTCGGCCGCGCGGGCGGCCCCGGCGAACTCCGCGTAGCCATGGGTGTGCTCGCGGACGAACTCCTCGTCCACCGCGCCCTCGGTTTCGATGATCAGCTTGTTGAGCAGGCGGAAGAGGGCCTGGTCGCCGCCGATGCGGATCTGGAGGAAGAGATCGGTGAGGGCGGCGCCCTTGAGCATGCCCTGCCGGGTCTGCGGGTTCTTGAAGCGCTCCAGGCCCGCCTCGGGCAGCGGGTTCACACTGATGATCCGCGCGCCGCCCGCCTTCGCCTTCTCCAGGGCGGAGAGCATGCGCGGATGGTTCGTGCCCGGGTTCTGGCCCGCGACGATGATCAGGTCCGCCTTGTGCAGGTCGTCCAGCAGGACGCTGCCCTTGCCGATGCCGATGGTCTCGGTCAGCGCCGAGCCCGACGACTCGTGGCACATGTTGGAGCAGTCCGGCAGGTTGTTCGTGCCCAGCTCGCGGGCGAAGAGCTGGTAGAGGAACGCGGCCTCGTTGCTGGTGCGGCCCGAGGTGTAGAAGACCGCCTCGTCCGGCGACGAGAGGGCGGCGATCTCCTCCGCGACGATGTCGAAGGCGCGTTCCCAGGTCACCGGCTCGTAGTGCTCGCCGCCCTCCGGCAGGTACATGGGGTGTGTGAGGCGGCCCTGCTGGCCGAGCCAGTAGCCGCTGCGGCGGGCCAGGCCGGCGACCGGGTGGGCGGCGAAGAACTCGGGGGTGACCCGGCGCAGCGTCGCCTCCTCCGCCACCGCCTTCGCGCCGTTCTCGCAGAACTCCGCGGCGTGCCGGTGGTCCGGCTCGGGCCAGGCGCAGCCCGGGCAGTCGAAGCCGTCCTTCTGATTGACGCTGAGCAGGGTCAGCGCGGTGCGCTTGAGACCCATCTGCCGCTGGGCGACGCGCAGGGTGTGCCCGATGGCGGGCAGCCCCGCCGCCGCGTGCTTCGGCTCGGCGACCTGCGGCGCGTCCTGAACCGGATCAGCCTTGGGCGGCTTCCTTGCCATCGCACGCTCTCCTTCGACCGCGGGCGCGGGCTGGGCGCCGGCCGCGGGGGCTCGCGCTCCGCCTCGCTTGTGTGAGGTACGTCTCCGATCCTCGCACGTGGCACCGACAGCGACGGCCCCCGGGCGGACGGGCGGCGGAGGCGATGCTTGAGCGCGCCTTCCCGGTTCGCGCCCGCCGCCCCGGCACGGCGCCGCCTCGGCGTGGGGGCCGACTGTCAGTGGGGCGTGGCAGGATCGGGGACGTGGCAGAGACAGCATCGAAGAAGACCGACAACCCCTCCGGCGGGAGCCGTCCCCGGCTGATGCTCATGGACGGGCACTCCCTGGCCTACCGCGCGTTCTTCGCGCTGCCCGCGGAGAACTTCACGACCGCGACCGGCCAGCCGACCAACGCGATCTACGGCTTCGCGTCGATGCTGGCCAACACCCTGCGTGACGAGGAGCCCACGCACTTCGCGGTGGCCTTCGACGTCTCCCGCAAGACGTGGCGCTCGGCGGAGTTCACCGAGTACAAGGCTAACCGCTCCAAGACCCCCGACGAGTTCAAGGGCCAGGTCGAGCTGATCGGCGAACTGCTCGACGCGATGCACGTCTCCCGTTTCGCGGTCGACGGGTTCGAGGCGGACGACGTAATCGCCACCCTCGCCACCCAGGCCGAGGCCGAGGGCTTCGAGGTGCTGATCGTCACCGGCGACCGCGACTCCTTCCAGCTGGTGAGCGACCACACCACGGTGCTCTACCCGACGAAGGGCGTCTCGGAGCTGACCCGCTTCACCCCGGAGAAGGTCTTCGAGAAGTACGGGCTGACGCCCGCGCAGTATCCCGACTTCGCCGCCCTGCGCGGCGACCCGTCCGACAACCTCCCGGGCATCCCGGGCGTCGGCGAGAAGACCGCGGCGAAGTGGATCAACCAGTTCGGGTCCTTCGCGGAGCTGGTCGAGCGCGTCGAGGAGGTCAAGGGCAAGGCCGGGCAGAACCTGCGCGACCACCTGGAGGCCGTCAAGCTCAACCGCCGGCTGACCGAGCTGGAGCGGCAGGTGCCGCTCGACAGGACGGTCACCGACCTCGAGCGCGCCCCGTACGACCGCAAGGGCGTCGCGATGGTGCTGGACACCCTGGAGATCCGCAACCCGTCGCTGCGCGAGCGGCTGCTCGCCGTCGATCCCGGCGCCCAGGAGGCCGAGACCACCCCGGTCGTCGCGGACGGCGTGGAGCTGGACGGCACGATCCTCGGCACCGGCGAGCTGGCCGGCTGGCTCGCCGGGCACGGCACCGGCCCGCTCGGCGTCGCCACCGTCGACACCTGGGCGCTCGGCACCGGCTCGGTGGCCGAGATCGCCCTGGCCACCGCCGCCGGACCGGCCGCCTGGTTCGACCCCACCCAGCTCGACGAGGCCGACGAGACGGCGTTCGCCGCCTGGCTGGCCGACGCGGACCGGCCCAAGGTGCTGCACAACGCCAAGGGCGCCATGCGGGTGTTCGCCGAGCACGGCTGGACCGTCGCCGGGGTCACCATGGACACCGCGCTCGCCGCCTACCTGGTCAAGCCGGGCCGTCGCTCCTTCGACCTGGACGCGCTGTCCCTGGAGTACCTGCACCGCGAGCTGGCCCCCGCCGCCGCGGCCGACGGCCAGCTGGCCTTCGGTACGGACGACGGCGCCGAGGCCGAGGCGCTGATGATCCAGGCCCGTGCCGTCCTCGACCTCGGCGAGGCCTTCGAGGAGCGGCTGAAGGAGGTCGGCTCGGCCGACCTGCTCCGGGACATGGAGCTGCCCACCTCCGCGCTGCTGGCCCGGATGGAGCGGCACGGCATCGCGGCGGACCGGGCGCACCTGGAAGCCATGGAGCAGATGTTCGCCGGAGCGGTCCAGCAGGCCGTGAAGGAGGCCCACGCGGCGGTCGGGCACGAGTTCAACCTGGGCTCGCCCAAGCAGCTCCAGGAGGTCCTCTTCGGCGAGCTGGGCCTGCCGAAGACCAAGAAGACCAAGACCGGCTACACCACCGACGCCGACGCCCTGGCCTGGCTCGCCGGCCAGACCGACAACGAGCTGCCGGTGATCATGCTCCGCCACCGCGAGCAGGCCAAGCTCCGGGTCACGGTCGAGGGTCTGATCAAGACGATCGCGACGGACGGCCGGATCCACACGACGTTCAACCAGACCGTCGCCGCCACCGGCCGCCTGTCCTCCACGGACCCGAACCTGCAGAACATCCCGGTCCGCACCGACGAGGGCCGGGCGATCCGGCGCGGCTTCGTGGTCGGCGAGGGCTTCGAGTCCCTGATGACCGCGGACTACAGCCAGATCGAGCTGCGCGTGATGGCCCACCTGTCCGAGGACGAGGGCCTGCTCCAGGCCTTCACCTCCGGAGAGGACCTGCACACCACGGTCGCCTCGCAGGTGTTCTCGGTCGAGCGGGACGCCGTGGACGCGGAGATGCGCCGCAAGATCAAGGCGATGTCCTACGGCCTGGCGTACGGCCTGTCCGCGTTCGGCCTCTCCCAGCAGCTGAACATCGAGGCGGCGGAGGCCCGTGCCCTGATGGACACGTACTTCGAACGCTTCGGCGGGGTGCGTGACTATCTGCGCCGGGTGGTCGACGAGGCCCGGGCGACCGGCTACACCGAAACCCTGTTCGGCCGCCGCCGGTACCTCCCCGACCTCAACAGCGACAACCGTCAGCGCCGCGAGATGGCCGAGCGCATGGCGCTGAACGCGCCGATCCAGGGCACCGCGGCGGACATCGTCAAGATCGCCATGCTGAACGTCGACCGCGCCCTCCGGGAGGCCGGCCTGACCTCCCGCATGCTGCTCCAGGTCCACGACGAGATCGTGCTGGAGATCGCCCCGGGCGAGCGGGAGGCCGTGGAGCGGATCGTCCGCCGCGAAATGGCGGGCGCGGTCCAGCTCAGGGCCCCCCTGGACGTCTCGGTGGGCGTCGGCCCGGACTGGGAGTCGGCGGCTCACTAGCCCCACCGGAAAGCCCACCCCGGTGCCGGGCCGGGCCCCGACCGCCCCGGCACCGAGGCGCGCGCATGCGCGCGCCTCGCAGGGGCGAGGGGACCGGCCCGGCCGGGCGCCCCCAACCCGCGGCCCCAGGACGACCCCGACCGGCAGACGCTCAGGAAACCAGCCCCACGCACTTCGGGAGGGCCGCTTCACTCGCGTGGCCCCCGCGAAAACGCACACCCCGCCCCGCTCCCGTCAAGATGCCGCCATGGGTATACGCATGCTCAACCACCGCCTGGCGGCCTCCCCGCTCCGGTCGGTCCCGGCCCTCTCGGCCGGCGCAAGCACCGCCCGTGTCCTCGCCGGCCCCGCGACGGCCCTGCGGCACACCGCCGTGGACCTCCGGCACCGGATCGGCCGCCGTACGCCATCCTTCGTACGCCTGTACGACACCTTCGAGGCCTGGCGACCGTGGGTCGATCTGGCCCGCGGCTATCTGGCGCTCTGCCTCGCCGTGATGCCACGGCCCCGGCCGGCGTACACCGTCACCGTGTTCACCGCGACGGTGCGCGACCTCAGCGCACCGCCGAACGGCTCCGGGGCCGCTCCCCGTCACGCCCGCCGCCCCCGTCGTCCCGGTCGCCCGCGTCGTCCGCGCCGCCGCCGGACACCGAAGCCGGGCGCCACACCCTGACGCCCGCGGTGTACAGCAGCACGCCCGGCACCAGACCGGCCCCCGCGCCGAAACACACCGTGGGGATCAGCTCGTAGGGCTTGGCGGCGGCCCCCCAGTACTCCCACCACCGCACCGCCCGCGATACCGCCGCGACCACGGCACAGCCGCCGATCAGGGCCACGGCCCACCAGCGGTCCCGTGACGACAGCACCGGCACCCCCGACGGCTCGGCCGCGGGGGCGCGCCGGAGCGCCCGGGCGGCGAACACGGCGATCACGGCCGCGGCGACCGCGGAACCGCCGTACTGGAGATACCAGTACAGCGGCGAGCCCGCGATCTCCCGGCCGAGCACCGGGAACAGCCGCATGCCCCACCGGTCCAGGTGGGTGAACGCGTCCCACACCACATGCGTCAGCGCCCCGAGCGCCGCGGAGGCGTACCAGCGCAGGGCCAGGCCGGCCGTCACGCGCGCGCGTGGCGCCCCGCACCGCAGCAACGAGGCCGCGCGGTGCTGCCGGGCGCGGGGCAGCAGCGCCACCAGCGGCTCCCGGATCAGCAGCCAGAGCCCGGCCAGTGCCCACGCCACCGCCACATCGACCGTGAGCACGCCCGGGAAGGAATGGGTGACCTCGCCGAACTCCATCGCCTCGGGCAGGACACTCGCCGCGTAGTACGTCATGTCGGGCGCGAACGACCCCGCGACGAGCACGGCCGGTGCCAGGCCCGCCCGCCCGGTTCCGTCGGCGCGCACGGCGGGCAGCACCGCCGCGGCGTGGCTGAGTGTGAACGGCAACGGAGCCCCCTGGGACGGACAATGACGCCCAGTATGCGTTCCGATCGTGTGACCTGGGGAACCGTCCGGGTGGCCGACGCGTGCCAAGTAGGGAAAATCGGGCCCCAACCGGTGCCCGGGCACAAGAAGTTGTCGTAGGGTCGCGAGGGCCGACGCGCGGGGAGCGCGCCGAACCGATCAACAAAACCACAAAAGCAGAACAACGCCAACAGACCGGGCAGACGCGGACGCTGAGACGTCCGTTGGGAGGGGTTCACTTCATGGCGGCGCAATTCGGCAGGAGGCTGCGCAAGGGGGCGGCGAACACCGCCGTGGCCGCGGTCGCGGTCGCGGCCCTGGCCGCGTCCCAGGCTCCGGATGTGACGACCGACGGCGCCGGCGGACAGACCTCTTCCGGGACCCCCTCGCCCGACGCGCCCGCCGGCGACAGCGCGACCGGCAACTCGCCGTACTACACGGACCTGCCGCCGCTGAACAGCCCCACCCCGTCGCCCTCCAGCGGCTCCACCGGCACCCCGGTCGTCACCGGCGACGCCTCGGCGGGCATACCGGCGACCGTGCTCGACGCCTACAAGAAGGCCGAGGCCACGCTGCGCGAGAAGAAGCCCGGCTGCAATCTGCCGTGGGAACTCCTCGCCGCCATCGGCAAGGTGGAGTCGGGTCAGGCGCGCGGCGGCCAGGTGTCCGCCGACGGCACCACGACCAGCCCGATCCTCGGCCCGCAGCTCAACGGCGTCGGCTTCGCCAACATCAGCGACACGGACGGCGGCGCCTACGACGGGGACGCCTCCTACGACCGTGCCGTGGGCCCCATGCAGTTCATCCCGTCCACCTGGGCGTGGGCGGGCCGGGACGGCAACGGCGACGGCGTGAAGAACCCCAACAACATCTACGACGCCGCCCTGGCGGCCGGGCACTACCTGTGCCGCTTCGGCTGGGACCTGTCCACCGCGAGCGATCTGCGCAGCGCGATCCTCAGCTACAACAACTCGACGGACTACCTGAACACGGTCCTGTCGTGGCTGGAGTACTACCGCAAGGGCACCCACGAGGTCCCGGACGGCACCGGCCAGCTGCCCTCCGGCCGCAGCGACACCCCCGCCGGGGCGAGCCCGACGCCGACGCCGCCCGCGACGTCCAGGCCGCCGGTGAAGCCGAATCCCACGCCGCCGGCCTCCGGCGGCTCCCAGAAGCCGACCAGCCCGCCGGCCACCCCGCCGGACACGACCCCGCCGCCCACCACGCCCCCCACCACTCCGCCGCCCACCACGCCGCCCACCGCGCCGCAGACCCCGACGGACACGGTGCACCACCTGGAGGACGCGGGCACCGCGAAACTCACCGCCATGGCGGGCGACGTGTTCACCGAGCGGATCAGCACCCGTGCGGAGACCAAGTCCGGCGAGGGCGTGGGCAGGGTCCGGGTCCGCTTCACCATCGTCGGCGCCACGGACACCACCTTCACCGGCGGGGAGACCGTGGCCACGGTCGTCACCGGCAGTGCAGGTGTGGCCGTCGCGCCCGCGCTCCAAGCGGGGGAGAAGACCGGCTCGTTCACCGTGCGCGCCACCGTCGTCGGCCGTTCCCTCCCCGGCGTCGGCTACTCCGCGACGGTCACCGCGCGGGCCGCCGACACCCTCGTCCGCACCACCAGCACCGAGCTGACCTGTGTCGCGGGCGGCGAGTTCGCCGAGCGGGTGCAGGTGAGGGCGACGTACCAGGGCGATGTCGCGGACGGCGTCGCGGCCACCGCGACGCTCGTCACGTCGGCGGACGACCCGGCGGTCAACGACAAGGGCCCCTACTTCAAGGACGCCGACGGCAAGGCCGTACGCACCCTCACGGGCCTGACGACCGGCGCCGGCGGCCTGCTGACCCTGCCGGAGCTGTACGCGGACGACACCACCGGCACGTTCCTGCTGCGCCTGACCACCACCGGCGGCGCCACGCTCACCGTGGAGCTGACGGTGACGGCGCCGGCGGCCTCGCCGAGCCCGTCGGTGAGCGAGTCGGCCCCGGCCGGAACGTAACCGCACCACGCCTCGCCCGAGGGCGCCCCTCCGCCACGGCGGACGGGCGCCCTCGCGCGCTCTGGCTGGAGGCCCGGTCAGCGTCTGAGCCGCGCGTTGGTGTGCCGGGTCGGCTCCGCGGCGGCCGGGTCCTCCGGCCACGGATGCTTCGGATACCGGCCGCGCAGCTCCGCGCGGACACCCCGGTAGCCGTCCTTCCAGAAGGAGGCGAGATCGGCGGTGACGGCGGCCGGGCGGCCGGCGGGGGAGAGGAGGTGCACCAGCAGCGGCACACCGGCGACCCGCGGCGACTCCCGGAGCCCGAACATCTCCTGCAGCTTCACCGCCAGCACCGGCCGCTCGGGATCCGTGTAGTCGACCCGTACGGCCGACCCGCTCGGCACGGTGATCCGCTCCGGGGCCAGCTCGTCCAGCCGCGAGGCTTCCCCGGACGCCCACGGCAGGAGCCGGGTCAGACACTGCCCGGCGTCGATCCGCGCCAGATCCGCCCGCCGCCGGGCCCGGCCCAGCTCCGGCTCCAGCCACTCCGCCACGCGCGCGTGCAGCGCTTCGTCGGACACGTCCGGCCACGGCTCGCCCAGCCGCAGCCGCAGAAACGCCAGCCGCCGCCGCAGCGCCTCCGCCTCCCGGGACCAGCGCAGCAGACCGAATCCCTCCCGCCGCAGCCCGTCGAGCAGGGCCTCCCGCACGAGGCCGGGCGCGGGCTCCCGAAGCGGCCGTACGGCCAGCTCGACCGCCCCGAGCCGCTCCACGCGGCGCGCGACGACGTCCCCGTCCGCCCAGCGGATCTCGTCCGCCTCGGCCAGCAGCGCCCCCGCCGCACGCCGCGCGATGTCCTCGTCGACGACCGCCGCGAGCCGCACCCGCGCGTGCCCCCGGCCGACGGGCCGGTCGGCCACCGCGACGGCGATCCACGGCGCCCCGCGCAGGGCTGTGCCCTCGCCGGCCTCGGCCCGCGTCCCGGACACCATCAGATACGACCCGCCGTCCACCCGGGCGACCCGCTCCGGGTAGGCGAACGCGGCGACGAGCCCGACGAGCCGGTCCTCTCCCGCGTTCGGTCGATCACCGGGGGACGGGGCTGTGCTCGTCCGCTCGTTCGTGGTGCCTCGCACGGCCGTCCGATCGTCCGCCGCTCCCCGCGCGACCTGCCGGTCGACACCGCCCGGCAGGTCCGAGCCGGTCTCGTCCACCAGGGCGCGCAAGCGCCGTACCTCCGTCCGCCACCGTCCGGCGTAGGCGTCGCCGCCGCGCCGGGCGGCGCGCAGCGCCCCCGCCAGGTCGTCGCCGTACTCGCGCGGAGGCTCCTCGCTCAGCAGGGCCACCACCTCGGCGGCACGGCCCGCGCCCACGAGCGGGGCGGCGTCCAGCAGGGCGCGCCCCAGCCGCGGGTGCAGACCGAGCCGGGACAGCCGGACGCCCCGCTCCGTGGCCCGGCCGGCGGAGTCCACCGCGCCGATCGCCGACAGCACGCGCCGCGCCGCCGCCATCGCGCCGCCCGGCGGCGGATCCAGCAGTGCCAGCCCGCTCGCCTCCGGATCGCCCCAGCAGGCGGCCTGGAGGGCGAACGCCGTCAGGTCGGCCACCTGGATCTCCGGCGCCGGGAAACGCGGCAGCCGCGCCTCCTCGGCCTCCGCCCAGCAGCGGTACACCGCGCCCGGGGCCTCCCGCCCGGCACGGCCCGCCCGCTGCCGCCCCGCCGCCTGCGAGGCCCGTACCGTCGTCAGCGCGCTCAGCCCGCGCGCGTGGTCCACGCGCGGCTCCCGGGCCAGCCCCGAGTCGACGACCACCCGCACCCCCGGGACGGTCAGCGAGGACTCCGCCACCGACGTCGCCAGGACCACCCGGCGGCGCGCCCCCGGCACCAGCACCGCGTCCTGCACCGCCGCCGGCGCCCGCCCGTGGACCTGGAGCACCTCGACGTCCCCGAGATCCCCCAGCTGCCCGGCGACCCGGGCGATCTCCCCGACACCGGGCAGGAAGCACAGCACGTCCCCCGGCCGCTCGGCCAGCGCCCGGCGCACCACCGACGCCACATGCGCCAGCAGCGCCGGATCCACCCGCAACCCGTGCGGCGGCCGCACCGGACGGGACGGCGGGGCCCAGACGATCTCCACCGGATGGGAGACGCCCCGGGCCTCGACCACCGGCGCCCCGCCCAGCAGCCGCGCCCACCCCTCGGCGTCCGTCGTCGCGGAGGCGGCGACCAGCCGCAGCTCCGGCCGCAGCGCCTCGCGCACGTCCCACAGGAACGCCGCCGTCGTGTCCGCGTCCAGATGCCGCTCGTGGCACTCGTCGAGCACCACCACGTCGATCCCGGTCAGCTCCTGGTCGCGCTGGAGCCGCTGGAGCAGCACACCGGTCGTGACGACCTCCACGCGCGTGTGCCGCCCGGCCACCCGCTCCCCGCGCACGGTGTAGCCGACGCTGCCGCCGGCCTTCTCGCCGAGCAGCCAGGCCATCCGCCGGGCCGCCGCCCGCGCGGCGATCCGCCGCGGCTCGGCGACCACCACCCGCCGCTCGGGCCCGTCGCCCAGCAGCCCCGCCAGCGCGAGCGGCACCAGCGTCGTCTTGCCGGTGCCCGGCGGCGCCACCAGCACGGCGGCGCCGGGCCCCTCCAGGGCGTCGCGCAGCGCGGGCAGGGCACCGCGTACGGGCAGGGCGTCCAGAGCGTCGTAACGGATCACGCCCCCAGTGTCGTACGACGGGGAGAACGGTCCCACGCGCGCGTGCTCCTCACCTGTGCCGCCGCTGCGGCAGGTGCGGCTTCGGGGGCACGGCTCAGTCCCGCTCGCAGACGAAGATCGCCGTCCCCGGGATGAGGTTCCCGCGCAGCGGCGACCAGCCGCCCCACTCGGAGGTGTTCCACACGGGCCACTCCGGCTCGACCAGGTCCACCAGCCGGAAGCCCGAGGCCACGATGTCCCGGACGCGGTCGCCGAGCGTCCGGTGGTGCTCGACGTAGACCGCGCGGCCCTCCTCGTCCTGCTCGACGTACGGCGTGCGGTCGAAGTAGGAGCCGGAGACGGACAGCCCCTCCGGGCCCGGCTCGTCCGGGAAGGCCCAGCGGATCGGATGGGTCACCGAGAAGACGAAACGGCCGCCCGGCCGCAGCACCCGGCGCACCTCGCGCAGCACCAGCCGCGGGTCCGCCACGAACGGCAGCGCCCCGTACGCCGAGCAGGCCAGGTCGAAGGAACCGTCCGCGAACGGCAGCGCGCTCGCGTCGGCGCACACCAGCGGGAAGGAGCCGCCGATGCGCAGGGCGTGCTGGAGCTGGCGGTGGGAGACGTCGAGGGCGACCGGGCGGGCCCCCTGGCCGGCCAGCCAGCGCGCGCACTGCGCGGCGCCCGCGCCGATCTCCAGGACGTCCTTGCCGTTCAGCCCCGCCGACGGCCCGAGCAGCTCGGCCTCCACCTCGTCCAGGCCCTCGGGGCCCCACACGAACCGGTCGTCACCGAGGAACGTGCCGTGCTCGATCTGGTACTCGTCCGCGTTGCGGTCCCACCAGCCCCGGTTGGCCCGGGCGCTCTCGGCGGTCCCGGCGTCACGCCGGGTGGCCTCCGGCTCGGCCGTGGTCTCGGCGGATTCGGGCTCTTGGATGATCGGCTCCCTCGTCGTACTCTTCCGTCCAGCCCGTCCCGGCGGTGTCGTCAAAGGGGCGCCTCGGGCCCGCGTGGCCTCAGGGCGTGTCCGGTTTGCGGCTGCCGCCGCACGGGATTCTGCCGGGAATGCGGCGATCCGCCCCGGGTGTGCGCCTTCGCGCATTGACCCTGCCCGGCTGCCCCCGTATGCTACAAGTTGCGCTGCGGGCCTGCGCACCTCAGACCTAGCAGGCTGCGCTCGCATCTGTTGTATGTCCCCTCGGTTGTCGAGGCGCCAACATCGGTTTTCGCTGGTGAGGCGCTTCCTTGGCTGTCCGGCTTCTGCAGAGCGAAACGGGCTCCCGGCGTAGCAGTACCTACGACTTCAATGTCCGTACCGGAGCCCTTTCCCACATGACGAGCAGCACCGAGACCACCGCCACCACCCCGCAGGTAGCGGTCAACGACATCGGTAACGAGGAAGCCTTCCTCGCCGCGATCGACGAGACGATCAAGTACTTCAACGACGGCGACATCGTCGACGGCGTCATCGTGAAGGTCGACCGGGACGAGGTCCTGCTCGACATCGGTTACAAGACCGAAGGCGTTATCCCGAGCCGCGAGCTCTCGATCAAGCACGACGTCGACCCGAACGAGGTCGTCGCCGTCGGTGACGAGATCGAAGCCCTTGTTCTCCAGAAGGAGGACAAGGAAGGCCGCCTGATCCTCTCGAAGAAGCGCGCCCAGTACGAGCGTGCCTGGGGCACCATCGAGAAGATCAAGGAAGAGGACGGGATCGTCACCGGTACCGTCATCGAGGTCGTCAAGGGTGGTCTCATCCTCGACATCGGCCTCCGTGGCTTCCTCCCGGCCTCCCTGGTCGAGATGCGCCGCGTTCGCGACCTCCAGCCCTACGTGGGCAAGGAGCTCGAGGCCAAGATCATCGAGCTGGACAAGAACCGCAACAACGTGGTCCTGTCCCGCCGTGCCTGGCTGGAGCAGACCCAGTCCGAGGTCCGCCAGACGTTCCTCACCACCCTCCAGAAGGGTCAGGTCCGTTCCGGCGTCGTCTCCTCGATCGTCAACTTCGGTGCCTTCGTGGACCTGGGTGGCGTCGACGGTCTGGTCCACGTCTCCGAGCTGTCCTGGAAGCACATCGACCACCCGTCCGAGGTTGTCGAGGTCGGCCAGGAAGTCACCGTCGAGGTCCTCGACGTGGACATGGACCGCGAGCGCGTCTCCCTGTCGCTGAAGGCGACCCAGGAAGACCCGTGGCAGCAGTTCGCCCGCACCCACCAGATCGGCCAGGTCGTGCCCGGCAAGGTCACGAAGCTGGTTCCGTTCGGTGCGTTCGTCCGCGTGGACGAGGGCATCGAGGGTCTGGTCCACATCTCCGAGCTGGCCGAGCGCCACGTGGAGATCCCGGAGCAGGTCGTCCAGGTCAACGACGAGATCTTCGTCAAGGTCATCGACATCGACCTCGAGCGCCGTCGCATCAGCCTCTCGCTGAAGCAGGCCAACGAGTCCTTCGGTGCCGACCCGTCCGCGGTCGAGTTCGACCCGACCCTGTACGGCATGGCCGTGTCCTACGACGACCAGGGCAACTACATCTACCCCGAGGGCTTCGACCCCGAGACCAACGACTGGCTCGAGGGCTACGAGAAGCAGCGCGAGGAGTGGGAGCGCCAGTACGCCGAGGCGCAGTCCCGCTTCGAGCAGCACCAGCAGCAGGTCATCAAGTCCCGCGAGGCGGACGCCCAGGCCGCTGCCGAGGGTGGCGAGGCCGCCGCTCCGGCCGCTTCCGGTGGCGGTTCGTACTCGTCCGAGGGCGGCGACAACTCCGGCGCCCTGGCGTCGGACGAGGCGCTGGCCGCGCTGCGCGAGAAGCTGGCCGGCGGCCAGAGCTGAGCGCAGCCCGCTGAGGGTTAGCCGATAACGGTCCGAGGGCCCGCACCCCACCAGGGGTGCGGGCCCTCGGCCTGTCCGGCTCCCCGGCCGCTCCGGGCGCGCGCTCCTCCCTCACGCGCGGGCTCCTCCCCCCCTCGCGGCCCTGTCACACCGTGCGACAAGACGTCACGGAACAAGGCGAGTTCGGGAATGCCCCCCACCTGTGCCGCGTTGTCCTGTACGAACACGAGGAGGAGCGGTGACAGTGCTTGATCCGCAGGGTTTGTACACGTGGGAGCCGAAGGGCCTGGCCGTCGTCGACATGGCGCTCGCCCAGGAGTCGGCCGGTCTTGTCATGCTCTACCACTTCGACGGATACATCGACGCGGGCGAGACCGGCGACCAGATCGTCGACCGGCTCCTCGACTCGCTGCCCCACCAGGTCGTGGCCCGCTTCGACCACGACCGGCTCGTGGACTACCGCGCCCGCCGTCCGCTGCTGACCTTCCGGCGCGACCGGTGGACCGGGTACGAGGAGCCCACGCTCGCCGTCCGTATCGTCCAGGACGCCACTGGCGCGCCCTTCCTGCTGCTTTCGGGCCCGGAGCCGGACGTGGAGTGGGAGCGCTTCGCGGCGGCCGTCGAGCAGATCGTGGAGCGCCTGGGCGTACGCCTCGCGGTGAACTTCCACGGCATCCCCATGGGCGTCCCGCACACCCGCCCCGTGGGCCTCACCCCGCACGGCAACCGGACCGAGCTGGTCCCCGGACACCGCAGCCCCTTCGAGGAGGCGCAGGTGCCCGGCAGCGCCGAGTCGCTGGTCGAGTACCGCCTGATGGAGGCGGGGCACGACGTCCTGGGCGTCGCCGCGCACGTCCCGCACTACATCGCCCGCTCGCCGTACCCCGACGCCGCCCTGACCGTCCTGGAGGCCATCACCGCGGCCACCGGACTGGTCCTGCCGGGCATCGCCCACGCGCTGCGCACGGACGCGTACCGCACGCAGACGGAGATCGAGCGGCAGATCCGGGAGGGGGACGAGGAACTGACGGCGCTCGTCCAGGGACTGGAGCACCAGTACGACGCGGTGGCCGGCGCGGAGACGCGCGGCAACATGCTCGCCGAGCCCGTGGAGATTCCGTCGGCGGACGAGATCGGGCAGGAGTTCGAGCGGTTCCTGGCGGAGCGGGAGGGGGACGGCTGACGCGGGGAAGCGGCGCGGCGTGCGTTCCGGCTGGTCCGCGCCGCGGGCGATCCAGGGCTGAGTGGGCTCGCGCCGTGCGCCGGGCGGCCCCCGCCGGGGCGTCCCGTCACCGGCAGGGCCTAAGCTTCCGCTCATGCTGACTGTGGGCCTGACCGGCGGGATCGGCGCCGGCAAGAGCGAGGTGTCGCGGCTGCTCGTGGAGTGCGGAGCGGTGCTGATCGACGCCGATCGCATCGCGCGCGAGGTCGTGGCGCCGGGGACCCCCGGGCTCGCCGCGGTCGTCGAGGCCTTCGGCGAGGAGGTGCTGGCCCCGGACGGCAGCCTGGACCGGCCCGGGCTCGGCTCGATCGTCTTCGCCGACCCCGGGAAGCTGGCCGTCCTGAACTCGATCGTGCACCCCCTGGTCGGAGCCCGCTCCCGCGAGCTGGAGGCCGCCGCGGCGGAGGACGCCGTCGTGGTCCACGACGTGCCGCTGCTCACGGAGAACGGCCTGGCGCCGCTGTACGACGTGGTGATCGTCGTCGACGCCGCCCCGGAGACCCAGCTCGACCGGCTGGTCCGGCTGCGCGGCATGACCGAGGAGGACGCCCGTGCCCGTATGGCGGCGCAGGCGACCCGGGAGAAGCGCCGGGAGATCGCGGACATCGTGATCGACAACGACGTACCGCTGGCGGAGCTGGAACGGCGGGTGAAGGACGTGTGGGCCGAATTGGTCCGCCGCGCCCGCGCGCCGAAGGACCCGGCCCGGGAATAGCCGCACCGCGCCGCCGCGTTGAAAGGGTGCAGCCAGGGAAGGAATGTGCCGTGCCCGAGACCAGCGGTTCGACCGGACGTACTCCGGAGACGCACGTCATCGATTTCCGCGCCGCCGAGCAGTTGCTCGCCGCGCGGGACCCGCGGGGTGCGGTGAAGCTGCTCGACGGAGTCATCGCCGCGCATCCCGAGAACACCGCCGCCCGCCTGCTGCGCGCCCGCGCCTTCTTCGCGGCCGCGCAACTGCGCCCGGCGGAGCTGGAGTTCACCATCGTGCTGGAGCGTGAACCGGACAACGCGTTCGCGCACTTCGCGCTCGCCCGCACCTATGAGCGCCAGGGCCGCCCCGACCAGGCCAAACGCCACTTCCGGCTGGCGGCCGCGCTGGACCCGAACCCGCAGTATCTGAAGGCGGCGCGCTTCGACTGAGGGGCGCTCGTCCTCGCTGAGGGGTGCTTGCGTCCGCCGAGGGCTAGTGATCGCCTCCGTTGAGGGGGTGCTCGCCTCCGCCGCGGGGGCTCGGTTTCGCTGCGGGGCTCGGCTCCGCTGCGGGGGCTCGGCTCCGCTAGTGCGCAGGGCCCTCCGGAGGCCGGTACGGCGGGACATCTGGGCCGGGCTGGTAGTGCGGGCCCTGGCGGATGTGCCGGAGGATCACCGCCATGTCGATCGTGACCACCAGCCACAGGACTCCGCAGGCGATGGCCCAGCCGATCCGCCCCGCCAGCGCGAAGGCCGCCGTGCCGAAGATCGCCCAGACCATCCCCCACACGCTCAGCCAGAACCGCGCCCGCAGCGCACTGCGCGCGGTCCTCGGCTCACTGCCGGTACGCATCGGGATCACGGCCTCCTCCCTGAAACGTACCCCCGTGTGCCGTTCCGTTCCAGTGCGGCGCCAGTGGCCCCCGATCAGGGATCTGCTGGGCTCGGTGTCACTCGAACGGGTGGTGTGGAGGTGGAGGGGAACGGGCGTGCGGGGGCGGGCCGTTGGCCGGGTATGGAGCTGAGAATACGAGCGGGGCATCAGGGGACGGGGCCCGGGGCGATCACCCCGGACGGCTGCGCGGTAGAGCTCTACTCACGGCTCCCGGCCGGGCCCGAGCCGGACCTCGTCGCCTCCGCGGTGCCGGCGGGCGCGCGGGTGCTGGAGCTGGGCAGCGGCGTGGGACGGATGACGCACCCACTGGTGGAGCGGGGGTACCGGGTGACGGCGGTGGACGAGTCCCCCGAGATGCTGGAGCGCGTCCGCGGGGCGCGCACGGTCCTCAGCCCCATCGAGGACCTGGACCTGGGCGAGATGTTCGACGCGGTGCTGCTGGCCTCGTTCCTCGTGCACACCGGGGACACGGAGGTGCGGCGCGGACTGCTGCGGACCTGCCTGCGGCACGTGGCGGAGGACGGTTGTGTACTGATCCAGCGGGAGGGCGAGGACTACCACACGAACGTGCCGCGCGAGCGGGTCGACCCCAGAGGTTTCACCGTACGGATCGTGTCGTCGGACCCGGTCGGCGACGGCGTGCGCTCGGTGCGCGCGGAGTACGAGTTCCCGGACGCGACCTGGACCCAGATGTTCCGCGCCCGGCCTCTGACGAAGGAGCAGTTCGAGGAAGCACTGGGGGAGGCGGGGCTCAGGGTGGACCGGTATCTGACGGACGATCGGGTATGGGTGAGAGCGGTGCCGGTGGGGCGGTAGACAGGCCCGTGCGGCGATGAGTTTCCCGGTGGGCGCGGGTCTGTCTCCGTGACCTCACGGACCGCTTCCCCAGGAGACCTCCATGTCCGAGACCGCCGCCTCCGTCAGCAATGCCCCCGTCAGCAATGCCTCCGTCAACGCTGCCCCCGTCACGACTTCGCGTGGTCGATCGGCTCGTTTCGCGCTGCGTGCGGTGCAGGTGCCGCTCGCCCTCTTCTTCGGGATCGCCAGCGCGCTGCCCAAGCTGGTCGCGCACCCCTCTGCCGTCGAGCCGTTCGAGCGGATGGGCTGGGGCGACGCGGGGATGTACACCATCGGTGTGCTCGAACTCGCCGGGGCCGTCGCCCTGTCGCTCCCGCTGCTGCAGTCGCTGGCGCTGAGCGGGCTGATGGCCGGCGCGTTCATCGTCCAGCTCACCGTGTTCGACGGGGAGGACGCGGCGACACCGCTGATCCTTCTGGTGCCGCTGGCCCTCGTCGCCTGGGCACGGCGAGGGCACACCACGGAGCTGCTGCGGCGGGTGCGGCGGGTGCGGCATGTGGGGCGGATGTGGCCGTCGGTGTGAGCCGACGTGTGACCGCACGGTCATCGCCCTTCGGGGCGCCCTCCGGGCCGGCCTTCGGGGCGGCCTCCGGGGGTTCCGAGACCTCCGAAGCCGAAACCCCCGAGGCCGCGGAGGCGTTCCAGCTCCCGGCGGTCGCGCTTGGTCGGACGGCCGGCGCCGCGGTCGCGGATACCGGCGGGGGCCACGGCCTCGCGGGGCGGGGGCGGTGGGCTGTTGTCGATGTAGCACTGCACGGCCACCGGGGCGCCGACGCGCTTGCGGATCAGGCGTTTGACGACGACGATCCGCTCCCGGCCCTCCTGCCGCAGGCGCACCTCGTCGCCGATCCGTACGGCGTGGGCGGGCTTGACCCGCTCACCGTTCACCCGGACATGCCCGCCCTTGCAGGCGGCGGCGCCGAGGGACCGGCTTTTGATCAGCCGGACCGCCCAGATCCAGCTGTCGATGCGCACGGTCTCCCCACTCGCCGGTGCGGCGGCCTCGGCGGCGGCGATCGCGGCGGCGACCTGGGGGTCCACGGCGGGGACCGGGGTGTCTCCGGTGCCTCCACTGGTTCCGCTGGTTCCGCTGGTTCCGTCTTCGGCCCGGGCGTGGTGTGAGCGGGGGCCCTGGTACCCGGCCGGGGATGCGGCGGTGTCCGGGGAGGCCGGGGCGTCAGGGGTGTCAGGGGTGTCAGCGGTCGAGCGTGCTCGCACGGTCGACGCCCGCGCCTGCGCCTGGTCGGCGAGGGGCGGGCCGTCCGGCCCCTCGGCGCTGTGCCGGCGGTTCCCGCTGTGGCCGTCGCCCCTGTTCCTGTCCGTACGCTCGGAAGCCATGCCCCGACCTTAACGCCGCCCCCGTACCGTTGAGGCATGGAAAGCCTGGCCGACCTGGACGCGCGCCTCGCTGGCTGTGCCGCCTGCCCACGGCTGGTCGCCTGGCGGGAGGAAGTGGCCCGCACCAAGCGCGCCGCCTTCGCCGACTGGACGTACTGGGGCCGCCCCGTCCCCGGATTCGGTCCGGCGGACGCCCGGCTGCTGATCGTCGGCCTCGCTCCGGCCGCGCACGGCGGCAACCGCACCGGCCGGATGTTCACCGGCGACCGCTCGGGAGACGTGCTGTACCAGGCGCTGTACGACGTGGGGCTCGCCTCGCAGCCCACCTCGGTGCGGGCCGGCGACGGCCTGGAGCTGTCCGGCGTCCGCGTCACCGCGCCCGTGCACTGCGCACCGCCCGCGAACAAGCCGACCCCGGGGGAACGGGACACCTGCCGTTCCTGGCTGGTCCAGGAGCTGCGGTTGCTGCGTCCCACGCTGCGGGCCGCGGTGGTGCTCGGCGCGTTCGGCTGGCAGGCCGCACTGCCCGCGTTCACGGAGGCGGGATGGACGGTGCCGAGGCCGCGTCCCGTGTTCGGGCACGGCGCCCACGTCCGGCTGGCCGCTCCCGGAGATGCTCACGGATCTGGCGGCGGCGAGGTATCGAGCGGCCTGGACGTCTTCGGCTGCTTCCACGTCAGTCAGCGCAACACCTTCACCGGCCGGCTCACCCCCGCGATGCTGCGGGAGGTGCTGCGCACGGCGGCGACCGCGGCCGGCCTGCCGCACCGGACGTAGAGACGCGGAGACGCGGAGACGCGGAGACACGGAGATGTGGAACTGCCGTACGGGGCGTGGAACTGCCGTACCGGACGCGTTACGTTGCCCGGATGGCCCTGTACCCGGAGATCGAACCGTACGACCACGGCATGCTCGACGTCGGTGACGGCAACCGCGTCCACTGGCAGGCCAGCGGTAACCCGCGCGGCAAGCCCGCGCTGGTGCTGCACGGCGGGCCCGGCTCCGGGAGCCTGCCCTACTTCCGGCGCCTGTTCGACCCCGCGACCTATCGAGTCGTCCAGCTCGACCAGCGCGGCTGCGGGCGCTCGACGCCGCATGCGAGTGCCTACGAGACCGACATGAGCGTCAACACGACCGCCCACGTCATGGCCGACCTGGAGCTGCTGCGCCGGCATCTGGGCATCGAGCGTTGGCTGGTGTGGGGTGGATCGTGGGGATCGGTGCTCGGGCTGCGGTACGCGCAGACGCATCCCGGAGTGGTCTCGGAGCTGGTGCTCACCGGCATCGCCACCGGTTCGAACCCCGAAGTCGCCCTGATGACCCGGGGCTTGGGGAGGATCTTCCCCGAGGCGTTCGAGCGGTTCGTCGCCCTGGTGCCCGAGGAGGAGCGGAACGGCAATCTCGCCGCCGCCTACAGCCGTCTGCTGGAGTCCCCGGATCCCCAGGTGCGGGAGCGGGCGGCCCGCGGCTGGACCGATTGGGAGACGGCGATCATGCCCGCCGCGCCGCGCTCGGTGGAGCGCTACGAGGACCCGGCGTTCCGCATGGGCTTCGCGCGCACCGTCACGCACTACTGGGGCCACGACCACTTCCTCGGCGAGGGCAATGACGAGGGGGTGGTGCTGCGCGACGCCCACCTGCTGAAGGGCATCCCCGGCACCCTCGTCCAGGGCGCCCTCGACTTCGGCAACCTCCTGGGCGTCGCCTGGCGGCTGCACCACGCCTGGCCCGGCAGCGAGCTGCGGATCGTGGACCGGGCCGGGCACAACGCGGGCGCGACCGGGATCGCGGAGCTGCTGGTCGCGGCGACGGACGCGTACGCCCGCCGCCGGTCCTGACCGCGACGCCCGGTCCAGGCGGGCTTCGCCGCAGTGGTGCCGCAGGCCGGGGGCCGGCTACACGGCGGCCGGTCGCCAGACGTAGCGCACGTCCGGCTCCCGCTCCTCGTTCCCGCTGCCGTCCGTCCACTCGGCCGCGACGAAGCCATGCCGCTCGTAGAAGCGCTGGGCGGGTCCGTTGACCTGGAAGGTCCACAGGTCCAGGCCCTCCGGCCGGCGCTCCTTGGCCAGCGTGACGAACCGGTCGCCGAGACCGCGCCCGCGCCAGCCTGGGTCGAGGTACAGCTGCGACAGCTCCGCCCCGTCGAGCACCATCACCCCGGCCGTCCCCGACCCGTCCGCCGCCTCGGCGACCCAGGTCTCCTGCCGTGGCACGACCACGTGCCGGAACCAGTCGCGGACCGCGTCGTCGGAGTGGGCCCGCACGACACCCGGCAGCGCGGCGGCGAAGGACCGCAGCCATACGTCGGCGGCGGGGAGGGCGTCGTGCCCGGTGGCCCGGCGCAGGACCACGGCCGGTGTCACGGGCGCACCTCCCCGGGCACCACGGCGGTGGCCGTGATCTCCACGAGCTGACCGGCGAGAAAGGCCAGTCTCGTCCCGGCCTCCACCACGGAGGCGTGGGAGTACCGCGGCGGCGGGAAGAGGCCGGGGACGGTGACGCGCTGGATCACGGGCGCTCCTGGAGCTGTCGGGACGTACGGCGGAACCTCGGCCGATCATCCGGTGTACCGGGGCGCGACCGCATCCGAATTCGGCCGGAGCCGCCCTCGCGCCGGCGCGTGTCGTCGTCGCCGAAGCCCGTCGAGCCCGGGCGGCGGGGCGTCCGGCGCCTGCGCAGGGCGGCCGTGCGCGCCGCGGCCGAACGCCGTGCGGCGGCGGCCGCCACGGCCCGGAACTCCTCGCCGCGTTCGGCGGCTTCCACGCGCTCCGCGCGGTAGAGGCGGATCTGCCGGGCGGTGCGGAAGAGCGGGTGGGGGCGCAGCAGGTCGGGCTCACCGAGGAGCTGGCGCACCAGAGCGGCGGTCCACCCCCGGGCCCGCAGCCCGGCCACCGACACATGCGTCCGGGCCGGCCGGGACCGCTGCGGCCGGCCATCACGAGACCTGTCCTGCGTCGTCATCACTGTCCCCCTGTCGTCATCACACTGCGTGACGACTTCATTGATAACCCGCCCCACCGACAATCGCTCCGCAGGTCGTCCGAAAGAACCGCCGGACCGGCGTCCAGGGATCGGATTTCGGGTTGGCGGCGGCGAGTTGCCGGGGGAGCCTGGCCGCACCACCGGTACGACCGATGCCATGCCCGTACGACCTCCGGAGCCGCCGATGCCCGCCCTCACCGACTCGGTCATCTAAGGTCGGCGGATGGGGCGGGGCGTGTTCAACGGAGGCGGCTGGCTGACCATCGACGACCGGCGCGTGGACGTGCACTACCGGGACCTCGACGTGGTGGAGCACGAGCTGGCGGAGGCGGGGGAGGGGCGGTTCCGGGTCGAGCCGCTGCTGTTCCATCTCGCCGGGATCCCCAGCTATCCGGTCGTCGCCGAACTCGCGGTCAACCGGCCCCTGCGCGGCACCCCGCCGCGTCCCGAGCGCTACCCGGACAAACTCCGCCACTCCGCCGCCGGACGCTGGCAGGCCGAGGAACTCCTCGACGAAGCCGTTCAGGGGAGGACCCATGGCTGAGGGGGAGGGTGCGTGGACTTCACCGAGTCGTCCTGTTCACGGACCGGTCGCGAGGCGCGCCGCGATGCGTCCTACCGCGGCGAGCAGACGAGACGGTTCCTCGTCCAGCTCCAGGGCGTGCTGAGTGATCACCGTTCCGGCGTGGCGCACCGTATGTCTGGCCTGCGGCTCGTTGCCCTTCGCGTAGATCAGGTGCCCGGCGGGCAGGCCCAGCGCGGTGCAGTAGGCCAGCATCTGGTACAGGTCCGCCGCGGGGAAACCCTCCGGTTTCTCGGCCTTGTACTTCGCATCGGCCACCGCCAGCGGCACGCCGTCGTCCGAATAGTGCACCAGATCGGGCCTCAGCACGATCTCGGAAGCCTCGTCCAGGTGGTGCCGGGCCTGGGCGCGGCACCGACCGCCGTACGGGCGCAACGCCTGGGCGAGAGCGGTGCACACGAAGTCCTCGAAGACCTTCGCCAGATCGAAGAGGAAGCCGTCGACGCGGGCGTCTCCGCGCCGGTGCTCCACGGACGTCCCGTTCAGGAGCAGTTCCGCGAACCGGCACGGCGCCCGATAGCGCGTGTTGAGCCGGCTGGACCGCCAGCGGGGCAGCGGACGGCCGGGCACCAGCGGGCTGACGTCACCGAGCCTGGCGCGAAGCCGCAGCAGCCGGTGCCGTGTGTCGGCCGGGACGTCCGGCAGCCGCAGCAGACGCTCGGCCGCCGCGAGGAGCAACTGGTTCTCCGGGATGTCGACGGTGAACTCGTCGTACGTCACCTCCACGGGAAGCGGTACCCCGTACCGTCGGCGCATCTGGTCGGTGGTCCGCACGCGCCCTCGGACGACGGGAAGCGCGTCGTTCACCGTGCGGTAGCCCTGGAGCAGGCCCTGCCGCAGAGCGCGGTCCGCGAGCCGCTCGAAGGCATGGGCCAAGGCGGGCACGACACCGGCGTGCGCCGCGGTCTCCACCAGTTCCTCTTCGGTGCGCCAGCCTCGCGTCGGGTCGGCCGTGTAGCCGAGGAGGAAGAAGAGCCGCCGGACGGGGATCTTCGGAGCGATGGACACGTCCACACCGGCGATCCGTACCGCACCGGCCCTGGTGAGCGGCCGCACCTCCCAGCGGGTCGGATCGTACGGGTCCGGGCGCGCCTCGACGACCCCTGACGCGGCGAGCGCCTGCCCCGTGGCCGGGGGCAGCCGGGCCGGTGTCCAGCCGCCCCGCTCGGTGAGGTCGAGTCGCCGGGTGAACGTCACTCCGGGTCCCCGGTGGCCGCGGCCGGGGCCGTGGCGACGGCGCGACGGATGGCTTCCAGACCGTAACGGCGCACTACGTCCGTGCCGTCGCCGTAGTGGTGCTCCTCCAGGAGAGGCAGGATCGAGGTGCGCCAGACCCTTTCGAGGCCGCCTTCGCGATACACGGAGTCCCGCATCAGGTACGACGGGCCGATCTTGAAGTCCTTGTCCTCGATGCGCGCGTTGAGAGTCCGGTGCAGAGCGGCCACGTCCTCCTCGGAGTCCGGGTGCTCACGGGCGATCCACGCGGCGAGCAGGTCTCGGGTGGGCTCGTCGTCCGGGTGGAGGGGCAGGAAGGCGAAGCGGCGGCGCATGGCCGCGTCCACCAAGGCGATCGACCGGTCCGCCGTGTTCATGGTGCCGATGATGAAGACATTGGACGGCATCGTGAACTCGCCCTTGTACAGCAGGTCCACCGGCCTGGTGCGGTACTCCAGGACGAAATACAGCTCGCCGAAGACCTTCGCCAGATTGGCCCTGTTGATCTCGTCGACGATGAGGAAGTGGGGCGTCCCCGGGTTGTTCTTGGCCGCTGCGACCAGGTCGAGGAAGGGTCCCTCCCGCAGCTCGAAGCCCAGCGTTCCCTGTGCGGGCCCGCCGGTCTGCTGGACGGGCCGGTATCCCGCGATGAAGTCCTCGTAGCTGTACGAGGGATGGAACTGCACCAGTTTCACCGCCCGCCGGTCGCCCGCCAGGTGCTCGGCGATGTGCAGGGCGAGGTACGTCTTGCCCGTGCCGGGCGGGCCGTAGAAGATCAGCTGCTTGCGGTCGGCGAGGAGGGAGCGGACCTCTTCCAGCCACTCCGTGGTCACGAGCAGGTCCTCGGCGAGGGCGGCGTCCGGCTCCGGCAGGGTGACGCCGGGGGTCGGCAGGGCCTTGGGCGTGTCCTCCTCCGGGCCGACGTCCGCCGCCTCGGCCAGTTCCCGCACCTTGTCGAGCAGCTGGGTGAGGTCCACGACGTTCTGCTCGCTGGCGACGGCGGCCTGTAGTTCCTCGGGAAGCCCGGCCTGGTCGAGGGGGACGCTGAGCCACTGCACGGGGCGTCGCAGCCAGCTACCGGCCTGCGCGTGGTGCTCCACTTCCGCGTCCCCCGTGACGGTGCCCAGCCACAACTTGCCGCCGTGGGCGACCGCCACATGGTCGTTCGGATGCATGAGATTGAGGAACCGGTCCAGGTCCCGCGCCAGGCGTGCCCGCTGCCGCCTGGACAGGCTGCGCGCGTACCGGACCTCGACCAGCACGGCCAGTTCTTCCGACGAGACGGGACCGGTCAGCTTGTCCAGATCGGTCTGGAGAGAGCAGAAGCCTTCGTCGAACCATTCCAGCGGGTCGACGAATGTCTCGATCCAGGAGTCGTACCGGAGCAGCCAGGCGTTCTGACCGCTGCCGCGCCGCGCGTCCTCGGCGGCCAGCACCTCCTTGGCATCCTTGACGCCGACCCGCGTGTCCGTGCCCCCGCCGATGCCCTCACCGCTCAGGAGGGCGCCCAACTCGGCGAGTTCGCGCGAGTCCGCGTGAATCTCCTCCGGAGCCCGACCGTTCTCGTCGAGGACCCGATGCCATCCCTTGGGCCGCGTCCCCCACAGCCAGGCGGCCAGCCGGGACCTGTCGAGCCCGGTCTCCGCGGCGAGTTCCCCGAGGTCCATCCAGTGGCCAGGGCGCACCGCGCCGCAGAGCCGGGCCGCGTAGGCGTACCCGGCCCGGTGCGCCTGCCAGTAGGAGAACGCCTGCTTGGCCACGTCGAAGAACTCCACGGGGCCCGGGTTCTCCGCCAGCCGGCGCCGAGCGAGATGGGTGGCGGACCAGACGCCGTCGCGCTTGACCAGCATGCCCGCGAGGACACAGTCCGACGTCTGCCACATCCAGGTGTTCTCGCCCTTGCTCTGGTCCGTGGCCTGGCGGACCTCGATCTCGTCCGGGTCGAGGGGGAATTCGGCGAGGACGCGCTGCCACAGTTCGCTGAAGTGCAGCCCGTCCCTCTCTTCCGCCAGGATCTCCATCGCCCGCCTGAGGCGGGGCTTGGCGCGGGACAGCAGGGTGGGCGGGGTGCTCAACATGGGCTCCTGTCACGGCTCGGCACGGCTGCGCCTGGTATCGGATCACCAGAGTGCCTGACGAGCCCCGCGAGGAGTGGCGCGTTCGGCGGACGAGACGTGTCCCGAAGGTGCTCTTCCGGAGTCTGTCCGGCGGTGTAACCGTTTCTGTCACGAACGGACACCGGGGGTGGGTATGGCGTTACCTGCGTACGTTCCGGGGTTGCCGGTGAGGGACGCGGCACTCTCCGCATTCCGACATCTCGAACCCGCCGTCAGGGAGGGCGTGCACCCACTCTGGACGATCCCGCCGCCCGCGACGGCTGCCGAACTCACGGAGTTCTCGCGGAAGAAGGCGAGGGCGCTGCGTGACGGACCCGGCCTGCATCCCGGGTGGCTCGACACCCGCAACGCCGAGTGCGCGCTCGACGCGGTCGTCCACGTGTGGGGGGAACTGTCCCACACCTTGCTGGGAACCGGGCTGCGGCCGGTCACCGGCCCCGAGCGTCATCCCGCGCAGCAGGACGCCGCGGTGTCGATCGCCCGGGAGCAGGGCACCGGGCTCGGCCTGCGGGTGCGGCTGGACACACCGCCGGGGACGGGCCTCGGCGCGGACTGCCGTGTGCTGGCCGGCCGAGCGCACGGCCTCGAACTGGATCTCCTCCTGGACCTGTACGCCGTCCGAAGCGCCGACCAGGCCGCCGCGGAAGCCCTGCGCGGCTGGCGGGAGGTCGGCCCATCGGCGGACTGGCGGACCGTCGTGCTGCTGGGGGGTTCCTTCCCTTGGGAGGCCAGGGAACTGAAGGACGACGATCTGACCGAGTGGCCGAGGCTGGAGCGGCAGGTCTGGCACACGGTCCGGGACCGGCTCGCCGAGCAGGGCGCGCGGCTCGTCTACGGCGACTACTCGACGCTCCACCCACGGAGTGGCGATACGCGGCCAGGAGGAGGCAGGGGTTACGAGAAACCCCGCTACACCACCGACGCTCACTTCCTGATCGGCAAGGGCGCCCGGTGGGGCAGCGGCGAGGAGAGCAGAATGCGGGACCTCGCCGCACGCATCGTGGCCGATCCCGAGTTCCGCCCGTCGGCCAGCGCGGGCGAACTGTGGTTGCAGGAGCAGGCGCGACCAGGCCGGCAGACGAGCGCGGGGAACCCGGGGGTGTGGGTGGAGAAGGGGCACGTCCAGCACATCACCTTCGTCGCCCGGCAGGCCGGCCGGCCGGACGGCTGACGTCCGTCCGGCCGCACGTAAGGAGGTCACCTCCCCACCCGGCCGTCACACCCCCGCAACACTCCCGTCCCACCCCCGCCGCGAACGCCCCCTACCGTGGCACCACACCCACTGCCCGGCCGCCGTCGCCCGAAGGCACACCCCGCCCTCGTCCCGACAGGAGCCCCGTGTCTCGTCGTGTCGTGCCCGTACTGCCTCTCTGGCTGGCCCATGCGCTGCGCGCGCAGCGTGGGCCGGTGCCGTGGAACGCGGTGGTGCGGGGGGCGTTGGCCGCGGGGCCGCTGGTGGCGGGGGCCGTGGCGGCGGGGCGGGCCTCGGCCGGGGTCGTCGCCGCCATCGCGGCGATGCTCGCGGGGATCAACGACCGGCCCGGCAGCCGACGGGCCGCAGTCAAGCGGCTCGGGGTGCCGGCGGTGGCCGGGGCGGCCGGGATGGTGGTCGGGACGTACGCGGGGCAGTACGGCGGGGCGGCCGGGCTGACGGTGCTGCTGGCCGGGCTGGGGCTGGTCGCCGGATGTGTCAGTGCCGTCGGGCCCGTCGCCTCGGGGGCGGGGACGCAGTTGCTCGTCGGCTGTGCCGTGGGGGCCGGGATGCCGCTGCCCGAGCCGGGGTGGCTGCGGGGCGCGGTCTTCCTCGGCGGGGCCGGGTGGCTGCTGGCACTGCGGCTGGTGCTCCCCACGCCCGGGGCGTTCGCGGGCGACTACCGGTTCGACGGGGAGCGGGGCGCCCTCGCGGGGGTGTACGACGCCGTCGCCGATCTGCTCGGCGCCGCCGGCGGCCCGGACGCCACCGCCCGGCGGGCCGCGCTGACCGCCGCCCTCGACCACGCCCAGGACGCCCTCGCCGGGCCCCGCCTGCGGCGCTGTGCGGGGACCGCGGCCGAGCGGCGACTGCACGCCCAGTACGCCGCCGCGCTGCCCCTCGCGGAGGCCGCCACCGCGCTCGCCTGGGCCGGGGAACCGGTCTCCGCTCGGGTCGCCCGGGCACCCGGGCGGCTCGCCGCGGCCGTGCGCGGCAACACGCACACGGGGCCGCTGCCCGCTCCCGCGCGCTCCGCGCCCGCGTTGCGGGCCCTGGACGAGGCGCTGCTGCGCGCCGCCGAGGCCTTCGACCGGGGTGAGGGTGAGGCGCTGCACACCCGCTTGCGGACGGCGCGGCAGCTGCTGCGCACCGCGACCGGGCCCGCCGGGCGGGAGTACGGGGTGCGGGTCGCCCTCTCCTTCGGCACTGCCGTCGCCGTCGCCCAGGTGCTGCACCACGCCCACTGGTACTGGCTCCCCGCCACCGCCGTCTTCCTCGTCAAGCCCGACCTCGGGCCGCTCGCCTCGCGGGTGCTGTGCCGCGCGGCGGGGACCGTCCTCGGGGCGCTGCTGTTCGCCGGCGTCGCCGCCGCGGTGCCGCGGCCCGCGGGACTCGTGGCCCTCGTCGTGGTCAGCGGCGCGCTGATCCCGGTCGCCACCCGGCACTTCGCCGCGCAGACCGCCGTGGTGACGACGCTCGTGCTCGCCCTGGTGATGATCGGCGGGGAGCCGCAGGCCTCCGCGAGCCGGATCGGCGAGACCCTGCTGGCCTGCGCGATCGTGCTGGTCGTCGGGCATCTGCCGCTGCCGGGGGAGCGCGGCGGCGGGGTACGGTCCCGGCTCGCGGCGGCGGGCGGCGCCGCGCATGCCTATCTCGCCCAGGTGATCGGCGGATCCGGCGACCGCCCCGCGCGCTGGGTGCTGCGCCGCGAGGCCTACCGCACCCTCGCCGAGGCCCGTGCGGCGATCTCCGTCGCCGCCGCAGAACTGCCCGCCCTCGCCCGGCACACCGAGGGCACGGACCGGCTGGCGGCCGTGCTGGAACGGCTCGTCGACACCGTGACCGCCTGCGCCGTGCACCTCGACGACACCGGGCGGCTCACCCCCGGGCACGCCCGCCGGCTCGACCGCCTCCTCGCCGAGGTCGAGGAGGCCGACGTCCTCGGCCTCCTGCCCGCCCTCGCCGAGGAGCGCGTCAGGCTGCGGGCCGCCGGTCTGTCCGCCGTCGGCTAGCCCCGGCGGCTCCGGGAGCCGGGGCGGCCTTCGACCGCCGCCTCCGGGCACGGGCCGCCTCCGGGGCATGGACCCCGGCCTGCGGGCGCGGATACCGGCCCCGGCACGGACCCCGGCCGCGGCACGGACCCCGGCCCCGGACCCGGATCAGGCCCGGACCCGGATCAGGCCCGGACCCGGATCAGGCCCCCGGCACGGGCCCGGCGTCCCGGGCACGGCCCCCGGCACGGGCCCGGCGTCCGGCAGGCCCCCGCCGCCGCTAGCCGATCCGTACCCACACCGGGGCGTGGTCCGAGCCCGGCGCGTCACGGCGCCCGGCCGGGTCGGCGTCGACCGAGGGCAGCCGGGGGGCCGTCCCGCCGGGCAGCCCGGTGCCCGCGGCCGTCACCCGGTGGACCAGGCGGTGGCTGAGCAGCACATGGTCGATCAACTCGCGGCGCCCGGAGTTGATCCGCGAATAGCGCTGCTCGGCCGGGATGAGCGGGGCCACGTTCCACAGCCGGGCCGCGTCGCCCTGGTCGGGCCGGTCGAATCCGCCCGTGCCGATCTCCGACCCGGGCGGCCCGAGCAGGATCTGTGTGGTCGCCGCCTGCACCTCGTCGTTGAGGTCGCCCAGGACCACCACGTCCCGGTCCCGGCCGTCGCCCGCGAGCAGCGCGTCGGCCAGCGCGCGCAGCGCCGTCGCCTCGGCGGCCCGGCGGTGCAGCGCGTAGGCGCCGTAGCGGGCGCGCTCGCCCTCGTCGTGCGGATGGAAACGGTTGACCGGGTATGTCAGCAGCTTGGACTTCAGATGCGCGACCGCGAGGCTCACGCCCTCCGTCTCCACGGCCAGCAGACCGCGCCCGGCCGCCTCCGTGGTCTGCCCGACGTCGTCCGTCTGCACCGGGCGCAGCGGGCCCGGGAACGCCGTCGTGTCGGCCAGCGGGCGCAGCGGGGTACGGCTGAGGAAACCGACCCGGATGCCCCGGGCGTCGGGACACGCGGAGACCGCGGTGTGCCACTCACCGTCCAGCAGGCCGACCAGGTCGGCCAGCGCCACCGGCTCACCGATCTCCTGGAGCCCCAGCAGGTCCGGATCCAGCTCGGTGATCACGGCGGCGAGGGAGGCGAGCTTGGTCTCGTACGCGGCCTGGTCCCCCGGGCCGAACAGGCCGCCGGGCCGATAGAGATTCTCCAGATTCCAGGTGCCTATCAGCATGCCGGGCCCCTTTCGCAGAGCCTGGTGGCGGGCTGTGGTGAGGCCGGGCCGTGGGGTCCGGGCCGCCCCGCGGCCGGCCGGAACCGGATGCGCGGTTCGGCCCACGACGCGGTACCACCCCGCCGTACGTTGGCGTGATGACGACTTCTCCCGCCGACCTCATCATCACGGGATGCACCGCCCTCGTGCATGTCGAGGGGCAGGCCGACCACGAGCGGATCACCTTCCGGGACGACGCCGCGATCGTCGTGCGCGACGGAGTCATCACCGCCGTCACCAGCGCCGCGGACGCCGCCGGGCTGCCCGCCGCCGAGCGCGTCGACGCGCGCGGGCAGGCCGCCCTGCCCGGCCTGGTGAACTGCCACACGCACGCCCCGATGGTCGCGCTGCGCGGGGTCGCCGAGGATCTGCCCACCGAGGAGTGGTTCAACGACGTCGTCTGGCCCGTCGAGTCCAACCTCACCGCGCGGGACGTCGAACTGGGCGCGCGGCTGGCGTGCGCGGAGATGATCCGGGGCGGTGTCACGTGCTTCGCGGACCACTACTTCGCCATGGACGCGGTCGCCGCCGTCGTCGAGGAGTGCGGGATCCGGGCCCATCTGGGCGAGGCGTTCTTCTCGTCCCAGGGTCCTCAGGGCCGCGAGCGGTCCCTGGAGTTCGCGCTACGGCACCGGGGCGGCGCCGGCGGCCGGATCACCACCGCCCTGGCCCCGCACGCCCCCTACACGGTCGACGACGCCGGCCTCGCCGCCACCGCGGGCCTGGCCCGCGAGCACGGCCTGCCGGTACATCTGCACGCCGCCGAGAACCGTGGCCAGACCGAGACCAGCCTCGCCCGGCACGGCGTCACCCCGATCGAGGTCCTGGAGCGCACCGGCCTGCTCGACACCGATGTGCTGGTCGCCCACGGCACCGGCATCACCGAGCGTGACCTGCCCGTCCTGGAGCGGGCCGGCGGGCGGGTCGCCGTCGCCAGCGCACCGCGCGGGTACCTGAAGTTCGCCTGGCCCACCACCACGCCGGTACGGGCCCTGCGCGCGGTCGGCGTCCCCGTGGGCCTCGCCACGGACGGCGCCGCCTCCAACAACTCCCTCGACGTCTGGGAGTCCATGGCGCTCACCGCCCTCGTCCAGAAGGCGGCCGAGGGCGACCCCCGATGGCTCACCTCGCGTCAGGCCCTGCACCACGCCACCCTGCAGAGCGCCCGCGCGGTCGGCCTCGACGGCGTCGTCGGCTCCCTCGCACCGGGGCACCGCGCGGACATCGTCCTGGTCGACCTCACCGGCCCGCACACCCAGCCCGTGCACGACCTCGCCGCGACCCTGGTGCACAGCGCGCGCTCCTCCGACGTCCGCACCACGATCGTCGACGGCCGCGTCCTGATGCGCGACGGCGAACTGCTGACCCTGGACGTGCCGTCGATCGTCCGCGAGTTGGGGGAGCGGCTGCCCGCCCTCCTCGACCGCGGCCACGGGCGGCGCGTGCAGCGCTACGACACCTGACCCGAACGGCGGTACGACACCCGGGTGAGAGGCCGCTACGGCATCCGGCGGCAGGCCCATTCGGTACCTGGCCGGGCAGCGGTTCGGTGCCTGGGCCGGGGAAGGCGGTTCGGCGCCTGGCCGAAAAGACGCTTCGATACCTGGCCGAGAAAGCCCTCGCGTCCGGGCGGCCGGGACATCTGTTTCCCGTGAGGCGGCTGACCGCCAGTGGTGAAAGGATGTCAACTGCATCTCGGTCACGTCATGAACGAGGCGTTTGGCCTCCGGCAGGCGTTAACTCGTACACGTACGACGCTTTCTGGAGGTGCAGGGTGAACGAGCGAACGGTGATCGAGCGCTTTCCCGCCGGGGGTCCTCGCGGTTCGTGGCCGGCCGAGGAGTTCGCGCACGCACGGCGCGCGGAGGGTCTGCCGGCCGAGGTCGTCATGGATCTCGCCACGGACACGTTCCTGGTGATCGTCCGCGAGAAGGCCACCGCGGACGCCGCCGCGTGAGCGCACGAGACGAGCGGGATCAGCCCGCCTTCGGGGCGGGCACCCGCGCGGTGAACTGCTCCGCCTGCAGCCCGTACAGCTCGGCGTAGAGGCCGCCCTTGGCCAGCAGCTCGTCCGGGGTGCCCGACTCCACGAGCCGGCCCTGCTCCAGAACGTGCACCAGGTCCGCGTGACGGACGGACGCCAGCCGGTGGGTGATGAGGACGACGGTCTGACCGGTCCCGGCCAGGGCCCGGATCCTCTCGAACACCTCCAGCTCGGCGCGGGCGTCGAGGGCCGCCGTCGGCTCGTCCACGATCAGGATGCCGCCGCGCCGGTAGGCCGCGCGGGCGATGCCCAGCCGCTGCCACTGCCCGCCGGACAGCTCGTGCCCGCCGCTGAAGTGACGGGCCAGCAAGGTGTCCAGACCTCGCGGCAGACCCGCGATCACCTCCTCGGCGCCGGCCTCCTCGACCGCCGCCGCGAGCCGCTCCTCGGCCACCGGGACGGACGGGCGGCCCACGGCGACGTTCACCCGCGCCGTGAACGGCCAGCGCTTGAAGTCCTGCGCCACCATCGCGATCCGCTCGGCCAGCAGCCGCCGGTCCGCGGTCGCCGCGTCCACGCCGTCCCACAGGATGCGGCCCCGGTCCGGGGTGTACAGACCGGCCAGCAGCTTGACCAGGGTGGTCTTGCCGGAGCCGTTCTCGCCGACCAGGGCGACGATCCGGCCGAGCGGCACGGTGAGCGTGATGTCGTCGAGGGCGGGCCGCGCGGACTCGCCCGGATAGCCGAACGTGACGTTCTCGAAGCGGATCTCGCGCGGATCCTCCGGCAGGGCCGTACCGCCGGCCGGGATCGCCCGCTTGGCCGCCTCCGCGTACAGGCGTTCCAGATCGCCCACGAACAGCGCCTCCTCGTGCAGCTGGTTCACCTCCAGGACCAGTGAGTCCAGGCTGGCGGAGCCGGTGCGCACGGCGATCACGGCCGTACCGGCCACCGCCAGGGACATCGCCCCGGCGAGCAGCAGACCGCCGAGCGTGGCGTACGTCGCCACCGCGGCGAGACCCGTCCAGGCCGCCGCGATCAGGCCGGTGCGGGCCGCCAGCCGGGCCAGCCGGGCCTGCTCGGCCTCCGCCGACTCCGACATCGCGCGGAAGTGGCGCAGCAGAAAGGGACCGACGCCGTGCAGCCGGATCTCCGGGGCGGCGGCCGGTTCCGTGAGCAGTCCGCTGATCAGGTGCCCCGCGCGCGCGTGCTGCACCCAGGTGTGGAAGGACTCGTAGCGCCGCCGGGCGTTGGTCAGCGCGCTCCAGGCGCTGGGCAGCGTCATGGTGACGAGGAGCGGCAGCAGCAGGGGATGCAGCACGGTCAGCACACCGGCCGCCGCGATCAGGGAGATCATCGCGTTCACCACGCGGGTGCCGTACATGATCATCCGCCGGGCGGAGGCGGCGCCGTACTGCGCGGTGTCGAGCAGCTTGTGGAAGGTGTGGTCCTCGATGGCGGCCAGCTCCACGGCCGCGGCCCGCTCCAGGTACAGCTCGGTCGCCACCCGTTCGACCTTGGGCTCCAGCCGGCCGGTGGCGTACGTCGACACGGCCCGCAGCAGGGCGCTCACCAGCAGTACGACGGCCATGACGGCGAGGGCCGGAACGGCGCCGCGCAAGCGGTCCTCGATCGGGCCGCCGCCCATCAGACCGCCGAGCGCGCTGTTCACCGCGAGCAGGCTCACCGCCTGGGCCGCGCCCCGGCCGGTCTCGGCGGCCAGCACGATCCGCGCGGCGCGGCGGTCGGCCTGGCGGGCCAGGCGCAGGCTGGCGGAGAGCAGGGCGGGCAGCCGCCGGACCATCGCCCGGAAGGTCAGTTCCAGGAACGCGTCGGAGTGCTGGTTCCAGCCCATGTCGTAGCGCAGGGGGCCGCCGAACAGCAGCCGCTCCGAGTCGGACGGCTGCTCCGTCCGCGTTCCGTCGCCCTTCGTCCCCACCGTCCGCCTCCCCGGGTCCCCACGAAGGGCCACTATCGCGGCGTGGACCGTCGCGGGGCAGGGCGCAACGCGGTGGGGCGAGGGTGCGCGGGCGTGCGCCGCGTGGTCCGCGCCGGGGCGGCGCTACGCGCTGACCACCTGTGACCAGCTCGGTGTGGTCCCGGTGAGCCGGCACAGGGTCAGGTACAGGGGTATCGGCGGGGTGTACGGCAGCTCGCCGTCCGGCCGGCGGATGAGACGCGGGGCGTCGGGGACGACCGCGCCGATCACGTACCGCGCGGGGGCGGGCCACTCCAGGGCGTAGTCGGAGTCGGACGGGACCAGCCACCACCAGTGCGCGTCGCCGGCGTACACGCATCCCACGCGGGGCAGCCGGGGCACCACCTGCGGGCCGAAGCGGGCGGGCATCCCGACCGCGTCACAGCCCAGCGGGGCGCTCATCCCGTCGGGGACGCTCAGCCGGCCGGGCGCAGCGGGCGTACCGGGCGTGGACAGCCCGCGTCCCAGGCGGATCAGCGTGTCCAGATTGCGCACCTGCCCGCCGCCGGACGCGGGCGTCACACGCTCCCCCAGGCGCGGCCCCGCCCGAACGGGGGGACTCCCGGGGCCCCCGTTCGATGGTGTGACTCGGGCCGGGTGGAGGAGTGCTCCGGTGCGCCACGGCCGTGTGCCGCGGCGGACGTGCGGGCATGCGCGGGGGCCGGGGTGTGGTCGTGCGGTGCGGCGGGCGTACGGGCCTGCGGCGGCGCCGGGGTACGGGCCTGCGGCGGCGCCGGGGTACGGCCCTGCTCGTCGTCCGCCATCAGGTCCTGCGCCTCCGCCTCGTCCTCCTCGCCCGCGCCGCCGTCCGAGCGGTCCGGCTTGGGGCGGGCGCCCCAGCCCAGGTCGGCGCGCGGCGCCTCGGCCGGGTGAGGGGCCTCCGCCTGGCGGGGCAGCTCGGCCCAGACCAGCAGACCGCCGGGCCCCTGCTCCTGGGCGCCCCAGGCATGGCTCAGGGCGTCGACGAGAAGCAGCCCCCTCCCGTGCTCCTCGTCGGGCCGTTGGGGGGACGGACAGGGCTCGCCGGGCGCGCATCCCTGGTCGCGCACCGCTATGCGCACCAGGTCGTCACCGTCGTGCAGCTCGCAGACGACGACGTCGCTCGCGGTGTGCACGATGGCGTTGGTGACCAGCTCGGACACCACAAGGGCGGCCGAGTCACAGGTGTCCTCGCAGACCGACCAGCCGGTCAGCCGGGCCCGGGTCAGGCGTCTGGCCTGCGCGGGAGAGCCCGGGTGCGCGGCCAGTTCGAAGCGGAACCGGCGCTCGGCGGCGCCCCCGGAGGGGACGGCTGCCTCCCCCGCGCTCGACCAGGGCCGAGCGGGGAAACCCCCATCGGCACCCAGGCCGAACGGGCGGCCTGCGGTGGCGTCTGTTCCTAAGGGCGCGGACGGAATCACGCTTGCCACTATCTCCCCGGCGTGAACACTTGGCAAGTGTCACTCTGAAAATTGCAGAGTGCGGTGTGACTCTCTGAACGGCCATGGCACACTGCTCGCAACAGCACGTCGAGCGGCGCCACTTGGGATCGTCGAAGGTCAGTACCGCCTGATTATGGCTGGTTTGCACCGGCTTTCGGCCGGTGTCGATCGGCCAGCTCTGGCCGGTTCAGACCTTCGAATAGGTCTTCGATTGGCGCCGCCGGGCTGTCCGGAATCCCTTACTGGAGGTGGGTGGAGCGTGAGCGAGCCGCGGTCCGCGCCGACGGTCGGCCAGGTCGTCCTCGGCCGGCGCCTACAGGACCTGCGGGAACGCGCGGGTCTCAAGCGCGAGGAGGCCGCCCGCGTCCTCCATGTCGCCCCCGCCACGGTCCGCCGTATGGAGACCGCCGAGGTCGCGCTCAAGATTCCGTACGTCCAACTGCTCCTGAAGGCCTACGGCGTCCCCGACGACGAGGCCGAGGCGTTCGTCCGGCTGGCCGAGGACGCCAACCGGCCCGGCTGGTGGCAGCGCTTCCACGACATCCTGCCCGGCTGGTTCTCCATGTACGTCAGCCTGGAGGGCGCCGCCAGCCTCATCCGCAGCTACGAACCGCACTTCGTCCCCGGTCTGCTCCAGACCGAGGACTACGCGCGCGGGGTGCTCACCTCGGGGGCCGTCGGCCAGACCCGCCCCGAGGACATCGAGCGGCATGTCGCCCTGCGCATGCGACGACAGGAACTGCTCACCCGGCCGGACGCCCCCCGGCTGTGGATGGTGATGGACGAGACGGCGCTGCGCCGTCCGGTCGGCGGGCCGGAGGTGATGCGCGCGCAGATCGACAAGCTGCTCGACGCCACGAAGCTGCCCCATGTGACGTTGCAGGTCGTCCCGTTCTCCACGGGGCCGCATCCCGGCACCTACGGGCCCTTCGTGCTGTTCCGATTCGCCATGCCCGAACTGCCGGACATGGTCTACAGCGAGTACCTGACCGGCGCCGTCTACCTCGACGCGCGCCCCGAGGTGGCGACCCACCTGGAGGTCATGGACCGCATGGCGGCGCAGGCCGCCACGGCACAACGCACGAAGGAGATCCTGCGGGATCTCCGCAAGGAGCTGTGAATGGATCGCATCACGTCCCAGCCCCAGCCGAGGGTCCGCGCGGAGCGGATCTACAACGGCATGCCCGCGCGGGAGCTGGGCAGCGAGGGCTGGCACAAGCCGTGGAGCGGCGGCAACGGGGGCAACTGCCTGGAGGCGATGAAGCTCGCCGACGGCCGGATCGCCGTCCGGCAGTCCACCGACCCGGACGGGCCGGCGCTGATCTACACAGCCGACGAGATGACGGCGTTCATCGAAGGGGCCAAGGCGGGGGTGGCGGACTTCCTGCTGTCGTGATCCGGCCCGTTCTCTCTTCTTCGCCGCCTGTGCCCTGCCTGATTCTTCCGGTCGACCTCCTTCTCTCGGTACCGAACTGATCGCCCAGCACGCCCTGTGCGCCCCCAGACGCCTACGGAGTGCCGTATGACCGGGCGGGACCCCGCCGGCGCCATCCGGACCGACACCGCCAAGCCGCATCCCGCGCGGATGTACGACTGGTATCTCGGCGGCAAGGACAACTGCCCCGTCGACGAGGAGATGGGCCGGCAGATGCTCGCCCGGACCCGGGGGCGCCTCCCGAGTGGGGCGCCTCCCGAGTGGGTCGCTTCCCGTGTGGGGGCGCTTCCGCGCGGAGCGCCGTTCGCCGCTGCCGCTCGCCTCACGCCGGCGGCAGCACCCCGCACAGCGCCTCCAGCGCGGCCGTGTACGCGTGCTCGGAGGGCGTCGCGTAGCCCACGACGAGCCCGTCCGAGACGAGTCCGTCCGGCGCCGCCGTGGCGGCCTCCGGGTGGCGGAACTCGGTCAGCCCGTCAAGGGCGATGCCCTGCCATGTGGCCGCCTTGACGGCGGACCGCTCGGTGCCCGGCGGCAGCCGCAGCACGGCGTGCAGACCCGCCGCGACGCCCGTGACCCCGATGTGCGGCGCCCGCTCGGCGAGCGCGGCCACGAGCCGGTCCCGGCGGCTCCGGTAGCGCTGCCGCATCCGGCGCACATGACGGTCGTACGCCCCACGGGCGAGGAAGTCGGCGAGGCTCAGCTGGTCGAGCACGCTCGCCCACGCCTCCCGCTCGCCCTTGGCCGCGAGAACGCCGTCGACGTACCGCTCCGGCAGCACCATCCAGCCCAGCCGCAGCGCCGGCGACAGGCTCTTGCTGACCGAGCCGAGGTAGATCACCCGCTCCGGATCGAGGCCCTGGACCGCGCCGACGGGCTTGCGGTCGTAGCGGAACTCACCGTCGTAGTCATCCTCCAGAACCACCCCTCCACGCGCGCGTGCCCAGTCGACCACGGCGGCCCGGCGAGCCGGGTGCAGCGGCCCGCCGGTGGGGAACTGGTGCGCGGGCGTGAGCAGTACGGCCCGCTCGCGCGCCAGCAGGTCGACCCGCGCGCCGTCCTCGTCAAGGGGCAGCGGGACCGTGCGCACGCCGGCCGCGGTCAGCAGATCACGGTGGAAGCCGAGCCCGTACGACTCGACGGCCAGCGGACCCCGCAGGACGGCCGCACCCCCGCCGGGGCCGCTCTGCTGGAACAGCAGCCGCAGGGCGTGGGCGAAGCCGGAGCAGATGACGATGCGCTCCGGCGTGGTGCGTACCCCGCGCGCGCGTGCCAGGTACTCGGTCAGCGCCTCGCGCAGCTCCCGGCGGCCCGCCGGATCGCCGGGCCCGAACACCTCGTTGGGAGCCTGCTGAAGGGCGCGGCGATAGGAGGCGAGCCAGTCCGCGCGGGGGAACGCCGACACGTCCGGGGTGCCCTGGCGCAGGTCGTAGCGGGGGCCACGCGCGCGTGGAGGTGCCTTTTTGGGCACCCGCGCGGCGCCCTTGAGAGGTTCGGCCCGGTCGGCGACCCGGGTGCCGGAGCCCTGACGGGCGGTCAGCCAGCCCTCCGCGACGAGTTCGGCGTAGGCGTCGGCCACCGTGTTGCGGGCGACGCCCAGGTCGGCGGCGAGCGAACGGTAGGGCGGCAGCCGGGTGCCGGGCGCCAGCCGTCCGCTGCGTACGGCCTCGCGCAGCGCCCGGATGAGCGCGGCCCGCCGCCCGCCCGGACCCGACAGCTCCAGGTGCAGATCAGCGCCGATCCGCTCCGCCTCATTGACCCACGAATCAGCCATGGAAATGCACCCTACCCCCGGTCTTTGGGAGCCATAGGTTGAAGCCATGACGACGCAGACCCCGCAGAACACGCAGACCCCGCAGAACACGCAGACTCCGCGGAACGCGCACAACGTGCACATGGCCGGGACGGCTGAGGCCGCCGCCGGGCAGCGGCCCCGCCTGGACTTCGCCCGCTCCGCCCCCAAGGCCTTCCGCGCCCTCGTCGGCTTCGACGCCGCCGCCCGCGCGGGCCTGGACCCGGCCCTGGTCGAACTGATCCAGATCCGCGCCTCGCACCTCAACCACTGCGCGTACTGCCTCCATATGCACACGAGCGACGCGCGCCGGGCCGGCGAGAGCGAGGAGCGGCTGCACATGGTCGCCGTATGGCGCGAGGCCCGGCACTTCTTCACCGCGCGGGAGCAGGCCGCCCTCGCCCTGACGGAGGCCGTGACCCTGGTGGCCGGCCACGGCGTCCCGGACGAGGTCTACGCCGAGGCCGCGGCCCACTTCGACGAGGAGGAACTGGGCCAGGTGCTGGCGCTGATCTTCGCGATCAACACCTGGAACCGGGTCGCCCTGGCCACGGCGAAGCGCGCGGGCACGGACGAACGCAGCCGCTGAGCGCCTCGCCGCCCCCGGCTGCGCGCCGGCCGGGAATCCGCCGTGCGGGAACGCCACCGCCGGCGCCCCGCTCCGGGCCGCGCGCGGAGGCAGGATCGCCGCAACGGACGGCCCCGGCGCCCGTTACACGCTCATCGGCCGGTCGTACGGCCCGATCGGTGCCGGCAGGCGGGTGCTTCCCGTCAGATGGCGGTCGACGGCCGCGGCGACCGCCCGCCCCTCCGCGATCGCCCACACGATCAGCGACTGCCCTCGGGCGGCGTCCCCGGCCGCGAAGACTCCCGGCACACCGGTCGCGAAGCCGCCGTCCCGGGCGAGGGTGCCGCGCGGATCCAGTGTCAGCCCGAGCTGATCGACGATGCCGTCGTCCCGGTCCGGCCCGGAGAAGCCGAGGGCGAGCAGCACCAGGTCGGCGGGGAGTGCCCGGCCGGTCCCGGGCCGCGGGCGGCGCTGCGCGTCCACCTCGACGAGATGGAGCGCGCGCACATGCCCGTCCGCGTCGCCCGTCAGGCGCAGCGTCGACGCCGCGAACAGCCGGGCGTCCGCGTCCGCCGCCGGTGCGGTGCGCAGTGCTCCGGCCTCCTCGTGCGCGGCGGACAGCCGGTAGATCCGCGGGTACGTCGGCCAGGGCTCGGTGTCCACGTCGCGCTCGCTGCCCGGCTGGGCGTAGATGTCCAGCTGGGTCACGGACGCGGCGCCCTCCCGCAGGGCCGTGCCCAGGCAGTCGGCTCCCGTGTCACCGCCGCCGACGATCACCACGTGCTTCCCGGCGGCGGACAGCGGCGAGGTCTCCAGATCGCCCTCGCACACCCGGTTGGCCAGCGGCAGATACTCCATCGCCTGGTGCACCCCGGCCAACTCCCTCCCCGGCAGCGGCAGTTCCCGCCATGCCGTGGCCCCGGTGGCGATCACCACGGCGTCGTAGCGGGCCCGCAGCTCCGCCGCGTCGACGTCCCGCCCGACCGCCGTGGAGGTGCGGAACCTCGTCCCCTCGGCCAGCATCTGCTCCAGCCGCCGCTCCAGGTGGTGCTTCTCCATCTTGAACTCGGGGATGCCGTAGCGCATCAGACCGCCGAGCCGGTCGTCCTTCTCGTACACGGCGACCGTGTGCCCCGCCCGGGTGAGCTGCTGGGCGGCGGCCAGCCCGGTGGGGCCCGAGCCGATCACCGCGACCGTCCGCCCGGACAGCCGGTCCGGCGGACGCGGCGGTGTGAACCCCTCCTCCCAGGCGCGGTCGGCGATCGCGCACTCCACGTTCTTGATGGTCACGGCCGGCTGGTTGATGGCGAGCACACATCCCGCCTCGCACGGCGCCGGGCACAACCGGCCGGTGAACTCGGGGAAGTTGTTCGTGGCGTGCAACCGGTCGGCCGCGTCCCGCCAGTCCGCGCGGGCGACCAGGTCGTTCCACTCGGGGATCAGATTGCCCAGCGGGCAGGCGTGGTGGCAGAACGGGACGCCGCAGTCCATGCAGCGGTCGGCCTGCTCGCCGATGAGGGGCAGCAGCGCGCCCGGGACGTACACCTCGTTCCAGTCCCGCACCCGTTGCGTGACGGGGCGGCGGGGCCAGTCCCGGCGGGGTGTGGTCATGAATCCCTTGGGATCGGCCATGGCCGTCTCCCTACGCTTCCTGGCGTACGATCTCGCGCACGCGTGCGACGGCCGTGCGGCATCGGCGGCACTCCTTCGGACACGATACGTCCCGTTTGCCGGGTGCGCAGGAGGGGCGGAGAGCGGGTCCTCCAGGTTCCCCGGTCAGGTGAGCGCCAGCACGTACGCGAGCGCGGCGGCGGCCGAGGCGACCGTCCGGGCGTGGTTCCACACCGCCCACTCGCGCAGGTACGACGACCAGTACGCGGCGGCCTCCGCCGTATCCGGCCGCAGCCGCCCCAGGGCGGCGTTGCGCGGCACGTTGGCGACCACCGTGACCCCGAAGGAGCCGAACAGATACAGCGCGCTGCCCAGCAGCAGTTCCACCGCGCCCTCCCGCGGCCACAGCGCGAACGTCACCACGGCGATCACCGCGCACAGCACCGCGGATCCGAGGAAGACGGCCATGAAGGCCGGCCGCACCGCCGCCGCGTTGACCGCCTGCATCGCGGCGGCGCCCTGCGCGGGCGGGAGAGCGGCCAGCCCGCGCATCACGAAGGTGGAGAAGGCGCAGAAGACGCCGGCCACCAGGCCGGTCCCGAGCACTCCCAGCACCGTGAGCACGAAAAACGGTCCGTCGATCATGTTGTCCTCATCCCCCGCCGGGACCGTCCGGCCACCGTCGGGCCACCGTCCGGTCCGCTCTCGCCGACTGCCCTCCCAGTCAAGCCGGACCCGGACCCCCGGGCCATGCCCGAGCGCCGCACTCCCATGAGCGAGCGTCCACCACCCCCCCCGCCGCACCGCCCGCCGCACACCGCCGGCCCTCGCCGCTTCGGCTTCGCGGCCTCACCCGGCTGATTCGGTCTCCGCCTCCCGCCAGGCCCGGAGCACCGTCTCCACGGCCGCCGCGATCCGCCCGCGCGCCACGTGCCGGGGCACACCGTCCATGAGCAGCCGGTCGTAGGGCGTGTCCCGATGCCGTACGGAGGCCACGACCGCCGAGACCACCGCCGCCTCGGACAGGGCCCGGCCCGCCGCGCTGCGGCCCACCCGTCCGCTGCCCCGCACCGAGGCGTGCGCGGCGATCTCCCGCGCCCGCTCGGCCGGGCAGGCGGGGAACAGCCGCCGTATCTCCGTCGCGAACGCCGAGGCGAACCGCGCGTCCCGCTCCGCGCGCCGTCGCGCGTCCCGCGTCCGCCGCAGGCGCCGCAGCTCCGCGTCCGCCAGGCAGCGCCGCTCGGCCCGGGCGAGCCCCGTCGCCTCCACGAGCACGCCCTGCCGCTCGTAGCGCCCCTTGCGCCGGTTGAACCGTACGACCACCACCGACAGCCCGCTCTCCTCGCGCGCCCTGCGGGTCAGCGCCGTGTCGCCGCGCGGCAGGAACACCAGGTGCCCGAGGTCGGCGCAGTCCAGGCAGCGCGGCGCTCCGCCCTCCAGGACGAGCAGCGGCAGCGGGCCGCGCCGGCACGCGGCACACCGCTTGCGCTTCAGCGGCTGGACGGCGAGAAGTCCTGGGTGCGCCTGGGGAGTCGTGGAGACGGCGGCCATACCCGGTTCATGCCCTCGCACCCCCGTGCGCCACGCCGCCGACCGCACGCCGGTCCGGCATCCTCCTCCGGCCCGATGAGGGAGGACACCCCCGAACTGCCCGCCGTCCGCCGGGCTCGTCGGCGGGACGGGTCTCCGGCCGTGCCGACCGCCCCGTGACGCATCATGGGCCGTGTGCGACTCGAACCGATCACCTGGGACCGGCTCGGCGATCTTCTGGCCGAGCGGCTGCTCGACCTGAAGCCCGGTGACAAGCCCGGCGACGGCAGCCCCTGGCCGCGCATCGCCTTCGACGGCGCCCCGGCGGCCCGGCCCGGGGACCTCGCCGAGCGTGTCCACGAGGCACTGCGCCTGCGCGGCCGCCCCTCCCTCGTCGTCGGCGCGGAGGGCTTTCTGCGCCCCGCCTCCCTCCGGCTGGAGCACGGCCACCGGGACGTGGAGGCCTATTACGACGGCTGGCTCGACACCGGGGCGCTGTGGCGCGAGGTCTTCGGGCCGCTCGAACCGGGCGGCGACGGCCGGGTCCTGCCCGATCTGTGGGACCCGGAGACCGACCGCGCCACGCGCAGCCCTTACATCCGACTCCCGCCCGGCGGCCTGCTGTTGCTGCACGGGCCGCTCCTCCTGAGGCACTGGTTCCCCTTCGATCTGACCGTCCATCTCCTCCTCTCACCGGGCGCCCTGCGCCGCCGCACCCCCGAATCCGACCGCTGGACCCTTCCCGCCTTCGAGCGCTACGAGGACGAGACCGACCCCGCCGGTACGGCCGACGTCCTGGTCCGGGCGGACGATCCGCGTCACCCGGCATGGAGCGGCTGACCGCCCCGTGCGGAGCGGCTGGCCATCCGGCGTGGAGGGGCTGGCCATCCGGCGTGGAGGTGCTGGCCATCCGGCGTGGAGGGGCTGACCACCCTGCCCGGCGCCGATCCGGAGGGCTCCGGCCGCTCTCCCGCTCCGGGTGCGGGTGCCGGCGGGCGCGGTCAGAATGAAGGTCGCCGGGACCAGCGGTGCCCCCTGCGCCGCGCCGGCCGTCCGGCACCGGGAGGTACCTCATGACCACTGCCGGAGACATCATGCACCGCGGTGCGCAGTGGATCCCCGCCCACGAGACCCTGGACCGCGCCGCCCAGCTGATGCGTGAACTGGGCGTCGGCGCCCTGCCCATCAGTGACGAGAACGAACGGCTCTGCGGCATCCTCACCGACCGCGACATCGTCGTGGGCTGCGTGGCGATGGGCCGCGACCCGTCCAAGGTCACCGCGGGCGAGATGGCCCAGGGCACGCCGCGCTGGATCGAGGCGGACGCCGACATCAGCGAGGTGCTCCGGGAGATGGAGGATCACCAGATCCGCCGCCTTCCCGTCATCGAGAACAAGCGCCTCGTCGGCATGATCAGCGAGGCCGACCTGGTCCGGAATCTGTCGGAGGACCAGATCGCCGAGTGGGCCGAGCGGGTCTACGCGAAGAGCTGACGCCCGCGGGGTCAGAGCCAGCCGTTGCGCCGGAAGCCGCGGTACAGCGCCAGGCACGCCAGCGATATGACGCCGATGACCATGCCGTAGCCGTACCGCCAGTGCAGCTCCGGCATGTGGTCGAAGTTCATGCCGTACATCCCGCACACCATCGTCGGCACGGCGACGATCGCGGCCCACGCGGTGATCTTCCGCATGTCCTCGTTCTGCGCGACCGTGACCTGGGCGAGGTGGGCCTGCAGGATCGAGTTGAGCAGTTCGTCGAAGGCGGCGATCTGCTCCGCGGCGCGCAGCTGGTGGTCGGAGACGTCGCGGAAGTACGCCTGTATCTCCGGGTCCACCACCCGTATCGGCCGGGCCGCGAGATCCAGCAGCGGCCGGCCGAGCGGGACCACGGCCCGTTTCAGTTCCAGCAACTCCCGCTTGAGCTGGTAGATGCGGCCCGGGTCGGCCCGGGCACCGTCCTCCGCGAAGACGTCCGTCTCGACCTGCTCGATGTCCGCGTGGACCGCGTCGATGACGCCGAGATAGTCGTCGACGACGTTGTCCGCGATCGCGTGCAGCACCGCTGACGGCCCTTTGACGAGCTGGTCCGGCCGGGACTCCAGGTCCTCGCGCAGCGGGCCCAGCGAGCCGTGCCGGCCGTGGCGCACGGTGATCGCGAAGTCCTCGCCGACGAACACCATGATCTCGCCGGTGTCCACCACCTCGCTGGTGGCCGTCAGCACCTCGTGATCGACGTAGCAGACCGTCTTGAACACCGCGAACAGCGTCTCGCCGTACCGCTCCACCTTCGGACGCTGATGGGCCTCGATGGCGTCCTCGACCGCGAGCGGATGCAGGTCGAACAGCTCGGCGATGCCCGCGAACTCCTGGACCGTCGGCTCGTGCAGCCCGAGCCAGACGAAACCGCGACCGTGCTTGCGGACCCGCTCCACCGCGTCGACCAGGTCGCCGCCGAGGGGGACCCGGGCGCCCTCCTCGTACGCCACGCAGTTCACGACCGAGGAGCCCAGCGGGGAGCGGGCGGGGTGACTGAGGTCGACGGGCCGGCGCCGCCGGGCCAGCCGTGCCACCGTGCGGAGGCCGCCGACCCTGCCGAGACTCGTCACCTTCCGCAGATTCCCTGCCATGGACATCTGGATCTCCTCGCGTGGATCCTCGCGTCGCGTTTCCGCGCCTGTCGCGCCAGTGTGCCAGTGGCTGAGCGAGGGCGGGAAAGCCTGTGGAAGGCGTGGATTCCGCTTTGTTCCCGCTTGTGGACAACGGGACTTCGGGGAGGGTGGGGGAAGCCTCGGAGCGTCGGCCACTCTGGACAAGTAGGACAAGTGGGATGATCTCGGTATGACGCTCACCGACGCGAATCTCCCGGACCACCGGCAGGCCGGGGCGGCGGAGCGGTCCGCCGCCCTTGCCGCCCTCTTCGACCCCACGACGTTCCGGCACCTGGAAGGGTTCGGCGTCGGCCCCGGCTGGCGCTGCTGGGAGGTCGGCGCGGGCGGTACCACCGTCGTCTCCTGGCTGGCCAAGAAGGTCGGTCCGACCGGCAAGGTCGTCGTGACCGGCCTCGACCCCTCCTGGGCCGCGGTGCCCGCCCGCCCGCCGGTGCAGCTCCGCCTCCACGACGTGAGCGTCGAGGAACCGCCGGGGGAGGGGTTCGACCTCGTCCACGCCCGGCTGGTGCTCGCCGAGGTGCCCGACTGCGCCCGCGCGTTGCGGACGATGGCCAAGGCACTGCGTCCCGGCGGACGGCTGCTGGTCGAGGATTTCGACCTCGCCCTCCAGCCGCTCGTCTGCCCCGACGAGCACGGCCCCGAGCACCAGCTGGCGAACCGGCTCCGCCAGGCACTGCGTCAGCTCCTCGCCGGGCGCGGCGCGGACCTCGCCTTCGGGCGGGGCCTGCCACGGCTGCTCCGCGCGGCCGGACTGCGCCGCGTCGAGGCAGACGCGTACTTCCCCGTCACCTCGTCGGCCTGCGCCGCGCTGGAGGCCACGACGACCCGGCAGATCCGCGACGAGCTGATCTCCGCGGGCCTCGCCACCGCCCAGGAGATCGACCGCCACCTCGGGAACATCGCCGCCGGCGCGATGGACCTGGCCGCTCCGCCGATGATCTCGGCGTGGGGGCGCCGGGTGTGAGGGGCGGGGGCATCGTCCCTGGGCCCCTTCCAGGGCGGCGCCGACGCTTCGAAGGCGGGCCGGTCCGGCACCCGGCCCTCGGGTCACCCCGGCATCGGTGGTCTTCCTCCCACTTGCCCGACCGCCCTGGCCCCCGCCGCACAGCCCGCCCGCGTCGCCGTCTCCGCGTCCGCGCCGGTGAGGAGCGCCGCGAGGAACGCGCCCGTGAAGGCGTCGCCGGCGCCCGTGGTGTCCCGGGGTGTGGTCGGTACGGCGGGGACGTGTACGGTCACGGCTCCGGACCTGGCCACCAGCGCACCCTCGGCGCCCTGCTTGACGACCACCAGGGGGACGCTCCGGCTCAGCTCGGCCGCCGCTGCCGCCGCGTCGCGCCGCCCGGTCAGCAGACAGGCCTCGTCACGGCTGGGCAGCAGCACCTCCACGCCGTCGACGAGCGTCAGGAAGCGGTCGGCTCCCAGCTCCTTGAGGAATCCGGCCGACGCCGGATCCAGGCTCACCGGCACCCCGCGCGCGCGTGCCGCCGCCAGGGCCACCGCCACGAGTGCCCGGCTCGCCTCGGAGAACAGCAGATAGCCCGACAGATGCAGGCGTACGACACCGTCGAGCAGCGCGTCCGACCAGTCACCGGGATCGAGCCGCAGGGAGGCCCCGCTGTCGGTGAGGAAGGTCCGTTCGGCCGCCGCGCCCGTGTCGACGAGGCAGATCACCGTTCCCGTGGGCGCCCCGGGGTCGACGACGAGCCGCGCGCTCACCCCGCAGGCGGCCAGCTCCCGCTCGTGCCAGGCGACCGCGTCCGCCCCGGCCCGGCCGAGGAACCGTACCTCCGCGCATCCCGAGTGGGCCGCCCAGCACGCCACGTTGGCACCCGCCCCGCCGGGCACGGTGCGCACCGCGGCGGCCGTGTCCGTGCCCGGCGCCAAGGGGCCACTGTGCCGGGCGACGACATCCGTGATCACATCCCCGACCACCAGCAGCGCGCCACCTCCGGGAGCCGCCGCCCCCGCCGTGCCCCCGGTCGCGCTCACGCCCCGGCCCAGGCCGCCGCGATCCGTGCCGCCAGCCGTACGTTGCCCCGCACCGCCGCCAGGTTCGCGTTCAGCGAGGCGCCCGCGGTGTGCCGCACCAGGTGGTCGAGCAGGAAGGGCGTGACCGCCTGACCGGTGACCCCCTCCGCGTCGCAGGCGCGCAGCGCGTCGGCGAGCACGCGCGCGTGCAGCTCGGGATCCAGCTGCTCGGGCTCCGGCACCGGATTGGCCACGATCAGCGCCGACTCGGGAAGGCGCAGCGCGTCCTGAGCCCGCATCACCTCCGCGACCTGACCCGGGCTGTCCAGGGTCCAGTCCACCGGATGCCCCGAGTCGGACAGATAGAAGCCGGGGAACCGGTCCGTGCCGTAGCCGGCGACCGCCACGCCCAGCGTCTCCAGCCGCTGCAAGGTCGCGGGCACGTCGAGGATCGACTTGACCCCCGCGCACACCACCGTGATCCGGGTACGGGCCAGCAGGCCCAGGTCGGCCGACTCGTCCTGCGTCACCGTCCACTGCCGGTGCACCCCGCCGAGCCCGCCGGTGGCGAACACCCGGACGCCCGCGCGGGCCGCGAGCAGCGCGGTCGCCGACACCGTGGTCGCACCGCTCGCCCCGGTGGCGGCGGCGAGTGCCAGATCGCGGTGCCCCAGCTTGCGGATCCCCTCCTCGTTGGCGATCCGTTCCACCTGCTCCTTGTCCAGGCCGACCCGCGGCCGCCCGTCCAGGACGGCGATCGTCGCCGGGACGGCTCCCTCCTGCCGTACGGCCTCCTCCAGTTCCAGGGCCACCTGGAGGTTGCGCGGGCGGGGCAGCCCGTGCGCGATGATCGTGGACTCCAGAGCCACCACGGGACGACCCGCGGCGACCGCGTCCCGTACCTCTTCCGACACCATCAGCGTCACGCGACTGCCTCCTCCGTCGGTCTTCCCTCATCCCTGGCGGTCGGCGGGCCCGCTCAAACGCTTGCGGCCTGTGGGGGACACCACCAGCCTGGGACGCATGACCGACAACGCGACACGTCTCGACCATGTCGTCCTCTGGGTGCGCGACCCGGTCGCCTCGGCGGAGTTCTACGCGAAGGCGGTGGGCCTGGAACCGCTCCGGGTCACCGGCTTCACCGCGGGCGAGGTCTCCTTCCCCTCCGTCCGGGTGAACGAGGAGACGATCCTCGATCTCGCCCCGCTCAGCATGGCGGAGCGCATGACCATGCTGCCCGGGGCCAAGAGGAGCGCGGGCCACCCCGTCAACCACGTCTGTCTGTCGCTGCCGTCCGACGCGTTCGACGCCCTGCGCACCCGGCTGCGCGGACACGACGTCCCCGTGTCGGACATCGCCCACGACTCCTACGGCGCACGCGGCATGGCCAGGCGGAGCTTCTACTTCCGCGACCCCGACGGCAACGTCTTCGAGGCACGCCACTACTCCTGAGGCGCCCCGGCGGCTCGGCGCCGGCGCACGGGAAGGGGCCTCAGAACAGCGGCTGGGGCAGCACGCCCTCCAGGGCCAGCAGCTTCCGCTTGGTCTCCAGACCGCCGCCGAAGCCGCCGATCCCGCCGCCGCTCTCGACGACCCGGTGGCAGGGCACGACGACCGGGAGCGGATTGGCGCCCATCGCGGCCCCCACCGCCTGCGCCGCGCCGGGCTGGCCGACCCGGCCGGCGAGATCGCCGTAGCCCACGACCGTGCCGTACGGCACGCCGGACGCCAGCTCGCGCAGCACCTGGCGGTTGAAGCCGGAGATCAGCGACCAGTCCAGCGGCAGGTCGAAGCCTTGCCGCGCCCCGGTGAAGTAGGACTCGACCTGGCGTATCGCCTCGGCCAGCAGCGGGGAGCCGGGTGCCTGGACGGGCTCGGTCCCCAGCCGGGACGCGAGCCGGTCCAGCGCCTTGTCACGCACGGCGTCCGTGGCGTGGAACACCACGTTGACCAGGCCGTCGCGGGTCGCGGCCAGGAGCAGCGGGCCTATGTCGGTGCCGACCACCGTCCACACGACACGCTCGTCCCGCCGCTCGTCCCGCCCATCGCTGTCCATGCGGTCCACCGTACGGCCCGCCACCGACAACGCCCGCCGCTCGCCCGTCCGTCACTCCCCGACAGCCGGTCGCCGTCACTCCCCGTCCAGCGCCTCCCGCACGACGTCGGGCCGGTTGGTGATGATGCCGTCCACCCCGTACGAGGCGACGGTCCGGGCGGTGTCCGCGGAGTCGACGGTCCAGGTGGAGACCCGCAGCTTGCGGCCGTGCGCCCCGGAGATGGCGTGCGCCGAGGAGACGTAAGCGGTCGAGAGGGCGCCGTACGGGGGGTTGATCTGGTCCACGAACAGCGCGTACCGGGGCAGCTCCGCGACGGGCGGCGTGCCGAGGAATCCCGTCCGGACGGCGGGCCGCAGGTGGTGGACGGTCCGCATGCTGTCCGCGCTGAAGCTCTGCACCACCAGCCGGCCCGCCACATGCGCCTGGTCGAGCCAGCCCTCGTTGGCGAGAACCTTGAGCGTGTCCCGCTCGATGCCCGGATACAGCTCCGGTTTCTTGATCTCCAGCAGCAGCTTCTGGTGGTGGGACTCGACGCGGCACAGATACTCCTTCAGTGTCGGCACGCGCGCGCCCGCGTACGCGGGGCCGAACCAGCTGCCGGCGTCCAGGCGGGCGATCTCGGCGGCGGTGAAGTCCTTCACCTGCCACGGCGCCCGGTCCGGGAAGACCGTCTCGACGTCGGTGGTGCGCCGCAGGCTGTCGTCGTGGATCACCACGAGTTGGCCGTCCTTGGTGCGCTGGACGTCGTTCTCGACCCACTCGATGCCCAGCTCGGCCGCCTTGTCGACGGCGGCCAGGGTGTTCTCGGGCGCGTAGGCGGAGGCTCCCCGGTGGGCGATGACGGCGGGCCGCTGCACGGCGGGTTCGGCCCGGGCGCCGGGTGCCGGGAACAGCAGGGCGGCGGTCCCCAGGAGCGCGGCGGTCGTGGCGGTGGCTGCGCGCGGCTGCATGCGTACTCCTCGCGTCGAGTGGTCACGGACAGCACAACTCTGACAGCAGAGGGTCGACGCGAGGCGAGTGCGGGATGGCCACAGATTGAACGGCGCTGCCGGAGCCCCCTCACCGGGGCCGCACAAGTGGGGCGGGGGCGTGTTTCTTTGCCGGAAAGTCGTTCGACCATTCCGGTGGGAGTCATACTCTCTGCCTCAACCCTGACCGCTCGGGCGGTTGTGGGAAGGGGAGCTTTTCAGGGAATTCCGGGACGGAAGAGGGCGGAAGGGCAGCCGCGCATGCAAGGCACGGTCGACGGATTCAGCTACGGCCTCGTCACGCCGCTGGCGGCCTATCTCATGGCCTGTCTCGGCGGCGCCCTCGGCCTGCGCTGCACCACCAGATCCATGCTCGTGGCCGGACCCTGGCGCCCGGGCTGGCTCGCCCTCGGCTCGGCGGCCATCGGCTCCGGCATCTGGACCATGCACTTCATCGCGATGATGGGGTTCACGGTCGAGGAGGCGCCGATCCACTACGACAAGCCGACGACCTTCGCCAGCCTGGCCGTCGCCATCGTCATGGTGGGCGTCGGGATCTTCATCGTCGGTTACCGGGGCGCCACCGGAACCGCCCTGTTCACCGGCGGCACCCTTACGGGTCTGGGCATCGCCTCCATGCACTACCTGGGCATGGCCGGAATGCGTCTGAACGCACAACTGGAGTACAACACCCTCACCGTCGCCGCCTCGGTCGTCATCGCCATGGCCGCCGCCACCGCCGCCCTGTGGGCGGCCGGCCAGGTCAGAGGGTTCCTGTGGAGCATCGGCGCGAGTCTCGTCATGGGCCTGGCGGTCAGCGGCATGCACTACACCGGCATGGCCGCCCTGAGCGTCCACCTGCACGGCACCGGCGGCCCCGGCACGGGCGACTCGCCCGCGGCCCTGCTCGCCCCCATGCTGATCGGCCCGCTGGCCTTCCTCTGCCTCGCGGGTGTCGTCGTGCTGTTCGACCCGTTGATGGTCATGGGGAAGCCGGACTGGCCGCGGCCGGAGGACAAGCCGGGCGTCCCGGCCCACGTCCCCGTCCACCACCAGGGCACCCGCTTCCCGGCCGACGCCCGCCGCCGTCCGGTCGGCCGCCGCGCCCGCACCCCGCAGAATCGCTGACCGCTGACCGCTGACCGCTGACCGCTGACCGCGAATCCGCTGACCGGGCCCGGTGCCGTCGGCCGGCGGCCCGCGCGTCCGCACCTCGCGGAAACGGAAAACGCTGATCAGAGCCGCTTGTCAGTGGCGAGTCGTACGGTGGATGACATGCGGCCCGTTTCCCAGATCGAACGTACGGTGGCGCCTTTCGAGGTCGTCAGCCCCTACCAGCCGAGCGGCGACCAGCCGGCGGCCATCGCCGAGCTCGCCCGGCGCATCGAAGCCGGCGAGAAGGACGTCGTGCTGCTCGGCGCGACCGGCACCGGCAAGTCCGCCACCACCGCGTGGATGATCGAGAAGCTCCAGCGCCCCACCCTGGTCATGGCGCCGAACAAGACACTGGCCGCCCAGCTGGCGAACGAGTTCCGCGAGCTGCTGCCGAACAACGCCGTCGAGTACTTCGTCTCGTACTACGACTACTACCAGCCCGAGGCCTACGTCCCCCAGTCGGACACCTACATCGAGAAGGACTCCTCGATCAACGAGGAGGTCGAACGGCTGCGCCACTCCGCGACCAACTCGCTGCTCACCCGCCGAGACGTCATCGTGGTCGCCTCCGTGTCCTGCATCTACGGCCTGGGCACACCCCAGGAGTACGTGGACCGCATGGTCCCCCTGCGGGTCGGCGAGGAGATCGACCGGGACGACCTGCTGCGCCGCTTCGTGGACATCCAGTACACGCGCAACGACGTGGCCTTCTCCCGGGGCACCTTCCGGGTCCGCGGCGACACCATCGAGATCTTCCCGGTCTACGAGGAGCTGGCCGTCCGCATCGAGATGTTCGGCGACGAGATCGAGGCCCTGTCCACCCTCCACCCGATCACCGGCGAGATCGTCAGCGACGACCAGCAGCTCTACGTCTTCCCCGCCTCCCACTACGTCGCCGGCCCCGAACGCATGGAGCGGGCCGTCAACGACATCGAGAAGGAGCTGGCCGAGCGGCTGGCCGAGCTGGAGAAGCAGGGCAAGCTCCTGGAAGCCCAGCGGCTGCGCATGCGCACCACCTACGACCTGGAGATGCTGCGCCAGATCGGCACCTGCTCCGGCGTCGAGAACTACTCGATGCACTTCGACGGCCGCTCGCCCGGCTCCGCGCCCAACACCCTGCTCGACTACTTCCCGGAGGACTTCCTCCTGGTCATCGACGAGTCGCACGTCACCGTGCCGCAGATCGGCGCGATGTACGAGGGCGACGCCTCCCGCAAGCGCACCCTCGTCGACCACGGCTTCCGGCTGCCCTCCGCCCTGGACAACCGCCCGCTGAAGTGGGAGGAGTTCCAGCAGCGCATCGGCCAGACCGTCTACCTGTCCGCGACCCCGGGCACCTACGAGATGTCCCGCGCGGACGGCTTCGTCGAGCAGATCATCCGCCCGACCGGCCTGGTCGACCCCGAGGTCGTCGTCAAGCCCACCGAGGGCCAGATCGACGACCTGGTGCACGAGATCCGCGCCCGCGTGGAGCGTGACGAACGCGTCCTGGTCACCACCCTGACCAAGAAGATGGCCGAGGACCTGACCGAGTACTTCCTGGAGCTCGGCATCCAGGTCCGCTACCTGCACAGCGACGTCGACACCCTGCGCCGCGTCGAGCTGCTGCGCGAACTGCGCGCGGGCGAGTACGACGTCCTGGTCGGCATCAACCTGCTGCGCGAGGGCCTGGACCTGCCCGAGGTGTCCCTGGTGGCGATCCTCGACGCCGACAAGGAGGGCTTCCTGCGCTCCGGCACCTCCCTGATCCAGACCATCGGCCGCGCGGCGCGCAACGTCTCCGGCCAGGTCCACATGTACGCCGACAAGATCACCCCGGCGATGGAGAAGGCCATCGACGAGACCAACCGCCGGCGGGAGAAGCAGATCGCGTACAACGAGGCGAACGGCGTCGACCCGCAACCGCTGCGCAAGAAGATCAACGACATCGTCGCGCAGATCGCCCGCGAGGAGGTCGACACCGAGCAGCTGCTCGGCAGCGGCTACCGGGCCAAGAAGGACGGCCGCGGCACCAAGGCCCCGGTGCCCTCGCTCGCCGAGCACTCGGTCAAGGGCGCGAAGGCCACCAAGGCCAAGACGGCCAAGGGCAAGGCGAAGGAGACGGTGCCGACCGACCGTCCGGCGGCCGAACTCGCCGAGCAGATCGAGGAGCTGACCGCCCGCATGCGGGCCGCCGCCGCGGACCTCCAGTTCGAGATCGCCGCCCGGCTGCGCGACGAGGTCTCGGAGATGAAGAAGGAACTGCGCCAGATGAAGGAGGCGGGCCTGTCCTGACGTCCGCCCGGGCGCCGGTCCCGCCCCGGAACCGGCGCCCCGGCCCCGCACCGGTCCGCGCCCGGGCTTCCGCGCGGAACCGGGGCCCCGGCAGCCCCGCGGGCCCCGCCACCGGCTGCGCTGTGTTGCAAGACCGACACAAAGTCAGGTCCGGGGTACGGCACTGTCAGTGCCCCTGCGTAGGGTTCAGGTCAACCGCGGCATCGCGGCAACAGGGGACTGTCCGAGAGGGGAAACAGCGCGTGACCGTCAATATGACCAAGGGTCAGGCCATCAGTCTGCAGAAGAACGACGGCGGCAGCCTGAGCGCGGTCCGTATGGGTCTCGGCTGGCAGGCGGCCCCGCGGCGCGGCCTGTTCGGCTCGCGCACCCGCGAGATCGACCTGGACGCCTCCGCGGTCCTGTTCGCGGACAAGCAGCCGGTCGACGTCGTCTTCTTCCGCCACCTGGTGAGCGACGACGGCTCGGTGCGCCACACCGGCGACAACCTCGTCGGCGGTGTCGGCCAGGGCGGCGACGACGAGGCGATCCTCGTCGACCTGCAGCGCCTCCCGGTCCACATCGACCAGATCGTCTTCACCGTGAACTCCTTCACGGGCCAGACCTTCCAGGAGGTGCAGAACGCGTTCTGCCGCCTGGTCGACGAGACCAACGGGCAGGAGCTGGCCCGCTACACCCTCGCGGGCGGCGGCGCCTACACGGCCCAGATCATGGCGAAGGTGCACCGCGTGGGCACCGGCTGGTCGATGACCGCCCTCGGCACCCCGGCCAACGGCCGCACCTTCCAGGACCTGATGCCGTCCATCCTGCCGCTGCTCTGACGCGTCCGGGCGAGCGGCACACCACACACCTACACAGCGACAGCAGGGGGACGAAGGCGATGACGGCCGAGCTGGTGCGGGGGCAGAATCACCCGCTCTCCCAGGCCCGTCTGGAGATCAGGGTCTCGGCCGGCACGCCGATCGTGGCCGCGGCCACGCTCAGCGACGAGAACGGAAAGGTCCACGGCGTGGAGCGGGTGGCCCATCCGGGCGCCCCCACCCTGCCCGGCCTGGAAGTCTCCCGCCAGGCGGCCGCCGACCACCGTCTCGCGGTGGATCTGGACGCCATGCCGGACACGGTGCACCGGGTCAATGTGCTGCTCGCCCTCCCCGTCGGCACCGCGGGCGGCCCCGGCCGCTTCGGTGCCGTGGCCGCTCCGTTCGTCGCCGTCACCGGCCTCGACGGCACGGAGATCGCCACCTTCACCCTCACCGGCCTGGAGGCCGAGACGGCCGTCGTCGCCCTGGAGCTCTACCGGCGGCAGGACGCCTGGAAGGTGCGCGCGGTCGGCCAGGGCTACGCCGGCGGCCTCGCCGACCTCCTCACCGACCAGGGGCTGCCCGAGGCACCCCGGCTCGCCACCGCCATCAACGACGCGGTGGCGCGGGGCGTCGCCCGCTCGGTGGCCGCGCCCCCGCCGCGTACGGCGGACGGCGACCGCACCCGGCAGACCGCCGCCCCCGTCCTCGGCCCGGACCCGAGCGGATCGCCCTACGGCGCGCCGGGCCCCCAGGGCGTCACCGGCCCCCTGCCCGGCTCGCCCGCGGACCCCGTCCCTGCGGACCCCTCCGGCCCCACCCAGCCCGCCGCGCCCGCCGCCGGCGGCCCGATCGACTACCACCACCCGCGCCGGCGGAACGCCGCCCCGCCTCCGCCCCCGCCGGCCGCGCCTCCGGCGGCCCCCGGGCAGCCCGCGCGGCCCGTCGCGGGTGACGCGACCGGCTGGACGATGGACGAGCGGCTCTACAACCAGGTCTGGGGCATGTTCGAGGACCTGGCCCGCACGACGGCCGCCTACCGCAGCGCCGTCGACTTCGCCGACTCGCGCATGGAGAAGGAGCTGGAACAGGTCCTCTCCGACCCGCGCAGCCGGATCGGCGGCCAGGCGGACGCGGCCCGGGAGGCCGCCCGCGCCAAGCACGCCCAGCTCGTCGACCAGGCCCGTCAGGCCCTCGACCGGGACGTCGCTCAGCTCACCGCCGAGGCCGGCGTCGTCGAGCCCGCCCTGCCGCCGGCGTACGCCCGCTGGGACAACCCCGTCTGGCACGGCTACCGGGTGCCGATGGAACTGCCGATGGCCCTGCGCCTCGGCGACCTGCATCTGTCGGAGTGCGCCCAGCTGCGCATCCCCTTGCTGATGCGGCTGCCGCTGGAGCGCGGACTGTGGATCGACAGCGGGCGTACGGGCTCGCTCGACGGCTCGTTCACCGACACCCACGACATGCGCCGCCTGGCGATGGAGTCGGCGGTGGGGCACGCGGCGCGGCTGCTCGCCGTCCATCCGGCGGGCGAGTACACCGTGTACGTCATCGACCCGGCCGGCACGGGCACCCAGGCACTGGCCCCGCTGGTGCAGACGGGTGTGCTCGCGGCGCCGCCCGCCCTGGGCGCCGCCGGGGTGGCGGAGGTCCTGGCCAAGCTCACCCAGCGCGTGGACCTGGTGCAGATGGCGGTGCGCGGCGGGGCCGCCGACGCGCTGCCGCCGGGCCTCGACACCTCCCAGCACCTGCTGGTGGTCAACGACTTCCCGCACGGATTCGACGACCGGGCGGTCACCCAGCTGCGCTACCTCGCGGACGAGGGCCCCGCCGTCGGTGTCCATCTGATGATGGTCGCCGACCGGGAGGACGCCGTGGGCTACGGCCCGCTGCTCGACCCGCTGTGGCGTTCGCTGCTGCGACTGACGCCGGTGCCGGACGACCACCTCGCCGACCCCTGGGTCGGGCACGCCTGGACGTACGAGCCGTCGCTCGCGCCGCCGGGCAGCCAGGTGCTCCAGCAGGTGCTCACCCAGGTCGCGGCGGCCCGCCGCGCCTGGCGCCGGTGAGGGGCTCCGGCCACTGGGCCAAGCGCAAGTAAAGCCCCGTGACCAGCGCACTTGGCTCTCCCTTTACCGATCGCTTTACCTTTCCTTGGTGATTCGGTAGTCTTGTCCGCACGGAGGGGAGTACTCCCTGTCTGCTGCGGCGTACCCGTCAATACGGATCCGGCCGGATCCCGGGGCGTCGGCCCATCGTTGGGTGGAAGAGACCTCCGGCAGCGCGACGACGCTGACTGATCTGTTCGCCGTTACGTACTGCCGGAGGCGCAGTGGAAGTTTCCCTGACCCTGTGGGTCCTGACGGTCGTGGGCCTCGCCGCCCTGATCGCGGTCGATTTCTTCATCGGCCGCAAGCCCCATGACGTATCCATCAAGGAAGCCGGGATCTGGACCGTCGTCTGGATCGTCCTGGCCGGACTGTTCGGCCTCGGCCTGCTCTTCTTCGGCGGCGGCCAGCCGGCCGGAGAGTTCTTCGCCGGCTTCATCACCGAGAAGTCGCTGAGCGTCGACAACCTCTTCGTCTTCGTCCTGATCATGGCGAAGTTCGCGGTCCCGTCGCAGTACCAGCAGCGGGTGCTGCTCATCGGTGTTCTCATAGCCCTGGTGCTGCGGGCGATCTTCATCGCCGCCGGCGCCGCGATCATCGCCAGCTTCTCGTGGGTGTTCTACCTCTTCGGCGCCTTCCTGATCTGGACCGCCTGGAAGCTCGTCCAGGAGGCACGGGCCGACCAGGAGGACGAGGAGTACGAGGAGAACAAGCTGCTCAAGGCCGCCGAGCGCCGCTTCGGCGTGGCCGACCGGTACCACGGCACCAAGCTGTGGATCCAGGAGAACGGCAAGCGGGTCATGACCCCGATGCTGGTCGTGATGCTCGCCATCGGCACCACCGACGTGCTGTTCGCCCTGGACTCCATCCCGGCGATCTTCGGCCTCACGCAGGACCCGTACATCGTCTTCACGGCGAACGCCTTCGCCCTGATGGGTCTGCGGCAGCTGTACTTCCTCATCGGCGGCCTGCTGAAGAAGCTGGTCCACCTGTCGTACGGCCTGTCGATCATCCTGGGCTTCATCGGCGTCAAGCTGGTGCTGCACGCGCTGCACGAGTCCGGGGTGCATGTCCCGGAGATCAGCATCCCGGTCTCCCTCGGCGTGATCTGCACCGTCCTGATCGTCACCACGATCACCAGCCTGATGGCCTCCAGGAAGCAGGCCCGGGCGGAGGCGGCGGGTACGCGGGCCCCCAAGGACAGCATCGACGCCTGACCGCGTCGTCCCACACCCTGCACCCGGCACCGGGAGCGGCCCGCGGCGTCTCGCCGATCGCCGCTCCCGGTGCCGCGTTTTGCCCACCGGGTGCCGAGACACTCATCGACGACCCCGCAAGGAGAGCGAACGACCAGAGCGACGCCGGGACCGAGCGACGAGCACCAGCGCGGGGAGGAGATGTGGCAGCCGGCCAGAAGGACCACCTGACCAGCGAAAGCGGGACCGTCGAGCGGTCCGCGGACCGGAATGCGAAGCCCCGGACCGTCTGCGACGATCGCCGCATGGTCGCTCGGCTCAGGTCGCTCACGAACCGCTGTCCGGGCCGCTCGTCCTCGGCCTCGGCTCCACCCATATGGTGCTGCTCGCCCTGACGGTGGTCGTGGCCTCGCTGACGTTCGTACCAGGCCGCGCCACCCCGCTCCAGGGCGGCGTCCACCTGGTGCTGTTCGCGGCCTTCCTGGAACCGGCGATCAACCCATGACCCGCTCGGTCAACCCGAGACCCGGCTCCGTCCGCTCGTGGCCGCGCTCCCTCACCCCCGTGACCGGCTCTCCCGGAGGTCAGTCCAGGACCGGCGCCGGTTTCGGCGCCGCCGCCGGTACCGGACGGGTCTCCGGCAGCAGCGCGAAGCACCCGAGGCTGAGCAGCGCGATCCCGGTCAGATAGGCCCCGACCCCCCACGGCACCCGTCCGCCCTGCTCGGCCAGCGCGGTCGCCGCGATCGGAGTGAGCGCACCGCCGACCACTCCGCCCAGGTTGTAGCCGACGGCGGCGCCGGTGCAGCGCACCCGGGGTTCGTACAGTTCGGGCAGATAGGCGGCGACCACCGCGAACATCGTGATGAACGAGAGCATCGCGCCGAGGAAGCCGACGAACATCAGCAGCGGCGCGCCGGTGGCGAGCAGCGCGACCATCGGGAACATCCACAGGGCGGCGGCGGTACAGCCGGTCAGGCACATCGGCCGGCGCCCGTAGCGGTCGCCGAGCACCGCCGCGACCGGGGTGAGCGCGCCCTTGACCACCACGGCGGCCATCACGCAGGCCAGCATGACGCTGCGGCCGACCCCCAGCCGCTCGGTCGCGTAGGCGAGGGACCAGGTGGTGACGGCGTAGAAGAGCGCGTAGCCGACGGCGAGCGCGCCGGCGGTGAGCAGGACCAGCCGCCAGTGGTGGCGCACGACCTCGGCGAGCGGCACGCGCGCGGGCTCCTCGATCTCCAGGAAGCGGGGGCTCTCGGCGAGCGACGAGCGCAGCCACAGCCCCACCACGGCCAGCACCCCGGCCACCCAGAACGGCACCCGCCAGCCCCACCGGGCGAACTCCGCCTCGGACAGGGTGGCCGACAGGGTCAGCATCGAGCCGTTGGCGAGCAGGAAGCCCACCGCGGGTCCGACCTGCGGGAAGCTCGACCACAGGGCGCGCCGCTCGGCGGGCGCGTGCTCGACGGTCAGCAGCACGGCCCCGCCCCACTCCCCGCCGAGACCCAGCCCTTGCAGAAAGCGCAGGACGACGAGGAGCAGCGGAGCGGCCGTCCCGATCGCGCCGTACGTCGGCAGGCAGCCGACCGCGACCGTCGAGGCGCCCGTCAGCAGCAGGGAGGCGACGAGGACCGGCCGGCGCCCGTGCCGGTCCCCGATGTGCCCGAAGAGCACCGAGCCGAGCGGCCGGGCCACGAATCCCACGCCGAACGTGGCGAACGCGGCCAGGGTGCCGGCCAGCGGCGAGACGGTCGGGAAGAACAGCGGTCCCAGGACCAGCGCCGCCGCGGTCCCGTAGACGAAGAAGTCGTAGAACTCGATGGCCGTGCCGGCCAGGGCGGCGGTCGCGAGCCGCAGCATGGAGGGGGTCCTTACGGTGCGTACGTCTTGCATGCCGCGTCAACTACCCACAGTGACAGCGAGTTACGGGGGCGCGTGGAGGTGGCCGTCCCCGGTCAGTACGTGACCGTAATGCGCCGGGCGGGCCCGTCGACGCGCACGGTGCCGCCGTACGGGATCACCAGCTGGGGGTCGGTGTGCCCGCAGTCCACATCGAAGACGATGGGGGTGCCGGGGGCATAGATGCGCATGGCGCGCAGGACGGCCTCGCGCTGGTCGGCGGCGTAACGGGTGCCCTCCTCCGGGCTGTTGGGGTGGGCGAACGACCAGGTCTTCGCCCGGGCCATCAGCAGCGCGGAGAAGCGCCGCAGCAGGCCGCGCTCGCCCATGTTGCGCAGCGTGCGGAAGACCTCCGCGGCGCTCGGCAGTTCCTCCGAGGTCTCCAGGAACAGCACATCGCCGTCGTACTCCGCCGGGTCGCGGGCGATCTCGCGGTCCGCCATCAGCAGCCAGCCGAGGATCTCCAGGTTGCCGCCCCAGCTGCGTCCCTCCACCACCCGGTCGGCGTTCACCCAGGTCCAGCCGGTGCTGGGCCGGGACTGCGGTTCCTCGTCGAAGGTCGCGGGATCGGCCCAGTCGCGGTCCACGTCGTTCCAGCGGTCGGCCGGGCGCAGCTCGTAGGGGCCGGAGGTGAACAGCGCCGCGCGCAGCGAGTCGGCCGTCAGCGGGTGCATGGCGCCGGGGCGGCCCAGCTCGACCATCACGCTCGCGCCGTGGTAGCCGACGATGCCGGTGTTGCGCAGAAAGGCCAGCAGATTGGTGTTGTCGCTCATCCCGACGAACGGCTTGGGGTGGGCGCGGATCAACTCCCGGTCCAGCAGCGGCAGCACGGTGATCTGGTCGTCGCCGCCGATCGAGGCGATCACCGCCTTGATGTCCGGGTCGGCGAAGGCGGCGTGGAGGTCGTCGGCCCGCTCCCGCGGCGTCGCGCCCATCGTCCGCGTCGCCGGGTACTCGACCGGTTCGAGGCCGTACACGCTGCGCAGTCGTTCCAGGCCCAGCTCGTAGGGGAGCGGGAACGGGCCGGGCAGACCGCTGGCCGGTGAGACGACGGCTATGCGGTCGCCGGGCGAGGGCTTGGGCGGGTAGGCGGGTGTGATCATGCCGGAAGGGTAGGGGCGGTCACCCGGTGGGCGCACCGTGATAAACCGGGGCGAGCAGCGGTCCCGCCGGACCGCCCCGAACGGACCGGAGGAACAGTGCCCCGCACCCTGGCCAACGCCCCGATCATGATTCTCAACGGCCCCAACCTGAACCTCCTCGGGCAGCGCCAGCCGGAGATCTACGGCTCCGAGACGCTCGCCGACGTCGAGGCGCGGTGCGCCGAGGCGGCGGCCGCGCACGGCGGCACGGTGGACCTGCGCCAGTCCAACCACGAGGGCGAGTTGATCGACTGGATCCACGAGGCGCGGGAGAACCACTGCGGGATCGTCATCAACCCGGGCGCCTACACGCACACCTCCATCGCGCTGTTCGACGCGCTGAACACCTGTGACGGCATGCCGGTGGTGGAGGTCCACATCTCCAACATCCACAAGCGGGAGTCGTTCCGGCACATCTCCTACGTCTCCCTGCGCGCCGACGGCGTCATCGCCGGATGCGGTGTCCAGGGCTATGTCTTCGGCGTGGAGCGGGTCGCCGCGCTGCTCGGGCCGACCCGCGCGAATGCGTGACACCGGCGCGCGGGCGGTCCTGCAGGCGCCCGGCCTCCACGATGCGCCGTAGAAAGCGCCGTGTGCGCTCCTGCCGTGGGTCGCCGAAGACCTGCTCGGCGGTCCCGCGCTCCAGCACGACCCCTCCGTCCAGGAAACAAACCTGGTCGGCGACCTCCCGCGCGAAGCCCGTCTCGTGTGTCGCCAGCACCATGGTCATGCCGTCGTCCTTGACAGCGCGGCCCGCGTTTGTCGAGGTCACGCCAGTCAATGTCCGCAGGCTGGGAACGGGGGTTGCGTTCCTGTGAACAGGCCCTGCCGGGCCGGGCCGTGGGCCGCCGGCCGAGGGCGGGAGGAAGGGACCGGCGGCCCGTGCCACGCGGAAGCCGTCGTTCCGCGCGGGGCTGTCTCCAGTGAACCGCGCAACCCCGTGCGCCGGGAGCGCGCGCGGGGCGCCGGAGCGTGCAGTCGATTCACACGGGGCGCGAGTCGAGCACCGCGCGCCCTCTGCCCGGGCTCCCACGTTCACGAGGCGGTGTTCACCACCCCCGCTTGTGCCACTCCGGCAGCTGCGGACGCTCCGCGCCCAGCGTGGTGTCGTCACCGTGTCCCGGATAGACCCAGGTCTCGTCCGGGAGGACGTCGAAGATCTTGGTCTCCACGTCATGGATCAGGCTGGCGAACGCCTTCGGATCCTTGTGGGTGTTGCCCACACCGCCCGGGAAGAGACAGTCGCCCGTGAACACATGGGGGTGGCCGTGCGGGTCGTCGTAGACGAGCGCGATCGACCCGGGTGTGTGGCCGACGAGGTGGCGCGCGGTCAGCTCCACCTGCCCCACCCGGATGACGTCGCCGTCGTCGACCAGGACGTCGGTCGGCACGGGGATGCCCTCGGCGTCGTCCCGGCCCGCGTACGTGCGGGCCCCGGTGGCCGCGACGACCTCGGCGAGGGCCTGCCAGTGGTCCCCGTGCCGGTGCGTGGTGACGACGGACGCGATGCCGTCGTCACCGATCATGCCGAGCAGGGTCCGCGCCTCGTTGGCCGCGTCGATCAGCAGCTGCTCGTCGGTGGCCCGGCAACGCAGCAGATAGGCGTTGTTGTTCATCGGGCCGACCGCGATCTTCGTGATCATCAGGTCCTTGAGCTCGTGCACGTCCGCCGGGCCGCCGACCGTCACCTGTCCGCTGTACGTCATGGCCGCCAGTCTAGGGCGGGAGGCCCGCCCCGAGCAGGTCGTCGCAGAGGCTCACAGCGGGGGCAGGGAGGGCAGTGGCCCGCCCTCCACGGTCAGCGCCGAGCCGTCGCGGCGGCCGGCGAGCCAGCCCAGCAGATCGGCGCGGGCGCCCCGCACGGTGACCTCGGGGCCGTCCGCCTCGCGGCCGGTGCGCCACGCGCGCGTGCCGTCCGTCAGCCGGGTCGGCGGCACGTCCGGGTGTCCGGTGAAGCGGTCGGCGAGGAAGTCGATCTCCCGCTCGGCGAACTCCGCCGGAAGATCCTCCAGCTCGTACCCGATGCCGAGGTCCACATGGTGCAGCTCGACCTCGACCCACCGCCGGAACGGCACCCGGGACGCCGAGTCGGTGACGCCGTTGCGCAGCTCCACGGTCCGCGACCAGTCGGCGGGCGCCGCCCCCGCCGCCCGGAACCGCTCCGCGCTCGCGCGGACGTCGGCGAGCTGCTCGTCGAGGGGACGCGCGGCGTCCCGCTCGATGTCGGCGTCCCGGGCCTCGGCGGAGACGTACATGGGACGCCCCTCCAGGACGTTCACGAGGGCGTCCGCGTTGCGGGCCAGATGGGCGAGGACGTGGCCGCGGCTCCAGCCCGGCAGCCGTGACGGTTCCGTCACGTCCGCGTTGTCCAGCCCGGCCGCTGCGCTCAGCAGCCGCTCGGTCGCCTCCCGTACAGACGCCAGGTCACGCGCGTGATCAATCATGAGCCCGACCCTAGCCCCGCCACTCCTTCGGGTGAAGGCGGCGGACCAGGACCGCAAATCGAATGCACGTGCTATATGGTCGGTGGCGGCGTCGGGCATGCTGGAGGGTCGGGGATTGTTATGCGACCGGGAAATCCGACCGGCGTTGTCAGTGGCTCCCCCTAGTCTGGGAACGACGGGGGCCCCGCCCCTGTCACTTCTCTCAAGAAAGGTGCGGACCGGCGTGGCCGACCGTCTCATCGTCCGTGGCGCGCGCGAGCACAACCTGAAGAACGTCTCGCTCGACCTGCCTCGTGACTCGCTCATCGTCTTCACGGGCCTGTCCGGGTCGGGCAAGTCCTCCCTGGCCTTCGACACGATCTTCGCCGAGGGCCAGCGGCGCTACGTGGAATCGCTCTCCTCGTATGCCCGCCAGTTCCTCGGTCAGATGGACAAGCCGGACGTCGACTTCATCGAGGGCCTGTCCCCGGCGGTCTCCATCGACCAGAAGTCGACCTCGCGCAACCCGCGCTCGACGGTCGGCACCATCACCGAGGTCTACGACTACCTGCGACTGCTCTTCGCCCGCATCGGCAAGCCGCACTGTCCCGAGTGCGGCCGCCCGATCTCGCGCCAGTCGCCGCAGGCCATCGTGGACAAGGTTTTGGAGCTGCCGGAGGGGAGCCGCTTCCAGGTGCTCTCGCCGCTGGTGCGCGAGCGCAAGGGCGAGTTCGTCGATCTCTTCGCCGACCTCCAGACCAAGGGCTACTCCCGCGCGCGGGTGGACGGCGAGACGATCCAGCTCTCCAACCCGCCCACCCTGAAGAAGCAGGAGAAGCACACCATCGAGGTGGTCGTCGACCGCCTCACGGTGAAGGAGTCCGCCAAGCGCCGCCTCACCGACTCCGTGGAGACCGCCCTCGGTCTGTCCGGCGGCATGGTCGTGCTCGACTTCGTCGACCTCCCCGAGGACGACCCCGAGCGCGAGCGGATGTACTCCGAGCATCTGTACTGCGCCTACGACGACCTGTCCTTCGAGGAGCTGGAGCCCCGCTCCTTCTCCTTCAACTCGCCTTTCGGCGCCTGCCCCGAGTGCACCGGCATCGGCACGCGCATGGAGGTCGACCCGGAGCTGATCGTCCCCGACCCGGACAAGTCCCTGGACGAGGGCGCCATCCACCCCTGGTCGCACGGCCACACCAAGGACTACTTCGGCCGCCTGGTCGGCGCCCTCGCCGACGCGCTCGGCTTCCGCACGGACATCCCGTTCGCGGGCCTGCCGCAGCGCGCCAGGAAGGCCCTGCTGTACGGCCACAAGACACAGATCGAGGTCCGCTACCGCAACCGGTACGGCCGCGAGCGGGTGTACACCACGCCCTTCGAGGGCGCCGTGCCCTTCGTCAAGCGACGGCACAGCGAGGCCGAGTCCGACGCCAGCCGGGAGCGCTTCGAGGGCTATATGCGCGAGGTGCCCTGCCCCACCTGTGAGGGCACCCGCCTCAAGCCGATCGTCCTCGCGGTCACGATCATGGGGAAGTCGATCGCCGAGGTCTCCGCGATGTCCATCAGCGACTGCGCGGACTTCCTGGGCGAGCTGAAGCTCAACGCCCGCGACAAGAAGATCGCCGAGCGGGTGCTGAAGGAGGTCAACGAGCGGCTGCGGTTCCTCGTCGACGTCGGCCTGGACTACCTCTCGCTGAACCGCGCGGCCGGCACCCTCTCCGGCGGCGAGGCTCAGCGCATCCGCCTGGCCACCCAGATCGGCTCCGGCCTCGTCGGCGTTCTCTACGTCCTCGACGAGCCGTCGATCGGCCTGCACCAGCGCGACAACCACCGGCTGATCGAGACCCTGGTCCGGCTGCGCGACATGGGCAACACGCTCATCGTCGTCGAGCACGACGAGGACACCATCAAGATCGCCGACTGGATCGTCGACATCGGCCCCGGCGCCGGTGAGCACGGCGGCAAGGTGGTGCACAGCGGCTCCCTGAAGGAGCTGCTCGCCAACGCCGAGTCGCAGACCGGGCAGTATCTGTCGGGCAAGAAGTCCATCCCGGTGCCGGACATCCGGCGCCCGATCGACCCGTCCCGGCAGCTCACCGTGCACGGCGCCCGGGAGAACAACCTCCAGGACATCGACGTCTCGTTCCCGTTGGGCGTCTTCACCGCGGTCACCGGCGTCTCCGGCTCCGGTAAGTCGACCCTGGTCAACGACATCCTCTACACCCACCTGGCCCGCGAGCTGAACGGCGCGCGGAACGTCCCCGGGCGGCACACGCGCGTGGACGGCGACGACCTCGTCGACAAGGTGGTGCACGTCGACCAGTCGCCCATCGGCCGCACCCCTCGGTCGAACCCGGCGACCTACACCGGCGTCTTCGACCACATCCGCAAGCTGTTCGCCGAGACCACCGAGGCGAAGGTCCGCGGCTACCTGCCCGGCCGCTTCTCCTTCAACGTCAAGGGCGGCCGCTGCGAGAACTGCGCGGGCGACGGCACGATCAAGATCGAGATGAACTTCCTCCCGGACGTGTACGTCCCGTGCGAGGTCTGCCACGGCGCCCGGTACAACCGGGAGACCCTGGAGGTCCACTACAAGGGCAAGTCCATCGCCGAGGTCCTGAACATGCCGATCGAAGAGGCCATGCACTTCTTCGAGGCCGTCCCGGCGATCAACCGTCACCTCAAGACGCTCCACGACGTCGGCCTCGGCTACGTCCGGCTCGGGCAGTCCGCGACCACCCTGTCCGGCGGCGAGGCCCAGCGCGTCAAGCTCGCCAGCGAGCTGCAGAAGCGCTCCACCGGCCGCACGGTCTACGTCCTGGACGAGCCGACCACCGGTCTGCACTTCGAGGACATCAGCAAGCTGCTGACGGTCCTGTCGGGCCTGGTCGACAAGGGCAACACGGTGATCGTCATCGAGCACAACCTCGATGTGATCAAGACCGCCGACTGGCTCGTCGACATGGGCCCCGAGGGCGGCGCGGGCGGCGGTCTCGTGGTCGCCGAGGGCACGCCCGAGCAGGTCGCGGCGGTGCCGGCCAGCCACACCGGCAAGTTCCTGCGGGACGTCCTCGGCGCCGACCGGATCAGCGACGCCGAGCCGGTGCGCGCCCCCGCGCGGAAGACGGCCACCAAGGCCGCGGCCAGGAAGACGGCCGCCGCCAAGGGCGCCGACGGCACGGCGGCCAAGAAGGCGGCCGGGGCCACCAAGAAGGCGGCGCCCGCGAAGAGGACGACGCGGGCCCGCAAGGCCTGAGCGCCCACACCGACGCGCGGTGCCCCGGGGGACCCCCGTTCCCCCGGGGCACCGCGCGTCCGTCTCCGCCTCAGGCGCCCCGCGGCTCCACGAACTGCATGTCCAGCTGGATCTTCACCGTGTCACCGAGCAGCCCCGGAGCGAAGCCGAGGCCGAAGTCGCTGCGGCGGATCTCGCCCGTCGCCTCGAACCCGGCGTGCCGGGAGCCGTCCACCGGCACGTCCACCACGCCGCCGAACTCCACGGCGAGCGTCACCGGACGGGTCACCTCACCGATCGTCAGGTCGCCCTCCATGGTCCAGTCCTCGCCCGCGCCCGACACCCGTGTCGAACGGAACGTCATCGTCGGCCGTTTCTCCACGTCGAGCAGGTCGGACGCGCGGACGTGCGCGTCCCGGTCCGGGTTCCCGGTGTCGACGGAGGCCAGGGCGATCTCCGCGGTCACCCGCACGTCGGCCAACGCCTCGCCGACGTGCAGGGCGGCCTGCACATCGGCGAAGCGGCCCCGGACCTTCGCGATCCCCAGGTGGCGGATGGTGAAGTTGACGGCCGAGTGCAGCGGGTCCAGCTCCCAGTCACCGGGCGCCAGCGGCAGGGGAGCGGTGGTCAGCGTGTTCGAGAAGTCGTTCTGCGTCATGCCTCCACCCTCGGGGCAGCGCGGCGCGGCAGGGAGACCGGGCGAAGCCTGGTAGTCACAGGGACACCCTCCCGCGCGCGGGCGTTGGTACGTTCGCGGGGTGAGCGACAACGAGTTGGGCACCTATCTGCGGACCTGGCGCGAGGCCGTGACCCCGGAGGAGGTCGGGCTGCACCCGGGGACCCGCCGCCGCACGCCCGGACTGCGCCGCGCCGAACTGGCCACGCTCGCCGGCATCAGCGTCGAGTACCTCACCCGGCTGGAACAGGGACGGGACCGCAACCCCTCCGCCCAGGTCCTCGGCGCTCTCGCCGACGCGCTCGACCTGTCCCTGCGCGACCGGATGGTGCTGCGCCGCCTGGTCAAGGAGGCGGACGGCGGCGACCCGCTGGTCTGCGGCGCGGCCCCGCCGCTCAGCCGCACCCCGCGCGCCACGGTGCGCGCCGTCCTGGAACGCCTGGAGCCCGCCCCCGCCGTGGTGCTCAACTGGATCGGCGACGTCCTCGCCCACACCACCGGCTACGCCCGGCTGTTCGGCCCGATCGGGGTGCTCGACGCCGAGCACCCCAACCTGCTCCGCCATCTGTTCACCGACGCCCGCGCCCGCGACGCCTATCCCGACTGGGAACGCGAGGCCGACAACCTGGTCGCCCAGCTCCGGCACGACGTGCCCCTGCGGGACCCGTACGCCGCCGAGCTGGCCGAGGAACTCACGGTGACGGCGGGTGCGGAGTTCGCCGACCGGTTCGCCGATCTCGCGACGGCCCCCCGGCGGGTCGGCGGCCAGCGCGTCGAGCACCCGGAGGCCGGACCGCTGCGGCTGCTGCACGAGACGCTGGCGCTGCCGGACGACGGCCAGCGGATCGTCGTGCACCTGCCGGCCGACGAAGCCACGGCCGCCGCCCTGGACCGCCTCGACGGCCGCCACCCGGGCGCCCTGCGGGCCGTGGGCCGGGCCGGCTGAACCGACGGCGGACCGTGCCCGGGCCGCCGGCCGTTCGGATGTGGGCGGCACACAGCCGTCCGTCAGCCGTCCAGCTCCTGCGCGTACGGCGGCTCCGCGCCCGCCCGTGAGCAGGTGATCGCCGCCGCGCGGGCCGCGAACCGCAGCAGCCGGGTCCAGCCGTCGGCGCCCAGGCCGGCCAGCGCGGCGGGGGAGAGGGCGTCCTCTTCGGCCAGGCCGTGCAGCAGGGCCGCGTTGACCGTGTCGCCGGCGCCGATGGTGTCCACGACGGAGACCTTCTCGCCCGGCACGGAGTACTCCGCGCCGTCCCGGGTGACGACGGTCAGCCCGTCGCCGCCCCGGGTGATCACGACGGCGGAGGGCCCGGCCGCCAGCCACTCGCGCGGGGTGCCGCCCAGCCACCGCGCGTCCTCCTCGGACAGCTTCAGCAGCGTCACCGACGGCAGCCACTTCAGGAACCGGGCCCGGTAGGCGTCCGCGTCCGCGATGAGACCCGCCCGGACGTTCGGGTCGAGCGCGGTGAACACCCCCTGTCCGGCGGCGGCCCGCATCAGCTCCTCGTAGGCACTCGCCCCGGGCTCCAGGACGAGCGAGCAGGTGCCGAAGGACACCGCGCGGGTCCCCGTCGGGAGGGCGGCGGGCGCGGTGAACAGCCGGTCGGCGGTGCCGTCGACGTAGAAGGAGTAGGCGGCCGAGCCGTGTGCGTCGATCGTGGCGACCGCGAGCGTGGTCGGCTCGGTGCCGCGCTGCACCCCCGACACGTTCACCCCCGCCTCGCGCAGCCCGTCCAGCAGGGCCTCACCGAAGGCGTCGGACGAGACCCGCGAACAGAAGGCGACCGGGGATCCCAGCCGGCCGAGCGCGACAGCCGTGTTGTACGGGCCGCCGCCGAGCGCCGGGCGCAGGTTCGCCAGGGCACCCGGGCCCTGCGGTACCAGGTCGATCAGGGCCTCACCGGCGACGACGATCACGAGTCGGCTCCTCTCTCGGGCCGCTGGGGCCCCTCGGACGCATCCGGCCGCCGGGGCCGGTCGGGACAGCCGCACGAGGTGCGGTGGACGAACGCGCAGGGCAGCCGCACGGTCCGGGCGGGCCGGTCCGGCGCGTCGAGGCGCTCCAGGAGCACCCGCACCGCCGTCGCGCCCAGCTCCCTGCTGGGCTGGGCGATCGCGGTGAGCCGGGGCGAGAAGAGATCCGCCCAGGCGAAGTCGTCGAAGCAGGCGAGCGCGAGGTCGCCGGGCACGGTGCGGCCCCGTTCCCGCAGGGCGCGCAGGGCGCCGATGGTCATCGCGTTGTTGCCGGTGACCAGCGCGGTCGGCGGCGCGGCCAGGGACATCAGGGCCGCGGTGGCCCGTTCACCGCCCGCCGTCTCGGAGTCGCCGTGCAGCAGGAGCCGTTCCTCGAAGGGCAGCCCGGCCGCCGCGAGGCCGTGCCGGTAGCCGGTGATCCGCTCGCTGGTGGTGCTGAGCCCGGGCCGGCCCGCGACCAGGCCGATCCGGCGGTGGCCCAGTCCGGCGAGATGGGTGACCAGCCGGGTCATCGGCTCGGCGCTCTCCGCACAGACCTGGTCGAAGCGCTGGGCGCCCTCCGCGCGGTCGTCGAGCACGCGGTCCAGGAGGACGGCCGGCACGTTGTGGCGGCGCAGATAGGCGACGAGCTCGCGGGGGTCGGCGGACGGGGCGACGATCATCCCGTCCACCCGGCGCTCGTGCAGCAGCTGGACGACCTTGCGCTCGTGCCGGGGGTCGTCGTGCGGGTCGGCGATGAGCAGGCCGTAGCCGTGCTCCAGGGCGGCGGCCTCGACGCCCTGGAGGATCTCCGTGAAGTACGGGTTGCTGATCGCCGACACCGCGAGCCCGATGGACCGGGTGCGGGAGGTCACCAGGGAACGGGCGAGGGTGTTCGGGGTGTAGCCGAGTTCGTCGATCGCGTCGAGGACGGCCTGGCGGGTGTGGGGCAGCACGGGCCGGGTGCCGTTCAGCACGTGCGAGACGGTCGCCACGGAGACCCCGGCGCTGCGCGCCACGTCGGCCATGGTCGGCATGCGGTCCGCTCCTCGTTCTCCTCGCGTCCTGCGCGGCAAGGTATCCCATCGGAGGACGCGCGTAAACGCTTGCGCAAGCGTTTACGCGCCGCCGCCACCCCACCCGGTCTCCGCGGACCGGGCCCCGGTTATCGTCGGCTTACCCCCCCCCCGGGCGCCACCGCCCCACGCCTCACGACCGGCCCAGACCAGGGAGACCCCATGTCCGCCCGCCCCTCCGCGAGCCGCCGCACCGTCCTGCGCGGAGCCGCGCTCGCCCCCGTCGCCGGGCTGGGCCTCGCCGCCTGCGCCCCGGAGGGCGCCCGCAAGGCCCCGGCCGCCCCGACCGCGCCCGTCGACCTCGGGGCGGAGAGCGAGGTCGCGAAGGGCGGCGCCCGGCTCTACCGCGAGCACAACGTGGTGGTCAGCCGCGACGAGCAGGGCGCCCTGAAGGCGTACAGCACGATCTGCACGCACGCGAGCTGCCCCATCACCAAGCTGGAGGGGACCCGGCTGACCTGCTTCTGCCACGGCAGCGAGTTCGACGCCGCGACCGGCGAGGTGCTGCAGTCCCCGGCCACGGTGCCGCTGGTGGAGCTGGCGGTCCGCAGCGAGAACGGAAGGATCGTCGCGGGCCCGAAGGCCTGACGCCTGCCTCAGGGCGTGGCCCTCACTCCCAGTCCCACGCGATGCCCACGATCCCGGACCGCACCCGGGGCTCCACGAGGTGGACCGAGTGGTGGCGGCCGGTCAGGGCCAGTTCCCGGCGGCCGCTGCGGGGCGCCGCAGCCGAGTGCTGGGTGAAGCGGTGGCAGCGCACCGGCAGGGCACGCTCGTCGAACCGCACCTGGAGCGCGTACTGCCCGCCCGCCGGTCCGAACCCGCGGAGGTACTCGCGCGACGCCCCGGCCGTGCCGTCCTCGACGCCGTACCGGAAGAGGAACGTGTCCCCGGCCCGCAGCCGGGTGTCGAAGAGCAGCTCGGCGACGACCACTCCCGTCTGCCGGTGCCAGCGCACGCGCCCGGTGCGGCAGTTGTCCAGGGCGTGCACGGTCATCCGCTCCGGCGCGCACCCGGGGTCGCCGTGGTGCACGGCCACGAAGCGGTCGACGCCGTCCTCGTGGGCGCGCACGATGTGGTGCGACTCCCGTGCCGCCAGCTCGCGGCGCGCCCCGATCCGCACCCGCTCGTGGTGGCCGAGCATGTGCAGACCGCAGTCGAGCCGGGCGCCCAGCTCGGCCAGCAGCCGGTCCAGGACGTCCGAGGCCTCGACGAGGGACCGGTAGGAGCGGGTGGCGGGCCGCCGCGCGGAGCGCTCGTCGGCCTCCGCGAGCAGCCGGATCAGCGACTCGTCGGGCAGCTGGAGTATCTCCTCCAGCGCGCGGACGGCGCGCAGCGACTCGGGGCGCTGCGGCCGGCGGGCGCCCTGCTGCCAGTAGCTCAGACTCGTGACGCCGACCTTCACGCCGTACCGCGACAGATGGTGCTGCACCCGCTGCAGGGGCAGTCCGCGGGCGGCGATCGCGGCGCGCAGCGCGACGTGGAAGGGGCCGCCTCGCAGGGCCGTGTCCAGGTCCAGGTCCGCGGCGGCGACGTCGGGGGCGGCGTCCGCGTGCTGTGTGGCGTGCGGCATGCAGGGGCCTTTCTGGATGACAACGGCTGGTCAGACCGTTCGCGGGGGTTCCGAGCGGGGCCACCCCCGCCGGCGTCGGGGGTCCTTCACATCCGTACGCCGTGGTTCACGGCCCTGAGTTCCCCCGCATTGAAGCGTGTTGACCAAGCCCCGACAACACCTGAAGCCCAACCGTGGCGCACTCCTGGCCGAGGTTCGCCCCTGCCCGCGACGAGTGCCCTCCCCTGCGTCATCTCGCGGAAGGCCGCGGGCACCGGCCACGGCCCGCCGGAGTGTCGGTCCTCGCCAGTAGGGTGTGAGACATGGCCGACCCCTCCAGCTACCGCCCCGAGCCGGGACAGATCCCGGAC